>NZ_JBHWHK010000001.1:1109619-1183115 GCF_042732495.1 Microbacterium sp. NPDC059771 | reverse complement strand
GGGGGGTTGGGGAAGGGGGGGAAACAAGGGGGGGGGGGGGGGGGGGGGGGGGGGGGGGCGGGGGGGGGGGGGGGGGGGGGGGGAAGGGCGGGGGGGGGGGGGGGGGGGGTCCCCACCCCTCCACCCCCGGACCGGTGACCGGTCAGGGGAGGTCGGCGACGTCGAGGTCGTCGTCGTCGTCTTCGCTGGCCGGAAGGTCGTCGGGCTCGGGGTCGTGATCGTTGGTGACGATGTCGGCGTCCACACCGACGGCGTCCACCTCGGGGCCATCGTCGGCGGCGTTGCTGTTCGGGTCTGACATGGGGATCTCCGTTCCTCGGCCTCGTGGAGCGCCAGTCTCCCGTGCCGGCGGGCCCGAGCGCAGGGGCTTGACATGACCTCCGGGTTCCGGATGGCCCGTGCGGCCGAGGGGCGCTGGCCATCGTCGGGCGGCCCGGCGCGCGCGGGGCGCTCAGCTCTGCTCCCCGACGGCCTGTGCGGGATTAGCCGAGCCAGCGGGGGCAGAACGCGCCGCAGGCTCAGCTCCGCTCCCCGGCGGCCTGTGCGGGATCAGCCGAGCCAGCGCGGGCAGAACGCGCCGCAGGCTCAGCTCCGCTCCCCGGCCGCCTGCGCACTGACGGTGACGATCGCGAACACGACGGCGGCGATGCGGTCGTCGTCCGCGTGGGCGTGGGGGTCCCACAACACGTCGGTGCCGATCACCTCGGCGGTCATGTCGTCGAGCGGCTGCTCCTCGTCGCGGGCAAGCCCGTCGGCGAGCCAGGCGGCCGCGCGGCGCAGGTCGGCGCGATCGATCGTGTGGTGGGGGTCCTCGATCGACGCGCCGAGCACGTCGGCGACGGAGACTCCCCGGCAGCGGAGCCCGGCCACCGCACCGGACAGTGCGCCCGCCGCGACCGCGAGGCCGTAGCCCGCGGCGATGAGCGCGTCCCAGGAGACGGGGCCCGCGATGTCCTCCAGTCCGAGCGAGACGCCCGCCCTGTCCGTCACGGCGACCATCACCGCCCGATGCGCATGGCAGTAGACAGCGGTCGCGGAGGGAGCGGGGGTCGGCACGGCGGTCCTCTTTCCGGGGAGCCCGCCTCGCTCGTCCGCGCGAGGGCACGGAACGGCTCTCACTCTAGTCCGCGGATACGACGAAACCCCCGGACGTATCCGGGGGTTTCGAGCTGTAGCAGGAGCGGGGCTTGAACCCGCGACCTCACGATTATGAGTCGTGCGCTCTCACCAACTGAGCTACCCTGCCGCACGGCATCCGCATCGCAGATGCGAACTCCGAGCCCCGAGTCAGGATTGAACTGACGACCCCTTCCTTACCATGGAAGTGCTCTGCCACTGAGCTATCGGGGCGTGCTGCCCCTCGCGGGGCAACCACACGAGAATACCATCACTGTGGCGTCCTCATGAAATCAGGCCGGTCAGTACGACGTGCGTCCGGCGTTGGCACGGAGCCACGGCATCGGGTCGATCGTCGTGCCGTTGACGATGAGCTCGAAGTGGAGGTGCGCGCCGTAGGAGCGGCCCGTGTTCCCGGTCTTGCCGATGACGGTGCCGACGGTGACCCGGTCGCCCGCCTTCACCTGGAGCGAGCCGTACTGCATGTGCGCATAGTGGCTGGTGATGGTCTGACCGTCGATCACGTGGTCGATGTAGACCGTGACCCCGTAGGCGCCGCCCTGCTCCGTGGCGGTGCGCACCACGCCGTCGGCGATCGCCTGGATGGGCGCGCCGTTGCCGGGGGTGAAGTCGATGCCCTCGTGCAGGCGCCCGCTGCGCATGCCATAGCCGTACGACATGCCGACGCCGACCATGAACGGCCACTGGATGGCCGCGTCGGGGTCGTTCGTGAAGACCTCGCCCGAGTAGTTGATGCCCTGCTCGGCCGCGACCTCGACGAGCGAGACCGTGCTGTAGTCGTCGTTGCGGGTGAGCGGTGCGTTCTGCACGTCGGAGGGCGCGACGAAGGCCTGGATCTCGTCCTTCGCCGACCCCGCGGCGTCGGCGGCGGCAGCGGTCACGAGGGAGGTGGACGCCATCGACCCTCCGCGCGCGGCGGCGACGGCCTCGGCGGGCAGCGTCATGGAGACCGCGAGCAGTCCGGCCAGACCCATGACACCGACGGTCGCGCCGACCGTCACGAAGCGCCGGAGACGGCGGGGACGCGATGCGACGTGTTCGGCCGCCGCACCCTGCACGTCGGCGGCGCTGGCGAACGACGGGGCACTCGCGGCCGCAGCAGGGACGGTACGCACGGTGCCGGTGCTGCGGAAGGCGCGCGAGGCACGCTCGAACGCGTCTCCCTCGGCGTCGGCTTCGGCCACGAACGGCTCGGAGGCCGGCGGGATGACCTCGGCGCCTGCGGCCTCGGCGGGTGCCTCGTGCGTCGCCGCGAGGGGCACGGCGGGGACGTCGGCCACGGCGGGCACGGGCGTCGCGGCGATGAACGGTTCGGCGGGAGCCTGAGGCACCGGCGGGACGTCGTTCGGCCGCTGACGTGCGGCGCGACGGGAGAGGGGTGCGACGGCGGCGAGCGCGACCACGGTCTCCGCGTGAGCGAGGGGTGCCGTCGTCCCGGTCGCCGGGGCCTCGGTGGCCGCAGTGCGATGACGGCTGGAGCGACGCGTGGGCGCAGCGGCAGCCTGGGGATTCTCGAAGGGCAAAACTAGTCTCTCGGTCGTTCGTGTTGCTCGGGGGCGCAATGACAGCTTTCACCTTCGGGTGGTGAAAGTAACGATCGGGTAAACACTACCCCGATCACCCTGGGAATGCCATGTATCAGTTCAGGTTTCTCAGCACAGGATCTCGGTGAGCCGCGCGTGCACGGCTGGTCCTCCGGCGATCAGCAGCGGCCGAGGGGAGTCGGTGTCGACGCGCGTCACGATGCCGCCCGCCTCGCTCACCAGGAGCGCGCCCGCCGCGAGGTCCCAGGGGGCCAGTCCGCGCTCGAAGTAGCCGTCGAGTCGACCAGCGGCGACGTACGCGAGGTCGAGTGCGGCCGACCCCATCCGCCGGAGGTCCCGCGCGATGGGCATCACCCGGCGCACGGTCGCGAGGTCGCCGTCGTGGGTCGCGGGGTCGTAGCCGAACCCGGTGGCGAGGAGCGCGCCGGCCGGTGTCTCCTGCGTGACCTCGAGGCGTCTGCCGTCGAGCCAGGCTCCGTGACCTCGAGCGGCGGTGAACGTCTCCCCCACGGCCGGTGCGTGCACGGCGGCGGCGAGCGCCTCCCACCGGCTCGGGTCGGGCTCTCCCTGGACGGCCGCGATGCTGACGTTGTAGGCCGGGATGCCGTAGGCGTAGTTGACGGTGCCGTCGATGGGGTCGACCACCCAGGTGATCCCGCTGTCGCCCGCCGCCGTACCGGACTCCTCGCCGAGGAAGCCGTCGTGCGGCCGCGCCGTCAGCAGACGGTCGCGGATGAGCGCCTCGACCTCGCGGTCGGCCTCGGTCACGATGTCGGCCAGTGTCGACTTGGTCGCGGCCAGGGTGACCCCCTGCTGTCGGCGTGTCCTGGCGAGCTCCCCCGCCTCCCGAGCGACCTCCGCGGCGAGCGCGCCGAGCTCCTGCTCCTGTGACACTGTCACGACGCCCGGTTCCCCGGCGCGGGAGGGGGCGGCGGGAACGCGGGAGGTTCGCCCTGATGCGGCGCGGGGGGCTCCGGCGCGGCGGGTCGGGGCGGTACCGGCGCGTCCGGTACCGGAGGGCCGGGCTGGGCCGCCGGGGGTGCGGAGGGCGCAGCCGGAGGCGCGGGCTGCGCGACCGCGGCCTCGGGAACCACGGGGAACGCCGTGGTCTGCGGCTGCGGGAGAGCCTGCTGCGGAGCCGTCGGGTAGCCGGTGTAGTACGCGTTCCAGTCGGGCGAGCCGTCGGGCAGGGCGGGGAGCGGGGTGCGGCCGTCGGCGAACGTGGGCCATGCGGGAGCCGGGTTCTGCGGCGTCGACGTGGCGGCCTTCCTCGGCGCGAACAGCGCGTTCAGCAGGGGGATGAGCGTGGTGCCCACCGCGACCAGGATCGTGAGGGCGACCACGATGCGCCAGTACAGCTCGCTGTAGTCGAACGTGTTCGGGAACGCGAGGAAGAACACGAGCATCGCCACGAGCGCACCGAGGAACACGACCGTCACGATGAAGATGACGCGCGTGAAGGTGGTGACGTGGCGCTGCGCCGCCTTCGTGAACAGACGCACGTGCAGCAGGGCGAGCTGGAGCACTCCGATCACGAGCAGGAGTTGGAAGAAGCGCTCCGCCCCGAAGTAGATGCCGTCTTCCGGGAGCCAGATCTTCACGAGCCCCACCAGGAGCGCCACGACCCAGCTGACCATGCTCGCGAGCTGCAGCCAGTCCGGGCGGTTGGGGGCGAGCCCGGCCTCCAGGATCGCGATGCCGGCGAACGCGGCCAGGAGCAGGATCGTGAGGAAGGCACGACCGATCAGGCCGTTCTGGTCGCCGATCAGCACCCACACCACGCACACGAGCGCGGCCGCGATCAGCGCGCCGATCGCCACCCAGATCGAGCCTCGGATGAGCAGCGACATGTTCTTCTTCTCAGCCTGCGGCGGCGTGCTGATGTCCGGATGGGACATGGGGGTCCTCTCGTCGAGTGGCGATCGATGTCCACATCCTCCCACGCGCGCCGGTCCCGGTTCGGGGATCTTCGCGCCGTGCGGACGGACGCGACGAAAACCGGTGGCTGGGGAGGAAGAGTCAGGCCGTCTTGCGCGCCGATGCCGCAGCGAACGCGGCGACCCGCGCCTGCGCGTCGGGAGTCTCGAGCGCGGCACCGATCGAGCGCGCCTCCTCCGACAGCTGCTCGACGAAGGTGCGCTCGGGCTGCGACCGCACCAGCCGCTTGGCCTGGCCATAGGCATCCGCGGCCCCGGCCAGCCAGAAGCGGGCGACCTCCTCGGCGCGCGAGCGCACGGCCTCCGCCTCCGCAGCCGCGTCCTCGCCCTCCACGACCTCGGCCACCAGTCCCCACTCCAGCGCCTCGGCCGCCGTCAGCAGCCGATCCTGCAGCACGAGCTGCAGCGCTCTGCGCTGACCGATCGCACGGGCCAGCTGCGCCGACACCGACAGGTCGGGCGTGAGACCGATGTTGGCGTACAGGCTCCCGAGCTTCGATCGTGCCCCGACCACGGCGTAGTCGGTCGCGAGCAGGATGCCGAGCCCGCCACCCGCCGTCGTGCCGTGGGCGGCGGCGACCACCGGGATGCTCGACTCGGTCAGCGAGCGGATGCCCGCGTTGATCACCTCGGCGAGCGCGGTGATCTCGGCACCGGAGGCGCCCATCGTGGTCGCCATGTCGATCACGTCGCCGCCCGCGCAGAACGCCGGCCCCGCCGCGTCGAGGAGGATCGCCTTCACGTCGCTCCGCGAGGTGGCCTCGGCCGTCGCGTCACGCCAGGCGTGGGCCAGATCGGCGTTGAAGGCGTTGAGGCGAGCCGGACGGTTCAGCGTCAGCCGCGCCATCCCCTCGTCGACCGCGAACAGGATGGCTTCACTCATGGCGTCTCCCTCGAGCACAGGACGTGTGGATCCAGGCTAGCCGGACTCAGCCCTGCTCCCACACGCGGGAGACGAACCCCTCCATCCGGCGGCGCGTGCCGTCGAGGCGGAAGTCGGCCTGACCCGCCGCGCGGATCTCGTTCGGCGCGAGCGGATGCGCGAGTCGCACGTTCTCGTGACAGGAGAGGTCCGCGCAGATGTACGTACCGAAGGAGTCGCCGCGAGCACCGGCCTCGCCCGCCCGTCGCGCGGAGAACAGCGCGACCTGGTTGCCCGGCTGCATCGTGTGGCAGATGTTGCACATGCCGGAGCGCCCTCGACCGGGCTCCGACGCCCGCAGCACGACACCGACCACGCGTCCCTCGTGCTGGATCAGGACGTAGCCGCGCTTGCCGGCGCTCGGGTCGCGCCAGGCGAAGAAGTCGAGGTAGTCCCAGTCGACCAGGAGGAAGTCGTGCGGCATCTCCATGACGCGCAGCTCGTCCGCGTCCGCGTTCACGAACGAGGCCCGGACGTCGGCTTCGGTGAGGGCTCGCATCACTCCAGTCTAGGAAACGCCCTCGACGGCGGGCGCGGTCCGTGCGGCGGAGGCACCGCTGCGCTCGCGGATGAGGAACCCGAAGCCGAACGCGATGAAGAACATCAGCACCCCGTAGACGGCCGCGGGGAGGCTCAGCTCCACCGAACCGAGCACGGACTGCGCGATCACGATCGCCAGGGTCGCGTTGTGGATGCCGATCTCGAACGACGTCGCGATCGCCTGACGCTTGCCCACCCGCAGCATCCGCGGGATGAGGAATCCGACCGCGAGGCTGACCAGGCAGAACAGCACGGTGATGAGAGCCAGACGCGCCACGTTGTCGACCAGGAGCGTCCAGTTCGAGGCCACGGCGCCCGCGATCACGACGATCAGGATGACGACCGAGGCGATGCGCACCGGTTTGTCCATGCTCGCGGCGAACCGTGGCCAGAACCGCCGGATCAGCATGCCGAGCGCGACGGGCAGCAGCACGATCGCGAACACCTCGAGGGCCTTCGACCACTGCAGCCCCAGCGTGTCATCGAACGGGCGGAAGTAGGCGATCGCGAGGTTCGTGATGATCGGCAGCGTGATCACCGCGATCACCGAGTTCACCGCCGTGAGCGAGATGTTGAGGGCGATGTCGCCGCGGAACAGGTGGCTGTACAGGTTCGCCGTGGTGCCGCCCGGCGACGCGGCGAGCATCATCATTCCCACCGCCAGCACCGGCGGCAGCTGGAACAGCAGCACGAGCCCGAAGCAGACGGCCGGCAGGAGCACCAGCTGACACAGCAGCGCGACGATCACCGCCCTCGGCTGCTTGAGCACCCGCGCGAAGTCGCCGAGGGTGAGGCTCAGGCCCAGACCCAGCATGATGATGCCGAGCGCGACGGGCAGTCCGATGGTGGTCAACGCTGATCCCATGGCACTCAGTGTGGCGGACGGAGGGCCTCGGTGTCACGGGTTCGTGAGACGCGCGCCGAAACGGAAGAAGCCCCCGACGAGCGGGGGCTTCCGTGGTGGGAAGTTCGCGTATCTCTTTAATCCATACTCTCTACTGGGATCGCGACGAACTATTCCTACCCGTTTCCCACACCATCCTTTCGCTATTCCCACGTACACCCCCGACCGCCCTACTCTCGCTTGAGAACCGCCGTTGCGAAATCGACTTCTAGGGATCGGCCGTTGCGTCCGAGAATCAGCCGTTGTAAACGCCTTTGAACCGCCAGTTCGGCCTCTGTGGATCACCCGTGGTCGGCGTCCATCCGGCGCTCACTTCCCATGGAACGGTGCCGGGTTCCTCGTCGCTATCCCATGTCCAACGGAGTCTGCCTCCGTGAGGCGACCTAGTTCCTCAAGACCGATACGGTCCTAGTACCGTCGTGGCAGCGCGTCGCTGTACTTCCGCGGGGGGGGGATCACCAGCGCGGCCATGGGGCCATGGAGACAACAGATGATGTGGCCTATTCGAGTTCGAAGGTGTCTCGTTCCGCATCGTTGTCGTCCCCATGTACGAGGGTATTCGGGGTGCGCTCGAGATCGAGCGCCCACTCTTCCCCTCGGCGGTGATGCTCCTCAAGGCTGCGTGTCTGGCAGCGTTGCCAGCGCCCGGAGCCTGTCTCTATACAGCGCTTTGTTGGTGCGGCCATCCACATCGCCGAGACCCACGCTCATAGCCTCCGCGACGACGGCAACAAGGATTACACGAGCTTCGGTGTAGACCGGCGCGTCCGGAACGAGAGTAGCCGGAAAGCAGAGGCTCGAACTGACTCTCGGCTTGCGGCCGGGGCCTCAATCTTGCGGCGGTCGGCGCCATCTTGCAGCTCGTCGGCACCATCGCGGTGCAGTTAGGGATAGTGCCCTGGGGATGCGGCATCGCCGCCAGCTCCAGTGTGCGAGCAGCACCTCAACTTCACCTCTCGTCGGGCAGTTCCCCTTTAGTTGAGGCGCGGCCGATGGGATCGAGCACCGTGGCCGCCGCCCAGATCTTCTCGTAGTGCAGCCTGAGCAATGACGCCGTCTCTGCGCTCAACTGGGTGAGAACCGTCATCTGGGTTCCGCCGAGCGAAGTCCCCAGTTGCAGTGCGCTGCTCGACGAACTGGACAAGACGAGTCTGTCGTGGAGCTCCGTCGGCTGTTCGTGGACGTACCGCATCTCCACGTCCGGGCGGGCTCCGAGCATGATTGCGAGCTGACGCATGCGTTCGTTTGGCTTTACCCGCGGCAGGCCCGCCCATTTCACAAGGATTCGCTGCACGCTCGTCAACTGCAGGAGCGCATGCAGGTCGGCGGGATAGAGGTAGGGATCCACAACAAGAGACGCATCGACCGCGTCGATGCGCGAAAGGACCGACGCGTACGTGAAAGGGTCCGAGAGCCTGCCGACAACTTCGACCGTGTCGCCAACGGTCTCCGACGCATGCAGGAGGGCACGGCCGGCATCGGTGAGTGCCGCCCGGCCGTCGTCGTCAACAAGGAGCCGCGCGTCCTGCAGGTAAGCGACTGTCCGCACACGCACCTCGTCCCAGTAGGGATCGTAGGTCGCCCAGTTCGTGACTGCTTCGACGAATGCGTCGACATCATCCAACGTCGGCCGAACCCCTTGGTCGGCAAGCGTCTCGACGAAGCTGAGCGCTCTTAACGCCTTTGATCCCAGTAACACAGCCACCGTCTGATGATCCCATGGGACGGTACTTTCAGAGAGTGCATCACGTTCTCACGCCCTACAGCACCTGGCTGCAAGAAGACGACTGGCCCCGCCACGCGTGCCCACGGTGCGGGCGTCCGACCCTCGAACCCAAGCAGCTCACGCACCACCGAGACGAAAAGTCGGACGAGACTGTCACGCTCGCGAACCAGCAGATGGGGCCTCGCGACGAGCTGTCCGGAACGTTTGAGGGTCACCTCGCATGCGCTCGCAGCGCTTGTGGTCAGGCCGTCTCTATCGCCGGCGACTGGCGGTATGTCCTCGACTTCGACGAAGACGAACTCGTGGAGATCTTCACGAACGAGTACCACGTCCGTTACATGAACCCCGCACCGCTGCTCATAGATCTTCCCGCCCGGACGCCGGCGAAAGTCCAAGCTGCCGTCCGCGCGGCGAGCGAGGTCGTCTGGTTGAACGCGAGCGCTGTCGCGAACCAACTCCGTCAAGCCGTCGAAGAGCTTCTAACAGCGAAGAAGGTGAAGCGGCAGGTACACAGTGCGAAGAACAAGGTCGTTAAGCTCAAGACGCACCAGCGCATCGAGCTCTATCGAGGGGTGAACTCGGAGGTCGCCGACCTGCTGGAAGCGGTGAAGTGGATAGGCAACAGCGGGTCGCATGAGAGTTCACTCACCGTCGCCGACGTGCTCAACGGTGCCGGTTACCTCGCGCTTGCCCTCCGACGTCTGTACGACACCTCGGATGCCGAGTTGCTCGCTCAGGTGAAGGCGGTCAACAAGAAGCGCGGACCGGTGCGCTCGAGCTGAGCGTGCTTACCAGTTCCACGCGAAGCTCACGGAGACCACCCGCGCGTTGGACGCGGCCCTTCATCTTCGTGGACATTGACGAGAGCGGTACCCGGAGCAGCGGATGGGCGTTCATCTCCTCAAGAGCGGGGCATCGCGTGGCCGCACTCGGGAGCGGCTCATTGACCCGGTTGATATCGGAATAGTCCACCGGTGAGCCGTTCCATCTCCGCGTCGATTCTCCTAAAGATGGACTTCGGCTCGCGTTCTTCACTGTCGAACGCGACCTCCAATGCTCCGTCAAACGCAAGGCTACGCACTGCGCAGACGACGAACGCGAACAGCAAAGTACGAGTTGGAGTGAGCACCCGGAGGTACGGGAGGACTTCGGGCGCGATGTCCACCTCGACACCCTCCGCCTCGTACTTCTCGAGTTGGCGGACAACCTCGAGCTGTTCATCGGCGATACGGTGAATGGAGGCTTTCATTGACTCATCAGTGAGGCCGACCAGCGTCTTGACCTGATCCAACTCGATGGTGAAGAGCATTTCGTGCGCGCTCTTGTTCCGGAGCCGGTTGAAGCTCCGAATTGCTCGAACCAGGGGGACATCCACCGCAGCTGTCGCTTCTGCCAAGGCCAACTTGTGTTCAAAGCGAGCGTTGCCCCAGTCGATAGCGTCCGGCCGTTCGAGCTTGGTGCGCGTCACGTATTCGAGCAGAGCCTCGATCCAGAGATGACCACGGAGCAGCACCCCCATGTCATCCGCATCTCGCAGTGCGTCAACCAACTCGGCGAAGTGCACACTGTTCAAGTCAGCGCTCTTGATCCCCACACGTCGAACGTAGAGGACAAGAGGCCATCACGCATCAGCTGGGTAGGGCGGAAGCCCCTCATCGAGCGCGCGCCTTGGCGTCGCTCAGTCCTTCTGCGTCCCGCAACTTCTACGGAACGCACGCCGCACGCCGCAGCTGCGGTTGCTGTACCGCGAAGAACGTCGCGAGCCCACAGTAGGGTGCGAGCATGAGCGACGAAGTGGCTGAAGGTTGGGCGGAGGTCGTCGCCCGCGCGGCCGGTGGCGGCTTACTTGTCGCCGAGGATGAGCGGCCTACGGCGCCTGACGACCCTCAAGTCCATGAGGTGATCTTGCTGATTGATGCCGTCCGGGAGCTAATGACCCATCCGGACGGTGGCGACGAGTCGTACGTCCCGATTCGCCCTCGCCCAGACGGGAGATGGGTATCCACGCACACCCTGGAAGATCATGAGATCGAGATTCTGCGCCACGTGGTAGCCCACGACCTCGACGCACCGACCCGACTGAGGGTCCTCGAACTCTTGGCTGCACGCACCAAAGGTCTCGAACGGGTCGAGACGTCGGCAAAGGTCATCGAGCACGTTCTCGCGGAGTACGCCGGCCGCCCCTTCGATTACGACGTGTCGTTCGCGGTAGGGCGCGCTTTCGATCTCGCGCCTCGCTTTGGTCCGCTCACCATGACACCCGGCGACAGGCTCGAACAGACGTTGCTGGATCGCCTACTCGCGTGCACGAACGCGAACGAAGTACTCCGCCTCGCGGAGAACCTGCGCGAGCAGCGTCGACCCCGGTCGCGAGCATCTGAGGTCGCAGCCCACCTGCGGTCCGTGGCGATCTCGGCCAGCGACCTGTACATGCCACGGTTGCTTCGCGAGGAGGCGGGCGCATGGCACCTTCTTGCCGGCGACCGTCAGGCGCACTTCGATGATGTTGCCGCTGCAGTGCTGATGCTTCGCGACCAGGCCGTTGCGTTGCTCGCCGAGCACCGCACAGACTCGGCGGCCCGGGCTGGGAACGATTTGGAGCTGGCCCTCGACCGCCTCGCAACGATTCCCCGCGCCGAACGGCCGTCCCGCGGCATGGATCAGCTCCATGTCGAACTCACCCGGATGATTCGTCGCGCCGGCACCGCCACGTTGTCGTTCATGAAGTCGACTCGCCGCGAGGTCCCGATCCCGAAAGACATGCCGGACCTCGCGGAAGCAATTGACGGTCAGGAGCTCGGCGATGCGCTGAATCTGTTCCTGCAATGGCTACCTCTGACAGACTTCGCGGCCAATAAGTCCAACAATCAGGCTCTCGTGAAGAAGTACCCGTTGTCGCACCTGTTCTCTCACGTGCAGTTCGCGAAGGATGGACGGACCGTCGCACGCTCCTCCGGCAGTGAGGACGACGTGACCTACGCAATGCCGTCTCACCTGTGGCGTGTGATGACCCGTGAATTCGGTATCCGCGTCGACCTTTGCGTTCAACGTTTCCTCGCACCTTCGTGGATGATCCTGTCGGCGCAGCACCCATTGAACATCGCTGACTTCACCTTCATCGCTCGCGAGAGCTCGTCGGTTCCGTCTGGACGAGAATCCCTCGTCGCACGGGGGCTTCACTACGGCTACGGCGGCGACTTCCTGACTGCCGCGCACCTGTTGATCCCGCAGCTGGAGAACATCGTGCGAGTGAAGCTCCAGAACGCCGGCATGGTGACGAGCACCATCGAGGACGGCATCGAAACGGAGAGAGGTCTCAGCGCGCTCATGAAAGGGGACGACGTCGAGCGAGTGTTCGGACCCGACGTTGTCTTCGAGATTCGCGCGTTGTTCTGCAGCGCACACGGCCCGAACCTCCGCAATGAGGTCGCCCACGGGCTCGTCGATGATGACCACATCAACTCAGCGACCGCGTTCTACGCGTGGTGGTTCATCTGGCGCCTGGTCCACTCGGCGTTTTTCAACGCGCATCGCGACGAAGACGCATCAGACAGCGATGGATCAATCATGCGTGAGGACGACGAGGACAGCGAGCCCTCACCTTGAGCTACTCGCCGGCCGGGCGCATCTGCTCCACCACGACGTGGATCGCAACCCCTTCAACATCGTGCTCCCGCACACTGACAGCGACGTAGAAAGCCCCACGACGCGCCCCGAGATCCTCGGTTCCTTCGCCGGGCTGGTCGACGTTGATGATGGTGTCGACATAGCTGGATTCGGTGTCGAGAGCTACGTCCTGGAAGTAAATATCCGCAGTGCGCTTGCCCTCGGCCGTAGCGGTTGCCGACACCGTGTAGGTCAGGCGAGTTGGTCCGCCGTCGAGTTCGAATTGCTCGGACTTTGCGTCACCCGCTGCGTCGAAACCGAGCACGGGCACCCATTCGCAGTTGGTGGCGCGTTCCCAGCAGCCAGGATCGTTCTCTTTCTCCACGCCGAGCGTCACGGTGGTCTGTCCGGTGACCTGTTGGGTGACGACTACCCAGTTCATTCGGTTCCAGATGGATCGGCCCTCACGCACATCCTCAGCGTCGACGGTGAGCCCGACGGCGGTGAGCGACGTCCACGCTTCGTCGAGTGGCGTGCCGACCGTGTCTGGCACAGGTGCGCTCTGGGCAGTCGGTGTGCCGTTGGGTTCGTACTGAACGGCGGAGCTGCATCCGGTCACGGCGACGCTGAGGATGATGGCCAGGATTGGTGTCGTCATTGCGGAGCTCGTACGTCGCATGATTTGAACCTATCGGTGTCGCCTCAACGGAGCGTCACATCGGACAGACGTTCACTGCCAGGGGATCGATCCGACAGAAGGTCTCACCGATCGCAACGGATTCGGCACACGGCTCGTCCCTCCCCATGGGGCTCGCGAGCCTGTCCGACCGGCGCCCTCGCGTAGTGCCGACAATCACGAGCCAGATACAGCAAGCCCCCCCACCTGGCAAACTTCGCCGGGTTCAGCTCTGGTCTAGCACTGAGAGCGCGACGAGCCCGAGCCGGATGGTCCGGGCTCGCCTACGTCTTCGCCCTGCTGCCCCTCTCCCCTGAGAACAATCCACAGACCGGCGAAGCCCGGCACATGCAACGTCAGTAGCGCGACGATGCCCACGACCAGCGGCGACAGTGACAGCCCCCAGAGCAGCGCGGCTACGGCTCCGGCACACGCAGCACAGAGGAGAAGGACCCGCCTTAATCCGCCGGCCGGTTCATTCATCTCCGCTGAGGAGAGAAGGGTCATCATGCCTCCGGCGGTTGCTGCGCAACCAAGCACGTAGAGCGACCAGCTGAGATCGTGGAACAACACCACCCAGAGAAACACGAGGGAGAAGAGAACGAATGGCGACGAGAGCTGGAAAAGTAACGACATGGCTCACCTATGCGGCTGCCCTCAGCACACGTTTGTTCGGCAAAGGGAAAGTGATGTCCACACTCATCGCTGTGCTCCTTGGACTCGCGACTCCGCTCGCCTCGAGTAACGACGCAGGACTGGACGGGGTCGCCGCGACGATCTTCGTCGCCGTCACCCTCCTTCAGACAGGCATGACGTTGCTCCTGTTTCGCCTAGACCGCCAAGACTTTCGTAAGGCGCTGCGCGTCTACTACGCCATCGCCGCGTTCTTCTGCCTTGCCGTGACCGTGGGCGGCAGCTTCAGGCCCATCATTGGTCCCTTCTTGGGAGGGATGATGAGCGTGGGCCTCACCGCCATCGCTTTCACAGCGTTCTACGTGCTCACGAATTGGTCCGCCCTTGCGCAGACCCAACCGGACGCGGCCGTCTTCTTGGGGAGCACGCATGTGCTGGCTCTCGTCGCTGTCGGCGCTGCAACCGTGCGGGCATCGTTCCCCGGATCCGGTGAGTGGGTAGCGGCGTTGGCTCAGACGACCTTCTTGAGCTTGACAGCTTTGGCTTTGCCTCTAGCCGCCGGGCTGTGGGTCCGCCTCTCGATACACGCGCGCGCGAAGAAGGACGTCCGCTCGTGTACAGAGATCGCTGCACCCGGCGTGGATGTCGCTAGGGTGTTCCACCCCATCGCAGTCGAACAGCGTCCTGAGTTGGGCGAGAAATCGAGCAGGGCGCAGATCCTGAGACAGGATTCACTTTCGGTCAGTGCCGCACCGGCGACGGTCAATGTGGCGACTGCCGTTGTCGTCGCGGTAGCGTTGGCCACAACCACCGCATTTGCCTTCGCCGCTCACCGACGACGCTAGGCACCCGCGCACGCGTGCTGCACCCTCCCAGCCGATGGATGATGCCGTAGTGCTGGTAGGAGCGAAGGTGAGCGGGCAGCTCTCGCAGGGTACCCGCGGGCGGCAGACCGACAAGCTCCTCCGTATCGCCCGCACTCTCCGTGCAGACGATCTTGTCCTCGCCACGTCGCGAGACGAGTGGAACGTGCGCGATCTCGCTTGAGTGCGATGAACGATTCGCTGGGTAACTCATTCGAGGGCTATAGGCGGCCCTCCGTGCGGCTTCTGATGACATCGCCATAGCCATCGAGGCTCCGAAGATCGTGCAGATGCGGGCAGATCATCGGCTCGGCGGCGAGGCAGTCAGCTGGCTGCCGCCTGCAGCATTTCCTGGAGACCTGGGTACGCGGCGTTGTCGGCAAGCACTCGCTCGAAGTCTTTTCTCGCCATAGCCTTTTTGCCTTCGACCAGATAGGTCTGCCCTCGCGCGACGAGAGCGAGATGCCGTAGTTCGATGGGACGTGAGCGCGGTCGGAGAGCTTCCTTCAACGCCTCACGAGCGGCCTCATAGTATCCCTGCTCTCGCAGTGCTGCGCCTCGTTGGATTAGAAGGAAGGTCGCCGCAACGTCGTCGTTGGCGAGCCCGTTCGTGATATCGACGACATCCGCCCAGCGAGCCGTTTGCGCATAGAGTTCTGCGAGCGACACAGCGGCAACCGTTGTGGGCTCGAGACTTTCGACGACCGCGATTGCGCGTTCGAGGTTCCCGGCAGCTTGCTCCAACTCAGCAACGAGTAGACCCATCGCCTGGCGATCCCAGGGCATCTCGGCTGTGATTCCTATCGCCACAGGGATGCTGACTTTCGCGCGCTCCATGTACTTGGTGATGAACGGGTCGCTGGAGGGATCGTAGCCCGTGTCGAACAGCCAACCCGCAAGAACTCGGCCGCGCTCGTCGTCCTTATTCGGGCCGACCACGTGAATTATCTCGACCATTGCCGCGGTCGCCGCAGCTGTCGGATGCTGCCGCCCGACCGCATGGATGGCGGCTGCGTCAGGGACGCCGTTGATCTGCTTGAAGAGTTGCTTCTCCCACGCGGGAGACGTCAGACCAGGCTTTACCTTCTTTGGCGCGGCGGGCCTCGTCGACCGAGGTGGCTGCGTGGTGCGCGTCGACGACGAAACCGGCGCCCGCCTCGACGTGGTGGTCGACGTGTGCGAGATCCCGGTGCCTGGGATACCTACAGTTCGCGTGGTGCGCCCATTTGTGTTCACACTGACGCGAGCGCCGCGCACGCCAGCGGAGAGCCCTAGGTTCTTGTTCGACACGTTGAGGCGTACGCCGGGCGCGATCTTGATGGACTTACGAACTTTGAATCCCATGGCTGCCCCGCCTTGTCGGTTACCAACTACTCAAGAGCACCATAGTGGAGCTCTCCACGGAGGAGGTCGGTGCACCTTGTGGACGGCGGCGGCGATCTGATGTCTTGCCGCGTTGCAGCATGGGCAGCCTCCTCGACAATCGAACTGTGCGACCGGACCAGGCGTCGGTTGTGGCGCAGGCTTATACATCGCGACTGTATAAGCCTGCGCCACGGCTGAGTGGAACGTCGGATAACCCACGCAGGCGACATTCCTCCGTGGACTGGGACGGTCGCGTTGAATCCGGGCGTGGAGCGTACGATGCCCGCTAGGCGGAGCCCTAGTGAACCCCTAGGCACGCTTGATGCAGAACCATCCGCCCGCCAGCGGATGACGAGAGCCTCACCTCTTGATAGTTCCAGGACACATTGCGACACCGGGTGCAGCACCGTCTCGCTTGCAACGCCGTGTAGTCCTTGTGGTACGACTGATTCCATTGGCCGCCGGCGCTCACAACGAGCAGATCGTCGGGAGCGTGTCGAAGCTCATCCCACACTGCATCGTGCGCCGTGTTTCCCGAGGCGTGATGCGGAGCTGAGCAGGCGGCGAGAGTTCGCGTGAGCTTACGAAATCCGCCCTGGCCGGGATCCTTGAGCCAGTCTCCGTCGGTATCGCTCCAGATCAGGACGCCGCCATACGGCATAAGGACGTCGCTCCACAGCAACGTGGAGAGCGCTCGACGGTTCTGTACGGTTAGCCGAGTGAGTGCGTAAGTGTAGGGCAGTCCGGCGGGAACCGTCACCGCGAGCGCCCGCGGCGCTTCGTCCGCGTTCACCAGGGTGACTGTCCCGTTAAGTCCGCGCTGTCGTCTCCCACCATGCGCCGCACCGGAACGAGCGAGGTCGACGGAGAAGAACCTCGGCTGTACACCGTTGGCGTACGCCGTATTGAAGATCTTGAGCAGTGCCCCCGCACGCTTTTTGACGCGATTGATTATCTCCTCAACGCTCCTCGCGCCGTACCATCCCCCTGCACGACGAGATTGCTCTCGGATCAGAATCCCCTTCTGGGACGAGGCTGGTTCTTCCCTCCACGACTCAATATTCCGGTTCGCCTCACTCAGAACATCGTCCAAGCGCGGAGTTTCTCCGTCACCCTCGGCGGCGGACTCCACGATCTTGGCCCTTATGTACTCACTGACAGCGTCGACACTGACGACGGTGTCCCCACCATCGAGGAGCGCGTCCTGTGTCGTCTTAGCGATTTGAGCGAGCAAAATTGCCCATTCCGCAGGTACCCACATTTCCTGTAGGGCCCCGCGCGCCGCTTCGATGAGCGCCACAGCCCCATTGATGTGGTCATGGTCGTCGTGACTCAGGATAAGGATACTGGGCTTGTGCGAACCCGCGTGTTCGCCAACCGAGGCTGCACCTCCGGCATCTACTGCGATTACGCGACGGTCAGTGTCGCGAAACCAAATGAAGCACTCACCATGTCCCGGGCCGGGCGCTGGCCCGACAGTCGCTCTCAGCTCAATCACTCGTTTCCGTCTCCCACTTTCTCAACGTAGAACACGCAACCCGCGCTTCGTCTCATGCACTTGCCTTGAACTCGTCCTTGAGGGCAGGTGGCCGGGACAGCCAACTCACCCTCGCGACCTATTGTCGTGCACTTCTTCTCGGTCTCATAGGTGGCTCATGGATCGGCGTATCGAGTTTGGGCGAGAACTATCCCCTCCCAGAGCTGCATCCAAACTTCACCAGATCGGACCCCGGCAGCATCAATCACTTCGGCACCTTCGAGTCATTCGACGTGTAGCAGCGAACCCCTCAGATGGCGTCGAATGATGCCTTCAGCGCTCGGCGATCTGGTATCAGGTGCTCCCCGCTGCGACGGAGGTGGCACACGGTTGCGGATCCACCGCGCATAGACGAGGTATGACCGCCAGCCTTCACCATCACACGGAACTGATCCAGCAGATCCTCCGCTCGCATGGACTTACCAACCCGCGCGTGCCGGCATCTCCCCCCGCCTACGCGCCGGATAACCGGGAGATCATCGTCACCGCCGACCATGGCGTGGATCTCCTCGACCTGGAATCTGCACGACTTGGAATCGAGCAAATCCTCGACGCTGAGATCCACCTCATCTCCGACCGGTCACCGCGAGGCCGGGATGCCGCAACGAGCGCGGTCGACCTGTGACTCAGCCGCGCGAGCGCGCAACTGGACGGTGGAGCGCGCGTGACCATTCAGTACCCGAGGTGCGGATCGAACGGACACCGCTGAGCGCGTGGGAACCGCTGGAGCAGGCGAAGATTCTGCAATGTCTGGGCAACCTGACAGAGATCTTCGGCTACATCGACGTCCTCGCGGCTGCGGGGGAAGAGCGTTTCTATGCGGCCGACGACATTGTTCTCGGAGCGGTGGTGGGCCGTCTTATTCAGCTCGGTGAGCAAGCGGGCGGACTACCCGGCGACTTCCGCGACCTTCAGAAGAGCGTGCCGGATTACACGGCCATGGTCGCTATGCGGAACAAGCTCGCGCACGAGTACGAAGAGGTTGATTCACCCCTCGTGTGGTCAACCGTCGCCAGATGCCGCACGCACCACGCGAAGAAGCACGAAGCAGTTCGCCGGCACTACGACGTGCGATACGACGCTCAGCAACGGTGGATCTCAGCGTTCGAAGGTGAAGGCCGTCAGCAACCTAGTTGACGCTCCCTATTCGCGCCCGGGTAGTGCCGGTTCTCGACCGGCAGCCGCGTCGACATCATGATGCGGATTGGCGAAAGGCTGATTCACGACCTTCCACATCAACCACCATGCGTAGACGCTCGCATACGTCCCCTGTCCCGAGTCGCTCACGAGGCCATGCGCGTATTCGTTGCGAAGGTTCGGCCCGAGCGGGCCGCAGAACAGAGCCCGAATCTCGAACGCGAGGTCGTCCCCGAACACCGATGCCACCTCCGGTCGCTCCATCAACGACGAAAGCCCTACCTCCTGCTGCACGCCACCCTCATACGAACGGGTGAGGACGCCAGCATTCGCGAGGTGCACCCGAACCAAGTTCTCGACCTGCGGCGCCAGCAACTGCGCAGCCGTGAAGAAATCTCCGTTGTAGCCATACGCGAGCGCCCGAGCCACGGAGTACTCCCTACCCGCCGGCACGATGGAGCTAACTCTCGTCAGCGCTCGGAAGTCGTCGACACGAAGCGCATGGTCAGCCCTCATGGACTGCCAAATCGGGACGATGTGTTCCGCGACAGTGCACCCAACCCGTTCGTCGTAGGCCTCGACCATCTGCGCCCACACCTCGTGCGGAAGCCCATAAATCTCACCGGAATCGCTGCGGGCAATCGTGCGCGCGTCAGCCGAGATGTGCACCGTGGAGAAGAACAGTGCTTTGCTGCTCGCCTCACCCGCTCTCCGCATCTGGGCATAGTCCGCAAGGTCTCGCTGATCCAGAAGCACGTGCATGGCTTCTCCGAGCTCACGCCCACGCGTCGCCGTCCATGCCCGCTTCGCGGCAATGCTGACGTCGACCTCCTCGTCACGCACGGTGGCGAGGAAACGATGCCTTTCAGAGTTTGCGGCATCGATCTTCGCCTTGATCCGCTTATCCGCCTCTGCGAGTCCGCGTGACGCCCGTTCTGACTGCGGGATGGTGCGGAGGTACTTCAGCGCGCTCTCGAGCGCGTCGGCCGCGTGCATCGGCCGAGACGAGCGCACGGAGTCCGCTTCCCCTATGAGGCTGTCAATGATCCAGACAGTGTCATCGAACGCCGGGGACGTCTCACCAATCGAGTAATGCCAGTTCGCCGCTACTTCCCGAAGGTGTCTCCCGTCCCACGGCGCCTCACCTGCGGCAAGATCGCGTAGATGAGACGCGATGGCAGCCGCCTGGCCCCGGGCAAGACTGTGCGTGAACAGTACATCGGAGATCAGGATCACCTCCGCGTAGATGGCGGACGCGAGAAGCCGCGCGACCAAGCGCGTTTCAAGACGTGCGCCCTCCTTTCCGACTTCCCCTTTGAAACGAAGGGCCACTTCGATAGCCCTCTCACACTGCTCGATGTCCTCGCGTTCGAGCTCGACGGCTGCAGCCTCATCAGCGACTGCAGCGACCATCCTGCGGTATGCGTCGGCGCGTTCCCGTCCCGAACCACGGATCGCGAGGATGTCGAGTAGGCGGATGCGTTCACGACCATCCAGGACACTCAGATCGATACCTCGAAGCACCTCGACGTCGTCGTCGGCGAGGTCGCCGGGAGACTTCAACGGCACGTTCCTCGCGGTTGTGTACGGATCTCCCCAGTCGTTGGGACGGAGGTCCCAGATCGCGATAGCGTCTCTCAGCATCAGCTCGTTCACGCCCTCATCCTGTCATCACCTGGCGCCACCGACGGAGTCGACCGGATTTTTAATGGAAACGAAGAAAGCCACCGGGATTCCGGTGGCTTTCTTCTTGTGACCTGGCCTTCTGAGATACGAGAACAAAATCCTCGAGATCCGGGAATGGCCCGTGGTGGCGAGTGAGGGATTCGAACCCCCGAAGTCGAAGACGGCTGATTTACAGTCAGATCCCTTTGGCCACTTGGGTAACTCGCCAGAGCGCACCCGTCCGACTTCAACAGCCAACCGGGGGCACGAAGATCCATCATACCCGCACGATGCGGGGTCGAGAAATCGAGGCGTCAGCTGCCGTGCACCCCGCGGTCGGACTCGGCGAGCGACTCGGGCGTGCGCAGCAGACCGCCCTCGGCCCTGCACGTCGCGGCCGCGATGTCCATGGCCCGTCGCAGCAGGGCCTCCCACTCCCCTGCGGCCTGCGGAGCAGCGGCGACCAGACCGCCGGCGACGGCGGCGAGCGTCGCATCGCCCGCCCCCACGGTGTCGACGAGGCGCCCGGGCAGCGCGGAGATCGGGGCCGTCGAAGTGCCGGCGTCGGACTCGAGCACCGCGCCGTCCGCCCCCGCGGTGGCCAGCACCGCGCGCACGCCGAGCCCCCGGAGACGGGAGCGCAGCACGTCGAGGTCGCCGTCGTAGAGCACCGCCGCGTCGTCGGCGCCGACCTTCACGACCTCGGCCTGCGCGGCCAGACGCTCGAAGCCGCGCACGAACTCGTCGCGGTCGCTCAGCATGCCCGTGCGCGGGTTCGGGTCGATCGCGAGGCGCGCACCGTCCAGGGCGGCCGCGAGCGCGTCGACCTCGGCGGGAGCGTCGAACGGGAAGCAGCTGACGACCGCGAGGTCGGCGTCCGCGATCGCGGCCACCGCCTCGTCCGAGTAGCGGATCGTGCGCTCCTGGGCGGCACGGTTGAAGACGTAGCTCGGCTCGCCGTTCGCGGCCCGGGTCACGACGGCGCGCGACGACCCGTGCGGCGCCGCGCTCGCGATCAGGCGCACGCCGTGGTCCGCCACATACTCGCGGATGTGCGCGCCTGCGACGTCTTCTCCGACCATCGCGATGAGCGTCGTGGGGATTCCGAGCCGCCGCAGACCCACCGCCACGTTCAGGGCGGCTCCGCCGACGAACTCGCGGACGCCGCTGTCATCCCGGATCTCGTCGATCAGGGCGTCTCCGATGACGACGGCCGAGCCGCCGGGGGAAGTCTCAGTGCTCACTCGCCGACCCTACCGCGCCTGCCCGCGCTCCGGAGCGCTGCCGAACTGCGTGCCCGAACGCGACGAGGGACGACGAAGGCCCCGGGCGATGCCCGGGGCCTTCGTTCACTCAGTCACACCTCAGTTGTAGGTACCGGGGGTGATGTCGTCCGTCGAGAACGCGTCGAAGTCGACGTAGCCGAAGTCGCCGTCCGCGTACGCGCCGTCGGATGCGAAGATCCGGTTCGGGTAGCGCTCGCTCTTGGCTTCCTCGGTGGCCTCGACCGTGACGTCGCGGTACTTCGAGAGACCGGTTCCGGCGGGGATGAGCTTACCGATGATGACGTTCTCCTTGAGACCGACCAGCGGGTCGCGCTTGCCCTCCATGGCGGCCTGCGTGAGCACGCGGGTCGTCTCCTGGAAGGACGCGGCGGACAGCCACGACTCGGTCGCGAGCGACGCCTTCGTGATACCCATCAGCTCCGGGCGACCCGACGCGGGGCGCTTGCCCTCGGCCACGGCCTCGCGGTTGATCTGCTGGTAGCGCTTCAGGTCGACCATCTCACCCGGCAGCAGGGTCGTGTCGGCGTGGTCGACGACGGTGACCTTGCGGAGCATCTGGCGGACGATGACCTCGATGTGCTTGTCGTGGATCGGCACACCCTGCGAGCGGTACACGCCCTGCACGCCGCCGACGAGGTACTTCTGCACCTCGCGGGCACCCATGACGCGCATGACCTCCTTGGGGTCGAGCGTGCCGACCTGCAGGGGCTGACCGACCGAGACGTGCTGGCCGTCCTCGACGAGGAGCGTCGCACGCTTCAGCACCGGGTAGACGACGGGCTCGTCGCCGTTGTCGGGCGTCAGGATGACCTTCTTGGCCTTGTCGGTCTCGTCGATCGTGATGCGGCCGTCGGCCTCGGCGATCGGCGACGCACCCTTGGGGGTACGAGCCTCGAACAGCTCCTGCACACGGGGCAGACCCTGCGTGATGTCGTCGGCCGACGCGGAACCACCGGTGTGGAAGGTACGCATCGTCAGCTGGGTACCGGGCTCGCCGATCGACTGGGCCGCGATGATGCCGACGGCCTCGCCGATGTCGACCGTCTTGCCGGTCGCGAGCGAACGGCCGTAGCACTGCGCGCACACGCCGACGGCGGAGTCGCAGGTCAGGACCGAGCGGACCTTGATGGTCTCGACACCCGCAGCGACCAGCTTGTCGATGAGCACGTCGCCCACGTCGTCGCCGGCCGAGGCGAGGACCTCGCCCGCCGCGTTCACGACGTCGGAGGCCAGCGTCCGGGCGAACACCGAGTTCTCGACGTTCGCGTCGCGCACCAGCTCACCCTGCGAGTTCGGCGCGGCGATCGGGAGCTCGAGGCCCTTCGACGTGCCACAGTCCTCTTCGCGGATGATGACGTCCTGCGAGACGTCCACCAGACGACGGGTCAGGTAACCCGAGTCGGCGGTACGCAGAGCGGTGTCGGCCAGACCCTTACGGGTACCGTGCGTCGCGATGAAGTACTCCGCCACCGACAGACCCTCGCGGTACGAGGAGATGATCGGACGCGGGATGATCTCACCCTTGGGGTTGTTCACCAGACCGCGCATACCGGCGATGTTCCGGATCTGCAGCCAGTTACCACGGGCGCCCGAGGACACCATGCGGTTGATGGTGTTGTCCTCCGGGAAGTGCGCCTTCATCGCGGCCTGCACCTCGTCGGTCGCCTCGGTCCAGATCTTGATGAGCTCCTGACGACGCTCGGCGTCGGTCGTGAGGCCCTTCTCGTACTGGGACTGGACCTTCGCGGCCTGCTTCTCGTAGCCCGCGACGATCTCCGCCTTGTTCGGCGGGGTGAGGATGTCGCTCAGCGCGACGGTGACACCCGAACGGGTCGCCCAGTAGAAACCGGCATCCTTGATGCGGTCCAGCGTGGCGGCCGTCTCGACCTTGGGGTACTCCTCGGCCAGCTTGTTGACGATCTGCGACAGCTTGCCCTTGTCGGCCTGCTCGCGGACGAAGGGGTAGCCCTTCGGCAGCGCGTCGTTGAAGATCGCCTGACCGAGCGACGCGTCGACCAGACCGTGCTTCTCGTAGCCCTCGGGAGCCTCGCCCTCCAGGAAGGCCAGACCCGGGATGCGGATGCGGACCTTCGCCTGCAGGTCGAGCGTGCCCTCGTCGTACGCGAGCTGCGCCTCACCGACGGAGCCGAACGCACGGCCCTCGCCCTTGGCGCCGGCCTTGACCGTGGTCAGGTGGTGCAGACCGATGATCATGTCCTGCGAGGGCAGGGTCACCGGACGGCCGTCCGACGGCTTGAGGATATTGTTCGACGCGAGCATCAGCACGCGGGCCTCGGCCTGAGCCTCGACCGACAGCGGCAGGTGCACGGCCATCTGGTCACCGTCGAAGTCGGCGTTGAACGCCGCGCAGACGAGCGGGTGCAGCTGGATGGCCTTGCCCTCCACGAGCTGCGGCTCGAACGCCTGGATGCCCAGACGGTGCAGGGTGGGTGCACGGTTGAGCAGCACCGGACGCTCGCGGATGATCTCCTCGAGCACGTCCCAGACCTCGGGACGCGTGCGCTCGACGGCGCGCTTCGCGGCCTTGATGTTCTGCGAGTGACCCAGGTCGATCAGGCGCTTGATGACGAACGGCTTGAACAGCTCGAGCGCCATCTGCTTGGGCAGACCGCACTGGTGCAGCTTGAGCTGCGGGCCGACCACGATGACCGAACGGCCCGAGTAGTCGACACGCTTGCCGAGCAGGTTCTGACGGAAACGACCCTGCTTTCCCTTGAGCATGTCGCTCAGGGACTTCAGCGCACGGTTGCCGGTACCGGTGACGGGGCGACCACGGCGGCCGTTGTCGAACAGCGCGTCGACGGCCTCCTGCAGCATCCGCTTCTCGTTGTTGACGATGATCTCGGGGGCACCGAGGTCGATCAGGCGACGGAGACGGTTGTTGCGGTTGATCACGCGGCGGTACAGGTCGTTCAGGTCGGAGGTCGCGAAGCGGCCACCGTCGAGCTGCACCATCGGACGCAGCTCCGGCGGGATCACCGGAACGACGTCGAGCACCATCGCGGCCGGGCTCATGCCGGTCTCGAGGAACGAGTTGACGACCTTGAGGCGCTTGATCGCACGGATCTTGCGCTGGCCCTTGCCCTCCGAGATCTGCAGGTGCAGGCTCTCGGCCTCGGCGGTCAGGTCGAACGCGGCCAGGCGACGCTGGATCGCCTCGGCACCCATGTAGGCCTCGAAGTACTGGCCGAAGCGGTCCTGCAGCTCGTGGAAGACGTCGTCCTCCGGGCGCAGGGCACCGACCTCGAGCGTGCGGAAGTCCTCCCACACGCGCTCCAGCTTCAGGATCGCCTCGTCGGCACCCTTGCGGATGAGCGACATCTCCTTCTCGGCGGCGTCCTTGACCTTCTTCTTGGCGTCGGCCTTGGCACCCTCGGCCTCGAGAGCCGCGAGCTCCTCCTCCAGCTTGGCCAGGCGCTCCGCGATCTTGGCGTCGCGGCGGTCGCCGAGCGTCTTCAGCTCGAGGCGGATGTTGTTCTCCTGCGTGCCCAGGTCGCGGTGACGAGCATCCTCGTCGACCGAGATGACCATGTAGGCGGCGAAGTAGATGACCTTCTCGAGGTCCTTCGGCGCCATGTCGAGCAGGTAGCCGAGGCGCGAGGGCACGCCCTTGAAGTACCAGATGTGGGTGACGGGAGCGGCGAGCTCGATGTGACCCATGCGCTCACGGCGGACGGAGCTCTTGGTGACCTCCACGCCACAGCGCTCACAGACGATGCCCTTGAAGCGGACGCGCTTGTACTTGCCGCAGGCGCACTCCCAGTCACGGGACGGGCCGAAGATCTGCTCTCCGAAGAGACCGTCCTTCTCCGGCTTGAGGGTGCGGTAGTTGATGGTTTCGGGCTTCTTGACCTCGCCGTAGGACCACGCGCGGATGTGGTCTGCGGTCGCCAGGCCGATGCGAAGCTCATCGAAGGTTGTGGACTCGAGCACTAGTTCTCCTGTGTCGGAAATTCTGTTTGAGAAGTCTGCTTCGGTGAGCCGGGGACACGGCGGTCCCCGGCTCCCGAAGGATTAGATCTCGTCGATCGAGGCGGCCTCGAAGCGGCTGGAGATGTTGATACCGAGTTCCTCTGCGGCGCGGAACGCCTCGTCGTCGGTGTCGCGGAGGTTGACCAGCGTGCCGTCGGCCGAGAGGACCTCGACGTTCAGGCAGAGCGACTGCATCTCCTTCATGAGCACCTTGAACGACTCCGGGATGCCGGGCTCCTGGATGTTCTCGCCCTTGACGATCGCCTCGTACACCTTGACGCGGCCGAGGATGTCGTCGGACTTGATCGTGAGGAGCTCCTGGAGGGCGTACGCGGCGCCGTAGGCCTCGAGGGCCCACACCTCCATCTCACCGAAGCGCTGTCCACCGAACTGCGCCTTACCACCGAGCGGCTGCTGGGTGATCATCGAGTACGGACCGGTGGAGCGGGCGTGGATCTTGTCGTCCACCAGGTGGTGGAGCTTCAGGATGTACATGTAGCCCACGGAGATCGGCGCCGGGAACGGCTCGCCGGAGCGGCCGTCGAACAGCTGCGTCTTGCCGCTCGAGTCGATCAGGCGCAGGCCGTCACGCGTCGGGAGCGTCGAGTCGAGCAGACCGGCGATCTCCTCCTCGCTGGCGCCGTCGAACACCGGGGTCGCGACCTTGGTGCCGGGGGCGGCCTCGAAGGCCTGCTCCGGCAGCTTGGCGGCCCACTCCGGGGTGCCCTCGACCTTCCAGCCCTGCTTCGCGATCCACCCGAGGTGGGTCTCGAGCACCTGGCCGAAGTTCATTCGACCCGGGATGCCCAGCGGGTTGAGGACGATGTCGACCGGCGTGCCGTCCGAGAGGAACGGCATGTCCTCGACGGGCAGGATCTTCGCGATGACACCCTTGTTGCCGTGACGGCCGGCGAGCTTGTCACCCTCGGTGATCTTGCGCTTCTGGGCGATGTAGACCACGACGCGGCGGTTCACGCCGGAGCCGAGCTCGTCGTCGCCGTCCTCGGCGTTGAACTCCTTGACGGCGATGATCGTGCCCTGCTCACCGTGCGGCACCTTCAGCGACGTGTCGCGGACCTCGCGGCTCTTCTCGTTGAAGATCGCGCGGAGCAGGCGCTCCTCGGCCGACAGCTCGGTCTCACCCTTCGGCGTGACCTTGCCGACGAGGATGTCGCCGGGGCGGACCTCGGCACCGATGCGGATGATGCCGCGCTCGTCGAGATCCTTCAGCAGCTCGGGGCTGACGTTGGGGAGGTCACGGGTGATCTCCTCCTTGCCGAGCTTGGTGTCGCGGGCGTCGACCTCGTACTCCTCGATGTGGATCGACGAGAGGGTGTCGTCCTTCACCAGGTCCTGGCTCAGGATGATGGCGTCCTCGAAGTTGTAGCCCTCCCACGTCATGAACGCGACGAGGAGGTTCTTGCCGAGGGCCAGCTCGCCGTTCTCGGTGGCGGGGCCGTCGGCGATGACCTCGCCGACCTCGACGCGCTCACCGGCCGACACGACGACCTTCTGGTTGTAGGAGGTGCCCTGGTTCGAGCGGTCGAACTTGCGCAGGTGGTACTCCTGCGTGCCGCCCTCGTCGAGCATGACCACGACGCGGTCGGCGGAGACCTCGGAGACGACACCGGCCTTCTCGGCGGTGATCACGTCACCCGCGTCGATGGCGGTGTAACCCTCCATACCGGTGCCGACGAGCGGCGAGTCGCTGCGCAGCAGCGGCACGGCCTGGCGCTGCATGTTGGCGCCCATGAGCGCGCGCTGCGCGTCGTCGTGCTCGAGGAAGGGCACGAGCGAGGTCGCGACCGACACCATCTGGCGCGGCGAGACGTCGATGTAGCCGATCTCCTCCGGCAGGAACAGGTCGACCTCACCGCTACCGCCCTTGGGGCGCGCGAGCACGTGGCTCTCGCGGAAGCGACCCTTCGCATCGAGCGGCGCGTTGGCCTGCGCGATGTTGAAGTCGACCTCCTCGGACGCCGTGAGGTAGTCGATCTGCTCGGTCACGACACCGTCGACGACCTTGCGGTACGGGGTCTCGATGAAGCCGAACGAGTTGATGCGCGCGAAGGTCGCGAGCGCACCGATCAGGCCGATGTTCGGGCCTTCCGGGGTCTCGATCGGGCACATGCGGCCGTAGTGCGAGGGGTGGACGTCACGGACCTCGACGCCGGCGCGGTCGCGGCTCAGACCACCGGGGCCGAGGGCCGAGAGGCGGCGCTTGTTGGTCAGACCCGCGAGCGGGTTGTTCTGGTCCATGAACTGCGACAGCTGCGAGGTTCCGAAGAACTCCTTGATCGCGGCGACGACGGGGCGCACGTTGATCAGCGTCTGCGGCGTGATGGCCTCGATGTCCTGCGTGGTCATGCGCTCGCGGACGACGCGCTCCATGCGGGACAGACCCGTGCGGACCTGGTTCTGGATCAGCTCGCCGACCGCGCGGATGCGACGGTTGCCGAAGTTGTCGATGTCGTCGGTCGCGAGACGGATCTCCGTCTTCTTGCCGCCGCGGATGCCCTCGAAGGTCTCCTCGGTGCCGGCGTGCAGACGCACCAGGTACTTGATGGTCGCGACGATGTCCTGCACCGTCAGCACCGACTCCGTCAGCGGGGTGTCGAGACCCAGCTTGTGGTTGATCTTGTACCGGCCGACCTTGGCGAGGTCGTAGCGCTTCGGGTTGAAGTAGAAGTTGTCGAGCAGCGCGCGGGCAGCCTCGGCGGCCACCTGCTCGCCCGGACGCAGCTTGCGGTAGATGTCGCGCAGCGCGTCTTCCTTGGTGACGATCGTGTCCTTCGCGAGCGTCTCCTCGATGGAGGTGTAGCCGGCGAACTCGGCCAGGATCTCCTCGCTGGTCATGCCCAGCGCTTTGAGGAAGACCGTGACGGACTGCTTGCGCTTGCGGTCGACGCGCACGCCCACCTGGTCGCGCTTGTCGATCTCGAACTCGAGCCAGGCACCGCGGCTCGGGATGACGCGCGCCGAGACGATGTCCTTGTCGGAGGTCTTGTCGGGCGTCTTGTCGAAGTAGACACCGGGCGAGCGGACGAGCTGCGAAACGACGACGCGCTCGGAGCCGTTGATGATGAACGTGCCCTTGTCGGTCTGCAGGGGGAAGTCGCCCATGAAGACCGTCTGCGTCTTGATCTCACCCGTGAGGTGGTTCATGAACTCGGCCTCGACGTACAGCGGCGCGGCGTAGGTCTTGCCACGCTCCTTGCACTCCTCGATCGAGTACTTCTCCGGCTCCAGGTACGGGTTCGTGAACGACAGCTGCATCGTCTCGCCGAGGTCCTCGATCGGGGAGATCTCCTCGAAGATCTCGCCCAGACCGCTGTTCTCGTTCACGTCGGTGCGACCGGCGGCCTTCGCCTCGGCCACGCGCGCCTTCCAGGCGTCGTTGCCGACGAGCCAACCGAAGGACTCGGTCTGCAGAGCGAGAAGGTCGGGGACCGTCAGCGTGTCGGAGATCTTGGCGAACGAAAGACGGGAAGCTCCGCGTCCGTTCTTGGTGGTGGTGGATGTGGATGCGTTGGGAGCAGCAGCCAAGGGAATAACCTCCGTGAGCCCCGCAGGGCTTCTCGATTCCTTTGTCGTCAGGTGGAGTTCGCGCTCGAGAGCTCAACGGATGCCGACCACCATATGAGGGCAGGGAGGAGCGAGCGCAACTACCAACTATACCCACGATTCCGCGACATGGCAAGCACAGTCCTTGACCAATCTCAGAACCTGCGGTATTGGCGCTCGCTCCCCCGTCTCAGGACGCGATGCCGAGCTCGTTGCCCGGGATCGAGGCGAGCAGGCGCCGCGTGTAGGGGTCGCGCGGATTCGTGAAGATCTCCTCCGACGTCGCCGCCTCGACCAGCTTCCCGTCCTTCATCACGCACACGTAGTCGCTGATGAGCCGCACCACCGCGAGGTCGTGCGAGATGAACAGGTAGCTCAGGCCGTACTCCCACTGCAGGTCGCCGAGCAGCCGCAGGATCTGGTCCTGCACCAGCACGTCGAGCGCCGACACCGGCTCGTCGCACACGATGAGGTCGGGCGAGAGCGCGAGCGCCCGGGCGATCGCGACGCGCTGCCGCTGACCGCCCGACAGCTCCGACGGGTAGCGGCGCAGCATCGACTGCGGCAGCGCCACGTCGTCGAGCAGCTGCCGCACGCGCTTGCGACGGTCGGCGCCACTCCCCCGCCGATAGAACTCCAGGGGCTCGGCGATCAAACGCTCGATCGTGAACATCGGGTTCAGGCTCGAGTACGGGTCCTGGAAGATCGGCTGCACGCGCTGCCGGAACTCCTTCGTCTCCGCCCTGCTGAGCGTCGAGACGTCCTTGCCCTCGTAGCGGATGAGTCCGCTGGTGGGCTCGATCAGCTTGAGCAGCATGCGGGCGGTCGTCGTCTTGCCCGAGCCGGACTCCCCGACGATCGCGACCGTCTCGCCGCGCGGGATCGCCAGCGACACGTCATCGACGGCCACGAAGTCCTCGTGCTTGCCCCGCACCGGATACACCTTCGTGAGGTTCTCGATCTCGACGATGTGGTCGCGCGGCTTCTCCTCCGCGGGCTGCTCCGCGGCGGACGTATCGCGCACGAACGCCTCCGGCCGCAGCCGGGCGACCGCGACCGAGGGCGCCGCCTTCACGAGCGACTGCGTGTACGGGTGCTGCGGGTCCTCCAGGATCTGCCGCGCGGGCCCCTGCTCGACCACCTTGCCGCGGTGCATCACCACGACCCGCTCCGCCCGCTCGGCCGCGAGACCGAGGTCGTGCGTGATGAGCAGCACCGCCGTGCCGAGCTCGCGCGTCATCTCGCCGATCTGGTCGAGGATGGTCTGCTGCACCGTGACGTCGAGCGCGCTGGTGGGCTCGTCGGCGATCAGCAGCCGCGGCTTGCACGCCAGCCCGATCGCGATCAGCGCGCGCTGGCGCATACCGCCGGAGAACTCGTGCGGATACTGCTTCGCGCGGCGCTCCGGGTCGGGCAGGCCCGCGGCCGTGAGCGCCTCGACGACCTTCCCCTGCACGTTCTGCCGCGTGGCCAGGCCGTGCGCGAGCAGCGTCTCGGCGACCTGCGTGCCGATCTTGGCGACCGGGTTGAGGTTCGACATCGGGTCTTGCGGGACCAGGCCGATGTCGCGCCCCCGGATCGTGCGCAGCTCGTTCTCCGAGGCGTGCGCGATCTCGCGGCCGTCCAGGCGGATACTGCCCGCCGCGACCTTCCCGCCCCCGGCGAGCAGCCCGATGATGGCCATCGCGGTGGTGGACTTGCCCGACCCGGACTCACCCACGATCGCGACCGTCTCGCCCGGTCGGATCTCCAGGTCGACGCCCTCGACCGCGTGCACGACGCCGTCCATGGTGGCGAAGTCGACCGCCAGTCCCTCGACCGACAGCAGCGGCTCGTCCGACATGCGGTTCTCCCTCGCAGCGCGCGCGGCGCCCTCGTCTCGCGTGTTCATCGTGCCCTCGTCCTCGGGTCCATGGCCTCGCGCAGCGCCTCACCCAGCAGGGTGAAGCCGAGCGCGGTGACCGCGATGCAGATGCCGGGCAGGAACGCCAGCCACGGCGCGATCGCCAGCTCCGCCTGGGCGTAGGTGAGCATGCGCCCCCACTCGGCGGTCTCGGGGCGGCCGCCGCCGAGCCCGAGGAACGACAGCGCCGCCGCGTCGATCACCGCGGTCGCCAGCGTCAGCGTGCCCTGCACGATCACGGGGCCGATCGCATTGGGGAGCACGTGCGACATCGTGATCCGGCCGCGGCCGAGGCCCAGCGTCTGCGCCGAGAGCACGTAGTCGCTGGAGCGCTGCTGCAGCATCGACGCCCGCAGCAGCCGCGCGAAGATCGGCACCTGCGAGGCACCGATCGCGATCATGACCGCGAACGGCGTCTGGCCGAGGATCGCCGCGATCGACACCGCCAGCAGCAGGTTCGGCACGGACAGGATGATGTCGACCACGCGCATGATGACCGTGTCGACCCAGCCGCCGAACGTGCCGGCGATGAGCCCGAGCAGCATGCCGCCGACGAGCCCCATCGCGGTCGAGACGACACCGATGAGCAGCGACGCCTGCGCGCCCCAGATCAGCTTCGAGAGCACGTCGCCGCCGAAGCGGTCGAGCCCGAGCGGGAACTCCGGCAGCTCGCCCGGTCCGGGGATGTGCGTCGGGGTGATGAACTTCGCGCCGGGGAGCGCGGTCTCCGGATACGGGGCGATCACCGGTGCCAGCAGGGCGATCGCCAGGAAGACGAGCACGATGACCGCGCCGATCCATGCGGTCGGGTTGCGGCGGAGTCGACGGAACACGTCGCTCCAGAAGCCGCCGCCGTTCTTCAGATCGGCCTGCGCGATCGCGACGGTGTCGATGCTTCCCCCGCTCTCGGCGGAGGGTCCCTGTGCGGGTGGGAGGGCGATGCTCATGCGACCGCCTCCTTTCGGACGATGAGGAGGGACATCACTGCACCCTCACTCTCGGGTCGATGAAGCTGTAGGAGACGTCCACCGCCAGGTTGATCAGCGCGTACGCGATCGCGATGAAGATGATGAACCCCTGGAGCACCGGGAAGTCCCGCGTGAAGATGGCCCGCGCCAGGAACGAGCCGATGCCGGGGAACGCGAACACCGTCTCGGTGAGCACCGCCCCCGAGATCAGCAGTCCCGTCTGCAGACCGATCGTGGTGATCACCGGCAGCATGGCGTTGCGCAGGATGAAGCGGCTGCGCAGCGTCGACGAGCCGACGCCCTTCGCGCGCCCGGTGCGCACGTAGTCGGCGTTCTGCACCTCGAGGACGCTCGCCCTCGTGATGCGCACGATGATCGCCAGCGGGATCGTGCCGAGCGCGAGCGCCGGGAGGATGAGGTGCAGGATGGCGTCCCACGCCGCGTCGAACTCGCCGGTGATGATGCCGTCCCACACGTAGAACCCGGTGGGATGCGTCGCGTCTATCCGCGGGTTCTGCCGCCCGTCGGACGGCAGCCAGCCCAGCTGCACCGCGAAGACGTACTTGAGGATGAACGCCAGGAAGAACACCGGGATGGTGATGCCGATCAGGCTCAGCACGACCGAGGCGTGATCGGTGAACTTGCCGTGTCGCCGCGCGGCCCAGTAGCCGAGCGGGATGCCGACGCCCACCGCGAAGATGAGCGCCATGACGCTCAGCTCGATCGTGGCGGGGAACCGGCGGAAGAACTCCTCCACCACCGGACGGTTGGTCTGGATCGAGGTGCCGAAGTCGCCCTGCAGCAGTCGCGTGATCCAGATGAAGTACTGCTCGATGAGCGGCTTGTTGAAGCCGTAGAGCTCGTTGACCCTGGCGATCGCCTCGGGTGTGGCCTTCTCGCCGAGGAGGGCGACCGCGGGGCCGCCGGGAAGGGCCCTGACCCAGGCGAACAGCAGGATGCTGAGCCCGAACAGGGTGGGGATGAGGAACAGCAGTCGCCTGCCGATGGTGCGCAGCACGAAGATCTCCGTCGATCAGGCCCGTCGTCTCGCTCCGCTCGTTCAGGGACCGAACCGGGATGGTTTCCCGGTCCGGTCCCTGAGCGAGGAGCGGAGCGACGAGACGAAGGGGTCTCGGTCGGTCAGGCCGTTACTTGGTGAGGACGATGTCCGTGAAGACCTCGTCGTTCACCGGGCTGGCAGGGTAGCTCTTCACGCGCGGGTCGAACGCGAGCGTCGGAGCCGGGTGCGCGAGCGGGACGCCGGGGATGAACTCCGCCACCATCTCGTTGATGTCCTCGTACAGCGCGGTCTGCTCCTCCAGGTTGGACACGCCGCGAGCCTCGGTCAGCTTCTGGAACAGCTCCGGGTTGTCGAAGCCCCACTCCGAGCTCTGCTGGCCGAAGAACACGCCGACGAAGTTGTCGGTGTCGTTGTAGTCGCCCGTCCAGCCCAGCAGGTGGATGCCGTGGTCGGAGGTGCCGGTCGTGCGGTCGAGGTACTCGACCCACTCCTCCGACACCGGGGTGGTCTCCACGCCGACCTCGGACAGCTGCGACGACAGCACCGTGAAGATCTGCTCGGGGTCCGGCATGTAGGGACGCGACACGTTGACCGGGTAGTTGAAGGTGAGCTTCAGCGGGTTCGACTCGTCGTAGCCGGCCTCCGCGAGCAGGGCCTTGGCCTTCTCGGGGTCGTAGTCGTAGGTCGTGACGTCGGGGTTGTAGCCGTTGACGACCTCGGGCACGAACTGCGTGGCCTTCTGCGTGCCCTCGGGCAGCACCTGGCTGATCAGCGCGTCCTTGTCGACCGCGTACGAGAGGGCCTCGCGCACCTTCGGGTCCTGCAGCTCGGGCACGGCCTGGTTGAACGCCAGGTACAGGATCGTGAACGGCGGGCGCGACACCATCGTGAAGCCGTCGTCCTCGAGCGCCTTGGTGTCGGCGGGACCGACGAGGTCGTAGCCGTCGATCGAGCCGGACTCGAGCGCCTGGCGGCGGGCCGTCGGATCGTCGATCGTGCGGAAGATGATCTCGTCGACCTGACCCGCGTCGCCCCAGTAGTCGTCGTAGGCCTTGAGCGTGACCTGCTCGCCCGGCGCCCACTCCTCGAACTGGTAGGGGCCCGTGCCGACCGGGTGGCCCATCGCGTACTCGGACAGCTGCGGCGCCTCGGCCGACCCGCCGACCTCATCGGCGCCGAACTCCTGCATCGCGGACGGGCTCTGCATGCCGAACGCGGGCAGCGACAGCGAGGCGATGAACCCGGCGAACGGCTTGTTCAGCTCGATCGTGACGGAGTTCTCGCCGTCGGGCGTGCACGACTTGTAGACGGCGTCGGCGGGGTTCGACGCGTAGCCCTTGAAGAGCTTGTTGTAGTAGTAGCCGAACGCCTCGGAGGCGGCCAGACCGGTCCAGTTGTACCAGCGGTCGAAGTTGTAGCAGACCGCCTCGGCGTTGAACGGGGTGCCGTCCTGGAAGGTCACCCCCTCCTTCAGCTGGAACGTGTGCGACATGCCGTCCTCGGACGACTCCCACGACTCCGCCAGCAGCGGCGCGGGGTCGGCGGTGCCCGGCTCGGTGCCCACCAGACCCTCGAAGATCTGGCGGGAGACGCGGAACGTCTCGCCGTCCTGCGCGAACGCGGGGTCGAGGCTCGCCGGATCGGACGACGCGGCGAAGACGAACGTGCCGTCGACGTCGCCCGAGCCCTCCGAACCGTTGTCGCCGCGCTCGCTGGCGACGCATCCGGCGAGAGCGAGAGCCGCGATGGCCGCTCCGGTGACGGCGACGATCCCTCGCCGACGCATGGCTGACTGGTGCATTGTGTGACCTTCCCTGTCGGGCGCTTCGTTGCGCGTACCCGGGGCGTCGTCGCCCCGGAGACGGTGATTCCTCGAAGGTACCCAGCCGGATCGCGGATGCCAAATAGGCGGAGGTTGCGATCCGGTATCGACACGCGCGGGACTCGGGATCGGGTACCGTCGAGAACGTGCCAGAGTCCACTCCGCTCGCCGTCTGCTTCGGCGAGGGCATGGTCGCCCTCGTCCCGGCCACCGCCGGCGCCCTGGAGATCTGCCGCACGTTCGACCGTTCGCTCGCGGGCGCGGAGTGGAACACCGCGATCGCGCTCGCCTCGGCGGGAGTCGACACGGCCGTGGTCTCGCGCGTCGGCGACGACGGGTTCGGCCGGTTCCTGACGGGCGAGCTCCGCGCCCACGGCGTGGACGACAGCGCGATCGAGGTCGATGCGGACGCGCCGACCGGGCTGTACGTCAAGGAGCTGTCGCCCCGACCGGACGGCACGGTCGAGGGCACGATGCACTACTACCGGGCAGGGTCGGCCGCCGCCGCACTGTCTCCGCGCACCCTCGAGACGCCCGCGGCCGCTGCCCTCCTCGCCCGCGCCGCGCTCGTGCACACCTCGGGCATCACGCCAGCCCTGTCGGACTCGGCCGCCGCCGCGCAGGATGCGCTGTTCCGCGACCACCGTCCCACTCACGCGCTGCTGAGCTTCGACCTCAACTGGCGCCCGGCGCTCTGGCGCGGGAGGGAAGACCACGCGAAGCGCCTGCTGGGCGGACTCGCCCGCGACGCCGACGTGCTGTTCTGCACCAGGCCGGACGCCGCGGCGGTGTTCGGCACGAGCGACCCCGACGCCCTCCGCGCGCTGTTCCCCGAGCCGCGGTTCGTCGTGGTGACCGACCCGGCCGGCGCCGTGGCGTTCGACCACGGGGATCGCGCGCAGAGCGACGCCCTCGACGCGCCCGTCGTGGAGACGATCGGCGCGGGAGACGCGTTCGCCGGCGGCTTCCTCGCCGGGGTGCTCGCCGGGCTCTCGCTCAGCGGCAGCCTGGCCCGTGCGCACCGCATCGCCACGCGCGCGATCGCCAGCACCCGCGACCACGTGGACTGAGCCTCCCTGCCGTCACCCCCCTACGCGCGGCGCGGACGGCGCGGCGGCACGGCATCGTGAGTGCGCTGCAGGGACACGGCCACCGGCTCCCCGCGGTGCTGCACCACGCGCACGAACAGCACGTCGATCAGGGCGAGCTGTGCGATCCGACTCGACATCGCCGCCATGCGATACGGCGACTCCTGCGCCTGGCTGAGCAGCACCACGTCCGCCGCCGCAGCGAGCGGGGAGTCCGCATCGCTGGTCACGGCGACCGCGAGCGCTCCGGTGTCGCGCGTCACCTCCAGCGCCCTGACCGTCTCGGCCGTCTCCCCGCCGTGCGAGAAGGCGATCGCGACGTCCTCGGGCGAACGCAGCGACGCGGTCGTGATCGCCAGGTGCGGATCGGCGGAGTGCGACACCGAGCACCCGATGCGCGACAGCTTCAACTGCAGATCCTGCGCCGTCAGCGACGACGCCGCCTGACCGAACAGGTCGATGTGGCGGGCGGCCACCAGCGCACGCGCGACCCGGTCGAGGGCGGCCTCATCGAGCGCACGGGCGGTCTTCTCGATCGCGTCAATCTCCTGCGCCGCGAGCTTCGCCGCGATCGCGCCGGGCCCGTCGTGCGGATCGATCGCGGTGGTGTCCAGGCCGAAGCGCGCCTGCTGCGCCTGGGCGAGCGTGACCGAGCGGGCGACCGCGACCCGCAGCTCGCGGTAGCCGCTGAACCCCAGCGACTGGGCGAACCGCGCCACGGTGGACAGCGACGTGCGGCACAGCTGCGCCAGATCGTTGATCGCGAGGTCGACGACGAGCGTGGGGTCGCCGAGGATGGTCTCGGCCACGCGGCCCTCGGCCGCGCTCAGCCTGGGCAGGGAGCGCCGCACCGTGGCCAGAACGTCGTCGTCCATGCGCTGATCCCGTCTCAACCGGCGGTGGTCGACCTCTGCCGTAGCGGGAAGCGACCCAGGAGTGCCTCCCGTGCGGTCTGCGCCCCGAGCCTGCTGGCCGCCCCGACCTCGACGGTCGGCAGGGGAAGCGGGGTGCGGGCGGGCAGCCCCACGTTCACCACGACCGCGTGCGGGTCGCGGGCGGCGGTGCGTTCCACGAGAGCGCGCTGTGCCGGCTCCGCGTCTGGCCGGTCCACCAGCACCACCGTGGTGCCCGGGGCCGCGACGACCTCGGCGATCACGTCGTCCTGCTCCGTCACGGGACGCGCGGCGACATCGAGCCGGACGCGCACACCGTCGCCCGCGAGGGCGCTGGCCACGTACGACGCGGCGCTGTCGACGGCGAGGGTCGAGCGACGGCGGGCGTCGATCACCGCGAGCGCCTCGGCCGACTCCGGCGCCGCGCCCACGAGGGTCACCGCGCGCCGGGCGATGTCCTGCGCGTCGAAGCCGTCCACGGGCTGCTGCCCGGCGTGCTCGCGGGCGGCCTGCGCCTGCAGCTTCGCGGCGAGGGCGGCCACGCGTCCCGCGGCCTCCTCCACGCGCTCGCGCGACAGCGAGCCGTCGCGCAGCGCAGCCACGATCCCGTCGCGCGCAGCACGGAAGTCGCGCAGATCCTGGTCGGGCAGCGCCGCCTCGCCGGGGTTGGTCGGATTGCCGATGCACAGCAGGTCGACGCCGGCGGCGAGGGCACGTGCCGCGCCGCCGCCGAGCCCGACGGTCTCGCGGATCGCGGCCATGTCGAGCGCGTCGGTGATGATCACGCCGTCGAAGCCCCAGTCGCGCAGGATGCCGAGCACGCGCGGGTTGAGGGTCGCCGGAGCGTCGCCCCACCCGGGAACCACGATGTGCGCGGTCATGACGGCGTCGACGCCCGCCTCCACCGCGGCACGGAACGGCTCCAGGTGCTCGCGCTCGTACTCGTCGAGGTCGAGGTCGATCCGGGGCAGCGCATGGTGCGAGTCGACGTGGGTGTCGCCGTGACCCGGGAAGTGCTTCACGCACGCCGCCGCCCCGCCGTCCTGGATGCCGTCGAGCATCGCGACCGCGTGGCGCGACACGAGCTCCGTGTCCGCGCCGAAGGACCGCACGCCGATGACCGGGTTGCGATGATCGGTGTTGACGTCGGCGACCGGGCCGAGCACGACGTTCCCGCCCACCGCCCGCACGCGGCGGGCGAGCTCCGCACCGGTGCGCTCCGAGGCGACGAGATCGTCGAGCGTGCCGAGCTGCGCCGCGCCGGGGAGCGTGGAACCGGTGGCCGACTCCAGGCGCGTGACGCTGCCGCCCTCCTCGTCGACGCCGATCAGCGCCGCGGGGTTCGCGTCGAGGATCTGGGCGCTCAGCGCCGGCAGCCCCTCTCCGACGTTCTGCCCGAAGTACACGACACCGGCCAGTCCATCGCGCAGCTCATCGAGAAGCCACGCGGGCGCCTCCGTACCGAGGAAGCCCGGCCACAGCACGCCGTTCGCCAGGCGCTCCAGCTCGTCGGTCATCCCTTCACCGCCCCGGCGACCATGCCGGCGGAGAGCCGACGCTGCACGATCACGAAGAAGATCATGACCGGCACGGTGATGATGGTCGATGCGGCCATGATGCTGCCCCAGTCGTTGGAGTAGAGGCCGAAGAACGACTTGAGGCCGATCGACACCGTGTACTGGTCGGTCTGGGCACCGAGGATCGTCATCGCGAAGATGAACTCGTTCCAGGCGGTGATGAAGCTGAAGATGCTGGTCGCGACGAGACCCGGCATCACGAGCGGCAGCAGCACCGAGCGGAACATGCGCCACCAGCTGGCGCCGTCGATGTACGCGGCCTCCTCCAGCTCGACGGGCACGGCGGCGACGAAGCCGCGCAGCATCCAGATTCCGAACGCGAGCGACAGCGCCACGTACACCACCATCAGACCGATGATGCTGTTGAGCAGGCCGAGGCTCTTCACCTGGAGGAACAGCGGGATCACGAGCGCCTCGAGCGGCACCATCTGCACGACGAGGATCATCATGAGGATCGTGGTGCGGAACTTGAAGCGGAAGCGCGCGACGGCGACCGCCGCGAGCAGGCACACCAGCGCGCTGACGAGCACCGTGACGAGCGCGACGATGGCGGAGTTGCGCAGGTAGGTGCCGAAGCCGCCCTCGGTGAGCACGAACGCGAAGTTGTCGAACGTGAACTCCTGCGGCAGGAGCGACTGCCCACCGCTGGAGGCCTTGCCGTCGAGTGCGCTGGAGACCATCCAGTACACGGGGAACAGCGTGAAGATCAGGACGGCGGCGACGCCGATCCCGAGACCGATGCGCGAGCGGAGCCGGGGGCGCGGGTTCACAGCTCGTCCTCCTTCATGAGCGACCGGATGTACACGATCGTGATGCCGATCAGGACGAGGGTGAGCAGCACCGCGAGTGCGGCGCCGAAGCCGTAGCGGTTCTGCCCGAACGACTCCACGTACGACCACACGCCCAGGTTCAGCACCTGGCGGTTGCCGCCGCTGCCGCCGGGCATCAGGTAGACCTGCGCGAAGACCTTGAAGTCCCAGATGGTCGACAGGATGATGACGACCGAGAACACGGGCTTGAGCGTGGGGAAGATGATCTTCCAGAACCGGCGCCACGCACCGGCGCCGTCGAGGGCCGCGGCCTCCAGCATCTCCTTCGAGACGCCGAGGAGCCCGGCGAGGACCGTGATCGCCACGAACGGGAAGCCGTGGTGGACGACGTTGAGCAGCACGATCGCGTAGAACGACCACTGGTTGGTGAACCAGTTGACCTGGCCGTCGATGAGGCCGAGGTCCTGGAGCACCGAGTTGAAGATGCCGCGGTCGGCATCGAAGATGAACGTCCAGACGTAGGTGCCGGTCACGGCGGGCATCGCCCACGCGACCATGATGCAGCTGGACACGATGGTGCGCCACACGGTGCCGAGGCGCGCGAGCAGCAGCGCGACCAGGGTCCCGAGTGCGACGGTGGTGAACACCGCGACGGCCGCGAAGCCGACCGTGTTGGGGAGCACCACCGTCCACAGGGTCGGGTTGGTGAGCGCCTCGACGTAGTTGTCCAGGCCGATCCAGTTGTTCTCGCCGGTGTTGATCTCGCGCAGTCCGTAGTCCTGCAGCGAGTAGATGAACACCTGGACGAGCGGCCAGAGCATGAGCACCGCGAGGATGATCAGCCCGGGCGCGAGGAGAAGCCAGGGACGGGCCGTGACGAGCGAGAGTCCTCGCTTCTTCCGGCCGCCGGCCACGGAGGCGGAGGTGGACTCCGCCTTCGTGGCCGGCAGTGGCGCTTGCACCATCGACATGGAAGGAGTGGTTCCTTACTGGTTGAGCAGTTCGGTCATCTCCGCAGCGGCGTCCTTCGTCGCGGTCGCGACGTCCTTCTGCCCGCTGAGGATGGCCTGGATCATGGCGTTGGTCGTCTTCTTCGCCTGCACGGCGCCGAAGTTCGGGGTGACCGGGACGGACGCGCCGCCGTCGACCATCTGCTCCGCGAACGGGGCGACGAGCGGGTCGGTCGAGGCGAGGGCCTCTTCCATCGCGGACTGCACGCCCGGGAAGTAGCCGGTCTCGTCCGACCACTGCTCGGCGAACTTGCCGGTGGTCATGAGCTTGACGAACTCCCACGCCAGGTCGGCGTTCTTGGTGGTGTTGAAGATCGACAGGTGCGAGCCGCCGAGCACGGACGGGGCGATGCCGCCGGCCTGGCCGGGGATGACCGCGGCGCCGATCTTGCCCTCGAGCTCGGGGTTGGCCTCGACGAGCGCGTTCGGGGTCCACGATCCGGAGAGCATCATGGCGACGTTGCCCTGCGTGAACGCGTCACGGAGGTCGGTCTCCTTCCAGGTGGTGGCACCCGCGGAGGAGAAGCCGTGCTCGGTGGCCAGGCCCGTGTAGAACTCGATGCCGGCCTGCGACTCGGCGCTGTCCAGCTCGCTCGTCCAGGTGTCGCCGTCCTTCGTGGCGATCTCGCCGCCGGCGCCCCAGACCCAGGGGTAGACCTGGAACTCGGCGTCGCCCGCGACCGGGAAGGGCAGCATGTCGGGCTTGGCGGCCTTGATGGCCTCGCCCGCGGTGACGATGTCGTCCCACGTCTTCGGAGCCTCGAGCCCGAGCTCCTCGAAGACATCGGTGCGGTAGACGATCGAGCGGACGCCGGCGTACCACGGCATGCCGTAGAGCTCGTCGTCGTACGTGCCCGCGACCGAGAGGCCCTCGACCAGGTCGTCGCGCAGGCCCTTCTCGCCGTCGACGTACTCGTCGATCGGGAGGAGCGCGCCGGCGTCGGCGAACTCGGCGGTCCAGGTGGTGCCGGTCTCGGCGATGTCGGGGGTGGTGCCGCCGGCGATCGAGGTGACGAAGCGGTCGTGGGCGTCGGCCCACTGGATCTCCTCGATCTTGACGGTCGCGCCGGTCTCCTCCTCGAAGGCCTCGGAGACCTTGTCGTAGAACGCGGTCGCGTCGGGGTTGGTCCCCTTCATGATCCAGACGGTGAGCTCCTTGCCCTCACCGTCGGCCGAGCCGTTGTCGCCACTGCCGCCGGCACAGCCGGCCAGGGCGATCGTGGCGGCGGCGCCGAGCGCCACTGCCGGAAGAATGCGCTTGTGCATGAAGGGATCTCCTCTTTGAAAAAGTCCAGGTAGGCATCGGGTGCAGACCGGGGGATAGGAAAAAGTATCCACGACTAACTAATTCCCTGCAAGTTCCTCCCAGAATCGTCACACCCCCGTAACATCGGGCTCCGCCGGTAGGCTCGCGCCTATGCCACGCCGCGGACACGACGCCGATCGCCCGACCATCGCCCGCCACGCCCCGCAGCGCACGCGCAGCACCGCCGGACGGGTCTTCCGGCTCCTCGGCATCTCCCTCGCCGTCGTGCTGGTCTCCGTCATCGGCGTCGGCACGTTCCTGATCGTCGACCTGTTCGCCCGCATCGGCGACGACGCCGTGGTGCTGGAGGGAGCCCCCGAGGTCGACCCGCCCACCATCGGCGCCTACCCCGCCGACAAGTCCTTCAGCATCCTGATCGCCGGGACGGACGAGTGCGGAGAGCGCGCGACCGCGCTGTTCGCGGAGCGGTGCGAAGAGGCCGACGGACTCCGCCGCAACGACGTCACCCTCCTCGTGCACGTCTCGGCCGAGCCCCGCAACGTCACGGTCGTCTCGCTCCCCCGCGACCTCGGCGTCGAGGTGCCGGAGTGCACCCGGCCCGACGGCTCCGTCGCGTCGGCCATGCAGAAGGCGCGCATGAACTCCCTGTTCGAGCACGCCGGGCTCTCGTGCGTCGCGAAGACCGTCAGCACGCTCGGCGACATCCCGATCGAGTTCGCCGCCGCCATCAGCTTCGACGGCGTGATGGCCGTGACCGACGCGATCGGCGGCGTCGAGGTGTGCATCGCGGGAGAGGGCATCCGCGACCGGCACACGGGCATCGACTGGCCGGCGGGCATGCGCACCGTGTCGGGCGTCGAGGCACTGCAGTTCATCCGCACCAGGCACGGCGTGGGCGACGAGAGCGACCTGGCACGCATCTCCAACCAGCAGCAGTACATGTCGCGCCTCGCGAAGAAGGTGCTCAGCGAGGAGACGCTCACCGATGTGCCGAAGGTGCTGCGCATCGCGAACGCCGTGGCCGACAACATCGACCCCAGCGAATCGCTCAACGACCCGCTCCGGCTCGCGCAGCTCGCGCTCGCCCTGAAGGACGTGAAGTTCAGCGACTTCGTCTTCGTGCAGTACCCCAACGTGGTCGACCCCGACGACGACGACCGCGTGGTGCCCAACGAGGCCGCGGCCGAACAGCTGTGGGCGGCCATCAAGTCCGGACAGCCGCTGCAGCTGACCGGCGACGTGGCGACCCGCCGCGGCGTGGAGCTCGTGACACCGGCGCCGGGCGAGACCGACGGCACCGCCGCGACCCCCGCGCCGACCGAGACGCCCGACGCGCGGGCCACCCTGCCCCCGGACGTCTCCGGTCAGACGCTCGAGCAGGAGACGTGCGCGGTCGGCAACCAGCGCTGAGCGGTCGGCGCAGCGCGTAGGCTCGGAGCATGGGCCGGACGCGCGCGCGAGACACCGAGCACCCGCAGACCCGGCTCGATCACGGCGGCATCGCCCGCATCGTCCCCTCCGAGTTCACGAGCGGCTTCGAGCTCATCGTCGACGACACCCCGCAGTCGCACGTCGACCTCGACGACCCGACCCACCTGCACTTCGAGTACATCGTGCGGATGGGCGCCGTGATCGACCAGCTGCCCGCCGGTCCGCTCACCGCCGTGCACCTCGGTGCCGGCGCGCTCACGATCCCCCGCTACATCGAGGCCACGCGACCCGGCTCGCGCCAGCAGGTGATCGAGCTGGAGGCACCGCTCGTGCAGCTCGTCCGGGAGCACCTCCCCCTCCCGAAGGGCGCGGCCATCCGGCTGCGCATCGGCGACGCACGGGAGGGTGTGGGGCGCCTGCCCGCCGCACTGCACCACGCCTGCGACCTCGTGGTGTCGGACGTGTACTCCGGCGCGCAGACGCCCGCCCATCTCACGAGCGTCGAGTTCTACCGCGAGCTCTCCGGGCTGCTCGCCCCCGGTGGCGTGCTGCTGGTGAACGTCGCGGACGGACCGGGGCTCGCGTTCGCCCGGCGCCAGGCCGCGACCATCGCCGCCGTGCTGCCCGAGCTCGGCATCCTCGCCGACACGCAGGTGCTCAAGGGACGGCGATTCGGCAACCTCGTGCTCGCGGCATCCGCCGCGCCGCTGCCCACCGAGTGGCTGCCGCGACTGCTCGCGGCCGGACCCCACCCCGCCAAGATCGCCCAGGGCGCGGAGGCGGAGGCGTTCCTCCAGGGAGCTCGCGTCGTGACGGACGCGGACGCCGTCGCGTCGCCCCGCCCTGACGCATCGCTGTTCCTGCGCTGACCAGGGCGCGCCGCCTTCGAGACCGCGCAGACGCCAGGCACACTGGACGGGGACGCGGCGGGGACGCATCAGAAGGAGAGCAATGAGTTTGATCCGGGGTTACGACCGGGAGACCCTCCGCGAACTGGTCGATCTCGACGAGTGCGCTGCCCGCCTGACCGAGATCGAGGAGCAGCGCTCCCTGCCCGCACTGCTCGAGCGCGTGTGGCTGCTGAAGGTGCTCGACCGTCTCGACGAGGCGCTCGTGCTCGCCGAGGAGACCGTGCGCCAGGCGCGGATGGCCGGAACCCGCCGGGACGTGCTGCGCGCCCGCGTGCTGCACGCCACGATCCTGCAGTACCGCGGCGCCCATGCGGCCGCCGAGCAGGAGCTGGCCACGTGCGCCTCCGAGGCCGAGGGGCAGCGCTGGCTGTCGATCGCCGCGTTCGCCTACCAGCACCACGGCAAGAACGCCTACGAGGCCGGCGACTTCGACACCGCGCGGGAGAGCTTCAAGCAGTCGCTGTTCCTGCGGCGCGAGTCGGGCGCGGCCGACAGCGAGCTGGAGACCGTGCTGCTGGCGATCGAGGCCGCCGAACGGCACCGACCGTCGCAGCTCATCGCGGGCTGAGCCGAAGCACCCCGATGTCCCCGCCGTGGATTACCCTGAGCCCATGGCGGAACTGACCCGAGTGCGCGTCTGGGGCGAGGCACTGATCCGGCTGCACCTCGACGACAGCTGGACGTTCGACTTCGACCATGCCAAGCGCCGTGCCGGGCAGTGCGACTACACGAACAAGCGCATCACGGTATCGCGCTACCTCGCCGCCCGCTTCGAGGACGACGAGATCCACCAGGTCCTGCTGCACGAGGTGGCCCATGCGCTCGCGGGTCACGCGGCGGCGCACGGCCCCGCGTGGAAACGCGTCGCCGCCGACCTCGGCTACGTCGGCGGCACCACCCACCACGGCGAGACCGCGGTCGAGCTGGCGCCGTGGGTGGGGCACTGCCCCGCGGGGCACGTGACCTATCGCCACCGCCGCCCGACGCGGGCCACCTCGTGCGCCCGGTGCTCGCGCACGTTCGACTCCCGGCACCTCTTCGCCTGGACACGCCGCGAGATCACCACGGACGCCCGACTCGCGGCGCAGCTGCCGCGCTGACGACGCCCGCGGCTCCGCGCAGTCGCCGTCCGCCGCGAGCCGGCTCAGGCGGGATCGGGGTCGCGCGACTCCGGCGCCTCGGCGGGATCGTCCGCCGCCGACGCCTCCGGGGCACGCGTGGCCGCCGCACCCGGTTCCGGCACGGCCGCGGGGAACGCCGCCGCCGACGGGCGGGTCTGCGGCGCGGAGGCCGAGCCCCGGTCGGACGACGCGCGCAGGCGCCGCACCAGCGCCGCGAGCCCCCGCCAGCCCACCAGGAACAGCCCCAGCACGATCGACGCGACAACGATGAAGGGCACCTCGGCCGTGTCGCCGCTCAGCACTCGCAGCAGCATGCCGCCCGCGACCGTGACGACCCACACGACGGCACCCCACGCCAGCGACCACGGTCGCCGCGGTCGTGCCGGGAGCAGCAGCGCCACCGCGTACCCGACCAGCAGCGCGACCAGGAAGGGCCAGGCGGTGAGGAGGAACCCGGCCGGGTCTTCTTGATGGGATGCCCGCCCGATCGCGGCGAAGACCAGGACGAGCACGGCGTCGACGATGAGAGCGGGGAGGTATCTCATGCCCCGACCCTACGCCGCGCCACCGTCATCGGCTCGTCGGCGCGGCGGTCCGCCGTGTGACCGGTGGCACCGCGCGCTCAGGTGTGGCGGACGAACCGCCCATCGCGCAGCACCGGCACCGCGTCGATCGCATCCAGTGCCGCAGCCTCGACGGGGGCGAGGGGGGTGAGCCCCGCAGCGGTCAGGCGCTCCGTGGCCGCGACCCCCGCCGCGAGCTCGCGCGCGGAGCCGGTGGCCCCCACCAGGTGCCGCAGCGCCCGCCGCAGCGCCCGGAAACCCTCGGCGGCGACGGCCGCATCGGGTGCCGTGTGGTCGATGCCGCGGTCGGTGAGCGCCGCCGCGATCGCTCCGGCCCCCAGCAGGTCCTCCGCGGCGAAGCGCAGCTCCCCTGCCTCGTCGAGCTCTCCCGCCGGGATGATCGCGACCGAGGTGCGGCCCTGACGACGCTCCTGCTCCGCCTGCACCGCTGCGGCCACGGCCCGGGCGTTGCGCAGCGAGCCGAGCAGCACCGTGGCCTCGGCCGGAGCAGCGGCCGCCACCGCCGCCCCGTTGCGCGACCACTCGAGCGCTCCGGCCAGCGGGACCTCGGCGCCCTCCGCGACAGCCTCCGCCACGACGGACGAGAACCGCAGCACGTCGACCACCACGATCACGTCGGACGGCGCGAGCCGCCGGAGCCCGGCGACCCCCCAGTCGAGGCGGACCTGATACGTGGACTGATCGAACGGCGACGGCACCCGTCCAGCCTAGGGGCGTCAGTCCGCGGCGAGCGCCTCGACCGGTGCCACGCGCGTCGCGAGGCGCGTGGGCGTCGCGGCCGCCACGAGCGTGAGGACCGCGGTCGCCGCGACGATGATCACGACCGGCAGCCACGGCACCTGCGGGGCGACGAGGCCGGCCGGGGTGAACTCCGGCAGCGTGGGCACCGAGCCGAGCAGCGACTGCGCCGCGATCCAGCCGTAGGCCACGCCGAGCACGAGCCCGGTGAGGGTCGCGGCGACCGTGATGTGCGTCGCCTCCAGCAGCACCAAGCGGCGCACCTGTCCGTTGGAGAGGCCGATCGACCGCAGCAGCCCCAGCTCACGCCGACGCTGCACGACCCCGATCGTGAGCAGGTTGACCAGGCCGACCGCGGCGATCACCGCCGACACCGCCACGAGCACCATCATGATGGCCGCGAAGGCGTCGAACGGCGCGAAGAACTCCGGCGGGATCTCCTCGGTGGTCTGGCTCATCATGAGGCGCTTCGCGGACTCGAGAGCCACGGCGAACATGGTCACGAGGGTCACGCCCATCACGACGCCGATCGCCATGCGCGACGAGCGCTCCGGGTAGCGGAGGGCGTTCTCGGCCGCGAGCCGTGCGGTCGCGCTCGATCCGAACAGCCGACCGACGAGCCGCAGCACGGGCGGCATGAACAGCACCGACCCGAGCGCGAGCCCGGTGAACGACAGGATGCCGCCGAAGAACGCCACGACCACGCCGAGCGGGGTCACGAGCCCGAGGATCACGCCGCCGGCGAGCAGCGCGGCACCCGAGATCAGCAGCACCCACGCCCCCACGTGGCGCCCCGTCCGGCCCGAGACCTCATCGTGCGTGCGCTCGACCGCTCCGCCGAGCGCCTGCAACGGCGTGACAGCGAGCACGCGGCGCGACCCCACCCACGCGGCCGCCCACGTCGTGAGCGCGACGCCGATCGCCGGGAGTGCGAGCGCGGGCTGCGCGAGCGTGAAGTCCGTCGGGGCGTTGGCGACGAACCGTCCCCCGATCTCGACGGCCGCCGCGGAGAGCGCGAGACCGGCGAGGAGCCCGATGGCGGCACCGAGCAGACCCACCATGAGTCCCTGTCGTCCGACCTGTCCGCGCTGCGAGCGCGCCGTGGCACCGATCAGGCGCAGCAGGGCGATCTGACGGGTGCGGCCGGCGATGATGGTCGAGAACGTGTTGGCCGTGACGATCGCGGCGACGTACATGGCCACCGCCGTGAGCAGCACCGAGAGAATCGCGACGACGACGGCGAGGGTGCCGCTGTCGCCGATGAACGGGTCGGACTGGAGCACCGCGCCGATGTAGGCGGTGATCTCGACGAGGAAGACGCCGAAGGCGGCGGACAGCGCCGCGACCAGGATGCTCGCACCCATGCCGCGGTCGCGCAGCCAGCCCAGGCGAGGACCGGTCGCCCTGGTCTCCGGGACGACGGTCGCGACGGCGGTCATGCCGTCACCTCGGCGGCCAGCATGTACGCGGAGATCTGCTCGGCGGTCTGGCGGGGGTGGTCGGCGACGATGCGGCCGTCGCCCAGGTACAGCACCCGGTCGGCATGGCTCGCGGCGATCGCGTCGTGCGTGACCATCGCGATGGACTGGCCGTGCTCGCGGCTCGCGGAGGCGAGCAGGCGCAGCACCTCCCGGCCGGTCTTCGAGTCGAGGTTGCCGGTGGGCTCGTCGGCGAACACGAGGTCGGGGGCCGTGGCGAGCGCCCTGGCGATCGCGACCCGCTGCTGCTGGCCGCCCGACAGCTGGTGGGGACGGTGCGCGAGGCGCGGCCCGAGACCGAGGGTGTCGATGAGGCCGTCGATGCGGGCCCGCTCGATCGCGCTCGGCCGGCGACCGTCGAGCTCGAACGGCAGCAGGATGTTGCCGAGGGCGTCGAGCGTGGGCACCAGGTTGAACGCCTGGAAGATGAAGCCGACGCGGCGGCGCCGGAGCAGCGTGAGGTCGAGGTCGCTCAGCCCCGTGATCTCGGTGTCGCCGATCCACGCCCGGCCCTCGGTGGGGCTGTCGAGCCCGGCCATGATGTGCATGAGCGTGGACTTGCCGGAGCCGGACGGCCCCATGATCGCGGTGAACTGGCCGCGGCGGATGCCGACGCTCACGTCGTCGAGCGCGTGGACCGTGCCCTCACCGGAGCCGTAGGTCTTCTTCAGGTGCTGGACGCGGGCGGCGAGCCCGAGGTCGCTGGTCGTGATCTCCATGTCCTCGACGCTATTTCCGCCGTCCAGGGCACCGCGTCGGCCATCGGGAGCATCCCGATACATCGGAAGGATGATCTCGCGGAGGACGCGGTCGCGCTCAGGCCAGACCGTGCTCGAAAGCGAACACCACCAGCTGCACGCGGTCGCGCAGCGCCAGCTTCGTGAGGATCCGGCTGATGTGCGTCTTCACGGTCGCCTCGCTCAGGAACTCCCGCGCCGCGATCTCCGCGTTCGACAGACCCCGCGCGGCGAGCGCGAAGATCTCCCGCTCGCGCTCGGTCAGCTCGCCGTACTGCGGCGGGACGGGGCGGGGCGCCTCGGCGAAGTGCGCGAACAGCTCGCGGGTCGCCGACGCCGCGATCACGCTGGACCCCGCGTGCACCGTGCGGATCGCCGCGAGCAGGAACTCCGGATCGGCGTCTTTGAGGAGGAAGCCGCTCGCGCCCTGCCGGATCGCGCGGGCCGCGGCCTCGTCGAGGTCGAACGTGGTGAGCATCACGATCCGCGGAGGCTCCGGCCGGGCGAGGATCTCCGCGGTCGCGGTCAGGCCGTCCATCACCGGCATCCGGATGTCCATCAGCACCACGTCGGGCCGCGTCGTGGCGACCACCGCGAGCGCCTCCCTGCCGTCGCCCGCCTCCCCCACGACCTCGAGGTCGGGCTGCGAGGCCACCAGCATGCGGATCCCGGCGCGGAACAGGGCCTGGTCGTCGACGAGCACGACTCTGATCACTGGGAGGCTCCGATCGGCAGGCTGCTCTGGACGACGAACTGCGCACCACGGCGCTCGGTGTGCAGACTACCGCCGACCAGCTGCGCGCGCTCCCGCATCCCGATCAGTCCGTGCCCACCCGGTGCGGACGGCGGGGCGTCGGCCGCCACCGTGTTGCGCACCTGGATGTCCACGCGGTCGGGGAGCCAGGCCAGGTGCACGTCCACCGCCCCGTCGCCGTGCCGGATCGCGTTCGTCAGGGCCTCCTGCAGGATGCGGTAGACCGCGAGCTGGATCGCCCCCGGCGGCTCCCCCGGCGGCATCGGGTCGACCGTGACGCGCGGCTCGATACCCGCCTGGCGCACCTGCGCGAACAGCGTCTCCAGATCCGCGAGGGTGGGCTGCGGACCGTCGCCCTGGCGGTGCCGCAGCTGGGTGAGCAGCATCCGCACGTCGCTCAACGCACCGCGGGCCGTCTGGGCGATCGTGCCGAGGGCCTCGGTCGCCATCTCGGGCTTCACGGCCGCGGCGTACCGGGCCCCGTCGGCCTGCGCGATCACGACCGCGAGCGAGTGCGCCACGATGTCGTGCATGTCGCGGGCGATGCGCACGCGCTCCTGCTCCTCCGCCGCGAGCGCCTCGGCCTGCAACTGCGCCGCCCTGGTGCGCCGCGACCGCAGCACCACGCGCCACAGCAGACCGCACACCCACGCGAAGCCGAGGGCCATGATGGATGCCGCGAGCAGCAGCGTGCCGCCCGTCACGAGCTCCCACCCGGTGCCGGTGCCGAACGCGACCCCACTGACGAACACCATGTAGAGCGCCGCGATCACGCCGCCGACGATCACCGAGCCGAGGCCCCACCACAGCACGCGGCGCGACCCCCAGGCCGACGTGGCGTACAGCACCAGCAGGATCGCGAGGTCGATCGGCAGCGGCCCGAAGCCGGCGAGCATCTGGACGATCGCGCCGGCCCAGGCGCCCACGAGCGCCAGCCCGGGAGACAGCCGGCCGATCGCCACCGCGCCGAACATCAGGAGCCCGGCGACGACGACCGCCGCCACCGCGGCGCCCGCGACCGGCTCTCCGGTGACCGGCGGCGCGTAGAACACCACCGACATCGGAGTGAAGATGACGAACAGCAGCACCGCCCCGACGATGTCGAGGATGAGCGCCGTGCGGGAGAGCGGCCGGATCACTCCCCCACGCTACGCGAGCACGCCGGGCGAGACATCCGTCTGCCGATGTATCCGCCGCTCACGCCCGCGCGAGGATCTCGCCGTGCGGCACGAGGAACCAGCCGTCGCCGTCGCCCGCCCACCGCCGCCACGCCTCGCTGATGTCGCGCAGGTCGGCCGGGGTCGCCAGGCCCTCGTCCACGAGCTGCCGGGCGAGGGCGGACTCCAGGATGCGGTCGGCCCACATGCCGCCCCACCAGTCGCGCTCCTCCGGGGTCGCGTAGCACCACGTGGACGCGGTCGCGGTGACCTCGCGGAAGCCCGCCGCGCGGGCCCACGCCAGGAGCCGCCGCCCCGCGTCCGGCTCGCCCCCGTTCGCACGCGCGGCCCGGCGGTAGAGGTCGAGCCACCGGTCGAGCTCCGGCAGCACCGGGAACCACAGGAAGCCCGCGTAGTCGGCATCGCGCGCGGCGACGAGGCCGCCCGGCACGGTCACACGCCGCATCTCCCGCAGCGCCTGCACCGGATCGGCCACGTGCTGCAGCACCTGATGCGCGTGCACCACGTCGAACGTGTCGTCGGCGAAGCTCAGCGCGTGCACGTCCTCCACCGAGAAGGAGAGGTTGTCGAGGCCGCGCTGCGCCGCCAGGTCGCGCGAGAGCGACAGCGCCGACTCGTCGATCTCGGTCGCGGTGACGTGTGCGACCGCCCCGGCGAAGTCGACCGTGATGCTGCCGGGACCCGCCCCGACGTCGAGCAGTCGCGTCTGCGCGGTGAGGTGCGGGCGGAGGTACGCGGCCGAGTTGGCGATGTCGCGCACGTTGTGCGAGCGGAGGACGGATTCGTGGTGTCCGTGCGTGTACGTGGCCATGCGCCCCAGTCTGGCAGGACCGCGGGCGGGCGACGCCTCAGTGCAGTTCCGCGACCGACCGGCGGATCGCCTCGCGGTCGGGCTTCCCCGACGACAGCACCGCGAGCTCGTCGACCAGGACGAGACGCGAGGGACGGGCGTGCGCGCCGATCTCGGCCGCCACCGCCTCGCGCGCCTGCCCCAGCTGTTCCGCCTCGCTGCGCCGCAGCACCTCGCCCCGCGGCGCGACGATCACCGACGCCTCACCCCAGCGCTCGTCCGGCACCGGCACCACCACCGCCTCGTGCAGCCCCGGCACGCGCCGCACGATGCCCTCCACCCTGTCCAGCGAGATGTTGATCCCGCCCGACACGATCACGTTGTCCGCCCGGCCGTGCACCCGCACGACCCCGTCCTCCACGAGGCCGAGGTCGCCCGTGCGGTACCACCGGATGCCGTGCTCGTCGTGCAGGAAGGTGCGAGCCGTGAGCGAGCCGTCGCCCAGGTAGCCCTCCGCGAGCATGGGTCCGGCGATGCGCAACTCGCCGTCGACCACCCGCACCGCGACCGTGTCGAGCGGCACGCCGTCGTACACGCAGCCGCCGCTGGTCTCGGTCGAGCCGTAGGTGCGCACGATCCGCACGCCAAGGTCGCCCGCGCGCTCCCTGAGCGGCTCCGGCAGCGCCTGCCCGCCCACGAGGATCGCCCGGTACGCCTGCAGTGCGGCGCGCACGGCGGTGTCCTCCGCCGCGTCGAGCAGCGTGGCGATCTGGGCGGGCACGAGCGAGGTGTACAGCTCGGGAACACCCGCCGCACCCGCCGGGCGCAGCATGGCCAGCGTCGCCTCGGCAAACGACACCGGGGAGAAGCGTCCCTCGATCTGCCGCGGCTCCGTCCCGGCGAGGAGCGAGCGCACCATGACCTGGAGTCCGGCGACGTAACCGGCCGGGAGCGCGAGCAGCCACCGCCCCTCGCCGATGCGCGCGGCCGTGGCCTCGGCGCTCGCCCGCAGCGCCTCCGCGCTCAGGGCCACGCGCTTGGGGATGCCGCTCGACCCCGAGGTCGCGATGACCGCCGCTATGCCGTCCGCCACGTGCTCCGGGGCGCCGCCCAGCATGCCGAAGCCGAGCGCCGGGCCGCCGTCGAGCGCCCGCTGGAGTGCGTCCCGCAGCTGTCCCGTGTCTTCCGCATCGGTCGGGATCAGGGCGGTCATGCGTGCCTCCGGGATGTGCTCGGTCAGTAGTGCCAGGGGAAGGAGGACCAGTCGGGCGCGCGCTTCTCCAGGAACGAGTCGCGACCCTCGACCGCCTCGTCGGTGCCATAGGCGAGACGGGTGGCCTCTCCCGCGAACACCTGCTGGCCCACCAGCCCGTCGTCGACCGCATTGAACGCGAACTTCAGCATGCGGATCGCGGTGGGCGACTTGGTGAGCACGGTGCGCGCCATCTTCAGCGCCTCGCGCTCCAGCTCGGCGTGCGGCACCACACGGTTCACAGCGCCCGCCTCGTACGCCCGCTGCGCGGAGTACTCCTCGGCGAGGAAGAACACCTCGCGCGCGAACTTCTGCCCGGTCTGGCGCGCCATGTACGCGGAGCCGTAGCCGGCGTCGAAGCTCCCCACGTCGGCGTCGGTCTGCTTGAACCGCGCCTCTTCGGCCGACGCGATCGTGAGGTCGCACACGACGTGCAGCGAGTGTCCTCCGCCGGCCGCCCATCCGGGCACGACCGCGATGACCACCTTCGGCATGAAGCGGATCAGGCGCTGCACCTCCAGGATGTGCAGGCGCCCGACGGCCGCGCGCGACTGCCCGTCGACCAGGGCGGTCTCGGAGTCGGAGTACTTGTAGCCATCGCGGCCGCGGATGCGCTGGTCACCGCCGGAGCAGAACGCCCAGCCGCCGTCCTTCGGGCTCGGGCCGTTGCCGGTGAGGAGCACCGCGCCGATGCGGGCGTCCTGCCGGGCGATGTCGAGGGCGCGATACAGCTCGTCGACCGTGTGCGGCCGGAACGCGTTGCGCACCTCGGGCCGGTCGAACGCGATGCGGGCGACACCGCCGTCGCGCGACACGTGCGCGGTGATGTCGGTGTAGTCCTCGGCGCCGGGCGCGAGCACCCATTCGGACGGGTCGAACAGGTCGGAGACGAAGGCATCGGTCACGTCTCCCAGCCTATTCCCCGCCTCCGAGCGACGCGGAGTGCACCCACCCGGTCCGGGTGGGCGCACTCCGTGGGTCAGCGCCGGCGAGCCTTGCGCCAGCCGTCGACGATGTCCCAGCCGACGCCCAGTGCGATGCCGAATCCGAGCAGCACGGCGAGGATGCGGAAGATCCCGCCCTCGTCGGCGGCCTCGGCGTCACCGGCGGCGAATCCGTCGCCGCCCGCCGCGACGATGTGCGCGAGGAAGTCCGGGTTCACCAGGTCGCCGGTGAGGAGCAGGGTCAGGGTCCAGGCGAGGAAGGCCACGGCGAGGACCGTGTTCACCACGGCGAGCGCGGTGCTCCACCCGCGGCGACGGTAGACGACGATCGCGAACACGGCCTCGGCGACGATGAGGAGGAACAGCACACCGATCCCCCACGGCCACAGACCGGGGTCGAGGATGGGCAGTGCCTCGCCGTCGACCACCACGAAGCCGCGGAACCGATCCCAGAGCAGGGCGCCCACCGCGAGCCCGAGGAACACGAGCGAGGCGATCAGCTCGTTGCGGCCGACGCCGTCGTCCGACGCCTCGGGCAGCTGGTCGACGTCCCACTTCATCCCGGCGTCGGTGCCCGACCGTTCCAGGATGACGAACACGAGCGTGGTCCAGAAGCAGACGTGCAGGATGGTGCCCCCGGTGGCCAGGACGGCGCTGGAGATCACCTCGCCGACAGGGGCTCCCGCGATCGTCTGTCCGAGCGCCACGCCGCCGAGCGCGCAGACCGGCACGATCATCAGCAGCAGCTTCAGCAGCCGCCACCAGGCGAGGTAGTACCGCGGGCCGATCAGGTGCAGCGGGCGGTCGGCGTATCCCGCGGCGAGGGCTCCGGGATCCCCCAGCGCCGTCAGCGCGGCGCGCTCGGCCTCCTGCGGGTCCTCCCCCAGGTCGATGCGGGCCTCGACGGCGTCGGCGATGGACGCCTCGAGCTCGGCACGCACGTCGCCCTGCGTCTCGGGCGGCAGACTGCGGATCGTCGCGCTGATGTAGCGCTCGGTGAGAGTGGCGGTCATGTCAGTTCTCCTCGGTGGTGAGGGAGGCGATCGCGGCGGTGAGCGCGCGCCATTCGTCGGTGAGGGTGTCGGCCAGGCGCATGCCGGCCTCCGAGGTGCGGTAGAACTTGCGCGGCCGTGCCTCGTCGGTGTTCCACTCGCTCGTCAGGTACTCCTGCTTCTCCAGCCGGCGGAGAAGCGGGTACAGCGTGTTCGCGTCGGTCGCGAAGCCGCGGCGCTCGAGCTCTTCCAGCAGCCCGTAGCCGTAGCCCGCCGTGCGCAGCAGCTGCAGGCAGGCCAGCACCACGGTGCCGCGGCGCAGTTCCTGCAGGTGCGTGTCGAGCGTCTCGTTCATGGCGACCACATTACTGTGCGTCACACACCATTGTCAATGGCACGTGTTCGTGCGGCATACGCTCCGGGTCGTCGGCGCGTGGATCCGTCGCCGCGCGGCCCGTGGCGCAGAATGAGGGTATGATCCCTCCGCTCGCAGAACTGCTCGACACGGCCAGGGTCGTCGCCCTCACGATGCACACCCGGTTCCGCGGCGTCGACACCCGCGAGGCGCTGCTGTTCGAGGGGCCGGAGGGGTGGGCCGAGTTCTCGCCGTTCGTGGAGTACGACGACGCCGAGGCCGCGACGTGGCTCGCCGCCGCGATCGACTACGCCTGGCGCGCGCAACCGGCCCCCGTGCGCGATCGCATCGGCGTGAACGCGACGGTGCCCGCGGTCGAGCCCGGCCGCGTGCCGGAGGTGCTCGGCCGCTTTCCCGGGTGCCGCACCGCGAAGGTCAAGGTCGCCGAGCCGGGACAGCTGCTGGCCGATGACGTCGCCCGGGTCCGCGCCGTCCGCGAGGCCATGGGACCGGAGGGGCGCGTCCGCATCGACGCCAACGGGCTGTGGAACGTGGACGAGGCCGAGCACGCGGTGCACGCCCTGGCGGAGTACGACCTGGAGTACATCGAGCAGCCGTGCGCGACCGTGCCCGAGCTGGCCGAACTGCGCACCCGCGTGAAGTACATGGGCATCCCGGTGGCCGCCGACGAGAGCATCCGCAAGTCGGACGACCCCCTCGCCGTCGCCCGCGCCGGGGCCGCGGACATCGTCGTGATCAAGGCGCAGCCGCTGGGAGGCGTCACCCACGCGCTGCAGATCGTGACGGCCGCGGGACTCCCGGCGGTCGTGTCCAGCGCGCTCGACACCGCGGTCGGTCTGTCACAGGGCGCCGCACTGGCGGCCGCGCTGCCCTCACTCGGCTTCGACTGCGGCCTCGGCACGGGCTCGCTGTTCCTCGACGACGTGGCCGACCTCCGCCCGGTCGACGGCGCGATCCCGGTCGGACGCGTCACCCCGGACGCGGATGCACTCACGCGCCTGGCCGCGGCGGACGAGCGGCGCGAGTGGTGGCTGGCCCGCCTGGCCCGCTGCCACCACGAGCTCGCGACGCGGAACCCGGGCTAGGACTCGACGAGCAGTTCCACGAGGCGACCGAGCTCCTCGCCGCCGGAGTGGCGCAGCTCGGCGTCGTCGCGGCCGGCCATCGCTCCGCGCACGGTCATGCCCTCCCAGATGATCATGAGCATGCGCGCGGCGTCGGTCGCGGGCAGGCGCAGCCGCAGCGACCCGGCCTCGACGATGTCCTCCACGATCCGGGCGATGCTGCCGACCATCTCGCGCTCCTGCGCCAGATAGGCCTCACCGAACGCGGGATCGCGCAGCGCGCGGATGCGGATCTCGCTCATGAGCATCACGCCGAGCCGGTCGTCGCTGCCGAGCTCCATGATCTGCTGCACGAGGTCGGTCGGGTCGCACCCGTCGCCGAGCTCGCCCTCTGCGCGCATCTGCTCGACGCGCGTGCGCACGGCGGCCACGCGGGCATCGGCCACCCGCGCGGCGAGCATGAGGAACAGCTCGTCCTTGGAGTCGAAGTTGGAGTAGAACGCGCCGCGCGTGAAGCCCGCGCGCTCGCAGACCGCCTCGACCGACGCCCCCTCCAGGCCCACCTCGGCGAACACCTGCGCCGCCGCGTCGAGCAGGCGCGCCCTCGTGTTCTCACGGCTGCGCGTGGCCGTTGCCGCCATGCGTTCCCTCCCGGTGCGATTCGCCTCGTGTTCACACCCGGCACACAGAATCGCGATGCCGGATCACCTTACGATACATCTATGTATTGGATACACCTGTGTATCCAGCTCACCCCCACCGAGGAGAACCCGTGTCCACACTCCTGTCGTCCCTCGGACGCTGGTCGTTCCGGCACCCCTGGCGCGTGCTGGTCTCCTGGCTCCTCGCCCTCGGCATCGCCGGCGCGGGTGCCGTCGTGCTCGGTGCGGGCACGGACAACACGTTCTCCATCCCCGGCACGGAGTCGCAGGCGGGCCTGGAGCAGCTGTCCCGCTCCTTCCCGCAGGTGAGCGGCACCAACGCGCAGTTCATCGTGGTCGCCGCCGACGGCGACAGCATCGACGACGACGCGTACCGCGAGCCCATCGACGACGCCGTGTCCGCCCTCGGCGATCTCGACCAGGTGCTGGCGGCGACCTCGCCGTACGACGAGATGGTCGACGGCATGATCAACGACGACGACACGGCGGCGATCGTGCGCGTGCAGTTCGACGGCGAGTCCACCGACGTGTCCGACGAGACGAAGGACGCCCTGCGCGCCGTGGTCGCTGACCTCGGCGCCGAGCTGCCCGATGGCGCCCAGACGTCGCTCGGCGGCGACCTGTTCGCGATCTCCATCCCGGGCGTCACGCTCACCGAGGCCGTGGGTCTGCTGATCGCCCTGCTCGTGCTCATCGTCACGTTCCGCTCGTTCGTGGTCGCCGGGCTGCCGCTGCTCACCGCGATCCTCGGCGTCGGCATCTCCATGGCGGGCATCTTCACCGCGACCGCGTTCGCCACCGTCTCGTCCACCACGCCGCTGCTCGCGCTCATGCTCGGGCTCGCCGTCGGCATCGACTACGCGCTCTTCATCGTCGCGCGGCATCAGGATCAGGTGCGCGACGGCGTCGACCCCGAGGAGTCCACCGCGCGCGCCGTCGGCACCGCCGGTTCCGCTGTCGTGTTCGCCGGCGTCACCGTGCTCATCGCGCTGATCGGCCTCGGCTTCGCCGGGATCCCCTTCCTCACCACGATGGGCATCGCCGCCTCGGTCGCGGTCGCGGTGGCCGTCGCGATCGCCGTGACCCTCACGCCCGCCCTGCTCGGCTTCCTCGGCCACCGCGTCGCCGGGCGCCCGAAGAAGCCCCGGGCGAAGACGTCGCGGAAGACGAAGAAGGTCAGGGCGGCCACGGCCCGCGCGGCGTCGGAGGCCGCCGACGGCGCCGAGGCGCCCCCGGCCGAACCCCGCCCGCGGGGCAGCCGCCGCTGGGTCGCCGGCGTCACCCGACGCCCGATCCTCGTGTCCCTCGCGATCGTGCTCGGTCTCGGCGTCGTCGCCGTCCCTGCACTCAGCCTCGACCTCGCGCTGCCGAACGCGGGCGTGCTGCCGAAGGACTCCGAAGCGCGGCAGACCTACGACCTCGTGGGCGAACAGTTCGGTCCCGGGTTCAACGGCCCGCTCATCCTCACCGGCACCATCGTCACCTCCACCGATCCGCTCGGTCTGATGGAGGACCTGGGCGACGCGGTCGCCGAGGTCCCGGGGGTCAAGGAGGTCGCGCTCGCCACCCCCAACGAGACCGCCGACACCGGCATCGTGCAGATCATCCCGGAGACGGCGCCCGACGACCCCGCCACCGCCGACCTCGTGCGCGAGCTGCGCAGCCACCACGACGAATGGCTCGACGAGTTCGGCATCGACCTGAAGGTCACCGGCTTCACGGCGGTCGGCATCGACATCTCCGACCAGCTCGGAGCCGCCCTGCTGCCGTTCGGCATCTTCGTGATCGGCCTGTCGCTCATCCTCCTCACGATCGTGTTCCGCTCGCTCTGGGTGCCGATCACCGCGGCCGCCGGTTACCTGCTGTCGATCGTGGCCGCGTTCGGCGTGGTGGGTGCCGTGTTCGAGTGGGGCTGGTTCGCCGACGCCCTGCACGTCGCGAAGGTCGGCCCCATCATCAGCTTCATGCCGATCATCCTGATGGGCGTGCTGTTCGGCCTCGCCATGGACTACCAGGTGTTCCTCGTCTCGCGCATGAGAGAGGACTTCGTGCACGACCCCGACGCGAAGAGCCCGGACCGGGCGATCCGTCGCGCGGCCGCGCTGCGCGCCGTGCGGAGCGGCTTCTCCGGCTCCGCGAAGGTCGTCACGGCCGCCGGACTCATCATGTTCGCGGTGTTCGTGGCGTTCGTGCCCGAGGGCGACTCGTCGCTCAAGCCCATCGCGCTCGGGCTCGCGGCCGGCATCGCGATCGACGCGTTCCTGGTGCGGATGACCCTGATCCCCGCCCTCATGGCGATCCTCGGCGAGCGCGCGTGGGAGATCCCGGCCTGGCTCGAGCGCATCCTGCCGAGCGTGGACATCGAGGGCGAGGCGGTGGAACGCGAACGACACCTCGCCGCGTGGCCCGGCGACGGCTCCGTCGTGGCAGCCGACGACCTCACGGTGGGCGGCGACATCGCCGCGCTCGACGGCCTGTCGCTGCGCCTCGCACCGGGGAGCGCGGTGGTGGCCACCGGGCTCGACGCCGCCACGCTGCGGGTGCTCGCCCTCACGATCGCCGGACGGGTGCCGCCCGGCGAGGGTCGCCTGCGCGTGGCGGGGCACCTGCTCCCCGGTCGCGCCGCGTGGGTGCGTGCCCACGTCGGCTGCGTGCTCGTGGACGACCAGGACGCGACGGCCCCCGACCTCGCCGAGGCGCTGCGCGGACGCACCGAGCTCGTGGTGCTCGACGGCATCGACCGCCTCGACGGCGCCGCCCGGGATCAGCTCGCGGCCCGACTGCGCGACACCGCGGCCCGCCGCCCCCTCGCCGTGTTCGCCACCGCGGTCGACGCGACCGCGGCGCGCTCCCTCCTCGCGGACGCCGGATGGTCGTCCGCCGACACCCTGGACCTCCGCGACCCGCACCGGGCCGCCGCCGACACCACCGAGGTGACCGCATGACCCTCCCCCTCGAGCGCGCGCGCTCCCGCAAGCCCATCACGTGGCTGACGATCCTCGGCGTGCTGCTGCTGCCCGCCGCGATCGGCGGCATCCTCATGGCCGCGCTGTACAACCCCACGGAGCGGCTGGAGTCGATGACCGCCGCGATCGTGAACCTCGACGAGCCGGTCGAGATCGACGGGCAGGTCACCCCGCTCGGACGACAGCTCGCCTCCGGGCTGGTCGAGGGCTCCGACGACCTCGACTCGAACCTCACGTGGGTCATCTCGAACGAGGAGGATGCGGCCGACGGGCTCGCGGACGGCTCGTACCAGGCCGTCATCACGATCCCCGAGGACTTCTCGGCCGCCGCGACCTCGGGCGGGCAGGCCGTGGCGGACGGCGGCGGCGACGCGGAGCAGGCGACGATCCGCGTCACCACCCCCGACGACGGTCTCGTCGCCGACGACCTCATCACGAGCCAAATCGCGAACGTCGCCGCGTCGACCCTCGGCACCATGCTGTCGGAGGCCACCACCGAGAACATCCTCGTGGGCTTCACCACGATCGGCGACCAGATCGGCGACGCCGCCGACGGTGCACTCCAGCTCGCGACCGGCGCCCGCGACGCCGCCACCGGGGCGGCGGAGATCCCCGACGGCGCGACACAGCTCGCCTCCGGCGCTGCACAGCTCGGCACCGGCGCCTCCTCGCTCGCGTCGGGGCTCGACACGATCGCGGGCAAGACGCGCGAGGCCGCGGCCGGCGCGGGGCAGATCGGCAGCGGACTCACCGCGGGTGCCGCGCAGCTCCAGGCCAGTGTCGCCCCGACGCAGCAGCTCGTCGGCGGGATCCAGTCCGCCGCCGGGTCGGCGCAGACGGCCGGCACCGACGCAGCGGCGCTCGCCCAGAGCCTCGGCGCCCTCGCGGCGGGCGCGTGCACGCCGCCCGTGACCGACCAGGCGCAGTGCGACCAGCTCACCGCGCTCGCGACCCAGGCCGGGTCGGTGGCGCGGTCGGCGGGCACCGCGGCGGGCATCCTCACCAGCCCGGAGGTGTCGGGCGGCGTGGCGGCGCTCCCCGGTACCCTCGGCACCCTCGCATCGAGCATGGGGCAGGCCGGGACCGGGGCGACCCAGCTCGCGGACGGCCTGACCCAGCTCGCCAGCGAGGGCATCGCCCCCTCGGCCGCCGGGGCACGGGCTCTGGCGACCGGCGCGACCCAGCTCACGGACGGCGCGAACCAGCTCGCGGAGGGTTCCACCGAGCTCGTCGCCGGCCTCGACACGCTCGCCACGGGCACGGGCGATCTCGCGGGCGGCCTTCGTACCGCGGCCGACTCGCTCCCCTCGTTCAGCGACGACGAGTCCACCTCGCTCGCGTCGGTGATCGCCGACCCGGTCGCGGCGGACGCCCCGGAGAACGCGATCTTCGGCCCGACCGCGATCCCGCTGCTCACCGCGGTCGTGCTGTGGTTCGGCGGCCTGGCGTCGTTCCTGGTGCTGCGCGCCCACACCGCCCGCACCCTCACCTCCCGCCGCTCCTCCGCGGCCCTGGCCCTGCGCGGGTTCTGGCCCGCCGCGGCCATCGGCGCCGCGCAGGGCCTGCTGGTGTCGCTCATCGTGCAGACCGTGGCGAGCTACGACGCCGCCCAGTGGTGGGCCTTCGCCGGCACGGCCGTGCTCGCCGGGGTCGCGTTCGCCGCCGTGAACCAGGCGCTCGTGGCCGTGTTCGGCGGGATCGGGCGCTGGATCGCCGCGCTCGTGGGTGTGCTCGCGGTCGCGACCGGCCTCATCTCGACCGTGCCCGACTGGCTCGCCGCGATCGGTGCCGCCCTGCCGACCGCTCCCGCGTTCACGGGCCTGATCTCCGCGAGCGGCCCGGCGGTTGCCGCGCTCATCGTGTGGGGCGTGCTGTCGCTCGTCGCCACGACCGTGGTGGTCGCGGTCCGCCGCACCACCACGGCGACCGCGGTCCTCGCCCCCGCCTGACTCCCCTAGGCTCCTGCCATGCGTCGACCGTTCATGGACACCCCCGAACAGCTCGCCGGCCTGGAAGGGCAGCAGTACGTCGTGCTGCGCCCCACCGCCGCGTTAGCCGAGACCTATCGGAACGTCCAGGACGCGTCACTCGCTCGCCTCGGCGCCCCGATCCGGCGCCCGCACACCGGTCACGTCACTCTGCGTGGATTCGCCGAGCCCGATCGGCGCGACGAGCTCGCGGCGCTGATCCGCACCTGGGCGTCGCAGCAGACCCCGATCGAGGTCAGAGCCGAGGCCACGGACGAGTTCTCCGCTCCATGGCAGATCCTGATCGTGCGTCTCGCCCGCACCGCGTCACTCGTCTCGGCGTACTCGACCCTGACGACCGCGCTGGACGAGACGGACTTCCGCCGGCTGGGCGAGCTGCCGCTGGAGGACTGGACCTTCCACCTTTCGGTGATCTACGGCAAGACTCTCGACCCGGCCGAGTGGAGACGATTCGCCGAGGCCGAGTCCCGCGCCTTCGAGCCCGCTGTCACCGAGACCATCACCGAGGCCGAACTGGTCTGGTACGAGCACGGCACCGAGCACGCCGAGGTCCTGCCGCTCGGCGGCTGAGACCTGGCGTTGCCCGGGGGCAGCGGATCAGCTCAGGCCGGAGTAGGCGTGCAGGCCCTTGAAGAACACGTTGACGATCGTGAAGTTGAAGATCACCGCGGTGAAGCCGACGATCGACAGCCACGCCGAGGGGTTGCCGCGCCACCCGCGCGTCGCCCGCGCGTGGATGTAGCCCGCGTATAGCACCCAGATCACGAACGTCCAGGTCTCCTTCACGTCGAAGCCCCAGAAGCGGCTCCACGCGTAGTACGCCCAGATCGACCCGGCGATGAGGGTGAACGTCCACAGGATGAAGCCGATGATCGAGAACATGTACGCCAGGCTCTCCAGGCGCTCCGCGGTCGGGAACGTGCGCAGGAAGCCCGGTCCCGTCTTGGCGGCGCCCTCGCCGAGCAGACGCTCGCGGCGGGACTGCATCAGCTGGATCACCGACAGCGCGAACGCCAGCGCGAAGAACGCGGTCGCCAGCGACGCCACGAACACGTGGATGATGAGCCACACGCTCTTGAGCGGGTCCATCAGCGGCGAGACCTCGACGTAGAAGTTCGTCGCCCCCAGCCCGAGGAGCACCACCACGAGTCCCGTGATGAACGTGCCGAGGAAGCGCAGATCGAGGCGCGTGAGCACCACGAGGTACACCGCGATGATGAGCAGCGTGCCGACCATCGCGAACTCGTACAGGTTGGCCCACGGCACCCGGCCGGCGGCGATGCTGCGGGTCACGGTGGCCGCGAGGTGGAACACGAACCCGAGCACCGTGAGCGACGTGCCGATGCGCGCCATCACGAAGCGCTGCGGGGCAGCGGTCGCGGCCGGGGCCCCGGTCGCGGGAGATGCCGCGCCACGGACGCCGCCCGCCGCCACCAGTTCGCCCTCCCGCACGGAGACGGCGTCGGCGGAGGCCTGGGAGCGGCGCGCGAGATCGAAGGCGTACGCCACGAAGGCGGCCGCATAGATCGCGATCGCGGTCCACAGCAGGACAGGCGAGATCACGGTGAGCTCGAGCATGGTGTCAGTCTACTTTCGTGGTGTCGGCGGCCGGGGGTGCGGTTTCCGCGGACGCGGTCTCGGCCTCCGCGTCGTCGGGGGTGCGGGCGACGGTGCCGCCCGCGGCGTCGAGCAGTCGGGCGTGACCGTCGCGGATGTCGTCCACGGCCCGCGCGAGCGTCGGGTCCTCGCCGCGGGCGAGCGCCGCGTACTCCAGCCCCACCGCGCCGTCGGCGGCCGTGGCCTTGACCCACACGCGCCGTCGCGGCACGAACAGCGCGAGCATGAGCCCGGCCAGCGCGAGGATGGCGAAGCCCAGCACGAACACGCCGGATTCGTCGCGGTGGATCTGCAGGGAGGCGAAGCGCTTCACCGACTGGGAGGCATCGGTCGCGCCCTCCGGCGACTCGTCCTCGAAGGTGACCGAGCCGAGCCCGTTCGGCAGCTCCGCGGTCTCGCCCGGCGCGAGCTCGATCGACTCGACGTCGGTCGAGCGCCCCGTGAGCTTGGTCATGTCGGAGGTGTCGAGCACGTACACGGAGCGCGGCACCCCGTCGTTGATGCCGAGGTCGCCCGTGTACACGTCGAGCGTGAGGGTGGGGTTGGTCAGGTCGGGGTAGCCGGAGAAGAAGGCACCGGAGTCGAGCACACCCGTCGTCGGGTAGAAGAAGCCGACGAGGCCCACCTGCTCGGCAAGGCCGTCCGGCACCTTGAGCACCCCGAGCGAGGTCATGTTCGTGTCCTGCGGGAGGAACGGGGTGCTGCCCGTGAACACGACCGTGCCCTCGGGGTCGCGCACGGTGACGGTCGGCGCATAGCCGTTGCCGAGCAGGAACACGTCGTCGTCGGCGACGCCCAGCGGCTCGTTCACCTTGACGGAGCCCTCGCGCTCCTCGCCGTTCTCGAGGATGGTCATGTTGGCCGAGAAGTTCCCCGCCTGACCCGAGCCGGGCTCGCCGAACGGCTGGTACGTCACGTCGAACGAGTCGAGGCGCATCGAGTAGGGCGCGAACGCGTCGTCGGTCACGAAGCGGCCGCGGTTCATGGAGTCGTAGTCGAGCAGGGTGTTCGCGAACGTCTCCCCCTCCACCAGCACCCGCTGCCCGGTGTACGCGAAACCGCCGCCGACGCCGATCGTCACGAGCACGCCGACCAGAGCCAGGTGGAACAGCAGGTTCCCGGTCTCGCGCCAGTACCCGCGCTCGGCCGACACCGAGAACGTGCGGCCGCGGTCGTAGCGCTCCACGCGGTAGCCGAGCGCCTTGAGCTGCGTCGTCGCGACATCGATCGCGGCGGCCGCCTCCGCCTCCGCGTCACCGGTGCCCGTGCCGGAGCCGGCGACCGGGTCGCGCGTGACCGACCGGTGGTCCTCCAGGCGCTGGAGCCGGGCGGGAGTCCGCGGCGGACGCGCACGCAGCGCCTTCGCGTGGTGCTTGATGCGCGGGATCACGCAGCCCACGAGCGACGTGAACAGCAGCAGGTAGATGGCGGAGAACCACGGCGACAGGTAGACGTCGAACAGCTTCAGGCCGTCGAGGATCGGGAACAGGTCGGGGTTGTCGCGTTCCCACTGCGTGACGCCGTTCGGGTCGGCCATGCGCTGGGGGAAGATCGAGCCGGGGATGGCGGCGATCGCGAGCACGAGCAGCAGGATCAGCGCGGTGCGCATCGACGTCAGCTGACGCCAGCCCCACCGCAGCCAGCCGACGACCCCGAGCCGCGGCTGGGTGATCGAGTCGTCGCCGTCGACGTGGTCGGACGGACGGAGCGGATCGCTGGAGTCGCTGTTCACGGCACCCTTGTTCTTCGTGGTGGTGTGCTCTGCGCGGTCAGAGCGGGAGGATGACACTGCCGATCACCGCCGTCAGCCGGGACATGATGTCGGTCCACAGCCCGGTGACCATCAGCACACCGAGCAGGATGAGCATGACGCCGCCCACGATGTTCACGATGCGCACGTGGCGGCGCAGGAAGCCGATCGCCCTGGTCGCCCAGCCGAAGCCGAGGGCGACCAGCAGGAACGGGATGCCGAGGCCGAGGGAGTACGCCAGGCCGAGGAAGCCGGCGCGCACCGGGTCGCCGGCGTTGAACGACAGCGCCAGGATCGCGGCGAGCGTCGGCCCCATGCACGGCGCCCAGCCGATGCCGAGCGCGACACCCAGCAGCGGGGCCCCGATGATCCCGGCCTTGGAGTCGACGTGGAAGCGGAACTCGCGCTGCGCGAAGCCGAACAGGCCGAGGAACACCAGCCCCATCGCGATGATCACGACGCCGAGGATGCGCGTGATGAGGTCGCCCCAGCGCAGCAGGAACGCGCCCGCCGTGCCGCCGAGCACCGTGAAGAGGATGAACACGACCGTGAAGCCGAGGATGAACAGCAGCACGCCCAGCACGAGGCGACTGCGGGTCGCGGTCTGCGTCGTGCCGTCGGCCGAGCCCCGCGGCGCCACTGCTCCGCCCAGGAATCCGAGGTAGCCGGGGACGAGCGGGAGCACGCACGGCGACACGAACGACACGAGCCCGGCGAGCATCGCCACGGGCAGCGCGAGCCAGAGGGCGCCGGAGCCGATGATGACGTCGGGGTTCACGGCGCCTCCGCGCGGGTCACGAGTCCTCCGCGAGGGCGTCCTTGACGAGCGTGGAGAGCACGGAGGTCCCGTCGATCGGCCCGATGATCTTCGCGGCCACGCGGCCCTGCTTGTCGAGCACGAGGGTGGTCGGGGTGGCCGAGATCGGCACGGCCTCCGCGAACGCGAGCTTGGCCTCCGCGGTGTCGACGTCGATCAGGCTCGGGTACGTGACGCCGTACTCCTCCGCGAACGCGGTGGCCGTGTCGGCCTGGTCGCGCGTGTTGACGCCGATGAAGGACACGCCCTGGTCCTCGTACTCCTTCCAGACGCTCTCCAGATCGGCCGCTTCGAGGCGGCACGGGGCGCACCCGGCGTACCAGAAGTTGACGACGGTGACGTCGCCGGCGACGTCGGCGCTGTCGAAGTCGTCACCGGTCTCGGTGACCCCGCCGAACTCGACGGGTTCGCCACGTTCGGCGACCGGGATCTCGACGATCGCGCCGTCCGCGGCGACGTAGCCGGTGTTCTCCCCGCTCAGGAAGGATTCGCTGACGGCGTCGGGGGCGCACGCGGTCAGGCCGACGGCGAGCACCGCGGCGAACGCGGCTCCGACCGCTCGGCGGGCATGCCGGGGGTGGGAGGTGCGGCCGCGGCGAATCGGAGGGATTCTGGGGGCGAGGGGCACGGCTCCGAGTTTACGCAGAGCATCCTATGCATCGGCCGGGTACCCCCCGGGGGGAATCAGAGGCGCGCGAGCACGTCGGCGACGCTCGCGCGGAAGCGCGGGCACGTCGCGATGTCGTGCGCACGGCAGCCCATCGCGTGCTCGGTCATCTCCCGCGAGCGCCGCATCTCCTCCATGCGCCGGTCGAGGTCGTCGAGGTGCTGCTGCAGCACCTGGTGCCGGCCCGCGCTGCCGTCGTCGAGCAGCACGGCGATCTGCTCGAGGCTCATGCCGGCCGCCTTGCTGCGCTGGATCACGGCGATCCGCACGACCTCGTCCTCGCCGTAGCGTCGCCGACCTGCCGCATCACGCGGCGGGCGGAGCAACCCGACCGACTCCCAGTGCCGCAGCACGTGGGTGGGCAGGTCGAAGCGGGCGGCGACCTCGCCGACGGACCAGGGGTGGCTGTCGCTTGACTTCATGTTGACATGAAGTCACACACTGGCGAGGAAGGCAAGAAGAGAGGACGACACCATGCACGACGCGATCGTGATCGGGGCGGGACCGGCCGGGCTCCAGGCGGCCCTGACCCTCGGACGCATGCACCGCTCGGCGCTGCTGCTCGATTCGGGCGAGTACCGCAACGGGACGGTGCAGCACATGCACAACATGATCGGCGAGGACGGCACACCCCCGGCGGAGCTGCGCGCCCGCGCCCGGCGGGAGCTCACCGCCTACGACACGGTGACCGTGCGCGACACCGCGGCGCAGCGCATCGAGGGTTCCGCCACGGAGGGCTTCCGCGTGACGCTCGCCGACGGCTCGGTCGAACGCGGACGACGCGTGGTGCTCGCGACCGGCGTGGCCGACGACCTCCCCGCGGTGCCGGGACTCGCGCCGCTGTGGGGGCTGAAGGCGTTCACCTGCCCGTTCTGCGACGGCCACGAGCACGCCGGTCGTCCGATCGCGATCCTCGGCCCCGCCCCGCGCGCGGAGCACCTGATCGGACTGCTCGGGCCCGTCGTCGGCGACATCACCGTGGTGCCGGTGGACGCGCCGCTCGGCGACGACGACCGCGATCGGCTCGAGGGCCTCGGGGTGCGGGTCGCCGGGCCTGCGGCCGAGGTCTCGGAGCACGGCGCGGGGGTGCGCGTGCGCACGGCCGACGGCGACCTCGACGTGGCCGGGGTCTTCGTCGCCGCTGCCTCGGCGCGCCAGCGCGCCCCCTTCGCGGCCGACCTGGGACTGCGGATGCTCGACTCCGGTTCGATCGAGATCGACGAGCTCGGGCACACCTCGGTCGGCGGCGTCTTCGCGGCGGGCGACCTCGCCCATCGCGCGACCCTCCCCGGGCCGATGGCCGCGGTGCTGCTCGCCGCCGCGGCCGGTCAGCTCGCGGCGATCGGCGTCATCCGGTCGCTGCTGGAGGACGCCCGCTGAGACCGAGGCCACGGGCGCGTGCGGTGACGGCGGCGGGTCAGACCGCGCCGACGTCGACCGCGTCGCCCGTGGCGGCGGGCTCCGCGTAGGCGACCTCGCGCCACACGTCGCCCACGCGCTCGAACGAGGTGACGCTCGACAGGGCGCAGCGCCGCGTGCGGGGGTCGTGCTGCAGCGGAAGCCCCGCCACGCGCAGGTGCGTGATCCAGATCGGCGCCTGGTGCGACACCATCACGATGTCGCCCTCGGTCGTGCTCTCCAGCGCGGCCGTCCACGCCTCGTCCATGATCCCGAGCATGCGCTCCGCGATCGACGCGTACGGCTCACCCCAGCTGGGGACCGACGGCTGCCGCAGATGCCACCAGTTGAGCGGGTTCATCAGCGACCGGCGCATGCGGGTGCCCTCGAAGACGTTCGTCGGCTCGATCAGACGGATGTCGATCTCCGGCACCAGGTCGAACCGCTCGGCGAACGGCTCCGCCGACTCCTGCGCGCGCTCCAGCGGCGAGGCGTACAGCGCCGCCACGGGGTCGCCGAGCTGCGCCACGTGCGCGGCCGCCGACGCCGCCATCCCGCGGCCCGCGCGGCTCAGGTGATAGTCGGGCAGCCGGCCGTACAGCACGCGGGCGGGGTTGTGCACCTCACCGTGCCGCACGAGGTGCAGTCGCGATACCCCCACGTCAGATCTCGCGGTAGCGGGAGTCGCCGAAGCCGAGGATGAAGTATCCGATGAACGAGAACACGAAGAGGAGGAAGAAGGAGAAGACGCCGCCCTTGCCGAAGCGGGCGCCGACCTTCACGGCCACGACGATCGCGAGCACCACGTTGGCGATCGGCACCAGGTAGAGCAGGACCCACCAGCCCGACATCCCGGCGATGCGCAAAAGGAAGATCGCGTTGACGATCGGGATGAGGGCGAGGATGCCCGGATATCCGGCCTTGGTGAACACCTTCCACCAGGCGACGGCGAGGAGGATGTAGAAGATCAACGCCACCACGCCGGTGGTCCCGGAGAGGAACTGGCCGAGGAAGTCGGGGACGACCGGGACGTCGGCCGCGGGGACGAGAGCGAGGTTCATGGGGGCACCTTCCGTTCACAGACACCCTACTGAGGGACGGGCCGTCCCGTGAGAAGGGGTCGCGCACCCCCGTAGACTGGGCGGGTTCTCCATTTCCCAGATCAGAAGGAATACTCCGTGCTGCGCACCCACACCGCAGGCTCCCTGCGCGCCGAGAACATCGGTCAGACCGTCACCCTCACCGGGTGGGTCGATCGTCGTCGTGACCACGGAGGCGTCGCGTTCATCGATCTGCGGGATGCCTCGGGCATCGCCCAGGTGGTCATCCGCGACGAGGAGGTCGCCCACCCGCTGCGCAACGAGTTCGTGCTCAAGGTCACGGGCGAGGTCTCGCGCCGCCCCGAGGGCAACGCCAACCCGAACCTCCCGTCGGGCGAGATCGAGGTCATCGCGGCCGAGGTCGAGGTGCTGAACCCCTCGGCTCCGCTCCCCTTCCAGGTCTCCACGGCGCTGGCCGACACCGAGACCGTGGGCGAGGGGGCGCGTCTCAAGTACCGCTACCTCGACCTGCGCCGTCCGGCCGCGGCCTCCGCGCTGCGTCTGCGCTCCGACGTGTACAAGGCCGTCCGCGACGTGCTGCACGCCGACGGCTTCACCGAGGTCGAGACCCCCACCCTCACCCGCTCCACCCCCGAGGGCGCCCGCGACTTCGTGGTGCCGGCGCGGCTGCACCCGGGCAGCTGGTACGCGCTGCCCCAGTCGCCGCAGCTGTTCAAGCAGCTGCTCATGGTCGGCGGCGTGGAGAAGTACTACCAGATCGCCCGCTGCTACCGCGACGAGGACTTCCGCGCCGACCGGCAGCCCGAGTTCACGCAGCTCGACATCGAGATGAGCTTCGTCGAGCAGGAAGACGTGATCGCCCTCATGGAGTCGCTCATCGTGGCGATGTGGAAGACGATCGGCGTGGAGGTGCAGACCCCGCTGCCGCGCATCACCTACGCCGAGGCGATGGCGAAGTACGGCTCCGACAAGCCCGACCTGCGCTTCGGGCTCGAGCTCGTCGAGGCGACCGAGTACTTCGCGGACACCCCGTTCCGGGTGTTCCAGGCCGAGTACGTCGGCGCGGTGCGTATGCCCGGCGGCGCCTCGCAGCCGCGCAAGGTGCTCGACGCCTGGCAGGACTGGGCCAAGCAGCGCGGCGCCCGCGGTCTCGCCTACGTGCTGTTCAACGAGGACGGCACCCTGGGCGGCCCCGCCGCGAAGAACCTGTCCGAGGCGGAGCAGGCGGGTCTCGCGGAGTTCGTGGGCGCCGAGCCGGGCGACTGCGTGTTCTTCGCCGCCGGATCCGCCAAGGAGAGCCGGGCGCTGCTCGGCGCCGCGCGCGTGGAGATCGGCCGCCGCCTGGGTTACCTGAACCCGGACGAGTTCGCGTTCACCTGGGTCGTCGACGCCCCGATGTTCGAGCCCGCCGCCGACGCGGTGGCCTCGGGCGACGTCGCGGTGGGCGCGGGCGCCTGGACGGCCGTGCACCACGCGTTCACCGGCCCGAAGCCCGAGTTCGAGGACACGTTCGACACCGACCCGGGCTCGGCCCTCGCCTACGCGTACGACATCGTGTGCAACGGCTCCGAGCTCGGCGGCGGCTCGATCCGCATCCACCGCGAAGACGTGCAGAAGCGGGTCTTCGAGGTCATGGGCATCAGCGACGAGGTCGCGCAGGAGCAGTTCGGCTTCCTGCTCGACGCGTTCTCCTTCGGCGCTCCCCCGCACGGCGGCATCGCGCTGGGCATGGACCGCGTGCTGCAGCACCTGTCGAAGACCGAGTCGATCCGCGACGTCATCGCCTTCCCGAAGTCGGGCAACGGGTACGACCCGCTGACCTCCGCGCCCGCCCCGATCACCCCGGAGCAGCGCGCCGAGGCCGGCGTGGACTACGAGCCCGACGACGACGCGGCCTGAGCCGCTCGCGCACGATCAGGCACTCGCGCCGGTTCGGGCGGTTCCCCACGGAACCTGCCCGACCCGGCGTCGTCGTGTGAGCCGCGGACGGTTCAGCGGAGCGAGGCGAGAGCCGGGACGATGTTCTCGTTCCACACGTCCACGCCCAGCTTCGCGATGAGCGCGACGACCACCACGAGGAACACCACGCGGATGAACGTGGTGCCGCGCGAGATCGCCATGCGCGACCCCAGGTAGCTGCCCGCGACGTTCGCGACCGCGAGGATGCCGCCCAGCAGCCACAGCACCGACCCGTGCGGGATGAACAGCAGCAGCGCGCCCAGGTTCGTGGCGAGGTTCACGATCTTCGCCTTCGCGCTGGCCTGCAGGAAGTCATAGCCGAGCAGCGCCACGAGGGTGATCACCAGGAACGTGCCGGTGCCCGGGCCGATCATCCCGTCGTAGAAGCCGATGCCGAGGCCGGCGAGGCCCGCCATGAGGTGGTGCTTGTGGCCGTGGAAGCGCAGCTGCGTCGCGGCGCCGAGCTGCGGGCGGAGCGCCGTGAACAGGGCGACCGCGAGGAGTGCGACCACGATGATCGGCTTGAACGCGGCGGGCGGGAGCACCGTGGCGACCGCGGCTCCCCCGAACGAGCCGAGCAGCGCGATCACCGCCATGGGCAGAGCCGTGCGGATGTCGGGTTTCGCGCGGCGGTAGTACGTGACACTGCTCGTCGCCGTGCCGAACACCGACGCGAGCTTGTTGGTGGCCAGGGCCTGCACCGGCGCGATACCGGGGATCAGCAGCAGCGCGGGCAGTTGCAGCAGCCCCCCGCCGCCCACGACCGCGTCGATCCAGCCGGCGCAGAACGCCGCGACGATCACGAGGATCAGCATCCCCCAGGTGAGCTGCTCGAGCCCGAGCACCGTGCCGATATCCACCCGGCCATGATTCCAGAGAGTGCACCCTCCTCCCGCATCCGCGCCCCTGAGAGACTGGTGCCATGCTCGACGCCCTCCCCCTGCCCTTCCCCTTCCCGTCGCGCGTCGGCGAGGCCGTCCTGCGGCGGGCCACCCTGGACGACACCGATGCGGTGATCGCGCTGCTCGCCGACGACCCCATCAGCGCCGCCCGCGGTGATGTGGCCTCCGACGAGGATCGCCCCGCCTATGAGCGCGGCCTGAGGGAGATCCTCTCCGAGCCCTCGAACGACCTGCTGGTGGTCGAGCTCGGCGGGGCCGTCGTCGGCACGCTGCAGCTCACGTCGATCCCCGGCATGGCACGCCGCGGAGCCCGTCGCCTGCTGGTCGAAGCCGTGCGCGTGCGCAGCGACCTGCGTTCGGCGGGTCTCGGCGGGGCCGTGATGCGCTGGGTCGGGGAACAGGCCGCGCCCGCGCTCGGCGCCGCGATGGTGCAGCTGACCTCCGATGCCGCCCGCACCGACGCGCACCGCTTCTACGAGCGTCTCGGCTACGTCGGCTCGCACCGCGGCTTCAAGCTCACCGTTCCGCACTGACCGGCGGCCGCGCCGGCTCGCCTGTCGGTCCCGCGCCCGCGCGCCACCCATCGGACACCGTCCGTTCACCGCGGCCGCCACGAGCGGCAACCTCCGGCTCGTAGTGTCCTCTCGCAACCCGACCCCGGCGAACCCGCGCCGGGCACCGAGAGGATACTCATGGCACGCTTCACCCGCCGCGCGCGCATCGGCGCCGGCATCGCCCTCGCCACCACGGCCGCGCTCGCACTGAGCGCCTGCTCCGGCGCCGCCGACGCGTCGGGCTCCGGCTCCGGAGAGCCCGACGTCGACGCGTCGGCGGCCACGTCGGTGGCCGACTTCGGCACGTTCGCCGATCTGGAGGCCGCCGCCACGGCCGAGGGACAGCTCAACGTCATCGCGCTCCCGCGCGACTGGGCGAACTACGGCGAGATCCTCGATCTCTTCGCCGAGAAGTACCCCGAGATCACGATCAACGAGGCCTCGCCCGACGTGTCCAGCGCGGAGGAGATCCAGGCCGCCGAGACGAACAAGGGCCTCGACACGGCGCCCGACGTGTTCGACCTCGGCCTCACCGTGGCCCTGCAGAACACCGATGCCTTCGCGCCGTACACGGTGCAGACGTGGGACGACATCCCCGACGAGCTCAAGGAGCCGAGCGGGCTGTTCGTGGGCGACTACGGCGGGTACATGTCGATCGGCTACGACTCGTCGAAGTACGACGCACCGTCCGAGCTCGACGACCTGCTCTCCGCCGACTACAAGGGCGCGGTCGCGATCAACGGCGACCCCACGCAGGCCGGTGCCGCGTTCGCCGCGGTGGGCCTCACGACCGTGCAGTCGGACGGCACGCTCGACGACTTCCAGCCCGGCATCGACTTCTTCTCCGAGCTACAGAAGGCCGGCAACCTGCTCAAGGTCGACGTGACCACCGCCACCATCGCCAGCGGTGAGACCCCGGTGGTGTTCGACTGGGACTACCTGAACGCCGCCCACACGGCCGACAACCCCGACTGGAAGGTCGTCGTGCTCGACGGCACCGGTTACGCCGGCTACTACAACCAGGCCATCAACGCCGACGCCCCGCACCCGGCCGCCGCGCGACTGTGGCAGGAGTTCCTCTACAGCGACGAGGTGCAGAACCTGTGGCTGAAGGGCGGCGCCCGTCCGGTGCGCATGGAGGCCATGACGGAGGCGGGCACGATCGACGCCGACCTCGCCGCCGCGCTGCCCGAGGCACCGGCGGAGACCGTCGTGCCGACCGAGGAGCAGTCGGCGAACGCCGGCACGCTGCTCGGCGAGAAGTGGGCCGCGGCGGTCCAGTGACGACCGTCGTCGCACCGGGGGCGGACGTCGCGGCGTCCGCCCCCGCCCCCACCGCCGGGACCGCTCGTGACGTCGGGGACCTGCAGTCCCCATCCTCCTTTACTTCGCTGGGGGTTGCCCTCTCTTCGGCCCCACTGGCGCCTTTCCTTCTCGTTCCTCCCAGTCTC
>NZ_JBHWHK010000001.1:565951-1109609 GCF_042732495.1 Microbacterium sp. NPDC059771 | reverse complement strand
GAACTACTTGCCGGAATGGGGGGGACGGCCTCTTCTCCCCCCCCCCCCCCCCCCACCACCGACCCCGCGTGGGGCGGGGGCCCCCCCCGGTCCGCGCCGTCGTTCGCGTGGCTGGGGCTGGTCCCCTTCGCGGCCTACGTGGTGCTGTTCCTCGCCGTGCCGACGGTGCTCGCCGTCGGCTCGGGGTTCTTCGATGACGACGGCGCGGTCACGATGGCGAACGTCGAGGCACTGGGCGACCCCGTGGTCCTGAGGACGTTCGCGAACTCGGCCGGGCTGTCGCTGCTCACGGCCGCGGTCGGAGCGGTCGTGGGGGCCCTGGTCTGCTACGCGTTGCTCGGCGCTCCGCCCGAGGGCGCCGTGCGCCGGGCGGTCGATGCAGCAGCCGGGGTGCTCGCCCAGTTCGGCGGGGTGATGCTGGCGTTCGCGTTCATCGCCACGATCGGCATCCAGGGGGTGATCACGGTCTTCCTGCGCGACACGCTCGGCGTCGACATCTTCGCGAACGGCACCTGGCTCTACGAGCTGCCCGGGCTCGTCCTGCCCTACATCTACTTCCAGGTGCCGCTCATGGTCATCACGTTCATGCCCGCCCTCGCCGCCCTGCAGCCGCAGTGGGCCGAGGCGAACCTCACGCTGGGCGGCACGCGGGCGAGCTTCTGGCTGCGCGTCGGCCTGCCCGTGCTCGCGCCCTCGTTCCTCGCCAGCCTGCTGCTGCTGTTCGCGAACGCCTTCTCGTCGTACGCGACCGCCGCGGCGCTGGCCAGCCAGGGCTCGCAGATCGTGCCGCTGCAGATCCGAACCGCCCTCACGAGCGAGACGCTGCTGGGGAGGGAGAACCTCGCCGGGGCGCTCGCCCTCGGCATGATCGTGGTGGTCGGCGTGGTGATGGGCCTGTACTCGCTGATCCAACGCCGGGCTGCGCGGTGGCGCTCGTGAACCGTCTCGCCCCGTCGCGCACCACGCGCTGGGTGATCGGTGTGCTCGTCGGCGCGTTCTTCGCTGTACCGCTCGTGTCGACGTTCCTGTTCACGCTCCGTGGTGCCGACGGACCGTCGTTCGAGCACTGGGCCGCGCTGTTCGACCCCGCCGCGGCGGCCGCGCTCCGGCCGATCTGGACGGGACTCGGCAACTCGCTGATCCTCGCCGTCGTGACCGTCGCGATCGTCCTGCTGGTGCTCGCCCCGACGATGATCCTGGTGAACCTGCGCTTCCCGCGGCTGAAGCCCGCGTTCGAGTTCCTCGCGCTCCTGCCCATCTCGATCCCGGCGATCGTGCTGGTGGTCGGCCTCGCACCCCTCTATCTGCAGATCGGTCGTACCCTCGGCACCGGCACCTGGACGCTCGCGTTCGCCTACGGCATCACCGTGCTGCCGTTCGCCTTCCGGTCGATCCAGGCGGCGATCGACGCGGCCGACCTGCGCACGCTGTCGGAGGCGGCCCGTTCCCTCGGCGCGAGCTGGCCGTCCGTGGTGCTCCGCGTGCTCGCGCCGAACCTCCGCCAGGGGCTGCTGGCCGCGTCGCTGCTGTCGATCGCCGTGGTCCTGGGAGAGTTCACGATCGCCTCCCTCCTGAACCGTCCGGTGTTCCAGACGGCGATGCTCGTCGTGCAGAAGCAGGACCCCTACGCGCCGGCGATCTTCACCCTGCTGGCGCTGCTGCTCGTCTTCCTCCTGCTCCTCCTGATCGGCCGCGTCGCGCGCGGCTCCCGAAAGGCCCGCTCATGACCCTCGACCAGGCCCTCCCCCGCACGAAGGACAACCTGCTGCTCGCGCGGGCCGGCGAGGGCACCCGCGTGCAGCTCGAGGGCATCGTGAAGCGCTACGGCGGCACGACCGTGCTGCACGGCGTCGATCTCGACATCGCGCCGGGCGAGTTCGTGTCGCTGCTGGGCCCGTCCGGATGCGGCAAGACCACGCTGCTGCGCGTGCTCGCCGGGCTCGAGGTCGCGGATGGCGGTGCGGTCCTGCTCGGCGGCGGAGACGTCTCTCGGGTGACGACCAACAAGCGCGACATCGGCATGGTGTTCCAGTCGTACTCGCTGTTCCCGCACCTGCGCGTGGTCGACAACACGGCCTTCGGTCTGCGACGCCGCGGAGTCGGCCGGGCCGAGGCGGCACGACGGTCGCTCGACGCCCTGGCTCTCGTGGGTCTCGCCGACCTCGCCGATCGCTTCCCGCACCAGTTGTCGGGTGGGCAGCAGCAGCGGGTCGCCCTCGCGCGGGCACTGGTCACCGAGCCCCGGGTGCTGCTGCTGGACGAGCCCCTGTCGGCGCTCGACGCGAAGGTGCGCGTGCAGCTGCGCGACGAGATCCGCCGCCTCCAGCTCCGACTGGGCATCACCACGGTCTTCGTCACGCACGACCAGGAGGAGGCGCTGGCGGTGTCCGACCGCATCGCCGTGATGAACGCGGGGCGCATCGAGCAGATCGGCACCCCGGAGGAGCTGTACACCGCTCCGTCCACGGCGGGGGTCGCCGCGTTCGTCGGGCTGTCGAGCGTGGTGTCCGGTGTCGCGGAGGGCGACCACGTCGTGGTGTGGGGGCAGCGCCTGCCGTTGCAGACGCCGGCCGACGGCCCGGTCGACGTGTACCTGCGACCGGAGAACGTGCACTTCGCGTCGGAGGCGGACGCGGCGACCGATGCGCTGGTGGAGGAGAGCACGTTCCTCGGCAGCATGCGCCGCACGCTCGTGCGCACGGAGTCGGGCGAGCTCGTCCGCGTGCAGCACGCGCCGGGTGTGCACCCCGCGTTCGGCGACCGCGTCCGCATCGCGGTCGACCCGGAGCCCGTGGTGGTCCATCCGCGCGGCTGAGCGGCGGAGGCCCACCTGGAACGTCGGAGACCCCGCGGCCGTCTGGCCGCAGGGTCTCCGTTCGGTTTCCGGGTCAGATGGTGATCTGCCCGGCGACGGTGGCGAGCTTGTGGCGGGCGAGCGCCAGGTTCGCCTTCGCCTTGTCGAGCACCAGGTAGACGAAGAGTCCTTCGGTGCCGCTGCTGCTGAGCACATTGATCAGGTGGTACTGGTCGTCGAGCGTGATGAGGATGTCGTCGATCCGACTGGCGATGCCGAGCTCCTTCATCGTCTGCAGCTTCGCGCGGACGACATTGGAGTTCCCGGCCGCGGCGACACCGAGGTCGAAGGCGGGGTGACCGCCCTGCGCGAGAGCCATGCCGGACGCGGAGTCCGCGATCGCGACGCCCACGGCGCCGTCGATCGTCAGAAGCTCCTGCACGGACTGTTCCAGTTGTGCCATTCGTTCTCCCTGAGGTTCTGTACGGGTGCGGTCGAGCGAGGTGTCCCGCTCGATGAGGGGTGTGCCCGGGGTCGGTGCGATCGGGTCGTCGCCGCCGGGCGTGAGGGTCGGAAGGAGCGCCGGGCCCGCGTCGCGGTCGACGAGTGCGTGCGCGCGCAGCGCGGGGCGCGGAGGCGGTGGCGGGAGTGTCGAGAACAGGTCCTCGAGCGCGCGGAGCGCGTCGTCATCGGGCGCGGCGGCGTCGGCCGATTCCGCGCGTGTGCTCGCAACGTCGATCTCACGTCGACGACGGCCGAAGACAGCCATCGGTCCCCCTTGTGTCACCACGAGTCGTCGCCGATCCGTCCTGGATCGCCGCCGACTTGTCCCCAGATTCCGTCGACCGCCCCAGCGATCGACCTGCACACGATACCCGGCGAACCTCCGGATCCGCGCCTCCGAACGCCCCTCCCCCGCGTTGTATATCGGTAGCGCGTCTCCGGCCTCCCCGCGGAGGTCGTCGCAGCCGAGGGACCGCGGTGAGAAGAACGAACCCCCTGTCGCCATCCCGGCGGCAGGGGGTTCGTTCGTCGGTGCTTCAGAGCACGCGGGACAGGAAGTCCCTGGTGCGCTGGTGCTGCGGATCGGCGAGCACCTCGTGCGGGTCGCCCTCCTCGACGATGTGACCGCCGTCCATGAAGATCAGCCGCGAGCCGACCTCACGCGCGAAGCCCATCTCGTGGGTCACGACCAGCATCGTCATGCCCTCGTCGGCGAGCGACCGCATGACCGACAGCACCTCGCCGACCAGCTCGGGGTCGAGCGCGGAGGTGGGCTCGTCGAAGAGCATCATGTCGGGGTTCATGCACAGCGCTCGGGCGATCGCGACGCGCTGCTGCTGCCCGCCCGACAAGTGACCGGGGTAGGCGCCCGCCTTCTCGGCCAGGCCCACCCGCTCGAGCATCGCGTGCGCGACCTTCTCGGACTCCGCCTTCGACCGCTTCTTCACCCGCTGCTGCGCGATCGTCAGGTTGCCGAGCACGCTCAGGTGCGGGAACAGGTTGAAGCTCTGGAACACCATGCCGATGCGGGTGCGCACGCGGTCGATGTCGACGTCGGGGTCGGTGATGTCGATCCCCTCGATCAGCACCTTGCCGCCGGTGGGCTCCTCCAGCAGGTTCACCGAGCGCAGCAGCGTGGACTTGCCCGAGCCGGACGGGCCGATCACGCAGACGACCTCGCCGGCCGTGACCGTGAGGTCGATGCCCTTGAGCACCTCGTTGTCTCCGAACGTCTTCACGAGCCCCTGGATGTCGATCGCGGGCGCGTGGACGTCGATCAGATCGGTGGTCATCGGCTCCTCGCCATCCGTCGCTCCAGCCACGCGCTGAACCGCGTGAGGGGGATCGTCACGATCAGGTACAGGATCGCGGCCATGATCAGCGGCGTCCCGTTGGCGTTCTGCGTACTGGCGTCGCGGGCGAACGTCGTGAGCTCCTTCGACCAGATGAACGACCCGGCCACGAACAGCAGCGAGGTGTCCTTCAGCAGCAGCACGAACTCGTTCGTCAGCGGCGGGATGATGATGCGGAAGCCCTGCGGCACCACGATCCAGAACGTCGTCTTCATGGGCGACATGCCGAGCGAGCGGGCCGCCTCGGTCTGCCCCTTCGGCACCGCCTGCAGGCCGGCGCGAATGGTCTCGGCCATGTACGCCGATGCCACGAGGATCAGACCGATCAGCCCGAGGACTACCGGCCCGCCGAGCTTCGTACCGGGGATACCCATGCCGATCGGCACGATGTAGGCGATCGCGAAGATCGTGAGGATCGCCGGGAGTCCGCGGAACAGTTCGATCCAGCACGTCGCGATCCAGCGGAACGGCCCGATCTCCGACAGCTTCATCAGCGCGAGGACCACGCCGAGCAGCAAACCGCCCACGAACGCCACGGCGGTGAACCACAGGGTGTTCACGAGCGCGGTGGTGATGATCCCCGGGAGCATCTTCGCCGCGATCTCCGGGTTGAAGTACATCGTGGCGATCCGCGCCCAGTCGGTGCTGATCGCCGCCCAGATGACGAGAGCGATCAGCACCGCATAGACGGTGTAGCGGTACAGCTTCTTCTTCGTGGTGCGCCTCAACGCCATTGTCAAGGTCCTCCCGACCGACTCAGTTCCGTCTTCAGTTGGCCGTGAAGTACTCGTCGTAGATCTTCTGGTACTCGCCGCTGTCGCGGAGGTCCTTCAGTGCGCCGTTGACCGCCTCGAGAAGAGCATCCTTCTCGCCCTTCGCGAACGCGAAGCCGTAGGACTCGTCGGTCTCGTACGTTTCCACGATCTTGTAGGCGGAGTCGGCCTTCTCGTGCTCGAGGTTCACCGGCTGGTCCTGCAGGATCGCGTCGATCTGCCCGGCCTGCATGGCCGGCCACAGCTCGCCGTCCGACGGGTACTGCACGAGCTGAGCGCCCTTCGCGTTCTCCCCGGCGTAGGACTCACCCGTCGTGCCCTGCTGCACGCCCACGTTCTTCCCGTCGAGGTCGTCGATCGACTCGATGCCCGAGTCGGTGCGCACCAGGAGCGACTGCAGCGAGTCGTAGTACGGGTCGGAGAAGTCGATGTTGGCCTTGCGCTCCTCGGTGATCGTCATGGCCGAGGCGCCGACGTCGCACGTACCGGCCGCCAAGGTGGTCCCGGACTGCAGAGCTTCGAAGCCCACATCCTGCACCGAAAGCTTCAGGTCGAGCTGCTTCGCGATTGCGCCCAGCAGGTCGATGTCGAAGCCCGTGTACTCTCCATCGTCGCCCTGGAACTCGAACGGCGGGTAGGGGATGTCGGAGCAGACAGAGAGGGTGCCCGCCTCGATCAGACCGTAGTCGTCGCCGGCCGCGGGAGCGTCGCTGCTGCCCGCGTCGGTCGATCCGGTGGCGCATCCGGCGAGCGCGAACGTGGCGGTGGCCACGAGTGCGAGACCGGCGAAGAGGGTACGACGAGGCATGTCGACTCCTGGGGTTCGGGGGCGGGTGCGCCCGCGGACGGGTAGGAGATCATCTAAACATGCGGCTCGTCGCGTGACCAATGACACGGGCAGACGACCGCATTACGTTTGTGTTTCGGTGCCTCCCCGCGCGGCACCCGGTCTCACACCTCGACGTCGACGGCCACACGACCGGAGACGACGGAACGGATGTATCCGGCGACCTCCTCGTGCGCAGGGTGCACCTGGTACTGCTCCAGAGCATCGACGGAGTCGAACTCCGCGACGAGCGTCACGTCCCAGTTGGCGTCGGGGTAGACGTCGTTCGCGCCCGCCCAGATGCTGCGCAGCTGGGGAACGATGCCGTCGAGCGCGTTCAGCCGGCGGGCGACCTCGGCCGCCTGGTCCGCGCGGGTCTGCGCATCGTCGGCGGCGAGCTTCCAGGCCACGACATGGCGAATGGTCATCGGGGTGTCTCCTGATCGGTCAGGGCGTCAGCGCTCACGGCTTCCTCCAGCGCCTCGCGCAGGCGGTCGGGCGAGACGCGCCAGTGGGCGTGCAGGCGGCCGTCGATCAGCACCACCGGGATCTTCTCCCACCACTGCTCGTACAGCGCGGGGTCTTCGGCGATCGACGCCTCGACGATCTCGATCCGCTCGGCGGCGGCGTCGGGCAGCTCGGCGACCACGGCGTCGACGACCTCGGAGGCCACGTCGCACAGATGGCAGTCGGGCTTGCCGATCAGGGTGAGCGTGGTCACGCCGACGGCACCTCGACCTCGCGACCCTGCGCGATCCACTCGCCCGTGCCGCCCTCCACGTTCGTCGCGTCATAGCCGCGCGCCTCGAGCGCCTCGACCACGCGAGCCGAACGGCCGCCGGCCTGGCAGATCACGTCGAAGCACTCGGCGGGCAGTTCGTCGAGACGGTTGCCGATCTCGGACATCGGGATGTTCACCGCGCCCGGAACGTGGCCGGCCGCGAACTCGTGCACCTCCCGGACATCGATGAGCGGGGTACCGGAGCGCTCGGCGAGCTCGGCGACGGTGATCGACTTCATGACATCCTCTCGGCGGTGCGGCACGGCAGAGACACAAAGCGCCCGTCCGAAGACAGGCGCTCGGTGTCTGGCCGCTTACTTCTTGTTGCGGCGCTGGTGGCGAGTCTTGCGAAGCAGCTTGCGGTGCTTCTTCTTCGCCATGCGCTTGCGGCGCTTCTTGATGACAGAACCCACGGAAACCTCACTAAGTCAGGGGCTGGGTGTCGCCGAATCGGACACCCGGGTACGGGCACGAAAAAATGCCTCGGATCATCCTAGCAAACCCGCGGGCCGCCTCGCGCCGCCCTGCGGATCAACCCGCGTCGGCGATCGGTCGCTGCAGCGCCTCGGCCACGGCCGACTCCGGGACGCGGTAGCTGCGGCCGAAGCGGATGGCGGGCAGCTCTCCGGAGTGCACGAGCCGGTACACGGTCATCTTGGACACGCGCATGAGCTCGGCGACCTCGGCCACCGTCAGGAATCGGACATCTGGAACCTCGGGCATCCCACGTACCCCTTTCTCGATGTGCACACTCTATGGGTTTCCTGGGACGCGTGTAAACCCACGTGACTCGTGTGATCAGTGGGACGCGGGCACCGTGGCGAACGCCCGCACCGGGAAGGTGCCGAACCCGCGGATCGCGGGCGGGGCCGCGGTGAAGCGGGCACCCCGCGAGGGCACCGCGTCGAGATCCGTGAGGTGCTCGACCACGTGCACGCCGGCGGCGAGGAGGATGCTGTGCGCCGGACGCTCTCCGCCGCTCTCGGTGTCGTCGATGTTGAGCGAGTCGATCCCGACCAGGCGCACCCCCGCCTCGACCAGGAAGCGGGCGCCGTCCTCCGTGAGGTACGGCGCCCCCTCCGCATACTCGGGCGTGCCGAAGAGCCGGCTCCACCCCGTGTCGAGGAGGACCGCCGAGCCCCGCAGGTCGCGGTCCGCCAGGGTCGCCGCGCGGATGCCGCGGCGCTCGGGCGACCAGGCGTCGCGCAGGTGGAAGACCTCGGCGGGGAGGCCGACCAGGGTGCGCAGGTCGAGTGCGGCGAGATCGTCGCCGTCGCCGTAGCGGTGCCAGGGGGCGTCGAGGTAGGTGCCGGTGTTGCCGATCATCGTGATCACGTCCATCGCGAACTCGGTCCCCGGCGCGTAGCGCTCCCGGGATGCGGCGCGCGTGAGGAACGGGGCGATGGTCGGCGCCGGCAGCCCGGGATAGGTGATCATCCCGGCCTCGATGGGGTGGCTGAGATCCACGATGCGGTCCTCGGCCCCACCGCCGCTCGGTGCCTCGACCCCGCGGCTTCCGCGATGCGGCTCCTCGACGATGCGCAGGTCGCGGAGGTGCACCTCGTCGACCAGCGCCAGTCCCAGGTGGCGGACGAGCAGGGTGCCGATCTCCTCGGCCGAGAGGTCTTCCCGGGGAAGGTCGAGGCGGAACCCTTCCCCGTGCATGCCGCCGCCGTTGGCGAACGTGATCGAGAAATCGAAGTGAGCGCGGTGCGGAGCGGTCGTCATCCCCCCATCCTGCCCATCCGGCGCGGCGCCGGGGTCGCTCAGCCGGACTTCCTGGCCTTCGCCACCCGTTCTCGCGCCTCGCGAAGAGCCTGACGCTCGAGCTTGCGCGCCGCGCGCAGCGCCTTCTCGGCATCACGGCTGGCCTTCTGCGCCTCCTTGAGGCGCTTGTCCCCGGCGAGCTCCGCCGCATCGAGGGCGACCCACTCCTCGGAGACCCGGTGCTGCTCCCCGCGATCGAGACCGTCGAGGTAGGCCGCGACACCGTCGAGCGTGCGCTCCACGGCGAAGCGGAACGGATCGGCCGGCGACAGGAACACGCCGTCCTCGATCGCCCGGCGGAGCGCGGGGAACTCCTCGGCCGAGATCACCCGATCGAACAGCGACGCCTCCCGCATCGCCACCTCTTCGGCGGAGAGACCGGAGGAGCGGGACTGCTCCGAGTACCCCGCCTGCACGATGCCGCACCAGCGAGCGTGGCCGGTGATCGCGAGGGCGACGGCCATCCGCTCGTCGGCGGTGAGCGGTGTGTCATCGAGCGCGGCGAGACTGGCGTCCAGCCAGGCGGAGCTGTTGGGGGTGATCGGCGAACCCGAGATCGGCAACGACAGGATCCACGGGTGGCGCAGGTAGACGAGGATCTGGGCCTCGTACAGCGCGAGCAGCCGCGCGCGCCAGCCCTCGACCTCGAGGTGGCTCTCCGGAGGGAGTCCGGTCGCCTCCTCCTGCATGAGCAGCAGGAGGTCGTCCTTCGCGGAGACGTAGCGGTACAGCGACATGGGGGTGAAGCCGAGCCGGGCGGCCACCGCTGCCATGGAGACGGCGCCGATGCCCTCGCCGTCGGCGAGTTCCACCGCGGCCTCCACGATCTTCTCGACACTCATCTCCCGCTTCGGCCCGCGCTGGGGATTCGCCGCGACGCCCCAGGCGAGGGCGATGCCCCGGGGGAGCTCGGGAGGCTCGATGTCGGTCATCCGCCCATCCTACTTCTGTTTATTTCATAAACAGTGTGTTACCGTCATACACAATTGCGTTGCCCATACACAGTTTTCGCGATACACAGAAAGGGATCCTGATGGAGACAGCCATCCAGGTGCGCGACCTGCGCAAGGCCTTCGGGCCGAAGCCCGTGGTCGACGACCTCGCCTTCGAGGTCGGCCGCGGCGAGGTCTTCGCTCTGCTCGGACCGAACGGCGCGGGCAAGACGACGACCATCAACATCCTCACCACCCTCACCACCGCGGATGCGGGATCGGCGACCGTGGCGGGGTGGGATGTGCGCTCGCATCCCGACGAGGTGCGCCGGCGCATCAGCCTCACCGGGCAGGCGGCCGCCGTGGACGACGCCCTCACCGGTACCGAGAACGTCGTCATGTTCGCGCGCCTCTCGGGACTGGGGCGGGCGGCCGCGCGGCACCGCGCCGAGGACCTCATCGCCCGGTTCGCGCTGACCGACGCGGCGTCCCGCGCCGTGCGCACCTACTCCGGCGGCATGCGCCGTCGCCTCGACCTGGCGCTCAGCTTCGTCGTGACCCCGGAAGTGCTGTTCCTCGACGAGCCCACCACCGGGCTCGACACCCGTAGCCGCCGCGACCTGTGGGACATCATCCGCACGGTCGCGGGTGCCGGCACGACGGTGTTCCTCACCACCCAGTACCTGGAGGAGGCGGATCAGCTCGCCGACCGGATCGCCGTCCTGCACGACGGCCGGATCGCGGCGCTGGGCACCGCCGCCGAGCTCAAGGCGCGTATCGGCGGCGACACGGTCGAGCTCCACGACAGCCGGGGAGAGCTGCGGCGCGAGATCCCGACCGACGGCACGGTCGCCGGGCTGCGGCGCGCCCTCGATCGGCTCGACACGGAGGGAGACGACGGCGTCGTCACGCTCCGACGGCCCACCCTCGACGACGTGTTCCTGGCGGTCACATCGTCCCCCGCGGGCCGGCCTGTATCCGGAGAGCCGGTCGACGCCGCCTCACGCACCCTCGAGGAGCTCGCATGAACACCGCGGTCACCATCACCACCCCCATGCCCCCGCACGCCTCCCCCACGCCGACGCCTCGACCGCGCCTGCGCGGGCTGACGGCCGAAACCGTCTTCGTCGGACGCAGCCTGCGGCACTCGCTGCGCGACGGCGAATCACTGCTCATGGCGATCATGCTGCCCGTCATGCTCATGCTCATGTTCACGTGGGTGTTCGGCGGGGCGATCGACCCCTCCGGCGCCTACGTCGACTACGTCGTGCCGGGCATCATCCTCACGTGCGCGGGGTTCGGGGCGTCCTCCACGGCGGTGTATGTCGCGAACGACATGCGCTCCGGCATCATCGACCGGTTCCGCACCATGCCGCTGCGCGCCGGAGCCGTGCTCACCGGGCACGTGGTGGCGAGCGTCCTGCGCAACCTGGTCGCGACGGCCATCGTCATCGGCGTCGGGGTGCTGGTCGGGTTCCGCCCGACCGCGTCGCCGGGCGACTGGATCGCGCTGGGCGGGCTGATCACGCTCTACATCCTCGCGATCACGTACCTGTTCGCGGCGATCGGCCTCGCCGCCGGCAGCCCCGAGGGTGCCAACGGCTACGGCTTCGTGCTGCTGTTCCTGCCCTACCTGTCCAGCGCTTTCGTGCCGGTGGCGAGCATGCCGGAGTGGCTGCAGCCGGTCGCCGCGCACCAGCCCATCACCCCGATCGTCGAGACCATCCGCAGCCTGCTCCTCGGTACCGACGCCGGAACGCAGCCGTGGTGGGCGGTGCTGTGGTGCGTGGTGATCCTCGGCGTCGCCGTCGTGTGGGGCGCGTGGCTGTTCCGCCGCAAGGCGGGCCGCCGCTGAGCCCGTCCCGTCCAGCCCGCGCATAGCCGCCGCTCGCCGGTCGCCCAGACAGCTCTGGCACTGTCGATGCAGGACTTGTGCCGGCACCGCCGAGTCCGTTGCGGAGCTGGGGTCCGTGGATCGCCCCTGACGACATGCCCCCCGGTCGTCAGGGGCGATGTCCGTTCCGGCGCGGCTGCGCGCGCGTCAGGCGCCGAGCCGCTTGAGCGCCGTGGTCACCACGTGCTTGGCCGATGCGGCCGCGCGTCCGACCACCTCGGCGGCGTGTGCCGCGCCATCGGGAAGACCACCCGGGTAGGCGATGTCCGGGGCCGCGTCGCCGTAGGCGTCGACGAGGAACGGGACCAGCCAGTCGTCGACGACCTCGAGCGGCTCGACGGCGAGGCTGTAGAACCGACGCTGCCCGTCCTCGCGCACGGTCACGAGCTCGGCATCGCGCAGCACCTTGAGGTGCTTGGAGACGGTGGGCTGGCTGATCCCCAGGTCGGCCACGATCTGGCTCACGCTGGTGCCGGACTCGCCTTCGGACGTTCGCCGGAGCAGGAGCTGGAGGATGTCGCGCCTCGTACCGTCTGCGATCACGTCGAAGATGTCCGTCATGGCATCAGGGTAGTCGCCCCCGGCACGGAGTACCATGACGAGGGCTCGGCGGGCGGCGTCGTGCACGGATGGATTCGAACGAGGGGGCAGCGATGTCGGGCATCGTTTCGGCGTCGTCGCCCCGACAGCGGTTCCCGGGGTCGGGCGGGCGCTTCAAGCACCTCATCACGTCGTCGCCGTCGCGGTTCGCGATCTCCGTGTTCGCGCTGCTGATCCTCGTCTTCACCGTCCTCTTCTCGCTGCCGATCGCATCGGCCGACCGCACCGTCACGCCGCTGAGCGACGCCCTCTTCACCGCCGTCTCCACGATCTGCGTCACGGGTCTGGCGACCGTGGACATGGCCAACCACTGGTCGCCGTTCGGGCACGTCCTGGTGTTCATCGGCGTGAACATCGGTGCGCTGGGCGTGCTGACCCTCGCCTCGCTGATGGGCATGCTCATCTCCAAGCGCCTCGGGTTGCGCGCCAAGCTCATGGCCGCGGGCGACACGAACCCGCTGCGCGCGCACGGCGGCGTCGTGAACGAGAGCCAGACGGTGCGGCTGGGCGAGGTCGGGCAGCTCCTCACCACGGTCGCCGTCTCCGCCCTCATCATCGAGGCCTCCCTCGCCGCACTCCTCTACCCGGCCCTGGTGATGGCCAAGGTCGACCCGATCGCCGCACTGTGGGAGGCGCCCTACTTCGCCGCCATGGCGTTCACCAACACCGGCTTCGCCCCCAACGACGGCGGCGTCGCGGTGTTCGCCGACGACTACCTCGTGCTGTTCCTGCTCATGGTGGGGGTCTTCCTCGGCAGCATCGGCTTCCCCGTGATCTACACGCTCGCCAAGCACGTGTGGCACGTGAAGCGGTGGTCGCTGCACTCCAAGCTCACGATCGTCACCACCGTGCTGCTGTTCGTGGTCGGTGCCGCCGCGTTCCTCATCCTCGAGTACGACAACCCGAAGACGTTCGGGTCGATGGACGCCGCCGACACGACCTTCCAGGCGTTCTTCCTCTCCGCGATGACGCGCTCCGGCGGCTTCAACGTGATCGAGATGGACGATCTCAACGGCTCCTCCCTGCTCGCGGCGAGCATGCTCATGTTCGTCGGCGGCGGCTCCGCGTCGACCGCGGGAGGCATCAAGGTGACCACCCTCGCCGTGCTCGCGATCGCGGTGTGGTCGGAGGCGAAGGGACGCCAGTCGGTCGAGGCCTTCGGGCGGCGCATCCCGAGCGACGTGCAGCGCGTCGCCCTCAGCGTCGTCGCGTGGGGAGCGACCATCGTGGCCCTGTCGACCATCGTGATCGCGCAGATCACGAAGGCCGACATCAGCCACGTGCTGTTCGACGTCATCTCCGCGTTCGGCACCGTCGGCCTCTCGACGGGCCTGACCGGCGAGCTGCCGGATTCCGCCTCGTACGTCATGGCCGCGACCATCTTCATGGGGCGCGTTGGTACAGTGACTCTCGCCGCGGCAGTCGCCGCGACGTCGCGAACGCAGTACTACTCACTGCCGGTGGAAAGGCCGATCGTTGGTTGAAGTCCTGCGCGGAGACGCCCCCGTCCTCGTCATCGGCCTCGGCCGGTTCGGTGCGGCGTGCGCCGGTGAGCTCGACCGTCTCGACCGCGAGGTCCTCGCGATCGACGACAATCTCGAGCTCGTGCAGAAGTGGTCGGAGCGGGTCACCCACACCGTGCAGGCCGATGCCAGGAACATCGACGCCCTGCGCCAGATCGGCGCCCAGGACTTCCAGGTCGCGGTCGTCGCGGTCGGCTCCTCGATCGAGGCATCCGTGCTCATCACCGCGAACCTCGTCGACCTCAAGGTCCCGCAGATCTGGGCCAAGGCCGTCTCCCAGTCGCACGGCAAGATCCTCGCCCGCGTCGGCGCCAACCACGTGATCTACCCCGAGCGCGAGGCCGGCGAGCGCGTCGCCCACCTGGTGAGCGGTCGCATGCTCGACTTCATCCGCTTCGACGACGACTTCGTGCTCGCCAAGATGTACCCGCCGAAGTTCATCCGCGGCGTCGGCCTGAACGAGTCCGGCGTGCGCTCGAAGTACAAGGTCACCGTCGTCGGCGTGAAGAGCCCCGGCAAGCCGTTCCGCTACGCCGAGGCGAACACCATCGTCACCAACCACGACCTCATCATCGTGTCGGGCACCAACAGCGATATCGAGCGCTTCGCCGCCCTGGACCGCTGACCGCGCCCCATCCCGACTCCCCCTCGCGGTGGATGCGTCGCTCGACTCCCGCGTGATGGGATGGGGGCCATGACCGACCACGCCCCGGCCCCTCCCGTGCTCGCCCTCCGCGGGCTCCGCAAGCAGTTCGGCCAGAAGGTCGCCGTCGACGGCCTCTCGCTCGACGTCCCCGCCGGATCGATGCTCGGCCTGCTCGGCCCGAACGGTGCGGGCAAGACCACCACGCTGGCGATGACGACGGGGCTGCTGCGTCCGGACGCGGGCTCGGCGTGGGTGCTCGGACACGACGTCTGGCAGGACCCGGCGGGGGCGAAGGCGCTCATGGGCGTGCTCCCCGACGGGATCCGCATGCTCGACCGCCTCACCGGCGCCGAGCTGCTGCGCTACACCGGCCTGCTCCGCGGCATGCCCGAGGCCGAGGTGCACACCCGCACCGGCGAGCTGCTCGACGCGCTGGGCCTCGGCGACGACCGCGACACCCTCGTCGTGGACTACTCCGCCGGCATGCGCAAGAAGATCGGCCTGGCGTGCGCGCTGATCCACGCGCCGCGGCTGCTGCTGCTGGACGAACCGCTGGAGGCCGTCGACCCGGTGTCGGGTCAGACCATCCGGCAGATCCTGCGCGCCTTCGTCGACAGCGGCGGCACGGTGGTGCTGTCCAGTCACGTCATGGAGCTGGTCGAGTCGATGTGCGACCGCGTCGCGATCGTCGCCGAGGGGCGGCTGCTGGCGCACGGAGAACTCGATGAGGTCCGAGCCGGGATGACGCTGCAGCAGCGCTTCCTGTCGCTCGTCGGCGCCCACGACCTGGGAACGGAGACGCTCGCGTGGTTGCGCTCCTCGTAGGCCTGCGGCTGCGTCAGCTCGGTCACCAGCTCGCGCGCAACCCGTGGATGATCGTCACGCTCGTCGTGGTCGGCCTCCTGGCCGTCGGCATCCTCGCGACCCTGACGGTGGGGCTCGTGCTGCTGCGGATCGGTGCGCCCGACGCCGCCGTGACCGCGCTCGTGCTGACGGGAGCCGTGATCATGCTCGGCTGGTGGGTCGGGTCGATCCTCGTAAGCGGCGACGACGCCCTGGCGCCCGACCGGTTCGCCCTGCTGCCGGTCACGGCGAAGCGGATGCTCCCGGGGCTCGTGGTCGCGGGCGTCACCACGATCGGCGGCATCGGCACCGCACTCGCCCTGCTGCTGATGCTCCTCGGCTGGTCGGTCGACGTGCTCGCCCTGCTCGCCGCGTTCGTCCTCATCCCGGTAGCCCTGGCGACCTGCGTGCTGGGCGCCCGCGTCGTGAGCGGGCTGCTCGGGAAGTGGCTCGCCCGGCGCCGCACCCGCGACCTCGTGCTCACGGTGGGTGTCGTGCTGCTGGCGTCGTCCGGACTGCTGCTGAACATCGGGCTCCAGGCGCTGACGACCGTGCACGACGTCGGCGGGGCGTTCGCCACCGTGGCCGAGGTCGCCGCCTGGACCCCGGTCGCCGCCGTGTTCGGGGTTCCCGCGGCGCTCGCGCAGGGGGCGGTGGGGGTCGCACTGCTCCGGCTGCTCATCGCCGTCGGCACGGTCGTGCTCCTCTGGGTCGCGGCCCGCGTCCACCTCGACGCCCGCCTCACGGCACCTCTCGTGTCCAGCGGGGGCGGCCGGGTCCGCTCGGGCGGCCTGCTCGACCGGATGCTGCCGGCGGGACCGGTCGGTGCGATCGCGGGCCGCACGCTCCACTACTTCCGCCGCGACCCGCGCCAGGTCGTCAATGTGGTGATGCTGCTGATCCTGCCCGCGATCTTCCTCGGTCTCGCCGTGATGAACGGCCTGCGGGAGGAGTCCGTGGGACTCGCTCCCGCCATCGTGCTGATCCCGGCCATCAACGCTCTCCTCGCGGGGAGCATCGTGCAGCTGGCCATCGCCTACGACAACGACGCGGTCGCCCTGCACATCCTGACCGGTGTCAGCGGCACCGCAGACCGGGCGGGACGGCTGCTCGGCTTCGGGCTGATCGGCCTCCCGGTCACGATCGCCCTGTGCGTGGCGACGTGCCTGGTCGCCGGACGACCGGACCTGCTGCCCGCGAGCCTCGGCGCGGCGCTCGGCCTGATGGCGGTGTCGGCCGGCGCGGGCGCGTGGGTGGGCGCGTTCCTCCCCGGTCGCGCTCCCGCTCCCGAGGCGAACCCGTTCGGTCGCGGATCGGCGGGCGGCGCACAGTCCTTCCTCGCGATGCTGATCATGTCGCCGATCACGCTGATCCTGGGCGGCCCGGCTCTGGGCTTCGGGATCGCCGCGATCTGGATGCCGCCGCTGGGCTGGGTGAGTCTGGCGTGCGCGGTCGTGATCGGGACCGCCGCCGTGTGGGGCGGGACCGTGCTGGGCGGCAAGACGCTCGAACGGCGGTGGCCGGAGGTGCTCGCGGAGGTGTCGAGCGAGGGCTGAGCCCCGCGGGGGTCAGGCGTCGATGTCGAGGACGACCTCGACCGCATCGCCCACGCCGAGCCCCTCCCGATCCTGCAGCACCTTCTTGATCGGCACGATGTAGCCGCCGTCCTTCGGCCACAGCGCGGTGGTCACGGTCGTGCCGCCGATCGTCACCGTCGCGGGGATCATGCCCCAGCCATAGGTGACGACGGCGGCGACATCGTGGATCATCGCGCTCTCGACCGGCGGCACCGTGACGAAGTGGAACGGCGCCGGCCCGCGCCAGAACCAGATCTCCCCCTCGACCCGCAGCCGCATGTCACGCCCCCGCCGCGAGCTCCTTCGCACGGGCGAGCGCGGCCGCGGCGGCCTCGGCGAAGGTCCGGTCGAGGTGGGCGTCCTGCAGCACGGCGACGGCGCGCTCGGTGGTGCCCTTGGGACTGGTCACACGGCGCCGCAGCTCGGCCGGGTCTTCGCCCGACGCGTCGAGCAGGGCGGTCGCACCGATGAAGGTCTGCTCGACCATGAGCCGCGCATCCGCCTCGGTGAACCCCATCCCGATGGCCGCCGTGGTGACCTCCTCGATCAGGAGGAACACGTACGCGGGGCCCGAGCCGGAGATCGTGGACAGCGCGTCGATCTGCGACTCCGGCACCTCGATCACCGCGCCGACCGTCTCGAACAGGCGTCGCACGAGCGCCACGTCGTCCGCGGTCGCCGCGGCCCCGGCGGCGAGGCCGGTCACGCCCTTGCGGACGGTCGACGGCGTGTTCGGCATCGACCGGATCACGCGCGCTCCGGTGCCCAGGTGGTCGGCGAACGTCTGCAGGGTGACCCCGGCGGCGAGGCTGACGACGATCGTGTCGGCGGTCAGGTGCGGAGCGATCTCGCGCAGCAGCTCCGGCACCATCGCGGGCTTGACGCCCACCAGCACGATCCCGGCCCCGGACACCGCCTCGGCGTTGCCCTCCGGCCGCTCGGACAGCGCGATGCTGGTCACCCCGTCGAGCCCATCGAACGACGCCGCCTTCTCCGTCGTGCGGTTCGTCGCGGTGATCCCGCCGTCGACCGGGACGCCCGATGCGAGCACGCCGCGGAGGATCGCCCCGCCCATCGAACCGGCACCGAGGAACGCGAGGGAGGGAAGCGAGTCAGCCATGTGGTCATCCTACGGCGGGCGCTCCGGCGTCCCACGACCGGCGGTTCTAGACTCGACGCATGAGTGCATCCGGAGGAAGCAAGGCCATCGTCGCGGCGTTCCTGGCGAACCTGGGCATCGCTCTCGCGAAGTTCCTCGCGTGGGCCCTCTCCGGCTCCGCCTCCATGCTCGCGGAGGCCATCCACTCGGTCGCCGACTCGGGCAACCAGCTCCTCCTCATGCTCGGCGGACGCAAGGCCCAGCGCCGAGCCGACCGAGCGCACCCGTTCGGCTATGGACGCGAACGCTACGTGTACGCCTTCGTCGTCTCGATCATCCTGTTCTCGGTCGGCGGCCTCTTCGCCATCTACGAGGGCGTCGAGAAGCTCACGAACCCCCACGAGCTCGACAAGACCTGGTGGTGGCTGCCTCTCGTCGTGCTGCTGATCGCGATCGGCCTGGAGTCGTTCTCGCTGCGCACCGCCGTGAAGGAGAGCAACCTCGTGCGCGACCGGGGCCAGTCGTGGCGGTCGTTCGTGCGACGCGCCAAGGCCCCCGAGCTTCCGGTCGTGCTGCTCGAGGACGTCGGCGCCCTGACCGGTCTGACGTTCGCGCTGCTCGGCGTGGGCCTCACCCTCCTCACCGGCAACCCCCTCTTCGATGCGCTCGGCACCGTCATGATTGGCGTGCTGCTGGTGCTGATCGCGATCGTGCTCGGCGTCGAGACGAAGAGCCTCCTGGTGGGCGAGGGAGCCACGCAGGCCGACGAGGACCGCATCGTGGACGCGATCACGGACGGCCCGGAGATCGAGAAGATCATCCACCTGAAGACCCTGTACCTCGGGCCGGACGAGCTCATGGTCGCCGCGAAGATCGCCCTCAACGCCGACAAGCCCCTGCGCGAGGTCGCCGACGACATCGACGCGATCGAGAGCCGCATCCGCGAGGCCGTTCCGGTGGCGCGCGTCGTCTACATCGAGCCCGATGTGTACCGCCCCGCGATCGACCCGGAGCCCTCGACGGACGTGTTCGTGCTCAAGTCCTCGGACTGAGGCGCGGCGGTCGCGCAGTGATCCGACCCGGCAGTCACCGCCGCTGCGCGAAGAAGTCACGCAGCAGCGCGGTGGACGCCTCTTCGTCGACCCCGCCGATGACCTCCGCACGGTAGGGAAGACGCCGGTCTCGCAGCACGTCGTACATCGACCCGGCCGCACCCGCCTTGTCGTCCCACGCGCCGAACACCACGCGCCCGACGCGCGCCTGCAGGATCGCGCCGGCGCACATGAGACACGGCTCCAGCGTCACCACGAGCGTGCAGCCGTCGAGGTTCCACGAGCCGAGTGCCGCCGCGGCCGCCCGCAGGGCCACGACCTCGGCGTGACCGGTCGGGTCGTGCGTGGTCTCCCGCGTGTTGCGGCCCTCCGCGAGCATCCGCCCCTGGGCGTCGAGCACCACGGCGCCCACCGGGATCTCGGCGTCTGCGGCGGCCTCCGCGGCCAGCACGAGCGCGCGCTGCATCGCAGTGCGGTCGGCGGCGGTCATGCGTCGAGCCTACGGCAGCGGCAGCTGCGCCCCGGAGGACCGATGTCGTGCGCGCGGTCGCGGCGCATTAGCCTGTATCCATGCGTGTTCACGTCGCCGACCACCCCCTCATCACCCACAAGCTCTCGGTGCTGCGCGACGCGCGCACCCCGTCGCCCGTGTTCCGGCAGCTGACGGAGGAGCTCGTGACCCTCCTGGCGTACGAGGCCACGCGCAACGTGAAGGTGTCGCCGGTGGAGATCACGACCCCGGTCACCACCACCACGGGCGTCAAGATCTCCGAGCCGCGCCCCATCGTCGTCCCCATCCTGCGCGCCGGCCTCGGCATGCTCGAAGGCCTCGTGAAGCTGCTCCCGACCGCCGAGGTCGGCTTCCTCGGCATGGTCCGCGACGAGGAGACGTTCGAGCCCACCACCTACGCCGAGCGGCTGCCGGACGACCTCAGCGACCGCCAGTGCTTCGCGATCGACCCGATGCTCGCGACCGGTGGATCGCTGGCCGCGGCCATCCAGTTCCTGTTCGACCGCGGCGCGAAAGACGTCACGGCCATCTGCCTGCTCGGCACCCCCGAGGGCGTCGCCGCGATCGAGGCGATGGCCGGCGACCGCGATGTGACCCTGGTGCTGGGTGCCCTCGACGAACGCCTGAACGAGAAGGGCTACATCGTGCCCGGCCTCGGCGACGCGGGCGACCGCCTGTACGGCACCGTCTGACCCGGGCGGCCCGACCCCGGGGGGCCCGAGGCTACGTCAGCGCGTGAGCATGGCAGCACGGCAGCACGTCAGCACGGCAGCGCGTCAGCACGGCAACGCATGACGGGTCACCGCGTCAGCGCGTCAGGCGGTACGCGCGCTCGTCTCCGTACCGCGTGAATCCGGCCCTGGCGAGGATCGGCGCCGAGGTCGCGACGCGGCCCTTGACCAGCGCGGTCGCCGCACCGCGCGCCGCGCTCTCCCGCAGCCGCTCCGCGAGCACGGCCCGATAGGCACCACGCCCTCGGTCGCCGTCGAGGGTCGCCGCACCCCACAGTCGCGTGAACCCGTCGACGATCGTGCACCCGCCCGTGCTCACCGCGCGACCGTCGATGCGACCCAGCACCCGGAACCCGGTGCCCGCATCGAGGGCGGCCGTCAGCTCCGCGAACTCGGCGCGAAGCCCGTCGTCGTCGAGCGGCCGTTGCTCCCAGACGGGGACGTTGATCTCATCCACCTCCCGAAGCTGGTCGACCGTGCGCACGACCTCGACCGAGACGCCCGGCGGCACATCGACCGCGCCCTCAGTCGTCGGACGGGCGAACACCGTGACGGTGTCGACGTGCTCGGCCCCGCGGCCCACCAACTCCTCTTCGAGGTCGGGCTCGTCGGCCGGGTTCGTCCAGAACGTGAAGACGGTCTCGCCCCAGGCCTCCACGCGCTCCAGCGCCCGCTCCACGACCTCCGCGGCGGAACGCGTCGACGACACCTGCGAGCCGCGCACCCCGCCTCCGAAGCGCTCCGGGTAGCGCACGAGGAGCAGGTCGTCGCGGACGTGCTCGCTGCCCCGCGGGAACCAGGCCCACCCGGCGGCGGCACGGAGGACGTCTTCTGCCGCGGGTATGCCGTCGGCACTCGGCCGCGCATCGGCCGGCGTCACGAGTCCTCCTCCGCCGCACCCACGAGCCGCGCGAAGGCGCTCAGCCGCGCGACGCCCTCGGGCGTGTAGGGCAGGTCGTCGAGCAGCGCGGGCGAGTGGATGAGGTAGGCCAGCACCTGGGCGCGCGAGATCGCGACGTTCAGCCGGTTCTGCAGCAGCAGGAACTCCGGCCCCCGAGGCGCGTCGCGGCCGCTCGACGCCGCGAGTGAGGTGATGGAGACCACGGCCTCCTTGCCCTGGAAGTTGTCGACCGTGCCCACCGGCACCTCACCGAAGCCCGCCGCCTCGAGCGCGTCGTGCACCAGCTGACGCTGGGCGTTGTACGGCGCGACCACGATGATGTCCGCCGGGGTGAGCGGCCGCGCGGAGCCCGCCGGATCGTTGTCGCGGAAGGGGCGACCGACCAGGTCCCGCACGATGCGGACGACCTCCGCAGCCTCCTCGGGCGACTGGGTCGCGTTGCCGCGATGGCGCAGGGGGACGATGTGCAGCCCCGGGTCGACGCCCTCGATCGACCGCCGCTCGGTACCTGGCGCAGACGCGAGCTTGCCGGCGTACGCGAGCTGCGACACCGGGGCGGCCACGAACGGATGCATGCGCCACGACTGCGCCAGGAAGTAGCCGTACTCCGGTCGCACGACGGGATCGCCGTCCATCACCCATCCGAGCGCGGACGTGTCGACCGGCTCGGGGTGCGCCCCCTGACTGACCTGCGGAAGCTGCTGCGGATCGCCCAGGAGAAGCAGCCGTTGTGCTGCGGCTGCGACCGCGATCGTCGACGCGAGCGAGAACTGTCCCGCCTCATCGATCACCAGGAGGTCGAGGCCCCCGCGCGCCACGCGCTGCGTGTTGCTGAAGTCCCACGCCGTCCCGCCGACCACGGCCCCCTCATGCTCGTGCTCGGCGAGGAACGCCGCCATGCCGTTCTTGGGGATGACGGTGTACGAGGGATCGCCGCTGTCGTCTTTCGGGGCCTTCGCGACCTGAGCGGGCGCGACGCCGTCGGCCACGATCCGCTCCAACAGCGTCTCGATGATGGCGTGCGACTGCGCCACCACACCGACCCGGAAGCCGTGCTCGTTCACCAGACGCGCGATGACCCGCGATCCCGTGTACGTCTTGCCCGTTCCGGGAGGGCCCTGCACGGCGAGGTAGCTGCGATCGAGGTCGAGGACCCCGCGGACGATCGCGTCGATCGTATCGCTCCCCGGCTCCGGCAGCGGAGCCCCGGAGACCGTGCGAGGCGGGCGCCGCCGGATGATGTCGGTCGCCGCATCGTCGGGGAACCCCGGGGCGGCCGCATGCACCGCATCGGCCCACTCGTCGATCGCCTGTTGCAGCGACACCACCCGCGGGGGCGCGGCCGGGGTGAGGGCGACCGGCAGCTCGTCCCACGTCTGCCCCTGCACCGCCGACTCGACGATCAGATAGCCGTCGTCGAGCACCTCCCGCACGCTCACGGTGTGCGGCACGTGCACGGCGCGCGACGGCACCTCGGTGTCGAACGGCGCCGGCGCGTCGTACAGCGCGAACGGCTGAGCGCCGGGGCCGAGGGTCGTGCCCGGTGACACCTCCCCCCGGATCTCGACCTCGCGCGACATGACCCTCCGGCCCTCGCCGATGCTCCAGTCGCTCCGCACGCGCGAGGATGGCGCATCGACCTTGACCACGTCGCGCGTGCCATCCCACATGGTCACGGGCTCGCGGAGTCGCTGGAAGTGCGACACCCAGAAGCTCTTCGCCTCCCGGGGGAAGTAGTCGATCGCCGCCGCCGCGATCCGATGCACGAGCCCGTCGCCGCCGGCCTCCACGTCCCTCTCGGCATCCCCGAGCAGGGCCAGCGAGCGAGGCGACGGCTCGTAGATCACCTCGTCGGCGTCGTCCGGAGGCGCGGGCGTCACCCCCTCTCGGCGCGCGATCTCGATCAGCCAGTTGCGCAGCCGCCTCGTCGACACGCAGTCGTAGCGGTTGTAGTCGGCGAGGTCGGCGAACACCGCGTCGGCCTCCGCCTGCGCGCCCGCCGCCGCCAGCTCCCGCGCGGCCACGTACTGCACGATCGAGTCGTCGCCCTTCTGCACGTCGCTCGTGCGCACGTCGTCGCCCATGTAGAGCGGCTCGAGCTTCTTGATCGAGTAGGAGCGCGACCCCACGCGGACCGTGCGCAGCACCAGCGGATACAGATCGACGAACACGCCCTCGCGCAGCAACCGGTCCACCTCGCCCTCGCGGACTCCGTGGCGGGCGGCCATCGCGACCAGGTGCGACGTCTCGTACGGCGCGTAGTGGTAGATGTGCATGCCCGGGTGCGCGGCCCTGCGGAGCTTCACGAAATCGAGGAACGTCTCCAGCGCCCGGCGCTCCTCGGCGAACGTGTGCGCCCACAGCGCGGTGTACTGATCGGCGTTGTCGACCCACCCGAACAGGTAGTCGATGCCCCACTCCGACTCTCCGTCTGGCGCGGGTTCGGTGTACAGCGGGTCTCCCTCGAAGTCGAAGAAGATGTCGCCGTGGCTCGGTACCGGCAGCGTGTGGATCGCAGCGGCGTAGTGCACGTCGTACGTCGGTGCGCCCTCGACATCGGCGCGGAGCTGGAGCTTCGCCTGCGACCGGAGGTTCTCGAACGTGTCGACGTTCATACCCTCCGGGGCCCCGGACGCCGCGGCCAGGTCGTCGATCGTCTCGATGCCCGCCGCGCGCAGCCGCGCGCGCTGGACGGGCCGCATCCGCGCGACCATCAGCAGGTCGCGGTGGGCGATCACCTGCTCCTCGCACGTCGCACAGCGTCCGCACGCCACGATGCGGAGATCGCCGCGGTCGTCGCCCCACGCCAGCGGCTCTCCCTCCTGTCCCTCGGCCACGGCCCGATCCGCGATGAGCGCGCGCAGCCGCGCCCGACGCACCCGGAACAGCGGCAGCAGATCGTCAACCGCGTGCGTGCTGACGCTGTGGTCGCCCAGGATGAGGTCGACCTCGTCGGCCCGGGGGATGCCGAGGCGATCGAGCTGATCGACATATGCCGCGAGCTGCATGAGCGCCGTGACGCGGGCTTTCCGCGCCAGCTTGGAGTCCTGCACGCGCCACCGCCCGTCGGCGTCTTTACGCAGGAAGTCCGCGAAGCCGACGAAGTCCTCCGTCGCGAACGCCGCCTGGAACACCACCAGCGCGTCGGAGCGCAGGGCATCGATCGTCTCGCCGACGGCCGCGGCCAGAGCTTCAGGATCGTTCGAGCGGATCTTGTCGACGCGGTGCACCCGCTCCGGCCCGAGCTCGCTCAGGTACCGGTCGAGCACGTTCTGCTCGTGCACGTCTCCCAGCTGCGCGGCCCGCTGCAGCGTCGCATCCTCCGGCTCCTCGACCACCGGCACGCGGCCGAGCTTCGCGTCGATCGCCCGACACCAGGCGAACTCGCACTCCGCCGCCGCCTTGAGGTCGCTCGCGCTCCAGACGACCCGCTGCGCCTCCGTGTCGATCCGCACGATTCTCCCGTTCTCTCGGATGCTTCGACACTATCCGCGGCATCCGACACGGGCGAAAGCGAGCGCGACCGCGCCCTTCCCTCGACGCCTCAGCGCCACCAGGTGTCGTCGGGAGTGACGGGGAGGTGGCGCTTGTGCTGGGTCGCGAGGTAGCGCGACTCGATGCGACCGGCGACGTCAGGGTCGACCTCCTCCCCCTCCAGGAACGCGTCGATCTGCTCGTACGTCAGCCCCAGCTCGTCCTCGTCGGCTCGTCCGGGCTGGCCATCGAGGAGGTCGGCCGTGGGCACCTTGAGCGCCAACCGGTCGGGCGCGTCGAGGAACTGCAGCAGCGAGCGGCCCTGTCGCTTCGTGAGGCCCGACAGCGGCAGCACGTCCGCGGCGCCGTCGCCGAACTTCGTGTAGAACCCCGTCACGGCCTCGGCCGCGTGGTCGGTGCCGATCACGATCAGGCCGTCGTGTCCCGCGAGGGCGTACTGCGTCACCATGCGCAGTCGCGCCTTGATGTTGCCGCGGTTGAAGTCGGTGATGTCGCCGGAGACCGCCGCCTCGATGTCGCGCTCCACGCCGTCGACGCCGTTCTGGATGTTCACCTCGACCGAGGAGTCCGGGGCGATGTAGTCGAGCGCGGCCTGCGCATCGTCCGCGTCGTGCTGCACGCGATAGGGCAGCCGTACCGCCAGGAACGTGGCCTCGCCGCCCTCGGCCCGCACGCGCTCGACCGCGAGCTGCGCGAGCCGGCCGGCGAGGGTCGAGTCCTGACCGCCGGAGATGCCGAGCACGTACCCCCTGGCACCCGTCGTGCGCAGGTAGTCCGCAAGGAAGCCGACCCTCCGCTCCACCTCCGACTCGGGGTCGATGTCGGGCCGGACACCCAGGTCTTCCGCGATCTGCTTCTGCAACGACACGTGATCCTCCGCTCTTCGCCTGGCCCCAGTATCCTCCCTCCGCGCAGCGGCGGGGCGGCGGCGCGGCGCTCGCACGCGGCATCCAGCCGAGACCTGAGAGAATGAGGCAGTGAAACTCCTCGTCGCCGCGCTCGCGTCCGAACTGTCCGCCTTCCCCGACGAGCTCGACGGCTTCGACCGGCTGGTCACCGGCCCCGGCAAGCTGCAGGCCACCTACGCGCTCACCCGCGCCCTCGACGCCCGGCGCTACGACGAGGTCGTCGTCGTCGGAACGGCGGGGGCCATCGAGCCGGGGCTCGAGGCCACCGTCCACGAGATCGGCTCCGCATTCCAGCACGACGTGACCGACCTCGACGGCGTCTCCGGCCAGCACGTTTCGCTTCCCGCACGCGTGAGCACCGGCCGTGACGGCGTGCTGATCGCGACCGGAGACCACTTCGTGGAGGACGCCGAGGTGACCGCGGTCATCCGGCCCACCGGTGCCGCCCTCGTCGACATGGAGACCTACGCGTACATCTGGGTGGCCGGGCAGTTCGGGGTGCCGATCCGCGCGTTCCGTGCCGTCTCCGATCAGGCCGAGGACGGCGCCCTCACCGACTGGCGCGCCGCGGTCGCGCGATGCAGCGTCCAGCTGCGCGACGTCATCCGCGCCGAGTACGGGGTCTGACCCGCGTCAGCGCGCCTCGATCACGCTCGGACCGTTCGCCAGCGCCCGCACGGTGAGCTGTGCGGGGATCTGCTCCTGCATGGCCTCCACGTGACTGATCACCCCCACCGTGCGACCGCCCTGGCGCAGTTCGTCGAGTGTGCGCATGGCGATGTCGAGCGTGTCGCCGTCGAGCGAGCCGAAGCCCTCGTCGATGAACAGCGTGTCGAGGCGGATCCCTCCGGCGCGCGCTGTGACGACCTCGGCGAGTCCGAGCGCGAGGGCGAGCGACGTGAGGAACGTCTCGCCGCCGGACAGCGACTGCGGAGGTCGGGTCTGGCCGGTGAAGGCGTCGGCCACCACGATCCCGAGGCCCGACGCGGCCCCTCGCGCCGCCAGTGCGTCGGAGTGGCGCAGCTGGTAACGCCCCTCCGACATGTCGTGCAGGCGACGGTTGGCCGCCTCGACGATCTCCTCCAGCTCCGCGGCGAGCACGAAGGTCTCGAGCGTCATCTTGCGGGTGTTCGCGCCGCGCCCGGCGATCGTGTCGGCGAGGTTCTTCAGCACCTCGAACTCCGCCGCGTCCTCGGCCGTGCGCGCGTGCTCGTCCCCGGCCGCGGCGAGGAGTCCGGACAACCGGGCGGCGTCTCCAGCGGCGACGGTCGCGGCGTCGACGGCGGCCGACCAGAGCGCCCGGGCCTCGCTCGACACGCGTTCTGCGGCCGCGGTGTCGATCGGCTCCTCGGGCAGCGTCTTCAGCTCGAGGTCGAACAGGATCTCCCGTTCTTTCTCCCGCTGCACCGTGTGCTGGGTGATGCGGGCGTCGAGCGCCTCCTGCTCCGCCGACGAGCGGAGAGCCTCCTCTGCATCCGTGACCTCGGCGAACACCGAGGCGAGCAGCGCGGCATCGCGCTCCCGGTCGGCCTCGACGACCGCCCTCTCTCGACGAGAGCGCTCCGCGCGCGCGCCCGCCAGCCGCCGGGCGACCTCGGTGCGGGCGGTGGTCTCGGCGATCCGCTCGGCGACCGATGCCGCGTCGCCACGGGCCTGCGCGATCTGCTCGTCCGCGTCGCCGTTCCGTTGCACCAGCAGCGCCAGGTGCTCGCGCGCCTGGGCCAGCGCCGCTGCGGCCGTCGCGACCTCGGAGTCCTGACGCTCCTTCCGAGCAAGAAGGTCGGCGCGCACGGCCTCGAGCTCTGCCGCTCGCTGCTCCGCCTCGACCGCGGCGGTGTGCTCGTCCTCGGCGGTCCGGTACTCGCGCTCGGCGCGCTCAGGATCGCGTCCGTCGGCCTTCGCCGTCGCGGCCGCGAGCTCGGCACGGAGCCCGGCGCACGTGTCGCCGGCGGCGCGCTCCCCCGCCGCCGCCGCGTCGCGGGCGGACTCGGCCAGGGCGATGTCGTCGACCGAGACGGGGTCGGTGTGGGTGGCCGGCGCGGGATGCTCCGTCGAGCCGCAGACGGCGCAGGCCTCACCCTCCACCAGGGCCGTGGCGAGCTCCCCCGCCATCCCGTCCATGCGGCGCTGGCGCAGCTGCGCGAGCCGGGACTGCGCCGTCGCGTGCTCCGAGGTCACCCGTGCGAGCTCGGCCTCCGCTGCGTCGCATGCCGCGGCGAGACGCTCGGCCGTCCTGGCGGCATCCCACCGGTCCTTCGCGGCGAGCAGTGCGGCCTCCCGCCCCGGTCGACCCGCGGCGAGGTCTCTGGCGGCGGCACGCTCCGCCTCCACCTCGGCGAGCTGGACCGGAAGGGCGTCGCGCTCGGTCTCGGCCGTCTCGACCCGCGCCTGCGCCGAGGCCGCATCGGCCTCCGCGGCCCGCTGCTCGGCGTCGCGCTCGGTCGCGTGCCGCTCCAGCACGACCGCGCGTTCCCACCCGCCGATCTCGCGCAGGCGCTCGGTGACCCACGCCTCCAGGTCGTCCACCTCGATGCCGTACGCCGTCCACTCCTCCGCGGCGCGCGATTCGCCTGCAACAGCCTCCGCCAGGGCCTCGCGCGCGCGAGCCGCGGCCGCGATGGTCGGTCGCAGCGCCTCAGCGGCACGCGCGTTCCCGAGCTCGACCCTGGCCTCCGCGATCCGGGGCTCCTCGGCGTCGAGGCGGGCGAGGGCCGCGCGTGCCCTGTCGCGCTCGACCTGGGCACGGCGATCCTCCCGCCGCGCCGCCAGCGCCGCGTCCGCCTCCGCCGACCGCCGCTCGGCGTCGGCACGCTCCGAGGCCCGACGCTCGGAGCGGTACTCGGCGCGAGCGAGTGCGCGCCCGAGCGCGTCGAGCCGATCCTGCACAGTGGGCGTCGTCGCGGTCTCCGTCGTTTCGCCGCCGATGTCCTCACCGCCGCCGTTCTCCCCGCCCAGGCCCGCGTCCGTCACCAGGCGCTCGGCCTCCTCGAGTCGCGCGACGACCGTCGCCAGCCGCGAACCCAGCGCCTGCTCGGCCTGTCGGCGCCGCTCGTCGAAGCGCGCCTGCACATCTTCGAAGCGCTCGGTGCCGAACAGCCGCCGCAGCAGCGACTGCCGGTCCCGGCTTCCGGCCAGCAGGAACTCCGAGAACCGGTTCTGCGCGAGCAGGATCACCTGCAGGAACTGCTCCCTGCTCAGCTGGAGGATCTCATCGAGCTCCTGCGCCACATCGACGGCGCGCGCCGCTCGGCCGACCCACCCCGACGCGGTCGACTCCTCGAGCGAGACGGCTGCGGCCTGCTTCGTCATGCCCCCACCGCGGCGCGCGGGGCGGAGGTACTCCGGCGACCGGGTCACGCGGTAGCGGCCGGACGGCGTGCTGAACTCGACCACCACTTCCGACGGGTCGTCCGGCTCGCAGTGGTCGCTGCGCAACCGCTTCTCGCCACCCTCGTACCGGGGTACCCCGCCGTACAAGCCGAAGCACACGGCGTCGAGGATGCTCGACTTCCCGGCGCCCGTGCGACCGGCGATCAGGAAGATGCCGTCGTCGGCGAACGCGTCGAAGTCGACGATCTGGCGTGCGCGGAAGGGTCCGAATCCCTCGACCTCCAGGCGGTGCAGACGCATCTAGACGAGAGCCTCCGCTCGGACGCGGTCGTCGAGCACCTCGCGGATCAGCTCGCGCTCGACCTCCGTCACGCCCTGCCCGGCGCGCACGTGCTCGAGGAAGGCCCCGATCCGGTCGGCGTCGGTGACCGCGGAGCGCAGGCGCTGTGCGTACGAGTGCTCCGCCGTCTCACCCGTGGCGATCGGCTGGTGCTGCACCATGGCGCAGTGCGGGTACGCCTCGCGCAGTCGTCGCATGGGCTCGGACTGCGGCACGGCATCGGTGTACACCGCGCACACCCAGTCGTCGGCATGGGCGGTGATGTTCTCCGTGGACAGGATCTCCGCGAAGCTGCCGGTGAGCGTGACGAGACGCCGCGGCACCGGCAGCTCCCGCCACTCGACCCGGGCGAGCCCGTCGGCGTCGAGGTCCACGAGCCAGGACCCTCGGGGCTTGTGCTGCTCGCCGAAGCTGTAGTGCAGGGGCGCTCCGGCGTACCGCACGCGCTCGCTCACCTGCTGCCGCCCGTGGATGTGGCCGAGCGCCACATAGTCGGGGCCGTCGAACACGCTCAGCGGGACGACGTCGAGGCCGCCCTGGCGCACCTCGCGCTCCAGGCCCTCGGTGGGCTCGACACCCGCGGCGAAGCAGTGGGCGATCGCGACGGAGCGCCCGTCGTGCTCCTGCATCCCCGCGCGGACGAGATGCATCGCATGGGCCATGGTCTGTGCCTGCGTGCGCAGCTGCCGCCCGTCGGCGTCACCCTCCGGCCAGTGTTGCCGCACGATGGCGGGCTCGAGGTACGGGATGCCGAAGAAGTGCACGGGGCCGTGGTCGTCGGCGATCGTGACGGGCCGCCCGATCGCGAGCGGATCGGTCAGCACATGGATGCCGTCGCGGAGCAGCCGCGACTGGAAGCCGAGTCGCGCCGCCGAGTCGTGGTTGCCGCTGGTCACGATGACCCGCGCGCCCGTGGCGTGCAGCGCCACCAGCGCGTCGCCGAGGAGCGTGTACGCCGCGGCGGACGGCGTCGCCGAATCGAAGACGTCGCCCGCGACGACCACGACGTCGACCCCCTCCTGCTCGACCTGGACGGTCAGCGCGGCGAGCACCTCGGCGAGCGCCTCCAGCGTGGAGTTGCCGTGGAAGGTCCGGCCGATGTGCCAGTCCGAGGTGTGCAGGATCCGCATACTCACACCGTACGAACGACCTCCGACATTCGGTCTGAGGCCCGCCGCGGGCAGCCGAGCCGGCCGGAGGAAGCACGACCGTGCACGTAACACGGCGTCATACTCGCGCCTCAGCGGCGGCGGAGGACTCCGGCTCGCTCGGGGTGCGCGGCGAACCACTCCGCCACGTACCAGCAGACCGCGTCGACCGTGCGGTCGCCCCGCTCCTCGATGTCGGCGACCGCCCCGTCGACCACGATTCCCGCGTAGCCATGGCCGCGGAAAGTCGGCACGGTGAAGGCGCGGGTCAGGGCGATCGTGTGGCCGTCGTCGCGATAGTCCAGCACGCTGACCAGCTTCCCGTCGCGCGTGAGCGTATACCGCGATGCGTCCTTCTCGTCGGTCAGGATGAAGCCGCCGACGGTGTGCGAGATCGTCATCCGTGCCACGTTACGCCCCTCCGCCACGCCCGGGCGTTTTGACATGCGTCGTCACGATCGGACATAATCCCCCCATGACCACCAACGCACGCCCTTTGTCCGCCCAGGAGGCGAACGGGACTGCCGGGATGATGATGCCCGGTCGCGTTGGCATGTGTTGCCGAATGTGTCGCTGAACGAACAGCCACCCCGCCTGACCTGACTCCTCGCCATCTGCGGGAGCAGCGTCTCGAGCATCCACCCTTGCTCGCTTCCCGGCTCCGCCGGTCATTCATGCAATGCATCCGAGCCCCCGTCGCTTCGGGCTCACGTCTTGAGGACTCCATCATCATGTCGAACTCCGCCCTTCTCGAGCGTCCCGCCACCACCGCCCCCGTCCGCACCGTCCACCCCGGCAGCGACTCCGCCGCCACCGCCGGTGCCGACCTCCCCGCCGTCCGCTCTCCGCGCGGCTTCGCCCTCTACGTCGGCCTCGACGAGATCAAGGCAGCAGAAGCCGGCGTCAGCCTCCCGCTCCTCGTCGACGCCCTCCGCCGCACCCTCGCCGAGCTCGCGCCCGGCGCCGAGACGCACGCGACCGTCGCCCTCGCCCCGCACGGCTCGGGTGGCCGCGACCTGGACGTCGTCCGGCTCGCCCTGCAGGAGCCCGGCGCGATCGCCAGGACCAAGGCCGCAGCCGAAGAGGAGGCGGTGCCGGAGGAGACCGGGGTCACCGTCGACATCTCCCGCAAGCGCGTCCTGATCGACGGCGAGTCCGCCGCCTTCACGTACAAGGAGTTCGAGCTGCTGCAGTACCTCGTGCTCCGCGAGGGCCGCACGATCGAGCGCAGCGAGCTGGTCTCCGCCCTGTGGCAGGCGCAGGACGACGAGGCCCCCGGCGAGCGCACGATCGACGTGCACGTGCGCCGGCTGCGGGCCAAGCTCGGCCGCTACGAGGACATCGTCCGGACGGTCCGCGGCATCGGCTACCGGTTCGATCGCCACGCCGACGTCGTCATCCGCTATGGCCACGGCACCCCCTCGCCCGACCGCTTCTGAGAGCACGCCCGCGCGGCTCGGCCATCGTGCCGAGCACGGCCCCCGCGGGCCGCGGCGCACGCCGGGAGCCGATGTCAGGAGCGCCGCGTAGGGTGGGCGCATGACCCTCACCGCTCCGTCAGCGCCCCCTGCGGCCGTGCCGGCGGACCTGCGGCGGGAGACCACCTACCGTCCGCCGCATCCCCTCGACCTCCGTCGCACGGTGGGGATGCTGCGCCGCGGTGGCACCGACCCGACCACCGTGTTCGACGGTCACGTCATCTGGCGCGCGGTGCGCACTCCGCAGGGCCCGTCCACGCTCGCGCTGCGCATGGCGGGGAACGCCGTGACGGCGACCGCATGGGGTCCGGGCGCCGACCACGCCCTGTCCCTCGTCCCCGCGCTCTGCGGCGCGACCGACGACCCCACCGGGTTCGACCCGTCGCACCACCCCCTCGTCGCCGAAGCCGCCCGGCGCAACCCCGGCATCCGGCTCGCCCGCACCGACGAGGTGTTCGACGCGCTCGCCTGCGCGATCCTGGAGCAGAAGGTCACCTCGATGCAGGCGTTCGGCGCGTGGCGCTACCTGGTCTCGCGCTACGGCGACCGCGCACCCGGCCCCACCCCGCGCCCCATGGCCGTCGCGCCGACCGCCGAGCAGTGGCGGCGCATCCCGTCGTGGGCGTGGCACCGCGCGGGCGTCGAACCCCCGCAGTCCAGGACGATCGTGCGCGCCGCCGAACGCGGCGACCGCATCGCGCGGGCCGTGCAGGCGGCGGAGACAGGAGCGGACCGCGACCGCGTGCTCACGAGCCTGCCCGGCGTGGGCGTGTGGACCGCGGCCGAGACGAGGATCCGCGCGCTGGGCGACCCGGATGCGGTCAGCGTGGGCGACTACCATCTCGCGCACGAGGTCGGCCACGCCCTCGCGGGTCATCGCACGGACGACGCGGGGATGATCGAGCTGCTGGAGCCGTGGTCCGGCCACCGCCAGCGCGTGATCCGGCTCATCTTCGCGAGCGGCCTGGTCGAACCGCGACGCGGACCCCGGCTCGCCCCCGAGGACCACCGTCGCCGCTGAGCCGCGATACGGCCGCACGCCCACGGGGCGCCGGGACGTATGCTGAGGCCATGTCCCGCGCCGCGCTCCGGATCACCGTCACCCTCGGCCTGCTGATCGTCGGCGTGGTCGTCGGTCTCATCTTCCAGAACGTGTGGCTCGGGGTGCTGCTCGCCGCGATCGTCTGGCTCGGGTGGTTCCTGGGCTACGAGTCGCGCCGCGGCCACAACGCCGGCGTGAACGACGAAGACCACGGCATCGAGCTCTAGTAGTACACCGCGAGGGGACCGGAGGGTCCCTCGACCACCCGCACCTCGGTGTCGAACACGCGGGTCAGCACGTCGTCGGTCATGATCTGCGCGGGCGGGCCGAACTCCACCACCCGCCCGTCCTTCATGGCGCAGATGTGGTCGGCGTAGTGACCGGCGAAATTGATGTCGTGCAGCACGATGACGATCGTGCGCCCTAGCTCCTCGGCCGCCCGCCGCAGGTGCTTCATCATCTGCACCGCGTGCCGCATGTCGAGGTTGTTGAGGGGTTCATCGAGCAGCACGACCTCCGTGTCCTGCGCGAGCACCATCGCCACGTAGGCCCGCTGTCGCTGCCCTCCGGAGAGCTCGTCGAGGTATCGCCCCTCCAGCGCGCCGAGGTCGAGGAAGTCGATCGCCTGGCTGATGACCTCCTCGTCGTGCCGGTTCAGGCGCCCCTGGGAGTGCGGGAAGCGCCCGAACCCGACGAGCTGGCGGACGGTGAGGCGCGTGACGAAGTGGTTCTCCTGCCGCAGGATCGACACCACCTTCGCCAGGTCCTTCGACTTCGTGGACGCCACATCCAGTCCGGCGATCTCGATGGCGCCGGCGTCCATGCCGTTGAGCCGGCCGATCATCGTCAGCAGCGTGGACTTGCCCGCGCCGTTGGGTCCGATGAGGGCGGTGATGCCGCCCGCGGGGATGCGGAGGTCGACGGGTCCGATCGCGACCTCGCTGCTGTAGTCACGGCGCACGCCGTCGAGTGCGATCACAGTCTGCCCTTTCGGAGGATGACGAGGAGGAACACGGTGCCGCCGACGATCTCGATCAGGATCGACACCATGCCCTGCGCGTAGAACACGTTCTTCATCACGAAGTACGCCCCGGCGAGGATCGAGAACGCGGTGAGCACCGCGACCGGGAAGATCAGCCGATGGTCGTGCGAGTCGGCGAACTGGTAGGCGAGCGTCGCGACGAGGAACCCGAGGAACGTCATCGGACCGACCAGGGCGGTCGAGGTCGCCATGAGCACCGCGACCAGCGTCAGCACGAGGAACTGCTCGCGTCGGTGATCGATCCCGAGGGAACGGGCCGCGTCGGGACCGAGCGCGAGCACGTTGAGCCGACGCGACCGCGACCACAGCAGCAGCGAGGCTCCGGCGACCAGCGGGATCGCGAGGGGGAGGTACGCCGGGTCGGCGTTCGACACGTTGCCGAACAGGCGGGCCGCGAGCACGTCGAACTCGCTCGGCGTCAGCAACCGCTGCATGAACGTGGCGATCGCGCCCAGCCCTCCGCCGATCACGATGCCCACGAGCAGCATGATCTGGAGATTGCCGTAGCGCCCCGAGAGCAACCACCCGTAGAGGACCACGGCGAGGCCCACCATGATCACGACCTGGAGGGCGAACTGTCCCGCCCCCTGGACGGCGACCAGCCCCGCGACGCCGAACAGGTACACGGTGGTGGTCTGCACCACGCGGTAGAGCGACTCGAAGCCCATGATCGACGGCGTGATGATGCGGTTGTTCGTGACGGTCTGGAAGCTCACGGTTGCCACGGCCTGGGCCACGGCGACGACGGCCATCACGACCACGGCGGTCGCGCGGTGCTGGGCGATGCGCCAGAACCCCGGCGTGCCGACGGGCATCGGGTTGTCCCACGCCAGGAGCCCGAACGCGGATCCGGCGGCGATCACGGCGAGCACGACCAGCACCACGACGTAGCGGCGACGGGCGCGCGGCGTCGTGAAGGAACCGGCCGACCGGGTCTTCGCGTCCGGCCGGGACTCCGTCGCCGTCCGCTCAGCCACGACGACGCTGCCTCAGCAGGAGGAGCACGAACACGACCGCCCCGACGACCCCGAGGATCAGCGACACGGGCACCTCGAAGGGCATGATGATCGTGCGGCCGATGATGTCGCACACGGTGACGATCGCGATGCCCAGCAGGCAGACCCAGGGCAGGTTGCTGCGCAGGTCGTCGCCGCGCACCATCGACACGATGTTCGGCACGATCAGTCCGAGGAAGGGCAGGTTGCCGACGACGACCGTCACGACGCCGGTGGTGACGGCGATCAGCACGGTGCCGAGCAGGATCATCCGGTTGTAGTTCACCCCGACGTTCGTCGCGATCTCCTCCCCCAGTCCCGCGATGGTCAGCCGATCGGCGACGAGGAACACGATCACCCCGATGAGCGCGACGATCCACAGCATCTCGTACTGGCCGCGCATGACCGACGTGAAGCTGCCGGCGAACCACACGCCGATGATCTGCAGCGAGTTCGTGACGAGCGCGAGGTAGGTGGTGATCGCGCCGACGACCGCCCCCAGCATGATGCCGACGATGGGGACGATGAGCGAGGACTTGAGCGCCACCCGCCGCAGGAAGGCGAAGAAGACCATCGTGCCGACGAAGGCGGCCAGCACGGCCCCGGCCATGCGCAGCGGCAGGGACGGCTGCGGCACCAGCAGCATCACGGCGAGCAGGCCGAGGCCCGCCCATTCGGTCGTGCCGGTCGTCGTCGGCTCGACGAAGCGGTTCTGGGTGAGCAGCTGCATCACCAGGCCCGCCATCGCCATCGCGGCCCCGGCCAGCACGAGGGCGATCGTGCGGGGCACGCGGGTGATCTGGAACATCTGCGCGCCGTCGTCGGCACCGGCGATGTCGTAGACGCCGGTGACGAGCGAGAGCGCCAGGAGAACCGCGACGACGAGCACCCCGAGGAGCAGCTTCGGGTCGAACAGCCGCGCGGACGATCGCGGCATCGGGGCGAGGAGAGGAGAGGTCATGGGGGGATGCCGGTGGCGGCGCCCTGATCGCGGACGCCGCCACCCGGCCCTTACTTGTCGGCGCTCTTCTCGAGCGCGTCGGCGAGGTCGTTCAGGAACGCGGTGTACGTCTGGATGCTCTCGTTCAGGTATGTGTCGGTGGGCATGTAGACGATCTGCTCGTCCTTCACCGCGGTGACGCCGGCGAGGGCCTCGGAGCTCTCCAGGATCTCGGCGGCCTGCACGTAGTCGGGCGTCTCCGCCGCGAACACCGCGTCGCGGTCGAGCACGAGGATCCAGTCGGGGTTCGAGGCCGCGATCGCCTCGACCGAGATCTCGTCGCCCTGGTGGTCATCGCTCGCGTCGTCGACCTCGAGGGCCGGCGTGAGGCCGAGGAGGTCGTAGATCGGGCCGAGCGAGCGGCCGACGGTCGGAGCGAGGTAGCCGATCTGGCCGCCCGAGGTGTTGACGGCCATGACGGTGTCGGCCTCGTCGTAGGCGGCCTTGGCCCGCTCGACCGCGGCGTCGAACTCGTCGACCAGCTTCTGCGCCTCGTCCTGCTTGCCGAAGATCTCGCCAAGCACGGTGGTCTGGCGCGTGAGTTCGGCGTCGAACGCCTCGCCGTCGCGCGGTTCGAGGTCGATGATCGTGGCGTCGGGCACGAGCTCGGCGATCGCGGCGTTGTGCTGCGTGAAGCGCTGACCGCTGATGATGAGATCGGGGTCGGCCGCGACGATCGCCTCCAGGTCGGGCTCGGTGTGCAGGCCGATGTCGACGATGCCGTCGTCCTTCGCGTACGACACGGTCTCCGGCATGAGGGAGACGGCGCCGGCGGAGAGCTCGATGCCCCAGTCGGACAGGGTCTGGAAGGTGCGGTTGTCGAGGGCGACGACCGAGGCGGGCGGGGTGGCGATCTCGTGTTCGCCCGTGTTGTCCTCGACGGTCACGGTGCCGGAGGCGGCGGCGGTCTCCTCGGGTTCGGCTTCGGCGCCGGTGGCGCAGCCGGAGAGCGCGAGCAGGCCGACCAGGGCGACGCTGGTGGCGGTGAGGGTTCTGGGCACGGACATGGAGAGACTCCTGTTCTGCGGGGTGGTCGCGCACTCGAGGGCGCCGGTCGGACGGAGCGGATCGCAGGGAACCATCCGTCGTGCTTTTTAGGTTAGCCTTACTTTATGAGCGATACGAAATCCGGCTTCACGATCGAGCGTCGCGGCCTCGAGCTGCGCTTCCGCACCGTCACCCTGACCGCGCGCGAGTGGCTCGCCCCCGACTTCGTGCGCGTGCGCCTCACCGGGCCGGACCTCGCCGGATTCGACTCCCCCGGCGCCGATGACCACATGCGCCTGTTCTTCCCGGACGGCCCCGTGGAGTCGGTGGAGGAACTGCGCGCCGCGCCCAGCCGCGAGTACACGCCGCTCGCGTGGGGCGAGGACTGGCTCGACGTCGAGTTCGCGGTGCACGGCGACCAGGGCGTCGCCGCACCGTGGGCGGCCACCGCGCGCCTTGGCTCCGAGATCGGCGTCGGCGGTCCGCGCGGCGCCGCCGTCGTCACCGGCACCCCCGGCTCCTGGCTGCTCGTCGGCGACGAGACCGCGATCCCCGCGATCCGCCGTTTCGCCGCGCTGATCCCCGACGACGCCCCGGCCCGCATCGTGATCGAGACCGTGGCCGAGAGCGGCGAGCTCGACCTCGCCGCCCCGGTACCGGTGCAGTGGCTGCACCGCGGGGACGACCCGGCCGGCTCGGCGCTGATCGCGTTCCTGGAGTCGCTGTCGGGAGACGACCTCGTCGGCACCGATCCGTTCGTGTTCATCGCGGCGGAGCAGTCGATCGTCAAGCCGGGTCGCGCGCTTCTCGACCGGTGGGGCGTCGACACCGCGAAGGCCGTCGTGAAGGGGTACTGGAAGCGGGGCGAAGCCGAGTATCACGCTCCCCACTGACACCGTCGGCGATCGCTGACAGACTGGGCCGATGGCACTCCTCGATCACCTGGGCATCACCGTCGGCGACCTCGAGCGGGGGCGGGCGCAGTTCCATCCCGTCCTGACCGCGCTCGGCTACGAGTCCGGCGGGGAGGACGACCACTCCATCTCGTGGCACAACGGCGACGAGACCGAGATCATCCTCTACACGTGGGACGAGGACTCGGAGCCGCATCGGCACGGACGCATCGGGTGGCAGCACCTCGCCTTCGCGATGCCGTCGCGCGCGGAGGTCGACCGCTTCCACGCGCTCGCGCTCGACGCCGGGTGGAGCGCGGTGCGGGAGCCCAAGGAGTATCCCCGCTACTCGGAGCGCTACTACGCCTCCTTCGTGGAGGACGCCGACGGCATCCGCGTCGAGTTCATGTACAACCCGCCGAAGGACGCCTGACCGCGCCGTCGCAGGACCACTCTCGCTGCACCGATACGCGCCGAGCACCCCGTCCCGCGGTTCTCGGAGACGTGGTCGGGCCCGGCACCAGGATGCTGGCAGGGTGGATCATCCGATGCGACGATGAGGAGATGGAATCGATGGATGCGGCACAGATCTGGACGATGATCGGCGCGTTCACCGCTCTGATGTGCGGCACCCTGACCGTGATGTCGACGATGTTCGTCCGCGTGCTCCGCAGCGAGGTCGGCGGGCTCCGCAACGAGATGAACGGCCGCTTCGATGCGATCGACGCCCGCTTCGCGACGGTCGACGCCCGGTTCGACGCCGTCGACGCGCGCTTCGATGCCGTGCACACCCGGATCGACGGTCTCGACCGCGATGTGCAGGCCCTGCTGAAGCGCACGTTCGGCCTCGACCGCGACGCCTGACGCGGCCGATCCGTCCGACCGCGCTGCTCGCCCGGCCGTCAGGCGACCGGTGCCGCCTCGGCCTCGACCGCGCGATCCGTGAACGCCTGCTTCGGCACGAACAGCAGGAGCACCGCAGCGGCGAGCGCGGTCGCCCCGCAGACGACCCACACCGTGACATACCCCGCGAGCGACCCCGCCGTCCCGTCGGCGACCGCGCCCGCACCACTCGCGACGCCGTGCAGGAGTGCGATGCCGAAGACGCACGAGGCGATCGCACCGCCCACGGTCTTCACGGAGTTGGTGAGCCCGGTCGCGACGCCCGTCTGCGTCGCCGGAGCCGCCGACGCCGCCGCGGCCGGCAGCGCCGCCACGAGGGCGCCGGAGCCGAGCCCCACCACGACCATGTTCGCGATCACCTGCCCATAGGCGTCGTGGAACGGCAGGAACAGCAGGAAACCGATGCCCACCAGCACCGACGCCCCGAGGAGCGTGATCCGCGGCGACGCCCAGCGCGCCACGACCGGGAACAGCAGCGCGCCCGCGATCATCGCGACCAGGTACACCCCGATGATCAGCGACGTCGCGAAGCCGGTCGTCCCCAGCCCGTAGCCGTACACCTCCGGGTCGGTGCGCGCGAAGGTCGACAGCGGCGCCTGCGCGCCCAGCACGCTCACCCCGAACAGTCCCGCCGTGAGGAACACGGGCCCGAGCGCCGGAGACCGGAACATGCGCACGTCGATCAGCGGGTCGTCGCAGCGCAGCTCCCACCGCACGAACGGCACGACCAGCAGAAGCCCCAGCGCCACGACCGCCCACGACCACGGGTTGCCGAGGCCGCCCTCGAGGCGCAGCAGGCTGAGCCCGCCCGTGAAGCACAGCAGCGCGAGGGAGATCAGCACCAGGCCGACCGTGTCGAACACGCCGCCGGTCGGCTCGGGCGACTCCCGCACGCCGAACAGGATCACGAAGAAGCACACCACGATCAGCACGGCGGGCACGAGCAGCACGACCGTCAGCGGGAGGGCGTCGATCAGCGCGCCGCCGACGAGGGCGCCGATGATCGCCCCACCCTCCAGGGCGGCGACCAGGAGGCCCGCCGCCTTCGCCGTGATCGACGAGCGCCCCTCCATGCGCCGTGACCGCGACCAGATCAGGGCGATCTCCAGCGGCAGCCACACCACATAGAAGCCCATGAGCGACCAGGCGAGCAGGAACACCGCGAACGAGTCGGTGAACGGCAGCACGAGCGCGGCGGCCGCGGTCACGGCGGTCGAGATCAGCAGCATGCGCTTGTGGCCGAGCATGTCGCCGAGCTTCGCGAACGCGGGCACCACGAGTGCCGACAGCATCAGCTGCGACCCCTCCAGCCAGTTCACGTCGGCGTCGTGGATGCCCAGGTGGCGGGCGATGTCGCTGAGCATGGGCGTGTAGTACCCCTGGAGCACGCCGCTGGTGAACTCGACGAACGCGAGGAAGCCGACGACCACGGCGAGGGTGCCCAGGGTGCGGGTGCGCGTCATCGCGTCTCCGGCTTCGAGAGGTCGGGTGCCGGGGTGGATCCCGGAGGGGGTGAGATCACCCTAGTCGTTCGAGGAGGGCGCGATGGAACCGCTCCCCCCGCTCCAGCGCCGCGATCTCCACGCTCTCGTCGACGCCGTGGATCGATGCGCGCTGCGCATTCGACATGTCCAGCGGCGCGAAGCGGTACACGGCAGGGGCGAACCGGTGGAAGTGCCGGGAGTCGGTCGCCGCCATCATCGCGTACGGCACGGCGGGGACGCCGGGGTGCGAGACCTCGAGCGCCGCGGCGAGCAGGGCGAACTGCGCGTTCTCGGTCGACGACTCCGGCGACGGCTCACTGGCCTCCATCACCTCCACGGAGACGAGCGGATCGCGCACCCGTCGGCGCACGCGGTACACGGTCTGCTGCGTGGTCTCGCCGAGCGCGATGCGCAGGTTCACCGTGGCCGACGCCTGCGAGGGCAGCACGTTCGCGGCGGTGCCGCCCGACTGCATGGTGGGCGCGACCGTCGTGCGCACCAGCGCCGCGGGCTCGCCGCCCAGCGTCGCGAAGAGCCGTGCGGTGAGCGGTGGCGTCGCGGCGAGCAGCCGCAGGAGGTGCCGCGCGGGTCCCGGCGTCTGCGCGCCGAGCACGCCGAGCATGCGCAGCACCGCGGTCGAGGCGCGCGGCCGGAAGGTGTCCGGGCCGAGGCGGTCGACCGCGCGGGCCACGCGGCGCACGGCCGTGAGTGCGGGTGGGGCCGAGGCGTGCCCGCCGTCGCCGCGCGCCGAGAGCCGCAGCGTCATCACGCCCTTCTCGCCGACACCGATCATCGCGGCACGCCCGGGGACGAAGGGCAGCGGTGCGTCGACGACCGCCCCGCCCTCGTCGACCACGAGCCACGGCACGATGCCGCGGTCGCGCAGCACCCGCGCGATCTCCTCGGCCGCCCGCCCGTAGGTCTCCTCGTTCCCGCCGAACGACAGGTACACGTCGCGCGGCGGGCGGAAGCCGTCGGTCAGCAGGTTCTCGACGGCCTCGAGCACCACGATCAGCGGCCCCTTGTCGTCGAGCGCCCCGCGCCCGTGCACCGAGCCGTCGGCGATCACCCCCGCGAACGGCGGATGGGTCCAGGCGTCGCTCTCGTCGACCGGGACCACGTCGTAGTGCGCCATCAGCACGACGGGTCCGCCCGTCACCGCTCCCGTGCCCGCCCAGTGGAACAGCAGCCCCAGGTCGGTGTGCCGCTCGAGGGTCAGCTCCGCGTGCGTGCGCGGGTACAGCTCGGCGAGCAGCGCCGCGAACTCCTCGAACGGCGCGAGGCCGCGTTCGTCCAGCTCCGCGGAGACGGTGGGGAGGCGGATCATGCGGGCGAGGCGCTCGGCGATACCGGGACGCACGGTGGGGGTCGTCACCCTCGTCATGCTAGCGACCGCGAGGATCCCGCCACTGCGTGAGCTTGTCGGGGTTGCGCACCGCGAAGACCTCGGCGATCCGGTCGCCGCGCACGACGAACGAGAACACCGCGTCCGCATCCCCATCGAGCGTCGCGAGCAGTGCGAGCCCGTCCGGCGCAGACACGAGGGCGACCTCGGCCTCGGGGTTTCGGCGCGCGATGCCGAGCACGAACCGGGCCACGTGGTCGGCCCCCACCACGGGTCGCAGTGCCGCGGACTTCTTGCCTCCGGCGTCGGAGCGGAGCACCACGTCGGGGTCGAGCAGCCTTACGAGCCGGTCGAACTCACCCGTGGCCGCCGCGCCGAGGAACGCCCGCACCACCGCGTCGTGCTGAGCTCGGTCGGCGACTCCGGATCGCCCAGCCCGCACGCGTCGGCGCCCCTGCGAGGCGAGCTGCCGGACCGCGGCGGGGGTGCGTCCGACCGTCTCGGCGATCTCGGCGAACGGCACGCCGAAGACGTCGTGCAGCACGAAGGCCACACGCTCGGCGGGCGTGAGCGACTCCAGCACCACGAGCAGCGCCAGGCCGACGGATTCGTCCAGGGTGACGCGGTCGAGCGGGTCGGGGTGCGGCGGCCCGGCGAACGCGGAACCGTGCGGCACCGGCTCGGGCAGCCACGGACCGACGTAGGTCTCGCGGCGGGCACGCGCCGATCCGAGCACGTCGAGACAGACGCGCCCGGCGACCCTCGTCAGCCACGCGGCCGGGTTGACGATCGCCGCTCGCTCCGCGGGCGACATCCGATACCAGCGCGCGTAGGTCTCCTGCACGGCGTCCTCCGCGTCGGCGACCGTGCCGAGCAGGCGGTACGCGAGGGCCAGCAGGGGTCGCCGCTCGGATTCAGGGGCTTCGAGGTCGTCCATCGTCTCCTATCCTGGCCCTGCGCGACGCACGCGGGCACGGCGGATGTCGCCGATCGCCTCACATTCGGGCGGGCTGCATCGTCGGAGAGGCAGGACCATTCCCGAGACGAAGGAGAACGCACGCATGAGAATCGCTGTCGCCGGTGGCACCGGCGTCGTGGGCAGGCACACCGTGGACGCGGTCCGGGAGGCGGGGCATGACGCGGTGGTGCTCAGCCGCTCGACCGGCGTCGATCTGGTGAGCGGGAGAGGGCTGTCCGAGGCGCTGCGCGGAGCGGACGCGGTGATCGACGTCGCGAGCATCGAGACGCTGAAGGCGAGCGCGGCGATCGAGTTCTTCACCGCGGCGACCGGCAACCTGCTGTCGGCCGCCGCCGACGCGGGCGTGCGACACGCGGTGCTCCTCTCGATCGTCGGCATCGACCGCATCCCCTACGACTACTACGCGGGCAAAGTCGCGCAGGAGAAGATCGTGGAGGCGTCACCCGTGCCGTGGACGATCCAGCGCGCCACCCAGTTCCACGAGTTCGCCGCGCAGATGTTCGCCCGCGCGACGCTCGGCCCGCTCCACGTGGCACCCCGGGCCCGCACGCAGCCGGTGGCCGCCCGCGAGGTCGGCGAGCGTCTCGCAGCTCTCGCCGTCGGGGAGCCGCGGGGTCGCGTGGCGGACTTCGCCGGGCCGCGAGAGGAACAGCTGGCCGACATGATCCGGGCATTCGCGCGACACCAGGGCTACCGCGGCTGGGTTCCGGCGCTGAGCGTGCCCGGCCCGCAGATGAAGGGAATGCGGGAGGGCAAGGCGCTTCCGGGACCCGACGCCGACCTCGGCCGGCAGACGTTCGCGGAGTGGCTCGGGGAGACCGCGCACCCCTGACCCTCCCTCCGGCACCGCACCTCCGGGACGGGGTGTCGGCGCGGTCGTACCCCTGCCCTTGCGGCGGCGCGCGACGGAGCGGAGACTGAGGCGCGGCGGGGATCCTCAGCAGTCCGAACACGACCAGGAGCAGTCATGCCCAACCTCAACCCGTACCTGTCGTTCCGCACCGAGGCCCGGGAGGCGATGGAGTTCTACCGGAGCGTCCTCGGCGGCGAGCTCGACATCAGCGTCTTCGGCGAGTTCCCCGGCATGGTGCAGAGCCCGGAGCAGCAGGACCTCGTGATGCACGCGCAGCTCACCACCCCGGACGGGCTCGTGCTGATGGCCTCGGACACCCCCGACGGCATGACCTACGAGAAGCCGCAGGGCATCTCCGTGTCGCTGAGCGGCAACACCCAGGAGGTCACGCAGCGCGTGTGGGAGGCGCTCTCCGAGGGCGCGACCATCACGATGCCGCTGGATGTGCCGCCGTGGGGCGGGACGTTCGGCATGCTCGTCGACCGGTTCGGCATCGCCTGGATGCTGCACGGCGACCCGGAGTAGGCAGCGGCGGGGTCAGCGCGGCAGCACGGCCCGGCACGCCAGGTGCAGCGCGAGCCGGGCCTCCGGATCGCTCATGTCGATCCCGAGCAGCTCCTGCACCCGGCGGATGCGCACCATGACGGTGTTGCGGTGCAGGCCGAGGGCGGCCGCGGTCGCGGCGATCCCCGACTCGTGGTCCAGGTAGGCCGACAGCGTCGTGAGCAGCTCGCCGCCCCCGTCCGCGAGCGGCGCCAGGAGCGACTGCGCCGCCGGCACGAACGTGTCGTTTCCGGTCCAGGCGAGCAGCAGCTGCTCCAGACCGAGACTGTCCACCCGCACGAACCACCCCGTGGCGGAGCGGTCGGCCGCGATGCGTGCCGCGTCGCCCGCCTCGTCGAGCGTGGCGGCCAGCCCCTCCGGGCCGCTCTGCAGCGAGCCGACACCGGTCGCCACCGCGAAGTCGCGCAGCGCGCCGAGGTGCACGTCGCGCAGCGCCCCGACCGCGCGCTCCACCCGGTCGGGCCCCGGAGCCTCGGCGAACGACAGCCAGCCACTCACGCCGCGCCCCGCCGTGGTGGCGTGCGCCTCGGCGTCGATCGCGCTGAGGGCCGGGCTGATCGAGCGCAGCAGCGCGAGCGGGTCGAGCCGGCCGCGCGCGACCGTGCGGAAACCGAGGTGATGCCCGCCGGTGCGCCACCCGCGCTCCGCCATCCGCCGCTCCACGTCGGTGTCGGCCGTGCCGCGCAGCTCCACGAAGTCGCGCAGCAGCCCCGACGATGCGGCGACGTCGTTGACCGCGGCGATCTCGTCGATCAGGATCCGCGCGGCGACGGCCGGCATCGCCACCTCGGCGGCGACGATGAGCGACTGCAGCTGTGCCTCGCCGAGACCGCGACCGAACAGCACGAGCCGCAGTCCGGAACGGCCGGGACTGTCCACGCGCACCGAGGCCGCAGCGTCGCCGTCGGCCCGGGCGGCATCGGTCCACGCGTCGAAGCGGATCCGGTGGCGGAGTGCATCGGCCAGGTGTCCCCCGGCTTCGCGCAGAACCCCCGCGCCGTCGATGAGCGCGACGCCGAGCCCGAGGTTCGCCGCGAGGTGCCCGAGCAGGTCGCCGAGGTCGTCCGCCGCGTACTCGAACGACTGCGCGACCTTGCGCACGCGGGTGAGCGTGAGGGCGTCGCGCGCCTCGATCAGCATCCAGCAGGCCCTGGCGAGCTGCACCGGCCGCTCGACGTCGAGCAGGGTGAGCCCGAGCCTGGCCGCGAGCCGGACGGCGCCGCGGTCGACGTCGGCCGCGCCGGGCAGGGCGAGTCCGGTGAAGCCGCGGTCGCGCACCCGGCGCAGCATCGCGTCCTGCTGCCAGGTCGTGCGTGGTGCGGCGGCCGTGAGGATCGCGAGGCCGCCGCGGCTCTGCGCCGGGAGGTCGGCCTCCTCCGCCTCCACCGACACCGCGTCCCACTCGGCGTCGGCGGGCCCGGCGACGAGGCGCACAGCCCCGTTCTCGCCCTGGGCGAGCAGTGCGGTGAGGGGAAGCGCGGCGCTCATGCCGCGTCCAGCCCGTCGAGACCGTAGGCCGACGGCACGATGCGGGCGCGGCGCTCGGGACGCTCGCTCCACCAGTCGGGCGCGGGCAGGGCGAGCACGACGACGTGCCGCGCCAGGCTGAGGTCGGTGACCTCGAGGATCTCGCGGGACACGGCGTCCAGCACCACGATCACCTCGGGGGCCGCGGCGACCAGCAGCCCGTCGCTGAGCACCGCGAGCGTCTCCGAGCGCGCAACCACCCGGTGCACGGTACCGCCGATGCCCGCGACCTCGATGGCGCTGACGTGCGGATCCGTCACGGACGGCGCGACCGACAGGATCCGGCCCTCGGCGAGCAGCTCGCCCCCCAGGGCCTCGGCCAGCAGCGGCGGCGCGAGCCGGGCGTGCGCGAGGAACGCCCGCCCCAGGTCGAGCGCCCGAGCCAGGTGCCCCTCGATCGCGTGCTCCCGCAGGTCGCCCACCGTGAAGCCGGCGAGCACCGCGCAGCCCACTCCCCCGGCCTGGATGATGGCCGACCGCACCACCCGCTCCGCGTCGATCGCCCTGGTCGCCTCGACCAGGGCGACTCCGTCCGCGCCGGTCTCGCACGCGAACACGAGCCCGGGCACGCGGTCGACGAACAGCGACAGCTGGTCGAGACCGGGCACCGCGCGACCCGTGCAGTCGGCGTCGACCACGGTGTGCGTCTTCGCGAGGGTGAGGGGCGCCAGCCCGTTCATCCCCCCGCCCTCGAGCGAGCAGACCGCCGGCACGGGGTGTCCGAGCCAGCGCTCGACCGCCCGCAGCAGTGCCCCGAACGGCTCTGCGCCCGGCATCCGTTCGCTCAGGAGCATGGTGGAGCCGACGAACGCGACACCGAGGCACGGGGTCGCGGGGTCGAGCGCCGACACCGGCGTGACGTCGATCGGCCCGTGGTCGGCGGCGCCCAGCATGAGCTCGAGCATCGTGGTCGAGCCACCGCCGCCGGAGCCGAGGAGCGCGTAGCCGCGGGCGAGCGCCGCCACGTCGTCCCGCTCCAGCCTCATGCCGTCCAGCCTAGGACGCGGGGGTCCCCTCGACCGGGCGGAACGGCTCCGTCAGGCCGAACGCCATGGGACCGAACGCGGCCAGCGCCTCGGGCGTGCGCATCATGTCGGGCGTGGAGATGCCGAGCACGCGCACCCGCTGCCCGTAGCGCAGCCCCTCGGTCGTGATCGGTTCCGCGGTCTCGTGATCGACCACGCAGATGAGGTCGGGCACGATCGCCAGCAGCTCCCCACCGCGGTAGGCCGTGAGGTTCTCGTTCTGGAACGCGATCTCGACCGCGTCGCCCTCGGCCCCCAGCGGAGCGATGACGGCCCGGCCCTTCGCGAAGCCCTCCGTCGTCCGCCGCTCGACGTCCACGACCTTCCCGACGCCCAGTTCCCGCACGTGCGGGTAGAGGGTGGTCGCGAGGGTGTCGGCGATCGCCTCGAACGGGGACCGGTGCTCCTCGCGGGCCAGGCGGATGGCGCGGCCGAGCGCGAGCGCCATCGAGATGGTCCGTGGCACGGCCGTGCGCCGCACGTCGGCGCCGGTCATGGCGTACTCGGCGATGTGGCCGACGCCGCCCAGCCGGATCGTGATGCCGCGGGCGAGCCACTCCATCTGCCGGTCGTCGTCGCCCGTGTCGATCACGACCTTCTCGCCCCGCTCCCCGGCGAGCGCGAGCGGCGAGCCGTGCACGCCGTACACCGCGAAGGTCTCCATCGACAGCTCGGGGAACGCTCGTCCCATGCCATCCGCGTCCACCACGGGCAGCCCGGTCTCGGCTGCGACGATCAGCGGGATCATGGAGTTGATGCCGCCGCACTCGATGGGCATGGTCGCATCGGCCGTCCGCCCCAGGTGCTCCTCGAGCGTGCGCAGCGCCAGCGTGGGCTCGGTGCCAGCGGGGATCTTCTCCACCATCACCGTCGGGGCGCCCATCTGCGCGGTGGGGATCACGAAGAGGTCGTCCGTCAGCTCGTCCGGGTCGAGGATCGTGATGCTGCCGTCGCCGAGCACCCGTTCCACGAGCATCTTCCCGATGTACGGGTCGCCGCCGCCGCCCGTGCCGAGCAGCGTCGCGCCTCGGGCGAGGTCGGGGAGGTCGGCCGCAGTGAGCTGCCAGCTCATGCGGCCGCCCCCGTCGAGGCGTCGGCGGCGGAGACGGTGCCGTCGAAGCGGTGGGCTGCGAGGTCGTAGCCGAAGTAGCCGGGGCCGACCATCGCGAGGGCCTCCGCGGAGTGCCAGCGCTCGTCGGCGGGGGCCGCGATCACGCGCACGCGCTGGCCGTAGCGCAGCCCCTCGGTGGTGATCGGCTCGCCCGACTCGCCGTCGAGCACCATGATGAGGTCGGGTGTGGTCGCGAGGACCGCGCCGTCGGCCTCGGCGACCAGGTGCTCGTTCTGGAACCGGAGGGTGAGCGTGGTGCCGCCGTCGCCGTCGATACGGGCGCGCCCGCGGGCGAACCCGGTGGTGGTGGCGCGGTTGACGTCGACGACCTTGCCGCCGAACAGCTCGCGCCCGCCGAGCAGTTCGACGACCGCCGCGACCGGGTCGGTCTTCTCGTCGCGCGCGGTGGCGATGCTCCGGCCGATCTCGATGCAGCGCGACAGCGACCCCGCCACGAGCGACTCCCGCGCGGCGGTGCCCGACATCGAGAAGCCCGAGATCATGACGGAGCAGCCCATCTCGACGCACGCGACTCGGGCGATGCGCTCGGTCCAGGAGTTGTCGGCCGTCTGCAGCACCCCGGTGTTGCCCTTCTCGTCGCTGAAGGCGAGGGGCGACGCGGTCACGCCGTACAGCGTCGGCAGCACCATCTGCAGCTCCGGGAACGCGCGCCCCATGCCGTCGGCGTCGACCAGCGGCAGGCCGAGCGCGGCGGCCGCGGCGATCGGGATCGTGGAGTTGACGCCGCCGACCTCGGCGCACGCGATGTGCGTGACCGGGCGGCCGAGGTGGATGCCCAGCGCCTTCACGGGCTCGATGACCTCGGCCAGACTCGGCAGCTTCTCGACCATGACGGTGGGCGCGCCCATCATCGCGACGAACAGCACCAGGGCGTCGTCGGGCACCTCGTCGAGGGCGACCACGGTGACGTCGCCGCTCGCGAGGGCCTGCCGGGCGAGGAGCGCGCCGATGTACGGGTCGCCGCCGCCACCCGTGCCGAGCACGGCAGCCCCGCGCGCGAGTCCGTCGATGTGGGCGGGGGTGATCGTCCAGCTCATGTCAGACCCCCATGTCGAGGTCGCCGACGGCCTTGACGCGGATGCGCGTGGCGTTGCCGGGAAGGTACGGGATGGGCACCTCGTCGAAGTCGATGATCGACACGGTGGACGGCTTGGCTCCCGCGGCGATGGCCTTGTCCACGGCCTCGGCCCGCACCTCGGCGAGGGTCTCCTCGCGGCGGCCCGGCTCGATCGCGTACACCTTGTCGATCTCGCCGCCGACCTGGGCGATCGAGGCGCCGATGGCGTTGGCGACCGCGTAGTTCTCCGGGCGGTGCACGGTGCCGAACAGCGGCAGCTCGTCGGGCAGCAGGATGGAGCCGCCGCCGACCGCGACGACCGCGATCGGCTCGGGCGAGGTGCGCATGCGGTCCACGGCCTCGGACACCCGCTCGGCGATGCGGTCGAGCACGCGCTGCACGAATGCGGGGTCGAGGTGGGCCACGCGGCTCGGGTCGCCCACCTGTGCCCGGCCGGCCGCGACGGCGATGTCGGTCGCGGTGAGGGTGGAGCCGCCGAACACCAGCGCCTCGGTCGTCAGCTTGTACCCGACCGATGCGGGGCCGACCTCCGCGGTCTCCTCGTCGACGATGCTGCCGCCGCCGATGCCGAGGGAGAGCACGTCGGGCATCCGGAAGTTGGTGCGGATGCCCGCGACCTTCACCTCGTTCGCGGTCTCGCGCGGGAAGCCGTTGATGAGCAGTCCGATGTCGGCCGTCGTGCCGCCGACGTCGATCACGGCGCAGTCGTCGAGGCCGCTCGTGGCGGCGGCACCGCGCATCGAGTTCGTGGGGCCGGAGGCGAACGTCGCGACCGGGTAGCGGCGCACGTAGTCCTCGTCCATGAGCGTGCCGTCGTTCTGGCTCAGGAAGATGGGCGCTTCGATGCCCTGCGCGCGCACGGCCGAGGTGAGCCCGTCGACGATCTCGGACGCGAGCTCGCGCAGCGCCGCGTTGATGATGGTCGCGTTCTCCCGCTCCAGCAGCCCGATGCGTCCGATCTCGTGCGACAGCGAGATCGCCGCATCCGCCCCGAGCACGTCGGCCACGATCTCGGCTGCCCGCACCTCGAGGTCGTGGTTGACCGGGCTGAACACCGAGGAGATCGCGACCGATCGGATGCCGTGGGCCTTCATGTCCTCGGCGTGCGCACGGATCTCGTCGGGGTCGAGCGGCGAGATGGGTCGCCCGTCGAACTCGTATCCGCCGTGGGCGAGGTAGCTGCGCGCCTGCGTGGCCTCCACCAGCACCTCCGGCCAGTCGATCAGCGGCGGCAGCGCGCGCGTGGCGGGGAGCCCCAGCCGGAGCGCCGCGACCGGCGCGAGCCGGCTGGCCTGCACGAGCGCGTTGATGAAGTGCGTCGTGCCGATCATGACCGCATCGATGTCCGCGCCCTCGAAGGAGTGGCCGGCGCGCAGGTCCTCGATGGCCTGGACGATCCCGCGGGTCACGTCGGGGGTCGTGGAGTGCTTCACCCCCGCCAGGGTGCGGGTGCCGTCCATGAGGACGGCGTCGGTGTTGGTGCCGCCGACGTCGATGCCGATGTGCATGATGCTCGCTTTCGTGTGGGGTGGTTCTGTCGCGGTCGCTCAGACCGCCGCGGGGGCGCTGTCGACGGGGCTCGCCTGGCGCGTGGTGGCGACGCCGACGCCGCGCACCCAGCCGAGCTTGCCGACGACGATGTACAGCACCATCGACAGGAAGAGGCTGAGCAGCGACGGAATGCCCCAGGTGACGAAGTACCCGACGAGGGACGAGACCAGCCAGACGACGATGGTCGCGGGGACGATGCGCGGAGCGGTGGCTGGAAGCGTGCCCTGCTCGCGGGTCGCGTCGAGCTCGGGACGCCAGCGCCGCACCACGTAGTACTCGGCGACCATGATGCCGGCGATGGGCGGGAACGCGACGCTGAGCACGATCAGGAACTCGGTGAACTGCCCGAGGATGCCGACCGCGGCGAGCACCGAGCCGACGACGCCGAGCACGATCGTGGTGGTCACGCGGTGCAGGTTCTTGCCGAACGCGGTGGAGATGAAGTTCACCAGGCCGAGGGTGGAGGAGTACAGGTTCCAGTCGTTGATCTTCAGCGTGCCGGTCAGCACGATGAACAGGCCGATGAAGCCCACCGACGAGGTGACGATCGCGACGATGTCGCCGGTGGCGGCGGCGTGCGCGAGGAGCACGCCGGCCAGGCCGATCACGAACTCGCCGAGCGAGACGCCCAGCACGGTCTGCTTGACGACGTCGGCGCGCGAGCGGTTGAAGCGGGTCATGTCGCCGGTGATGATGGCGCCGACGATGAGGCCGCCCGCGACGATGCCGGTGCCCGCCCACACGCTCATGGTGGGGCCGGGGGCCGGACCGGTCAGCAGTTCACCGATGTCGTGGCGGCTCAGCTCGGAGATGACCGACCATCCCACCAGGATCAGGAACAGCGGCACCGTGATGTTCGCGAGCCACTGCATGCCGACGAAGCCGAAGGCCACGATCGCGGTCACCGCGAGGCCGAAGATGAGGCTCCACGCCCACACCGGCAGGGCGCCGGGCATGAGGGCGTCGAGCGACTGCGCCGAGATCGCCGACTGGATACCGAACCAGCCGATCAGGCTGATGCCGATCGCGAGGCCGACCAGCGAGGCGCCGATCTCGCCGAAGCCGGTCCAGCGGGCGAGGAGGGCGGTGTTCAGGCCTTCGCGCTGGCCGATGAAACCGACCACGCACATGATCACCTCGAGGATGATCGAGCCGAACAGGAAGGCGAGGACGGCCTCGCCGAACGTCATGCTGTAGCCGAGGGTCGCGCCGAGGAGGAACTGCGAGAGGGCCGAGACCTGTCCGAATCGCTGCACTGCGATTCCGAACCAGGGCTTGCGGGCCTCCGGTGTGACTCGGGAGAGCGCGAAGTCGTCTGCGTGCGCCGTGCGTGCCATGAGGATCCTTCGGGAGGAGGGGGGAACGGGTTGCCGCCACCGTAGCCACCGCGCCTCCCCGCCCGACATGTGCGATCCGCACGAACATCGCCCGTCGCTGTGCACTCTGCACGCGACGTCAGAGCAGGCGGTCCCAGATCCACCGGAGATCGTCGAGGCCGGGCTCCGCCTCGCCCGCCCGCCCGGCTTGCAGTACGAGCGTGCTCGCGATGCGGGTGAGCACGGACGCGGCGGCGTCGATGCGCTCCGCCGCCTGGTCGGGGCCGACGGCACCCAGCTTGAGGCGGATGACCTCGTTGACCTCGCGCGCCAACGGCAGCAGCCGACCCGCCTGGCGCTCGGCGAGGGCCGGCGAAGCGGCGAGGACGCGCATGCGAGCTGCCGCGAGGTCCTCCTGCCCGTCGGGGGACGCCGGCAGCTCGACCAGACCCAGAGCGCCGCTGAGCACGCCCACCGTCGCATCGCTGAGGTACTCGCGCACCCGCTGCTCGTTGAGCCGGGGCAGCGCGCTGCCGAGGAGCGCGTCCTCTTTGGTCGGGAAATGATTGAAGAACGTGCGCTGCTTGACGCCGGCCGCCGCGCAGATCTCGTCGACCGTCAGTGCGGCCGGCCCCTTCTCCAGGGCCAGCCGCACCGCCGCGGTCTCGATCGCGCGCGCCGTCGCCCGTCCGCGGGCGTTGCTGCTGTGCGGGGTTGCGGGCGCGGGCATGCTCTATTCGTATCGCAGCGCGTCGATGGGTGACTTCAGCGACGCGCGTCGCGCCGGTAGCGTGCCCGCCAGGAATGCGATGACGACGATGAGCGCGACGACGCCCAGCATCCCCTGCGGCTGGAAGAGCAGCAGGTCAAGACCGGCGAGACCCGAGAGCGGCCCCTGGGCGAGAGCCGCATTGAGCGGCAGTCCCACCAGCACGGCCACGACGACGCCGAGCACGCTGCCGAGCACGCCGATGATCGCCGCCTCGATGCTGAAGAGCGCGAACACCCGTCCGTTGCTCATCCCCATGGCCTTCATGAGCCCGATCTCGCGCGTGCGCTCCTGCACGCTCATCAGCAGCGTGTTGATGATGCCGAAAGCGGCCGCGAGCAGAGCGATCACGGCGAACGCGTTGAGCACACCGGTGATGCCGCCGATGACCGTCTGCACGATGCCGAGCTGGTCCTGGATCGTCTGCGCGGTCATACCCGCGTCAGCGACCCGGTCCTTCAGGTCGCGCACGTCGTCGGCGCTGGCGTTCGGGTCGAAGGAGGCCACCGCGACCTGGAAGCGCTCCGGCGCCGACGACCCGGCGCGCTGCTCCGCCGCGATCGCGTCGACCAGGGCGGCGTTGGCCCCGGCGCCGGCATTGAGCAGGCTCGTGTTCGAGACGCCCACGACGGTCGCCTCGATGGTGTGGGGGCCGCCGAGCACGTCGGTGAACCCCAGTTCGACCCGTGCACCGACCGCGTCGCCGGGGTCGGCCCAGCCGAGCGGCTCGACGTCGTCGAGCGGGAGGGTGATCTGGTTCTCGGTGGCCTCGGCATCCAGCTGCGAGCCGGCGACGAGGTCCGCCCGCGCGATCGACGAGGTGGGCGCGATCGCGAACTCGTACTTCTGCGACCCCGGTCCCTGGATCCAGTCGACCGCGACGGCCGAGACGGGCGACACGTCACGCAGTCCGTCGATGCCCTCGAGCGCGGAGATGTCCTGCGGCGTCAGCGCTCCCCCGCCGGTGAGTGGATTGGCAGGCCCCCCGGAGGCCGTGGAGGTCGCGGGATCGTACGGCTGGGGCCCGGCGTCGGTCGCCGTCCCCGTCCCCGCCGAGATGAGCAGCACGTTGTCGGCGCCGAGCGACGCCACCTGCTTCGCGACGTAGTCGGAGACACCGGCGCCCAGTGCGGTCGTGAGGGTGAGCGTGAACGCTCCGACGAACAGCGCCAGCACGGTCAGCGTGGTGCGCAGCTTGCTGCGGAACGTGTGCGACACGGCGGTGCGCACCAGGTCGAGCGCGTTCATGCCGCCACCCCCGTCGCATCCTCCAGGCGCCCGTCGCGCACCACGACCCGGCGGTCGCATCGTGCGGCGAGGTCGTCGTCGTGCGTGACGATGACAAGGGTGATTCCGTGGTCGCGCTGGAGCGCGAAGAGCTCATCTTCGACGACGGCGCCGGTCGCGCTGTCGAGGTTTCCCGTCGGCTCGTCGGCGAAGATGACCTCGGGCTCGGACACGAGCGCCCGAGCCAGCACGACGCGCTGCTTCTGCCCGCCGGACAGGTCGTTCGCACGGCCCCGCGCCTTGTCCTCCAGGCCGAAGCGGCGCAGGGCCTCCATGCCGCGGCGTCGCCTCTCGGCGGCGGGGATCCCCGCGATCGTGAGCGGGAGGATGACGTTGTCGAGCACCGAGGCACCGGGGGTGACGAAGAACTGCTGGAAGACGAAGCCGAAGCGGCGGTTGCGGATCCGGTTCACCGCCCGCGGCGACAGCGTCGCCGCATCAGCGCCGTCCACCCGCACCTCTCCGGCGTCGGGGCGGTCCAGGAGAGCGAGGAGGTGCATCAGCGTGGACTTGCCCGACCCGCTCTTGCCGACGATGGCCAGGGACTCGCCCCGCCGCACCCGCAACGACACGTCGTCGAGAGCCAGGAATCTGCTCTCGCCCTTCCCGTAGGACTTGGACAGATGACGCGCCTCGATGGCCGTCGGGACGGAGTCCGCACTTTCATTCATGCAGATACAGTAACAACTCTTGGCAGTTACTGCCTGATAAGTTCCCGTGGAAGGACGAAGACCCCCGACCGCGCCGGCGGTCGGGGGTCTTTCGCGATGAAGGGCCTCGGTGTCAGTGCAGGGCGTTCTCCGCGATGAACGCGCGCAGGGCCTGCTCGTCGTCGGCCATCTCCGTCACGTACTGGGGGGCGTCGAGCATCGCGCGCAGCTCGGGCGAGTAGCCGAGCTCGACGCCGATCGCCTCGTGGATGGTCTCCGCGAACTTCTCCGGCTTGGCGGTCTCCAGCACGAGCATCGGAACGCCCGGCTCCACGTACTCGCGCGCGACCTTGACGCCGTCGGCGGTGTGCGGGTCGATCACTTCGCCCGAGGCCTCGTACACGGAGCGGATGGTGGCCAGCCGGTCCTCATGGGTCGAGGTGCCGCTGACGATGCCGAACTCCTCCGCGAACCGCTCCTGCTCCGCCGAGAAGTCGACGTAGCCCTGCGCCTCCAGGTCGTCCCACGCGCCGACCACCCGCGCCGGGTCGCGGTCGACCAGCTCGAAGATGAAGCGCTCCAGGTTCGACGCCTTCGAGATGTCCATCGAGGGGCTCGAGGTGGCGAGGGTCTGCGCGGCGCTGCGCGGCCGGTAGACGCCCGTGCGGAAGAACTCGTCGAGCACGTTGTTCTCGTTCGCGGCCAGCACGAGGCGGCGGATCGGCAGGCCCATCTGCTTCGCGAAGAAGCCCGACAGGATGTTGCCGAAGTTGCCCGAGGGCACGGTGAACGACACCTCGGCCCAGCCGCCCGCGTCGGTGGCCCGCAGCCACGCCCAGAAGTAGTAGACGGTCTGCGCGGTGATGCGCGCGAGGTTGATGGAGTTGACGGCGCCGAGGTGCTGGGTGCGCTTGAAGTCGAGGTCGCCGGCGAGCTTCTTGACCAGGTTCTGGCAGTCGTCGAACACGCCCTCCACCGCGATGTTGTGCACGTTGGCGTCGTCGAGCGAGAACATCTGCGCCCGCTGGAACGCGCTCATGCGGCCCTGCGGCGACAGCATGAACACCGACACCCGCTCCTTGCCGCGGAGGGCGTGCTCGGCCGCCGACCCGGTGTCGCCCGAGGTCGCGCCGAGGATGTTCAGCACCGATCCCTGACGCTCGAGGGTGTACTCGAGCACCTGCCCGAGGAACTGCATCGCCATGTCCTTGAACGCCAGCGTCGGCCCCTCGGAGAGACCGACCAGCGTGAGGTCGTCGTCGATGCGGCGCAGCGGCACCACCCCGTCGGGGAAGTCGGCGTAGGCGGCGGCCGTCATGCGCGCCAGATCCTCGCGGGGGATGTCGGTCGCGAACAGCCCCAGCACCTCGGTCGCGAGCTGCGGGTACGTGAGTGCGCGCCAGCGCTCCAGGGTCTCACCGTCGACCTCGGGCATGACCTCGGGAACCGCCAGGCCTCCGTCGGGCGCGAGCCCTTCGAGCAGGGTCTCGCTGAAGGACTGCGGCTGCATGCCGCCACGGGTGGAGATGAACGGCACGGTGGCTCCTCGGCTCGGGACTCGGCGCCTCCATTCTCGCAGGCCGCGAAGACGCCGCCGGACGCGTGACGGAGGGGGCGCCACCACCCCTCATGGCCTCCGCCCCGCCTCGCGCCACAGCCCCGCCCACTGCTCCGGGCCCAGATCACGGGGGAGGCGGCGGTCCTGCGCTCGCACCGAGGCGACGGCCCGGCGCGCCTGGGGCATCGACAGGCCGCCTGCGGAGGCCACGATCGCGGGGAGCGAGCTCCCGCGCCCGGTGAACATGCGCCGAACGAAGGCCTCGTACGCGCGGCGATCCGTCGCGGGCACGAGCGGCGACCCGCGCCGGGCGATCGTCAGCAGCCCCCCGTCGACGCTCGGCTGCGGCCGGAAGCCCCACGCCGGAACACGGCCCTCCAGGGCGAACACGAACCACGGCGCGGACTGTGCGGTCATCAGGGTCCCGCCGCCGACTCCGGCGCGTTTCCGAGCGACCTCCCACTGGGTCAGCAGTACCGCGTGTCGCCATCGCCCCGTCGCCAGCAGACGACGGAGGATCGGCGTGGTCAGGTGGAAGGGGACGTTGCCCACCACCACCTCGGCGTCGAACGGGTGACGTGTCGCATCCGCGGCCTCGACGCGTACCTGCGGGAGGTCGGATCGAAGCCGACGTACGCGGTGCTCGTCCACGTCGATCGCGGTGAGGGGACGACCGAGGCGGGCGAGGGGACGCGTCAGGGCACCGTCACCGGCGCCGAGCTCGAGGATGGGGACGGACGTGCGCTCGACCAGCGAGAGGATGTGGTCGAGCGTCGGGGCGTGATGGAGGAAGTTCTGGCCGAGTTCGTGGCGGCCGCCGTGGATCGAACGAGGACGGTTGCGAGGCATGGGTGCGCTCCGGGAAGAGGATCGGAGCACCTCGGCGAGGGACGCGCGAGCGGAGTCGGCGAAAAGAGCCCGTCCCGAGGTGCGATGACATCTCTGTGGACGGCGCGCGGAGGCGTGCGGAGAGCGAGCGCGCCGTCAGGCGCGGCGGTCGCGGAACACGAGAGTGCGCCCCATCACGGGCGCGGCGCATATTGTTCCCATGCGAGCCAGCATATCGGCCGCTCAGATCCAGCCGCGCTCCTCCGCGAGCAGCACCGCCTGCTGACGTGTGGCCACCGACAGCTTGCCGAGGATCACCGAGATGTGGTTCCGCACCGTTCCGGGTGCGAGCGAGAGCGCCCTGGCGATCTGCCCTGTCGTCTCACCCCGCCGCCCGGCCCGCAGCACGTCCAGCTCGCGGTCGGTCAGCGGCGAGCGCTCGTCGCTCAGCGCATCCGCCGCGATCTCCGGGTCGACGTAGCGCGCTCCCGCGGCGACCCGCCGGATCACCGCCGCGACCTCGTCCGCCCCGCGCGACTTCGGCAGGAACCCCGACACCCCGGAGGCCAGTGCACGCCGCAGCACGCCCGGTCGCGCGTGACGGGTGACCACCACGCACCGGGTCGCGATCTCCCGGCCGAGCCGCTCCGCGACCTGCACCCCGTCGAGCCCCGGCATCTCCAGGTCGAGCAGGCACACGTCCGGTCGCAGCCGCAGCGCCTCCGCCACGGCCTGTTCCCCGTCGGCGCACTCCGCGACGACCTCGATGTCGTCCTCCAGCCGCAGCAGCGCGGCGAGTGCCGACCGGATCATCCCCTCGTCGTCCGCCAGCAGCACCCGGATCATCGCGCGCCCTCCCCCGCGGACGGCACGGTCACCACGACCACGAACTCATCCGCGTCGCCGCGCACGTCGAGCGTGCCGCCCGCGTCCGCGATCCGCCGCCGTACACCCTCCAGCCCCGAGCCGCCGTGCCCGTCCTCCACGTCGCCCGCGCCCCCGTCCCCGTCCGTGACCCCGTTGGCGATCTCGTACCGCCACCCGTCGCGCGTGCGCTCGAGCACCAGCCGCGCGCGCTCTCCACCGCCGTGGCGCAGCACGTTCGTGGTCGTCTCCCGGATCACCGGGCCGAGGTCGGCCGCGGGCGCCGCATTCGCGTCGGTCGCGATGCGCGCCTCGACGTCCAGCCCTGCTGCCCCCAGCAGGTCGCGCGCGTTCGCCAGCTCATCGCCCAGCGGGACCGACCGGAACCGCGTCGCGAGGTCCCTGGTCCCCTGGCGCGCCTCGTCCACGCTCACCCGCGCCGCTCGCAGCTGCTCCATTCCGGCGGGCGCGTCCACGGGCAGCAGCCGCTCCGCGAGCTCCAGCTGCAGCGCGATCACCTGCAGGTGATGCCCCTGCAGGTCATGGACGTCGGTGGCGACCCGCAGCCGCTCCTGGGTCGCGGCGAGCCGGGCCTCCGAGGCTCGAGCGCGGTCGAGCGTCACCAGCACGTCCCACCACCACAGCGAGCTGACGGTCATCCCCGGCAGCATCGCCGCGTACACGATCGGCAGCCACCACGGGATGCCCACCCCGAAGCCGTCGGCGGCGGTGTCGATCACGGCGAGCCCCACCAGCACGACCGTCGCCGCGACGACCACCCGCACGCGGACACCGCGCGGCCACCGCAGCAGCACGAAGAACTGCACGATCGGCATGCCCGCCAGCTCCCAGCTGCCCACGAGGAGCCCGGCCGTGCCCCCGTAGGCCACCGCCACCGCGAACGGCAGCACCAGGCGCCGCCACTCCACCCCCGGACCGGCCTCCAGCCGGTGGCGGTAGTCCAGCAGCAGCAGCAGCGTCGACGCGCACCACACCACGCCGCCCAGCCCCACCACGAGCAGCACGCCGCCGCGCAGGTCGACCGCGGCCGCGATGCCCGTCCATGCCCCGACGAGCATGAGCTCGATGAACAGCACCGCGGTCACCGTGTACCACCAGGTGGCGGTGATGCCACGGGCGAGCTGCCGGGAGCCGGGCGCTGGTTCGACGGTGGAGGCCGGGGGGATGCGGGTCACGCTCCCCACGATAGGGCCGTGACAGATGTCACGGGATCGGCGGGTGAAGCGCCCGGAGAGAGGTGACGCCGCGGCACTGTCACAGCCGTCCCGCCTCCGGTGGACTGGGGTCATGGCGACGGAGAGCCCGTCCGCCGAAACTCCCGGAGGCCCCTCCCATGAACCTCGTCGAGACGTTCCAGAACCTCGTCGCCCAGGTCCCCGACCTGGTGCAGCCCCTCATCGTCGCTCTCGCCGGCGCGGTGCCGTTCATCGAGGGCGAGGGTGCCGCGGGCATCGGGATCATCGGCGGCATCCCCCCGGTGGTGGCGGCCGTCGCGGCGATGGTGGGCAACTTCGTGTGCGTGGCCGTCCTGGTGCTCGCGAGCTCGGGGGCGCGGCGCGCCATCGTCGACCGGTCGAGGGCGCGGCAGGCCGCACTCGCGGGCGGCGGGAGCAGCCTGGAGGATGACGTAGCACCCGCGCCCGCGGCCGAGCAGGGGCGCGGCTCCGCACGGCGCGAGAAGTTCCAGCGGGCGTTCGAGCGCTACGGCGTCCCCGGCGTGAGCCTGCTGGGACCGCTGCTGCTGCCCACGCACTTCACCGCGACCATGCTCGCGGCGTCGGGCGTGGGCAAGGGACGGATCCTCGTGTGGCAGGCGGTCGCGATCATCGGCTGGACCACCGTGGTGGCCGTGATCGTCGGCGGCGCGGTGTACGCGATCCGCTGAGATCGCGGCGGGAGGGGCGGTCGCATCCGTTGCCCCTCCCGCTTCACTCTTTTCTGAATTCACTTCTTTCTGTACTGTTCAGGGGTGACCACTGCGCTCGCCTCGACTCCGCACACCGCCGCCGTCGCCCGCCTCGGGCACGCGCTGTCCGACACGACGCGCGCCGGGATCCTGCTCGCCCTCCGGTCGTCGCCGCGGTACCCGGCCGAGCTCGCGGAGGCGCTCGGCGTCTCGCGGCAGGCGATGTCGAACCATCTCGCGTGCCTGCGCGGCTGCGGACTCGTCGAGAGCACGGCCGACGGGCGACGCAGCCTCTACCGCCTGTCGGACCGCCACCTCGCTCCCGCGCTCGACATGCTGATGCGGGTCACCCTGATCGTCGACCCGGACTGCTGCGACGGCGAGGGGTGCACCTGCTGATGGCGGCCGTGGTCGCCGAGCCCCGCCGGCAGACGCTGCACCGCCGCATCCGCGTGATCGTGGGCGTCACGATCGGCTACAACGTGATCGAGGCCATCATCGCCGTCGCCGCGGGCTCCGTGGCCTCCTCCGCCGCACTGATCGGGTTCGGGCTCGACTCCACGATCGAGGTGCTCTCGGCGGCGGCGGTCGCCTGGCAGTTCACGCGGCCCGATCCCGAGCGCTGGGAGAAGCCGACGCTGCGGGTCATCGGGGTCGCGTTCTTCGCGCTCGCGCTGTACGTGACGGCGAGTTCCGTCCTGGCCCTGATCGCGCAGGAGCGGCCGGAGCACAGCACGGTCGGGATCGTGCTGACCGCGGTGAGCGTGGTCGTGATGCCGTTCCTCTCCCTCGCCGAGCGCCGGGCGGGGCGCGAGCTGGGGTCGGCCACCGCGGTCGCGGACTCGATGCAGACGCTGATCTGCACGTATCTGTCCGCCGCCGTGCTCGTCGGACTCGTGGCGAACTCGCTGCTGGGGTGGTGGTGGGCCGACGCGGTCGCGGGGCTCGTCATCGCGGGCTTCGCCGTCCGCGAGGGGATCGAGGCCTGGCGCGGTGACGCGTGCGCGACCTCGGTCGGCATGCTCCTCGAGGAGCACGACCACGACCACGAGCACGACCACGAGCGCTGAATCCACTCCCCTCGCGCGGGCGGAGCGAATGTCGGTCGCCCTCGCCAGAGTGGACCGCATGATCACTCTTCTGTCCGCTCCCAGCAACCTCGGCCTCCGTCCGCCCGAGCCCGGGAGCGTGCCGGGCTCGGCGAAAGCGCCGGAGGCGTTGCGCGAGGCGGGGCTCTACGAGCGGTTCACCGCCCGGGGAGCGACCGACTCCGGCGTCGTGCTTCCCGGCCGGTACGTGGCCGACGACGACGTGCGTCCGGCCGCTCGGGTGCGCAACGAGGCCGCGTTCGTCGACCACTCCCTGCGCCTGGCCGCGCGCATCGGCGACGCGATCGACGCGGGGCAGGCACCCCTGGTGATCGGCGGCGACTGCGGCATCCTCGTCGGGGCCGGGATCGCTCTGAAGAGACGCGGCGGAGCGGGACTCGTGCACATCGACGGCCACACCGATTTCCGCCACCCCGGCAACAGCGAGGAGTGCGCGGCCGTCGCCGGCGAGGCCCTGGCGGCGGCGATCGGCCTGCACTGGCCGGCCATCGCCGACATCGACGGCCTGTCGCCCTACTTCCCGGCGGGGCGCACCGCCCACGTCGGACACCGCGACGACGACGAGGAGCAGGAGGAGGTTCGCGGCCTCCTGGCACGCGTGACCCCCGCCGCCGAGGTCTCCGCGCGCGGAGCCCAGGCCGTCGCGTCCGAGTCTGCCGCAGCGGCGGGTGAGGCGTACTGGCTCCAGCTCGACGTCGACGTGCTCGACCCCACGGTGATGCCCGCGGTGGACAGCCCCGATCCCGGCGGCCTCTCCGCCGACGAGCTGACGGCGCTGCTGCGGGGCCTCGCTCCGCGGGCGATCGGTGCGAGCATCACCGTGTTCGATCCCGACCTCGACCCCGACGGCCGCTATGCGCGGCTGCTGGTCGAGGTTCTGAGCGAGGGGCTGAGCGAGCTCGGCAGCGCGGTGCGTCCGGCCTGACCATGCCGGCCGGACGCCCCGCGCTCAGTGCTCCGCGGCGGGCTCCGGCTCGGCGTGCAGCGTCACCCGCACCCGGGCGATCCGGCGCCGATCCACCTCCGCAACCTGGATGGTCGCGCCGGGCACCTCGACCGTGTCGCCGACCACCGCGAGGCGTCCGAGCTGTTCCGTGACGAATCCGGCGATGGTGTCCGACGATCCGCGCGGCATGGCCAGCCCGGTGGCCTCCTCGAAGTCCTGCAGGTTGAGGCGTCCGTCGAGCCCGTCGTCGGCCGAGATGAAGACCTCGGCGTCGTACTCGTCGAAGATCTCGCCGACGACCTCCTCCACCAGGTCCTCGAGCGTCACGAGCCCGTCCGTGCCGCCGTACTCGTCGACGACGACCGCGATGTGGTGGCCCTCCGCGCGCATGCGGGTCAGCGTCGGCAGCACCCGGGCGGTCGAGGGGATGTAGGGGATCTGGCGCACGAGGGCCGCCAGCGGTCGCTCCGGGTCGTCAGCCGCGGCCTCGAACAGGTCGCGCACGTGCACGAACCCGGTGATGTCGTCGATCGAGGTGTCCGACACCGGGTAGCGCGAGAACGGCAGCTCCCGCACCTGCTGCATGGCAGCGCCCACGGTGGCGGCCTGGTCGAGCGCCACCACCTCGGGTCGCGGTCGCATGACCTCACTCACCTGGCGGCCGCGCAGCGACAGCACGTCGTCGAGGATGCGGCGCTCGTCGTCGGGCAGCCCCTGGTGCGTCGCGACGATGTCACGCACCTCCTCGTCGGTGAGCTCATCGCTGGTCTTGTGCGGGTCGCCGCCGAGCAGGCGCACGAGGGCGTTCGTCGACACGGACAGCAGCCAGATCACCGGTCGCATGACGGTCGCGAAGCCGTTCAGGGCCGGGGCGACGGCATACGCGAACTGGGCGTTGCGCTGGATCGCGAGACGCTTCGGCACGAGCTCGCCGAGCACGAGCGACAGGTACGCGATCACGAGGGTGAGCACGAGGGTGGCGACCGTGAGCGCCACGGCGGGGGCGAGTCCCCAGCTCTCGAACAGGGGCGCGAGCGACGGAGCGATCGAGGTGGCGCCGTAGGCGGCAGACGCGAAGCCCGCCACGGTCACGCCGATCTGCACCGCCGAGAGGAAGGTGTTGGGGTTGCGGGCCAGCCCGGCGACCTTGGCGCCACGCTTCCCGCGCTGGCCGATCGCGTTGATCTGGCTCTCTCGCAGCGTGACCAGCGCCATCTCGGTCGCCGCGAAGACGCCGCCGATCAGCACGAACACGAGGACGAGGGCGATGTTCAGGAGCAGGTCGCCCATCAGCGGGCTTCCTCTCCGGGTGCGGGGTGAGCGCCCGGGATGAACCGGGCGCCCGTACTGTCAGAGTCCGAAGAGTCAGAACAGCGCTGCGCGCTCAAGAGTGCTCCTTGTCGATAGGGGTGGTGCCGGTCGTGGTGGGAAGAGAAGCGGTCTTGCGGGTCTTGAGCAGACTCGCGACGGTGGCGACGGCGATGGTCGCGGCGATGAAGAGCAGAGAGAACCAGATCGGGATCTCGGGCGCCCACAGCATCGGCTCGCCGTTGTTGATGAACGGGACCTCGTTGACGTGCAGCGCATGCAGCACCAGCTTCACGCCGATGAACGCGAGGATCACGGCGAGGCCCTGGGCCAGGTAGACCAGGCGCTCCAGCAGTCCGCCGATGAGGAAGTACAGCTGGCGCAGCCCCATGAGGGCGAACGCGTTGGCGGTGAACACGATGTACGCCTGATCGGTGAGACCGTAGATCGCGGGGATCGAGTCGACGGCGAACACGAGGTCGATGAACCCGATCGCGATGATGGTCAGCAGCATCGGGGTGACGAAGCGCTTCCCGTTCTTGATGACGGTCAGCCGGTCGTTGTTGTACTCCTCGCTGACGGGGAGGTGACGGCGCACGAAGGTCATGAAGCGGCCGTTCGCGGGGTTGCTCTCGTGGTTGCTGAACGCCTGCCGGTAGGCGAGGAAGAGCAGGAGCGCGCCGAACACGTAGAAGATCCAGGAGAAGTTCTCGATCAGCGTCGCGCCGACCGCGATGAAGATCCCGCGCAGGATCAGGGCGATCACGATGCCGATCATCAGCACCTTCTGCTGGTAGATCTTCGGCACGGCGAACCCGGTCATGACGATCAGGAACACGAAGAGGTTGTCGATCGACAGGGCCTTCTCGGTGAGGTACCCGGCGAAGTACTCGCCGCCGTACGTCCACCCGGAGACCATGCCGATGCCCACGCCGAAGAGCAGCGCCAGGCTGATGTAGAAGATGGACCAGCGGGCGGATTCACCGATGGTCGGCTCGTGCGGCGTGCGCACGTGGGCGAAGAACTCGTACACGAAGAACGCGATCGTGACCGCGATCGTGATGACCCAGATGAGAGGGGTGACGTCCAAGGGATACTCCAGATTCGGCGTGGCAGAACAGCGCCAAAGTCTTCTCCATCCCGAATCGGGACCGGTGGGCCGGGATGCGATGCATCCGTAATGACGACCAGACCGTGTCGGAGTACTCCCCTTGGAGGTCCCAGAGTACGAGACGCCCATATCGGAATGCTGTGGATCTGCCGAGAACCCGGTCCCCTAGACTGGCGGTGGCGACTGCGGGGCGTGACGACCCCCGGCCTCGACGGCAAGCGGTCCCCGCGCGTCCGGCGTACCGACGAGAGGCCGGTGTCTCACCGGCGAAGGTGTGGTGGCACCGCGACCTAGCCCCCGCCCGCACCTCCAGGGCTTCCACAACCTGGAGGAAGAATGAGATCACCCGACCCCGGTCGCACGCTCGCGACCGAACTGTCCCGCACCGCGCCGGGCCGGAGCGTCACGCTGCTCGGCCACGTGCACCGCCGCCGCGAGCTCGCCTCCGTCGCCTTCCTGATCCTGCGCGACCGCTCCGGGCTGGCGCAGGTCGTGCTGCGGCCGAGAGAGCTGCCCGACGGCGGCCTGCCGCCCGAGGAGACCGTCGTCCGCGTTACGGGCACCGTATCCGCGAACCCGCAGGCGCCCGGTGGCGTCGAGGTCGCCTCGCCTCGGATCGAGCTGCTGTCCGAGCCCGCAGCGACCCCCGTGGTGGACCTGTGGCGGCCGACCCTCGACGCGACGCTGCCCACGCTGCTCGACCACGCGCCGGTGCTGTGGCGCCACCCCGCCCGCCGGGCGACCTGGGAACTGGCGGCCGCGAGCCTGAGGGCCTTCCGCCGCACGCTCGACGCCGCCGGCTTCACCGAGGTCCACACGCCGAAGATCGTGGCGACCGCGACGGAGTCGGGCGCGAACGTGTTCCCCGTGGACTACTTCGGCCGTCCGGCGTACCTGGCGCAGAGCCCGCAGTTCTACAAGCAGCAGCTCGTCGGGGTGTTCGAGCGCGTGTACGAGGTGGGGCCGGTGTTCCGCGCAGAGCCCCATGACACCGTGCGGCACCTGGCCGAGTACGTGTCCCTCGATGTGGAGTTCGGCTTCGTCCGCGACCACCGCGACGTGCTGTCGCTCTTGGGGGAGGTGCTGCGAGGAATGCTCGACGGGATCCGCACGGAGGCGGCCGCGGCCGTGGCGCAGCTCCGGGTGCCGCTGCCGACGATCCCCGAGGAGATCCCGGTTATCCACTTCCGCGACGCGCTGCGCCTGGTGGGGGCGCCCGACGACGAGCCCGACCTGGCACCGGCGCACGAGCGCGCGCTCGGCGAGTGGGCCATGGCCGAGTTCGGCAGCGACGTGCTCGCGGTCGAGGGGTACCCGATGGCCAAGCGTCCGTTCTACACGCACCCGCAACCCGACGACGAGCGCTGGAGCAACAGCTTCGACCTGCTCTTCCGGGGGCTGGAGCTGGTGACGGGCGGGCAGCGGCGGCACCGTCACTCCGAACTGGTCGCCGCGATCGAGGCCGGGGGCGAATCGCCCGACGCTTACCGCGGCTACCTCGAGGCGTTCGCGCACGGGATGCCGCCGCACGGCGGGTTCGCGATCGGCCTGGAGCGCTGGATCGCGCGACTCGTCGACGCGCCCAACGTCCGCGAGGTCACGCTGTTCCCGCGCGACCTGCACCGCCTGACGCCGTAGCGCGAGAGCGCCGGACACGACGAGGGCGGCCGCACCGCGCGGCCGCCCTCGTTCGGTGTCCTCGTCCTACCCGGCCGTCGTGCCGGCGAGGCCCTCGGCCTCCGCGCGGTCGATGATGGAGGGCAGCACCTCGTCGAACAGCGTGACGAGCACGGCGCGGATCTTGACGGCGTCGCGCTCCTCGAGGGCGTCACGGATCGAGGCGACCACGTCGCCCACCGCCGCCCAGTCGAACACGTCTTTGGAGTGCTGGCTGAAGCGGCGGATCTGAGGACCGAGCCGCTCGATCACCGTCGCCCGCGCCGCGTTGCCCTCGATGCGAGCGAACCCGGTCGCTGCACCGCGCAGCGCGGCGCCGAACCCGATGACGTCTCGGGAATTGACCGCCGTCGCCATGTCGTCCGCGAGCTCGACCAGATACGACACGTCGTCGTCTTGGATCACCGGCAGCACGTGACGCACCGAGCCGATCCAGATGTCGCCGAACAGGTCGACCGCATTGCGGACCCGGTTGAGATCGATGGGGGCGACCCGCGTGTAGCGGTTGCGCTGCATCTCGACGAGCCCGTTGTCGGCCAGGCGGTCGAGCGCATGACGGATCGGTGTCTTGGAGGTGCCGAGGCGTTCCGCGAGTTCGTAGTCGCGCAGTCGCTCCCCCGGGGGCAGCTCTCCGCTGATGATGGCGTCCTGCAGCCGCACGAACGCCTCGTCGCTCATCGACCGACGCTCGAGCGGACCACCTGAGAGTGTCACGCGTTCCTCCAGTTGGGGAGTATTGGAGAGTGAAGTTCTACGTTTCAGCAATATATCCCACTTCGAGGGAAAGGGCGAGGAACGCCCACGCCCACGGACGGTGAGCCCGGAGCTCGGCTCAGATCAGCTCTCCCACGAGCGCCTCGATCCGCGTGCGGATGTCATCGCGGATCGGCCGCACCGCCTCGATCCCCTGCCCTGCCGGATCCTCGAGCGTCCAGTCCTCGTAGCGCTTTCCGGGGAAGATGGGGCAGGCGTCGCCGCATCCCATCGTGATCACGACGTCCGACGCCTTGACGGCGTCCACGGTGAGCACCTTCGGCTGCTCGGCGGTGATGTCGATCCCGACCTCGGCCATGGCCTCCACCGCGACGGGATTGATGCGGTCCGCGGGCAGCGACCCCGCGGACCTCACCTCGATGCGGTCACCGGCGAGCTCGCGGAGGAACCCCGCGGCCATCTGCGAGCGTCCGGCGTTGTGCACGCAGACGAAGAGGACGGAGGGGGTGGTGGCGGTCATTGCGCTCCTGGGTGGATGGGTCAACGGGTGGTTGAGACCGCGAGATGGGCGTGACTCCATATTGATGACTATCGATATAAAGGGCAAGCCGCGAGCGCCCCGCGGCGGGTTCCGGCCGACTCGGTCGGATCGGCCTCACGCGTCGCGCGAAGATTCCGTGATCAAACCGTTGCATTCGTTACCTCGTCGTTATACAGTGATCGCACGGTGAATGTTTGCTGTGGCATCCACCGCATGTGATTGCAGGACACTCTTGGTGCAAGGGACAAGGGCCGGTCGGGAGCCTCTCCGACCGGCCCTTTACTGTGGCCGCTACGCTGTGAGGATGACCGATCGCAAGCTCGCCCTGGAGGCCTGGGAGAGCCTGTTCCGCGCGCAGCACGAGCTGTTCACGGACATGATGGCCGACTTCGATCACAACGAGCTCGCGCAGGCCGAATACGACGTGCTCCTCACCGTCACCCGCTCCCCCGACATGACGGCGCGACTGCGCGACATCACCGCGAACATGCTGATCAGCCAGCCCAGCGTCTCCCGCCTCGTCGATCGCATGGTCGCCCGCGGGCTGGTCGCCAAGTGCCCCGACCCGGATGACGGCCGCGGTGCACTGATCCGCGCGACCGACGCCGGCGCCCGGGCCTTCCGTTCCCTCGCCACGGTGCACGGCCGCTCCATCGCGTCACGCATGTCTCGGCTCGACGACGACGAGCTGCGCCAGCTGCGCGACCTCGCGGAGAAGCTCCGCAACCGCTGACCGCGACCGCGTGAACGGGGCATGAGCCCTTCTCCCCACCCCGCCTCTGCCGCATCTTCTCCCCGATGTGTCGGCGATCACCCCCGCGCAGAGCGGGCCCTCCGGGGTTTCTGGCAGGGTGGAACCGAGTCCCGGCACACCGCGCGGGCCCGTCAGACCGCCCCCTCGGGGGGACCAAGGGAGGTCATCCATGGAGATCGCCGGAATCGTCGGCATCCTCATCATCATCGGTATCGCCGTCGTCGCAGCGGTCATCCTGCTGCTGATCCTGCTGCTGTTCGCCCGCAGCTGGATCAAGGTGGCCAGGGCCGATGAGGCGCTCGTCATCTCGGGCCGCAAGCAGAAGGTGCAGCGCGCGGTGATCGCCGCCGACGGCACGAGCCGCTCGGAGCTGTCGGAGTCGCCGGTCACGGTGATCGTCAACGGCAAGTCCCTCGTCAACCCGATCACGCAGCGCCACGAGATCATCTCCCTGCGCTCCCGTCAGGTCTCGCTCAACGCGGAGGCGCAGTCGCTCGACAACGTCACCCTCAACGTCGACGGCGTCGCGATCGTGAAGATCGGCTCCGACCCGCTGCTCGTGCGGCGTGCCGCGGAGCGCTTCGCGTCGCAGGACAAGGCGATCGAGCAGTTCACCACCGAGCAGCTCGAGGGTGCGCTGCGCGGCATCGTCGCGACACTCTCGGTCGTCGAGCTCATGCGGGAACGGAAGAAGTTCTCCGACCAGATCGCGGCCGACGTCTCGCAGGAGCTCGCGGAGCAGGGCCTCATCCTCGACTCCTTCCAGATCAAGGGCATCACCGACAAGGTCGGCTACATCCAGTCGCTCGGGGCGCCGGAGATCCAGGCGAAGCGACAGGCCGCCGAGATCTCGCAGACCAACGCCGACCGCGCGATCAACCAGAAGAACATCGCCAACCAGGAGGCGAACCTCGTCGAGCAGACGGCGCTCGACACCAACACCGCCAACGCGAACGCCGGCATCGGACGAGCGCGTGCCGAGGCGGAGCAGGCCGAACAGCTCGCCCGCGCGCAGGCCGAGCAGGCCGTGCTGCAGCAGCAGGCGGAGAACAAGCAGGCTCAGCTCGACGCCGACGTGAAGCGCGTGGCCGACGCCCAGCGCTACGAGGCCGAGACGCGCGCGCAGGCCGAGCTCTACACGCGTGAGCGCGCCGCCGAGGCCGCCGCGATCGAGCAGGTCAAGCAGGCCGAGGCCCGCACGCGCATCGCCGAGCAGCAGGCGCAGGCCGACAAGGCCCGGGCCGACGGTGAGGCCGCGGCCGCCATCGCGAAGGCCACGGGTGACGCCGATGCGCTGCGGGCACAGGCCGAAGCCGAGGCCGAGGCCCGCCGCCTGCGCGCGAACGCCGAGGCCGAGGCCATCCGTGCCGAGGGTGAGGCGCGCGCGGCCGCCGTCGAGGCCGAGGCCAAGGCCATCGCCTCCAACCAGGACGCCTTCCTGTCGCAGCGCGTGCTGGAGGTGCTGCCGTCGATCATGGCCGAGTTCGCCAAGGGCTACGCCGCGATCGGCAACGTCTCGATCGTGGGCGGCTCCGGCGACGATGGGGCCTCCCAGGTCGTCGGCGCCGACAGCGCGAAGGCTCTGCGCTCGGTGTTCGACAGCGTGCACTCCGCGACCGGGCTCGACCTCGCCGGGATCATCCAGGGCCAGGCCGTCGGTCGCGGCATCGGTGCCGGCGTCGCGGAGGCGGGTGCCCCCGCCGCGCCCACGTCGGCGCCGCGTACGCCCGCCCCGACCACGCCGCCGCCCCCCGCGCCCCCGGCAGCCGCCACGGAGTAGGCGCGACAGGACAGTGACGTGAGCGCGACAGCCACCGCGGAGTGAGCGCGATTGCCACCGCGGAGTGAGCGATTGCCACCACGGAGTAAGCGCGACAGGACAGCGGATGCCGCGGCCCACCGGGTCGCGGCATCCGCTGTCTGCGTCCGGCGACGTACACGACTCCTCGATTCCTGAGCCTCGGGTGGGCTGAGGGCCCGATCGGAGGCCGGCGGCGCAGGAGGGGACACGTCGTGAACCGGCAGACTGGGGCGATGACGTCCGCCGCCTTCGACCTCGCCGCGATCGGCGCTGGGCTCTCGTTCGCGGCCGCCCTCCCCGACGTCGCTGCGGCCCTCGACGTCGACCATGCGGTCGTGGTGAGCGCTCCGCCCGGCACCGGCAAGACCACACTCGTCCCGCCCCTGCTCGCCTCTCGCGTTCCCGGCCGCGTGATCGTGACACAACCCCGCCGCGTGGCGGCACGCGCAGCGGCCCGACGACTCGCGCAGCTCGACGGCTCCACCCTGGGCGAGCGCGTGGGATTCACCGTGCGCGGCGAGCGCTCCGTCGGACCGTCGACCCGGGTCGAGTTCGTCACGGCCGGGGTGCTGCTGCGGCGGCTGCTCGACGACCCGGGCCTCGACGGCGTTGACGCCGTGATCATCGACGAGGTGCACGAGCGAGCTCTCGAGACCGACCTGCTGATCGGGCTGCTGTCGGAGGTGCGGCAGCTGCGCGACGACCTGACGCTCGTCGCGATGTCCGCGACCCTCGACGCCGCCCGCATCGCCGGCGTCATCGGCACAGACGAGCGTCCGGCTGCCGTCGTCGAGCACGCGGTGCCCGCCTTTCCGCTCACCGAGCGCTGGGCGCCGAGCCCCGGCCCGCGGCTCGACGAGCGCGGGGTGACGTGGGGGTTCCTGGATCACGTCGCCCGCACCACCGTCTCCGCCGCGCGCGACCTGACCCGCGACGATCCGACCGCCGACGTGCTGGTCTTCGCACCGGGAGCTCGCGAGGTGGCGGAGATCGCCCGCCGCGTCCGTGACGCCGACGGGTCGTACGACGTGCGCGAGCTGCACGGTCAGCTCCCCGCCGCCGCGCAGGACGCCGTGATCCGCGGGAGGCGCGCCTCCGAGCCGCCGCGCATCATCGTCACGACGTCGCTCGCCGAATCGTCGCTCACCGTGCCGGGGGTGCGCCTGGTGGTGGACAGCTGCCTGGCGCGACAGCCGCAGCGCGACGCCGCCCGCGGGATGACAGGACTCGTCACGACCGCCGCACCCCGCTCCTCGTGCGTGCAGCGCGCCGGCCGCGCCACGCGTCAGGGACCGGGCATCGTGGTGCGCTGCGTCGACGAACGCACCTACGCCGCGGCACCCGCCCGCCCCGCCCCCGAGATCGCGGTGGCCGATCTGACGGATGCCGCACTGCTGCTCGCGTGCTGGGGTGCGCCCGGCGGCGCGGGACTGCGCCTGATCGACCCACCGCCGGCCGACAGCCTGGCGGACGCCCTGACGGTGCTGGGCGCACTCGGCGCGATCGACGACGAAGGACGCGCCACCGTCGAGGGCCGTGACCTGGCGCGGATCCCGACCGACCCGCGGCTCGCCCGCGCGCTCCGCGACGGCAGTCCGCTCGTGGGTGCGGCGCTGGCGGCCGAGGTCGTCGCCCTGCTGAGCGGCGACGTGCGCATCGCCGATGCCGACGCGGCGCAGGCGCTCGTCGCTCTCCGCAGCGGACGCACTCCCGACGCCCGGTGGCGCACCGACGCGGATCGCCTCCGACGACTGGTCCCCGCGACGCCGGGCGTCCGCTCCGGTCTCGACGGCACGGGTCTCGTGATCGCCCTCGCCTTCCCCGAGCGGATCGCGCAGCGAGTCGAGCGCACGGCCGACGGGGCGACGTTCCTGCTCGCGTCCGGCACCAGGGCGGGGATGCGCGGACCGCTCGCGGCGTCGGAGTGGATCGCGGTCGCCGACGTCACGCGCGCCGCGGGGCGTGCGGCGGCAGGGTCGGGAGCGATCATCCGTGCCGCTGCGGCGCTGTCCGAGGCGCAGATGGAGCGGGCCGCACAGCACCTGATGACCGACCGGGTCGAGGCCGCGTTCACGAACGGACGCGTGCAGGCCAGGCGCGAGCGCCGCATCGGCGCGATCCTGCGAGCTTCGGTGCCGGTGCGTGCCTCCGCCGACGAGGGCAGAGATGCCGTTCGCCGGGCGCTGCAACGCGACGGGCTCGGCGTGTTCGCGTGGTCGGAGGCGGCCGACACCCTGCGTCGTCGTCTGTCGCTGGTGCGGCGCGAGCTCGGCGACCCGTGGCCCGACGTGTCGGATGCCGGCCTGCTCGCGACCCTCGACGCGTGGCTCGGGCCCGAGCTCGACGCCCTCGCCGCCGGCACTCCGGCGGCACGGATCGACCTGGCCTCGCCGTTGCGCCGGCTGCTCCCCTGGCCCGAGGCGTCGCGCCTCGATGCCCTCGTCCCCGAGCGGCTCGAGGTGCCCAGCGGCTCGCGCGTGCGGATCGGCTATCCCGACGCGGACGACACGTCCGCGCGCCCCGTTGTGGCTGTGAAGCTGCAGGAGTGCTTCGGCTGGGCCGAGACTCCCCGACTCGTCGACGACCGCGTGCCCGTGCTGTTCCACCTGCTGTCCCCCGCCGGGCGTCCGCTCGCGGTCACCGACGATCTCGCGTCGTTCTGGTCGGGGCCGTACGCGCAGGTGCGCGCCGAGATGCGCGGACGCTACCCCAAGCACCCCTGGCCGGAGGACCCGTGGTCGGCCGCCCCCACCCGACACACGAAGAACCGCACGCCGCGCTGAGCGGAGGCCGCCTGGTCAGGCCGTGCGACGCCGCAGCGTGAGCGACGCGAGCACGAGCGCTCCGACGCAGAACGCGACCACCACGAGCAGCGGGCGGTACACGTCCCACCCGCCGTCGCCCGCGGCGACCGCGTTGATCGTGTCGATCGCGTAGCTGAGCGGCAGCCAGTCCGAGATCGTGTGCAGAACGTCGGGCATCTGGTCGCGCGGCATGAACAGCCCGCCGAGGATGATCTGCGGGAACACCAGCACCGGCATGAACTGCACCGCCTGGAACTCCGTCTGCGCGAACGCACTCGCGAGCAGCCCGAGCGCGGTGCCGAGCAGGGCGTCGACCACCGCGACCAGGCCCAGCTGCCACAGCTCGCCCTCCACGTCGAGCCCGCACACCCCCACCGCGAACGACACCGTGATCACCGCCTGCAGCAGTGCCATGAGCCCGAAGGCCAGGGCATACCCGAGGATGAAGTCGGCCTTGCCGAGCGGGGTGGTCATGAGCCGTTCGAGGGTGCCGGAGCGGCGCTCGCGCAGCGTGGTGATCGAGGTGATGAGGAACATCACGATGAACGGGAACAGTGCCAGGATCGCCCCGCCGAACTGGTCGAACACGCCCTCCTGCTCCGCGAACAGCCAGGCGAACAGTCCGACCAGCAGGCTGGGGGCGACGAGCATCAGCGCGATCGAGCGAGGGTCGTGCCGCAGCTGCGTCAGCACGCGGGCCGCGGTCGCGAACATGCGGCGGCCGTTCATTCCCCCTGCTCCTCTCCGTGCTCCCGGGCACCGCGTCGGGATCGGCGCGTGATGTGCTCTGCCGCACGGTCCCGTTCGATCAGCGTGAGGAAGGCCGCCTCCGGATCCGCGGCGCCCGTGTCGGCCAGCAGCGACGCGGGCGTCGTGTCGGCGATGATCCGCCCGTCGCGCATCAGCAGCAGCCGATCGCAGCGCAGCGCCTCGTCCATCACGTGGCTGGAGACGATCAGGGTCACGCCGCGGTCGGCCAGGCCGCGGAACAGGGTCCACAGGTCGGCGCGCAGCACGGGGTCGAGGCCGACGGTCGGCTCGTCCAGCACGATCAGCTCCGGCGCGCCGACGAGGGCCATCGCGAGGGAGACGCGCGTGGACTGCCCGCCGCTGAGCGACTCGACCAGCTGGCCCGCCTGGCCCCGCAACCCGACCTCGTCGATCACGCGCTCCACATCGCCCCGGGGAGCCCCGAGCAGCGCGGCGACGTAGACGAGGTTCTGCCGCACCGTGAGGTCGCCGTACACCGCCGCACCCTGGGTGCCGTAGGCCACCCGGTTCCGGAGCTGTCGCGATCCGCCCGGCTCGCCCAGCACGGTCACGTCGCCCGATTCGACGCGCTGGACCCCCACGATCGAGCGCATGAGGGTGGTCTTGCCGCAGCCGGAGGGACCCAGCAGTCCGGTGACCTGTCCGCGCGGGATGGTGAGGTCGACGCCGTCGAACACCCGCACCTTTCCCCGTCGCACCCGGAGCTGCGCGATCGCGACCGCCGCGTTATTCATCATGCGATGAATTATGCGCCCGCTGTGCCCCCACGGTCAACGGCGAGGAGCCGCGGTCTCAGTCGAACAGGTACCGCTGCACCGTGGGACCGACGCGGTGCACGAGGTCGCCGATGTCCGCCGCCGCGAGGGGCCCGAGCGCCAGCACGTAGCGCGTCACGATCAGTCCCGCGATCTGCGAGGCCACCAGCGTCGCGCGCAGCTCCGCATCGGGAACGGCCAGCAGCTTCGCGATGCGCCCGATCAGCTCGCGCGCCAGGAAGCCCGCGAGCAGCGGCGAGGTGACGCGGCTGCCGAGCGCCGTGCGGATCAGCATGACACCGCGGCGCCGCACCTCGGGGCGCTCGAACGCCTCCAGCACGTAGCGCACCAGCCGCTCGCCCACCTCGTCCCGCGGCCCCGCGACGATGCCGGGCACGTCGATGTCGGGTCGCAGCGGTATCCCGACCGCCTCCGCGAAGAGGTCGGCCTTGGTGCCGAAGTAGTGGTGCACGAGTGCCGAGTCCACCCCGGCGCGCCCCGCGATCGAGCGGACCGTCGAGCCGTCGTACCCCTGCTCGCCGAACTCGTCGACCGCGGCCGCCAGGATGCGCTCGCGCGAGTCCGTCCCCCCGCGCGGGCGACCGCGTCGGCGGGGTGCGGTGTGCTCGGTCATGCCCGCCAGCCTACGACCCGCACGACGGCGGCCTCCCGCCGGACGCGGCTCAGTCCAGCAGGTGTCGCAGGTACCGGCCGGGCTCGCCGAGGAACGAGCGCCAGTGCCGCACGAGCTCCAGGTCTTCCCAGGCCGCCGGGCGCAGACCCCACTCCCCCACCTCCAGGATCGTCGCTCCCGGAAGAGCGGCGAGGACCGGGGAGTGCGTCGCGCACAGCACCTGGCCTCCCTCGTCGGCGATGCGCCGCAGCACGGCCATCAGCGACAGCGTCGACGTGAACGACAGCGCGGCCTCCGGCTCGTCGAGGCAGTAGAACCCGGGATCGTCGAACCGGCTCTCGAGCACGGCCAGGAACGACTCGCCGTGACTCATCTCGTGGAACGACACCTCGGCGCCGCTCGTCGACGGGTTCTCCTCCAGGTAGGTGTAGAAGGAGTGCATCGTCTCGGCGCGGAGGAAGAAGCCCCAGCGATCGGCGCCGATACCGCGCTGCAGCCGCAACCAGCTCGACAGCTCGGACTCGGTCGCCCTGGTGCGGTGTCGCGCCTGCCGCGAGCCGCCCTCGGGCGACAGGCCGTACGCGATCGCGATGCCCTCCACCAGGGTGGACTTGCCGCTGCCGTTCTCACCGACGAGGAAGGTCACACCGGGGTCGAGGTCGATGCCCTCCCGCAGCACTTGCGCCACCGCGGGAATGCTCGTGGGCCAGCGGCCATCGATGGGCGGGGCATCCGAGGACGCCCGGACCGAGACGACCGGCTGCTGCCTTCGCCGTGTGGACGTCGGCTCCCAGAACGAGTCCATCCGCACCCTCCCGCTCTCCGGCCCCGCCACGAGGGTATCCGCCGGGTCCGACAGGCCGCGCGTCGACGTCCGCTCCGAGGCTATCCGTCGGCTCCGACACCCGCCCGCTCAGCACTCGATGACGTTGACCGCGAGACCGCCCTCGCTCGTCTCCTTGTACTTGGTCGACATGTCCGCCCCCGTCTGCCGCATGGTCTCGACCACGGCATCGAGCGAGACGTAGTGGCTGCCGTCACCGCGCAGGGCGAGGCGGGCCGCGGTCACCGCGGTCGAGGCGGCGATCGCGTTCCGTTCGATGCACGGGATCTGCACCAGCCCGCCGATCGGGTCGCACGTGAGGCCGAGGTGGTGCTCCATGGCGATCTCGGCCGCGTTCTCGATCTGCCGGTTCGTGCCGCCCATCACGGCCGTGAGCCCGCCGGCGGCCATCGCGCACGCGGAGCCGACCTCGGCCTGGCACCCGCCCTCCGCGCCGGAGATGGAGGCATTGGCCTTGAACAGCGAGCCGAGCGCGGTCGCGGTGAGCAGGAAGCGACGGATGCCGCGGCGGCGGTTGGCCTCGGCGACCGCCGGGTCTTCGCGTTCCTCGGCCGCGGTGACCGGTGGCGGCGTGCCCTCGAAGCCCAGCAGTGCGCTGCCGACGAGCTCGCCGTACGGGGTGACGGCGTTGCCGGCGCCGAGGCCGGAGTCCGCCAGGAACCGCCACCAGTACATCGCCACGGCCGGAAGGATCCCCGCGGCGCCGTTCGTCGGTGCCGTCACGACGCGGCCGCCCGCCGCGTTCTCCTCGTTCACCGCGAGCGCGAACGCCCCGAGCCACTCGCCCGGGAGCTCGCGGTGCCCCTCGGCCTCGACCGCCTCGAGCTGGCCGCGGATCGTGCCCGCCCGTCGCTTGACCTTGAGGATCCCCGGCAGCACACCGTCGGCGTGCAGCCCCGCATCGACGCACCCCGACATCGCATCCCAGATGGCGTCGAGCCCGGCCGCCACCTCCGCTTCGCTGCGCAGCGCCATCTCGTTGCGGCGCGCGACCTCCGCGATCGACAGGCCCTCCTCGTCGCACAGCGCCAGGAGCGACGCGGCATCGGCGTACGGGTAGGGGAACGCGCCCGTCGAGATCTTCGCCGCTTCGCCGTCGCGCCGGATGAACCCGCCGCCGATGGAGTAGTAGGTGTCCTCGGCCACCACGGCGCCGTCCGCGGCGGTGGCGGTCAGGGTCATGGCGTTGGGGTGACCGGGCAGACGCGTGCGCGGCGCGAACACGATGTCGTCCTTCGCGAACGCCACGTCGTGGACCCTGCCGAGGCGCAGGGCGGCGCCGTCGGGGAACTCCTGCCACGCGGCCCGCACGGCGGCCGGGTCGCACGTCTCGGGGCGGAGGCCGCGGAGCCCGGCGACCACCGCGTCGGGCGTGCCGTGGCCGATGCCGGTCGCGCCCAGGGAGCCGTACAGCGTGCAGCCGACGCGGGTGACGCGGCCCAGCTCGCCCGACGCCGTGAGCCGCTGCGCGAAGTCGACGGCCGCGCGCATGGGGCCGACGGTGTGCGAGCTCGACGGCCCCACTCCGATGGAGAACAGGTCGAAGGCCGAGACGTACGCAGTCACCCCTCCAGGCTACGCCGGGTTCCGGCATCTCGGTTCATCGTGGTTAACCCGAGCGCGTCGGGGACCCGGCCGCCCGCCCGTCAAGCCCCTTCAGCTCGGCCGCTCGGCGGGGCACGCTGGAGGCACGACAGCGCAGGAAGGGACGATCATGACCACCAGCACTCCCGAACCCGAAGCCCCCGAGCCGGAGTCCACGGACGAGCTCTCGGCCGAGGCGCAGACGCCCACCCCGACCCCGGCGTCGGAGGGCCAGACCACGCACGCCCCCACCGCCGACGCGGACGAGGGCGAGGCGAGCACTCCGCCGGAGGCCGAGTCGCCGGAGGACGCCGACCCGTCCGAGGTGCCGAGCACGGAGGAGCTCGAAGAGCCGAGCACCGAGAAGGCCCCGGGCCAGGAGCCGAAGGCACCGGAGCGGAAGGGCGACCCCGAACCCGACCACGAGGCGGTCGGCATCGGCGTGATCGGACAGCCCCAGGTCGGCGAGAACGACCCCTCGGGGCAGTGACGCCCCCGTCGCTCCTCCCTGGATCGCTCTGACGAACAACGGGAGGAGCGACGGGCCAGATGGTTACTCCACGAGCTTCCCGGCGGTGTCGACGTCGCGCATCAGCTCGGCGATCTCGGCGGGGACGGGCGGGATCTCCTCGCGGGTGACGCCGGTCGCGGGCGACCACACCAGGTTGACCTGCAGCGTCGGATCGGTGTCGGGGTAGTCGCTGCGGTTGTGGCAGCCACGCGTCTCGCGCCGTTCCCGCGCCGCCTCCAGCGTGGCACGGGCGGCGAGCGCGGAGGCCTTCAGATCGAACGCGTGGGCGAGGTCCTGGAACCCGGCGATGTCCGGGTGGATGCCGATGTCCTCCATGCGCCCTTCGATCAGGTCGAGATCGGCGAGCCCGGCCCGCAGCCCCTCCTCCGAGCGCACCACTCCGGCGTACTCGGTCATGAGGTTGCGGATCGCGCGCTGCAGGGCGCGCACGTTCTCGCGCCCCTCGGCCGCGAGCAGGTCGTCGATCTCGGCGCGGGCCGCCGCGACCGCCCCCGCCGACCGCCGCTGGGCGTCGAGCCCCGCGGCGTGCGCCATCGCCGCCTGACCGACGATCCGCCCGTACACGAGCAGCTCGATCAGCGAGTTGCCGCCCAGCCGGTTCGCACCGTGCAGCCCGCTCGACGCCTCGCCGATCGCGTAGAGGCCCTCGACATCGGTGCCGTGGTCCTCGGACCGCACCCAGACGCCGCCCATCGAATAGTGCGCGGTGGGGGCGATCTCGATCGGGTCGGTCGTGATGTCGAGCATCTGCAGCTCCATCATCGTCTGGTAGACGCGCGGCAGCCGGGTCATGATCGTCTCGCGCGGCAGGTGCGACACGTCGAGCCACACGCCGCCGTTCTCGGTGCCGCGCCCCTCCTGGATCTCGGTGTACGCGGCGAGCGCGACGCGGTCGCGCGTGGAGAGCTCCTTCCGCTCGGGGTCGTAGCGCTCCATGAATCGCTCGCCGAGCGCGTTGCGCAGGATGCCGCCCTCGCCGCGCGCCGCCTCCGAGATGAGCGTCCCTGCCGCGTTCTCCGGCTCGATGATGCCGGAGGGGTGGAACTGCACGAGCTCGGGATCGCGCAGTCGCGCGCCCGCGTCGACGGCGAGCCGGAAGGAGTCGCCCGTGTTCTCGTCGCGTCGGGAGGAGGTGCGCCGCCAGATGCGGTTGTGGCCTCCGGCCGCGAGGATCACGGCGTCGGCGTGGATGAGATAGCGGGTGCCGTCGGCCTGGTCGAAGCCGTACGCGCCGAACACGACGTTGTCGCGCACGAGCAGGCGGGTGATGTAGACGTTGTCGAGGATCGGGACGTCGAGCTGCTCGGCCCTGCGGACCAGGGTGCGCTGGATCTCGAGCCCCGTGTAGTCGCCCGAGAACGCGGTGCGACGGTAGGTGTGCGCGCCGAAGAACCGCTGGGAGATGCGACCGTCGTCCTCGCGGGCGAAGTCCATGCCCCAGCGCTCGAGGTCGCGGATGCCGCGCTCGGCGCCGCGCGTCACCACCTCGACGGTGTGCGGGTTGGCCAGGAGGTAGCTCTCCTTGATGGTGTCGGCGGCGTGCTGCTGCCAGCTGTCGTCGGCGTCCATCGTGCCGAGGGCCGCGTTGATGCCGCCCGCCGCGAGGGAGGTGTGGGCGTCCTGACGGGGGCGTTTGCCCACGGCGAGCACGTCGACGCCGTGTTCGGCGACCTCGATCGCCGCCCGCAGGCCGGAGCCGCCGGTGCCGATCACGAGGACCGTGGTGGAGATCTGTCGTTCGGGTGCAGTCATGATCTCGACGCTAGTTAGGACAACCTAATAACTCCAATGCATAGTTCGAGTGGAAACCATACGGGTAGGCTATGGCCATGAACCTCGAGCAACTCCGCGGGTTCGTCGAAGTCGCCCGCCTCGGACACTTCACCCGCGCCTCCGAGCACCTGCACCTGGCCCAACCGTCGCTGAGCCGACAGATCTCCACGCTCGAACGCGAGCTCGGCGCCGAGCTGTTCCACCGCGCCCGTGGCCACATCGCGCTGACGGCGGCCGGGGAGACACTGCTCCCCCGCGCCCAGCGCATGCTCGCCGAAGCCGACGCCATCCGCGACGAGATGGGCGAACTCGCGGGGCTCCGGCGCGGCCGTGTGCGGCTCGGGGCACCGCCCACGCTGTGCATCAGCCTCGTCGCCGAAGCCCTCAGCTCGTTCCACGACTCCTACCCCGAGGTCGACCTGCACCTGATCGAGGGCGGCTCCCGCCTCCTGGTCGAGCAGCTCGCGGTCGGCGCCGTCGACATGGCCCTCATCACCCAGTCCGACGGTCCGCCGCCGGCCGGGGTCAGCCTCACCCGCACACCGTTGCTCGCGGAGGAACTGGTCGTGGTCTCCTCGGCCGCACGCCCGCCGGTCGCCCGCACCCCCGCGATCCCGCTCAGCCACCTGGCGACCCTGCCGCTCATCGCCTTCGACGAGAGCTACGAGCTGCGGGCCACGACCGATGCCGCCTTCCGCGCCGCCGACCTCACCCCGAACCTGGTGCTGGAGGGCGGCGAGATGGACTCCGTGCTGCGCTTCGTCGAACGAGGGCTCGGCGTCGCCGTGGTGCCCGCGATGGTCCTGTTCGACCGGCCGACGCTGCGGTCCGTGCGGCTCGCCCACCCCGCCATGACCCGCACCGTCAGCCTGGCCCACCGGTCCGACGTCAGCCCCGCCGTCGCGGTCGCCGCCATGCGGCAGGTCATCCTGACCACGGCGTCCGACGTCGCCCGCCGCGACCCCGCGATCACGAGCCTGCTCGACACGGACTGAGACATCCGGCCGGGATGCAGAAACGGCCCCCGCCGAAGCGGAGGCCGTATCGTCACTGTCTCAACACAGTGTGCGCCCGAAGGGACTCGAACCCCTAACCTTCTGATCCGTAGTCAGATGCTCTATCCATTGAGCTACGGGCGCCCAGCCCGCTCAGCGGGCCGTAGAACAGCCTACAACAGTCGCGAGACGAAAGCGAAACGAGGGGTCAGTCGCCCTTCGCCGCCGCCTTCTCCTGCTTCTTGCGGCGCTTCTCCTTCGCCCGCTGCGCCGACGACAGCGCCTGCAGGTCCACCAGGCGCAGCGCCTGCATCCGGGCCTCGCGCATCCGCGCGTAGTCGGGGTCCTGCTCCGGTCGCATGCCCTCCACGCGCAGCCGCCGGTCGAGGTTGTGGCGGACGTCGGCCCATGCCGCGGCCCTCGCCTCCTCGACGATCGCCTCGAGCTGCTGCCGGTCGTCCATCATCTCCCGCAGCCGCTGGGCCACCCCGGTCGACTGCTTCGCGCGGCGACGGAGGTTGCGCACATCGCGGTCGCGGTAGTCGTGCGTGCCGACCGGATCGGAGTGCCGCCCCCTGGCCCGCTTGCGCAGCGCCGTGACGGTGGCCGCCGCCTCCTCCGACTCCTCGGCCATCGCGCGCAGGGCCTCGCGCGCGTCGTCGACGTAGCGGTCGAGATCGAACACGCCGCCCTCTGCGATGGTGCCGATGAGGATGTGGTTCTTCACGGCGAGGCGCGCGGCGGCCGTCGCGATCGCGACGCCTTCGGCGATGGCATCCGCAGTCCGTCCCACCGGCACCTCCTCTCCACGAGCGTACCGGTATCGATGCGGCCCGGTCTCGGCCAGAATGGTTCGGCATCCAGCATCTCGCAGGCGTCCGACATCGGTCGGCGACCGCCCGGATCGCACGCGCAGGGAGGCGGCGATGAAGCATCTCGACCTGGTCGGCAGCACCACCGTCATCACGGGCGCCGCGAACGGCATGGGGGCCGAGATCGCGAGGCTGCTCGCTCCCCGCGGCGTGCACCTGGCCCTCCTCGACCACGACCGTGCCGCGCTCGACGCCCTCGCGACCGAGCTGGCCGGCACCACCGTCACGACGCACGTGGTCGACCTCCGCGACGACGACGCGGTCTTCGCGACCGCCGCGCAGATCGCCGCCGTGCATCCGCGGATCACCGCCCTGATCACGTGCGCCGGCTCGTCCATGCTCGGCGACCTCGACCAGCTGACCATGGAGGAGATGCGCTGGCTGACCGACGTGAACCTCTGGGGCACGGTGTCGATCACCAAGGCCCTGCTGCCGTCGCTCCGTGCCGCGCCGGCCGCCCACATCACGCACCTGGCGAGCGTGTACGCCCTGGCCGCTCCCGCCGGCCGCATCCCGTACGCGCTGAGCAAGTTCGCCGTCCGCGGCTTCTCCGAGGCGCTGCGCCACGAGCTCGAGGGCACGACCGTCTCGGTCGGCGCGGTCTACCCGGCGGGCGTGCGCACCGGCATCATCCTGCACGGGCGGTACGCCGCCGCGATCGACCCCGCGGTCGCCGCCCGCGCCGCCGCCGCGCAGGCCGCGATGTACCACACCGACCCCGCCGACGCGGCTGCGCGCATCGTCCGCGCCACCGAGCGCCGAGCCGCCCGCACGATGGTCGGACGGGAGGCACGACTGATCGACGCGCTCGTGCGGCTCGCCCCGACCGCCTACTGGCGGGCCCTGCGCCGGCCGCTGCGTGCCGCGATCGACACCAGGACCCCGGTCGACTGAGCGGAGCCTCAGCGCACCGCGCCCACCCAGATGCCCGACGCCCAGGCCTGCTGTTCCCCGTTGCAGCCGACCGATCCGGGGAAGCCGCGCACCACGGCCATGCAGTTGGCGAGGAACTCCGGATCGTTGCCGAACAGCGCCCCGTAGGAGCCCGACGAGGTGAGGGCGCCCCACACGCGGAACTGATAGATGTGCGCCAGCTCGTGCGCCATCGCCCAGTTCAGGCGGCCGGTGCTCCAGCCCGCGATGTCGGCGCGGTACTTGATGTACCCGTTGCTGTTCGCGCACGCGGGGGCGTTGCCGCCGGCGCACGACGACGACTCGTACAGCCCCACGCCGCCACCGCCCACGCGGTCGAGGGCGGCGCGCACGCGCGCGTAGCCGTCCGGCCCGCTCGTGCTCCAGGCGGGGCCGCCCGGGCCCGGGTTCTGCGACGCCTGCCACGACGCGACCTCGGTGCCGATCTTGGCCGTGATCGCATGGATCGTGGCCGTGGCCGCGACCACCGTGGCGGGGTCGTCGTCTTCGGCGAGCACGGTCTGCTGCACCGACAGCGCCGAAGCGCGATGCGTGGCCGTGTCGACCTTGCCGTCGGCGCCCTGCAGGGCGGTGTTCAGCGCCGCGAGCTCGGTGAGGAACGCCGGGCGCACCTCCAGCACCGCTGCCCGATCGGACGTCGTCTGCTCGGCGCCTTCGATCGAGGCGGCCAGATAGTCGGTGCGCTGGGTGGCATCGCGGTACTGCCCGGTGAGGGCGCGCAGTTCGGCGATCGCGTCGAGCCGCTCGTGCTCCAGTGCGTCGGCGCGGGCGAGCACGCCGACGGCGAGCAGCACGGCGGCAGACAGGGTGACCGCGAGCACGCGCCGGATCACTTCAGGAACCCCGTGGTGTCGGCGATCTTCGCATCCTGCTCCGCGATCTGGGCGCGCAGGGCCGTGAGCTGCGCGGCCAGCTCCAGGTTGTCTCCGCGCGACGCCTCCAGCGCATCCTCCACGCGCGCGATCTCCGCCTTCACCGCGGCGACGGAGGCGGCGCGCTCCTGATCGGCGACGACCACGAGCGCGGCACCGCCCAGCAGCAGCAGGCCCCCGATGACGACAGCAAGACGGCGCATCCCGCTCCCCAGACAGCGACAGTGACCGGACCGGTTCCGACCGCACCAATATACAGCCGCGGTCCCGCGCTTCGTGGGCCGGTCGCGCGACGGATCAGAGTGCGACGTCGGCGCGGAACAGCCGCCGCTCGGCGGCCGCATGCCCGCTGGCCAGGTGCGCGGGCAGAAGCGTGCGCAGCCGTTCGACGTCGCGCGCGGCGACGGCTTCCAGGATCACCCGGTGCTCCTCGGCCATCGCGACCAGGTCGTCGTGCTGCCCGAACAGCCAGCGCAGCCGGGTGAGGAACACCGCGATGAGCTCGCCGAGCATCTCGTTCCCGGCCAGGTCCACCGCGACCTCGTGGAACTCGGCGGCCGTGCGGCGCGCGGTCTCCGCGTCACCGTCTCGGGCCGCCGCCGCCTCCCGCTCATACGTGTGACGCAGCCGGGCGAGGCCGACCTCGTCGTGACGCTCCGCCGCGAATACGAAGATGAGGGTCTCGATGGCCTCTCGCACCTCGGCGAACGCGCGGATGTCGTCGTGCGTGAACTCCCGCACCACCGCCCACGAACGCGGTCGAGCGGTCACGACGCCCTCCGCGACCAGGGTACGGATGGCCTCGCGGACGGGAAGCCGCGAGACGTGCAGCTCGGCCGCGATGTCGCGTTCCACGAGCCGGGCGCCGGGGGGTCGCCGGCCCAGCACGATGTCGTCGCGCAGGATCCTCGTGACCCTGACCGACTCGAGCTCGCCGCCCGCCCCCATAGCCCCCGCCATCCGGGCATTGTCCCACCCCGGCCGGGGTTCCTCAACTTTTGGTATCCCAGCCGGGGTGGACGGGCTCGCCCGCGGCGACTCAGGGCAGGCGGTTCGCCTTCGCCAGGTTCGCCGTCAGCTCCTCGGCGTTCTGGCGCGTGACGTACGCGGGACGGTCGCGCTCGACCCGCCACGACTCGCTCAGCGGGCCGATGTTCACGGTGTCGAAGCCCGCCTGGTCGTAGAACCGGGTCACGAACGCCACCGCCTCGGCGTCGTCACCCGCGGTCGCCAGCGCGCGACGGTCCGGGGTGCCGGCCGGGGTGCCGCCGGTCGTGATGTCGCTCGCGTAGATGTGGTTGAACGCCTTGGCGATCTTCGAGGTCGGCAGCTGCTGCTGCAGCAGCTCGGACGTGGTCGTCTCGCCCCGGTCGAGAGCCTCGATGTGACCGTCACGCTCGAAGTAGTAGTTGTTGGTGTCGAGCACGATCTTGCCCGCCAGCTGCTCGGTCGGCAGCTGGTCGATCGCGTGCAGCGGCACGGTCACCACCGCCACGTCGGCGGCCGCCGCCGCCTCCTCCGCGGTCGCCGCCCGCGCCTTCGGGCCCAGCTCCGCGACGAGGTCGGCCAGCGTCTCCGGGCCGCGCGAGTTCGCGATCACCACGTCGTAGCCGTTCGCCACCGCGACGCGCGCGACCTGGCTGCCGATGTTGCCTGCACCGATGATTCCGAGAGTAGTCATGTTCGGCCCAACGCCGAGCGGGCGACTCTATTCCCGTGAATCGGTCATCGGGGACGGCTCACAGGCGCGTCAGTGCGTCCTCGGTCGCCACCCACGCGAGCATCGCGCACTTCACGCGCGCGACGTACTTCGAGACCCCGCCGAGCGCGGCCGCGTCGCCGAGCAGCTCCTCATCGGGTGCGATCGTGCCGCGCGAGCGCATGGCGTCGCGGAACGCCGCGATGCGCACCTCGAGCTCCGCCACGCTGAGCCCCTCGGCGAGCTCGGCCAGCAGCGACGCGGACGCCTGCGAGATCGCGCACCCGTGCCCCTCCCACGCGATGGCATCGATCGTCCCGTCGTCGCCCCGGTGCACCTGCAGGGTGATCTCGTCACCGCACGTCGGGTTGAGCTGGTGCGACTGCGCCGGGATCTCGTCGCGCAGCCCGTAGCCGTGCGGCGTGCGCGAGTGGTCGAGGATCAGTTCCTGGTACAGGCTCTGCAGGTCGCTCATGCGCCCCTCCGGAAGAAGTCGATCGCCCCGGCGACACCCGCGATCACGGCGTCGACCTCGGCCTCGGTCGTGTACAGGTACGTGCTGGCCCTGGTCGACGACGTGACCCCGAGCCGCCGGTGCAGCGGCTGCGCGCAGTGGTGCCCGACACGCACCGCAATGCCCAGGTCGTCGAGGAACTGTCCGACGTCGTGCGCGTGGATGCCCGCCACGTCGAAGCTCGCGAGTCCCACGCGCGGCAGATCGATGCCGGCTCCGAGCACGCGCACGCCGTCGATCGCGCGGAGCCCGTCCACCAGGCGCCGGCCGAAGGCGGCCTCGTGCGCGGCGATGCGCGACATGCCCACCTCGTCCAGGTAGCCGACCGCCGCGGCGAGCGCGATCGCCTGCGACACCCGCTGCGTGCCCGCCTCGAAGCGCTGCGGCGGCGGCAGGTACTCGGCCTCGGTCGTGGTGACGGTCGTGATCATCGAGCCGCCCGTGAGGAACGGGGGCATCGCGGCCAGCACCTCGCGCCGGCCGTACAGCGCACCGATGCCCGTCGGCCCCAGCATCTTGTGGCCGGAGAGCACCGCGAAGTCCACGCCCAGCGCCCGCACGTCGAGCGGCAGGTGCGGGGCGGACTGGCACGCGTCGAGCAGCGTCAGGGCACCGACCCCGCGGGCGAGCGCGACCAGCTCGTCGACCGGGTTGATCACGCCGAGCACGTTGGACACGTGCGTGAAGGCGATCAGTTTCGTGCGCTCGGTGACGAGCTCGGCGGCTACGTCGAGCCGGAGGGCGCCGTCGTCGTCGAGCGGGATCACCCGCAGCGTGGCGCCCGTGCGCGCCGCGAGCTCCTGCCACGGGATGAGGTTGGCGTGGTGCTCCATCTCGGTGGTGACGATCTCGTCTCCCTCGCGGAGGCGCAGGCGCTCCGCGGCCGTGCCGCCGCGTCCGAGCGAGGCATTCGAGAGGGAGTAGGCGACGAGGTTGATCGCCTCGGTCGCGTTCGAGGTCCATACGATCTCGTCGTCGTCGGCACCGACGAAGCGGGCGACGGCGGCCCGCGCATCCTCGAACAGCTCGGTCGCCTCGGCCGCCAGCGTGTGCGCACCCCGGTGCACCGCGGCGTTCATCGTGGTCGCGTAGTCGCGCTCGGCGTCGAGCACGGCGTCCGGTCGCTGCGACGTCGCGCCGGAGTCGAGGTACACCAGCGGATGGCCGTTCACCTGCGCGCGCAGGATCGGGAAGTCCCCGCGGATCCGCTGCACCTCGGTCTCGGTCAGCGGTGCGATCACGTCGACTCCGGGAGAAGCGCTCATCGTTCCAGTCTCCCATCTCCCGGACGCGGCCGGCGCGGGGGTCTGGGGCTACGACATGCGCGCGAGCCGGGCCCTGGCCATGCAGAACACGCCGTACAGGGCGAACCCCACCCCCACCGCGCCGAGCACCAGCCCGCCCAGCGGCAGCGCGAGCAGGCTGTGCAGCGCCGCATCCAGTCCCGCCGCCTTCTCCGGGTCCTGGGTGACCGCGGCGACCACGAAAAGCACCCCCGTCACGGCGACCGCGACGCCCTTGCCGAGGTAGCCCGCCACCCCGAGCACCACGATGCCCGCGCGCCCCGCGCCGGTCGGCAGCTCGATCAGCTTCTCGAACGACCGCGTGATGCCGCTGCCGATGAAGCCGAGGCCCACGCCGACCACCGACAAGCCGAGGATCACCAGCAGCGCCACGCCACCGGGCGCCGACAGCACGATCTCGCTGAGCGTGCGCGACGCGTCCTCCGACTCAGCACGACCGCCCACCGCGTAGATGGTCGCGAGGACCGCGACCACGAGATAGGAGCCCGAGATCCCGGCGAGCTTGATACGGCGGCCCCACTTCTTCGTCTCCGCGGGGTCGGCGGCGAGGAAGGCGCTGGCGATCTGCCAGGCGGCGAGCGCGATGAGGCCCACCGCGATCGACAGCAGCAGCAACCCGCCGATGGGGTTGTCGCGGATGCGCTCCATCGCCCCGTCCTGGTCGGCGTCGCCCGAACCGCCCACCGCGATGCTGAGGGCGATCGCGCCGATCACGACGTGGATGAGCCCCAGCACGACGAAGCCGACACGGGCGGTCCTCCGGAACGCGGTCGAGTCCTTCGCCGCGCGCGCCGCATGCTTCACGCTGCTCATGGGGGAAGCGTATCGCTCGGCATCCGAGCCGAAGAGGGGGTTGCTTTCGTCCGCGCCCGCGGTGAACTCACTCGACCCGCGCGACCGGCTGCCGCAGGATCGTGCGGAGTTTCGCGGGGTCGGTGCGGCGGATGTCGCTCAGGTACACCTCGTGGTGCCGACCGGTCATGCGCAGTCCGTGCTCCGGGATGAAGCGGTGGTGCAGCTCATCGAGCACCGGGGCCTCGTCGTCGAAGGGGCCGACGTGGAGCGTCTGCACGCACAGCCCCTCGTGCAGGGTCTCCAGCCGCACGGAGCGCAGGGCCGGCAGGGGCTCGCGCTTCTTCGCGCTCTTCGCCTCGACGGTATCGACCGCCCGCGCGAAGAGGTCGGGGGTCACGTGGTCGCCCACCAGGAGAAGCAGCGTCCACTCCCACTGCGACTTGTCCCGGCGCGACGTGAACGACGCCATGTCGGCCGCGTGCCACAGCCCCTCGAGCGGCATCACGACGGTGTCGATGCCGAGCTCTTCACGGCTCGCGAACTTGAGCGTGTACGCCAGGGGGAACAGCGCCGCCACGGCCTGCGCATACACGGGCGAGGTGTTGGGGTCTCCCGCGCCGTCGATCATGAGGTACCGCAGCGGCGGCACCTCGAGCACGCGGAACTCTCCGCGTCGTGCGCGGTAGGAGTCGAGGGTCTTCTTGGGGTCGATGGCCGCCATCGCCTGCCTCTCTGGGTGGGACTGCCCGGTGCGGCACAGTGTGCCAGGGGCCTCCGACACCGGGGCGGGACGGCTCGGCCGCCCCGCCCCGGTGACTCACTCCGCTTCCACGGGCAGCCACAGCTCGCACGAGGCCGTGTCTCCGCGGAACTCGCGATACCGCACCATCGACGGACCGGGGCGCAGTCGCCACGGGTTCGACGGGAACCACTCGGTCGCGGTGGCCGCCCACAGGTCCTGCAGGGTCTGCGGGAACGGGCCGTCGGCGGCGAACACGGCCCAGGTGCCCGCCTCGAGCCGCAGCACGTCGAGATCCTCCGGCACCGGGGTCGTCTCCTCCAGCGCGACGCCGTGGAGATACGTGAGCGGTGTGCCCTCGGGCGCGTCCGGCTCCACGTCGGCTGTCACGGCGAGGATGCCCGAGGGCTCCGCGTCGTTCAGACGCTTGAGCCGCGCGTGCTCCTCCGCCGGGATGGCCGCGATGTGCTGCTGGATGTGCGGGTTCTCGCCGCGGTGGATCAGCGGGACCTGCGTGGCATGACCGACCAGCTGGAGGGCGGGTCGGGGGGTGATGGTGACGTCCATCGGGGTGCTCCCTTCGACGCTCAGGCGGAACCGGAGCGTGGGTTGTGTACGGAGAGGACCCCCGTCACGGCGCGCCTCGGCCGGACCGATGCCGTGCACGGCGCGGAACGCCCTGCCGAACGCCTCGACCGAGCCGTAGCCGTGCCGCACGGCCACGTCGAGCAGGCTCGGCGCACCGCCGACCAGTTCCGCGGCGGCGATCGTCATCCGCCGACGGCGCACGTACTCCGACACGGGCATGCCCGCGAGGGCGGAGAACATCCGCCGCAGGTGGTACTCGGTCGTGCCGTGCGCACGCGCGACGGCCGCGACGTCGAGCTCCTGGTCTGGCGCGGCTTCGACGCGGTCGATCAGGGCGTTGAGGGTGCCGATCATGGGTTCCTCCTTTCCCCACCAGCGTGTCCGTCCATCGGGGTGCGGCACCCGATCATTCTGGTCCGTTCCGGTCGTGTGCCGCCGCTCCCCGTGCACCGTTCACACCCCGTTCAGACCCTGTGTGAACACGCATCCCGTATCGTCGGAGTTTCTGGGGGAGCACGGGGAGCGAGTCGGCATGCAGGTGAGAGACCTCCTCTTCGGCGTCCCCTCCGGCCTCCCGCCGCTCGCAGACACCGAGGATCCGTTCGCCGACGCCCTGGCTCTCGTGGACGCTCAGGTCACGCGCGTGATCGTCGACATCCCGGCCGGCGTGGTCGGGGTGCTGCTGGAACTGCGCCAGTCGACCCGGCTCCGCGGCACGACGGCCCTGCTGCGGGTGACCGGGGCGGTGCGCCAGGAGTGGACGGGCTCCGCGTCGGCCAACCGCTTCACGGCGTGGTCGATCACGGACGCTGCGGTCGACCGCGACCTCACCGCGATCCGCATCGCCCTGCACTGCCTGCCGGCGGGGTCGCTGCACCTGACCGGGACCGCGGCGGACTTCGTGCTGCTCTCCGCGCGACCCGATCGCACGCCGCCCTCCTCGACCGATCCCGCCGCCCTGCTCCGGTTCGGCGTGGTCGACGAGTCCACCGTGTGCGACCCGCTCGGCGCCGCGCACCTGCGCTCCTCGGCACCGTTCCCGCGCCACTGAGCGGCGACCGCACGGGCGGACCGCAGGCTACTCGCGCTGCGCGATCGCTCGAGATCGAGCGCCGTACCGTGATCGCGGTTCGAGGGGGAAGAACTGGCGGAGACGAGGGGATTTGAACCCCTGGTCCCCGTAAGGGGACTCCACCTTAGCAGGGTGGTGCACTAGGCCGGACTATGCGACGTCTCCAGGCATCCGGCCCGAGAGCGCGGATGCACTCGACCAGTGTAACGGGTTCGACGCGCCCTGACGAACCGCGGCCACGGCCGCGCCTCCCGACCCGCGCGCGACCGGCTGGGATACTGGCCGCGCGCGGGAGTCACACCACCGCGACGGAGAGGATCGCCATGAATCCGCACCCGCACGTCGGCGCTTCCCTGGGCACCGAGGACAGCGCCTGGAGCTACCGGGCGGTCGGCTACGCGATCGTGCTGCTGCTCTTGGGCGTCTCGTACGGCCTGTGCGCCGCGCAGCCGAGCGCCGACCCGAGCCCGTGGGCGTTCCTGGTCATGCTCGCGACGGTCGCGATCGTGTTCCGCGTGACGGGCGCCCGTGCGCTCGTGCAGCGGGTGACGTGGGTCGTGCTGTCCACCGCGGGCGCGGCGGCCCTGCTGGCGACCTTCTTCGGCACCGGCAGTCCCGCCCTGGCGGTCGGGCTGTCTGCGGCCTCGATGGTGGCACTGCTCGTCGCACCGTGGGCGATCATCGCGCATCAGGTCACGCGACGCGGGCTCGACATCGAGGCGCTGCTCGCCGCGGTGACGGCGTACATCCTGGTGGGGATGTTCTTCGCCTTCGCGTACAACCTCGCCTCGCAGTTCCTGTCGCAACCGCTCTTCATCGGAGCGGAGACCGACTCGCTCGGCGATCAGCTGTTTTTCTCCTTCACCGCCCTCACCACGACCGGCTACGGCAACCTCATCCCCCGGGGTGCCGGCATGCAGGCCGTCGCGGTGGCCGAGGGCATCACGGGGCAGCTGTTCCTGATCACGGCGGTCGCCCGCATCATGCGCGGCGCGAGCGCCCAGCACCGGTCGTCAGCCTCAGCCTGACGGCATCGCCGGCGGGGTCACGCGCCGGTCGTGGAGCGCCGCGCCACCAGCTCGGGGCGGAACAGCACGTGCTCGGGCTCCGGCGCCCGCTCCCCCTGACCCTGCAGCAACAGATCGACCGCGGTGGAGCCGATCAGGGCGGCGGGCTGACGCACCGAGCTGAGCGGGATCACGGCGGCCGCGGCGAAGTCGATGTCGTCGTAGCCGATGATCGCGATGTCGTCGGGCACCCGGGCGTCTCCGGTCATCACGAGGCTCTGCAGCAGGCCGAGCGCGACGAGGTCGTTCGCCGCGAACACGGCATCCGGACGATCCGCCGGGGCGCGGCCGAGGATCCGCGACCCCGCCTGCCTCCCCTCCTCGACCGTGAGAGCGGCGGTCGCGAGGAACTCCAGGGCGACCCCGGCGTCGGCGGCCGCGGCCTGTGCCCCGCTGAGCCGGTCGGACACCTGCCGCAGCGACACGGGCCCCCCGACGAAGGCGATCCGCCGACGGCCGACCGCGAGCAGATGCTCCATGGCGATGCGGCCGCCCTCCACGTCGTCCACGGCGACCGAGGCGAAGCGCTCGTCCTGCGACTCCCGGTCGACGAGCACCGCGTGCGTGCCGCGCTCGTGCATGCGTGCCAGGCGCGGCAGCGACTCGGCCACGGGCGTCACCAGCACGCCCGTCACCCGCTGCTCCTCGAACAGGTCGAGGTGCATGGCCTCGCGCTCCTGCTTCTCGTCGCTGTTGGCCACCAGCACCGAGAGCCCGTGCTGATCGGCGCGCTCCTCGGCGCCGCGGATCACCTCAGCGAAGAAGGGGTTGCGGATGTCGAGCACGACCAGTCCGATGGTGCGGCTGCGTCCGGCGCGGAGCTGCCTGGCCGCGTCGTTGCGCACGAAGCCGAGCCGATCGATCGACGCCTGGACCCTGGCCACCGTCTCGGCGGCCACCTTCTCCGGCCGGTTGAGGACGTTCGACACCGTGCCGACCGAGACACCCGCGTCCTCCGCGACCTCGCGCACGCTGACCGCCATCCGCGACCTCCCGTCCTCCGGCGTGTGAAACGACTCACATTCCGCTCGGGACTCACACTCTCACGCCGTCTTGACAGCAGTCAACACATCGCCTAATCTCATCTCCGACAGGGTTTGAAACGATTCATTCCCTCAATGGAGAGAGAAATGATGTCCTCACCCGCGACGGCGCCCGTGCTCGAGCTCGCCGACGTCCAGAAGGCCTTCGGCTCGGTGATCGCCCTGCGCTCCGGCACGATCACGGTCGACCCCGGCTCCATCCACGCGCTCGTCGGCGAGAACGGTGCCGGGAAGTCCACGCTCGTGAAGATCGTCGCCGGCCTCTACCAGCGCGACGCCGGAACGTTCCGCCTGAACGGGGCCGACGTGGACTTCACCTCCACCGCCCAGTCCAAGGCAGCCGGTGTCGCCGTCATCTACCAGGAGCCGACCCTCTTCCCCGACCTGTCGGTGACCGAGAACATCTTCATGGGCCGCCAGCCCCTCGGACGCTTCGGCCGCATCGACCGGAAGGCCATGCGGCACGAGGTCGAGCGGCTCTTCACCCGCCTCGGCGTCACCATCGATCCCGACCGCCCCGCGGAGGGGCTCTCGATCGCCGACCAGCAGGTGATCGAGATCGCCAAGGCCGTCTCCCTCGACGCGGCACTGCTCATCATGGACGAGCCCACCGCCGCCCTGTCCGGCGTGGAGGTCGAGCGCCTGTTCGCGATCGCGCGCAGCCTGCGCGACGAGGGGCGCGGCCTCATCTTCATCTCGCACCGCTTCGACGAGGTGTTCGCCCTCTGCGACACCGTCACCGTGATGCGTGACGGCGCGTACATCGCCACCTCCGCCGTGGCCGACACCACGGTCGACGAGCTCGTGCGCCAGATGGTGGGCCGCGAGGTCGCCGAGCTGTTCCCCAAGCAGGAGGCCGCGATCGGCGAACCGCTGCTCGAGGTGGAGGGCCTCACCAGCCCCGGGCTCTTCCACGACATCTCCTTCACCGTGCGCGCGGGCGAGATCGTCGGACTCGCCGGGCTCGTCGGCGCGGGACGCAGCGAGGTCGCCCGGGCCGTGTTCGGCGTGGACGGCTACCGCGAGGGCACGGTCCGCATGACCGGCCGGCGCATCCCGCCGCGGCGCCCCGTCGACGCCATGCGGGCGGGACTCGCGCTCGTCCCCGAGGACCGTCGCAAGCAGGGCCTCGTGATCGAGTCCGGCGTGGGCGGCAACATCACCCTCGCGATCCGCCGGCGTCTGGCCCGGCTCGGCCTGCTGACGACCGCGATGGAGAACCGGGCCGCCCGTGAGTGGGCCTCGCGCCTCGAGGTGAAGACGCACGCGCTCGACACGGTCGCCGCCACCCTCTCCGGCGGCAACCAGCAGAAGGTCGTCCTGGCGAAGTGGCTCGCGACGCAGCCCCGGGTGCTGCTGATCGACGAGCCCACCCGCGGCATCGACGTCGGCACCAAGTCCGAGGTGCACCGGCTGCTCTCCCAGCTCGCCGGCCAGGGCATGGGCATCCTCATGATCTCGTCGGAGCTGCCCGAGGTGCTCGGCATGGCCGACCGGGTGCTGGTGATGCGCGAGGGTCGCATCACCGCCGAGATCCCCCGCTCGGAGGCCACCTCCGAGAACGTCATGTTCGCCGCGACGCACGCATCGGAGCTCTCCTCGTGACCACCGCCATCCCCGTCTCCGCGCTCACCACGCGCATCTCCGGCCTCGGCAGGGCGCGCGAGTTCGGCATCCTGCTCGCCCTGGTGCTCGTGATCACCGCCGCGACCCTCAACAACCCGAAGTTCCTGTTCAGCGCCGACGGCTGGCGCGACCTGCTGCTCACGCCCTCGATCCTCGTGCTCGTCGCGGTCGGTCAGGCCATCGTGCTCATCACCCGCAACGTCGACCTCTCCGTCGGCTCGGTCATGGGCCTCACGGCCTACCTCACCGGACGGCTCTTCATCGACGTGCCCGGCATCCCCATCGTGCTGGTCGTGATCGCCGCCGTCGTGCTCGGCGCCCTCCTCGGACTCGTCAACGGCGCCCTCGTCGCCTACGCGAAGGTGCCCGCCATGGTCATCACGCTCGGCACGCTCTACGCCTACCGGGGCATCAACGTGCTGTGGACCGGCAGCGACCGCGTCAACGCCTCCGACCTCCCCCGCGACTTCCTGGCGCTGGGCACCGGACAGCTCCTGGGCATCCCGATCCTCGCGGTCGTCGCGGTGATCGTGCTCGCCGCGGCCGCCTGGTACCTGAAGAACACGCGCGGCGGGCGGGAGTTCTACGCGATCGGCTCCGACCCCGCAGCCGCCGAGCTGTACGGCCTGCGCGTCACGCGCCGCGTGCTGACCGCGTTCGTCCTGTCGGGTGCCCTCGCCGGGCTCGCCGGGGTGTTCTACGCGGCACGCTACGGCACCATCAACTCCCAGGCCGGAGCCGGATGGGAGCTCGACGCGGTCGGCGCCGCGGTGATCGGCGGCGTCGCCATCACGGGCGGCATCGGCTCGGTCTGGGGTGCGGCGATCGGAGCCGTGCTGCTGCTCACCATCAACCGTGCCCTGCCGATCCTCGGCATCCCCGACTTCTGGCAGCGCGCCGTCGTCGGCCTGCTCATCATCGGCGCCATCGTGCTCGACCGCGTGCTCGCGGTCCGGCAGAGACGGCGGCTCATCGAGGCGAGGGACCAGTCATGACCACCGCGACCACCACCACCGCGAGCGCCCGCGTCATCCGCGACTACGACAAGCCGCTGTGGCGCCGGCTGCTCCTCACGCGCGAGGCCGCGATCGTCGGGCTGCTGATCGTCGTGGCCGTCGTGGCCGCCACGAGCATCCGCGGCTTCGGTCAGCCGATCACCCTCACCTACCTGCTGCTCGACATCGCCCCGATCCTGCTGATCGCGCTGCCGATGACGCTGATCATGATCACGGGCGAGATCGACCTCTCGGTCGGCAGCATGGTCGGACTGTCCAGCGTGGTCACCGGAGCGCTCGTGCAGGGCGGCCTCCCGTTCGAGGTCGCCGCGCTCGCCGCGCTCGCGGTCGGCATCGTCGGCGGCGCGTTCAACGGCTTCCTGGTGACCGTCGTCGGGCTCCCCTCGCTCGCGGTCACGATCGGCACGCTCGCGCTCTACCGCGGCCTCGCGGTGGGCCTGCTCGGCACGGCCGCCGTCACCGACTTCCCGGAGTTCTGGAGCGACCTCGCGAAAGCCAAGATCGCCGGCACCCCCATCCCCGTCATCACCATCCCGTTCCTGGTGCTGGTGGCCGTGTTCGCGGTCCTGCTGCACTTCACCCCGTTCGGTCGCGGCGTGTACGCGGTGGGACTGTCGAAGGACGCCGCGCACTTCTCCGGCGTGCACGTCGAGCGCACCAAGCTCGTGCTCTTCGTGCTCTCCGGCGCGGTCGCCGCCTTCGCCGGCATCTTCTACACGCTCCGCTACGGCAGCGCCCGCGGCGACAACGCCACCGGCCTCGAGCTCCAGGTGATCGCCGCCGTCGTCCTCGGCGGGGTGTCCGTCTTCGGCGGTCGCGGCAAGATCTACGGCGTCATCGCCGCCGCCTTCCTCATCGGGGCGCTCGCGAGCGCGCTCCGCCTGGTGAACGTCACCTCCGACGTCATCAACATCATCACCGGCACGCTCCTCGTGATCTCGGTGGTGGCCGCAAGCGTCCTGGCCTGGCTGCAGAAAGCACGCCGCCGACCGGGCAGAACCCCCGCCGGTGCCGGCACCACAGCGCCAGGGGCACCGATGGACGCCGCGACCGCGGCATCCCCCGACGAAAGGAACGAACAATGACGTTTGCACGCAAGCGCGTGACCGCCTTCGCCGCCCTCGCGGTGGCCGCGGCGGTCGCCCTCACCGGCTGCGCCGGATCCGGCGACGGCGGCAGCGGCAGCGGCGGAGAAGGCGGCGGCGACGCCTCGATCACCTTCCTGCCCAAGAACCTCGGCAACCCGTACTTCGACACGTCCAGCGAGGGCGGCAAGAAGGCCGTCGAGGAGTTCGGCGGCACGTTCTCCGAGGTGGGACCGGCCGAGGCCACGCCCGACGCCCAGGTCAGCTACATCAACACCGCCACGCAGCAGGGCGTCGGCGCGCTCGTCGTCTCGGCGAACGACCCCAAGGCCATCTGCGACGCCCTGAACGAGGCCCGCGACGCGGGTGTCAAGGTCGTCACGTTCGACTCCGACACCAACACCGAGTGCCGCGACCTGTTCATCAACCAGGCCGACTCCGAGGGCATCGCGAAGGTGCAGATCGACCAGATCGCCGAGCAGATCGGCGGCGCGGGCGAGATCGCGATCCTCTCCGCCTCGGCCAACGCGACCAACCAGAACGCGTGGATCGACCTGATGAAGGAGTACGTCGCGAGCGACTACCCCGACATCACGATCGTCGAGACCGTGTACGGCGACGACGACGACCAGACGTCCTTCGACAAGACGGCGGCACTGCTGCAGAGCCACCCCGACCTGAAGGGCATCGTGTCGCCCACCACGGTCGGCATCGCGGCCGCCGCGCGCTACCTCTCCACGTCCGACTACAAGGGCACCGTGGCCCTCACCGGGCTCGGCACCCCGAACCAGATGCGCGAGTACGTCGAGGACGGCACCGTCACGTCGTTCGCGCTGTGGAACCCGGAAGACCTCGGCTACCTCGCCGCGTTCGCCGCCCACGCCCTCATCGCCGGCGACATCACCGGCAAGGAAGGCGACACGTTCGACGCGGGCGACCTCGGCGAGTACACGGTCGGCGCCGACGGCGTCGTGCTGCTGGGCGACCCGTTCGTGTTCGACGCCGACAACATCGGCGACTTCGACTTCTGAGTCGCCCGTCCGGCCGGTGCCGCGTGGCACCGGCCGGACACCGAAAGGACCCTCATGACCCGCGTGGCCTTCCAGCTCCAGGTGCGCCCCGAGCTGCTCGACGAGTACGTGGCCAGGCACTCCCCCGTGCGGCCGGAGATGCTGGCGGAGATCGCCGCCGCCGGACGACGCGACTACAGCCTCTTCCTCGGCGCCGGCGGCACGCTCTTCGGCTACTACGAGACCGACGACGACCGGGCGGCCCAGGCGTACCTCGCCGCGTCGCCCGTCGCCGCGCGGTGGGAGGCCGAGATGAGCCGCTTCTTCGTGGGCCTCGACGGCCGCCCCGATCAGGCCGCCACCTCCCTCACCGAGGTATTCCACCTCGAAGACCAGCTCGCCGCGGCGAGCGCCACCGACTCCTCCGCCACCACCGACACCGAAGGCCGTGCATCGTGAGCATCCTCACCCCCGACATCCTCGCCGCGCTCGAGAAGCAGAGCATCGAGCTGCCCAGCTGGGCCTTCGGCAACTCCGGCACCCGGTTCAAGGTGTTCGGCACGCCGGGCACCCCGCGCGACCCCTACGAGAAGATCGCCGACGCCGCCCAGGTGCACGCGCACACCGCCCTCGCGCCGACCGTGGCGCTGCACATCCCGTGGGACCTGGTCGACTCCTTCGACGACCTGCGCCGTCACGCCGAAGACCACGGCGTGACGCTCGGCACCGTCAACTCCAACACCTTCCAGGACGACGACTACAAGTTCGGCGCGCTCACGCACGAGGACGCCGCGATCCGCCGCAAGGCCATCGACCACCACCTCGCGTGCATCGACGTCATGGACGCCACGGGCAGCCGCGACCTGAAGATCTGGCTCGCCGAGGGTTCCAACTACCCCGGGCAGGCCGATCTGCGCGGTCGTCAGGACCGCCTGCACGACTCGCTGCAGCAGATCTACGCGCGCCTCGGCGACGACCAGCGGCTCGTGCTCGAGTACAAGTTCTTCGAGCCCGCGTTCTACCACACCGATGTGCCGGACTGGGGAACGTCGTACGCCCAGGTGAGCGCGCTCGGCGACAAGGCCCTCGTGTGCCTCGACACCGGTCACCACGCGCCGGGCACGAACATCGAGTTCATCGTGATGCAGCTGCTGCGGCTCGGCAAGCTCGGCTCGTTCGACTTCAACTCCCGCTTCTACGCCGACGACGACCTCATCGTCGGCGCGGCCGACCCGTTCCAGCTGTTCCGCATCCTGTTCGAGGTGATCCGCGGCGGCGGCCTGAACAACCCCGACGTCGCCTTCATGCTGGACCAGTGCCACAACGTCGAGGACAAGATCCCCGGGCAGATCCGTTCCGTGCTGAACGTGCAGGAGATGACCGCGCGTGCCCTGCTGGTGGACCGCGAGGCGCTGTCTGCCGCGCAGCGCTCGGGCGACGTGCTGACGGCGAACGCCGTGTTCATGGACGCGTTCTCGACCGACGTGCGCCCGGCGCTCGCGGAGTGGCGCGAGTCGCGCGGCCTGCCGGCCGACCCGATGGCCGCCTACGCGGCGTCCGGGTACCAGCAGCGCATCGCGGAGGAGCGCGTGGGCGGCGTGCAGGCCGGCTGGGGAGCCTGACCCACCGGCGCGAACCGTCGCTCGTCTGCCATGCTCGACGCATGTCCTCCCCCGACGAGAAGCCCTCCCGCCGCGGCGCGATCATCGGTCTGCTGTTCTTCGTGATCGGCACCCCGCTCGCGGTCTGGCTGCTGTACACGGTGCTGCCGTGAGCGCGGACCTCCACATCGCCGACCGGGTGCTGGACGGACCGCACGGAGCGCTGCGCGTACGCCTCTACACCCCGGCGTCGCCGACCGGCGCGGGTCTCGTCTGGGCGCACGGCGGAGGCTTCGCGGGCGGCGACCTCGACATGCCGGAGGCGGATGCGGTGGCGCGGGCCTTCGCGGCGCACGGCATCGTCGTCGTGAGCGTGGACTACCGCCTGGCGCCGATGACCCCGGACTGGACGAGCCGCCTGGGCTCGCCGGAGCGCGGCGGCATCCACTACCCGGTGCCGCACGACGAGATGGTCGCCGCGTTCCGCTGGGCCGTGTCCTCCCCGATCGCCGCGCGGGGATGGGCGATCGGCGGCGCGAGTGCGGGCGGCAACCTCGCCGCCGGCGCCGCCCTGCGACTGACCCACGACGGCGGACCGGTCCCGGGCCTCGCGGTCCTGGCCTACCCGACGCTCCAGGCCGTTCAGGACGCCCCCACCCGCGAGCTGCGCGCCCTGCTGGACGCGCAGCCGGACGCCGACGTCTTCACCGCCGCGTTCGTGCGCGGCATGTACGAGAACTATCTGGGCGGACCGCTGGACCGCGCCGACGTCTACGCGATCCCGGGGACCGCCGCGCCCGCGCAGCTCGCGGGCTTCCCCCCGACGATCATGGTCAACGACGAGACGGACGAGCTGCGCATGTCGGGAGAGGCCTTCGCGCGCGCCCTCTCGGCCGCCGGCGTCGACGTCGACGTGTCGACCGAGCCGGGCACCACCCACGGGCACCTCAACCGCCCGGACGCTCCGGCGTTCGCGGCCACCGTCGAGCGCTTCGCCGAGCGCCTGCGACAGCTTCCCTGAGGTGCCGGGCGCCGTGGCCGCCTCAGCGACTGGTGTAGCCGCCGTCGATGGGGAGCGAGACGCCCGAGATCATCGCGGCGCCGTCGCCCAGCAGGAAGACGATGGGGGCGGCGATGTCGTCTTCGGTGGCCCACCGGTGCAGAGGCATCGCGTCGAGGAAGGGACCCTCGATCTCGGGGCGTCCCCAGTACCAGGCCGACATCGGCGTCATCACCACGGTCGGGTTGACGCTGTTGACCCGGATGCCGTGGCCGCCCAGCTCGAGCGCCGAGACGCGCGTGATGTTGTCGAGCGCCGCCTTGGACGAGCCGTAGGAGATGTGCCCGGCGAGGGCGACGAGGCTCGCCTGGCTCGACACGTTCACGATCGCGCCGCCCTTGCCCCCGCGGATCATCTCGCGCGAGGCGTACTTGGTCACCAGCAGGGCCCCGCGCGCGTTGATGCTCATGACCCGGTCGAACACCGAGATGTCGGTGTCCATGGGGGTGGCGATCTCGCCGCCCCAGCCGCCGCAGTTGACGACGCCGTAGAGGTCGCGGCCCTCGATCGCCGCGCGGATCTCGCCCTCGTCCTCGAGGTCGAAGGCGAGCGGCGTGGCGCCGGTCTCGCGTGCGATGTCGGCGACGCTCTCCGCGGTGCGGCCCGCGGCGAGCACGTCGGCCCCGGCCGCGACGAGGTGGCGGACGGTCGCGCCGCCGATGCCGCCGCCGGCGCCGGTGACGAGGATGGTGCGGCCCTGGAATTCGGTCATGCGCGTCTCTCTCCATCGAGGGGTGTTGTCCTGTGCCCCGGGTCGCTTGACACCGGTGACATGGCCAGCGTAGCGTGCTCCGCAGTCGCCCACATCGTCCCTCGCCCTCCGATGCCCCGCGTCGACCACAGGAAGACCACGAAGCCGTGATCCAGACCCCGCCGCCCGCGCCCGACTCCGACGTCGCGCTCTCCGACCTCGTGGAACGGGCGCGGCGTCTCATCGCCGACGGCCGCCGCCGCATCCTCGGGATCGCCGGCACCCCCGGCGCCGGGAAGTCGACGGTGAGCGCCGCCCTCCTCGACGCGCTCGGGCCGCAGGCGGTGGTCGTGGGCATGGACGGCTTCCACCTCGCGAACGCCGAGCTCGTGCGCCTCCATCGCCGCGACCGCAAGGGCGCCCCCGACACCTTCGACGTCGACGGCTACCTCGCCCTGCTGCGGCGGCTCCGGGCCCCGGCCGACGGCGTCGTGTACGCCCCCGCGTTCGACCGCGGGCTGGAGGAGCCGATCGCCTCCGCGATCCCGGTCCCCGCCGACGTGCCGCTGATCATCACCGAGGGCAACTACCTCCTGCACACCGGACACGGATGGGAGCGCGTGCGCGAGCTGCTCGACGAGAGCTGGTTCCTCGACATCGAGCCGGACACGCGCCGGCGGCGGCTGGTGGCACGACGTCGCAGCCACGGCCATCCCCTCGACGAGGCGACCGCGTGGGTGCGCGACGTGGACGAGGCGAACGCCGCCGTGGTCGAGGGGAGCCGCGCGCGCGCCGACCTCGTCGTGCGGCTCTCGTCACCCGCCGCCCCGGCCGCCCCGATCGCCCTCGCGGCCGGGACGCTGCAGCGGCTGCCCGCCGCCGTCGCCCGCCCCGCCTACGACCGGGCCCGCGTGCGACCCGGCATCGTGCACCTCGGCGTCGGCAACTTCCACCGCGCGCACGAGGCCATGTTCGTCGACCGGCTCCTGGCCGCGGGAGACGCGGACTGGGGCATCTCCGGCGTCGGCCTGCTGCCCCACGACGCCGCCATGCGCGACGCCCTCGCCGCGCAGGACGGGCTGTACACGCTCGTGACCGTGACGCCCGACGGCACGGAGTCGGCCCGCGTGATCGGCGCGCTCACGGAGTATCTCTTCGCGCCCGACGACCCCGAGGCCGTCCAGGCGCGCCTGAGCGACCCCGCCACGCGCATCGTCTCGCTCACGATCACCGAGGGCGGCTACGGGATCGACGAGCGCACCGGCGCCTTCGTGCCGCAGGACGCCGCGACCCTCGCCGACCTCGACGACGCCGCGCACGGGCGCGGTACCCCGCCCCGGAGTGCTCTCGGACACCTCGCCGCCGCCCTCGCCCGCCGCCGCGCGGCCGGGGTCGCGCCGTTCACCGTCCTGTCGTGCGACAACATCCCCGGCAACGGCGGCGTCGCCCGCACGGCTCTCAGCGGCTTCGCCGACCGGCTCGACCCGGAACTCGGGGCCTGGATCCGCACGAACGTGGCGTTCCCCCATTCGATGGTCGACCGCATCACCCCGGTGACCACCGACGAGACCCGCGCGCTCGTCCGGGAGCGCTTCGGCGTGGACGACCGGTGGCCGGTGCGCTCCGAGGACTTCGTGCAGTGGGTGCTCGAGGACCGTTTCCCGCTCGGCCGCCCGGCGTTCGACACGGTCGGCGTGCAGCTCGTCGACGACGTCGAGCCGTACGAGCTCATGAAGCTCCGGCTGCTGAACGCCTCGCACCAGGCGATGAGCTACCTCGGCATCCTCGCCGGGGCGACCATGGTGCACGAGGTGTGCGCGGACCCGCTCTTCCGCACCTTCCTGCGCGGGTACATGCAGCAGGAGGCCGTTCCCACCCTGCGACCCGTACCGGGCATCGACCTCGACGCGTACGGGGAGCAGCTGCTCGCCCGGTTCGGCAGCACGGCCGTGCGCGACACCCTCGCCCGGCAGGTCGTGGACGGCTCCGACCGCATCCCCACCTTCCTGCTCCCGGTCGTGCGGGAGCGGCTCGCCACGGGCGGCTCGATCGCGCACGCCGTGCTCGTGCTCGCGGCCTGGAGCGTCTTCCTCGAGGGTGCCGCGGAAGACGGGACGCCGACCCCGGTGTCCGACCGCCGGCTCGCCCTGCTGCGCGCGGCGGTGGCCGCCGAGGCCGCGGAACCCGGCGCGTTCCTGGACTGCACGGAGGTCTTCGGCGATCTGGGGCGCGACGCACGGCTGCGGGCGGAGTTCGTCGCCGCGCGCGCCTCGCTCCGCACGCTCGGGGCCCGCGCGAGCATCGCCGCCCTGGGCTGACCCGCGGGTCGAGGGGTTCAGACCGGGGCGGCCCCGGTGCGGCACGACTCGCGCTCGACCAGGTCGACGTCGATCACAGCGACCGCCGGCCCTGCGGGCTCCGCACCGCCGAGCCGGTCGAAGATGCGCTCCGCGGCGAGCGTGCCCAGGCGATACGGGTCCTGGTCGATCACGGTGAGCGCCGGCGTCAGAACGTCGGCCATCGGGAAGTCGCCGAAGCCGACGATCGCGAGGGGCTCGTCGCGCAGCGCCGCGGCGAGCGCCATCGAGCACCGCGCGTTGGCCGAGAAGAGGGCGGTGGGCGGGTCGTCGAGGGCCCGCAGCTGCGCCACCGCCTGCCGCGCCGCCTCCCGATCCGAGACGCCGGACCGCACCAGCTCAGCGTCGGCCGCGATCCCCGCCTCCGCGAGCCCGCGTCGCCAGCCCTCCAGCCGGTTCGCCTCGGTGGACAGGTGCACGGCGTCGCCGACGTAGGCGATCCGCCGGTGCCCGTGGCCGATCAGGTGCTGCACCGCCGCCACGGCCCCGCGCTCGTCGGCCTCGACGAACGTGTCGGCGTCGAGGCCGACGGGCGCCCGGTCGACGAACACGATCGGCGTGTGCTCGCGCCACCGTTCCAGCCAGGAGTGGTCGACCCCGACCGGGGCGATCACCAGTCCCGACAGCTGCCGGCCGAGCATCGACTCGATCGCCGGACGCTCCCCCTCCGGGTCGGACCCCAGACTCGTGACGAGCGTGGACAGTCCGCGCCCGCGCGCAACGTCTTCGATGGCGCGGGCGATCGAGGCGAAGAACGGGTCGACGATGTCGGGCACCGCGACCCCGATGACCGAGGTCCGCCCGGCGCGGAAGGTGGTGGCCAGCACGTTGGGGACGTAGTTGAGCTCGCGCATGGCCTGCTCGACCAGGGCCCTGGTGTGCGGCAGCACGTGCGGGTCGTCGTTGAACACGCGCGAGACCGTCTTGGTGCTCACGCCCGCGCGCGCGGCGACGTCACGCATGGTCGTCACAGGTACCTCCTCGCCCCCGGGGCGGGGCAGCCTCCGGCCACCCTACCGGCCGCGCCGCGCTCAGCCGCGCCCGTCGACGGCGGCGGCCAGCTCGCGCAGTCGCGGCAGCGCGCGGGTCGTCAGCAGTTCCTCGCGGCGGGCGGCGTCGTACGAGAGGCTGTCCTTCCACAGCGAGCGTCCGGCCATCGCTCCCGCCGCCCCGTTCGCGACCGCCGTGGTGACCTGACCGATGAAGGTCTCGTGGTCGACCCCGGCCGACAGCACCGCCCACGGCACCCCCTGGGCCGCCTCGGTCACCGCGGCGCTGGCCTCGGCGGATCCCGGGTACTGCAGCTTGAGGATCTTCGCACCGGCCGCGACGGCGAGCGCGGCCCCCTCGGCGACGAGCGCCGGGAAGGCGTCCGCGTACTCCTCCTCGGTCTCGTCGTCGAGGCGGTAGGTGAGCAGCTCGACGATCAGCAGGAGTCCCTCCGCCTCGCATTCGGCGATGAGCGCGCGCATCTCGTCGGCGACGCGGGAGTCGCGCCCCTGCCGGTCGGGCCGCGTGTAGTAGAGCATCTTGGCGACCCCGCCGCCGAGCTCGCGCACCGTGCGCGGGGTGGCCCCGGGCACGAAGCGGGTGTAGCGCAGACCGTCGACGGTCTCGAAACCGGACGCGTCGAGGCCCACCACGAGGGCGGTGTCGCGGTCGAGCACGCCGTCGTCGACGACGGCCGGCAGGGCGACCTCGGGGTCGAGCAGGATGGCCGGCGCGTGCACGGCAAGGTGGCGCACGAGGTCGGCCTTCACCGCCGACAGCTCTTCGCGGGTGATGGCGTCGGGGCCGCCCGGTGCGTCGGGGATGGCGGCCTTCATGCCGTTGCGCTGGTCGGCGGCGACGATGAGCATGCCGCCGTCGGGGGTGGAGAGGGACTGCAGGGCACGGCGTTCGAGCGTCGTGAGCGGGTTGGCGACGGTGCGGGTGAGCATGGGTTCCTCTTCTCGTGGGCAGAAACCGATGATCCGCGGAAAATCAACCATGACACCGGTGTCTTTGTCTTCTATGGTGGGGGTATGACCGAGACCTGTCAACCGTCGGACGCCCGCGTGGTCGTCGTGGCCGGGGTCGCGGGAAGCGGCAAGACCACCCTCGGCCGCGCCCTCGCCGCCGAGCTCGGCGTCCCGCTCCTCGACCTCGACGCCGTCACCGCTCCCCTCCTCGACGCCCTTCCGCCCGAGCTCTGGGGCGGCCACTGGCTGCGCGGGCCGCACGCCGCCGCCGTGCGCGAGGGCCGCTACGCCGCGCTGCGGGCCGTGGCCGCCGACGCCGTCGCCACCGCGGGCGGAGCCGTGCTCGTGGCCCCCTTCACGCGCGAGCTGCAGGGCGGAACGGCGTGGGAGCTGCTCCGCGCCGCGGTGGCTCCGGCGACCCCGCACGTGATCCATCTCACGGGCGACCCCGAGCTGCTCGCCGCGCGACGCGCCGAACGGGCTGCCCCGCGAGACCTCCACCGCGCCGACGAGACCCCGCCTCCCCCGGCGATCCCGGTGACCCGCATCGACGCCGACCTGTCGACCGCGCAGCAGCTCGCGCGCGTGCGCGTCGTCGTCGGGCCGCGTCCGTCGCTCGACCCCGACGCCCTGGTCTTCCGCCGGACGTTCGACGCGGTGCTGTTCGACCTCGACGGCACCCTCGTCGACTCCACCGCCTCGGTCATCCGGTCGTGGCGCCGCTTCGCCGCCCACTACGGCGTCTCCGCCGAGGCCCTGCACGAGAACCACGGGCAGCCCGCCCGCGTGCTCGTGTCGCGGCTGCTCGCCCCCGCGCAGCACACCGAGGGCCTCGACCGCATCCTCGACCTGGAGCTCTCCGACGCGGTCGACCTGCCGAGCGTGCCGGGAGCGCGGGCCCTCTACGACGGGGTCCCCGCGCACCGGCGCGCCATCGTCACCTCGGGAGCCGCACCCCTGGCCGCCGCGCGACTGGCGGCTGCCGGGTTCGCGGCACCGGGGGTGTTCGTCACCGCCGACGACGTCACCCGCGGCAAGCCCGACCCCGAGCCGTTCCGCACCGCGGCGACCCGCCTGGGAGTGGACCCCGCGCGCTGCCTCGTGGTGGAGGACGCAGCCGCGGGGATCGCGGCCGCCCGGGCCGCCGGCTGCACGGTGCTCGCGGTCACCGGCACGGTCGACGCCGAGGCGCTGCCCGCCGACCTGGTCGTGGACGGCCTCGACCGCGTCGCGCTCACCGCCGACGCTGACGGCCTGCACCTGCGCCCGCTCGGCTGACGGGCGCCCGGGGCGGGGTCAGACCGCCGGTTCGGTCAACCGCGTCGCCGGGTCGGGCTCGTCCGTGACGACCGCGCGCGGCGCCGCCTCCACCGCGTCGAGCAGCGTGGTCGGACGGCTCACGGCGAGCGCCCCCCAGGAGGCCGCGGTCGCCGCCGCCGTCGTCAGCGCCGCCCGTCCCCCGGACGCGCCGCCGAGACCGTGCAGGAACCCGGCGAGAGAGGCATCGCCCGCGCCCGCCGTGTTCACGACGACCGGAGCGACCGCCCGCGCGTGGATCACCGCCGCATCCGTCACGACCAGCACGCCGTCGGCACCCATGCTCGTGTACACCGTGGCGACACCGCGGGCGACCAGCTCGCGCGCGGCCTCCGTCACCTCGCCGACCGTGCGCAGCGGACGCCCCACGAGCTCGGCGAGCTCGTGCGTGTTCGGCTTCAGCAGCGCCACCTCCGCCGGGTCGGCCACCAGCTCCGCGAGCGCGGCGCCGCTGGTGTCCACGGCCACGCGCACCCCGGTGCCGCGCACCGCGCGTACGACGTCGGCGATCCGGGCCTCGGCACCGGTCACCTCCGGGAGCGTGCCCGACACCACCAGCCACGAGGCGGCGAGCGCGCGGCACGCCCCCACCACGGCGGACCGTGTCTCGTCCCAGGCCGCGGGTGTGAGCGGCGGCGTCGGCGCGTTGACCTTCGTGGTGGCACCGCCCGCATCGATGATCGACGTGTTGACCCGGGTGGCCCCCGGCACGGTCACGATCCGCAGCACGTCGGCCAGCGGCGACTGCGCCGCGAACGCCACGTCGTCCGCCCCGAGCACCACCACCGCCGCGGTGGCCACCCCGGCCGCGCGCAGCGCCGCCGACACGTTCACGCCCTTGCCGCTGACCTCCCGCTCCCAGCCGGACGCGCGCACGAAGGCTCCGCGCTCGAGGGGGACGGGCAGCCGGTACGTGGCATCGATCGCCCCGGCCGCCGTCAGCGTCACGACGGGCCCGGCGGTCCCCTCCGGCAGCGCACGCGGCTCGGTCACGGCTGATCCCCCTCGCTCAGATCGGCTGCCCGGTCGGCAGCAGCACCAGGTCGCGCACGACCACGTGCGCCGGCCTGGTCAGCATGAACAGCATCGCATCCGCCACGTCCGACGACCGGATACCCGTGCCCTCGGCGATGCGCTCCGCCTCTTCGGGAGAGCCGTGCGCGAAGCCCCACAGCGGATTGAGGACGACCCCGGGCGCGATCGCCCCGATGCGCACCCCGCTGTCGGCGTACTGACGACGCACCGTGTGCACGAACGACTGCACGGCGTGCTTGCTGGCGGAGTACACCGGCTCCCACTCGATGTCCTGGTGCCCCGACACCGAGCTCGTGACGAGGATGTCGCCGCTGCCCTGCGCCAGCAGCGGGGGAAGCGCCGCGCGCACCAGCGCCATCACACCGGTGACGTTGGTGGCCACCACCGCTGCGATCTGCGCGACCGTCGCATCGGCGAGATCGCCGCCGAGATAGATCCCCGCGTTGGGCAGCACGATGTCGAGGCGGCCGTGGCGGCGCAGGGTCTCGGCCACGACGTCCTCGGCGCTCTGCGGCTCCGACACATCGGCGGCGATCGTCGTGACCCGCTCCGGATGCTCCGCGGCGAGCGCCGCGAGCCGCTGCTCGTCGCGCGCCACGGCGACCACGTGGCAGCCGGCTGCCGCGAGCGCCTGCGCGGTCGCCAGCCCGATGCCCGAGCTCGCCCCGGTCAGCAGCGCCACCCGGTCCTTCACCGACACACCGCTCATCGTTCCCCTCCTTCTGCGAGCAGCGCCCGCCGGTAGATCTCATCGGGCCGGGTGTCGATGCGCCGCACCTCGTCGGCCGGCATGAACCGCACCCCGCCCAGCGTCTCGGCACCGATGATCGCCCGCGCGCACTTCTGCGCCATCGCGGTCATCCCGATGACCTGGTCAGCCGTCGCGCCGGTCGCGAACATCCCATGGTTCTGCAGGTACACGGTGACGGGCGGTGAGCCGTGGGCGTCGATGTGCGCCGCGAGCCGCGCCCGCACCTCCCGCGCGAGGGCGAGACCCGGATCGATGTAGGGCACCAGCAGCGGGGCCGCTCCGAGCACCACGATCTGGTCGGGGAACAGCGCACCCTCCACCAGCAGCTCGGGTCTCTGCGAGCACAGCACGGCGTTCACCGCGGTCGGATGCGCGTGGGCGATCACCCGCGCCGGCGTCTGGTCGTAGAGCACCACGTGCAGCAGCGCCTCGACCGAGGGCCGTCGTCCCTCCGCCTCCGCGACGCGGTCGAAGTAGCGGTCGACATCGGTGCCCGTCGCGCGCTCGTCGTCGATGAGCTCGCGCGCCTCGGCGAGCACCAGCGGTACGAAGTCCTCCGGGCGGGCGGCCCCGAGCACGGCGCCCGAGGCCTTGACCAGCATCGTGTCGCCCTCGCGCATCGAGGTGTTGCCCTCGCCGAGGACGGCCGCGTCGAGGGCGGGGTCGCCGAGGCGGCGGCTGAGGGCGGCGAGCAGCTCACGCGAGGTCATGCAGGGGCTCCGATCGGGTGGGGGCGGGGTGGTGGACGCGCGGCGGGCCGTCGCCGTCGTCGACCGGGAGGGCACGGGCGGTCGCGGCGTCGGGCAGGTCGCCGGCGGCGAGCGCGACCTGCAGCAGCACACCGCGGACGGATGCCTCGACGGGCCCGGCGATGACGGGAAGCCCGCTGCGCGCGGCGGTGCGGGCGCACAGCAGGGCGTTGCGCGCGCCGCCGCCGACGATGCGGATGCGCTCCAGGGTGCGTCCGCTCCGGCGGGCGGCGAGTGCGACGGTGTCGGCGTAGGCGACGGCGAGGCTGTCCACGATGGCGCGGACGAGGTCGGCCCTGGTGGACGGCGGCTCGGCCCCGCCCTCGACGCACGCCCGCACCAGCCGCGCGATCAGGTCGTCCGGGGCCTGCAGCGCGGGGTCGGCGGGATCGAAGAGACCGGGGTACGACGACCGGGCCGCCGCGTCGAGCAGCGCGGTGAGCATGTCGAGCGACGGCTCGGCCTCGCCGTCGGCGGCGGCCCACTCGCGCAGCGTCTGCTGCAGCAGCCACATGCCGCTGAGGTTCTTCACCAGCAGGGTGTCGCCCCCGGCGCCGATCTCCTGGGTGAAGCCGTCGCGGCGGGCGCGGTCGTCGCGCAGCAGCGCGGGCAGGGCCACCCCGGCCACCCCCCAGCTCCCGCTGGAGACGACACCGGTCCCCTCGTCGTCGGCGGCGGTCACGGCCATGAATGCGGCGGCGGTGTCGTGCGCCGTCACCGCGAAGACGGGCACGGGGTGCGCGGCGCCGATCGCCGCGGTGACCCGGGCGGTGGTGGGCCCGGCCGACGATCCCGTCGGCACCACGGGAGGGAGCCGGGCGGGAAGACCCGCGGCGAGCGCGGCCGACCAGTCCCCGGTCGCCCGGTCGAGCAGCGCGGTGGTCGAGGCGAGCGAGGGCTCGGCCCCCACCCGCCCGGTGAGCAGGTGCACGACGATGTCGGCGGTCAGCAGGATCGTGTCCTCGGGGTCGCCGATGCCCGCGGACTGGTCCTGCCGCAGCTGATGGGCCGTGTTGATGGCCTGGTCGAGCACCCCGGTGACGGCGTAGTCGGCGGCGAGGTCGCGGCCGGCGGAGGTGCGGGCGGCGAGGTCCGGGTCGGCAGCGCGGTGGTGCCGCACGAACGGACGCAGGGTGCCGTCGACGGTGAGCCGGGCGTAGTCCACGCCCCATGCGTCCACGCCGATGCCGCGCAGCTCCGCTCCCTCCTGCGCGGCGATCGCGACGCCCGCGCGGAGTCCGGCGAGCACGCCGTCGAAGAGCGCAGGCACGTCCCACCCGAGCCCTTCGGCGCGCGGCACCGGGGTGTTGGGGAACCGGGCGGCCTCCCGAACCTCCATCCGGGGCCCTTCCGGCGCGTCGGGGCGCAGCAGGCCGACCATGACGCGCAGGCTCGACGAGCCCAGGTCGACGGCGAGGTAGGCGGCCGTCATGTCAGATCGCGGTGTAGCCGCCGTCGATCACCAGCGTCTGCCCGGTGAGGTACGACGAGGCCGACGAGGCGAGCAGCAGGAGCAGGCCGTCGAGGTCGGCGGGCACGCCCATGCGGCCGGCCGGGATCATCGACACCCAGTCGGCGGCCAGCTCGGGGTTGGCCTCGGTGAACTGGCGGGTCATGTCGGAGAGGATGTAGCCGGGCGCGATGGCGTTGACCCGGATCGCGGGCGCCCACTCCACGGCGAGCGACTTCGCCAGCTGGTCGACGGCGGCCTTCGACGCGTTGTACGACGCCTGATGCTGGGGCACGTTGACCACCCGGCCCGACATCGACGAGATGAGGATCGCGGACCCCTCGCGGCCCTCCGCCCGCAGCGGTCGGGCGAAGGCCTGCGTGCAGTAGAACGTGCCGCTGAGGTTCACGTCGACGACCTTCGCCCACGTGCCGGGATCGACCTCGGTCGAGTCGCCCCAGATGGTGATGCCGGCCGCGGTCACCAGCAGGTCGGCGACGCCGAGCTCCTCGCGCACGGCCGCGAAGGCGCGCTCGACCGAGTCGGCATCGGTGACGTCCACCAGGGCGGCGGCGGTGCGGGCTCCGGTCTCGGATGCCAGCCGCGCGGCGGACTCCTCGACCTCGGGCAGCAGGTCCAGCAGCGCCACGCGCACACCGGCGCGGGCGAGGGCGGTGGCGAGCGAGTAGCCGATGCCGCGGGCGCCTCCGGTGACGACGGCGACCTTTCCGGCGAGATCAGGGAAGCTCATGGGGTCCTCTCGGGGGTGACTCCGGCGACCGGGGGATCCCCCGGTCGCCGGAGGGGGTGTCAGCAGGTCGACTTGTAGACGGCGTCGGCGCCGTCGGTGTCGATGTTCTCCTTGGTGATGACCGTGAACCCGGTCTGGATCTTCTCCTCGGTGGCGTCTCCCTCGAGGGCGGCGAGCGCCTGGGCGACGCCGTCCTTGCCGATGGTGGCCGGCTCCTGGGCGACGAGCGCCTGGACGACGTCGTTGCGGAGCGCCTCGACCTGCGCGGGTCCGGCGTCGAAGCCGACCACGGTCACCTCGCCCTGCTTGCCGGCCTGCTGGATGCCGGTCGCGGTGCCCTCGGCGGCGAACAGGTTGGCGGCGAAGATGCCGACGATGTCCGGGTTGGCCTGCAGCGCGGCGGTCACGATGCGGGCGGCCTCCGCAGGCTCGTTGTGCGAGTACTCGATGCCCAGCGACTCGAACTTCGAGTCCTCGGCGACGGCCTTCTCGAAGCCCTCACCGCGCGCGTCCGACGTGGAGATGCCGGGGTCGATCGAGACCACGAGCACCTTGCCGCCCTCGGGGTGCGCCTTCTGGATGGCCTCGAACGCCGCGGCGCCACCGCCCTCGTTGTCCGACGCGATCTGGGAGACCGCCATCGACGGGTCCTCCAGGGTGGTGTCGACGAGGACGACCTTGATGCCGGCGTCGGCCGCGGCCTGGATGGGCGCCTGCATCGCGGTCACGTCGGTCGGGGCGATGAGCAGCGCGTCGGGCTTGGAGGCGACGAGCGCGTCGACGATCGGCTTCTGCAGCGTCGGGTCGAACTTCTCCGGGCCCTGCACCTGCACCGTCGCTCCGGCCTCCTTGGCCGCTTCTTCGATGCCGCACTGCATGGAGATGTAGAACTCGTCTCCGGCCACGCCCTGCACGAACGCGATGTTGTAGCCGTCGTCGCCGCCGCCGGATCCGCCGTCGCCGCCCGCGTCTCCGCCCCCGCCTGCGCAACCGGCGAGGATGAGCGTCGCGGACGCGCCGAGTGCGGCGATGCTGATCGCTTTCCTGTTCCACTTCATTGTGATCACCGTTCTTCTCTTGACTGTGTGTGGATGGTGGTGGGCCGGGCGTCAGGTACGCCGGCCCCCGCTGACGAACTTGCGCCAGAGGCTCTGGGAGTTGCCGCGCATGGCGGCCGAGCGGCGGACCTGGTCGACGTAGACGGCGGTGATGAGCACCGCGCCGACGGCGACCTGCTGCCAGAACGGCGGCACGCCGGTGATGACGAAGCCGTTCTGCAGCACCGCGGGGATGAACAGGCCCACGACGGTGCCGACGATGGTGCCGACGCCGCCGAAGAGGCTCGTGCCGCCGATGACGACCGCGGCGATCACGTTGAGGTTGGTCTGCGACTGCCCGGCGATCGCGGTGGTGGAGAACTGCGACAGCGAGAGGATGCCCGCGACGCCGGCGAGACCGCCGGAGAGGGTGTAGATCGCGATGAGGTGGCGGTCCACCTTCACGCCCACCCGTCGCGCGGCGAGCTCGCTCGATCCGACCGCGTAGGTGTGCAGGCCGAAGCGGGTGAAGTGCAGCACCACTCCGCCGATCACGATGATCACGAGGGCGATGACCGAGATGGTGGGGATCGTGCCGAGCACGTTGCCGTAGCCGATGGTGGTGGTCAGCACGGCGGGCACCTCACGGATGTCGACGCCGCCGGTGAGGATCTGCGCGAGGCCGAGCGACATGCCCAGCGTGCCGAGCGTGACGATCAGCGGCGGGATCTTCGCCTTGGCGATGAGGAACCCGTTGAGCAGTCCCCAGCCGATGCCGCAGGCGATCGCGACGAGGATGCCGACCACGGCCGTGCCCCAGCCCGCCCCGCCGATGGCGCGCATGACCATGGCCGAGACGACGCCGGAGAACACCAGCACCGAGCCGATCGACAGGTCGATGCCGGCCGTGATGATCACGTACGTCATGCCGACGGCGAGCACGGCGAGGATCGAGGCGTTCTGGATGATCAGCCGGAAGTTCGACCACTGCGCGAACGTGTCGGGTGCCAGCAGGCTGAACACGACGACGATCGCGATCAGCACGAGCAGGATCTGGAAGGCCTGGGCGCGGAGCAGGTTGCGGAAGTAGCCGTTCTTCGGCTCCTCGAGGGTGCCGATCGCCACGGTCTCCGTGGGGGGCTTCGTCGTGCTCATCGGTTCGGCTCCTTGTCAGCGGCTGAGGTCTCGGCGACGTCGCCTTCGGGGGCGACGTCGGCCACGGGCGGGGCGGCGTCGCGGGTCACGGCGCCGGTCATGAGGCCGACGAGCTCCTCCATGGAGGTGTCGGCGGCGGGGATGTTGGCGACGCGCGTGCCCAGGCGCAGCACCTGGATGCGGTCGGAGACCTCCATGACGTGCGGCATGGAGTGCGAGATGAACACCACGGCGATGCCCTTGTCGCGCACCCGGCGGATCGTCTCGAGCACGTTCTGCGTCTGCCGCACGCCCAGCGCCGCGGTGGGCTCGTCGAGGAACACCACGCGCGAGGCCCAGTGCACGGCGCGGGCGATGGCGATGGCCTGCCGCTGGCCGCCCGACATCTCCCCCACCGGCGAGGTGAGCGAGCGCACGGTGGCGCCCAGCTCGTCGAAGGCGGCTCGCGACTGGGCGCGCATCTCCTTGGTCTTCATGAAGCCGAGGGCGCCGGCGACGCCGGTCTGGCGCAGCTCGCGGCCGAGGTACATGTTCTGCACCGGGTCGAGGTGGGGCGCGAGTGCGAGGTCCTGGTAGACGGTCTCGACGCCGAGCGCGCTCACCGCGGACGGCGTGGACATGTCGGCCTCTTCGCCGTCGAACAGGATCGTGCCGGAGTCGACGGCGAGGTTGCCCGAGAGCGCCTTGACGAGCGTCGACTTGCCGGCGCCGTTGTCGCCGATGAGGGCCGTCACCTCCCCCGGATACACCTCGAAGTCGACATCGTTCAGCGCGCGCACGTGGCCGAACTGGCGCGAGAGTCCGCGCGCCTGGAGAACCGGAACCGTAGAACTGAGCGACATGGGTCAGCTCCTTCCCTTGCTGTTGTCGTGATCGGAGTGGCCGGAGCGGAACGCCGCGGCCACGCTCTCGAAGTCGGTGCGGGTGCTCGCGGCGAACGCGGCGAACAGCGCGGCGCCGTAGGCGGTGGCCTCGTCGTGCGTGGCGACCGTGACATCGGGCAGCACGAGTCGGCGCGCGCGGACGACGCTCGCCATGCTCGACCACCCCCCGGTCAGCACGGTCGAGGTGGGCGGCGCGACCTCGCGGTCCATGACCTCCATGAGCTCGGCGCACATGTCGTTGCCGTGCAGCAGCGTCGCGGTGAACAGTTCCGCCGGGTCGAGGCCGTCGCCGTTCGCGACGATCTTCAGCTCGCCGTCGTCGTTGCGGGCACCGCTGACCGCGAGGGCCCCGTCGGCGAGGGTGCCGGTGACGGGCAGTGCCATCACGGCTTCATCGATCCGCGCCCGGCCGGCGGCGTCGGCGATGCCCAGCAGCTGCAGCACGCGCCGCATGAGCAGACCGGACTTCGTGCCGGCGAGCAGCACGTATTTGCCCGGCAGCACATGACGCACGGTGTTGATGCCGGCGAGGGCGAGCCGTTCGCGCACGTCGAACGGCAGCGGGCCGTCGAGCACCCGCACCAGCGCCTCGGCCGTGCCCATCGAGTCGTACAGCTGTCCGCTGTGGACGGCGCCCACCGCGACGGCGGAGACGAGGTGGTCGTGGCCGGCGACGGTGAGCACGGCGCCGCGGAAGCCGTCGGGCATGGCGTCGTCCGAGAGGATGCCCACGGCGCTGCCCGCGCCGACGCGCTCCGCGAGCAGGTCGTCGCCCACGCCGAGCACCTCGAAGGCGGCGTCCCACGGGGTGCTGTCGTCCTGGTCGAGCAGCCCGGTGCGCGACGCCAGGGAGTACTCGGCGACGCGGGGGCCGCCGAGGGCGTGCACCACCAGCTCCGGCACGGTGAGGAAGGTGCGTCCGCGCAGGTCCACCCCGGACTCGCGCAGGTGCAGAATCTTGGCGATGGAGGCCAGCGGGCCCACCGGCAGTCCGGTCCGTCCGAGGAACTCCGCGCGGAAGGCGTCGGGGGTGGCGAGGATCTCGGCGGCACCGCGCGGGTCGAACCAGGCCATGACGGGCGCCGCGGGCTCTCCGGCGGCGTCCAGCAGCACGCCGGCCTCGGCCATGCCCGACACCCCGAGCGCGAGCACGCGGTAGGGGCCGTGCACGCGCAGCAGGACGTCGGCCTCGTGGGCGAGCTCGCGGACGGTGTCGACGGCGACCGCGGCGGGCATCTCGGCGCGGCCGTGCTCACGGCTCGTCCACGGCGACCGGCGGCTCGCGACGAGCACCTGGCGTCCGTCGGTGTCGGCGACGAGGAGCTTGATGCTGGTCGATCCCATGTCGACGCCGACGACGTAGCCGTTCATCGGATCCCGGTCCCGGTGAGCGTGGTCGGCCATCCCGCGCCCGGCTCGGCGACGAGCACGCGCGCGTCACCCGCGAGATGCCAGGCGCCGAAGGCGTGCGGCACGGCGAAGGCCTGGCCGTGCGAGACGGCGATCCGGCCGGACGCGCCGACCAGCTCGCCCTCCCCCTCCTGCACCAGCACGACGCCGAAGCCGGCAGGGCGCTCGGTCGAGACGTCCCCGGAGACGGCCGCGTCCCAGAGGCGGAAGAAGGGGTCGGCGGCGGCGGGCAGGAGCGAGCGGAAGCGCGGGCCGGCGGGCGTCGTGCCCGCGTCGCTGATCAGTGCGGCGAGCTGCTCGGGGGCGAGGCGGTCGGCCGAGACGGCGGGCATCACGGCGTCGAAGCCGAGGTCCAGGTGCGACTCCTCGCGGGTCGAGGTGGTGACCGACCACTCCAGCAGGATGGAGAAGTCGGTGGGCTCCTGCACCTCGGCGACGAAGATGCCGCCGTCGATGGCGTGCGCGGTGCCGGCGGGCACGAGGATGCCCGTGCCCTCGCGCACGACGACGCGGTTCATGTGCGCGAGCATCCACTCGCTGTCCTGGGCGTCGCGGCGGCGGTCCAGCTCGGCCCGGTCGAGGTCGGTGTTCCAGCCGAGGTGCACGGCGCTGTCGGGCTCGGTGTCGAGCACGAACCACGCCTCCGTCTTGCCGTACGGGCAGTCCAGGTGGCTCGTGGCGAACGCCCGGTCGGGGTGCACGTGCACGGGGAGGCGCTGGCGGGCGTCGAGCAGCTTGACCAGCAGTCCCACGTCGCCCGCGTCGGCTCCGCTCCCCGGGCCGGTCCAGGCCGCGGGGTCGGCGGTCACGAGGTCGCGCAGCAGGGCGCCGTCGGCGGTGACGGCGAGACCGGTGTCCGGCGTGCCGAACCGCGACACCGTCGCGCCCAGCCACTCCTCGGGCTGGTGGTCGGTCTCCGGCTCGATCCCGCGCAGCGCCGCGATGCGGTCGCCGCCGCGGTAGAAGTGCTGGACGGGGTTGGGCGGCAGCAGGACCGGGTTCATCGCAGGTCTCCGATCGGGCGGGCCGATGCGTCGCGCTCGGGGGCCATCTCGCCCGAGCCGCGGGCGATGAGGCGGGTGGGGACGACGATGTGCTCCGGCTCGGCCTGGGGGTCGGCGCCGAGCTGCATCAGCCGCCGGAACGTCGCCTCGCCGATCAGCCGGGGGTCCTGGTCGACGCAGGTGATGCCGGGGGTGAACACGTCGGCGAACTGGAAGTCGCCGAACGAGATCAGCGCGGGCATCGGCACGCGGTCGGCACTGAGCACGTGGATGGTCGCGATGGCGGCGGGGCTGGTGGCGCAGAAGAGGGCCGTCGGCGCGTCGGGGCGGGCGAGCAGCTCGCTGATCGACCGCTCTTCGCGGTGGCGGCCCTGCGCGATGATCAGGCTCTCGTCCACCTCGACCCCGGCCTCGGCGTGGGCGTCGCGGTAGGCGCTCAGGCGCTCGAACACGGTGGGGTACGGGATCTCCTCGCCGATGAAGCCGATGCGGCGGTGCCCGCGGGAGAGGAAGCCGCGGACGGCTTCGAGCGTGGCGCCGTAGTCGTCGACGACGATCGAGTCGATGCCTTCGCGCGAACGGTCGACGCAGATCACCGGGAACCGCTGCCGCAGCGCCGCCAGCTCGGCGGACTCGATCGCGAAGGGCGAGATGATGAGCCCGCGCAGGCGGTCGCCGGTGAGACGTTCGAGCTGTTCGCGCTCCTGTGCGGCGTCGTGCACGGTGCTGGCGAAGAGCACGTTGAGACCTTCGGCGACGGCGAGCTCCTCGACGGCGCTGACGAACGCGGCGAAGAACGGGTCGGAGATGGCGTCGATGAGGATGCCGATGGTGTCGGTGTCGCCGCGCTTGAGCGACCGGGCGCGACGGTCGGGCACGAAGCCGAGCTCGAGCACCGCGGCGGCGACGCGTTCGCGGGTCTCGGGAAGCACGCCGCTCTCGCCGTTGACGACGCGCGAGACGGTCTTGATGCTCACGCCGGCGAGCTGCGCCACGTCGGTGATGCGCGCCCGGCGGCGCCCATCACGCTGGGTGCCCACCGTCGCGCTCGACTCGTCGCGCTCGTGCTCCATTGCCACCTCGACATCGTTGTCATCGTTGAATCCGCGGCCATCGCGAGTTCGATGGGAACATCATGCGACCGGGTCGACAACGTTGTCAAGCGCCGATTCGATCGCCGCCTACCGCTGCGAGCGGTCACCCGCCGGGCGTCACCTCGACGTCGACGCCCAGTTCGAGCACCCCGCCGGGCGCCAGCGGGCGCAGCAGTCCGCGAGCCCGCGCATCGGCCCGGCCGAGGATCGTCGGCACGGTCGCCGGCTCGATCCCCAGGACGACGTGGCCGCGCTCCTCGGCGACGCGCCACTGGAACAGCGCCGGGAGGCGTGCGGTGTCGACGGCGATGCGGACCGCCGCCCCGCGCGGGCTCGCGACGACGATGTCGACCCGCTCCCGAAGCGGCAGCTCGTGGCGGAACACCTGCTCGGGATACGACTCCGCCGGGGCCGGGAAGCGGTCCCACGAGCCGAGGCCCGCCCGCGCCTGCGCGTCCCGGGGCTCGACAGCGGTCGCCGGCGAGTGCAGCACGGTCCCCTCGTCGACCAGCGGCCAGCCGAGGTTGAGGTGGTAGAGCACCATGGGCTCCACGGCGGCCGCCCCGCGGTTGACCACGAGGTCCTGCACCCGGACCAGGCGCGACCCGATCGGCGTGCTGATGCGGCGCCGGAGTTCGAGGTGCACCCCGAAGACCTCGACCTCGCGGACCGTGCCCTCGACCACGACCTCGCGGTCGGTCACCTCGGTGCGCGTGACCTCGGCGCGCAGCGACGAGTACCGGCCGTGCAGCGGATGCGCCTCACCCTCGTCGACCGACGGCGCTCCGAAGCTGCGCAGTCCGCAGGTCGTCAGCAGCCCACCCCCGAACGACCGCAGCCAGCCGTCGTCGTCCGGCCCGGGGACGATCGGGGGGAATCCGGTCGCGGAGGTCCACGCGAAGGGCATGCCCGCGACCCGCAGCTGCCCCAGGTCGAGGCCGCGATCGGGCAGGACCTCGAGGTCGAGGTCGCCGTTGACGACCCGGATCCGACGGCTCCCCGCATCCGGTCCGTCAGTCCGCAGCGACGACTCCACCGTCACGGCCTGCCCGCGGTGTCCGAGCCGTCGCCAGGCCTCGTCGATCGGCGCCCCGTACAGCTCCGCCACCATCGCCCGCCCTTCTCCCGCGCCGTCCTGGCGCGCGTGCGGCCACCGTAGCAGGCGCTCGTCCGGCCCGGATCGTCGCGATTGACAACGTTGTCTCGTCTCTGCATACTGATCGTGCGCATCGCCACGCCACCCTCACGCAGAGAGCACCATCGATGACGAAGTCTCGCCTCCACCGCCTGTTCCACGCCCGCTCCGGTCGCGCCCTCGACGTGGCCGTCGACCACGGGGCCTTCCACGAGCACTCGTTCCTCACCGGCATCGAGGACATGGCCGCGACCGTCCGCACCCTCGTCGACGCGGGCCCCGATGCGATCCAGCTGACGCTCGGCCAGGCCCCGCTGCTGCAGTCCGTCCCCGGCAAGCAGAAGCCCGGCCTCGTGCTGCGCACCGACATCGCCAACGTCTACAACGACCCGCTGGAGTCGCCGCTGCACTCGATCCACGTGCCCGACGCGATCGAGGTGGCGGTGCGGCTCGACGCGGTCGCCGTGTGCGTGAACCTGCTCGACATCCCCGGCCACCCCGAGGTGCGCGAGCAGTGCATCCGGTCGATCCTCGCGCTGCGCACCGACGCCGAGCGTTACGGCATGCCCCTGATGATCGAGCCGCTGGTGATGCAGACCCGGGCGGGCGCGGGGGGTTATGCGGTGGACGGCGACACCGCCAAGATCGTCACGCTCGTGCGGCAGGCCAGGGAGCTCGGGGCCGACCTCATCAAGGCCGATCCCACCGACGAGATCTCCGACTACCACCGCGTCATCCAGGCCGCCGGCGACACCCCGGTCCTGGTGCGCGGCGGCGGACGCGTCGACGATCGCACGCTCCTCGAGCGCACGGTCGCCGTCCTCGCGCAGGGTGCCCGCGGCATCGTGTACGGCCGTAACGTCATCCAGCACGACGACCCCCGGGGCATCACCGCAGCCCTGATGGCCGTGGTGCACGACGACGCCTCGGTCGACGACGCGCTCCGCCTGATCGGAGCGACGCGATGAGCGGGCGCCGCGTGAACGTCGGCATCATCGGCGGGGGTCTGATGGGCCGAGAGATCGCGGCGGCCCTGCGCCGCTGGCCCGCGCTCGTCGACCACCCCGCCGACCCGCAGCTCGTGGCGGTGTGCGACATCAACCCCGCGGCCCTGGAGTGGTTCGCCGGGATCGACACCGTGCGCCTCACCACCACCGACCACCATGAGCTGCTGGCCGATCCCGACATCGACGTGGTCTACATCGCCGTCCGCCACGACCTGCATGAGCAGCTCTACGTCGACACGATCCGGGCGGGCAAGGCCCTGCTGGCCGAGAAGCCCTTCGGCGTCGACGGGGCCGCCGCCGACGCGATCCTCCGGGCGATCGACGAGACCCCCGGGTCGTTCGTACGGGTGTCGAGTGAGATGCCGTACTTCCCCGGCGCCCAGTGGGCGGTCGACTACGTGCGCTCCGGGGCGCTCGGTCGCATCGTCGAGGCGCGCTGCGCGTTCCTGCACGCCAGCGACCTCGATACGGCGAAGCCGCTGAACTGGAAGCGCCAGCAGCGGTTCTGCGGCGAGGCCGGGGTGCTCAACGACCTCGGCATGCACACCTGGCACGTGCCGCTGCGCCTGGGCTGGATGCCCGAGACCGTCAGCGGCGTGCTGCAGGACATCGTCACCGAACGGCCGGGACCCGACGGCACCCCGCAGCCGTGCGACACCTGGGACAACGCTGTCCTGCACTCGTGGGCGACGCACGACGGGGCGCGGTTCCCGCTCACGACCGAGACCAAGCGGATCGCCCCCGGCGAGAAGAACACCTGGGAGTTCGAGGCGATCGGCATGGAGGGCGCCGTGCGCTTCAGCACCAAGAACCCCAAGGAGGTACAGGTGTTCGCGCTGATCGACGTGCCGGGGGTCGGGCGCGAGCAGAGCTGGCAGCGCATCGACGCCGGCAGCCAGTCGGTGTGGCCCACGGTGACCGGGCCGAACTTCGAGTCGGGCTTCTCGGACGCGATCCTGCAGATGTGGGCGGCGTTCCTCGCCGAGCATCAGGGGCTCCTCGGCGACGGCTTCGGCACCGTGCGACCGGAGGAGGCGGCCGCGACGCATCGGATCTTCGCGGCGGCTATCGCCTCGCATCAGTCGGGCGCGGCCGTCGCGCCGCGCGGGTGAACGGCGCGCACGCTCCTATCGTGGAGAGGTGGTGAGCGGAGGGCGCACGATGCGCGGCAGCGGCAGGCCGACGATGAACGACGTGGCCGCCGCGGCGGGGGTCAGTCTGAAGACCGTCTCGCGCGTCATCAACGCGGAGCCCAACGTCGACCCCGCCCTGGCCGACCGCGTGCGCGAGGCCATCGACCGCCTCGGCTACCACCGCAACGCCCTCGCGGCGAGCCTGCGCTCCGGCACCAACGACACCATCGGGTTCCTCGCCGCCGACCTCTCCAACTCCTTCTCGATGGGGGTCGCCGCGGCCGTGTCGGCCGTCGCGTCACAGCGGGGTCTGCACGTCCTGATGGCCTCCAGCGAGGAGGATCCCGCCGTCGAGCGCCGCCTCGCCCTCGACCTCTGCCAGCGCCGGGTGGGCGGGCTGATCCTGGTCCCCGCCGCAACCGATCACGGCTACCTGGCGCCCGAGGTCGCCCACGGCACGCCGGTCGTGTTCCTCGACCGCCCGGGCGACGGCATCCCCGCCGACACCGTGCTGCTCGACAACCGCGGCGGTGCACGCGCGGCGGTCGCCGAACTGCTGGGCGGGCATGAGCGGATCGGGCTCCTGCTCGACGCGACGGAGATCTACACGATGCGCGAGCGGCTGGCCGGGGCCGAGGAGGCGTTCGCCGCCGCGGGCCGCGCGCTCGATCCGTCGCTCCTCGTCACGGGCATCCACACCCCGCAGGACGCCGCGGCTGCCACGGCGCGCCTCCTCGACGGCCCCCGCCCGCCGACGGCCCTGTTCTGCGGCAACAACCGCGCGACGGTCGGAGCCCTCGAAGAGCTCACGCGGCGTGACGCCGACGTCGCGGTGACCGGCTTCGACGACTTCGAGCTGTCGTGGATGCTGCCGCGGCCGCTGCGCGTGGTGGCCTACGACGTCGCCGCACTGGGCGCCCTGGCCGCCACCACCCTGCTCGACCGCATCGCGGGGGACGCCGCCGCGCCACCCGCCCTGCACCTCGTGCCGACCACGCTCGTCGATCGCGGCGGTCGGCAGCGCACGCCCACCGGCTAGATTCCCGGTATGGCTCTTTCCGGAAACCTCGACGCTCAGCGCCGCCGCGACGAGCTGGTCGCGATGGCCGAAGGCCCCGAGGGCGTCTCGATCGACGGGGCAGCGGAGCTGTTCGCGGTGTCGTCGATGACGATCCGGCGCGACCTCCTCGAACTCGAGGCCGAGGGGCGGGTGCGACGGGTGCGCGGCGGGGCGACAGCGGCTCCCCGCGCCCGGCCCTTCGACGCCCGGCGCAGCATGCGGGCGAGCGCCAAGAGGGTGATCGCCGAGAAGGCGCTGCACCTGGTGCCGGCCGCCGGGACGGTGGCCCTCGACGCGTCGACGACGATCAGCACGCTCGCCGCGGTGCTCGGACCGCGCGACGCACTCGCCGTGTACACCAACGCCGTTGAGACCTTCCAGCTGCTGCAGCCGCGGGAGGGGGTGACCGCGGTGCTGTCGGGCGGCACCGCCGAGCCGACCACGGGCAGCCTGATCGGACCCCTCGCCCTCCGCAGCCTGCAGGCGGTGTACTTCGACGTGTTCTTCGCCTCGGCCGATGCCCTCGACGAGATCGACGGCTCTTCCGAGGTGTCGGTGGAGGAGGCCGAGGTCAAGCGGGCGCTGGCCGCGCAGGCGAGCACCACGGTGCTCTGCGTCGATGCGACCAAGCTGGGTCGTCGGTCGGTCGCCCGCGCCCTCGAGCCCGCGCAGGTGGACGTGCTGATCACCGATCTCGATCCGGCGGATGAGCGCCTCGACCCCTTCCGGGGGATCGCCGAGGTGCGCTGACCCTTGGCGCTGGCGTCAGATCGTGTTATCTTTCACAGGACTTAACAGCGCTGCGGCGCTCCCCCGATGGTGCAGGAGATCGTCATGACCAACCCGACCGCCGCCGAGCTGATCGCGCGGAGCAACCGTCTGGGCGCAGACCCGAAGAACACCAACTACGCCGGGGGCAACACCTCGGCCAAGGGCACCGAGATCGATCCCGTCACCGGGCAGCCCGTCGAACTGCTGTGGGTCAAGGGCTCGGGCGGCGACCTGGGCACCCTCACCGAGAGCGGCCTCGCCGTGCTGCGCCTCGACCGGATGCGGGCGCTCGTCGACGTGTATCCCGGAATCGACCGCGAAGACGAGATGGTCGCCGCGTTCGATTACTGCCTGCACGGCAAGGGCGGGGCAGCCCCCTCGATCGACACGGCCATGCACGGACTCGTCGACGCGGCGCACGTCGACCACCTGCACCCCGACTCGGGCATCGCGATCGCGACCGCCGCCGACGGCGAGGCCCTGACGACCGCGATCTTCGGCGACCGCGTGGTGTGGGTGCCGTGGCGGCGCCCTGGTTTCCAGCTCGGACTCGACATCGCCGCCATCAAGGCGGAGAACCCCGCCGCGATCGGCTGCATCCTCGGCGGGCACGGCATCACGGCGTGGGGCGACACCTCCGACGAGGCCGAGGCGAACTCCCTCTGGATCATCGACACCGCGGCGGCGTACCTCGCCGACCACGGCCGCGCCGAGCCGTTCGGTCCCGTCCGCCCGGGGTTCGAGGCGCTCCCCGAGGCCGACCGTCGCCGTCGGGCCGCGGCCCTCGCCGGCACCATCCGCGGCATCGCCTCGACCGACAAGCCGATGGTGGGGCACTTCACGGACGACGCCGTCGTGCTCGACTTCCTCGCAGCCGAGAAGGCGCCCGCCCTCGCGGCCCTGGGCACCAGCTGCCCCGATCACTTCCTGCGCACCAAGGTGAAGCCGCTGATCCTCGACCTGCCCCCCACGGCGACCGTCGACGAGCAGATCGCGCGTCTGCACGAGCTGCACACGCAGTACCGCGCCGACTACCGGGCCTACTACGACGCGCACGCCACCCCCGACTCCCCCGCCATCCGCGGCGCCGACCCGCTCATCGTGCTCGTGCCCGGCGTGGGCATGTTCTCCTACGGCGCGAACAAGCAGACCGCGCGCGTCGCCGGCGAGTTCTATGTCAACGCGATCAACGTCATGCGCGGCGCCGAGGCCGTGTCGAGCTACGCCCCGATCTCCGACGCCGAGAAGTTCCGCATCGAGTACTGGGCGCTGGAGGAGGCCAAGCTCCAGCGGCTGCCGAAGCCGAAGACCCACCAGGGTCGCATCGCGTTCGTCACCGGCGCCGCCTCCGGCATCGGCAAGGCGATCGCGACCCGATTGGCCGCCGAGGGCGCCTGCGTGGTCGTGGCCGATCTCGATCTCGAGAAGGCGCAGGCCGCGGCCGCCGAGCTCGGGAACACCGACGTCGCGATCGGCGTCGCCGCGAACGTGGCGGATGCCGAGGCCGTGCGGGCCGCGCTCGACGAGGCCCTGCTCGCGTTCGGCGGCGTCGACCTGGTCGTCAACAACGCGGGGCTCTCCCTGTCGAAGCCGCTGCTGGAGACGACCGAGAAGGACTGGGACCTGCAGCACGACGTCATGGCCAAGGGCTCGTTCCTGGTGTCGAAGGCCGCGGCCCGTGTGCTGATCGATCAGAAGCTCGGCGGCGACATCATCTACATCTCGTCGAAGAACTCCGTGTTCGCGGGCCCGAACAACATCGCCTATTCCGCGACCAAGGCCGACCAGGCCCACCAGGTGCGGCTGCTCGCGGTCGAGCTCGGCGAGCACGGCGTGCGGGTCAACGGCATCAACCCCGACGGCGTCGTGCGCGGCTCCGGCATCTTCGCGTCGGGCTGGGGCGCCAACCGTGCCGCCACGTACGGTGTCAAGGAAGAGGACCTCGGCCAGTTCTACGCCAACCGCACGATCCTCAAGCGCGAGGTCGTGCCGGAGAACGTCGCCGATGCCGTCTACGTGCTCACCGGACCGGAGCTGAGCCGCACCACCGGCCTGCACATCCCCGTCGACTCCGGCGTCGCCGCCGCGTTCCTGCGATGAGGGTCACCGGCCGATGAACGACACGAGGGTCAGGGCGGTGGCGGCGGTCGACCTGGGCGCGACCAGCGGCCGGGTCATGATCGGGCGCATCGGCCCCGGGGTGCTCGACCTGGAACCCGTCTCGCGGTTCCCGCACGGAGCGGTGGAGCGTGCCGACGGACTGCACTGGGACTTCGCCGCCCTGTACGAGCACGTGGTGGACGGGCTCGCCGAGGCCGTCCGCCGCGAGCCGTCCATCGAGAGCATCGGGATCGACTCCTGGGCGGTGGACTACGGGCTGCTGCGCGACGGCGAGCTGCTCGGGGAGCCGTTCCACTACCGCGACCGCCGCACCGCCCGTGGCGTGGCCGAGGTGCATGGCGAGGTGCCCTTCGCGGAGCTGTACGAGCGCAACGGCCTGCAGTTCCTGCCGTTCACCACGCTGTACCAGTTCCGTGCCGACCCGCGTCTCACGGAGGCGGACACGGCTCTGCTCATCCCCGACCTCCTCGCGTACCTCCTCACGGGCCGGCGCGTGGCGGAGCGCACGAACGCCTCCACCACCGGCCTGCTCGGGGTGCGGTCGGGCGAATGGGACACCGAGCTCGCGGTCAGGGCGGGGATCCCGCCACGGCTCCTGCCCGAACTCGTCGACGCCGGCACGGTCGTCGGCACGCTGACCCCCGGGGTCGCGGCACGCATCGGTGCGAGCCTGCCCGTGGTGGCGGTGGCCTCGCACGACACCGCGTCCGCCGTCGTCGCCGTTCCGCTGGAGTCGTCCTCGTCCGCGTTCATCTCGTGCGGGACCTGGGGCCTGGTGGGCGTCGAGCTGCGCGCACCCGTGCTCACCGACGACGCGCGGGAGGCGAACTTCACGCACGAGCGCGGAGCCGACGGCCGGTATCGCTTCCTGCACAACGTCACGGGGCTCTGGCTGCTCAGTGAGACGGTGCGCGCGTGGGAGGCCGAGGACGGTGCGCCGATCGCACTGCCGGAACTGCTGGCCGTGGCGTCGGCCGTCACCGACCAGGTCCCGGTGTTCGACGCGAACGACCCGTCGCTGAGCGCGCCGGGGGACATGCCCGCCCGGATCGCCGCCCTGCTGCCGCAACCTTCACCGTCGACGCGTGCGGCATTCGTGCGCTCGATCATCGAGTCCATCGCCGCGGCGTTCGCCGAGGCGGTGCACACGGCCGCCGAGCTCTCCGGCCGCAGTCTCGACCGCATCCACCTGGTCGGGGGCGGCGCGCTCAACGACCTGCTCTGCCAGGCGACCGCCGACCGCTCGGGCCTCCCGGTCCTCGCGGGCCCGGTCGAGGCGACCGCCCTGGGGAACGTCCTGATCCAGGGCCGCGCACGCGGTGCGACCCTCGGCACGCTGGAAGACCTTCGCGCCCTCGTCGCCGCCACGCATCCCCCGAAGGTCTTCGCGCCCGGCGCCTGATCCGAACGGCGAAAAGGGGCGGTTCCTTTCCCGTCGGAGAGGAACCGCCCCTTGTTCGTCGCACCGCTGGTGCTTTCGCGCCTGCCGAGCTCGGCCCCTCCGCGAGCTCGACGGGCTCGACCCTCCCAGCCATAGGGTAACATGCTACGCGTTAGTGTCACCACTCGCCTCTTCAGGCAGCGCTCACGAAGGACAATCAATGACGAAGACCAGATATTCGCGCGCCCTCGCCACCACCGGCGCTTTCACCGCTCTCCTCGCGAGTTCCCTCGCTACCGCGTCCACCGCCTCGGCGGCGACCATCGATGGAGCCATCACCAGCGTGGAGGTGGTGCAGAGCAGCGCCGCCGCCGGATCGGACGTGCAGATCGACCTCGCGTGGAGCGTCCCCGACGACTCCCGCGCGGGCGACACGTTCACGCTGCAGCTCCCACCCGAACTGCTCGCGCTCACCCAGGGGTTCGCCCTGACCGACACCGATGGCGCCGAGGTCGCGGAGGCGTCCCTCTCCCCCGAGGGGCTCGCGACCTTCACCCTCACCGACTACGTCACCACGCACCCGCTCTCCGTGCACGGCACGGCGCACTTCTCGGCCGAGTTCCAGACCACGCAGACCGGCACGACCGTGCCGATCATGTTCACGGGTGACGGGGGCGTCACGTTCGACGATGGCATCGAGGCCACGGGCGTTCCGGGCATCGACCGCACCGCCCCCAGCAAGGCCGGCGCCTGGACCGACCTCGCCGATCAGGGCACGACCCACCCGCAGGGTGCCCTCCAATGGACCGTGGCCTCACCCCGCGGTCCGTTCTCCTCTCTCGTGTTCGACGACCCGGCACAGCCCGGCCAAGAGGTCGATTGCACGTCGCCGATCCTCGTGCGGCACACCTCGACGGCGGATGCCGACGGCTTCCTCACCGATCTCGTGCCGGTGGACGCCGGCGACTACACGGTCGACTGCACCGCCCAGCAGCTCACGGTCACGATGGGCCGCGCCGTGGCCGACGGCGAGATCGTGCAGGTCAAGTTCCAGAACAGCGTGACCGACCCGTCGCTCGACGTGTACCGCAACACCCTGTCGGTCACGGCGGACGGCGAGTCCTGGAGCACGCCAGGATCGGTCCGCCGCCTGAGCGCCGGCGGCGAGGGCGCCGGCACCGGTGTGGGACAGCTGGCGATCACCAAGACGGTCGAGGGAGCCGGGACGCCGACGGGGCCGTTCGCCGTCGTCGTCGACTGCCAGTGGGCGGGGGAGTCGGCACCCGACTATCCGCGCACCCTGACCTTCACCGGTGCCGAGACGCAGACCCTCACGGCACCGGTCTCCAGCGTGTGCACCGCCACCGAGACGGAGAACGGCGGCGCGGCGAGCGTCGCCGTCGGCCCAGCGGCGACCGTCACGGATGAGGCCGCGGGTACGGCGGAGATCGTCGTCACCAACACCTTCCCGGCGGCCCCGCCGGTGGACCCGGCCGACCCCGGCACTCCGGCCGACCCCGGCGCCCCGGCCGACCCCGGCACGCCGGGCACGCCCGCGCACCCGGCGGCTCCGGCCGATCCGAGTGCCGGATCGCTCGCGACCACCGGCGGCAGCACGTCGCCCTGGGTCCTGACCGGCGGAACGGTGCTCGCGCTCATCGGCGCCGGGCTCGTGGCAGCGCACGTCGCGCGCACACGTCGCGCGCGCTGACGCCGGGCACCGCCCCACGCACGGAGGGCGGGGGCGAGGTCTCACGACCTCGTCCCCGCCCTCCGTGCGTGCCGGCTGGAGCCTCGATCGCTCTGGGGCGGACGGGTCCGCGCCCGGCCGCGCGCAGAGACGACGCCTGGCGCGTCAGCGCACGTTGCCGTTGGAGCAGGTCTGCTGTGCGGCCGAGTTGCCCTTGATGCTGTCGGGCAGCGCCACCACGTCGCTCGGCGTCGCGTTGGGATCGGGCGTCGCCTCCACGGGGGTGGTGGGCTCCGCCACGATCACCCCGTCGTTGCTCGTGTTCTGATGCGTGACCTGGAGCTGGGCGTTCTTCTCGATCGCATCCCACATCACGTCAGCCGCCTGCGTGTTCGGAACCACCTTGTTGGGGTCGGCGCTGTCCTGGTTCGTCGGGTACTGGAGGAACACGATGTCCTCGAAGGGAACGGACTTCACGGCGAGCGCGATCTGCGCGATCTTCATCGGATCGGCGAGCGACGTGCTGGTCTCGAGGTTCTGGAGGCCGATGTTGGCGAGCTTCAGCATGACCGGGACGTTGCCGAGGGTGTCGCTGCTGATCAGCGCGCGCGCGAGGCTCGACATGTACTGCTGCTGGTTGCCGATGCGTCCCAGGTCGCTGCCGTCGCCGACGCCGTGCCGGGTGCGCAGGAACTGCAGCGCCTCGAGGCCCTGGAGCCAGTGCGTGCCCGCCTCCATGTCGAGGCCCGTGTAGCGGTCCTTGATCGGGTTGGCCAGGCAGACCTCCACACCACCGATCGCGTTGGTGATCTCGATCACGCCGCCGAACGTGACGGATGCCGCGAACTGCACCTCCTGGTCGGTCAGCTGCGAGATCGTCTGGACGACGCAGTTGAGGCCGCCGTCGGTGTAGGCGGTGTTGAGCGGCTGCTTGCTCATGGCGGAGTGGACGTTGCCGTCCTCGTCCTCGCACTCGGGGATCGGCACCATGAGGTCACGCGGGAAGCTGACCACCGTGATCCGCCGGGGTTCCTGCGAGACGTGGACCAGCAGGTTCACATCGTTGAGCGTGCCCCCCGCGTCGCGACCGGTGCAGCGATCGCCGAAGAGATCCTTGTACTTCTCCTCGCACGTGTCGACGCCCGTGAGAACGAGGTTGAAACCACCCTTGTACTCGCCGATGTCCGGCGGAACGTCTTCCTGACCGTCGAGATCGACCGCGTTGGCGGAGACCGTGCTGGAGAAGTCGTAGAAGATGTAGGTGCCGACACCGATGCCGCTGACCAGCACCACGGCCAGGCCGATCGCGATGAACTTCATCAGCTGACCCAGGGTGCCGGGGGTGTGCTGCTGACCGTGTCGCGCGAGGGTATGACGGCGTCGGTTGTCGCTCACTCGGGCCCTTTCGGATTCGGCACGGCGTGGAGGGTTCGCCGTGCTCGGTATGCGGAGGGTGTGGGATTCGAACCCACGAGACATCTCTGCCCACTGGTTTTCAAGACCAGCTCCATCGGCCGCTCGGACAACCCTCCCGACAGATACGTCTGCCGACCAGGCGTGAGTCTAGCCGAACTCTATTCTCGTGCGTCGACCTGGGCGGGCGCTGGAAGCGTGTCGAGCGCGGTCGCGAGGCCCCCCGTTTCGACGTCGGTCGTGACCTCTCCCGCGGCGTCCTTCACCTCGTCCGGCGCCTGCCCCATCGCCACCGCACGGCCCCCGCCCGCGAGGGCCCAGCCGAACATCCCGATGTCGTTGCGACCATCCCCCGCGACCAGCACGCGGTCGCGCTGCAGTCCGAGCTCGTGACGCACCCGCTCCAGCGCCGTTCCCTTGTCGACGCCCTGCGGAGCGATGTCGAGCCAGGCGGTCCAGCCGATCGCGTACGACACCTCGTTGAGCCCCGCGTCGGCCACGAGCCGGTGGAAGTCGTCCTCGTCGTGATCCGGCGAGACGACCACGATGCGCGACACCGGGAGATCGCCGAGCCGGTCGAAGTCGACCTGCCGTCCGCCGTCGAGCGTCCAGTCGTCGAGCTGCTCGGTGAAGAGCCGCTGTCCGGAGCCGAGCTCGACCATGTATCGCGCGTCCGGGAGGCGGTCACGGAGCAGAGCCAGCGCGGGAGTCGGGTCGAAGGTCTCGACGTGCCAGCGCTCCCACCGGTCGCCCACGCGCCGCATCGTCACTGCGCCGTTCGAGCAGACGACGAGATCCGCCGTGAGACCCAGCTCCTCCACGTAGCGCTGCGTCCCCATCCAACTGCGCCCCGTCGCGATCGTGACCAGGTGTCCGGCGTCGCGCACGCGGGCGATCGCCTCCGGCACACCGGGGCTCATGGTCTCGTCCTGGAGCAGGATCGTGCCGTCGACGTCGAGGCCGACCAACCAGGGCGCGCTCACCGGGCGGCCTGCGCGTCGGCGAGCGGGCGGATCACCTCGAGTCCGCCGAGGTAGGGGCGCAGCACCTCGGGCACCCGCACGGAGCCGTCCGCCTGCTGGTGCGTCTCGAGCAGGGCGACGATCCACCGGGTGGTCGCGAGCGTGCCGTTGAGCGTGGCCACGTGCTGCGTCTTCGGCGCGGACGCCCCCTCCTCCACCGGCGGCCGGTACCGCACATCGAGGCGCCGGGCCTGGTAGGTCGTGCAGTTCGAGGTCGAGGTGAGCTCGCGGAACGCACCCTGGGTGGGCACCCACGCCTCGATGTCGTACTTGCGCGCGGCGCTCGAACCGAGGTCGCCAGCGGCGACATCGATCACGCGATACGCGAGGCCGAGCGCGGTGAGCATCTGCTCCTGCAGCGCGACCAGCCGCAGGTGCTCGGCCTCCGCGTCCTCGGCCGAGGTGTAGACGAACATCTCGAGCTTGTTGAACTGGTGCACGCGGATGATGCCGCGGGTGTCCTTGCCGTGCGATCCCGCCTCGCGGCGGTAGCACGTGGACCAGCCCGCGTAGCGGAGGGCGCCGTCGGACAGGTCGACGATCTCGTCCTTGTGGTAGCCGGCGAGCGCGACTTCGCTCGTGCCGACCAGGTACAGGTCGTCGTCCTTGTCGAGGTGGTACACCTCGTCCGCGTGCTCGCCGAGGAAGCCGGTGCCCTGCATGATCTCCGGCCGCACGAGCGTGGGCGTGATCATCGGCACGAAGCCGTTCTGCAGCGCCGTGTCGAGCGCGAGGTTCATGAGGGCGATCTCGAGCCGGGCGCCGATCCCGCGCAGGAAGTAGAAGCGCGCGCCGGAGACCTTCGCGCCGCGCTCCATGTCGATCGCGCCGAGCAGCTCCCCGAGCTCGAGGTGGTCGCGGGGCTCGAAGTCGAACGCCGGGACGTCGCCCACCCGCCGCAGCTCGACGAAGTCCTCCTCGCCCCCCGCCGGCACACCGTCGATCACGACGTTCTCGATGCGCGCGAGGGCCGCGGCCGCGTGCTCCGAGGCTTCGTTCGCGGCGTGCTGCGCCTGCTTCACGCGGTCGGCGAGGTCCTTCGCCTGGGCGACGAGCGCCGCCTTCTCCTCCTTGGGGGCCTTGGCGACCTGCTTGCCGAAGGCGTTCTGCTCGGCACGCAGCTCTTCGAACGCGGCGAGCGCGGCCCTGCGCGATCGATCGGCCTCGAGTGCGACGTCGACGGTGCTCTGGTCGTTGCCACGGGCAGCCTGCGAACGGCGGACGATCTCCGGGTTTTCGCGGAGGAGTGCGAGGTCGATCATTCCGCAAGTCTACGAGGTGCGGCGGAGCCCCTCGGCTGCCGGTCTAGAGTAGCGCCATGCGCACGAGCCCCCCTGTCACCTCGCAGGCGGCACTCGTGTACAACCCGGTGAAAGTGGACGGGAAGCGGCTGCGGGCGCAGGTTCGAGACCTGTGCCGCGAGGCGGGCTGGCAGCACCCGGCGTTCTACCCGACGACGGTCGACGACGCCGGGCAGGGAGCCACGGCCGAGGCGCTCGCCCGCGGTGTGGACGTGGTGCTGGTGGCGGGCGGCGATGGCACGGTGCGCGCGGTCGCGGAGGCCATCGCCGGCACCGGGGTGCCGCTCGCGATCCTGCCGAGCGGCACCGGCAACCTCCTCGCGCGCAACCTGGGACTGCCGCTGACCGACCCCGCCGAGATGATCCGTGCCGCTCTGGGCGACTTCCGCCACCCGATCGACATCGGCTGGGCACGGCTCACCCGCGCGGACGGCGAGGAGGTCGAGCATGCCTTCGTGGTGCTCGCCGGCATCGGCCTGGACGCCGACATGATCGCGAACACGCGCTCCGACCTGAAGCGATCGGTCGGGTGGATCGCGTACGTCGACGGTGCTGCGCGATCGCTCCCCCGGGCCCAGCCGTTCCGCGCCGTCTACCAGATCGGTGAGGGGCGCCTGCACTCCACCAAGGTCCACAGCATCCTGTTCGCGAACTGCGGCACGCTGCCCGCCGGCATCTCGCTGATCCCCGACGCGTCGATCACCGATGCCGCACTCGACGTCGCCGTGATCCAGCCGACCGGTGTGCTCGGCTGGCTGGGTGTGTGGCGCAAGATCTGGTGGGACAACTCGGTGCTGCGCCGCTTCCGCGCGGGACGCCTCGTGCTGGAGCGCCGCGGCACGGACGCCTCGGTGCACTACTTCCGCGGCGCGGCGGCCGAGGCGGCGGCGCCCGCTCCCACGCCCGTCGAGCTCGACGGCGACGAGTTCGGCGAGGCCGTGCGGGTGGTGTGCCGCGCCGACCCGGGCGCTCTGCTGCTGGCGCTGCCCGCCGGCCACCCCGTGCACATCCTCTGACGCGGTGGCGCGGGGGTCAGCGCACCCTACGCGCGAAGCTCACCCGCCCGCGGGCCGACGACGATGTGAGCGAGCCGGTCGCGAGTGAGCAGCACAGCGTCTTCGACAAGCCGCAGGTAGGCGCCGCTGTCCCTTGCCAACTCGGCAAGTCCGATGATGCCAGATAGGAGGTACTTCGCCTCTCTTGGCGGATCGGCATCCGGAGCGATCAGCTCTTTCCGTTGCGCTTCTTCGAGGTAGTCGGTCAAGCGCGCGAGCCACCCGCTGAACTTGGGACTTGCGGGCGGCGAGCCGTCGGTCCTCCGATCCATCAGCATGAGCGACACTCGCGCCAGCGGGTCGTGCAGAAGGCTGTCGGTCACTTGCTCCGCTACGGCGACGATCGCATCGAGCGGGTCATCATCCGTGCGTTTGGTTCCCATGAAGACGCCGCCGGGGAAGGCGAGATCGACGATGGTCCCAACCAAGGCCTGTTTGGTTGGGAAGAAGTAGGTGACGAGGGACTTCGAGGTTCCCGCAACCTCCGCAATGCGACGGAAACTCGTGCCCTCATAACCGAACTCGTCGAACACACGCACGGCTGCCTCGATGATCTCGGGTGCCGCGTTCAAGTCCGGGCTCATCACCGAGCGGGCATTGAGCGCCCTCAAAGCCGTTGTGCGCACGCCGTTCCGTTTCGCACTCATCGCTCCACCTCCTCGTGTCCACTTTGAGTGACCCTACGCACTGGACAGCCGGTCAGGAGGTGGCGCGTAATACTTCAGTTCCCTAACCGATTGGTCAGTTCATAGCTTCCCGGGCATCGCGGCGCTCACCGCGATCGAGAAGGGAAGAACATCATGAAGAGAAGTGTCGTAACCCTGTGTGCTGCCGCGTGCATCGCCATCGGAGCGGCTGTGGCTCCGCAAGCAGCGAGCGCGGCCACAAGCGCACAGACCGAAGTACGCACGGCCAGCCCCATCGGCTCCGCAACGATGAGCACGGGTCAGTACGAGTACATCTGCATCGGCTCGGACGGAAGCAGTTGGTCGCTGCGCGTCGGAGAGCCAACCACGGACTGCCACGGCAGCTTCCTACACAAGTACATCAACGGCGTGATGGTGGCGAACTACAAGTTGTCGGTGACAGGAACCGTGATTGATCACCCAAAGCCGGACCCGATCGGGTGTCTGATGTCCATCGTCAGCGGCGTCTTCGGCGTACTTAGCGCAGACGGATCGCTCATCTGGATTTCCGCGCTCGGCTTCACCGGAATGGGAGGAATCATGACCTGCCTCGCGTAACGCTCATTGATCAGAGGGGGCGACGGTGAGCCGGCGTCCCCTCGCCCTGCGAGGGCAACTGAAGGAGTACGAGCAAGCAGGTGGTGACAATCATGAGCACGAAAGTCGCCGCGGGCACGTACCACGTGACCCAAGGTCGCAGAGGGACCCCCAAAGACCGCAATGGAATCACGATCCCCAGCATCGCTGGGATGAGAATCGCCGCGAACGAGAAACTCCTTGCGTCCCATGCCCTCTGACGCCTACCGCGACTTCGCCGATCAGAGGCTTGTGCCGCAGTTCGGCTGGATGCGCCGAGGATCACGAGAGCAATCGGCCAGACCCAGAAGTCGCCGACCAGAAGTAACAGAGCCCCGACTGCGGCGAACAAAGCCGCGACCACCACGCGGGCAAAAACTTCCCACCTCCACCGGGCAGTGATGCCAGTCGGTAACACTTCACTTTCGCGCATGTCTGCGAGCATACGCCCGTCGAGCTCGACGGCGATGAGTTCGGCGAGGCCGTGCGGGTGGTGTGCCGCGCCGACCCGGGCGCTCTGCTGCTGGCGCTGCCCGCCGGCCACCCCGTGCACATCCTCTGACGGGGCGGCGCCGGGGTCAGCGCACCTGCACCGTGCCGTCGAGTCCGCCGCCCACGAGCGTGAGGGTGAACGGCGCGTCGTCGTCCACGTCGTCCTCGGGGAACTCGATCACGGTCGCGCGCGGGGCCATGTCCATCGTGCACACCTGGGTGTCGTCGGTGACGAAGGTGACCGTGCCCGCGGAGCCCGAGCCCTCGGCCGATTCCACGACGGGCGGGCATCCGGACGAGCCCCACGTCAGCAGCACCAGCCCGCCGTCGTCGAACCATCCCGCGGACGGCTCGTACGACGTCGGGTCGCCCGGGGTGCCGGTCGCGTCCGGGTCGCCGTCGAGGTCGATGTCATCGGAAACGTCCCCGTAGGTCACCTGGAGGGTGATGTCCTTGGTCGGATCCACGCCCTGCGGCAGCGCGCCGACGCTCGCGCGCGGAGCGAGATCCGCCGTGCACGCCTTCTCCGTCGCGCCGTCGCCCTCGGGTTCGACCAGCGTGACCGACACCGTCTGGCCCTCCGCGGAGACCTGGTCGACCTGGGGCAGGCACGTGGAGGAGCCCCAGCTGACGACCGCGAACATGCGCCCGTCGTCGAGCAGTGCGCCCTCCAGGTCGCCCGAATCGTCACCGCCGCCCGCGTTGCCCGGACCGCTCGACGGCTCCGATGTCGAGTTCGGGGCGGTGTTGCCCGGACCCACCGTGCAACCGGCGAGGAGCAGGGCCGCGGCGAGCGCGGAGGACGCGACGAGGAGGAGCCGGCGAGGAGTCATGCCCTCAGGGTACTCGCGGCATCCTCCCCTGCCTACGGGGCTCGGCCCGCGGGGCCGGTCACTGCAGCGCCGAGGTGAGCCGCGCCAGGTTGTCGAGCACGGTGGACCGCAGCGGCTGCTGCATCCACTCCTCGAGCGTGAGCTCGCGGCTGAGCGACCGGTACTTGTCCTCCACCTCGCGCATCTCCCTGACGAACTCCTCGCCACGGACGAGCATCGACACCTCGAGGTTGAGGCCGAACGAGCGCATGTCCATGTTGCTCGAGCCGATCACCGCCACCTCGTCGTCGATCGTGAGGCTCTTGGTGTGCAGGATGTAGGGCTTGCGGTACATCCAGATGCGCACCCCCGCCCGCAACAGCACCTCGTAGTAGCTGCGCTGGGCGTGGTAGACCATCGCCTGGTCGCCCTCCTCCGAGACGAACAGCTCGACCTGGACGCCGCGATCGACCGCTGCGGTGACGGCCAGCAGCAGCGCCTCGTCCGGGACGAAGTACGGGCTGATGATCATGATCTGCTTCTTCGCCGCGTACAGCAGCGCGAGGAAGAGCCGGAGGTTGTTCTCCACCTCGAACCCCGGACCGGACGGCACGACCTGGCAGTCCAGATCGCCGGACCCGATGTTGGCGTGCGCGATGTCGATCTCCTGGAGGACCACATCGGTCTCGCTGTACCAGTCGCTCAGGAAGATGGCGTTCACGCTCAGCACGACCGGCCCGTCGAGGCGCACCATGAGGTCGACCCAGTGCAGTCCGCGGCGGATGTTCTTGCGCAGGTTGTAGGTCGAGTCGGTGATGTTCTGCGACCCGAGGAACGCGATGTTCCCGTCGACGACGAGCAGTTTGCGGTGGTTGCGCAGGTCGGGGCGCTGCATCTTCCCCTTGAGCGGCTGCACGGGCAGCATCAGGTGCCAGTCGGCCCCCATCGCGTTGAGTCGTGCGACGGTCTGGCGGTAGCGCGGCTTGCCCCGGTTGGCCCAGTGGTCGAGCAGGACGCGCACCGCGACCCCGCGTGCCGCGACCTCTTCGAGCGCGCGGAAGAAGTTGTCGGTCGATTCGTCGGACTGCAGGATGTAGAACTCGACGTGCACGTAGTCCTGGGCGGTGCGGATCGCCTCCGCCATCTCGTCGAGCGACTCCTGGTAGTCGGAGATCAGGTGCGCGCCGTTGTCACCGGAGAGCGGGAGGGCTCCGAGGCGCTGGTTCATCTGCACGATCGGTCCGAACCACGCGGGGGCGTTCGGACGCAGCGTGCCGAAGTGCAGGTGCTCGCTGGTCTCGGCGATGTACTCGTTGATCTGGTCCTGCTTGCGGCGGCGGGCCCGCGGCAGTCGCGGGTTGCCGATGAGGAGGAAGAGGAACACGCCGACGAAGGGGATGAAGAACACCGCCAGCAGCCACGCCATCGCTGCCGTGGGACGCCGGTTGCGCGGGATCACGATGATGGCGGTGACGCGGATCGTGATGTCGAGGAGCAGGAGGAAGACCGCGAACCACCAGCCCCAGGTCCAGGCTGTCATCGCACCCCCTCGCCCGCATCAGGGGTCATGACCCCGGTGCGCGCCAGACCAGGCACGCTCGCTTCACAGTAGCGGATGGGTCGGACTCAGGTGCGCGGCGGGAGTCCGCGCGCGGCGCGTTCCTCGGCCTCGATCTGGGCGTGCACCTTCCGCTCGGTGCGGTCGAAGCGCAGGATGCCGCGGAGGACGACGACGAACACGATGCTGACTCCGATGGTCGGCAGGAGCGACCATGCCGCGGCGAGCCAGAAGTTGTCCATGACTCCATGGTACGCGAGGGTCTCCTCCACAGAGCCCGGTTCCCACGAATGCTCCCCCGACTGCGGGTTCGCGGCCCGCCACGCGATGCCGACCGGGCGATGCTCTCGGGATGACCACCGTGCTCAACGCCTCCGACTCCGCCCAGTTCCTGGGCATCGTGCCCACCCTCGCCGGGTTCACTCCGCGCCGGAGCATCGTGCTCCTGCCGTTCCGCGGCTCCCGCACCGACGGGGCGATGCGGCTCGACCCGCCCGACGACGCGATGCCCCCCGGCCGCTACGCCGCCTCGGCCGTGCGGCTCCTGCAGCGCGTCCGCGGCACGGACGGCGCCGCCGTCGTCGTGTACACGGACGAGGAGAGCGTCACGACGGCGGATGGCCTGGTGCTGCCCGGCGCCGTGGTGGTGGATCATCTTCTCGCCGGCCTGCGCGGTGCGGGCATGCGAGTGATGGATGCTCTCTGCGTGACGCCGGGCGGGTGGAGCAGCTACCTCGACCGGAAGCCGACGCTGAAGCCGCTCGCCGAGATCGGCCCCACGCCCGCGCACCCCTCGATCGGCGACGTGTCCGGCGACCAGCTCGCGGGAGCCCGGGTACCGCGCGTGGGGGCGCCCGAGCGCCAGCGCGTCGAGCGCGCGCTGACCGGGCTCCGCGGCGCGCTGGACGGGAAGGGCCGCGTGTCCGGTCGGGAGGATCCGCAGGCGCTCGCCGCGCTCGCGCTGCTGGACGACCTCCCCGGGCTCTTCGAAGCGGTGCTGAAAGGCCCGGACACGATCCCGCCCTTCGCCTGGGCGGCGCTGCTCTGGTGCCTTCAGCGCCCCGCGCTCCGCGACGCCGCCCTTGCGCAGTGGGCGAGCGATCGAGAGGGCGGTATCCGTGCGCTCCAGGCGCAGCTCGCCTTCACCGCCTCGGGCAGCCCAATTCCCGACGAGCTCGGGCGGGTGTTCGTCGGCCGCGGACCCACACCCGATCCGAATCGGCTCCGCAGCGCGTTGGAGGTGGTGCGTCATGCCGCAGCGAGGGCACCACGCACGGCACGACCCGCGCCCCTCACCGCAGCGGCGTGGCTGTCGTGGGCACTCGGCCGCGCCACGCACGCCGGTCGCTACGTCGAGCTCGCGCGCGACATCGATCGGGAGTACAGCCTCGCCATGCTCCTCGAGAGGCTGATCGCCGAGGAGGCGCTACCCGACTGGGCCTTCCGCGGACGGACCCGCCGATGAACGGGTGCCGGTCACTTCACGAGGGGGAAGAGGATGGTCTCGCGGATGCCCAGGCCGGTGATGGCCATCAGCAGACGGTCGATCCCCATCCCCATGCCGCCGGACGGCGGCATGCCGTGCTCGAGTGCCCGCAGGAACTCCTGATCGATCGGCATCGCCTCGACATCGCCACGGGCCGCGAGCTTCGCCTGCTCCTCGAACCGCTCCCGCTGGATGACAGGGTCGACCAGCTCCGAGTACCCCGTCGCGAGCTCGAACCCGCGGATGTAGAGGTCCCACTTCTCCACGACGCCCGCGATCGAGCGGTGCTCGCGCACGAGGGGCGAGGTGTCGACGGGGAAGTCCATCACGAAGGTCGGGCGCACCAGGTCGCCCTTCACGAAGTGCTCCCAGAGCTCCTCCACCAGCTTGCCGTGCGTGGCCTGCGGTGGCACGTCCACACCGTGGGCCTGCGCGAACGAGATCAGGTCCTCCACCGCGTCCTGCGGCGTCACCGTGCGGCCCGACGCCGCCGACAGCGACTCGTACATGGAGATGCGGTCCCACTCGCCGCCGAGGTCGTACTCGGTGCCGTCCGCCCAGGTCACGGTCGTCGAGCCGGAGACCGCGATCGCCGCCTGCTGCACGAGCTCCTGCGTGAGGGCGGCCATCTGGTTGTAGTCCCCGTAGGCCTGGTAGGCCTCGAGCATCGCGAACTCGGGGCTGTGCGTCGAGTCGGCGCCCTCGTTGCGGAAGTTGCGGTTGATCTCGAACACGCGCTCGATCCCGCCGACCACGGCCCGCTTGAGGTACAGCTCCGGAGCGATGCGCAGGTAGAGCTCGGTGTCGAACGCATTCGAGTGCGTGACGAACGGACGCGCCGATGCCCCACCGTGCTGCACCTGCAGCATCGGGGTCTCGACCTCGAGGTAGTCGTGGCTCGCGAACGTCGCCCGCAGGCTGGCGTTCACGGCGGCGCGCGCCCGGACGGTCGTGCGGGCCTGCTCGCGCACGATCAGGTCGAGGTAGCGGCTGCGCACGCGGCCCTCCTCGCTGAGCTCCGCATAGGCGTTCGGCAGCGGCAGGATGGCCTTCGACGCGATCGCCCAGTCGTCCGCCATGATCGACAGCTCTCCGCGGCGGCTCGAGATGACCTCGCCGTGCACGAACACGTGGTCGCCGAGGTCGACGTATTCCTTCCAGTCGGCCAGCGACTCCTCGCCCACGTTCGCGAGCGAGACCATCGCCTGGATGCGGCTGCCGTCGCCGGCCTGCAGCGTCGCGAAACAGAGCTTGCCGGTGTTGCGGCTGAAGACCACGCGGCCAGCCACCCCGACCACGACACCGGTCTCCGCGCCCGCCTCCAGCTCGCCGTACTCCGCGCGTAGGGCGGGGATCGAGTGGGTCACCGGCACGCCCACGGGGAACGCGCCGCCCCCCGCATCCGAGCGTCGGGCGATCAGGCGCTCGCGCTTGGCGAGTCGCACCGCCTTCTGCTCGTGGACGTCGTCCTCGGGGGAAGAGTCGGTCGTGGCCGATTCGGGCGCGGCGGACGCGTCAGTCATGTGCGGGGCTCCTTGAAAGTCTCCCCCAGTTTACCGAGGCGCGATGCGGGCCCGCGGCCGTCGCTGGGTAGCCTCGGTGCATGGCCCTCTCCAGGATCGCCCGCGCTTCCGCCGCCCTCGTCCTCGCCGCCGGCGCCATCGTCCTCCCCGTCGCCTCGGCCTCCGCCGCTCCGGCACTCACCTCCGCCCGGTCGGACCGCGCTGCGGTCGCGCCGGCAGCCGCGGCCGCCACGGGCACCGCGGGCACCGCGGCGCGTACGGTCGCCGCCGACGTGGACGACTTCTCGTACGCGTCGTGGGACGCCACCTACGACCTGAGTCTCGTCGACGGTCGCGCTCGCCTCCACGTGACCGAGACCCTCGTGGCACGGTTCCCTGAGTTCGACCAGAACCGCGGGATCGTCCGGGGCCTCGCGACCTCGTACGAGAACGCCCGCATCGACACCCGCGTGCTGTCCGTCACCGACGGCGAAGGGCGCGACGTCCCGTTCGAGACCGACGACGAGGACGGACTGCTGCTGGTGCTCACCGGCGACGACCAGTACGCGCGCGGCCTGACGACGTATGTGATCGAGTACGAGATGAGCGATGTCGTCTTGGCCACGTCGCCGAGAGACTCCGCGACGCCCGCGGTCGACGAGTTCTACTGGAACCTCCTTCCGCTGGACAGCACGCAGCCGATCGAGCGGTTCGACGCCGAAGTCCACGTGGACGCTGCGCTGGCCGCGAGGCTCACCGGTTCGACCCGCTGCTACCAGGGGCCGGCGGGATCCACGACCGCGTGCACGCTCGACGGTCCAGACCCCACGGGCGACGGCGCCACGTTCCGCACGTCGGCGGCGGACCTTGCGGCCGGGGACGGCGTGACGGTCGCGATCGGGTTCGGGGCGGGCACCGTCCAGCAGCCGCCGGCCCGCACGCCCGACCCGGTCGCGGACGTCGGGCCGCTGATAGCGGCGATCGGCGCGGTCGGCGTCGCGGTCGCGGGGTGGCTCGCCGTTGCAGGTTTCACCCGACGTCGCCGCCGCGCGACGGGGATCGTCGTCGCCCAGTACGACGTGCCCGAGACGCTGCCGCCGCTCGTCGCCGCCGCGGTCATCCCGAAGGCGCAGGACGTCATCCCCGCGGAGATCGTGCACCTCGCGGTCCGCGGAGCGCTGCGCATCGAGGAGGGGGACAGCCCCGAGCAACCCCGACTTCGCCGTCTTCCTGCTGGTTCCGCACCGGACGAGCTCGACGCGGCCGCCCTCGACGCCCTGTTCCACGGCGCCGACGCGGAAGGCGTGGTCGACCTGCCGACCGCGAGCGAGAGCTTCGCCGCCCGCATGTCGGCGCTCACCACCGCCGGGGCCACGGCCGCCGCCACGCGGGGCCTCACGGAGCGGGCCCGGAGTCGCGGCGCCGTCGTCGTGCAGTGGTGTGCCATCGCGATCGCGCTGGCGGGCCTCGGGGTGGGCATCTGGGCCGTGGCGAGCGGGCGGCTGGCCGCGATCCCGGCGCTCGTCGCCGCGGCGTTCGCCGTGGTACTGGTCGGCATCGCCGCCTTCTACTCGTTCTCGAAGCACACCGTGCTCACCCCGGAGGGTGCCCGGACGCTCGAGTACCTCCAGGGCGTGCGCGAGTTCATCCGCGTGGCCGAGGAGGACCGCCTGCGCATGCTGCAGTCGTACACCGGTGCGGAACGCCGTGAGGTCGATGGTGCCGAGGTGATCCACGTGTATGAGCGACTGCTGCCGTACGCGATGCTGTTCGGGATGGAGGACGAGTGGGGCGAGGTCCTCGAACGCGCCTACACCCGAGAGCAGCGCGGCGCGGCCTGGATCGGCGATCCCACCTCGCTCGCGCTGCGCGTGCAGCTCGCGGCGTTCATGTCGTCGTCGCAGTCGGCGGCGACGTACACGGCGCCGACGACCGGGTCCTCGTCGAGCGGCGGATCGTTCGGCGGCGGCTTCTCGGGCGGCGGGGGCGGCGGCGGCTTCTCGGGCGGACGGTGAGCGCCGTCAGATCAGGGGTGGCGGCTCGGACGATTCGCGCAGCGCCCGCTCCACCGTGGACTGCACGAGCGCAGACAGGTACCCCCCGGGATTGTCGACGCCGATCTCCCGCAGCCGGGACGTGGACTGCCCGATGATCGACCGCGAGAACTCGGTCACGGTCGCGATCGCATCCGCGTACGCGGGCCGGTCCGCGTCCGCGATCACCACCGGTTCGCAGCCCATCTCCACGGCCAGCGCCTGCGCGATGGGAAGGACGGCCGCGGGAGCGGTCACCGCGGCATAGCCGGCCTGCAACTGACGGAGATCGATCGATGTCCCGGTGAACGTGATCGCCGGGTGCACCGCCAGCGGGATCGCTCCGCGCTCAGCGGCAGGACGGAGCACCTCGATGCCGTGCGCCGCATCGGTGTGCAGCACCAGCTGACCCACCTGCCACCCGCCCACTTCGGCGATGCCGGCGACAAGCGCCGGGAGCTGCTCGGAGGGCACGGCGAGGATCACGAGCTCGGCCCGGCGGACGACCTCCTGCGTCTCGAGCACGGGCACACCGGGGAGCACGGCCGAGGCTCGTTCGTCGTCGGATCCACTGGTCATACCGACGACGGCGTGACCTGCACCGGCGAGCGCAGCGCCCAGCACGGGCCCGACGCGACCTGCACCGACGATGCCGACGCCCAGCCGGCCGTCCCGCATGGCGCTCATTCCTCGGTCGGAGCCGGCCTCGACGACCGACGGGTCGGCGGAACCACGGGCGGCTGCACGGGGGGCGTCGGCGGCGGCTGCACCGCGGGAGGCTGCACCGGCGGCACCGGCGGCGGCTGCACCGCAGGCGGCGGCACCGTAGGCGCCGCGGACGGCTGCACGGCGGGCGGCTGCACCGGAGGCACCGCGGGCGGCTGCACCGGAGGCACCGCGGCGGGCGACCCCACCGGAGGCACCGCGGGAGGCTGCACCGGAGGCGGCGACACCGTAGGCTGCACCGCGGGCGCCGCGGGAGGCTGCACGGCGGGCGGCTGCACCGGAGGCACCGCGACGGGCGGCACCGCGGCGGGCGGCACCGGAGGCACCGCGGGAGGCTGCACCGCGGGCGACCCCACCGGCGGCACCGCGGGCGACCCCACGGGTGGGGCGAAGGGCGCGGGCCGTGCACCCGGAGGTGGCGGCGGACCGGTGAACGCCGGGGGCTCCGGTGCGACCGCGTGCTCGCTCCACCGGTGCGTGCGGTCGCGCGACGCCGCCTCAGCGGCCGCGCGGCTGACGTCGTCCAGCAGAGCGAGGGCGTCCGCGCGCTCCAGCCCCGCGAGGATCCCGGTGATCGGGCCGGGGACGGTGTGCACCTGCGCGCCGGACACCCGCTGCGCCCGATCGATCGGCCCCTGGTTCAGCGACACGCCCTGCAGTCGGGCCAGCGGGAACACCGCGAGCTTGCGCCAGACGATGCCCCGCCGCAGCAGCAGCCCGTCCGCGGTCACCGCGTAGCCGTGGCGTCTCCAGGAGACGGGCCGCCGCCACCACGCGCGCTGCGGCATCGTGCGGTAGGGGTCGTCCGCGGCGGGACCCACGACGCCCTGCTCCCACAACAGCGGGATGCTCGCGGGCGGAAGGTCGGGAAGCACCAGCGCGAGCACCCGCTCGACATCGGCGCGCTTGCCCACCGGCAGCACCACGTTGAACTGCTGGCCGCTGCCGGAGGACTGCTGCGCCGCGCTCTTGCCGCTCATCCGGTTGATCTTGATGGTCCACCAGCCGAATGGACGCCACAGCAGCGACTGCGACACCTCGACCGCGAAGATGCGGCCGGGCGGAAGCGTCTCGGTGACGGTGGTGAGCAGCCCGTAGGTGATGCGCACGCCGTCCGGCGTCGGCGCGATCGAGTAGCGCAGCGACTTGGAGATCTGCGCCCAGGTGATACCGACGACGGCCACCACCATCGGCACGCCCATGCCGAGCCCGATCCCGAGCAGCACGATGCCGCCGTCCGGATCACCGTCGACGAGGACCCCGATGATCGTGCTGCCGATCGCGATCGCGAAGATCGCACCGAAGAACACGAGCCACAGCAGACCCGAGATCACCTGCGAGCCGATCAGACGCCCCGTGGGGATCTTCACGACGCTCTCCGGCACCACGTCTTCCAGATCGACGCCCGCGATGAGGCCGGTGACCCCCTGGTTCATCGAGCCGACGAGCTGCGACCGTGCCGACACCCGCTCCCCCGGCACCTCCGCACCCGGGTTCATGGCGGCGTGCCGGGCGGCCCGTGCACCCGACGCCAGACGCAGGATCTCCGCGCGCACGCCCTCCGCACGCGGCGTGGCCAGGTATTCGAGCTCGACGTTGGCGTCATTGCCCGCCCCGACCACCTCCAGCTTCGCGAGGCCGATGATCCGCGCGGGGAAGGGGCGCGTCAGGTTCACGCCCTGCACCCGGTCGAGCGGCGCACGCCGGTGCGACCGGAAGATGATGCCCTTGCGCACCTCCACGTGGTCGCCCGTGATGCGGAACTGCTGGAAGCGCCACACGAACCAGAAGATCGCCACGAGCACGACGACGAGCACCAGCACGCCGAGCAGCGCCACGAGCGCCAGGTTGTTCGAGAGCACCCAGTCCACCGGATCGCCGCCGGTGTAGTCGCCGTAGTGCGCTTCCTCCGGCGTGAACATGCCGACGAGCCATGCGATCACACGATCGCGCATGTTGGCGATCACGATGCCGGCCACGATGATCAGCGCCAGGCCGCCCTTGAACAGCGGCGTGAGCGGATGCATGCGGTGCCACTCGCCGTCGGCGAGGTTCGTCGACGGCGCCGCGGCCTGACCGACCGCGGAGCCGGGGAGCTGCGCCTCGCTCACAGGCCGGTCCGGCGGGTCTCGGCCACCTGGATGAGCGTGTCGCGCAGGGCCTCGGCCGCCGCCTGGGTGAGTCCGGGGATCTGCACGCCCGTCGTCGCCGCCGCCGTCACCATCTTCAGCTGGGACACGCCGAACGCCCGGTCGAGCGGGCCCTGCGTGATGTCGACCAGCTGCATGCGCCCGTACGGCACGGCGATCATGCGCTGCCACAGGATCCCCTTGCGGAACACGATGTCGTCCGCGCGCAGCATGTAGCCGATCGCGCGCGCCTGCCGCGGGAGGATCACGAGCGTGATCAGGGTGATCAGGATGATCGCGCCCGCGGGGATCCAGACCCAGTCCTGCTCGAGCACGACGTTCAGCACCACCGCGGCGACGGCGACGATCACCAGGAAGATGACGTTCTGCACGATCTGCGACACGACGTACCGCGGCGAGATCTGGTGCCACGTGCCGTCGAGCTCGAGGCGCGCCTCGTTGCGCGCCGTGCGCAACTGCGTGTACGTGCCGCGGTCCAGCGCGTCGAGGTCAGTGCCCTCCGCCGGGTTCAGGGGCGCGGTCTCTGGGTTCTGAGTCATCAGGATCCTTCGGGAGGGTACAGAACTGTTCAGCGATGAGGGCGGCCACGACGAGCACGACTGCACTCGCGATCAGCGCGGCCATCGCCACTGTCGACCCTACCGGCGGATCGATCGGCCTCGTCAGAAGGAAGAGCAGCAGTCCTGCGCCGAAGCCGGCCATGATCGCGCCGAGCAGGCTCGACGCCCGCGCCAGTGTCGCGGCACGAAGCGCGCGGAACGGGTCGATACGCGTTCCGGAGCGGACGCTGCGGCGCACCGGCCAGGCGACTCCGAGCGCCGCGATCGCGATGAGCACGAGCAGCACGGGCAGCAGCAGCGACGGCGTGAACGTGGCCCGCCCTCCCGCGGTCAGCATCTGGTCGAGCGCGAACCCCACGGCGCCCCCGAGGAGGGCGAGCACGGCGAGCAGCCCGACGGACGTGCGCTTCATGCGTCGCCCCGCGCCCGCAGCCCCGCCACGAGGTCGTCGACGCGTCCGTGTCCGACCAGTGCGGCGCCGGGGTCGACGTCGAGCCACGGCTCCAGCACGAACAGGCGCTCGGCCGCGCGCGGATGCGGCAGCTCCAGCCGCGGGTCGTCCGATTCGACATCGCCGTACGCGATGAGGTCGAGGTCGAGCGTGCGGTCGCCCCACCGTTCCTCTCGCACGCGCCCGTTCTCGTCCTCGATCGCGTGCAGCATGCCCAGCAGGATCTCCGGCGCCAGCCGCGTGGTGACGAGCGCGACTGCGTTGACGTAGCCCGGGGCGTCGGGGTCGGGACCGTCGAGGCGCACCGCCACCGTCTCGAACAGCCGCGAGACGCGCACGTCGCTCACCAGCGGCAGCCGACGGATGCGCTCGACGGCCGCGCGGATCGTCTTCTGCCGGTCGCCCAGGTTCGCCCCGAGCGCCACGACCGCGACCGTCTCCGGGCGACCCGGGCGCGGGGCGGGAACGTCGGGCGGGCGCGTGAGATTGCGGCTCATACCGTGATGTCCTCCAGGGTCTCCGGCGCCCGGGTGCGGTGCACCGTGACGGCCACATCGGCGAACTCCAGCGGGATGGGCGCGTGCGGCTTGTGCACCGTGACGGTGACGCCCTGCACGCGACGGTCGTCGAGGGCGACCGCGGCGATGCGCTCCGCCAGGGTCTCGATGAGGTTGACCGGCTCGCCGGCGACCACCGCGGCCACGCGTTCCGCCAGTTCGCCGTAGTGCACCGTGTCGGCCACGTCGTCCGATCCGGCGGCCTGCTCCAGCGAGAGCCGCAGACGCAGGTCGATCGTGAACTCCTGCCCCTCCTCGCGCTCGTGCGCGTAGACCCCGTGGCGGCCGAACACCGTCAGCCCTGTCAGCACGATCTCGTCGAGGAAGTCCATGCCTCTAGCGTACGGCGCGGCTCCGACGCCGCCTCAGCCGCGCCAGGCTTTCGCGACCGCGAGCGCGTCGCGCGTCGCGGCGACGTCGTGCACCCGGACGGCCCACACCCCGGCCTGCGCGGCGAGGGCGCTCGTGACGGCGGTCGCCAGATCGCGTCGCGCCTGCGTCACCTCGCCGTCTTCGGGCCGTGCGCCCTGCAGCACCTCGGCGAGGAACCGCTTGCGCGAGGTGCCGATGAGCACGCGCGGGCCGAGCGCGACGATCTCGTCGAGGCCGCGCAGCACGTCCCAGTTCTGTGCCCCGGCCTTGGCGAAGCCGATCCCGGGGTCGAGGATCACTCGCGACGGGGCGATGCCGGCGGCGGCGGCCTCCCCCAACCGCTCCTGCAGCTCGCCCGCGACGTCGCGCGCCACCCTGCGGTACTCCGCCCTCGCGTACATGTCGTCCGAGAAACCGCGCCAGTGGCCGATCGCGTAGTCGGCACCCGACTCGGCGACGGCCGCACGCATGTCCGGATCGGCGAGGCCGCCCGACACGTCGTTCACGATCCGGGCGCCCGCGCGCACGGCCGCCGCGGCCGTGGCGGCGTTCAGCGTGTCCACGCTCACCGGCACACCGGCCGCCGCGAGCTGCTCGATCACGGGGAGCACGCGACGCTGCTCCTCGTCTGCACCGACACGCTCCGCGCCCGGCCTGGTCGACTCCCCGCCGACGTCGAGCACAGTCGCGCCGTCGGCCCGCAACCGCAGGCCGTGCTCCACCGCGCGCTCCACGTCGAAGTAGCGGCCGCCGTCGCTGAACGAGTCGGGCGTGACATTGACGATGCCCCAGATGCCGGTCATCAGCGCGCGCCGGCGGACGGGACGGACATGCCGATCAGAGTCACGAGCTCGGCCCTGGCGACGGCATCGGTGTACTCCCCGCGCGCGGCGATCGTGAGGGTCGACGCCTCGGTCTGCCGCCCGCCGCGCATCGTGACGCAGCCGTGGCTCGCATCGAGCACCACCAGCACGCCCCGCGTGTCGAGGTGCTCGGCGATCGTGTCGGCGATCTGCTCACCGAGCCGCTCCTGCACCTGCGGCCGTGCCGCGAGGATCTCGACCACGCGCACCAGCGCCCCGAGGCCGACGACCTGCTCGCCCGGAAGGTAGGCGATGTGCGCGTGCCCGGCGAACGGCAGCAGGTGGTGCTCGCACACCGAGCGGAACCGGATGTCGCGCAGCAGCACCGCACCGGACGGCAGGGTGTCGGGGGCAGGACCGCGCGTCACGCTGATCGTGTGCGCGAGGGGCGCTCCGGGGTCCTCCCCCACGCCGGAGAAGAACTCCGCGTAGAGCTCCGCCATGCGCGCCGGGGTCTGCTTGATGCCCGGTCGGTCCGGGTCCTCGCCGATCGCCTCCAGCAGCTCGCGGGTGAGCCGCTCGACGCGCTCCCTGTCGACCGTCACGTCACGCCGTCGCGGGGCGGGGGTTGCCTGCTCCTGCCGATCCCTGCTGCGCACGCGGGGCAGCGGACGGCGCCTCGACGGAGGCCGCGAGCGACACGTCCTTCTTCGGGACCTCGATCGGCGGGCGCTCCGACACCGGACGGTCTTCGCTCGACAGCCACAGCGGGCGCTCGGGCAGCTTCTTGACCTCGGTGAAGATCTCGGCGATGCGGTTGTGGTCGAGGGTCTCCTCCTCGAGCAGCGCCAGCGCGAGACGGTCGAGGATGTCGCGGTTCTCGCTGATCACCGCGTACGCCTCGTTGTGCGCCTGCTCGATGAGGGCGCGCACCTCGGCGTCGACCCGCTCCGCCACCTTCTCGGAGTACTCGCGACCGCGGCCCATGTCCCTGGCCACGAACATGTCGCCGCCCTCGGTGCCGAGCTTGACCGGGCCGACCTGCGTGGTCATGCCGTACTCGATGACCATCTTGCGGGCGATCGAGGTCGCCTTCTCGATGTCGTTCGATGCCCCGGTGGTCGGGTCGTGGAAGACGATCTCCTCCGCGACGCGGCCGCCCATCGCGTAGGTCAGCTGATCCTGCAGCTCGTTGCGGGTGACGGAGTACTTGTCGTCGATCGGCAGCACCATCGTGTAGCCGAGGGCCTTGCCGCGCGGGAGGATCGTGATCTTGGTCACCGGGTCGGTGTAGTTCATCGCGGCGGCGGCGAGCGCGTGACCACCCTCGTGGTACGCCGTGATGAGCTTCTCCTTGTCCTTCATCACGCGGGTGCGGCGCTGCGGGCCGGCGATCACGCGGTCGATGGCCTCGTCGAGGGCGCGGTTGTCGATCAGCTGCGCGTTCGACCGCGCGGTGAGCAGAGCGGCCTCGTTGAGCACGTTCGCGAGATCGGCGCCGGTGAAACCCGGGGTCTTGCGGGCGACGACCTCGAGGTCGACGCTCTTCGACAGCGGCTTGCCCTTGCTGTGCACCTCGAGGATCTTCTGCCGGCCCTTGAGGTCGGGCGCGTCCACGCCGATCTGGCGGTCGAAGCGACCGGGGCGCAGCAGCGCGGGGTCGAGGATGTCGGGGCGGTTGGTGGCCGCGATCACGATGACGTTCGCGTTCGGGTCGAAGCCGTCCATCTCGACGAGCATCTGGTTCAGCGTCTGCTCGCGCTCGTCGTTGCCGCCGCCCATGCCGGCGCCGCGGTGGCGGCCGACGGCGTCGATCTCGTCGATGAAGATGATCGCGGGGGCGTTCTCCTTCGCCTGGCTGAACAGGTCGCGCACGCGCGAGGCGCCGACGCCGACGAACATCTCGACGAAGTCCGAGCCGGAGATCGAGTAGAAGGGGGCACCGGCCTCCCCGGCGACGGCACGGGCGAGGAGCGTCTTGCCGGTTCCGGGAGGGCCGTACAGCAGCACGCCCTTCGGGATGCGGGCGCCGATCGCCTGGAACTTCGCCGGGTCCTGCAGGAACTCCTTGATCTCGTGGAGCTCCTCGATCGCCTCGTCGGCACCGGCGACGTCGGCGAACGTGACGGTGGGCGTCTCCTTGTTGACGAGCTTGGCCTTGGACTTGCCGAACTGCATGACCTTGCCGCCACCGCCCTGCATCGACGACAGCAGCCACCAGAACAGCAGGCCGAGGAGCACGAGCGGGAGGAGGAGCGAGAGGAAGCCGTCGAACCAGGTCGCGCGCGGCACCGCGTCGTTGAAGCCGTCCTTCGGGGCGGCCGCGTCGATCGCGGAGACGACCTCGTCCGCCCGCGCCTCGACGTAGTAGAACTGCACGTTCTCGGAACCCTCGAACGGCTTCGACAGGGTCATGTCGACGCGCTGGTCGCCGTCGGTCGTGACGACCTCGGTGACGGTCTTGCCCGAGAGGAGCTCGAGGCCCTGCTGCGTCGTGATCTGCTTCGGCGCACCCAGGTTCGAGATCAGCAGGAATCCGCCGAAGAGCAGCACGCCGATCAGTGCGACGTAGATCAGCGGGTTGCGGGTGAGCTTCTTCACATCCATGGTCGGATCAGCGTATCGCCTCCCCGCTAGGGGGCCGCTGTGCGTTCACCCACGGCGCAACGGTTCCGCGGCGTGCTCGGAGGTGTGCGGAGGCTCAGCTGTAGACGTGCGGCGCGAGGACCGCGACGTCGCGGAGGTTGCGGTAGCGCTCGGCGTAGTCGAGGCCGTAGCCCACCACGAACTCGACCGGGATGTCGAAGCCGACGTACTTGCAGTCGATCTCGACCTTCGCGGCCTCGGGCTTGCGCAGCAGCGCCAGTACCTCGATCGACTCGGCACCGCGCGACTCGAAGTTCTCCAGCAGCCAGCTCAGGGTGAGGCCGGAGTCGATGATGTCCTCCACGATGAGCACGTGCTTGCCGTGCAGGTCGGTGTCGAGGTCCTTGCGGATCTGCACGACGCCGCTGGACTTGGTGCTCGCGCCGTAGCTCGACACCGCCATCCAGTCCATCGGGGCGTGGAACGGCAGAGCCCGCGCGAAGTCGGCCATGACCATGACCGCCCCCTTGAGCACGCCCACCAGCAGGAGGTCTTTGCCCTGGTAGTCGGCCGCGACGCGCGCGGCGAGCTCTTCCAGCTTCGCGGTGATCTCCTCCTCGGTGACGAGGATCTGTGCAAGGTCGTCCTGGATCTCCGCGGCGCGCATGGATCGATTTTAGGCGACGTCGCCGGATGCTCCGACCCCGGCGGGCGGCATCGGCGTCAGGAGCGGATCTCGTCGTGGTCGCCGCGGGTCGTGCGGGGGCTGAGGACCGAGAGCTCGACGGTCTCGAACTTGCCCTCCTCCGTGCGCACCCAGGTCACCTCGACGTACCAGTCGTCCTTCGCGTAGGCGTCCGCGGTCCGCCGGCCCTCTCCGGTCTCGCGCGCATCGGTGTGCTCCCACCCGTCGTCGAGCAGACCCGCCGCGATCGCCTTCGCCGCGTCCTCGGAGGCTGCGGCGCGCTGCACCGGCTCGACGTAGACGTCCACCTGCCACCACACCTGGTCGTCGGGCGAGGGGTCGGCGGAGACCGGGTTCTGCACCATGCGTCCGCTCGACTCGACGTCGGGAGCGGTCGTCGGGGCCAGCTCCGCCGGGATCATGCCGACCATCTCGTCGGCCAGCGCCTCGGCCTCTGTCCGGTATTCGTCGAGTCGGCTCTCGTCGGTGGTCATGGTGCATCCTCCCAGCGTCAGGGCTACGAGGACGCCGGCCATCAGCGCGATGGCACGTGCGGTCCTGGTCATCCCTCGATCCTCGCGTACTCCGGCACGAAGTCCGGCTTGTCGATGCCGTCGGTGCGCACCGGGGCCTGGACGATCGGGGCGCCACCCGGCACCACGATCGGCCGCGGGTTGTAGACGTCGTCCGGTGCGAACAGCATCGCGTCGCCGCCGGTGATCACGGCGATGATGTTGTCGAAGGCCACGGAGCGCGGGTCGTACACCGAGCTGTGGCTGTCGATACCGCGCGGTGTGCCGTTCCCCTCGACGTTGTAGTCCTCCAGGTCGACGACGCGTCCGCCGCGCTCGTCCTGGATCCACCCGGTCTCCAGGCGCGTCACGCCGTCGGCCGTGAGTGGCGACTGCCCGTGCATCTGGCCGGCACCGTTGCCCTGGATGAGACCGACGACGAGATCGCCGCGCGCCATCATCGAGTAGTGCGGCACGCCCGAGGTGTGCGGGAAGTCCTCGACGCCGCTCACTCCCGCCCCCATGCCGGCCGCCGAGACGTAGAGGATGCGGTCGGCGACGAGCCCGGCCTTCTCCGCGAGGCCCACGGTCGCGCCGCCGTAGCTGTGCCCCAGCACGGTCAGGGTCGAACCGCTCGGCTTGTCGATCCCGGCGACGAAGTCCACGAGCTTCGGGGCGAGGTCGCGCGAGTAGGAGGCATCGGTCGGACCGGGGAGCTCCAGCTGCGGGAACGTGCCGCCGGCCCACTGGAACACGGCCGTGTCGGGTCCGGCCGAGCGGTACAGCTGCGCGCCGGTGCCGTCGCCGAAGCTGGTCATCGTGGTCGTGGTACCCGGCACCGAGACGGCGACGTTGCGGATCCAGGCGGGGATGTCGCCGGTCGTCGGGTCGATGGGGCCGTGGTAGGTGCCCACCGCGTCGGCACCAGGGTCGAACACGACGACGCGCGCACCGGCGCCCTTGTCGGTGTGCTTGCGTTCGCTCTCGTCCCACCACGTGTAGTCCTGGTCGAGCAGGCTCTGCCAGTAGTCGATCGGCTCGCGCAGCTTCGCGATCTCGTCGAGGTAGCCCTTCGCCTCCCACGCGTCCGCGCGGTCGCCCGTCTTGAGGCTGTCCACGAGCGCCTGCAGCCGGGCGATCTCAGCCTCGCGTCGCGCGATCTCGTCGCGGATGTTCTTGTGGTTCGCGGTGACGCGGTCGCGGATCGGGATGCCGTTGAGGTTGCCGAGCAGGAGGGAGGATGCCGCCAGGAGCGCCGTGCGGGTCTCCTCGTCCATCGCGTTCCACGTCTCGCGGATGATGCCGGGGTCGCCCAGCCCGGCGAGCGACTCCGCCGTGATGCCGTTGACGTCGCCGGCCCAGATGAGCCCGGCGGCCGAGAAGCCGCCAGGGCCGACCTTCCCGCCCTGGGTCACGGCGACGACCAGGGGCACCGCGGCGAGCGCGGTCACGGCGCGCTGATCGATCGTCGCGCGCTCGTCGGCCAGCGCGTTGTAGGAGGAACGGGCGGCGTGGTACGCGTCGATCGCCGCCTGCCAGCGGTGCAGGTAGCCCGGGTCGTCCAGGTACATCCACGACGGCAGCACCGCGTCCCAGGGCAGCGCCCACCCGGTGACGAACTCACTGGCGGCGTTGAGCGCCTCGGCGCGTCGGACGAAGATGTGGTCGTAGGCGTTCTGCGCCGCCCTGAGCCGACGGGCGGCCTCGCCCTTCAGCGCCTCGAGGTCGGTGGCGTACGTCGTGATCGCGGCGGAGATGCCGTCGAGGCCCTCCGCGGCCTCCCCGAACCGCTGCGCGAGGAGCAGGACGCGTGCACCGAGGGCGTCGGATGCGGAGGCGGTCATCGACGTCAGACCCGCGAGCGCGGTGTCGGCGTCACCCTTGCGTGCACGGGCGGAGGTCGCGCGGGTGGTGAACGCGGTGGCCGCACCGGTCACCGCACCCACGTCGCCGCGGGCGGGGTCGTCGATCAGTCCGGGCAGGCTCATCGTGCCGCCTGCGCGAGCGTGTCGTCCGACGCGGTGAAGGTGCTCGCCGCCGCAGCCGCGTTGGAGGCCGAGTTGGCCGCCGTCTGCGCGAGGGCCGAGAGGGCCTGCGACACGAGCGACTCGATCTCGCCGAGCGCCGCCTCCACCGTCGGCGAGCCGGTACCGGCGAAGGACAGGCACGAGGTGACGACCGGCGCACCCGCCGCCGTCAGTCGCGCTCGGGCCGCCTCCAGCGTCTCGCCCTGCACATCGAGGTCCGTCATCGATGCTCCTTCCCCCCCGTGCCTTCACGATAGGAGCAGGCCCCGGTCGCGGTCGATGGGGACATCTCCCCATCCGCGCACGAGCGCACTACTGTGAGCGGGACACGGGCGGACGCCCCCGACGGAAGGATCCCCATGGCCCTCGACGACATCCTCAGCCAGGTTCCGATCGACGACATCGCGAAGAAGCTCGGCGTCTCGCACGACGAGGCGAAGACCGCGGTCGAGCAGGGCGGCGCGGTGCTGCTCGGCGGGCTGGCGAAGAACGCGGAGACCCCCGAGGGCTCCGACGCGATCCAGAAGGCGCTCAAGAAGCACGAGGGCGCGACGGGCGCCGCCTCGGTCGACGACATCGACCAGGCCGACGGCGGCAAGATCGTCGCGCACATCCTCGGGTCGAAGGAGAAGGAGGTCACCACGCAGCTCACCGAGTCGAAGGCGACCCCGGGCATCGACTTCGGCAAGCTCCTGCCGATCCTCGCCCCCATCGTGATGGGGCTGATCGCGAACGCGACGAAGGACAAGACGGCGAAGACGGAGCCGACGGCCGAGGGCTCCGGAGGGATCGGCGATGTGATCGGCGGCATCCTCGGCGGCGGCGGTCAGAGCGGCTCGGGCTCGGGCGGCGGCCTGGGCGACGTGCTGGGCGGCCTGCTCGGCGGCGGCAGTGGCTCGGGCGGCGGGATCGACCTGGGCGGCATCCTGGGCGGGCTGTTCGGCGGCAAGAAGTAACGCTCGCCCGACGTGCCGCGCCCGGCGACTCAGCGCCCGTCGGCGGTGAACACGAGGCGCCCACCCTGGCGCCGCGCCGAGCAGCCGGGCAGGTCGATGGGGCCCTGTCCGCTCCAGTCGGTGACCAGGCGGGCGACCTCGACCGTCTGGGTGCGGGTCAGGCTCACGCCGAACTCGCTGTCCACCACGAGGCGGATGATGCGGTTGCGCAGCGCGGCGGGGTTGGCGGCGAGGGCGGCGACGCTCACGGAGATGCCGGCCTCGGCGTGCTCGACGATGTCCTCGATGGTCTCGTGGATCATCTCGTCGAACGCCTCCGCGTCCTCGCGCAGCTGCTCGGCCGTGCGGGCCAGGGCCTCCGCGATCCCGGGGCCGAGCTCGGCCTCCAGCACCGGCAGCACGCGGTCGCGCACGCGGACACGGCTGTACCGGTCGTCGCTGTTATGCGGGTCGTCCCAGGCGTCGAGCCCGGCCGCCGCGCAGAACGCCCGGGTGGTCGCACGGCGCACGCCGAGCAGCGGCCGAAGCCACCGCACACCGTCGTCGTCGGCACGCTCGACGGCCATGCCCTGCAGGCTCGCGGCGCCGGAACCCCGGGCGAGCCCGAGCAGCACGGTCTCCGCCTGATCGTCGAGCGTGTGGCCGAGCAGCACCGCCGCGGCCCGGAGGTCGTTCGCCGCGTCGCGCAGCACACGGTACCTCGCGTCGCGGGCGGCCGCCTCCGGTCCGCCATCGCCCGACACCTCGACCCGAACGACGAGGGGGTCGAGGCCCAGGTCCGCAGCGGTTCGCGCGGCCCGATCGGCCACCGCGGCGGAGTCGTCCTGCAGCCCGTGGTCGACCGTGACGGCGGCGACGCGGAGACCTCGCTTGGCGGCCTCGAACGCGGTGGCGGCGGCGAGCGCGAGGGAGTCGGCACCGCCCGACAGCGCGACGATCACGGTGTTCCCTTCGGGGAGGTCGGCGAGCGCGGTGCGCACGGCGAGGCGGATCTCGGCGACGGCGGGATCGAGCGACGGCATCACTCCACGCTAGGGCACCGCCAGCGCCTCGCGACCCCCTGGCTCCCGCCCACCCTCGCCGATATTCTGGCGCGGTGACCGAGAACGCGAGGCCGTACCTGTATCGGACCGAGCGGTTCACGGCCTTCGTCGACGCGGTCGTCGCGATCGCCATGACGCTGCTCATCCTCCCGCTGCTGGAAGCCGTCTCCGACACGGCGGCGGGGAATCGGAGCACGGCCGAGTTCTTCACGGAGCACTCCGGCCAGCTGCTGAGCTTCGCGCTGAGCTTCCTCCTCATCGCGGTGTTCTGGATGGGGCATCACAGCCAGTACCGCGACGTCGAGCGGATCACCCCGGCGCTGCTGTGGATCAACGTGGGCTGGATGGCCACGATCGTGTGGCTGCCGGTGCCGACGGCGATGCTCGGCCAGCTCGACTCCGATCCGCTGCAGGCGGTCGTGTACATCGGGACACTGATCGGCACGCAGGTCACGACCCTCGGCGGCTGGCTCTACCTGCTGCGCCACCCGCAGCTCACCACGGCGTCCGCGTCGGTGCTCCGCGCGGGCGTCGTCGGCGACCTCGCCGCGATCATCCTGTTCGCGATCGCCCTGGTCATCGCCGCGCTCGCCGCGCCGAACGGCTACGCCGCGCTCCTGCTCCTGCTCCTGAACGGGCCGCTCGCGCGCCTGCTGAACCGGCGCGCACGCGGTGACCGCACGGACGTCGAGCCGCCGGCCCGCGAGTAGGCTGGTCGGCGGCATCCAACCGAACTTTCTGAGGAGCACACGCATGGGCGCACACGACGCCGTCATCGAGATCCCGCGCGGCAGCCGCGTGAAGTACGAGGTCGACCACGAGACGGGGCGCGTGCACCTCGACCGCGTGCTGTACACGACCTTCGGCTACCCGGCCGACTACGGCTACTTCGACAACACGCTCGGCGAAGACGGCGATCCGCTCGACGTGCTGGTGCTGCTCGACCACGCGATCTACCCCGGTGTCGTCGTCGAGGTCCGCCCCGTCGCGGTGCTCAAGATGAGCGACGAGGCCGGCGGCGACGACAAGCTGGTCGCGGTCCTGTCGAAGGACCCGCGCTGGGCCCACATCCAGGACATCGACGACATCGCCGAGTACACGAAGAAGGAGATCGCCCACTTCTTCGAGCACTACAAGGACCTGGAGCCCAACAAGTGGGTCAAGGTCGACGAGTGGGGGAACGCCGCCGAGGCGCAGCGCATCCTCGACGAGGCGATCGCCCGGTTCGGCGAGCAGGGCCACTGAGCTGATGCAGAAGACCCCCGGAGCACGGCGCTCCGGGGGTCTTCTGCTGTGCGACCGACGTCAGACGGAGATGCCCCGGTCGGCCATGAAGTTGATGGGGTTCGTGTAGCGGCCGTTGATGTACACCTCGAAGTGCAGGTGGCAGCCGAACGAGCCGCCCGTGTTGCCTGCGTAGGCGATGACCTGTCCGGCCTCGACCCACTGGCCGTTGCGGACCGCGAAGCCCCCCGGCTTGATGTGCGCGTAGCCCGTGGCGACACCGCCGCCGTGCTGGATGCGCACGTAGTTGCCGTACCCGCCGTTGTAGAAGGCCGCGTCGACGGTGCCCGAGTGCGCCGCGTAGATCGCCGCCCCGCAGCCGTTCGCGAGGTCGACCCCGTAGTGCCAGCTGGACGAGCAGCCGCGGGAGTTGCACTGCTGCGAACGGGGACCGTAGCCGGAGCTGCGGTAGCCGCCGTGCGGACGGACCCATCCCCCGGAGCCCGGAGTTCCTCCTCCACCGCTGTTGCCCCCCGCGTTCGCGGCGGCCTCCTCGGCGGCACGGCGCTCGGCCTCCTTGCGGGCGGCCTCGACGCCGGCCTGGTACTGCGCGACGGTGGTGGCGGTGGTGTCCTTGAGCGCGGCGAGCTGCGCCTGCATGGTCGCCAGGTTCGCGGACTGCTCGTCGAGGGCGGCCTGCGCCGCATCGGCCGCCTGCTGCGCGGCGACCATCTTCTCCTCGGCGATCTTCTGCAGCCGGTCGCGCTCGTCTCGCGCGACGACGGCCTGGTCGCTGAGCGACTGCGCGGCGTTGCGGGCGGCGACGGCGTCGTCGTACACCGAGCGGTTGTACTCGAGCAGCTTGTCCATCGAGCCCAGTCGCGCAAGGAGCTCATCGGCGTTGCTGGCCGATCCGGCGAAGAACAGCTCGAGCGAGGTGTTGTCGCCGCCGTTGCGATACAGCTGCGCAGCGACCTGCCCGGCCTTGCGGGCGGACTCGTCGGCCGCGGCGGCCTGGGCGTCGGCCTTCTCCTGCAGCGCGTCGGCTTCGGCGATCGCGGCGAAGTAGGCCTGCTGGGCGTTGTAGAACTCGTTCGACGCAGCCTCGGCGGCGGCCTGGGTCTCGGCGACCTTCTGCGTCAGCGACTGGATGAGGCCTTCGATCCGCGAGACCTCGGCCGCCTTGGCGGCTTCGTTCTGCTTGGCGCGCTGCACGTCGTCCCAGCTCGGGTACGACGCGGCATAGGCGGCGGAGACGCCCGACGAGATGCCGAAGGCGCTGAGGGCGACCACGCTGAGGGCGCCGAGGCCGATGGCCCCGCGACGGCTGATGCCCGCCTTCCAGAACGCATGGCTCTCGGCCGGGCTGGGCGCGCAGCCGCACTCCGCGGAGGCGGCGGAGGCAGCATCCACCGGATTCTTGTCGTTCACGCGGCCCCTTCCGCCGGTTTCACAGATGTCACACTAACAACAACATTCACATCCGCACCAGCGAAATGGCACGGCCCCCGCAGCACCATCGTGACCTCCATGGTCCTCCCGAAACACGCCCGGGGGAAGACGCATCGCCCTCGATTCGCGATTTGCTCGCGTCATCCCTTATGCTTGAGCGTCGGCAAGGAAGTCCTCCCGGGACTGACTCGGCCCCATCGTTTAGCGGCCTAGGACGCCGCCCTTTCACGGCGGTAGCACGGGTTCGAATCCCGTTGGGGTCACTCCATCCGATACAATTGAAAACACCAGTATGGCCCTGTAGCGCAGTTGGTTAGCGTGCCGCCCTGTCACGGCGGAGGTCGCGGGTTCAAGTCCCGTCAGGGTCGCTCCGTGCGACGAGCTCTTTCTTCGGAGAGGGCTCTTCGTCTAGGACGCGGCAGCACCATCGCCGCGCGGCTCTGTAGCTCAGTTGGTAGAGCGTTCGACTGAAAATCGAAAGGTCACCGGATCGATGCCGGTCGGAGCCACAAGGCTGATCATTACAATCAGCCCAGAAACCCTCGCCTAGCTTCTACATGGCGGGGGTTTTGCTTTGCCCGCCCACCGGCATCGCGTCGACCGCATGAGGGAGCGCGTGGGTGACGAGACTCACGAGGAACTTGCCCGGTTCCTCGAGCATGCACAGATGCGCCGAGTTCTCGAACCAGACGACGTGCGTCGACGGCGCCGTCACGTGCTCGAGCCAGCGCACGACGGGGCCCGTAGGCGTCGTCCAGTCGTGGCGTCCGAGGAACTGCAGCATCGGCACCTCGAACGCCGTCTGATCGCGGGCGTCGAAGCCGAGCAGGGCCGGGAGCACCGCGGTCATGGTCACCTGCTGCCCGACGCCGATCAACCCCAGGTCGGCATCGGTGTAATACGGAGACAGCTCCTGCGACTCCGTGAAGTATGCGAAGTCGGACCGATACGCGGACAGACCCCCGTAGTGCTGGGCCCACCTCCGGCAGGTCACGATGCGTTCGACGGTCAACGGCTCCGCGCCGGGATACTCCCCGAGCGACTGCAGCTCCGCGACCGCCCGCTCATTCCCATCCGCGACGGCACTCCGCATCGCGTGACCGAAGCTCTCGACCTCGTTCTCGGGACCGCAGATGACCTGGCCGACGCCGATGTACGCCCACAGCAGGTCGGGTCGCTGCCTGGCCACAGTGAGGCCGATGATCGTCCCCCAGCTGTGGCCGAGCACCCCGACCTTCCGGACGCCGAGCTCGGCCTGCACCCACGCGATCAGCTCCACGAGATCGTCGACATACCTCTCGACACGGAGATCCAGCCCGTCGGACACGGTCGCCACGGACTTGCCACTGGCGCGCTGGTCGTAGTTGACGACGGTGAAGTACTCCTCGACCCCGCGCTGCCAGATCCACGACGACGGCAACGACGGGAGCGCCGGACCGCCGTGGCACACGACGAGCACCGGGTTCGCCCTGCTGCGGCCGCGGATCGAGACGAACTGCTCGACGCCGCCGAGCTCGACGAACGCCGTGCGGTCGATCGCCTCGGGGTTGGGAAGGCGGCACAGATCCGCGATGACGGTGCGGCCGAGGTCGTCACTCATGTCGGTCAGCCTAGGAGGGCCGCGCATCCGCGGCGACGCGACGATGTCGTAGAGTGCCCGACGTGGAGCTCACAGACGCACTCGCCGCCGTCGGCCTCGTCCTTCTCGCGCTCGGAGGCGGCACGTTCTGGTCCTTCTCGACCGGGGTCATGCCGGGCCTCGGGCGCACGGACGACCCGACCTTCGTCACCTCGATGCGCGCCATCAACCGCGCGGTGGTGAATCCGCTGTTCCTCCTGCCGATCTTCCTGCCCCCGGTGTTCCTGGTGTGGGCGGGCCTGCTCGCGCTGGACTCTGCGCGCGGGTGGCTGCTCGCCGCCGGCGGGGTCGTGTTCTTCCTCGGCGCTGTCGTCGTCACCGTGGCCGGCAACGTCCCGCTGAACAACGCGTTGGACGGCTCGACGACTTCTGCCACGACCACACGCGCCGCGTTCGAACGCCGATGGAACGCGCTGAACGGCGTGCGCTCGGTGGCGTCCGTCGTCGCGATCGCGGGTCGCGGTGTGGGCTCTGCTCGTCTAGCTGCGCGCCCGCTCCGCACTGCGGGTACTGATGGGGCTCACCGAGGCGTCGCCCTCGACACCTCTCTGCCCGATCACGGCCTGACCCTGGCGCTGCCCCGGACGCAGACGCTCACCCTCACCCCGCCGGCACGAACACGTTGTCGAACAGCCGCTCGGTCCCCTCGGGGGCGGGCGAGCCGTCCGGCGCGACCTCGTACGTGCCCAGCTCGCCGCTGAGGCGCACCCAGGTCCCGTTGTCGGCACAGCCCGTGGCGTACGCGTCATCGCTCTGATACGCGACCACGCAGATCCCGCTGCCGGACGCGGGTCGTGCGAGCCACAGCGACACGTCGCCGTCCTTCCCCACGAACCGGGCGGTGTCCGGCGCGACGACGCCGTCGTTGTCGTCGACCGCGGCATCCGGCAGGGCGTCAGCCGCCTGAGGCTCCTTCTCGAGCACGGCGAAGTCCGCCCCGCCCATGCATCCGGACAACACGGTGGCCATGACCACCGCGGCCACGCCCACAGCGCCGACCCTCGTGCTCCGCTTCACGGTGCCCCCTCGCCTCTCCGTATGCCAGCCATCGTCGCACACGTGCCGCGCAGACCAGGGTCAGAGCGCATCGAGTGCCCGCTGCGCCGCCTCGCGATCCCGCGCCGCCTCGTCGCGCGACGCCACGGCCTCCTCCTGACGCTCGGTCGCCCCCGGCAGCTCTCCCGCGATGCGCTCGGCCTCCGTGCGCAGCTGTGCGAGCTGCGCCTCGAGGTCGGCGATGTCGTCGTCGAGCTCCTCGGCGCGCGCGCGAAGCGTCCGCAGCACATCGTCCTGTTTCGCCACTGCACGCTCCGCCGCCGCGAGCTCCTTCTCCGCCGCGGTCACGCGCCGTTCGGCCTCGCGTCGAGCCCGCCGCGCGGAGAGCTCATCCGCGCGGCGCGGCGCGGCGGGCGGATGTGTCGGCACCTCCCCCGCCACGGCCTCGCGGACGTCGTCGCCCGACGCGTTCGGCTCCAGGGCGCGCAGGAGTCGCCCCGACGCCACCGCCGCCGCCGCGTCGGGGTCGAAGAAGGCGGCGGAGATCGTCTGCTCGACCGCGTCCAGCGTCGCCGTCGTCACGCGTTCCCCGCGCGACTGCGCGAGCTGTCCCGCCGCCTGCGCCAGCCGTCGCGTGAGGGCGCGCCGCTCACGTCCGAGCTTCGCCAGCGCTGCGGCGTCGAGGTCCGCCTGCGCCTCCCGCAGCTCGGCGGCCAGGCTCAGCGCCTCCCCCAGCTGCTCCGCCCTCTCCCGAGCGAACACGTTCACGACCCACGCCGCGACCGAGGGCTTGCGCAGCTCTCGCACGGCCGCGGCGGTGGCGGCATCCGCGGTGTCCTTCGCACGAGCGGTGCGAGCCGCCACGAAGTCGCCCGGCGACGCCGCGTACAGGTCCGCGACGATCTCGTCGAACGTGGAAGCCGCCATGCGCCCACGATACGCGGCACCAGACCCTACTCGATCGTGAGGTGTCCGCCCCAGTCGGAGCCCACGAGCGTCTTGGTCCCGAAGGTCCCGTCGCCGAGACCGCTATACAGGTAGACCTCGCCCGCCGGGGTGCGTCCGAGGAGGTCCGCCCGGCGGTCGCCGTTGTAGTCGACCCCGCCCGTGAGCGCCGTGAACTCGATCCACCCTTCGCCGACGACCCGAGCCGTCTGGAAGCCGTAGTTCGCGCCACGGTAGAAGTAGAGCGTCCCGGTGTCCGACGCGGCGATCAGGTCGCCCTTGCCGTCGTTGTCGAAGTCGCCGCCCACGATGAAGTGGAAGCCCTCCCACCCGACGCCGAGTGTGGTCACGCGCCCGGTGAAGCCGCCGGAGCCGTTGCCTTCGTACAGCGACATCGCCCCGTTGGGGGCGACGCCGATCACGTCCTGTCTGCCGTCGCCGGTGAAGTCGGCGCCGGAGACGATGTGCAGCAGGCCGTACCAGCCGTTCCCGATCGCGGTCCCGGCCGCGAATCCTCCCGCACCGTTCCCGGCGTAGAACTCGAGCGTGCCGTCGGATCTCGCCGCGATCAGGTCGGCCTTCGTATCGCCGTTGAAGTCGGCGTGGGTGACGTGGCGACGGCTGCCGCCCCAGAGTCCGAGGGCCGTGGTCGCAGCGGCGAACGACCCCTGGCCGTTGCCGGTGCGCAGACGCAGGTCGCCGTTGCCGGCGACCACGAGCACGTCCGCGTTGCCGTCGCCCGTGTAGTCCGCGGAGGCGACGGTGCCCGAGCCGGTGCCGAGACCGGGGAAGAACAGCGGGATGGTGGCACCGCGCGTGACGTTCGACAGGCACGTGAAACCGTTGTTGATCTGCGAGTAGACGCGGCCGTTCAGCCAGACCTCGAAGTGCAGGTGGTAGGCGGCGGAGTTGCCGGTGTTGCCGACCACGCCGATCTGCTGGCCCCGCAGCACGCGGGTGCCCGGCGGGTACCACGCGGTGCTGGCCATGTGGGCGTAGCGGGTGACGTAGCCGCCCGCGTGCTCGATGTCGGTGTAGTTGCCGTATCCGCCGTTCGACGTGCGCGTGCGGACGACGCCGTCGTAGGCCGCCAGGATCGGGGTGCCGCCGTTGCGTGAGATGTCGATGCCGTCGTGGGCGCGGTAGTTGCCCAGACAGCCGTCACCGACCTTGGACTGGATGTTGCCAGACGCCGGGTAGACCATGTAGCCGTCGGGCGCGGCGGCCGCGGCCGGGTCGCCCGTGGTGAACGCGGGAGCCAGGGTGCCGAGCATCACCGCGAGCACGGCGACGATCCCGATGCGGCCAAGGCGCAAGCGGGACGTGCGCTTCATCGTGACGTTCTCTCTTGCTCAGCGGCCCCAGGGACATCATGTCCACCGCGGTCACCGTACCAAGCGCGGAGCGCGATACCCGTCAACGCCACCCCGCGGGCGACGGATCGGTCGGGGCGGGTTCCGGCGCTGTCCGCGTCAGAGCAGCTCGTGGTCGAAGAAGTCGCCTCGGGGGAAGATCGCGACCGGAGGCTCATCGGGTTCGGCGTCGTGCGGTTCGACCGAGATCACGACGTGACTCATCGGGGAGACGAGCACGTTCACCCGCGACCCGTCCGCCACGGTGAAGGCGACGAACCCGCCTCCCGCCCGGACCGCGGCATCGATCTCCTGCTTCATCCCGTCCGCCGACTCACCGGGTGCGAGCACGAAGCCGACATCGTTCACGACGATCCGCACGCGCGCCGTCCTCTTCGCCTCATGTGTCACTGCCGTCACCTGTCCCGTCTGCGCGTTTCCGAGGCCCGCCTGTCCGGCGACAATAGGCCTCCGGTTCCTCGCACCGAAGGGGGTTGCGCCGATCAGGGATGAGAGGCAGAGGGCCTCGGAGCGGTGTACGGTCAGCACTATGGGCAGACTCCGCTACGACGGTCATTCCGACCCGATTCTCATCGAGGATGAGACCCTGGCGCACCTGAAAATCGTGATCTCCACGAAGCTCCGTCGACAGGAGAGCTTCATGATGACCTGGCTGCCCGTCGCAGCCGGGGTGGACAAGCGCGCGACGATCTGGATCCACCCGGCCATCCCGCTCCAGTTCGGCTTCGACGCGGCGGAGCCGCCCCGCATCGACCCGCACCGCGTGCAGGAGATCATGCAGGCGCTCAACTCCTCCGGTGAGCTCGTGCTGGACGCGCTCACCGCACCCCGCTGAACGGACCGCCGTTCCGCCCACACGGATCAGTCGTGGTTCCCACTCTCCTTCTCTTCGGACTGCTCATCCTGGCGATCATCGTCGGGGCCGCCTTCCTGCGCCCGTGGCTGAACCGCAGCACCGCGGCCGCAGGACGCCGCGCGGGCGACCGCTTCGCGCGAGACCAGCTCGACAAGGCCCTCGCCGAGTTCGGTCGCACGCTGCGGATCCACGCGCCCGCCCCGGAGGCACGGGAGCTCCTGACGATGGCAGCGGCTGCGGGCAAGGACTTCCTCCCGCTGGAAGACGGCGCCATCGGCATCCGCTTCGTCGACCCCGACGACACCGTCGTGCGCGTGACCGCCGACCCGATGGGCGCGGTGCTGCGCGTCGAGACCTTCCGCGAGTACATGGGGTTCCCGCAGACCACGGCGCTGTGGACCGAGCTGCGCTCCCGCGTCGCGGCGGCGGCGGGGGCGCGGGGGATCACGGTGTCCGACGGGCCGCCGGTCTCGTACGTCCGTGGCGCGCTGCTCGACGATCGCAATGCCCGCTGGTCGCGCTCCGGATGAACCGTCCGTCGGCACCGCCCTCCCCGGTGTGAAGAGGGGCTCACGATCCACAGCCGGCGCAACTAGGCTAGGACCGCGTCGCGCCCGGCACAGCGTCCGCTGAGGACACGGTCGCGACGTGCGCCGGGCGGCCTCCTCGTCCGTGCGTGCGATCCCGTTCGGCGGTCGGAGCCCCCGCTCCGCGTCCGGACACGCCAGAAAGGCCCAACCATGAGCGACTCCCCGGACGGCTCCCGCGACGAGCGGTCGCCGGACTTCTTCGACCAGCTGATCGAGACGGCACCGCGCGACCAGCAGTCGTCGTCGGCGTCGAATGCCGCGTTCACGATCGGCTTCCGCGGCTACGACAAGGGCGAGGTCGACGCGGCGCTCGCCTCCCTGCGGGCGCAGGTGCAGCAGCTGTCCGACCAGCTCGCCGAGACGCAGACCAGGGAGACCGAGTCGGTCGAGGCCATCCGCGCGGAGGAGCGTGAGGCGCGCGAGGCGCTGGAGAGCGAGCTCGCCGCCGCGAACGCCAAGGCCGCCGACGCCGAGCAGCAGGTCGCCACGCTGACCTCCGAGCTCGTCGACACCCCGCAGCCCGATGGCGAGGAGGCGCCGTCTCGTCAGCAGTTCGAGGCGATCCTGCGCGTCGCGGAGGAGCAGGCGAACGTGCTGATCCAGAACGCCGCCGTGCAGGCCGACCGGCTCATGGCGGCGGCGCGCGAAGAGGTCGCCGCGCAGCGCGCCGAGGCCGAGGCCGACGCCGATCGCATCACTTCGCAGGCCCAGCGGGACGCCGACCAGGTGCGCCTGAAGATGGAGACCGAGTACACGGCCCACGAGGCGCGCATCGAGCGGGAGGCGTCGCACGCCGCCGAGAAGGTGAACCAGGCGTCGCAGGAGGCCACCGCGATCCGCACGGAGGCCGAGAAGGGCGCGGCGGCGCTGCGTTCGCTCGTCACGAGGGAGACCACGCAGCTGCGGGCGGATGCGGAGCGCGAGGTGCGCGAGATGAACGCCCGCGTGCTCGAGTTCGAGGAGACGCTGACCCGTCGCCAGGACGACGCGCAGCAGGAGTTCCTGGTGCTGCACAACCAGGCCGTCGCGCACGCGGAGCGCATCACGACCGATGCCAACGAGCAGGTCACCGCTTCCCTGGAGCACGCGCAGCGGATCTCCGCGAAGGCGGACGACTACGAGCGGCTCATGCGGTCGCAGGCGCAGGCGATCGAGGCGGACGCGCAGGTGCGCGCGAGGGAGATCCTCGACCGCGCCAGGGTGAAGTCGCAGAAGATCGTCGATGCGGTCACCGGTCACACGACCGCGGTGCTGCACGACGCCGAGGACCGCACGCGGCAGCTGCGCTGGCAGCAGCAGCAGCTGTCGAGCTTCATGGCCGAGGTGCGCGAGCTCATCCGCCCCGACGGCATCTTCAGCGACGATGCGCTGCCCTCGTCGATCGCGGTCGCCGAGGCCACGATCGACGACGAGGACGAGTCGGGTTCGGAGGCGACCGAGACGGTCGTGGAGACGTTCCTGGGCGACGAGGTGCTGGACGACGAGCTCGACGACGACAGCCCGCTCGAGAAGATCACGATCGACGTGGTGGAGACCGACGACAGCAAGCGGTAGAGCCGGACACGACGAAGGCGCGAGCAGCTCTCTGCTCGCGCCTTCGTCGTGTCGTCGGTGTGGTCAGGCCCTGGCCCGGCGTACGCGGCGGCGTCCGGAGCGCGGCACGGACCGGAGCCCGGAGCGCGGTGCGGGCCGCGTCGCAGCGTCGAGTGCGTCGCAGGCGTCGTCGAGCGAGGCGTAGGTACCGAGGTCGGTACCGCGCTCGTCGCGCAGCACGTGTGCGGCGCCGTCGAACTCGACGAAGCCGGCGAACTCGCCGCCGCGGGTGGCGACGTGCACGTCGATGTCGGCCTGCTTCCAGGTGAGGGGGTCGGACGGAGGGACGGTGGTGGTGCTCATGGTGATGCTCATTGCTATGTGGCGGGCACGCAGGGCGGTCCGCAAGTGAGGAGATCGAAGGCGGCGTCGCGCGCGTCGATGTGCGCGAACCGTGGATGGGCCCTGATCAGTGGCGACGCGGCGGCCGAGAGGGGCGAAACGCACACGTTGCATCGTCAGTCTAGCAGAGATGCCGTGACGGCGGGTTCGGGGGCGCGACGGAGGAGGTGGGGACATCGCTCCGCCGCGCACGCTGCCGAGCGAGAGTTCGTCAGGCAGCGGTTGCCGGGGCGACGGGGAATCGCGCGCGCGGCGTGGTCGACGATCGGGCGCTGGGGACGCTCACGATCGCGATCCATCCAGTGCATCACGGGATTGGTCAAGTGTCAAGTTTTTCTTGGATGAGTGTCCAGTTTTTACTTGACGACTGTTCAAATCCGCGACGGTGCCCACTAGCATGACCGATACCGAACGCAGGGACGGAGTCGAGACGAGACGATGAACACAGCGATCAAGAGGGCCGAGCGCGCCGGGACCGACAAGTTCGCCCTCCGTCGACGGAGCCTGGCGGAGGCCGCGCTGGAGGCGATCGCCGAACGCGGGTTCGCCCGCACGGGGCTGCGCGAGATCGCCCAGCACTCCGAGCTCTCTCACGGCTCGCTGCACTACTACTTCACCGACAAGAACGACCTCATCGCGGAGGCCGTCCGCATCTCGCGCGGCCAGCCGGCCGAGCGCTACGCCGCCATCATCGAGACGGCGACCACCCCCGACGAGCTCGCCGGGCGCGTGGCCGACGAGATGGCCAGGAGCCTGAAGGACGACGCGTCGCTGCACCGCCTCTGGTACGACCTGCGCAATCAGGCACTGTTCGAGTCCGGCTTCGGCGACACGATCGAGCAGATCGAGCAGATGCTGCAGGAGGCGATCGGCGAGGTGCTCGCGCGCTACGCGGAACTCGCCGGGAAACCGTGTCGCTTCGACGCCACCCTGGCGTACGCCCTGACCGACGGCATGCTCCAGAACGCCCTCATCCGCCATCTGCGCGGCGACACGGAGGCGATCTCGCGACTGCGTCAGGAGTGCCTCGCCCTGTTCGCCGCCTGCGTCTGAGCGGCGCGGCGCCTACGTCCCCACCGGCGCCTCGGCCTCGCGCGTGACCGGCGGTCGGAGCACGAGCACGACCACGACGGCTGCCAGGATCAGTGCGGTGAGCGTCACCGGGACCGGCAGCACCGGATCCAACAGCACGAGTGCCGCTCCGGTCGGCACCACCGTGTTGACCACACGGTCGGCGTTCTCCTTGATCGCGATCCACCAGACGCCGAGGAGGAACACCGCGATGGGGACGGTCACGGTGAACGAAGCGGCCATGCCCGACAGGTGGCTCTCACCGGTGAGCACGTCCAGCTCCACCTCGATGCCTGCCGAGAAGGCGGCGGCCGCCGCGAACACGAAGTAGTGCGTGTAGCCGTACCGCAGCGACCGGCGGAACGAGGTGATCGCGCGGTGATGCGGCGGCCAGAAGTAGATCCACCAGAGCGAGGCGGTGACCACCAGCGTGAGCACCGAGATTGCGATCAGCGGCCCGAGCGCCTCGACCTCGTCGAGCGCGTCGATGATCGCGTTCGCCGAGGCGAGCAGGCTCTCCCCCAGCACGATGAGAGTGAACAGCCCGTAGCGCTCTGTGATGTGGTGCCGGTGCCACGGGGTCTGCCGGCGGTATTCGGCGAACACCGGAACGGAGATCTCGATGAGGGCGAACACCACGAACGCCACGAGCTGGGCGGGCCCCGTCGGGATCAGGAGGAACAGCACCCAGAGCACCTGCACCCCGGCGATGCCCGCCGCGTACCGGCGGGTGGCGGAGCGCAGCGCACCGGCCGACCGTGAGGCCCTGAGCCACTGCGCGACCATGGCCACGCGCATCACGACGTACCCGATGACCGGCACGGTGAAGTCGCCCTCGTCGAAGGCCCGCGGCACACCGGCCGCGAGGATGAGCACCCCGCCCATCTGCACGAACGTCGTCACGCGGTAGAGCCAGTCGTCCGTGTCGAACGAGGTGGCGAACCACGTGAAGTTCATCCACGCCCACCAGATCGCGAAGAACACCATCGCGTACGACGTGATGCCGTGGACGAAGTCCCCGTGGGAGAGGGCGTGGTGCAGCTGCGACGAGGCGATGCTCACGGCCACGACGAACACCAGGTCGAAGAACAGCTCGAGGGTGCTCGCGGTGCGATGCGGCTGCGCCGGGTCACGGGGCAGCATGGTGCGCAGGCGAGAACGAGGAGAGGGTGGGGGCGCCGTCACGGCGTCAGGATAGCGCCCGGCTCGCACCCGGCCGTGCACCACCGCCGACGGGGTTTCATCCATTCCCCGGATTTGTCTTCCGTTTCATAGCCGGTTCCGCTACAGTGTTCCAGGTCTGCAGCGCCTGCTGCACGAAGCCGCCGGTTGGGACGGCGCCTTCGACTCCGAGATGTGGGATCACGGAGTTCCAGCAGGACCCGAGGGGTCGGGACGCAGACGACTGCCGTGAACGTGGGGTTCACGGTCTGGGGATATCAAACTGGGGAAATCAATGTCGCACTGGGGAATTCTGCGTACATTCACGGCTCAAGGGGCCTCGGCATGACGTCCGTCGAGGATGCTCTGAGCATCTCTCGCACGGGATTCGTTCCGGCCACCGCTCCGCGGGCCACCACGTCGTCCACGCGCCCGGCGACCACGCCGCGCGCTTCGGCGACGCTGGAACGGCGTCGGCAGTGGGAACGTCACTATCGGATGCGGCTGCGGATCACGGATGCGGCTGTCATCCTGATCGCCGTCGCTCTGACGGTCGCGGTCCAGCTGACCTCCGGCGTCGTGGCGATCGAGGCGGGGCGCAACGCTGCTCTGCTCGGCCTCGCCTGGTATCTGATGCTGTCGGCGCTCAACACCCGCGACGCCGCCATCTTCGGTTCCGGGGCCACGGAATACCGCCGCGTGGCACACGCCAGCGGCCTGGCATTCGGCATCACCGCTATCGCGGGCGTCCTGCTGGCGTGGGAGGGACTGCAGCCGCTGTTCCTCGTCGCGCTCCCTGTCGGGACGTTCGGGTTGCTCGGCGCGCGCTGGGCCTGGAGACGGTGGCTGCAGCGCCGCCGGATCCGGGGCCAGTACGCGTCGCGCACCCTGGTGGTCGGCGCGACCGAAGACGTCGAGTATGTGATCACGTCTCTGCAGAAGGGCGCAGAGAACGGCTACCACGTCGTGGGGACGACGCTGGTGGATCGCAAGGCCGGCGCGTTCGCGATCGGGGAGAGCATCTACCCGGTCGTCGGCGATCTCGACAGCGTCGCCGCCGCGGCGGCCCAGCTCGGGGCGGACACGATCATCGTGGCGAGCCGTCCCGATGGGGACCCCGACTTCGTCAAGCAGCTCAGCTGGCAGCTCGAGGGCACCGCCGCCGAGCTCGTGCTCTCGAGCCGACTGACCGACGTCGCCGGTCCTCGCATCTCGCTGCGTCAGGTCGACGGCCTGCCGCTGATCCAGGTGAAGATCCCGACGTACGAGGGCGGGGTGCACGTGCTCAAGCGGGCGCTCGACATCTTCGTCGCGACGGTCGCGCTGATCCCGATCGCCCTCCTCACCCCGGTGCTGATGGCGCTCATCAAGCTCGACTCGCCCGGACCCGCGTTCTTCTTCCAGGAGCGCGTCGGCCGCGACGGCCGCCGCTTCAAGATGGTGAAGTTCCGCTCGATGAAGACCGACGCCGAGCAGCAGCTCGCCGCCCTCAAGGCGCAGAACGACGGCGCCGGTCTTCTGTTCAAGATGAAGGACGACCCCCGCGTCACCCGCGTGGGAAAGGTGCTGCGCAAGCTGTCGCTCGACGAGCTGCCGCAGTTCTGGAACGTCCTCACCGGCGACATGAGTGTCGTCGGGCCTCGTCCGCCGCTTCCCAGCGAGGTCACGGCGTACGACGGCACCGTGTTCCGCCGCCTGTACATCAAGCCCGGCATCACGGGCCTGTGGCAGGTGTCCGGGCGCAGCGACCTGTCGTGGGACGAGAGCGTGCGCCTCGACCTGCGGTACGTCGAGAACTGGTCGGTCATGAATGATCTGCAAATCATGTGGCGGACCGCGAAGGTGATGATCCAGCCGAAGGGGGCTTACTGATGAATGACGAAGGTCAGGTGATCGAGGGCGAGAAGGCGCCCGCGACGCACCGCAGACGATGGATCGCGATCGGTGCCGTGGCACTGCTCGCGCTGGGCGCCGCAGGGGTTGGCGTCGCCCTCGTGACGAACAACGGCGGAGCGCCGTCGGCCTCGTCCACCCACAAGCCCGTCGACGACGGCGACGAGGACAAGGCGGCATCCGAAGATCCGCTGAAGTCCGTCCCGAAGGTGGTCGACGGCCCGATGAGCGATGACCAGGACGCCGAGGTCAAGCGGGCGACCGCGGCCGCCGACGCCGTGGTCGCCGCCCTCGACGAGGTCAGCCAGCGCGGCGACGGCTCGGCGGTCGGCGTCGACGCGGTCGCGACCGGCTGGGTGCTCGGCGAGGTGCAGTCCCACGCACGGGAGCAGATGGACCTGGGCTACACGCAGACGGGCAAGGCGGTCGTCACGAGCGTCACCCCGACGGCGGTGGACCTGGCGTCCTCCCCCGCGACCATCACCCTCAAGGTGTGCGTCGACGTGTCCGACATCGACGTGAAGGACGCGGCGGGCAACTCGCTTAAGGACTCGCTGTACAACCCCGGCCACCCCGTGGCCCACATCTACGGAGCCGTCTTCGAGGACGACACCTGGAAGATCTCGTCGCACGAGATCCCCGACGTTCAGGACTGCCCCGCAGCCTGACCTCCCCCACACCCCCCGGGGGATCGCCGATCTCTCGAACACCCGAACGTGGCTCACCCGCACCTGGAGCGACTCACCCCCGAGTCGCTCCAGGCGAGCCTCACACCCGAAGAAGGACTCCATGAACACTGCAGCACCCGCGCGGAGAGTGAAGGCGACCCGCGCAGCCGCTGGCGCCATGATCGCCGCGGCCGTCCTGGTGGGCTCACTGCTCACCCCGCTCGCGGCGAACGCCGCACCCCCGGCACTGCCGGACGGCCTCTCTCAGGAGACCGCCGCCGCGTCGTGCTGGGAGATCAAGCAGAACTACCCGCAGTCCACCGACGGCGTGTACTGGCTGGTCACCCCGGCGCTCGTCGCGCCGGAGCAGTTCTACTGCGACCAGACCACGTCCGGCGGCGGCTGGGTGCTCATCGGCCGAGGCCGCGAGGGCTGGAAGGAGGGGTACAACGGTTTGCGCACCGCAGCCCAGATCCGCAACACCCCGACCGGCACCGACGCGTTCCAGCCGGCACAGCTGCCGGCGGCGACGGTCGACGGACTCCTGAACAACGGCCGCGTCGACGCGCTGGCCGACGGCATCCGCCTGCGCCGCGCCACCAACACGGCCGGCACCACGTGGCAGGAGGGCCGGTTCACGTTCACGCAGCGCGATCGCTGGGTGTGGACCTTCGGCGCCGAGCACCGCGTGAAGAACTACAACTTCGACGGCTCGACCGGCACCGGCGGTCAGACCAACAACTTCGGCAACAACAACCAGCTGCGCCGCGTCGTGTTCAGTGAGCAGGCGTCGCACAACTACATCAACGGCTGGGCGTTCGGCTCGAGCATCGGCGGCAGCACCGCGGCCACCTCGTACCTGTGGGCGCCGTCGGGCCAGGGCTACGCGCGGCCGTTCACGCAGGTCTTCCTGCGGCCGCAGCTGAAGCTCGCGAACCTCGACTTCGGCGCCGTGCCCGCCTCGGGCACGCCCGCCTCCACGGTCGCGGCCATCCCGGAGAGCAACGCCATGACCACCGTCTGGGGTGTCTCCGGCTTCGCCAACGGCAGCAGCGGCGAGCTCAACACCGAGGTGGCCGAGTTCGGCGAGGTCGCCGGCAAGGTCTTCGTCGGCGGCAACTTCCGCTACGTGCAGCGCAACGAGGGCGGCACCGGTCAGGTCGAGCAGCCGTACCTCGCGGCCTTCGACGTGAACACGGGCGAGTGGGTCTCCACGTTCCGTCCGCAGCTCAACGGTCAGGTCAAGGCCATCGCCGGTCTGCCCGACGGCCGCGTCGCGATCGGTGGACAGTTCTCCACGGTCAACGGCACCCCGCAGGCGGGCATCGCGATCCTCGACCCCACGACCGGGCAGCTCTCGGGCTGGCAGGTCAACGCGGAGCACCGGGCGACCGGCAGCGTGCCCTACGTGCGCGACCTCGACGTGCAGGGCGACTTCCTGTACGTCGCCGGTGCCATGACGCACCTCACCGCGGTCGGCTCCACCATCAGCGCGAGCACCTGGAACGGCGGTCGCATCAACCTGACGACGGGTCGTCCCGACACCAACTGGAACGCGTTCCTCAACGGCAGCTCGATCGCCGTCGACGCCTCCGACCAGGGCGACCGCACCTACTTCTCCGGCTACTTCAAGATGAAGCAGACCACGTCCACCCCGAGCGCGGCCGCCATCCAGACCGCCGCGGGCGCCCCGCTGGTCGACCCGCTGTGGGTGCCGAAGTTCAGCAAGGCCACGCTCAACGCGGACGGCTCCTACTCCGGCAACATCTGGCAGCTCGGCGTGACCGAGGCCGGTGGGAAGGTGTGGCTCGGCGGCTCGGAGCACTCGCTCTTCGCCTACGACCGGAACACGTTCGAGCGCGTCAGCGGGTCGATCACGAAGGTCGGCGGCGACTTCCAGACGGTCGAGCACAACGCGAACCTCGTGATCGGCGGCTGCCACTGCGGCCACTGGGTCTACCAGGACGCGTACTCGTGGAGTGACGTGGGCACCGGCTGGACGCAGGCCGACAAGATGAACCTGATGGGTGCGTGGGACGCGCAGACCGGCAAGTTCGTGGCCGCCTGGTCGCCCGTCGTGCAGGCTCGCGCCGGCTACGGCGCCTGGGGCACGTTCTTCGACAGCACCGGCGTGCTGTGGGCCGGCGGCGACTTCAGCCGCTCGGTCAGGGCGGGCGAGGTCAACCAGTGGTCGGGCGGGTACATCCGCTTCGCCCCGCGCGACACCACCGCTCCCACGACGCCGGGCGCGATCACGGCGACCCCCGGCAACGGCGGCACCGAGGCGACGCTCACCTGGGCGGCCTCGACCGACACCGGAGGCGTGACCTACGAGGTGCTGCGCGACAACCGGGTGATCGCGTCGACGACGTCGGCCACCTACACCGTGCCGATCACGGAGACCCCGACGAACTACTTCGTCCGGGCACGCGACGCCGCGGGCAACCGTTCCGCGAGCACGGCGGCCTACGTCGCGCAGCCCGCACCGGCCTCGGCGCTCACGTTCATCGAGAACGGCTCGACCTGGTCGTGGCGGTACTCGTCCGACGCGCTGCCGTCCGACTGGAACACGCTCGCGTTCGACGACGCGTCGTGGAACACCGGCAAGGGCCTGTTCGCCCGCGGGGTGGCATCGGCGACGACCAACATCGACCCGACGAACCTCGCGACGAAGCCGCTGAGCGCGCAGTTCCGCAACGAGTTCCAGGTCACGAACGCGCTGAGCGTCGTGAACGGCAGCATCTCGGTCATCGCGAACGACGGCGTGGTGCTGTACCTCAACGGCGTCGAGCTCGGACGGGTGCGGATGCCCGCGGGCACCCTCACGCAGAACTCCTACGCGAACGGCGTCGTGTCGCACACGACCGCCGCCGCGAACCGGGTCGTGTTCGAGGTGCCGCAGGGCGTGCTCGTGGACGGGACGAACGTGCTGGCCGCCTCGGTGCACGCGAACTACCGCACCACTCCGGACCTGAGCTTCGACCTCGCCTTCACGGCTGAGCGCGGCCAGGCGCCGGCGGCTCCGAACCCGGTCACGGGTCTCTCGGGGACCACCACTCTCGATTCCGCCACGCTCACCTGGACCGCTCCCGCGAGCGGCACCACCCCGCAGTCCTATGTGATCAGCCGGGGCGGCCAGCAGGTCGGCACGACGGACGCCGCGACGACGACGTTCACCGAGAGCGGCCTGACCGCCGCCACGGCGTACGACTACAGCGTGGTCGCGGTCGGGATCGGCGGTCTCGCGTCGACTCCCGCGACGGTCCAGGTGACGACGGCGACTCCGCCGTCGGACAACGAGCTGCCGGTCAGCGTGCCGAGCGGTTCGGCCTGGTCGTGGCGCTACTCGGCCGATCCGCTGCCGGCGGACTGGAACGCGGTGGCGTTCGACGCCTCCTCGTGGGCGAGCGGCTCGGCCGTCCTCGCCCGCGGGGTCGCGACGGCGGCGACGAACATCGACCCGACGAACCTCGCAACCAAGCCGCTCAGCGCGCAGTTCCGGCACTCCGTCACCGTGACGGACGCCGCGAGCGTCGCGAACGGCACGGTCACGGTTACGGCGGACGACGGTGTCGTGGTATACCTCAACGGGGTGGAGCTCGGGCGGGCGAACCTCGGGGCGGGGACCCTGACGCAGAATTCGTATGCCACTGCGGCACCGCGGGCGACCACGGCTGCGGCCAACAAGGTCACCTTCGCGGTGCCCGCCAACCTGCTCGTGGAAGGGACGAACGTGATCGCGGCGTCTGTGCACGCCAACTATCGCGGAACTCCCGACCTGAGCTTCGATCTCGCATTGGACATGCCTCGTAAATGACGAAAATCTCCTACGCAGACGCGCGTCGAGCGCTCGCCTCCGCACAGAAAGCGGGGGCGGGCGTTCCCGCGTACCTGCGCTGGATCAATCGACCGCTCGGCGGCAGGGCCGCCGTGGTCGCCGCCACCTGGGGCACCAGCCCCAACGGGGTCACGGCGGTCAGCGCGTTGTTCGGCCTCGCGGCCGTCGTCGTGCTGGCCGGCGTCACCGCGTGGTGGGCGGGGCCGCTCGCGGCCGTGCTCCTCCTGATCGGGTACATCCTGGACTCCGCCGACGGCCAGCTCGCGCGCATCCAGAAGCGCGGCGGCCCCGCGGGCGAATGGCTCGATCATGTGGTCGACGGTGTGCGGGCCCCGCTCGTGCACATCGCCGTCGCGGTGCACCTGCTCCGCACGGACGCGTGGCCGTGGTTGGTGCTGGTCGCCGGCCTGTTCTCGGTGCTCGTGTCCGGCTGGTTCCTCTCCCAGCTCCTCGCCGAGAAGCTCCTCCCCAAGACTCCCCCTTCCCCGGACGACGGACGCCGTGGCATCCTGGAGTCGTTCGTCAAGCAGCCTCAGGATCCCTCCACGACGTATGTCGTCCTGGCGTTCATCGGACTGCCGTTCGCGTTCGCGGTGCTCTACACCGCACTGTTCGTCTGGCACGTGCTGATCTTCGCCGGCTCGCTCCGCCGCAAGTACACGCAGCTGACCGCACTCTGAACCTGGACGCATCCGCATGGCACTCATCTCTTCACCGAGCCGTTCGCTGATCGCAGCGACCGGTCAAGACCCCAGCCTGGAGGTCGAGCCGAGATCGCTGCCCGCCTGGCCGGTGCTGACCGTGCTGTGGGGCTACCCGCTGTTCTGGCTCCTCGGGATGCTGCCCTTCGCGTCGGTGATCATGGCGGTGCCCATGGTGGCGCTGCTGATCATGCGGCGGCGCATCCTCATCGTCCCCGGCATCCTGCCGTGGATCGGGTTCGTGCTGTGGATGATCCCGTCGGCGCTCATGATCGATCAGCTCGGTCGCGGCGTCGGCCTCGGCGTACGCATCAGCCAGTTCCTCGCGCTGGCGATCATCATGGTCTACATCGTCAACGCGCGCAGCTCGCTGACGCCCAAGCGCATCTTCAACGGGCTGACCTTCATCTGGCTGTTCGTCATCGTGGGTGGCTACCTGGGGATGCTGTTCCCCGAGGTGCAGCTGACCATGACGATCGGTCGGCTGCTGCCGGACGCGATCTCGAGCAACGACTACGTGTCGGAGCTCGTGTTCCCGACCCTCGCCGAGATCCAGACGCCGTGGGGAGCTGCCGAGCCGTTCGTCCGCCCGTCGGCACCGTTCTCGTACACGAACGGCTGGGGAGCGGCGATGGCGGTGCTCACCCCCATCGCGATCGGCACGGCGATCGGCCACCGCACCGCGCGCGCCATGTGGTTCCTGGTGATCGCCCTCGTCGCCGCGATCCCGCCGGCGATCGCGACCACGAACCGCGGCCTGTTCCTCGGCATCGCGGGCGCGATCGTCTACGTCCTGTTCTGCCTGCTGATCCGCGGACGCTTCCTCGCCTTCTTCTGGGTCACGGTGCTGGGTATCGCCGCGGCCGTCATCCTCTTCCTCTCCGGGTTCCTCGACGGCATCGTGGCCCGCCAGGAGACGGTCGACACGACCGAGGGGCGCGGCAATCTCTACGCCGAGACCTGGGAGCGGACACTGCAATCGCCGGTCATCGGGTGGGGGGCTCCACGACCGAGCACATGGAGCGAGATCTACGTCGGCACGCAGGGCGCGATCTGGAACGCCATGTTCTGCTTCGGGCTGGTCGGCCTCGTCCTGTTCCTCGGGATGATCGTGATGGGCGCGGTGCGCACGTTCGACGCGCCGAACCTGTCGGCGGTGTGGATCCACGCCAGTGTGGTCGTGGCGGTCGGTCTGTCGATCTTCTACGGCCTGGACAGGCAGCTGGTGTTCGTCGGCATCGCCCTCGCGGTGCTGCTGCGGGAGAAGTATCTCGGCAAGTCCTCGTACTGGACACCACAGCCGACGCCGTTCGCGAAGGCGGCGAATGAAGAGTGAGGGGCTGGCGAAGAGTGGTCTGATCAGCCTGTTCGGCTCCGCTTTCGCCGCCCTCGCCGCCCTGCTGCTCACCGCGATCGTCGGTAACACCCTCGGTGCCGACGGGACCGGTCTGTTCTTCCAGGCCATGGGGATCTTCACGATCCTCACCCAGGTGCTCCGGCTCGGGACCAACAGCGGCATCGTCCGCTTCATCGCCGAGCAGCGCGCCTTCCACCGCGCCGGGGCGGAGTGGCGCATCGTGATGTTCGCGGTCGGCCCGGTCGCGGTGGTTTCCGGTCTCGTGTCGCTCGCGATCTGGCTGCTGGCGGATGCGCTCGGAGAGTGGCTGGCCGCGCCGCGCGACGCAGCGGCGATGGCCGATCTGATGCGTGCGATGGTGCCGTATGTCGTGGTGGGCGCTCTGATCGGCGTCCTGCAGATCGCGGCGCGCATGCTTCGGGGCGTCACTGCCTTCACGCTGCTGCAGAGCATCCTGCTCCCGGCCAGCCGGCTGCTGACCGTGCTGCTCGCGGTCTCGGTTGCCGGGGTCGGCGCGTGGGGAGCGTTCGAGGCGTGGCTGCTGCCGCAGCCGTTCTGGCTGGTCGTGACGCTCGTGGTGATCGCCGCGCCGTTCGTGCGCGACTTCCGCCGTCGCCGGGAGAGCACGCCGGGCACGCGACCCACGATGGGCGAGTTCTGGCGGTTCAACGCCCCGCGCACGGTGAGCTCCGGCCTGGAGACCGCGCTCGAGTGGTCGGACGTGCTCATCATCGCCGCGCTCGCCTCGCCCTCCGCCGCGGGCGTGTACGCGGTCATCACCCGTGCCGTGCGCGCGGGTGGCGTGGTCGACAAGGCGATGCGCGTGGCGGTGTCCCCGACGATCTCCGCTCTCCTCGCCCGCGAGAACTACGCCGAGTCCACACGACTGCACACCAAGGTCGTGCGGGCGATGATCCTGATGAACTGGCCGTTCTACATGCTGCTCATCTCGATGGGCCCCGCGGTCCTCGGCATCTTCGGCTCGGAGTTCCGCTCCGGGTGGGGACCGATGGTGCTGCTGGCTCTGGCGATGATGTTCCAGACCGCGTGCGGCATGCTGCAGAGCATCCTCCTGCAGGGCGGGAAGAGCACGTGGCAGATGTACAACAAGGCGATCGCGCTGGCTGTGAGCATCGGAGGCAACCTCGCCCTCGTGCCGCTCCTGGGGGTCTGGGGTGCCGCGATCACCTGGGTCATCGTGATGCTGGCCGACAACCTCATCGCCGCCGTGCAGGTGCACCGCCTGATGCATGTGGACCTGCAGCCCTCGAAGCTGCTCGTGCCGATGCTGCCGCCCGTCTTGATCTTCGGCGGGGGCGGACTCCTGTTCACGTGGTTCGCGGGGTCGAGTCTGCTCGTGCTGCTGGTGGCCGGTGTCGTGCTGTGCGCGGTGTACGCCGCCGTGCTGTGGCTGTTCCGGCACGCCCTGCACATCGAGACGCTGTGGCGCCGGATCCCGTTCCTCGGCCGCTGGGCCTGACGGGAGTCCGGCGCCCGAGCGTCAGCGCCGCAGCTTGGTCGCGATGATCGCAGCCCCGCTGCGGAACAGGCGCGGGACGAAGGCGAACCACGGCGCGCGGCGGACCGGCTGCTCGAGCAGGGCGCGCACGGTGTCCGCCCCCGGCGTGGCGATCGTCCCGGGGGCTTCCGCGCCGCCGGAGAGCGCGCGGTCGAGCTGGGCGGCGAGTTCAGCGGAGGACAGGGCGCGCCGGATGATCCCGAGCTCGGCCATCTCCGCGCTGAACACGAGCTGGTGATCGTCGACCACCTCGCCGTCTCCGGGCACGCGCGGCACGACGATCGGCACGATGCCGAGGGCACGCATGTCCATCACGCCGCCGGCGCCGCCCTGGAGCACGACCGCGTCGGCCTCCCGGCACAGCGTCAGGAGTTCGGTGTAGGGCAGGATCTCGACGTTCTCGGCGCCGTCGACCGGAGCGGACGGGCCGTGCTGCATCACGAGGCGCACGCCGGGGTTCCGGTGCAGCCACTCCTCCACCCACTGCGAGAGCCGGTCGAAGGGCAGGTGGTACGTGCCGGCGGACACGACGACCAGCGGCGCGCTCACAGCACGACCCCCACGTTGCGCGACCCGGGGTAGAACCGGCGCATCCGCTCCCACTGCACGAGGAACTCGTCCGCGAACGGGTAGACGAGTCGCCCGCTGAGGCCGGGTGAGGTGATGCGATCGACAGGCTCCAGGTACACCGTCCGCGCCCCGAAGAACCGCGCCTGGGTGAAGAACGGCAGGGCGATGGCCGCGCCGGTCGAGAACACGATGTCGGGCCGCTCCTCGGCCAGCACGCGTCGGGCGAGACCGAAGTTGCGCAGCAGATTCGGCACGTTCCGCACGGTCGGGTAGTGGATCTCGTACACCTTCTCGTCGGCGAGGCGCGAGCGCGCATCCTCCACCGGGAACGTGGCCCAGCACCGCTCGTGCTCGCCCCACCAGTCCCGCAGCGCCAGCGCCTGGGTGAGATGCCCGCCGGAGGAACAGGCGATGAGGATCTTCATGGCGTCAGATCCCCCGACCGAGCTTCTGGACGACCTTCGTGATCGCCTGCGGTGTCACGAGCTTCCACGAGATGGCGATCGCGAGCGCCGCCTTGACCTGCTTCGGGTTGTGGCGGAGCGCGCGCCAGGCCCACGAGCGGGCCTCCTTGCCCTGCCCGGCCGAGGCCAGGGAGAACGCGACCTGGGCCTCGATACGACCGAGGGCCGCGGGGATGGTCGCGAAGTCGGGGTGCTTGCGCAGGAGGTACTGCAGGGCCTCGGCGTACGCGGCCCACTTCCCGAAGTAGTACGACTGCCCCGTCCACAGCACGCGCACCAGCGGCTCGTTCACCACGGTCACGAGCCCGAGGGAGGAACCGCGCAACAGGATGTCGTAGTCCTCGCCGTAGCTGCGCGGAAGCTCCTCGTCGATCAGTCCGAGCTCGCCCAGGAGCACCTCGCGCCGGAACATCAGGCTCGACGAGTGCAGGCCGGGGTTGCGGTTGCGCAGGAAGTCCTCGTGAGTGAGGTCATCGGATGGCACACGGCGGACGATGCGGTTGGTGCCGTCGTCGACGACCATGGCGGTGCCGACGATGATCGCCTCCGGCTTCTCCTCGAAGCGGCGCAGCTGCGCGGCGAGCTTGCCGGGCAGCCACTCGTCGTCGTCGTCGAGGAAGGCCACCAGCCGCCCCTCCGCGGCCAGGATCCCCGAGTTGCGCGCGCCGGCGAGTCCGCGGGTGCGGGTGTTCGAGATGCCGCGCACCGTCCACCCCTCCGGCACCTCGACCTCCGGCACCTCGATCGGGCAGGCGTCGAACACGATGACGACCTCTCCCGTGGCCGAGGTCTTCTGCGCGAGCACGCTCTCGACGCCGAGCTTCATCAGCTCCGGTCGGTTGTGTGTCGGCAGGACGACAGAAACATCCAACTGCATGGTCACTCCCCTTGTGTGACGCGTCCGACCCACGCCGTCGGCGTGCGTCAGAATCCCCTGAGATGCACCGGGCCCCATCCCGGCGCGAAGTTCGCACTGCCATCAGCGCGGACTTCGGGTTAGTATAGCGGCTGGCGTCTCTACGGGGAGAGGCGCTTCTGAAGGGGAAACCAACTGGGGAAGGGGATTTCGTCGTGCCAGAAAACACTGACACACGACGTGTTCGGGTCGGAGTCGTCGGCGTGGGGAAGATGGGGCTCTCCCATCTGTCCATCGTCCGGGCTCTGCACAACGTGGAGCTGGTGGGCGTCGTCGACGCCACGGACTACCTGCTCGACGTGCTGAACAAGTACACGGGGGCGCCGACGTACTCGACGCTCGACAAGATGCTCGACGACGCGGCACCGGAGGCGGTGATCATCGCCACGCCGAACGCCTCGCACGCTGCACTCGTCCGCAGCGCGCTCGAGCGCGGTGTGCACGTCTTCTGCGAGAAGCCGCTCACGCTGAGCGCGGCCGAATCGCTCGAGCTCGCCGCGCTGGCCGCCGAGCGGGGGCTCATCGCACAGGTGGGCTTCCACAACCGCTTCATCGCGACGTTCCAGGAGGTCAAGCGCCTGCTCGACGCCGGAGCGCTCGGTCGTGTGACGCACGTCCTGGCCGAGGCCTACGGGCCCGTCGTGCTCAAGCCGAAGGGCTCGACCTGGCGCACCAAGCGGTCGACGGGAGGCGGATGCGTCTACGACTACGCGGCACACCCGCTCAACCTCGTCAACTGGTACCTGGGCACGCCGGAGCGCGTCCGCGGATCGGTGCTGAACAGCATCTTCTCCGCCGACATCGACGACGAGGTCTACTCCACGCTCGACTACCCCGACGGCCTGAGCGTTCAGCTCTCGGTCAACTGGTCCGACGAGTCCTTCCGGAAGATGTCGACCTCGGTCACGATCTCCGGCTCGCAGGGCCGCATCATCGCCGACCGCCAGGAGTTGCGCGTCTACCTCCGCGAGGGGGCGACGATCCCGGCGGGCTATCGTGCGGGGTGGAACATCTCCTACACGACCGACCTCACCGAGCAGGTCGCCTTCTACCTCCGGGGCGAGGAGTACAGCGCGCAGCTGGCATCGTTCGTCGACGCCATCGCGGCGGGCGAGACGGAGGCGCGGGAGAACGGCTTCGCCGGAGCGGCCGAGACGGACCGCGTCATCGAGTGGATCCTGCAGGATTCCGCTGCCGCTGCGGAGTCCGCACCGGCACCTGCCGTGGTCGCCGCGGCACCCGCGGCGAAACGCGGACTGTTCGGACGCGGGAGGAAGGCATGAGCGAGATGACGACGACGACCATGGATCGGCTGCTGCTGGGCGACAACCAGTTCTTCGGCATCAACCACATGTCGGAGGAGAAGGCGCGGGCGCAGGCCATCCGCTTCCAGGACACCCAGGCGATCATCGACGTGGTCGACATCGCCCTCGACAACGGCATCCGCACCCTCATGTGCACCACGCACGAGCGCATCGCCGAGGTCTGCGATCACATGCGCGCGAACCCGCAGCGGTACGCCGACTACCGCTTCTACCCGTGCATGCCCTACGCGCACAAGTACGCCAACGCGGTGACCGACAACGGCATGCTCGGCGCGCTGAAGCAGTTCCTCCCGGAGGAGGGTCTGCTCAACGCGGCGGTGCGCGGCGGCAAGTCGTTCATGAAGAAGGACATCGAGGGCATCATCACGCTGCTCGTCGACGCGGAGATGAAGATGTTCCAGGGCCTCAACACCCCGGTGGTCTTCCTCCAGAACGTCGTGGTCGACCTGATGCTGGGACTCGGCTTCGACGAGGCCTTCGCGATCTTCGATCGTCACGTGCGCGAGCGCTACAACGCGGAGCCCGGCTTCATCACGATGAACCTGCCGATGCTGCTCGACACGCTCGACCGCGTCGGAGTGAAGAACCCGATCGTGTGCGCGAACATCAACGAGATCGGCTTCCGGATGTCCGGCGGCATCGAGGCGTACGAGCAGGCTCTGCGTGAGCGCCCGTTCCGCCCCGTGGCCATGTCGGTGTTCGCGTCCGGGGCCATCCCGCCGCGGCGCGCCCTGGAGTGGATCCACGACCACGCGAACGTCGAGTCGATCGTGTTCGGCGCGTCGTCGCGGTCGTCGATCGAGAGCACCACGGGAATTGTCAGGGAGCTTTGGGGGAGCGACGCCGTATAGTAGGCGGACAACACCCGTCCACAGGATGCATCGAGGGGGAATGCTCGGCCCGCATCCGCAACCCGGACGGTGCTGTGCGAGCGACCGGTTTGCACAGCACCGTTTCGCTCCCCCTCGAGATGAAACTGAAGACACACACCCGAACCCCCATCCATCGCATCCTCTTCGCCTTCGTCGCCGCGCTCGCGGTCGTCGGGGCATCCGTCGTCGCCAGCGGGCCCGCCGTGGCCGCTGACACCACGATCACCTCGGTGATCCCCCGCGGCTCCGCGGGGTGGTCCTACTACCGGGCCGCGACACCTCCGCCTGCCGGGTGGCAGACGGCCGCCAACACCTGGAAGACGGGCACGGCACCGCTCGGTGCCGGCACCGGTGTCGGCACCATCGGCACGCTCATCCCCCGCACGTCGGGTCAGCAGCCGATCGCCACGTACGCCACCAAGACCTTCACGCTCACTTCCGATATGCCGGAATGGGCGTGGGTGAACACGTGGGCCGACGACGGCATCGTCATCTGGATCAACGGCGTCGAGATCGGCCGCAAGAACGCCCCCACCGGGCGCATCACCGACAAGAGCTACGCGACCGCCGCTCCGTCGTCCACCGCCGCCCGCAAGAACCCGGTCTCGTTCTCCATCCCGAGCCGACTGTTCCGCACCGGCACCAACACCATCGCCGTGCAGGTGCTCTCCAACTGGCGAGAGACCCACAACATCAGCTTCGACGCCCACCTCGTGCGCGAGGACAAGCCGGCCGTGACACCGCCGCCGAAGCCCACGCCGACTCCGACGCCGACTCCCACGCCGAAGCCCACGACAACACCGAGCCCGACGCCGAAGCCGACCACCCCGCCGGCGCAGCCGCAGAAGCCGACGACGCCTCCCGCATCGGACGGCAGTGTCCCGGGCTGGGGCGCCCCCACCTGGCGTGACGAGTTCACCTACCGCGACTCCTCCGGCAGCCCCGCGGTCGACCCCGCGAAGTGGAACGTCCGCGGCCAGGACGACCTCGGCCTCCTCTTCGACGCGGCCGTCCCCTCCCGCGACCAGGTGTCGGTGGACGGGAGCGGCGTCCTCCACATCCGCGCCGATTGGCGGACCACCCCCGCGATCCGCCCCTCCACGCAGAGCGGCCCCCGCGAGCTCTGGCACAACACCGGATACCTGGACCAGCGCCGCCTCCAGTCGGATGACGTCAGCATGAGCCAGCAGTACGGTCGGTGGGAGATCCGCGCCAAGACGCCGAGCGGCCCGAACACGTTCGGTTCGCTGGCCGCCTTCTGGCTGCGCAACAACCAGTCCGGAGAGATCGACATCATGGAGGCGTGGGGCTACGACGACGCCGCGGTCCGCGACCAGCGGATCGACACCGCCACGACGACGGTCCACACGCACACCTCGACGCCCTCGGCCAACCAGCGCTACATCTGGCATCACGCCGACTACGGCGCCGCGACACCGGTGTGGAAGGACTTCCACACGTACGCGTTCGAGTTCACGCCGACGTACGCGGCCGTGATCGTCGACGGGAAGCAGCTGCTGCGCGCGACCCCCGCGACCCACCCGAACCTGTGGAACCCGAACTACTTCGGCTCACCGCTGCACATGCGGTTGAACCTCCACGTGGGTCCGTCGACGACCTACTGGGGCCTCCCCAACCCGGCCGACAAGGCGGCGACCCAGAACCTCGACTTCCAGGTCGACTACGTGCGGGTCTGGAGCTACGCCGGCTGACGGGACAAGCGAAGAGGGCACCGGGTCGTCATGACCCGGTGCCCTCTTCGTCTTCTGGTGGCGTTTCAGCGCCGCGAGGTCGTGTGCCCGCGTTTCGGAGCTCCGATCGGACGCGAGACCGGCAGCCCCGCGTCTTCCGGCTCCAGCAGCCGGTCGTCCTCATCGAGGGCGACGTCGTCGTGCTCCGGCACCTCTTCGGTGTCGTCGGCATCGTCGGCGTCGACCTCGTCAGCGACACTGCGCTTGTAGCTGGCGCCCGGTCCGTTGCGCACGCGCGACACGATGAGCGCAGCGATGGCGCCGACGAGGATGCCGAGGAAGAGACCCGCGGCGATGAAGACCAGCACCGAGGGCCGGTTCGACTTCTGCGGCGGATCGGCCGGCGTCACGAGCGTGCCCGAGTAGAACGGCGTCGCGGTGATCCGCGCCTGCTGGTCGAGCAGACCCTGCAGCTGGAGCTGCGTGGCAGCCCGCTCGCTGCTGTCGATGGGCTGCGAGTCGACGACGGCCTGCAGCTGCGCGATGGAGTCCCCCAACTCCGCCGTGGTCTGCTCGACGACGGCACGCGCGTTGTCGGTGCGCTGAGCACCGTACGCCTCAGCGAGCGCGTTCGCCCGGTCGGCCGCCTCCTGCGGCGTGTTCGCGGTCACCTGGAAGCTCAGCACCTGCGAGTTCCGCGGCACGTCGATCACGGTGTTGTTGCGCAGCGCCTCGATCGACGTGTCGTCGAGGTCTTCCACGGCGCGCTTGAGCACGGCCGTCGAGGTCGCCACGACCTTCTCGGTCTCCATGTTCACCGTGTTGAAGCTCGATCCGGTCGAGAGCACGCTGATCGGCTCGACCGTGTGCTGCGCTTCCGCCGTGTACTTCTGCGGATAGATCAGGAAGATCCCGAAACCGACCAACGCGAACGCGACGATCGTCCCCACCAGGACCATCCACGACTGCATGACCCCTCGATAGAGGTCTTCCAATGTCCAGTGTGTTGCCACTTGTGCACTCCCCCAATGCGGCGCCCGACACGTCGTCGGGCGCAGAACGGCGTAAGTCTAGTACTCGGTCCTGTTCAGGAGCCGTGAGCGTTACGCGCCTCAGGGGGCGTCGGGAGCGTGCGAGATCACGAGCCGAGCCTTGCCGCCCTGGCTCTCGATGCTCTCGACCTCCATCGCCGACACCGCGACGGCGTCATCATCGAGCAGCGTGCGCAGGGCACGCACCGCTGTCGCGGCGGCATCGCGCGCCCCTCCCGGCGTCGTCGGGACGTAGCGGATCGTGACCGCGTAGTCCGCCGCCTGCACGACCTGCATCTGCCGGATGGCTCCGGGGTCGCCGAGGAACAGCCCGCTCAGGCCTCCCGTGATGCGGCGCCCCGACGGGGTTCGCACCACATCGGCCAGTCGTCCCTGCACGGGGGCGATCCGGGGGAAGACCCGCCCGCACGCGCACGCGCCGTCGAGTCGCCGTGATCGGTCCCCCATCTCGTACCGCACGAGCGGGAACACCTCGTTGCTGAAGTCCGTGACGACGACCGAGCCCTCGGTCCCCGCATCCACCGCACGCCCCGCGTCGTCGACGATCTCCACCAGGCGCTGATCGCCCGCGACGTGGAGTCCCTCGTGCTGCTCGCACTCGGCCGCGATCCAGGGGATCTCCGCCGAGCGGTAGGTGTCGAACACGGGAGCACGGAACACCGACTCGAGCAGGGCGCGCTGCCCCGGCTGCAGCATCGCCGCCGTGACGGAGACGGCCGACGTGGGCAGCGTGCGCCCCGTCCGCGCCAGGTGCGTCGCGACGGCCGTCGCGCCCTCGACATAGGCGACGAGCAGCCGCGGACGCACCCGCTGCCAGTCGCGGACGAACGTCTCGATCGCGTCGTCCGTGATCGCCCGCGCATCGAGGTGCAGGTGGCGACTCGGCCACCACTGCGCGGCGTACACCAGCGCCTCCCTGCCCTGCCGGAGGCGTCGATAGATGAAGGCCATGTCGTCCGCGGGATGCACGCCCCACCAGCGGTAGATCCGCCACCACATCGCCGCGGTCGGGGCGGCCTGGTCGTTGCGCACCCGCAACGGCGACCCGGTGCTGCCACCCGTCTGCGACACCAGCGCGCGCGAGGAGGGCACCGTCGTGGAGAGCACGGCATCCCCCGCATCGCGCAGCGCGGCCTTGGTCACCACCGGCAGCGCGGAGAAGTTGCCCGCTTCCGCGACGTCCTCCCGACCGAACCCCGCCCCCGCGTACAGCTCGCGATAGAACGGCGACGAGTCGAACGCGTGCAGCGCGATGCGGGTCGCCGCGCCCCGCGACAGCTCCTCGAAGGCCGCGCCCCCCAGACGTTCATTGCGGACCATCACCTCGAAGGCGCGTCGGTCGTTCCGCATCAGCAGACGCGTCTTGGCGTCGAAGATCGCTCTTTTCACCACTCCCCCAGCAGCCCGGCCCCCTGCCGGTCAGGTCCATGGTAGAGCGCCGGCCTCAGAGCTCGCCCGGTTTCATCACCTCGACGTCGATCGCGCGGATCACGCGCTGCGCCGCGGTGTCGGTCTCGGGCTCCGCGCTCTCGCCACGACGGCGACGCTGCGGCGCGTACACGACGAGCGAATGGAAGAGGAAGCGCGCGAAGAACGCCACGATCAGCGACAGGGCCGTGGCCAGCACGCTGGAGATGTGCCAGGTCTCGACCATGAGCGCCATGACGGGGATGCGCAGCGCCGCCTCGACGTTGTTGAACGCGAAGGAGCTCGCGAAGCGGATGCCGAGCGCTCGGGCGTCCGTGCGCATGTCGGCGAACACGAAGCGCTCCTGCAAGAGGAAGTTGCCGATGATGGTGACCTCGGCGCCGATGATCGCCGCCCAGACGTACGGCACGCCCGCGGCCGTCAGCGCCCACATGATGCCGAGGTTCGCCACGGCCCCGATGACGCCGATCAGCGCGAAGAGCGACATCTTCCCGAAGCGCAGCCGAGCGAGATGGGCGATGAACGTGGCGCCCTGGCGGATACTCGCCTTCGACGTCCCGTGCCGCCGCTCGGCGAACTCCATCGGCACTTCGGCGATGCGCAGGTCGTTGCGCGCCAGGATCTCCAGCAGGATCTTGAACCCCTGCGGCTTCAAGCCGTCGAGGTCGAGGCGCGACCGGTCCACGAGGAAGAAGCCCGTCATGGGGTCGGTGCTGCGGGCCAGCCGGATGGGGAACATGGCCCTGGTCAGCCACGTGGCCGCGCGGGACACCCCGAAGCGCAGCGCCGTGCCGAGGCCGCTGGTGTCGCCGCCGCCGATGTAGCGCGATGCCGCGACCACGTCCGCCCCGCCCTCGGCGTGCCGGTCGAGGAGCGCGGGCAGCAGCTCGGGCGGGTGCTGGAGGTCGCCATCCATCACGATGCAGAGGTCAGCGGCTGCGGCGTGCAACCCGAGCACGACGGCACCGCCGAGCCCGCCGGTGTTCTCGGCGCGATGGATCACCCGCACCGGGAGCGGCGCGTCGACGGCCACGCGTTCGACCTCTGCGACGGTGTCGTCCGAGCTGTCGTCCACGAACAGGATCTCCGCCTGCCGCCCGGCAAGCGCCGCCGCCGTGCGCGCCACGAGCTCGGCGACGTTGTCGCGCTCGTTGAACGTCGGCACGATGACCGTGACGGCTGGCCCCACTCGAGTCCCCTTCGCTCGGCAGGCACCGCGCCTGCGCGCTCCATCGTTTCACGCCGACCTATGGGCGGGGAAACCCGCGTCTGATAGACTCTGGCAGCGCGGCTGTGGGAGTCGCATTAAGTGGGTGGGGATCCGCTTAACTGGGGATTTAGTGATCTGGGGAGATCATGGGGACGCGTATCGGCTATGCCGTCGGAGCATTCGACCTTTTCCATGTGGGGCATCTGAATCTGCTCCGGCATGCCAAGCAGCACTGCGACATCCTGATCGCGGGCGTCGTGAGCGACGAGATGCTGCGGCAGGTCAAGGGCATCGAGCCGGTCATCCCGACCGCCGAGCGCGCAGAGATCGTCAAGCACATCTCGTTCGTGGACGACGTCTACATCGAGACCACGCCCTCGAAGATGGACTCCTGGAGAGACGTGCAGTTCACGCACTTCTTCAAGGGCGACGACTGGCGAGGCACCGACAAGGGCCTGCGCCTCGAGCGCGAGTTCGCCGAGGTCGGCGTCGAGGTCGTCTACTTCCCGTACACCGCGCACACGTCGAGCTCCGCGCTCCGTCGTGCGCTCGACGCCATCACCGCCAACGCGGCCGGCGCCGCTACGGCGTCCACGCGCTGACGCGACGCGACCCTTCGGGGGCGGACACCGGCGTCCGCCCCCGAAGCGCGCCACTCGTGCCATGAACCGAGGAGTGCGCAGGACTCCGAGCGTGCCGGCGGCATGCTCGGACGCAGCGACCTAGGCGCCGTCCGACCCGGGACCCCCACCGGGAGCGACGCCGAGCCCGCGCTCCGCCGCGGATCACTCCGGAAGGACACGATGCGAACCGACGCGATTCGGTGGGGGAACAGATCTGTGCGCACGCTGGTGGCGCTGGCCGCCGCGGCCACGCTGGTCGGCTCTCTGCTCGCACCCCTGTCGGCGCCCTCCGCGCGCGCCGCCGGGACCGGGAGCGCAGCTCCCGACGGACGCACCGCCGAGACCGCCGCCGCATCGTGCTGGGAGATCAAGCAGAACGACCCCGATTCGGACGACGGCGTCTACTGGCTGGTCACGCCGACGCTCGTCGCTCCGCAGCAGTTCTACTGCGCTCAGGAGGAGTACGGCGGCGGATGGGTGATGATCGGGCGTGGCCGCGAGGGGTGGAGCGAGGACTACGCCGGGCAGGGCGCACCGACGCAGCTCGCCGAGACGCCGGACGGCCCCGGCGCCTTCACCCCGATCCAGCTTCCGGCGAAGACCGTGGACGGCCTCCTCGACGGGGGCCGGGTCGACAAGCTCGCAGACGGCGTGCGGGTGCACCGCGCCTCCTCGATCGACGGGACCTACGGTCAGGAGGTGCGCTTCCGCATCCAGCAGCGCGACCGCTGGACCTGGGCGCTGGGCGGCGCCAACCCCGTGCGCGACTGGGTGTTCGACGGCACGAGCGGCACCGGTGGGAGCACCCGGACCTTCGGGGAGGGTGACGGGTGGCATGTCTCGTCGTTCGTCCGCCGCTCGACGCACAAGAAGAAGGCGGGGTGGGCGTACGGCCGCACGGTGACCGGAACCGGCGACAGCTCGTCGTACCTGTGGGCTCCGGCGGGCGAGGGCTACGCGATCCCGTTCGCGCAGGTCTTCGTCCGCCCGAAGCTCCGGCTGTCCGATCTCTCGTTCCCGACGGCACCCGTCACCGGCACGCCCGCCGCAGCCGTGCGCGCCCTCCCCCGCAGCACCGCGATGAAGACGCAGTGGGGTGTGGCCCAGTCGGCGGAGGACGAGGACCGGAGTGCCGCCGTGCGCGCCTTCGGGCAGGCGGGCGCGAGCGTGTTCGTCGGCGGCGACTTCCGGTACGTGCAGCGCACCGAGTCGGGGATCGGTCGTGCGGAGCAGCCGTACCTCGCGGCCTTCGATGTGACGACGGGCGAATGGCTCCCGCGATTCCGACCGGACCTGGACGGCGAGGTGACCGCCATGACCACCCTGCCCGACGGTCGCCTGGCGATCGGCGGCCGGTTCACGACCGTCGACGGCGCGCCGCAACCGGGGCTCGCCCTGCTCGACCCGAGCACCGGCCGCCTGGCCGGCCCCCAGGTGACGGTGGAGCAGCGCGAGACCGCGCGCACACCGGCGGTGCTCGGCCTCGACGTGCACGGCGACGAGCTCTACCTCGCAGGGTCGTTCACCCACCTGTCCGCCGCGGACGCCGACGCCGCGACGCCCGCGCACAACGGCGGACGGATCGACCTCGCCACCGGCCTCCCCGACCCGGAGTGGAACCCCGATCTGAACGGCACCGCGCTGGCGGTCGACGCGTCCGACCTCGGCGACCGCGCGTACGTCGCCGGGTACTTCACGGCGACGCGCACCACCCCGACCCGGAGCGCGGCTGCACTGACGACCGCGCCGGGTGCCGCTCCGGTGTCTCCCCTATGGGCACCGGCGTTCAGCGCGACCGGAGTCCCTGCACGCGCCGTGGTGGAGACGGGCGGGCGCGTCTACCTCGGCTCCACGCGCCGCTCGATCGCCGCATACGACCACGCCACCTTTCGCGTGCTCACCGGGTCGACGGCCTCGGGCGGCTCCGACATCCGGAGCATCCTCGCCGCCGGAACGGTGGTGATCGGCGGCTGCGCGTGCGGGCGCTACACCTACCAGTACCAGGGTGAGACGCTGAAGCGGAAGACACGCAAGATGCGGGCGAGGGCGCTCCAGGTCGATCGCCTCGACGGCCTGGGCGCCTGGGATGGGGCCACCGGCGTCTTCCTCCCCGACTGGGCGCCGCGGCTCGGCTTCGCGGGTCACCTCGGCGTGCAGCGCAGCTTCGTCGACAGCGCGGGAGCGCTGTGGGTCGGCGGTGACCTCGACCGCTCGGTCCGCGCCGGCGGATCGACGCAGTGGTCGGGTGGCTTCGCCCGGTTCGCCCCGGGGGACAGCACGCCGCCCACCACACCGGGGCCGATCACCTCCACCCCGGTCGCGGGCGGCGAGCAGGCCGTGCTCACCTGGGGCGCGTCGACCGACACCACGGACGTCGTCTACGAGGTGCTGCGCGGGGACCGTGTGGTCGCCACCACCACGGCATCGACCTACACCGTGCCGATCACCGCCGACCCCACCGCGTACCAGGTCAGAGCGCGTGACACCGCGGGCAACCGATCGGCGGGCACCGCGGCCTTCGTCGTGCAGCCCCCCTCCCCGGCCGACCTCACGTTCATCGGCGACCGCGACACCTGGGCGTGGCGCTCCTCGGCGACCGCCCCTCCCTCCGACTGGACGACGCCGGGCTTCGACGACTCCTCCTGGCACACCGGGTCCGGACTGTTCGGCGCCGGGGTGCGGGGTGCAGCCACCACGCTCAGCCGTGGGGGCGGGCGACCGCTGAGCGCGCAGTTCCGCAAGTCGTTCGAGGTGCAGAACGCTGCCACCGTCACGAACGCACGCGTCTCCGTGATCGCCGACGACGGCGCCGTGCTCACACTCAACGGCACCGAACTCGGACGCATCCGCATGCCGGACGGACAGGTCACCGCGGACACACTCGCGACGCAGGCCGTCTCACCGCCCGAGGCGGCCGGGGGAAGGGTCGTGATCCCGATCCCCGCGGACGCCCTGAGCGAGGGCACGAACGTGCTCGCCGTCTCGGTGCACACCGCCGACCGTGCACGGCCCGCCCTCGGATTCGACCTGGCCCTCATCGGCGAGCGCGCTGCCCCACCGCAGCCCGTCACCGGCCTGTCCGCGACGAGCACCGCCGACACGATCGCCCTCACGTGGCGCGCCCCGGCCGGGGGCACGGCCCCGGCGTCGTACGTCATCCGCCGTGACGGGAAGCAGGTGGGCATCGTCGCCGCGCCGACCGTCGCGTTCTCCGACGGAGACCTCGCCGCCTCGGCGGGACACCGCTACACCGTGGTCGCTGTCGCGGCCGACGGACAGGCCTCGACCGCGGCGACCCTTCAGGCCAGCACCACGGCGGACGCGCCCATCGCGATCGCGAACGGTTCCGCGTGGTCATGGCGGTACACGAACGCCGCCCTCCCCGCCGGATGGAACACGCTCGGCTTCGACGCCTCCGGCTGGGCGACGGGCGCGGCGCTGCTCGGCCGGGGTGCGCGCGTCGCGACCGACATCGATCCCGGCCATCAGTCGCCCTCGCCGATCAGCGCCCAGTTCCGCCACGAGTTCACCGTCACCCACCCCGCCACCGTGCGAGACGGCACGGTCACGGTGATCGCCGACGACGGCGTGGTCGTGTATCTCAACGGCGTCGAGCTCGGCCGGGCGCGCATGCCGGGCGGCGCGATCGGCCAGAACACGTTCGCCTCGGCGTCGGCGGCTGCTCGGGGCGCCTCGGCACGCCGCGTCTCGTTCGTCGTTCCCGCCCGCCTGCTGGTGAAGGGCACGAACGTGCTCGCCGCCTCGGTGCACGCGAACTACCGCACCACGCCGGATCTGAGCTTCGACCTCGCCATGACCATGGCTCGCGGCTGACCTCACGCCGCACCCCGCCCCCCATCAGGAAGGAACAACAATGACCAGAAGCACGCAGAGGGGCTCCGCCCGCGCGGGCGCCCTCGTGGGGATCGCGACGGTCGCGGTCCTGGCGGGCTCGCTCCTGGCGCCACTCGGCGCCTCAGCGACCGAGAACGCGCTCGACGCGAACGCGCCCGTCGAGAACGCGGCGACCGAGAACGCGCCGACCGAGAACGCTCCGGTGGCGGGCGCCAGCGCACCGGACGGGCTCACCCCGGAGACCGCGGCCGCCTCCTGCTGGGAGATCAAGCAGAACAACCCCGGGTCGGCGGACGGGGTGTACTGGTTGGTCACGCCCACGCTCGTGGACCCGCAGCAGTTCTACTGCGACCAGACCACCCTCGGCGGAGGCTGGGTCATGATCGGCCGCGGACGCGAGGGGTGGAAGGAGAACTACAACGGCGTGGGAACGCCCGAGCAGATCACCACGACACCCTCGGGGACGGCCGCTTTCGCGCCGGCACAGCTGCCGGCCAAGACCGTCGACGGGCTCCTCGACGGCGCCCGTCCCGACCAGCTCCCTCCGGACAGCATCCGCGTGCACCGCGCATCGGCCGTCGACGGCAGCCGGTGGCAGGAGGTTCGCTTCAGCCTCGCGCGCCGCGACCGCTGGAACTGGACCATGGCCGGCGGCAACCCGATCAAGGACTGGATCATCGGCGGCTTCACCGGCACCGGCGGCTGGACGGGTGCCGTCGGCTGGGGCGGCCCCTCACAGTCGGGCTTCGGGCACGACACGGGATGGAACGGCTCCTACTTCGCCCAGCGGCAGTCGCACCGGTACCTGATGGGCTGGTCGTACGGCGCCGAGATCACCGGGCAGGACACCCCGACGTCGTACCTGTGGGCCCCGGCGGGCGCCGGCTTCGCGATCCCCTTCGCGCAGATGTTCGTACGGCCGCAGCTGAAGCTCGCCGATCTCGACTTCGGTACCGTGCCCGCCACGGGCACGGCCGCCTCGACGCTGCGTTCGATCCCCGACAGCAACGCCCAGCGCACCGTGTGGGGTGTCTCCGGCCTCGCCAACGGCAAGGACGGGGAGCTCAACGTCGAAGTCGCGGAGTTCGGCCAGGTCGGGAACACCGTGTTCGCCGGAGGGAACTTCCGGTATGTGCAGCAGTCACGAGACGGCGCCGGACGGGTCGAGCAGCCGTACCTCGCGGGCTTCGACGTGAACAGCGGACAGTGGGTGTCGACGTTCCGGCCGCAGCTCAACGGACAGGTCAAGGCGATCGCCGCACTGCCGGACGGACGCGTGGCCATCGGCGGCCAGTTCACCCAGGTCGACGGCACCCCTCAGGTCGGCCTCGCGTTCCTCGACCCGGCGACCGGCCGGCTCTCCGGGCCGCAGGTGGCCGTGCAGAGCCGCGCCGTCGGTGCCGTGCCCTCGGTACACGACCTGGACGTGAAGAACGGCTACCTCTACGTCGCCGGAGCCATGACGCATCTCACGGCCGTGGGCTCGGGAAAGAGCGCGAGCGCCTGGAACGGTGGTCGCATCCTCCTGTCCACCAGCACCCCGGACACGAACTGGAACGCGAACCTGAACGGCACGGCCATCGCGGTAGACGCCTCGGATCGCGGTGACCGGACGTACTTCTCCGGCTACTTCACGCGGAAGCAGACGACGTCGACGCCGAGCGCCGTCGCGCTGCAGACCGTGGCCGGCGCTCCGCTGGTGTCGCCGCTGTGGGTGCCGACGTTCAGCGAGGCGACCATCGACGCGAACGGCAACTATCAGGGCTACATCTGGCAGAACGGGGTGACCGAGGTCGGCGACCGCGTGTATCTCGGCGGCTCGCAGCACTCGCTGTTCTCCTACGACCGCTCCACTTTCCGGCTGGTCGGCGGCTCGATCGCGCACGAGGGCGGCGACATGCAGACCGTCGACGACAACGGGTCGGTGGTCATCGCGGGCTGCCACTGCGGCGACGAGGTCTACCAGGACAAGTACCTCAAGCGGGAGATCACGGAACCCTGGACAGAGGTCGACAAGATCAACCTCGCCGGAGCCTGGGACGCGGCGACCGGACACTACATCCCCGACTGGTCCCCCGTGGTCCGTTCGCGTGCGGGGCAGGGCGTGTGGGGCTCGTTCTTCGACAGCACCGGAACGCTGTGGGTCGGCGGCGACCTGACCGACTCGATGCGGGCGGGTGGCGTGAACCAGTGGTCGGGCGGCTTCATCCGCTTCGCCCCCCGCGACAGCACCGCGCCGACGACACCCGGTCCGATCTCCGCGACGCCCACGGCGAGCGGGGATCAGCAGGTGCTCACGTGGGGCGGCTCCACGGACGCCGGTGGCGGGCTCGTGTACGAGGTGCTGCGCGGCAACCGCGTCGTGGCGACCACCACGGCCGCGACCTATACGGCACCCGTCACCGCCGAGCCGACGAACTGGTTCGTGCGGGCGCGCGACGCGGTGGGCAACCGGTCGGCCAGCACGGCCGCGTTCACGGTCGAACCCGCTCCGGCGTCGGCGCTGACCCTGATCGGCAACGGCGACACGTGGTCGTGGCGGTCATCCACGGACCCGCTCCCGTCGACCTGGTCGGAGGCCGACTTCGACGACGCGGACTGGACGGTCGGCCGGGCACTGTTCGGCCGCGGCATCAGCGGCGCCACCACCGACCTCGATCCGTCCGACGCCGCGACGAAGCCGGTGAGCGCGCAGTTCCGGAAGAGCTTCGCGGTGCAGGACGCCGCCTCGGTGGTCGACGGCACCGTCTCGGTCATCGCGAACGACGGCGTGATCCTCTACCTGAACGGGAAGGAGCTGGGGCGCGTGCGGATGCCGGACGGCACCCCGACGCAGAACACGACGGCGACCGCGGTGGTCTCGCAGAAGACCGCGTCGGGAGCGAGGTCCGTGTTCTCGGTACCGGCGGGCGCCCTCGTCGACGGCACCAACGTGCTCGCGGCATCGGTCCACGCCAACTACCGGGCGACACCGGACCTCGGCTTCGACCTCGCCTTCACGGCACGGCGCTCCACCGCGCCGGGCCCCGTGACCGACCTCACGGCCACCGCCACCGCGGATTCGGCGACACTGTCGTGGACGGCGCCGGCGAGCGCGAACACGGCCGCGTCGTATGTGATCACGCGGGCTGGGAACCAGGTCGGAACCGTCGCCGCGCCGGAGACGGCGTTCACGGAGACGGACCTCGCGGCCTCGACGGCGTACGAGTACGGTGTGACGGCGGTCGGCGCGGACGGCGAAGCCTCACCGGTCACCGCCGTCACCGCCACGACGACCGCGACGGCCCCCGACCCTGTTCCGGATCCCGACGCGGGCGGCGACCAGAAGGCCGATCCCGATCAGGACGCCGCTCCCGACGCCGATCCGGCGGCCGACGCGGTGACCGTCGCCGAGGGCTCCACCTGGTCGTGGCGCTCCTCGACCGAGGCGCTCCCGGCCGACTGGAACGCCGTCGGGTTCGACGACTCGGACTGGAGCACGGGTGAGGCGCTGTTCGCCCGGGGCGTGACCTCCGCGACCACCGACCTCGGCGCGGGCGGTGACACCGCACCGCTGAGCGCCCAGTTCCGGCACACCTTCACCGTGGACGACCCGGCGGCGGTGCACGACGGTTCGGTCACGGTGGTCGCGGACGACGGGGTCGTGCTCTACCTGAACGGGGTCGAGCTCGGGCGGAGCAATCTTCCCGACGGCGCGATCACCGCGGAGACGTACGCCACGGCGGCGCCCCGGGCGACGACCGCGGCGGCCCACCGCGTCACCTTCACCGTTCCGGCGAAGCTCCTCGCGAAGGGAGAGAACGTGCTCGCGGCATCGGTGCACGCCAACTTCCATCTCTCCCCGGACCTGAGCTTCGATCTCGGGCTGACCATGCCGCGCGGCTGAGGTCACGACCAGAGGGCGTCCTTCCCGATCCGATCGGGGAGGGCGCCCTCGTCTGCTCAGTTCGCGACGCCGAGCAGGCTGCGTGCCATCCGGGCCACGTGCGGCGGGGTGTGCGGACCGAGCCAGACCGTCCAGTGCTCGGGCGGCTCCGTGCAGGTCCACTCGACGCACCACGCATGCACGGCACTCGCCAGCCGCTCGCCGCGCGCATGAGCCCTGATCCCCTCGTCGCGGACGAGCCAGCGCACGGAGACACCGGCGGGGGCATCGATGTGCCGGCGCGGAAGATGAGCGGCGGCCTCCAGCAGGATGACGCCCTGCGCGTCCCCCGGCAGCCGCGCCGCGATCCCGGCGATGACGCCCGCGTCCGCCGCATCGCCGGCCACGAGCACCACCCCCACGAGGTCGTCCCAGTCGGGGTCGTCCCGGTGCTCGCACGCGCTGCTCATGAGACCACCATAGGTAAGGATACCCTTACCTATCAAGACCCCACCGGGCTAGCGCGCACAGCCATCGCCGTCAACAGTGTTGTCGGCCGTCGTGGACCCCGCGAGGCTGAGGGCCGTGAGTAGGAGTTCCTCGGATCGACCCGCCCGCGCCGGGCGTACCGCCGCGGCCGTCGCCGGGCTGCTGATCGCGGCACTGCTGTCGGGCTGCGGGATCACGGTGCCCAGCGACCCCGACGGCACGTTGAACGCCGTGACGGGCGGCGAGCTGCGCGTCGGGACCTCCCCCGACGGAGACCTCGTCGAGTTGTCCGGCGACGAACCACGAGGACCCGTCGTCGACCTCGTCGACGGCTTCGCGGCGCACCTCGACGCCGAGACGACCTGGACCGTCGCGTCGGAGGAGACCCTCGTGCGCATGCTCGAGCAGGGCGACCTCGACCTCATCGCCGGCGCCATCACCCCGGACACCCCGTGGATCGACAAAGCAGGAGTCACGCGCGGCTACCCCGGCATCGACGGCGCCGGCGACCGCGAGCTCGTGATGCTCGTGCCGCTCGGGGAGAACGCCTTCCTCTCGTCGCTCGAGTCGTACCTCGACCGGAAGGTGGGGTCGCCATGACGACGACCGGGCAGTTCGGACGGACGACCCTCCCGGACGAGCAGCAGCGCGCGATCCGGAAGGCGGTGCGGTGGGAGGTCTTCACGATCGTCTACACCTCGGTGACGATCGCCGTGATCGCCCTCGTGGTGGGCGAGTCGCAGGCCATGCGCACCGCGTGGATCGAGGACATGCTCTCCCTCATCCCGCAGGTGGCGTTCCTCACCGCGCTGCTCTTCGTGCGCCGCCGCCCCACGCGGAAGCACCCGTACGGGCTGCACAGGGCGATGGGCGTCGGTCACCTCGTCGCGGGTGTCGCCCTCCTCGCCGTGGGCCTCAACCTGGCCATCGAGGCGGTCACGGGCCTCATCTCCGGCGAGCACCCCACCATCGGCACGGTGCAGCTGTTCGGGCAGACCATCTGGCTGGGCTGGCTGATGGTCGCGGTCATGGTCGTCGTGATCGTCGGACCCGTGTTCTTCTACGGACCGGCGAAGTCGAAGCTGGCACCCGTGCTGCACAACAAGCTGCTCTACGCCGACGCCGACATGGCGAAGGCCGACTGGCAGACGACGGTCGCCTCGATCGTCGGCGTGCTGGGGGTGGGCATCGGCATCTGGTGGCTGGACGGCGCTGCCGCCCTGTTCATCTCGCTCGGCATCATCTGGGACGGCTTCCGCAACACCAGGACCGCGATCGTGGATCTGATGGACCAGCGCGCCCGCACGTACGACAGCAAGAACCCGCACCCGCTCGCGGGCGACATCGTGTCGTATCTGCGCAGTCGTCCGTGGGTCGCCGAAGCCGCCGTGCGCATGCGCGATCAGGGTCAGGTGTTCCACATCGAGGCCTTCGTCGTGCCGCGCCGGGGCAAGGTCACCACGCACGACCTGTCCGCCGCGGCCGCCGGCATCACCGATCTCGACTGGAAGGTGCAGGACGTCGTGATCGCCCCGGTGGAGAAGCTGCCGGACGAGGCGGACCCCGGGCGATGACGGACGGCGAGCTGTTCCCGGGGTTCACGGAGGAGGTCGTGCGCACCGGCGCCTCCGACGTCTTCGTGCGGCACGGCGGCTCCGGGCCCCCCGTCGTCCTGCTGCACGGTCACCCGCGGACCTCCGCCACCTGGCATCGCGTGGCCCCGCTCCTGGTCGAGCAGGGGTTCACCGTGATCTGCCCCGACCTGCGCGGTTACGGTCGCTCGCGCGGACCCGCGCCCACGCCCGACCACTCCGCCCACTCGAAGCGGGCGGTGGCGGAGGACGTCCGCGGCGTCGTACGCCACCTCGGCCACGAGCGCTTCCACCTCGCGGGGCACGACCGGGGCAGCTACGTCGCGCTGCGTCTCGCCCTCGACTCCCCGGAGGCGGTCGAACGCGTCGCGCTGCTGGACTGCCTCCCGCTCACGGAGCACCTCCGGCGCGCCGACGCCCGCTTCGCGACGCGGTGGTGGCACTGGTTCTTCTTCGCGCAGCCCGACATCCCCGAGCGCGTGATCGGGGCCGACCCGGAGGCGTGGTACGCACCCAAGGCGGATCCGGAGACCATGGGCGCCGCGAATCATGCGGAGCTCGTCCGCGCCGTGCACGACCCGTCCGTCGTGCGCGCGATGCTCGAGGACTACCGAGCCGGCCTCACGATCGACCGCGCGCACGAGGAGGCGGACGCCGCCGCGGGGCGCCGCCTGCGGATGCCCGCGCTCGTGCTGTGGTCGACGCGCGACGACCTGGAGGACCTCTACGGCGACCCGGTCCGCATCTGGCGGGCCTGGGCCGACGACGTGCGCGGGCACGGCATCGAGAGCGGCCACCACATGGCGGAGGAGGCCCCGGCACCCCTCGCCGCGGCGCTGGCCGCCTTCTTCGGCGCCACCCCCGCGGCGCGGACGTAGGCTGGAGGCATGACCTCACCCGTCTCCGACACCATCACCATGTTCGGCGCCGACTGGTGCCGCGACTGCATCCGCACCAAGAAGCAGCTCGACGAGCTGGGCGTCGCGTACACGTACGTCGACCTGGTCGCCGACCCCGCCGCCGCGGACATCGCGAAGGACATCTCCGGTCGCACCAACATCCCCGTCGTGGTGTACCCCGACTCGACCCACCACGTCGAGCCGTCGAACGCCGACGTGGAGTCGAAGCTGCGCGAGCTCTCGCTCATCTGACCGGCCCCATCGCGCCGCTACACTGGCGCGATGAGCACCGAGGCTCGACCCGACCGCGCCCCCACCCGGCTGTCCCCCCGCACGATCGCGCTGTACGCCGTGGGCTCCGTCGGCACCGGCGGCTACGCGACGCTTCCCGGCCTGGTGCTGACCTACTTCCTCACCGACAACCTCGGCGTCGCCGCCCTCGCGGCCGGCCTGATCGTCACGCTCGCGAAGGTGTGGGACGTGCTGATCGATCCGCTGATCGGTGCCGCGTCCGACCGGCAACTCGCCCGTACCGGCTCTCGCCGAGGGTTCATGGTGGTCGGCGCCGTCACGCTCCCGGTGTTCTTCGCCCTCACCTTCGCGGTGCCGCCCGCCTGGGGTCCCGTGGCCGGGGCGCTCTGCGTGCTCCTTGCCTTCCTCGCGACGGCGACCGCGTTCAGCCTGTTCCAGGTGCCCTACGTCGCGCTGCCCGCCGAGCTGACGTCCGGCTACGACGAGCGCACGCGACTGCTGGGCTGGCGCGTGGTGGTGCTGACGGCCGCGATCCTGCTGTTCGGTGCCGGTGGTCCCGCACTCCGGACGGCCGCGCCCGACCCGGTCGCCGGGTATCTGCTAATGGGCGTCGCGGCGGGACTCGCGATCGGCGTCGGCATGCTCATCGCCTCGCGCACCGCCGCCGCGACCGGCGACGACCCCGCACGGCCGCGGGACCCCGCGGCATCGTCGGCGTGGCGGGAGCAGTACCTGTCCGGGTTCCGAGCGCTGCGCCGCAGTCAGCCGTTCCGCGCCCTGCTCGCCACGTTCCTGCTGCAGGCGCTCGCGACCGGCACGATGCTGGCCGGGGCCCAGTACGTGGCGACGTGGGTCCTGCGCTCGGAGGACGCGGTCACTCTCGTGTTCGTCGCCCTGGTCGGCCCGGCACTGCTGGCGACGCCCGCGTGGACGGTGGTCGCGCGGCGCCTCGGCAAGGAGCGGGCTTTCGCGATCGCCAGCTGCCTGTTCCTGCTGGCCGCGCTCTCCCTCGTCGCCGCGGTGTGGTCGCCCGGCGGGTGGATGTACGCCGCGGTCGCCGTGGCCGGCATCGCGTACGCGGGCCTGCAGTCGCTGCCGATGGCGATGCTGCCCGACGTGATCTCGCACGACGAGCGGTCGAGCCGACCCGGACAGGCCGGCACGTTCACCGGCATCTGGACCGCGGGCGAGACGGTGGGCTTCGCGCTCGGAGCCACCGCCGTCTCGCTCACTCTGGCCGCGACGGGCTACGTCTCGACCGTCGCCGGGGAGGCGGTCGTGCAGCCGCCCGCCGCGATCACCGGCATCGTGCTGAGCTTCAGCGTGCTGCCCGCCGCACTCATGGCCGCGAGCCTGGCGACCCTCCGGCGCTACCGGCTGCGCCGGGAGGACATCGAGGCGCTGCAGACCACCGACGCCTAAGCTGGGACCGTCCGAAGGAGACGCCGATGACCCCTGCGCGCACGACAACGCCCGACTCCGACGCCACCGCCGCGACGGCCCCCGCCTCTCCCCCGCTGGGCGAGGGCGAGCAGGAGCGGTTCGACACCGCGATCGAGGAGCTGCACACCGGGACGCAGCTGTGGGCCGCGCTCACGATCGCCCAGCGCGCGACGCTGCTGCGACAGGTGCGCACGAGCGTCGCCGCGACCGCGGAGGACTGGGCGCGCACCGCCGCCGCCTCCAAGGGCCTCGACGCCCGGCACCCGCTGCGCGGCGAGGAGTGGCTCAGCGGTCCGTACAGCGTGCTCGGCGCGCTCGACGCCTCCATCGCCACGCTGACCCGCCTGGCCGATGGACGCAACCCGCTCGACGGCGTGAAGGTCGACCGCGCGCCGGGCGGCCGCGCTCGCGTGCACGCGTTCCCGCTCACGGGGATCGACCGCTTCCTGCTGTCGGGCTTCACGGGCGAGGTGTGGCTGCGGCCGGGTACAACGCCGAACGCCGCGCGGGCCAGGGCGGGACTGGCGCAGCGCACGCCGGCGCGGTCCGGCGGCGTGGGGCTCGTGCTCGGCGCCGGCAACGTGACCTCGATCCCGGTGCTCGACGTGCTGTATGAGCTGCTGGCGCACAACCGCACGGCCCTGCTCAAGGTCAATCCCACGCAGGACCCGCTGGTGCCGGTGTACAAGCGCGCGCTCGCCCCGCTGATCGAGCCCGGCTTCCTGCGGATCATGCGCGGCGGCCCGGCGGCGGGCGCCTACCTCACGCAGCACCCCGGGATCGCGCACGTGCACATCACCGGATCGGCCGCGACCTTCGACACGATCGTGTGGGGCCCCTCCTCGGGCGAGGGCGCCGCGGCGACGAAGCGGCGGCGGCGTGAGAACCGCCCGCTGCTGAAGAAGCCCATCACGGCCGAGCTCGGCGGCGTCTCCCCCATCATCGTGGTGCCCGGCCCGTGGACCGACGCCGACATCGCGTACCAGGCGGAGCACATCGCCACCATGCGGCTGCAGAACAGCGGGCACAACTGCATCGCCGGTCAGGTCGTGATCCTGTCCGCGGACTGGGACCGCGCCGACGCGTTCCGTGCCGCCCTGCGCCGCGCGTACGCCAACGCACCGGAACGCCCGACCTGGTACCCGGGTTCGGCGTCGCGGATGCAGACGGCCACGGACGCCTACCCCGACGCGCTCGTGCTCGGCGACCGCCTGCTCGTCGAGGTCGACGGCGACGACGACGCCACGGCGCTGGAGAACACCGAGTACTTCGCCCCCGTGCTGGGCGTGGTGAGCCTGCCGGGCACGGGACAGGCGTTCCTGGACGCGGCGGTCGCGCACGCCAACGAGAAGCTGCAGGGCACGCTCGGCGCCAATCTGCTGATCGACCCGGCGACCGAGAAGGCGCTCGGCAGCGGGTTCGACCGGGCGCTCACCGCGCTGCACTACGGCTCGATCGCGATCAACGGCTGGACGGCGTTCGGCTTCATCACGCCGACCCTCACGTGGGGTGCGTTCCCCGGCAGCACGATCGACGACGTGGGCAGCGGCATCGGCGTGGTGCACAACGCGCTGCTGCTCGACGACGTGGAGCGCTCGGTGCTGCGCGGCCCGTTCCGCCCGTTCCCCCGCTCCCTGCCGGTCCTGAACGGTGGCGGACGGCTGACCATCCTCCCGAAGCCGCCGTGGTTCGTGTCGGCCCGCACGGGCGCGGAGGTCAGCGAGGGCCTCACCCGGCATCGGGCGAACGGCGGTGTCGGCGGGCTGCTGGCGACGCTGACGAAGGCCCTGCGCGCCTGACGCCGCGGGGTCAGGCCTCCGCGCGGAACCGGTCGGTCGCGGCGCGGAGCGCGGCGCTGATGCCGGGCTCCGTGGCCGCGTGACCCGCATCGTCGACCACCACAAACTCGGCCTCCGGCCACGCGCGGTGCAGATCCCACGCGGTCATCATGGGCGTCGCGACGTCGTGCCGACCCTGCACGATCACGGCCGGGATGTGCCGGATCGCGTCGACGCCCGCGATCAGCTGTCCCTCGTCCCACCAGCCGCCGTGCACGAAGAAGTGGTTCTCGATGCGCGCGAACGCGGTCGCCCGGCGCGGATCCGACATCGCCGCGATCTGCTCGGGGTCGGGGCGCAGCGTCACGGTCGCGGCCTCCCAGGTCGACCACGCGATCGCGGCGGGCACGTGCACCGCGGGGTCGGGGTCGAACAGACGCCGGTGGTACGCCTCGATGAGCCGCGAGCGCTCCAGCACCGGGATCGGGGCGATGAACCGCTCCCACAGGTCGGGGAAGAGCGCCGCAGCCCCGCCCTCGTAGAACCACTCGAGCTCGGCGCGGCGCAGGGTGAAGATGCCGCGCAGGACGAGCTCGGTCACCACCTCCGGATGCGCCTGGGCGTAGGCGAGGGCGAGGGCACTGCCCCACGAGCCCCCGAACACCTGCCACCGCGGGACGCCGAGGTTCTTGCGCAGCAGCTCGAGGTCGGCGATCAGGTGGGCCGTCGTGACGTGCCGCAGATCGGCGTCGGGCTCGCTGGCCGACGGGGTGCTGCGTCCGCACCCGCGCTGGTCGAGCAGCACGATGCGGTAGGCGTCGGGGTCGAAGAACCGGCGCTGCCACGGCGACGTGCCACTGCCGGGGCCGCCGTGCAGGAAGACCACCGGCTTGCCGTCGGGGTTGCCGCTGACCTCCCAGTACACGCGGTGGCCGTCGCCGACGAGCAGCTCGCCCGTGTCGTACGGCTCGATCGCGGGATAGAGTCCCTCGGTGTTCGTCATCATCGGCCCCCCAGCCGGTCGTGCAGTCGTGCGATCTCCACGGTAGCGGAGCGGTCGCCGCCGCCCGGGATCTACGGGTCGAGCTGGTCGGCGGGCAGCGTGAAGACCTGCCCGCACGCCTCGAGTCCGTTGGCGTAGCCCTCCGCGAACCAGCGCTGCCGCTGCTCGCTCGAGCCGTGCGTCCAGCTCTCCGGGTTCACGAAGCCGGACTGCTCCTGGATGTGGTCGTCACCGACAGCGAACGCCGCGTTGAGGGCGTCGACGCGCTGCTCCTCGGTCGACGGCTGCAGGTACGGCACCCCGTTCGGATCCGTGCTCTTCGACATCTGTCCGATCCACGCCCCCGCGTAGCAGTCGGCCTGCAGCTCGGTGCGCACCCCGTTGCTGCCGGGACCCGTGCCGTTGTTCGGGTACTGGTCCATGACCCCGGTGATGTACTGGATGTGGTGGCCCCACTCGTGGCCGACGATGTAGAGCTGCGCGAGGTTGCCGGCGGTCGCCCCGAACTGCTGCTGCATGAGCTGGAAGAACGTGGGGTCGATGTAGACCGTCTCGTCGCCCGGGCAGAAGAACGGACCGACGGCGTTCGACGCGGTGCCGCAGGCCGTGGGGGTCGAGCCGTCGACGACGATGAGCTGCGGGGCACGGTACCCCTCGACGTGGTCCTCCCAGAACGCATCGAGCGCGAGCTGCGATCCGGCCATGCGGCAGTCGACGTCGGCGTTGGCGTCGGCCCCCGTGTCGCAGTTCTCGATCACCGACCCCTCGGCGGGACCGCCGCCACCGCTCGGTGCCCCTCCGCCGACGAGTCCGGACAGGTCGATCCCCAGCAGCGGACCGGCGATGAGGGCGAGCAGGCCGAGGACGCCGATACCGGTGCCACCGGCGATCGCAGCCGTGCGTCCGCGACGGCGCGTGGTGTTGCCGGAGAGGTCGGCATCGGGATTGAACGTCATGCGTCGAGGGTACTCCGCGCACCCCCGCGCCGACGGTCGTAGGCTCGGGTCATGACCACGACGATCACCATCACGGGCGCGGGCGGACAGATCGGCTACGCGCTGCTGTTCCGCATCGCGGCGGGCGACCTCCTGGGTCCCGACGAGCGGGTGCGGCTGCGGCTCCTCGAGATCCCGCAGGGCCTCGGCGCTGCGGAGGGAGCCGCCCTCGAACTGCAGGACGGCGCGTTCGACCTGCTCGAGCACGTGGAGGTGACGGACGACGCGGCGGTCGGGTTCGACGGCTGCGACCTCGCGCTGCTCGTCGGCGCGCGCCCCCGCGGCCCCGGCATGGAGCGCGGCGACCTGCTGGCGGCGAACGGCGGCATCTTCGGCCCGCAGGGAGCGGCCATCGCCGCGAACGCCTCGCCGGACGTGCGGGTCACGGTGGTGGGCAACCCCGCCAACACCAACGCGCTGATCGCCGCGGCGGCCGCGGACGGGGTGCCGGCCGAACGCTTCACGGCGCTCACCCGGCTCGACGAGAACCGGGCGAGGGCGCAGCTCGCACAGACCCTCGGCACGCCCGTGCGCACGGTCCGGCGCGTGCCGATCTGGGGCAACCACTCGGCCACGCAGTTCCCCGACGTGTCGCACGCGACGGTCGGCGGGGAGCCGGTGCAGGAGGCGCTGGCGCAGATCGTCGGGGACGTGCCGACCTGGCTGGAGCAGACGTTCATCCCGCGGGTCGCGAAGCGCGGTGCGGAGATCATCGAGGTGCGCGGCTCCTCCTCCGTGGCCTCCGCGGCGAGCGCGACCATCGACCACGTGCGCGACTGGGTGCGCGGCACCGACGACTGGACCTCCGCCGCGGTGGTGTCGCACGGCGAGTACGGCGTGCCCGAGGGGCTCGTGTCGTCGTTCCCCGTGCGATCGGTCGACGGCGAGTGGCGGATCGTCGAGGGTCTGGAGCTGAGCGACTGGGCGCGGCGCCGGATCGACGCCTCGGTCGCCGAGCTGCAGGAGGAGCGCGAGGCGGTGCGGGCGCTCGGGCTGCTCTGACGGCCCTGGGGCGCATGGGGAGTTCTGCCCATCGCCGCGTTCGTGCCGCCCCGGTAGATTTGCTGCGGACGGGACACCGTCGAGGAGGGGCGACGACATGGCACAGTGGGACGATCTGCATCCGGGGCGCGGGGTCACGAGCGCGGTGAACGACGCGGCGACGCGCGTGAGCAACCGCAGCACCGGGACCGAGACGGTGCGCTCCGCGCTGGCGAACGCCGCGACGAGCACCACCGACGAGGTGTGGGCGGGTGACGCCGGTGCGGCCTTCCGGACCTCGCTCACCAAGCCGCAGAACCTGTGCACCGAGCTGACCACCGAGTTCGCGGCCGTGCAGTCGGCGCTCACGGCCTACGCCGCCGAGGTCGACCGCATCCGCGCCGCGACCGCCGCCGCCCACCAGGCGTATGCGAACGGCTACGCGACGTGGAAGGCCGCCGAGGCCGAGGAGAGCCCGTTCCCGCTCTCGACCTACACGTTCAACGCCCCCAGCCCCACGCTGCAGCCGGGCCTGTGGGTGCCGAGCGGCACCACCGCGGGCCTCGCCGACATGCGGCAGGCCGCGAACCAGCTCAAGGCCCTCGCCACGCAGCGCGAGACCGCCGACAGCACGCTGGTGGCCGCCCTCGCCCCGCCGGCCTCTCCGCGCTGGGACGCCATGCAGTCGGCGCTGAGCTTCGCGGGCATCGACGACATCGACGACCTGAACTACGACAACCTCGGCGACGCGTTCGCGAACGTGGCGGACGAGATCGCCGAGGGCGACATCACCGACGAGAACCTGCAGGCGATGCAGGACTTCTTCGACGTGTGGGGCGACGACACGTTCGTCATGTCGCAGTTCTTCCTGGAGGTCGGCGGCGAGAACACCGTCTCGATGATCGACAACCTCGGCGACGCCGTCATGGTGGACGGCCTGGCCGGTGCGACGGCGCTCGCCCTGGCGACGTCGATCCGCGGCGGCCTGTCGACCGGATCCCAGATCTGGATGGAGTCGACGTCGAAGGACTTCGCCGAGAGCATGCTCACCGGCGCCTCGTCGAGCGTGGGCGGCGCGGTCGCCGCGATCGGCTTCCTGTTCTCCGACGAGAAGAACCACCCGCTCGGGGTGAACCTCACGGTGGCGATGGCCGACGAGATCGATCGCATCGAGCGCGACCCCGCCAGCATGCTCTACGGGGGCTGGACCGACTTCTCCCCGAACGCGGGCGGCCGCACCCTGGCGTTCCTGGAGGGCGAGCAGACCGGACTCGACGGCAACCGCGTCGACGATCTGGCCGGGCGCATCTTCTCGACCCTCGGCACCTACCCCGACGCGGCCCTCGACTGGCTCACCTCCACCGAGAACGACCCGTTCGGCGACGGCGACCTCGGCGACGGCCGCATCGAGTACTGGTTCGGTGAGCGCGACTGGAGCGCGAACTCGTCCGGCGACGGCTTCGAAGGGCCCGGAGCTCTGTGGGCCGGCGCGCAGCAGGCCGCGGGAGGCCCGGCCGATGCGACCCACACGTACAACCCCGAGACGTGGCAGCGCGTGGCGGAACTCACCACCCAGGTCGTGCGCGAGCTCACCGGCAACGAATCGTTCCTGCCGGAGAACCTCACGAGCATCGGCCAGGTGCGCGTCGCCGAGGGCATCTCGGTCGCGATGCCCTACTTCTCCGAGGCCATCAGCGAGAGCGACCCGGCCGCGGGAACCCGTCCGTACTTCGAGAACCTGCTGATCGGGACGGACGACCCGCGCGCGATCCCCGATGTCACGCAGGCGCAGCTCGCGCAGCTCCTCGGCACGGCCGCCTGGAGCGACGGGGAGACGCCGTCCGCCGGTGCCGCGGTCATCGCCCAGTCGGTGCAGCAGTACCAGGACGCGCTCATCGCGATCGCCGACCTGGCGCCCGCCGACAGCGCCTTCAAGGCCGACGCCCTGGAGCGTGTCGTGGAGCTGCAGGGCTGGCTCGACGGCTCCCCGGCCGGAGCCGCCCTCGGCGAGGCGACCCGTCACGACGAAGCGGTCCAGGCCGCGATCGACGGAGTGGGCACCGTGGTCGGCCTGATCCCGATCCCGGCCGTGGGCGACGTCCTCGTGGCCGGCGGGAGCGTGGTGATCGATGTGGCGCAGAGCGCCGTGATCGGCGGAGTCTCCGACTGGGGCTCCGGACAGGCGACGGCGGCGTGGGCGAACTCGCACGAGGCGCTGCTGGAGGCTCAGGCCGACGCGGCGAACGGCCGCGAGATCGCGACCATGGAGACCATCGAGCAGATGCTCGTGGACCTGGGAATGACCGAGGGCCTCTCGGCGGGGCAGGTCGACGACCTCGCCCGCGAGATGTTCGCCGACTACCAGCGCGGTGTCGAGGCCAACACCTCGTGGGCGGAGGGCACCTGATGCGGCGGTCCGGCGGCTGGGCACTCATCCTGATCGGGGGGATCGCGCTCGTCGGCTGCACGCCCGCCGCAGCCGCTCCGCGCGCCGTCTCCGCGGAGCCGTCGGCACCCTCCGGCGACCCCCGACGCGACCCCACCGAGACCTACTCCCCCGACGATGTGAAGGTGCCGTGATGACCGATCTCCAGTTCGACTCCGAAGCCGTCGGCGCGACCGGCGGCACGCTGCAGAGCACCGCATGGGCCATGAGCCTCGACGTGGACCTCGCACTCGGCGCGTGCGGCAGCTCCGCCGTCTCCGCGGCCGCCGACACCTGGGCGATGTGGGCCAAGGGCACGCTGCTGCAGCTGCAGAGCATGACCGCGGGTGCGGGCGTGGTCGCCCGCGATGCCGCGACCGCGTTCGAGACGCAGGAGGCCGAGATCACCAGTGCCGCGAACGGCGGCACCCCGTAACCTGCGGGGCGCGTTCGCTCAGCGCCAGCGGATCGCCTGATCCGCGTCACCGCCGCTGGAGGTCCACAGCTCCTGCAGTCCGGTCTTCCACTCGTCCGCGACACCCGCCGACTCGGCGCTCGCCGTGAGCTCCACGACCTGGTCGTCGTTCCGCGTCACCTTCAGCTCGACGCTGCTCACGGGAGCATCGGCGGCGGTGACACCGTCCCACCCGGCGAGGGACGCGAGGAACGCCGCCTGCTGGTCGAACCCGTCCGCGGCGATCGCGCCGAGGCCCCAGTCACCGGTCCACGAGCTCTCGCCCTGTCCGTAGAACCAGACGGCGACGGAGGTGTAGTCCTCGGCGTCGTCCTGCGCGAGCACGAGATCGCGCACGCCCTGCAGCACCTCCGCGGAGTCGTCCTCGGACAGCCCCGGATCGGTCGCGACCACGACCTCGACGCTGTCCACGCGCGCGGTGTCCACGCCGTCGATGCCCTCCAGTTCGGCCGCGAGGTCGCCGCGCCGCTCGTCCTCCGATGGGGCGCATCCGGCCAGCAGGAGGAGCGAGGCGGACGCGAGAAGGACAGCGGTGAGGCGACGCATGACCCCTATTCTGGTCGGGCTCCCGCCACGGGTGCAAAACCGGACGCCCGGCGGGCGCCCGCAGGGCACAGATCGGGTCGCGGACAGGGCACAATGGAGGACGGAGGTGCGCGATGAGCGAGACGATCGAACCCACGACGGCGGCATCCGTCGACGAGGCCCTGACGAGCCCGCTGCATCTGCCGCACGCGGCCGCCGAGTGCCCCAAGTGCTTCACCGAGCTGCAGGCGAACCGCAACTTCTGGCTCGCCCGGCCCGATGGCTCCCGCCTGGTCGGCCTCGTCGTCTCCCGCGACGACATGCCCTCGGTCGTGGAGCAGCGCGCCGACCTCACCCGCTTCGGCGTGCCCATCGAGGGCTTCCGCCATCCGGCCCCGGACATCCTGGAGAGCTGGAGCGACCGGATCGCCCGTCTCATCGGCACCCTGCACGCCGGTGACGTGCTGGTCGTCGCGACGATCGCCGCGCTCGGCCGCGACAGCGAGGAGGGCGCCCGCACGGTCGCCGAGCTGCGCCGCCACGGCATCATCGTGAAGGTGCTCAACCACAACGCCCGGCATCTGGCCGACGCGGCCGCGGCCCTCCGCTGAGCAGACCTCGACCCCTGGACGTCCGGACGTCCAGGGGTCGAACTCTGCGCGGTGCGGGCCGCCGACGCGGTCAGGAACTCGTGCTCACCGCTGCGCGACCGAAACGCGACGAGCGTTCAGCGCCACCACGACGAGAACAGGCTGTTGCCCCACGAGGAGACCTGCTGCGGCGAGTATCCCGAGTTCTGCACGCTGGGCGCTCCGGCCCAGGAGTTGCCCTGCAGCACGTTCTGCACGACGTCGTTCGACGCCCACCAGTTCGACGATCCGTTGGGCTGACCCCACCCGTCGCCGTAGGAGCTGCCGTAGCCGTAGCCGCCGTCGTACCCCTGGCCCCAGCTGTACGTGTTGCCGGAGCCGAAGTCGTAGCCTCCGTAGCCGTCATCGGCCGAGGCGGGAGCCGCGAACGCGATCCCGCAGGCGACCGCGACGGCTCCCGACGCCACCGCCAGCTTTCCCCAGCGCGCGAACCGCCGTCCCTTGTCGTTGCTCTTCATCGTCGTCTCCATGATCTCTTCCTTTCCCGCTGCGGGCAGGATGAAGCCTCGAAACGATGATGCTTTCCGAAACGCCAGCCCCCCGTCAGCGTGTTTCGGAAGTCACGGTATGCACGGGTCATGCGCATGGCAATATGCCGACGCGGGTGACGCGGAGCGTGCCGCATCCGTCCTCGTGCGGGGTCGGGGACAGCGCCCGGAGACGCAGAAGAGGGGATGCCGGATCGGCATCCCCTCTTCTCGCTGAGGCGTTACTGGCGGATCTGCGCCGCGAGCTGCTCGTCGGTCGACTGCAGCGACTGGGCCGCCACGTCGAGGAAGCGGGCCATGCCCTCGATGCCCGCGATGGTCGCGGTGGCACCCTGGTTGAACTGCGCGTACGAGGCGTCGAACGCACCCGAGGCGGACGTGGTCACGAAGCCGCCCGAGACGAGCTGCGACACGTAGGCGCGCAGGTTCTTGAGCTGGGTCTCGATGTCCTGCTGGCCCGTGCGGAGACGGCCAGCAGCGTCCTTCATGTCGGCGTAGCTGACTTTGAGGTTCGTCATTGGTGTTACCTTCCGGTCGCCCCGGCCGGTGCCGGAGGTGTTCTTGTTCTTCGAGAGTAACGAAGGGCACCCGCCACGCAAATGGGGAGAAGTCCCCATCAGCTCCCCGGCGGTCGCCCACCCGCGCCGGGACCACCCTGCGGGGCGCCGCCGGCGCTCGGCGTCGTCGTGGTGTCGACGCCCACCATGAGCGATGCGCGGTAACCGGTGCCGGTGTCGCCGGCGATGCTCGCGAGCTGCAGCGCACCGCCGTCATCGCCGAACACCATGTCGGCGTCGAGCGAGGTCTGCGCGAGGTTCCCGGCCGAGCCGTCGTAGGCCGGCAGCGCGTACACGGCCGTGCACGCGGCTTCGGGCAGCGCCAGCTGCGAGGTCGCGATGGCAGCCGTCGAGTCGGTGATCGCGGAGACGTCGGGGTACACCTCGAAATGGATGTGCGGCCACCGTCCCGAGTAGCAGCCGGGGAAGATCGACGTGAAGGAGACACGGCCGTCCGCATCCGCGACCTGCACGCCGCGGAGGTAGGTCACGTCTTCCAGGCCCGAGGAGTACATCGAGTACTCCCCCTGCGCCGTGCAGTGCCACGCGTACACGGCGACCCCGGCGAAGGGCACCCCGCCGTTCGCGAGGTCGAGCACCGTGAGCTCGAACGTCAGCGGCACCCCCTCGGCCGTCGCGCCCCCGTCGATGCTCGAGCGGATGTCGCGCCGGACGATCCCGGACTCCTCCAGCACGTCGGGGCCGTTCGAGCCGTCGCCCGGATAGGGGCCGGCCGTCTCGTCGGGGATCTCGCCGTCCACGCCCGTCGTCGCGGTGCCGTCGCTCCCCGCGTCGGCGGTGGGTGCGGCGGTCGTGCCGGCTCCGGACGACAGCGGCGCGCAGGCCGCGAGCGCGGCGGACGCGGCCCCCAGTCCCACCAGCCCGAGCACGCCGCGCCGGCTGAACAGCGTGCCCAGGTCGAACGCGGCCCCCTGATCGACGACCTCTTCCTCGGTACGCGGCAGCAGTCGCCCCTCGTAGGCGGGGCCCCGCGGTGTCGGCGTGGGTTCGGGACTCGGGCTCATGGCGGCTCCTTCGGGGGCGTCGGGAGTCCCCATGGTGCCCGCCCCGATGATCAGGAGCCTCTGGCGGGGCTATGGCTTTCGTATGGGCGGCGAAGGGCCGCCGGTCAGACGGTCTCGGGGATCACGAGCGGGAACTGCACCCGCACGATCTTGCCGCGCTGCGCCAGCACCGCCCGGCCGACCGGGAACTCGCCGCGGCCGATGCGGGGCAGCGGCGCCTTGAGCACGAGCTCGCCGTCGATCGTCTCCGGCTGAAGCACCACACCGCGCCGCGCCTGCTTGATCTCGCCGAGCAGCCCGAAGTTACTGGTCCACTCGCTCGTGTCGCCCGTGAACAGCAGCAGCAGCTCGCCGCGCGTCGCGCGCTTGACCAGGTCGGACAGCGGCATCTCGAGCAGCGACGACGCGAACTCCGCGACGCCCTCCACCGCCACGACCGGCTTCAGGCCCTGCTCGGCCTTCTCCACGATCTCGGCCACGGCCGCGGTGCCGCTGATGCCGTCCGCCGCCGTCGCGGTCCACGACACCGCGTGGCGCGCCGGGGAGCGGGTCGACCCGAGGAACAGCGTCGGCGTGCCCGGTCGCGCCCGCAGCACCTGCTGCGTGATCGCGGCCAGCGCGTTGCTCTTGCCGCTCGCGGGCGGACCGGCGATCACGAACGTGCCGGTCGGCTCGATGCCGAACGGACCGAGGTCGCTGTCCGCCAGACCCACCACGAGCTGGTCGCCGACGGTCGCCGGCACCTCCTCCAGCCCGTAGCTGAGCGGCAGCGCACGCACCGGCGGCGCGTCGGGCACGCCGCGGCGCGACATCGACGCGGCCATCCGCTCGATCGCCAGCGACTGCTCCTTCATGCTGCGCGTACCGCCGATGATCGCGATCTGCGCCTCGTTCTCGCCCACGATCGCGCGCCCCGGCACCGATTCCGGCGTGAGCACGTCCTTGGGCACGTTGAGGATGTTGTACGCGTCGGTGTCGGCCATGCGCAGCACCACGCGGCGCTGGATCATCGCGTTCAGCGCGCTCGGGATGCTCTGGAACCGGTCGGCCGAGAGCACCACGTGGATGCCGACCGCACGGCCGTCGGACAGCACCTCCTGCAGCGCGTTGTACGTGTCGGTGCGGCCGATCACGGCCTCGTAGTCGTTGCGGAACGCCGCGAACCCGTCGATCAGCACCACGATGCGCGGCTCATCGCTCTTGCCCGACAGCTGCCGGTACTCGGTGAGGGTCGCCGCGCCCACCGCCGAATACGCGTCGCCGCGGCGGTCGAGCTCCTGACGCAGCGTCGCGAACAGCCGGGCGACCCGCTCGGCGTCGTCGCCCGAGATGACCGAACCCACGTGGGGCAGGGGCTCCAGCATGCGCAGCGCGCCCGAGCCGAAGTCGAGACCGTACACGTGCACGGGTCCGCCGCGCGGCGTGATGCCCGCCGACACCGCGAGCGTCCGCAGGGCCGCGGACTTGCCGGAGCCGCTGGTGCCGTAGATGACCATGTGGCCCTCGGTGTCGGGCAGGAAGTGGAACGGCACCTGCTCCTGACGCTCGGGCTCGTCGATCACGCCGAGCAGCAGGGCCGCATCGGTGCGCTGCGGCAGCTTGAGCTGGTCGAACGTCGGCGCCAGCTCGTCGAGCCACGGACGCCGCGGCTGCGCGACCTGCGCGGCCTGCGCCGCGAGCACCATCGTGCTCACCAGACGCTGCTGGTCGTTCGGGCCGAGGTCGTCGTCGACCACCACCGCGTTCTCGTCGATCGGCAGCTCCCACGGGCCCTGGTCCGTCGAGCCGAACGCGGCGATGGAGACGTCGGTGCCGTCGTCCTCCCCCAGGCTCCAGCCGCCCGAGTACGCCGACTGGAACAGCGTCATGCGACCGGGACCCGTCTTCGCGATGCCGCGGCCGGGCGTGCCCGGATCGAACAGCGCCGCGTCCTTCGTGCCGATCACGTCGTTGCTGTCGGTCTCGTCGGCCATGCGCAGCGCGACCCGGAGGTTCGTGTTCGCCCGCAGGTTGTCCTTGATGACACCGGCCGGACGCTGCGTGGCCATGATGAGGTGGATGCCGAGGGAGCGCCCGCGCTGGGCGATGTCGATCACGCCGTCGACGAACTCCGGCACCTCCTTCGCCAGCGCCGCGAACTCGTCGATCACGAGCACCAGGGCGGGCGGGGCCTGCGGGTCGCCCGCGCGCTCCAGCTCCAGGATGTCCTTCGCCTTCTTGCGGTTGAACAGGTGCTCCCGGTAGTGCAGCTCGGCGCGGAGGCTGACCAGCACGCGGCGCACCAGGTGCTCGTTCAGGTCGGTCACGATGCCCACGCAGTGCGGCAGGCTCACGCAATCCGCGAACGCCGAGCCGCCCTTGTAGTCCACGAAGAGGAACGTCAGGCGCTCCGGGCTGTACTCGGTCGCCATGCCGAGCACCCACGCCTGCAGGAACTCGCTCTTGCCGGAACCGGTGGTCCCGCCCACGAGCGCGTGCGGGCCCTGCTGCCGGAGGTCGAGCTGCAGGGCGCCCTCCGCTCCGGCGCCGACCAGGGCGCGCAGCTTCGGCTGGTACCGGCGCGCGGAGCCGACCTTGCGCCGGGAGTGCAGCGAGTCGTTCTGCGTCCACCGGTCGATCACGCTCTCCGGCTGCGTGGCCATGTCCCGGCCGAGCAGGTGCAGCATCGAGATCGTGCGCGGCACGTCGCTGCGGTCCAGGGCGACCTCGCCCGCGTCGGTCAGCCGCGCCAGAGCGCGCGCGAACACCGCGAACTGCTCCCGCGTGAGCTCGTCGACGGACAGGTCGTCGATCACCTCGCCGAGCCGGACGAAGTGGGCGCTGTCGGTCGACCCGAGCTCGACGAACGTGCGGCACGACGCGGGCAGGGCGGCCGCGTCCTCCGTGAGCCAGACCGGGAAGATGCCGCGGGTGGCCGCACGCTCGGACAGCTGGATCAGGCGGCCGCGGTCGACCGGGGCGTCCGGCGCGATCAGCACGACGATCGCGGGCTTGGGCACCGCGTCATGACGGCTGCGGGAGTCCTCGCCGACCTTCGAGCCGCTGTTCGTCGCGGCCTTCTCGGCCTCCAGCGCCCCGAGCTCCACCGCGTCGCCGCTGCGGGTCGAGCGCTGCGCGATCAGCTCCTCCAGGCGCGCGACGATCTGCCCAGCGGAGGTGGGACCGTCGCCGATCGGCTGCACACCCAGCACGGCCTGCGCCGACCACGCGTGCGGCAGCCACTTCGCATCGGCCAGCTGAGCGCCCCAGCGCGGACCCCACAGGCCCACCACCCCGACATCGGCGGGTGCGTGCAGCCCCGCGAGCTGCGCGAGCAGGGCCCTGGCGTATCCGGTCGAGCGGCCGCCGAGGCCCGCGATGCCGAGCGCGCCGACGTCGGTCAGGTCCTCCAGGATCGGCACCTGCGGCACGATCCTCGTCGCCTCGACGACCGCGTCCAGGCGGTCGACGTACTCCGGGATCGCGCGGTCGCGGCCGTTGGAGTCCTTCACCGAGCTGCGCGAGGCGGTGTCGCCGATCCCGAGTCGCACGTGCAGGAACGACCAGTGCTCGGTGCGGCGCGTCCACACCAGCGGACCGGCGGTGAGCGCGGCGTCGCTGATCTCGCGCAGCAGCGGCACCTCGCGGCGGCGCACGTCGATCTCCCGGTCGCGCTCGCTCTGCAGCCGCGCGTCCAGGCGCTCCAGCTGCTCCTCGAAGCGCTTCTTGTCCTCTTCCAGCTCACGCTTCTGCTGGTTCTTCGTGGTGAGCCACGTGCCGATCATCAGCAGCGGCGACAGCGCCACGAACATGATCGACAGCAGGTTCTGCGTGAACGCGTACATCGCGCCGCCCATGAGCAGCGGGGCGACGAGCGTCAGCAGCGGGAACGGCTGCTTGCGGGCGGGCACGGGGAGGTCGGTGCCGTCGAGCTCCTCGCCCAGGTACCGCTCCTCGACGCGCGGCGAGCGCACGAACTCGACCTGGCGGATGGAGGCCTCCGCGGGCGACGGCGTCGTGGCACCCGCCTCGACCTTGACGCGCACGGGGGTGTCGCCCAGCACGACCGACAGCTCGCCCTCCGCCGCCACCAGGCGCACGACCGAGGCGCCGTCGACGAGGATGCCGTTCGCGGAGTTCAGGTCGATCAGCTCGACGCGGTCGCCGATCTCCAGTCGCGCGTGCTTCTTCGACACCAGCGGATCATCGATCACCACGTCGCACGACTCGTCGCGACCGAGCACGATCGTGCCGCGGGTCAGCGCGATCGAGCGCGCACCCGGGCCCGCACCGACCTCCATGCGGCCGACCACGGGACGCTGCTCGTACGACGCGGGGACCACACGGACCGTGGCGCCGTGCGCCAGCCCGACGTGCGCGAACGTGGACTCCGGCGCGAGCAGGTCGCCCGCCCCCGACACCACCGAGCTGTACGCCTCCAGGGTCACGGCGGCCGGGTCGGCGTGCGCGAAGGAGCCCAGCGGATCGGCGCGCACGATCATCGCGGCGATCTCGCCGATCGTCGCCGTGCTCTCCGCCGTGACCTCGATGTCGCTGGATGCCGCGCCCTGACGCAGCAGGGTCAGCCGTACCTTCACTCGTTGTCTCCCTCTGCCTCGCTCGGCTGCGGGGCGTCCAGCAGCGGGAGGTCGTCCTTCGTGACGAGACGCGACGCGATCACGTGCTCCACCAGACGCGCACGGCGGTTGGTCGCGAAGCTGCGCTGACCGCCGCGCATGCCGGGCACGCCGACGCGGTCGAACTTGTCGCACACGTTGTCGAGCTTGCGGTTGAACCGCGTGACCGTCCACCCGAGCCGCTCGGCCGCCTTGGCCGACGACGGGATCTCGCTCATGCCCGTGCCGTCGCGACGCAGCTGCGGCTCGGCGAGCGCCAGGATCAGCAGCTTCTGGCTCAGCGTGAGCGGCACGTCGCCGATCGTGGACATGCCGTCGTCGTCGTAGTCGCGCTTGGTGGCACGGAACGCGGGCTCCGCGGCGTGCAGCACCAGCTCGTACGTGGTCGGTCCCGCGCTGAAGACCACCGTGGTGGTCTCGAACACGAGCGGCAGCCGCGCCCCCGGCGCGAGCCACGCCTGCACACCGCCGGCCGAGTCGGTGACGGTGGCGGTGAGGCGGGTGCCGATGTTCGTCAGCCACCACAGGCCGTCGCCCTCGCTGATCTCCAGGAAGTGCCGGTGCAGGAACAGGTTGTCGTCGAGGGCCAGGTCGCCCTCGCGCCCGACCACGAACCGGTTCCCGTGGTCGATCGGGTAGTACTCGCCCGCGAACTCGACCGTGACCCCCGCCACGGCGCTCACTCCACGCACCCCGTCACGGGCTCGGACGCCCTGCCGTCGCCGCGGCGCAGCATGACCTCGATGCACACCTCGCCGGCCGACGCCGGGGCGAACGTGACGGTCGGCTCCGCCACCTGCTTCACGGCTCCGTCGGCCGCGCTGCCGGTCTCGGTCCAGATGAAGCTGTCGTCCTCCTGCGGGTCGGGGTTCTGCCACGTGAACGTGACCTGCTCCCCGGCCCGGGTGCCCGCGAGCTCGGTGACCTTGGGCACCGCGTCGGACACCGGGTCCTGCGGGTCGACCGCGGACTCGGTGCTCTCCGGCGCCGGGTCGGGCGTGAGGCCGGACACCAGCACGTTGAGGCCCACGATGCCGCCGACGACCACGACCACCGCGGCCGCGGCGAGCCCGATCCACAGCCCGCGGCGCGACCGCGGGGCGGACGGCTCCGCGTCGGCCGGGGCCTGGACGGCCGGAGCGGCCGGCTCGGGAGCGCGCACGGGCGCGGGGGCCTCGGGCTGCACGACCTGCGGCGGACGCAGGATCGTGCGGTCGTCGCGGTCGGGGCCGGGCGCGGCGGGGCTCGAGGGGGCGGAGGCCGCGGCGGCGGGGGCGGCGGGGGTGCCGGCGGCGGCGGTCGCAGCGGCGGAGGTCGCGGCGGTGTCGCGACGCTGCGTCTGCTCCACGTCGGGCTCCGGCCGCGGCGGGGAGTCGAACCGCGGGGCGTCGGGCACCACGACCGACGGACCCTTGGGCTGCGTGGCCGCCGACGGCCGCGTCGAGGTGGACATGCCGGGGTCGATGCTGACGATCTCCCGCACCCGGGTCAGGCCGTCGTTGTCGTCCTCCAGGTCTTCCGCGGGCGGGTGGTCGTCGACGATGTCGATCGGCGTGACCGAGTGCGACAGCTCGATCTGCACCTTCTGCAGCGCCCGGGCGAAGGCGACCGCGCTCGGGAAGCGGTCGTCGGGGTTCTTGGCCATCGCCCGCTCGAGCAGCCGCTGCAGGCTCTCGGGCGAGTCGGGACGCCCGAGCGGGGGCAGCGCCGCCCGTTCGATGCGCTCGATCAGGTCGGCGCTGGAGTTGCGCTCCCCCGGGCGCTCGAACGGCGAACGCCCCGCGAGCAGCGTGTACAGCGTGGCACCCAGCGCCCACACGTCGGTGCGCGGACCGCTCTGCGGCGGCTCGGCGAACGACTCCGGCGGCGACCACGGGATCGACATGCCCGACGCCTCGCCCGTCGCGCCCGTGGTGGACGCGATGCCGAAGTCGGTCAGCGCCGGACGGTTGTACTCCGTGACGAGGATGTTCGCCGGCTTGATGTCGCGGTGCAGCACGCCCGCACGATGCGCGGTCTCCACGGCCCCCGCGACCTGGACGCCGACACGCAGCGCCTCAGCCACCGAGAACGGCTCCTTGCGCGAGCGCAGCTGCAGGTTCGGCCGCGGGCAGTACTCCATCACCAGGTACGGGCGCCCGTCGCCCGCGACACCCGCCTGATAGATCGTGACGATCGCGGGGTGCGTGGACAGCATCGCCATCACGTTCGCCTCGTCGGCGAACTCCTGCGCCGCTCCGCTGGAGATGCGGTCGGCGAGCAGCACCTTCACCGCGACCCGGCGCCGCGGCATCTCCTGCTCGTACAGGAAGACGTCGGCGAAGCCGCCCGTGCCCAGCGGCTCCACATAGGTGAAGCCGGGCAGGGCGGGCGGCGGGGAGGGGCGACGACTCACGGCAGGTCCTCGAACGCGACGGTCACGCCGTCACCGAGGTCCACCACGTCGCCGGACAGCACGAGCGTCTGCTCGCCGGGGTGCAGCCGCACCGGGTCGGCACCGGGGCGCAGCAGCGTCGAGCCGTTCGTCGTGTGCAGGTCGATGACCACCACGGTGTCGCCCTCGGGACGCACCTCGAGGTGGCTGCGCGAGATGTCCTGCTGCGGGCTCTCGACCGCGATCAGGTGCGGCATGTTCGCCCCGCTGGCCCTGGTCGAGCGCGGGCGACGGCCGATGATGACCGTGCGGTCGAGCGTGACCACCTGTCCGGTCGAGACGCGGATGCGTCCGGTCGACACCGCGGCGGGCGCGGCGACCGGGATGACCTCGGTGGGGGCGTCGGGCGCCGCCGCGGGCTGCTGCCGCAGGTCGCGCAGCTCGGCGGCGGAGATGGTGGAGCCGTCGTGGTCGCCCGCGGCGGGCGGCGGGGCCGGAGCGGACTCGGGCTCCTCGCTCGGACGCACCGCGGCGGCCTCGATCGGCGTGTGCACGGTCGCGCCCCACAGGTGGTCGAACTCGTCCACGGGCGGCGCGAGCGTGGCCTCGGTGGGCACGAGCGTCGCATCGGGCGCCGCGTCGTCGGCGGGGCCGGCGTCGTCGGTCGTCGCTGCGTCGTCGGAGGTCGCGGCGTCGTCGGTGGTCGCGGCGTCGTCTGCGGTCGCGGGTGGCTGCTCGGCCTCCTGCGGCTCGTCGGCCGCGGTGGGGCCCTCGTCGGCGGCGGCCACCGCAGCGGCGTCGGCCGCGGCATCCTCCGACGCGAAGCCCCCGGGTACCGGAAGGCCGGACGGCGGCGGCGGGAGCGGCACCGCGGTGCCCGCGACCGGGGCGGCCGGGGCGGCCGGGGTGCCGGACGGTACGGCGGAGGCGGCGGGGCGCGGCGCCTCGGCGAGCACGGGTGCCGGACCCGCGGAGCCCCCGAGGGCCTCGGCGTCGGCCGGCTCCAGCTCGGCGCTGACCGCGGCGGCCAGGACGATCCCGGTGTGCACGGGCAGGGCGGTGCCGGCGTCGTCGTCGTCCACCGTGATCTCGACCGCCGACGCACCGGGGACGAACCGCTCGCTCCACGTGGTCACGTCGGCGCCGGAGAACGACGCGGTCTCGCTGTCCGCGCCGGTCACGCGCACGGTGAGGGCTCCGCGCACGGCCACGCGGGCGTCCGCCCCCTCCAGCACCGCCGCGACGAACGGCGGCATCGCGGAGAACGAGCCGCCGGCCTGCGTCGTGAGCACGTCGATGACCGTGGCGAGGCTGCGCTCCGCGGGCAGGCGCTCCCAGAGCGTCGTCACGGTCGCGCCGGGCACGTCGGGCGGCAGCGCCACCAGGGCGCCGGGGATCACGATCAGGTACCACGGTCCCGGTCGGTAGATCGTCTGCATCAGCGAACCCCTCCTGCTGCGGCCTCGCGCGGGCGCGTGTCGGCGTCGATGTCGGTGTCGTCGGACAGCAGCAGCGTGCCCGGTCGCGACGCGACCGACACCGCGTCGACGACGACCACGGTGATGTTGTCCCGGCCACCGGCCTGCACGGCCTCGTCGACCAGGAGGTCGGCGGCGCGCTGCGGATCAGGCTCCGCGCCGAGGATCTGGGTGATGCGGGCGTCGGGCACCTCGGTCGTGAGCCCGTCGGAGCAGATGAGCATGCGGTCGCCGAGCTCGGCCGGGAACAGCCAGTAGTCCGCGTCGCCCGTGCTGCTCGCGCCGATCGCGCGCGTGATGATGTTGCGGCGGCGGTCGTGCGCGGCCTCTTCGATCGTCAGCTCGCCCGACTCGATGAGCTCCTGCACCACCGAGTGGTCGACGCTGATCTGCTCCAGCTCGCCGTCCGCGAAGCGGTAGGTGCGCGAGTCGCCGATGTTGACCGTGAGCCAGTAGCCCATGCCCTCGACCGAGGCGACGACCACGCCGCTGAGAGTGGTGCCCGCGCGGCCGTTGCCGGTCGTGGACAGCTCCTCGACGGCGGTGCGCGCCCGCGCCAGCGCCTCGAGCAGGTCGTCGAGCTCCAGGTCGGTGCGACCGATGAAGCGCGCGAACTCGTCGATCACCGCGGCGCTCGCGCGCTCCCCCGCCTCGTGGCCGCCCATGCCGTCGGCGACCAGGAACAGGGGGGAGCTGGCCATGTAGGCGTCTTCGTTGAGCGGGCGGCGCAGACCCGAGTGGGTCGCAGCCCCCGTGGACACCACGAGCGGGGCGGTCATGCGTAACCTCCGACCATCACCACGCGGTCGCCGATCTCGATCACGTCGCCGAGCCGGATCGGCACGCGCTGGCCGGCCGGGCACGCGATGCGCTGACCGTCGCGCACGATCGTGAGGCCGTTCGTGGAGTGCCGGTCGAGCACCCAGCCACCCGATGCCTCGGACGCGGCCTCGAAGTGCGTCTTCGACAGCGACAGCGTCTCGTCGCGCACGGGCACGATCACCGCGCCCTCCTCGACCGCGGGGTTGCGGCCGAACACCGTGCGCCGCGAGACCGGGACGCGGGTGCCGTCGTCCCACGTGAAGACCAGCCGGTGCCCGGGGATGCTGATGCGCGTCTCCTCCAGGTCGTCGGTCGCGGGCGCGACGACGGCGGGGGCAGGCGCGGCGGGGGCAGGCGCGGCGGGCGCGGATGCGGCGGGCGCGGATGCGGGGGCGGCGGGCGCGGATGCGGCGGGCGCGGATGCGGGGGCGGGTGGGGTCGGGGTGCCGGTTGCCGGCGTGACCGGAGCGGGTGGGGCAGCCGGGGCGGGAGCCGCCGCCGGAGTCGCCGCCGCGGGCGCAGCCGAGTCCGCGGGAGCCGGAGCCGCCGCGGTAGCCGTAGGCGCCGCAGGAGCCGCAGCCGCCGGAGCCGCCGGAGCCGCAGCCGCCGGTGCCGCAGGCCGCGCGGGGCGGGAGTCCTGCGTGATGCCGGGGACGTACGCGATCATCCCGGAGTCCTGCGCGGGAAGAGCGGGCGCGGGTGCCGCGGGCGTCACCGGCTCCACGGCCGAAACCGCCGACACCGCGGGCTCGGGTGCTGCGGGCGCACCGGCGGGCGCGAACCCGGGCATGGGTGCCGGGGGCAGCCGCTCGAACGACGGGGCGGGCAGCAGCGGCGGGGCCTCGACCACGGGCTCCGGCTCCGGCTCGGGCTCGGGTGCCGCGACCCGCGCGTCGAGCATCAGCGACCCGACGGCCTTGTCATGCCAGCCCTGGAAGCGTCCGGAGCCGTCGAACAGCGGGCTGAAGTAGCCCACCACGATCGCACCGGCCAGACCGAAGACGATGTTGCGCAGCAGGGCACGACCGAAGCCCAGCGGGGCACCGTCCGCCGCGGTGGCCAGGCGCAGACCCTGCGCGCGCATGCCGATCGAGCCCTTTCCGGCCTGCATCACGGTGTAGACGACGAACCACGCCAGCAGCACGAGGCTCACGATCGGGCCGCCGATCAGCAGCGTCAGGAGCGAGGCCTCCAGGCCGCCCGACAGCGAGGTGGCCACCAGCAGACCGCCGCCGAGCAGGATGCCGAGGCCCGCCGCGATCGCGGCGTCGATGACGTAGGCGATCACCCGGCGGGAGATCGGCGCGATCTGCGTGAGCGCGGGCGGCGTCATGGGGTCTCACTCTCGGTCGACGGCGGGGGCGTCTCGTCGTTGCTCTTGATGGTGCCAGGTTCGCGGCGCACGCGCGCGGCAGCCGCCTCCTTCAGGCTCTGGAAGCCCTGCGACACCGCGGTGCCGCCGAGCAGCGAGCGCAGGCTCAGCCGCGCCTTGACGCGCTTCCAGAACCCGGCCTGCTCGCCGAGGCCGCCGACGATCTCGTCGACCTCGCTCCAGAAGGCGTCCACGTCCTGCGCCGTCGGCTCCGTCGGCCCGAACACCTCGGCGTCGGCGCGCTCGGCGAGGGTCGTGACCTGCGGCACCGTCAGCGTCGACGCGACCACGGCCGCCTCCTCGCCGCGGGTGCCGCCCGGGGCGAGCCGCGCGCCGTAGTCGACCGCGCGGTCGGTGAGCTCATCCCACCCGCCGCTGATGCGGTCGGCGGTGCGCGCGGCCGATCGCCGCGCCCGGCGCCTCGCGGCCTTCCACGCCCCGATCACGATGAACGGAGACATGAGCAGCGCGATCACGGCCAGCGAGATCCCGCCGATCAGCAGGATCGCGCCGATGATGCCCGCGAGGTTGAGGCTCTCGTCCTCCGACTCGCGGTCGTCCGGCAGGGTCGGCGGCAGGTCGACCGGCTCCTGCGGCGGGGGCGGCGGCTGCAGCACCTGCGGCTTCGGGTCGACGCGCGGCTTGGTGTTCTGGTCGTTCGGCACCTGGTCCTCGGGCGGCGTGGGGTTGAACGTCACCCACCCGATCCCGTCGAAGTTCACCTCGACCCAGGCGTGCACGGTGTCGCCGGTCGCCTCGAACACGGCCTCGCCCGCCTGCTCCTCGTCGGGGTAGTACCCCATCACGACGCGCGCCGGGATGTCGAGCTGTCCGGCCAGCAGCGCCATCGCCACCGCGTACTGCTCGTCGTCGCCGATCATCTGCTCGCCGCCGATGAGGGTCGAGATGCGCTCGGCCGTGTGACCGGCCCGCGACAGCACCTCTCCCTCCAGGCCGTGGCTGAAGAACCCGCCCTCGGAGAGGAAGTTCTCCAGCGCCCGCACCTGCTCGATCGGGCTCTCCGCCCCCGACACGGTCTCGGCCGCGAGCGCGGTGAGCTCCTCGGGCACGTTGCTGGGCTTCGGCATGGTCACGCGACCGAACGGCACCTCGGCGAGCTGCTCGTCGTCGGGCTGCGTCGGGATCACGGCGTCGACGGCGTACTCGTCGCCCTTCTCCAGCGTCGGGGTGGCGACCGCGGTCCCGGTCGAGGTGTTGACGTAGGTGCCGCGGCGCAGGTCCTCCGCGCGGTCGCCGTCGAACCGGATCTCGTCGAGCTGCCCGGCCGTGGGCATCCACACCCCGCGGTAGCCGTCGATCGCAATCTTGAGCGTCACCGGGATGCCCTCCGCCTCGGGCGCCATGGCCGAGCGCAGCGGGGCGAAGGCGCTCGACGACGTGGGTCCGCCGTCGGTGACGTTGTAGACCATGCCGTCGAACTGGTCCATCACGGCCGTGCGGATGCGGGCGCCCTTGGGCAGCCCCTGCACCGTGAACAGCGTCTCGTCGGCCTCGTCGCGCACGTTCTTGCGGAACGCCTGCAGCGGGCTGGGGTAGTCGCGGATGTCGAACGGCGGGATGATCACGTCGCGGAACACGTGCCGCGGCTGCGCGGGCGCGGCGAGGGCGCTCGTGGCCACGCCCGCCCCGCCGGCCACCGCGAGCACGGCGACACCGGCCAGCAGCCGCCGCATCCGCATGTGCGCGGCACGGGCGGGGTCGACCTCGCTCACCGACACGGCCATGTTCTGCGGCGCCCACAGCTGCCGCAGCGCCAGCCAGGCCATGCTGACCAGCGCGAACACCAGGCCCTGCACGAGCGGGAACGCGGGTTCGGGCGTGCCGAGCGCGATCACCAGCATCAGCAGCACGCCGGCCGGGATCAGCGCCCACGCGACCGACCGCAGCCGCAGCGCGAGCGAGGCCGTGAGGGTCGTGGTCACCAGCGCCAGCAGGAACGGTGCCACCAGGTGGCCGTCGGCGGCCGCGACCGGGGCGACCGTGGTGAGCAGCTGCTTCCACGATGTGACGGTGCCGAGCGCGAGCTTCTGCAGCGTCTCCAGCGACGGCACCACCCCGAGCAGTGCCGTGTGCGGAAGCGCGAGGGCCCCGCCGAACACGAAGTACGCCGCGACCGTGAGGCCCGCGACGATCAGGATGCCCCAGCGGCGCCACGCCGACACGGCCGCGATCGCGAGGCCCAGCACGACCCCGCCGACCACGGCGGGCAGGAACGAGGGCCCGGCGAACGTGGGCCAGAAGCCGACGAGCGCCGTGAGCACCAGCAGCGCGGTCGCCCCGAGGTCGAGGATCCAGCGGCGCAGCGGGAGCGCGACCGGGGCCGGGGCGGCGGTGGCGGGCGCGGTCATGCGAGCACCTTCTGCAGGGCGAGGGGGATCTGTGCCAGCGCGCCGACCGTCACCACGTCGGCGTCGCCGATGCGGCGCAGCGCCGGGGTGTCCACCGAGGTGTCGGCGACGACGGCGAGCACGCGGGCGCCGAACGGCAGGCGCGAGCAGGCGAGCCGCAGGTCGTCCGCGCGCACGCGCGACCCGCACACGAGCACCACCACGCTCGCCAGCGGCATGGTCGCGGCGACCACCCCGGCGAGCTCGGCGATGCCGCCCTCCTTGGGCTTGCTGCCCTCGACGGCCGAGAGCGAGTCGAGCAGCTGCTTGCCGGTGCCGGAGGGGAGCTCGCGCCCCTGCACGCGCATGTCGACGCGCTGCGAGTCGCGCAGCGCCCGCAGGCCGATCGATCCCGCCGCCGAGATCGCCAGCTCGAAGTCGTCGTCGGTCGCGTACTCCGCCGTCGAGCGCGACAGCCCGATCACGAAGTGCGAGCGGCGCGTCTCCTCGTACTGGCGCACCATCATGGTGCCGGTACGGGCCGTGGAGCGCCAGTGCACGTGGCGCAGGTCGTCGCCCGGCTGATACTCCAGCAGCGCGTGGAACGACACGTCGTCGCGCGACAGGTCGGCGGCGGGCAGGCCCTCCAGGTCGCGCAGGTAGCCGAGCGACTGCCCGTCGAACAGCACCGTGCGGGGGTGCACGAACAGGTCGACCGGCTCGTCGCGGCGGTGCGCACGCTCGAACAGGCCGAGCGGGTCGCCGCGCACCACGCTCACCGGCCCGACCTTGACCACGCCGCGCTTGTGCGTGGGGATCGCGAACAGCTCCTCCGCCTCCTCGCCCGGCGCGAGGCGCTGGATGCCGAACTCGCCGCGGCCGGAGCCGACGGGCAGCACCACGCGCGACGGGAGGATGGCGCGCGAGCCCCGGTTCGCGAGCGTGAGGGCGCCCACGGCCCGCTCCCCCACCACGACGCGGGTGCGGGCGAGGTCGAGCGAGACGTCGTAGGCCGTGCGACCGATCAGGAACAGCGCGCACACGGCGACGGCCATCGCGATCACGATCGCGGCGATCGTGAACTCCGCCCACCCCGCGACCTGCCCGAGGATCCAGAACCCGACGGCGAGGCCCATCAGCACCCACGCGAGAGGGCGCACGGCCGCGGCCATGAGGCGGAGGCGCGACAGGGCGCGCGCGCCGAGGACCGCCGCGATGTCCCGCCAGCCGGCGTCGCGGTCGGTCGGCGCGGGCGGCGCCTGCAGAGCCTCCGCCGTCATCAGGCCGCCGCTCGGGCCTGGGGGGCTGCGACGCCGTCGAGCACGCGGGCGATCACGGTGTCGCTGCTGGTGCCGGCGAACTCGGCCTCGGCGTCGAGCAGCAGACGGTGCTGCCACACGGGGCGGGCGAGCGCCTTGATGTCGTCGGGGAGCACGTAGTGCCGGCCCTGCGACGCCGCCCACACCTTGGCGATGCGGACCATGGCGATCGCACCGCGCACCGAGACGCCGAGCCGGATCGCGCCGTCGGCACGGGTGGCCTCGGCGAGCTCGGCCACGTAGCGCAGCACCGCGGGCTCGACGTGCACGGTCGCGGCCAGGTCGGCCATGTCGGCCACGGCGCTCGTGGTGATGATGGCCGACAGCCCGGCCGACGGGTTGCGGTCCGACGCCCCGGCGAGGATGCTCTCGGTCACCGCGAGGTCGGGGTATCCGATCGAGGTCTTGATCAGGAAGCGGTCGAGCTGCGCCTCCGGCAGCTTGTACGTTCCCGCCTGCTCGACCGGGTTCTGCGTGGCGATCACGAGGAACGGGCGGCCCGTCTCGTGCGTCACGCCGTCGACCGTGACCCGCGACTCCTCCATGACCTCCAGCAGCGCGGACTGCGTCTTCGGCGAGGCGCGGTTGATCTCGTCGGCGAGCACGATCGACGCGAAGATCGGGCCCTTGTGGAACTCGAAGCGGTGCGACTGCTGGTCGTAGATCGTCACACCGGTCACGTCGGAGGGCAGCAGGTCGGGCGTGAACTGGATGCGCGCACTGGTGCCCTGCACGGTCGCGGCGAGCGCCTTCGCGAGGCTCGTCTTGCCGGTGCCGGGGGCATCCTCCAGCAGCACGTGGCCCTCGGCCAGCATCGAGGCGAGCACGAGCCCGACGATCTCGCGCTTGCCCTGCACCGCCTTGTCGACGTTCTCCACCAGGCGCGTGAAGGTGCCGTGGAACCAGGCGGCCTGCTCGGGGGTCATTGTCATGGGTTGTCCTGTGCTCTCTCGGGGGAAGGGGTGCCCGCTACCAGGGGCGTCGTTCGTAGTCGGTGCCGCCGATCGTGACCCACACCTCGTAGCCGCGGCCGCCCGCACCGTGGAAGCAGCCGAGCTCGACCGCGCCGTTGGCGGGGATGTACCAGCTGCTGCCGCCGGCGAACCGCGGTCCCGCGGTGGGCGCGTTGCTGTTGCACCACACCTGGTAGGTGCCGGCGGGGAAGTTCTGGGTGTTGACGACGAACTTGGCGCACGTGCCGTCGGTGCACTGCCCCGGCCAGTAGCCGGCGGTGCCTCGGCTGACCCAGGCGCGCGGCGCGGGCGGCGGGCCGGAGCTCGCCGATGCCGAGTTCTCGGGCGTCCACTGCCCCGCGGCGTCCTGCGCACGCACGCGGATGCTGTGGCCCTGGTTGTAGCCGTTGCCGACCGTGCGCGAACCGGAGATGCCGACGTTCTCCCAGCCGCCGCCGTCGATGCTGATCTGCACGACCTTGATGTCGCGGCCGTTCGGGGAGCCGCTGGCGTTCCACCGCAGCTCCACCTGGGTCGCGCCGCCGATGGCGTCCACGGCGGGTTGGCGCGGTGCACCGTACGGGTTCCCTGTCGCGGAGTTCGACACGGCCCCGGCGTACGTGACGCCGTCGACGGTCGCGACCGCCCGCACCTCGATGCGGTAGTTCTGGCCGTTCGTGAGACCGCCGATGCGGGTGCCGGAGAGGGTGTTCCAGTTGCCGCCGTTGAGCCGGTACTGGTACGTGACCTCGTTCGTCGTGGCACCGTTGCGCGAGCCCTCCCGGTACGAGATGTCGAGGGCCCTGTCCAGCTCCGCGGTGACCGTCAGGCTGGTCGGCGCTCCGGGCGCGATCACACCGCGGCGCGGGGCCGACGGCGCACTCCACTCGCCCCAGCCGGCCTTGTTGTAGGCGCGGATGCGGTACGTGTACGCGGACTCCGACGTCGGCACGGTCACGGCCTGGCTGGTCGCCTGCGCGCCCGGCGTGAGGGTGCGGACCGTCTGGCCGCCGGAGATCACCTGGAGCTCGTACCCGCGGATCGCGTCGCCGTTCTTGTCCGGCGGGTTCCAGCTCACGAGCATCTGCGCCTGGCCGGACACCGGCTCGAGCTCCTTCGTGGAGGGAGCGCCGGCCGCGAGCGGGGGTCCCGCGGGGATCTCGGAGGCCGACCAGCCGCTCCAGCTCGACGGGTCGGGGGCGCGGTTGTGCGCCTGCACGCGCACCTGGTAGTTCGAGCCGTTCTCCAGCCCCTCCCACGTGAGCGAGTTGCCCGTGGCCTCCTTCTGCGTGATGCCGGAGGGCGGCGCGGGGGAGATCTCGAGCGTGTACCGCTCGACGGGAGAGCCGGGGGTCGTCGGCGTCGTCCACGCGACCTTGAGCGACTTGTCGCCGAAGTCGAGGGTCGGCGGGTTCGGGGTGTCCGGCCGGGCGTCGGGACGCGCGACCTCGGAGACGCCCGACGGCTCGGACTCGCCGACGCGGTTCGTCGCGGTCACCTGGAACGTGTACTCGACGTTGTTGGTCAGGCCGTCCAGCGTGCAGGTGGTGGAGGCGCACTCCTTCGAGTACGCGCCGCCGCCGACCGACTTCACGGTGTACTTCGTGATCTCAGCGCCGTTGTTCGACGGGGCCGAGTACGACACCACCACGGTGCGGTCCTGCACGCTCGTCACGACCGGGGTGCCCGGGGCCGCCGGTACGTCCTGCACCGTGACCACGATCTGTCCGTTCACCTCGCGGTCCACGTCTTCCGTCGCGTCCTGCACGCGGTAGCGCACCACCAGCGTGCCGACGAAGCCCTCGGCCGGGGTCACGCGCACCTCGTCCTCGGTGAACGAGGCCTCACCGCGACCGGACTCGGTCACCGCGCCGACGATCTTCAGCGGGGTCTCCGGGAACGGGTTGAAGTCGTTCGCGAGCGCCGGCACCGTGATGGTCTTCCCGGCGTCGGCCTCGGAGATCGTGTCGGTGTTGGCGGCGGGCATCGCCCGTGTGGAGGCCGTGACGGTCGCGGTCACGGTGCCCTCGATCGGCTCGGTCTCGCCGTCGGACACGCGGATCGTGAGCGAGGCGCTGGTGCCCTTCTTGGCGTTCGACGACGCCTCGACCAGCAGCCGGTCGCCGTCGATGCGCGCCGAGATGCCCTTGCCGTCTCCGCCGACGAGGGAGTACTCGTGCTTGCCCTCGTCCTCCGGGTCGGGGTCGTCGGTGAGGGCGGCGAGGTCGAGCGGCGTCGCGTCCTCACCCGGGGCGACGTTGACCTGACCGCCGATGAACGTGGGCTGCTGGTTCTCCGGCGGCAGCACGTTGATCGGGATGCTCAGCGTGGCCTTGCGCCCCTCGGGGTCGTCCGGTCCGTCGCCGTCGGTCACCTCGAACGTGAGCGCGTCGGGGCCGAAGTAGCCGGGCGCCGAGGTGTAGACCAGGGTGCTCGCGTCTTTGAGCAGGTCCGAGCCGTCCGCGTTGTTGGCGCTGATCTTCGCCTTCTCGGTGATGCGCACGTCGCCGCCGCCCGCGACCGTGACGTACTCCGACAGGGGCAGGTCCTTGGTCTCGCCGCTGACGACCTCGACCGGCTTGGTGGAGGTGAGGGTCGGGCGCAGGCCGTCGCGCGACGGCACGAAGATGAACGCGGACGCCTGGAGGCCGTCCGGGTCGGTGAGGGTGTAGCGGATCAGCTGCAGCTCGTCGGTGACGGTGACGCGCACCTTGCCGTTCTCCAGCAGCGTGCCGCCCGCGCCCACCTCCACGTCGAGCCGATCCTTGGTGCCGTCCGGGTCCTCGTCGTTCTTGAGGATCTCGAGGTCGGCCGAGAGCCCGCCGTCCTTCAGGTCGGACGGCTGGAGCCGGTCGTCGCGGGCGACGGGCGCCTGCAGCGGCACGTCCTCGTCGACCGTGATCTGCAGGGTCGCGGTGGCCGTGGCACCCCGGGCGTCGCTCACCGTGTACTGCAGCGACGTCTCCATCTCGCGGTCGGGCACCTTCACGATCACGCGGTCGCCCGAGACGCGGCCCTCCAGGCCCTCCGGCACCTCGAGCCCGTCCTTCACGAGCGAGACCTTGTCGCCCTCGGGGTCGGAGTCGTTGGCCAGCACCGGGACGGCGATCTCGCGGCCGGGCCGCACGACCACGGCGTCCTTCACGGCGTACGGGGGCTGGTTGATCTGCTCGGCCGGAGCGACGCCCACGCGGATCGTCGCGACGCCCTCCTTGCCCAGGCGGTCGCGCACCCGGTAGGTGAACGTGTCCACCCCCGACGACTCGGAGCCGGCCTCGTAGGTGAAGTAGTTGGGTCCGACGGTCGTGATGCGGCCCTTGCGCGGGCTCGAATCGATGCCCAGCAGCTCGACCGAGTCGCCGTCGGCGTCGATGCCGTCGAGCGGCACCGCGATGTTCACCTCGCTGCCGGCGAGCGCACGGGCCGTGAGGTCCTGCGGACGCGGGGCGGCGTTCTTCTCCACGTCCACCGGGAGGATCTGGATCGTGACGTAGCCGGCGGCCTTCTGCTGACGCGAGTCGGCCACCTCGTACGTGAGGTAGACGGTCTTCGGCTCGGTGCCCGCCTTGAAGCGCACCTCGTCCTGCGACACGAAGGCCTCGCCGTCCTCCGGGTCGACCGTCTCGACCAGCTCCGGCTCGACGTGCATCACGTCGTCGCTCGGGTGGGAGTCGTTGTCGAGCACGGGGATCGTCACGACGTCGCCCGCGCGCACAGTCGCCGTGTCGGGGTTGGCGATCGGGGGCAGGATCTCGTCCGGCGCGGGGATCGGGATGACCACGACCTCGCCGTCGGCCGACTTCGAGCCGTTCGAGATGCGGTAGCCGATGCGCACCGGCTCGTCGAGCGCGCCCTGGTCGGTGATGCGCAGGGTCTCGTGGTTCAGCACCGACACCGAGATGCCCGTGCTGGGGTCCATCGACACGGACTGCACCACGAGGATGCCGCCGGCGGGGTCGGTGTCGTTGTTGAGCACGCCCAGCAGCACGTCGCCGCCGGTGGGCAGCAGTGCCACGTCGCGCACGGCGACCGGCGGCAGGTCGGTCTCGGACTCGGGCATCACGTCGACGCGCACGAGCCCCTCGCCGTTCTTCGGCCCCGTCGTCACCTGGTACTGCACGTAGTAGACGCCCGGGTTCTGGGCCAGGAACGTGAAGGTCTTGTTGGGGAAGTCGGGCTGGATCGTGGCGCCCGCGGTGTCGAGCACGCGGCTCAGGCGCAGCTGCTCCCGGCTCGTGCTGGTGTCGTTCGTGAGCGGGGCGACCGTGATCTGCTCCCCCGCGCGGGTCACCACGTGGTCGGCGTTGGTCTTCGGGTTGGTCGAGCCCTGCGGGCGCACGTCGAGCGCGATCGTGGCGGACGTGGACTCGCCGGTCGCATCGGCGACCGTCACCATCACGTCCTTGCGGCCCTGCAGGCTCGCGGTCGCCTTGTACGTCATCTGCCCGTCGCGGCTGAAGTCGACCTCGTCGCCCGGCGCGGGGATGACCTCCTTGAGGTAGATGTCGTCGCCGTCGGGGTCGATCCAGTCGGGGAGGATGTTGTACGAGATCGTGCCGCCGGTCTCCACCGCCAGCGAGGTCTTCCGCTTGGGCTCCGGCGCGGCGTTCTCGCTCCAGTCGCGCACGGTCAGGGTGACGACCGCGGTGTCCTTGCCCTTGCGGCCGTCGTCGACCTCGTACGTGAAGCTGGCCGTGCCCGACGCCTTCTCGTCGACCGCGATCTGCAGCGCCCCGCCGTTGTTGATGGGCTGCACCGTGCCGATGCCCGGCTGCGCCTCGGCCAGCGCGGCGACCAGCACGTCGCCGTCGGGGTCGTTGTCGTTGTCGAGCACCGGCAGCAGCGTGGTCGCGCCGGGTCGCACGCCGTAGGAGTCGTCCTCCGCGATGGGCGGGGTGTTCTCCTCGCTGCGCTCGGGCAGCGTGGTCTCGACCGTCTCCTCCGTGGAGTCGTCCTGGTTCTCGGTCTCGCCCTCGGGCGGGGTCAGGTCGTTCCAGTTGTCGACGCGCTGCAGGCTCTCGTTCGCGAGCCAGGCGGCGCCGCCGACCGCGTCGTTGAGGATGATCACGTCGCGGTTGACGCGGAACGTGAGGCTCGACGAGTCTTCCGCGCCGTCGATGGGGGCGTTGACGTCGTTGCCATCGCCCGGGCACTCGCGGATGAACGTGGCCGAGCCCGCCCACGCGCCATACGTGCAGCCGCGGAGCCACACGGGGGCCGCGGCCGTGCCGTCGGCTCCCGCCGAGGTCTCCTCGGGCTCTCCGCCGTCGAACGGCACGCGCACCAGCGCGGAGGGCGTGGCGAGGGCGACCGCGTCGGTCTCGGCGGAGGCGTGCTGCAGCACGGCGTCGGCGGCGCCCGGAACCTCGGTGCGGAAGCCACCCGGGCTCGTCACGACGCCGGCGGCCGCATCGAGCACGACCGGGGTGCGGCCGACCGCCGTGATCGACGGACGCTCGGACAGGTCGAGCTCGCCCACCGACGCGGCGGACGGGTCGAGCGGCGCGCCCTCGGGGTCGACCGGGACCGTGACGACCTCGCCGCGCTCGCCCGACAGCCCGAACACAGTGCCGTCCTGGGCGACCGTCACGTCGGAGTCGTCGCCGAGCTCGACCACGGGCTCCGCGGCCTCGATCTCGAACGCGTTGATGCCCCGGACCGGCACGACCCACAGGTCGCCCGAGTCCTGGTCGAGGATCGCCGCGGTGTTCGCGCCGAGCGCGACCTTGGCGGTGGAGGGGATGAGCGCGGAGTCGCCGAGCGAGACGCGCGCCGGGTCGACCGCGGTCACGGTGGACGCGCTCTCGTCGACGACCAGCACGTTCGCGGCGTCCTGCAGGATGTCGTAGTCCTCGCTGGTGGTGCGCAGCCCGCCGTCGAGGATCGTGGACTCGTGGTTGAAGTGCCCGACGAGCAGGCTCGAGGTCTTGGTGATCCAGACGCCACCGTCGTTCAGGTCGACCTTGGTGGTGGGGAAGCCCTCATACGTGAAGGCCATCGTGGTGAGGGCGATCACACCCACCGTGACCCCGGCGGCGGACGCCAGCGTCTTGGGTCGCGCGCGCATCCACGACAACGCCTTCATACCCGGTTCCCCCCCAGGGTCGTCTCACACTGACTCCACCGCGGCACGACGGCCCACGGAACACTGCTACATCCTAACCACGTCGCAGAATATCGCTCGATGGGGAGATCTCCCCACTCGGTCGGAGCTACGCCCGCCAGCACCCCGCGATGTGGTCGTCGACCATCCCGGCGGACTGCATCAGGGCGTACATCGTGGTCGGTCCGACGAACCGGAAGCCCCGGCGCCGCAGCTCCTTGCTCAGCGCGGTCGACTCCGGCGTCACCGCCGGGACCTCGGCGAACGAGCTCGGCCGGGCGCCGGTCGCCGGCGGGGCGAACGACCACATGAGCGCGTCGAGCTCCCCCTCCGCCATCGCACGGACGAGGCGCGCATTGCCGATCGTGGCCTCGATCTTGGCGCGGTTGCGGATGATGCCGGCGTCGCCCATCAGCCGCTCGACATCGGACTCGTCGAACGCGGCGACCGCCTCCGGCTCGAACCCCGCGAACACCTCGCGGAACCGCGGACGCTTGCGCAGGATCGTGATCCAGGAGAGTCCGGCCTGGAACCCCTCCAGCGCCATCTTCTCGAACAGCGCCCGGTCGCCGTGCAGCGCGGTGCCCCACTCCTCGTCGTGGTAGCGGCGGTACTCGGGGTCGTCGCCCACCCACGCGCAGCGCGCGCGGAGGTCGGGGCCGATCAGGAGAGAGGTCATGACTCGACGCTACCGGCGACCGCCGACACGCCCGCACGCCGGATGCGGGATCGGAAGCGGGCCTCTCCGACCCCGCCGCGGCGCGGTTCCGATCCCGCACGGAGCTGTCGCGCGGGATCGGATGGCGGTCAGGCGGCGAAGGTGGCGGCGTCGATCACGAAGCGGTAGCGGACGTCGGAGGCGAGCACGCGCTCGTACGCCTCGTTGATCGCCGACGCGGGGATGACCTCGATCTGCGCGGTGATGCCGTGCTCGGCGCAGAAGTCGAGCATCTCCTGCGTCTCCCTGATGCCGCCGATGTTCGACCCGGCGATCGAGCGACGCCCCGCGATGAGCGAGCCCGCGTTCACCGACAGGGCCTCCGGCGGCGCACCCACGCACACCAGCGTGCCATCCACGTCGAGCAGCCCCAGGTAGGAGCGCAGGTCGATCGCGGCGCTCACGGTGTTGAGGATCACGTCGAACGACCCGCGCAGCTCGCGGAACGTCTCGCGGTCGCTTGTGGCGAAGTAGCGGTCGGCGCCGAGCCGCAGGCCGTCGTCCTGCTTCGACAGGGTCTGCGACAGCACGGTCACCTCGGCACCCAGCGCGTGCGCGATCTGCACTCCCATGTGCCCGAGTCCGCCCATGCCCACCACTGCCACGCGCGTGCCGGGGCCGACCTTCCAGTGCCGCAGCGGCGAATACGTGGTGATGCCCGCGCACAGCAGCGGGGCCGCGGCGTCGAGCGGCAGCGCGTCGGGGATGCGCAGCACGAATCCCTCGGTCACCACGACCTGCTGCGCGTAGCCGCCCTGGGTGATCGTGCCGTCGCGGTCCACCGCGCCGTAGGTGCCGATGGCGCCGTTCTCGCAGTACTGCTCCTCGCCGCGGCGGCACTGCCGGCACTCGCCGCAGGAGTTCACCAGGCACCCCACGCCCACGCGGTCGCCCACGGCGTGACGCGTGACCTCGGAGCCCACCGCCGCGACCGTGCCGGTGATCTCGTGACCCGGTGCCAGCGGGTACTGCTGCGGGCCCCAGTCGCCGCGCACGGTGTGGATGTCGGAGTGGCAGATGCCCGCGAACGCGATGTCGATGAGGATGTCGTGCGGCCCCAGCTCCCGGCGCTCGATCACGGTCTTCTCGAGCGGGGCGGCCTCGGCGGGGGCGGCGTAGGCGATGACGGACGACATGGTGCTCCTCTGGTCGGTACCTGCCGAGACTACGCCCGTTCCCACCTCCTCAACGCACCGCGCCGGACGCGACGATCCCGCCCGGATCGCGGCGGATCCGGGCGGGATCGAGGGGTGGGTGAACGGCGAGCCGCGTCAGCGCTTCTGCTTCTTCAGCGCCTTCTCCTGGATCGGCGCCCGACCAGACGCCGCGAGATCGGCGTAGTAGGCGCGGGCCTCGTCCTGACGCTGCTTCTCGGCCCCGCTCGCGATCGGCGCGCGCACGTGCTCGGGCTCGTACCCGAACGCGTCGACGAGGTCGAGCGCGTGCGGACGCAGCCGGGCGCACAGCCGGTCGATGTAGCTCGACACGGCGGCGGCGCGCTGCGTCGACAGGCGTCCGTGGATGAGGTGCCACGCCAGGTGCTTCTCGATCAGCTGCAGACCGAAGAGGTCGCGCAGCCACGTGAGCACCTTCCGCGTCTCCGGGTCGTCGATCGCGTGGACAGCGTCGGTGAACGCCTCCCACTGCAGCAGCTCGCCGTGCGCCCTGGCGGCCTCGATCAGCTCGGTCTGGTTCTGGTTGAACAGCTCGGCGCCGAGCGTCTTGTCCTTCCCGGCGGCGCGCAGCCGCCCGGCGATGTCCGCGACCATCTGCTGCACGCGACCGGCGAGCAGGTCGTGCTGCTGCTCTTCGCGCAGTCCCCGCTCCACCGAACGGGCGACCTGTCCGAAGTCGCTCACGGCCTGGCCGAGCTGGCGCAGGCCCGCACCGTGGAACACCTTCCCCGCGGTCATGCCCACGGCGTACCGGGCGAGGTACGCCGCGTCCTTGCCCTGGAACTGCTTGGCGTAGTCGGTCAGCAGCCGCTTGCCGACGAGCTGCAGGAGCACGTTGTTGTCGCCCTCGAAGGTGACGTAGATGTCGAGGTCCTGCCGCAGGCCGACGAGCCGGTTCTCGAACATGAAGCCCGCCCCGCCGCACGCCTCGCGCGCCTCCTGGAGCGTGTCGAGCGCGTGCCAGGTCGACAGCGGCTTGAGGGCCGCGGCGAGCGTCTCCAGGTCTTCCCGGTCGCCCGGGGTGTCGGTGCGCCCGGAGAACACGCCGTCGAACTTCTGCAGGAACTCGTCGTGCGCGAAGATCTGCGCATACGTGGTCGCGAGCCGCGGGAGCAGGCGGCGCTGGTGCTTGCCGTAGTCGAGCAGCACGACCTCCTGGCCGTCCGCCCCGTCGAACTGGCGGCGCTGGGTGGCGTAGGTGACCGCGATGTACAGGCCGAGCGCCGACGCCCAGGACGCGGCGCCGTCGAGCGACACGCGCCCCTGCACCAGGGTGCCGAGCATCGTGAAGAAGCGGCGGCCGGGGCTGTCGATGGCGCTGGTGTACGTGCCGTCCGCGGCCACGTCGCCGTACCGGTTCAGCAGGTTCGTGCGCGGGATGCGCACCCGGTCGAACGAGAGCCGTCCGTTGTCGATGCCGTTCAGCCCGCCCTTGAGACCGTCGTCCTCGCGGCCGATGCCCGGCAGGTCTTTTCCGTCGTCCCCGCGCAGCGGCACGTAGAAGCAGTGCACGCCGTGGTTCACGCCGTTCGTGATGAGCTGCGCGAACACGGTCGCCGCGATGCCGTGCAGGGCCGCGTTGCCGAGGTACTCCTTGGTCGCGCCGCGGAACGGCGTGTGGATGACGAACTCCTCCGTCTCCGGGTCGTAGGTCGCGGTGGTGCCGACCGCCGCGACGTCGGAGCCGTGGCCGATCTCGGTCATCGCGAACGCGCCGGGGATCGACAGATCCATCACGCCGGGCAGCCACTTCTCGTGGTGCTCCGCCGTGCCGAGCTGCAGGATGGCCGAGCCGAACAGACCCCATTGCACGCCCGACTTGATCTGCAGGCTGGGGTCGGCGGCGACGAGCTCCTCGAACCCGGCGATGTTGCCGCCGTTGTTCTCCTCGCCGCCGAAGCGCTTCGGGAACGCGCGGTGCACGGCCTTGTTCTCCACCAGCAGGTGCAGCTGGCTGAGCACGCGCTCGCGGTGCTCGTCCTTGCCCAGCTCGTCCTGACGCCAGAACGCCGGGTCCTTGATCATCTCGCGGGCCTCACGGCGCACGTCGGCCCAGGTGCCCATCAGGGCGTCGGTGACGGCGGCGACATCGATGCGCGGAGCTTCCGTCTCGCGACGGGGCTCGTCGGGGGCGGTGGAAGGACGGACGGCAGCGTCGACCATGGGGGTTCCTCCTCGGAGAAGTGACGGTGCCTCCATGGTAGGTGTGCCACAAACCGGGGAGAACTCCGCTGTCTCCTTCCTCCAAGAGCCTCGGGGGTCGCGCCCCGTCCGGCTTGTCGGCTCGCGACAGCCGGGCCTCAATTCGCGGCGATGACCGCGAGCACCCCGTCGCCGTAGGCCTCGCGCTTCTTCGCGCCGATGCCGGTGATGCCCTCCAGGTCAGCGGCGGACGCCGGGCGGTGCTCGGCCAGGGCGCGCAGCGTGGCGTCGCCGAACACGATGTACGCCGGCACCCCCTGCTCGCGTGCGGTCTCGGCCCGCCACGCCCGCAGCGCCTCGAACAGCTCCCGGTCGCCCGCATCGAGCGCGTCCGCGGCGCTGGCCTTGCGGGCACGCGGGGTCGAGGTCGCGCGGCCGATCGTGTCCTTGCGCAGCGGCACCGGGGTCTCGCCGCGCAGCACCCCGGCCGCGGCCTCTCCCGGCGCGAGCGTGCCGTAGTCGCCCTGCGCCACGAGGATGCCGCGGGCGAGCAGCTGCCGCACGACGCTGCGCCAGTCCTGGTCGGACAGATCGCCGCCGATGCCGTACGTGGCGAGGCGGTCGTGCCCCTGCTGGCGGATGCGCTCGGTCGAGGCGCCGCGCAGGATGTCGATCAGGTGCCCGGCGCCGAAGGCCTGATTGCGCTCGCGCTGGAGGCGCACGATCGTCGACAGCAGCTTCTGCGCGGGGATCAGCCCGTCGAACGTCTCGGTGTCGTCGAGGCACGTGTCGCAGTTGCCGCACGGCTGCGACTCCTGGCCGAAGTACCCGAGCAGGTTCTGCCGTCGGCACTCGACCGTCTCGCACAGCGCGAGCATCGCGTCGAGGTGCTGCCCCATGCGCATCTTGAACGTGCGGTCGCCGGGGCTCTGGTCGATCAGCCGGCGCTGCTGCACGACGTCGCCGAGGCCGTACGCCATCCATGCCACCGACGGTTCGCCGTCGCGACCCGCGCGACCCGTCTCCTGGTAGTAGCCCTCCACCGACTTGGGCAGGTCGATGTGCGCCACGAAACGCACGTCGGGCTTGTCGATGCCCATGCCGAACGCGATGGTCGCCACCATCACCACGCCGTCCTCCCGCAGGAAGCGCGACTGGTTCGCGGCCCGCACCTCGGCCGGCAGCCCCGCGTGGTACGGCAGCGCGTCGATGCCCTTCGCCGCCAGCGCGGTCGCGGTCTGCTCGACCGACTTGCGGCTCAGCGCGTACACGATGCCCGCCGCACCCTCGGGCTGCGAACGGATGAACTGCACGAGCTGCGTGCGGGGGTCGACCTTCGGGACGATGCGGTACTGGATGTTCGGGCGGTCGAAGCTCGCGACGAAGTGCTGCGCGCGGTCGAGGTGCAGCCGCTCGGTGAGCTCCTTGTGCGTGGCCCGGGTCGCGGTGGCCGTGAGCGCCATGCGCGGCACGCCGGGGAATCGGTCGCCCAGGTCGCCCAGCGCGAGGTAGTCGGGGCGGAAGTCGTGGCCCCACTGCGACACGCAGTGCGCCTCGTCGATCGCGATCACGCTGAGGGTGCCGCGCTGCAGCAGGGCCGTGGTGTTCGCGTTCGACAGCCGCTCGGGGGCGACGTAGATCAGGTCGAGCTCGCCCGCGACGTAGGCCCGCTCGACCTCGCGGCGCTCGTCGATCGACTGCGTGGAGTTGAGGTACGCGGCCTTGACGCCGTTGGCGCGCAGCGCGTCGACCTGGTCGTGCATGAGGGCGATGAGCGGGCTGATCACGAGGCCCGTGCCCTCGCGCACGAGCGCGGGAACCTGGTACGTGATGCTCTTGCCGCCACCGGTGGGCATGAGCACGACCGCGTCGCCGCCGCCGATGACCTGCTCGACGATCGCGGCCTGATCGCCGCGGAAGTCGTCGTAGCCGAACACCGTGTGCAGCGCCTCGCGGGCGGTCGGGAAGCGGCTCGGCGTCGCGCGGCGCACGGCCGGCGCGGCCGGCGCACGGGACGCGGTCACCGGCGTGGTGGGACCGGGACCCCAGTCGAGCGGCGGCTCGAACCCCGCGCCCTGCGGCTCCCAGTCCATCGGCTCCGGCGGCGCGGACGGCTCCCACCCGTCGCCCCAGGGCTCATCGGCGTAGGGCAGATCCTCGTACGGGTCACGGGGAGTCTGCGGCATGCCTCCAGCGTAACGACCCCGGCCGACACGGGCAGCGGCCGTCCCCACCACCGCGACCGGGGTTAGGTTGGACCCAGACCCCGAAGGAGCACCCGATGACCGACATCTCCGTGACCCGCAACGACGAGGCCTCCCGCTACGAGATCCGCTCCGACGACGTGCTCGCCGGGTTCGCCGAGTTCCAGCTGAGGCCGGGCGCCATCCGCTTCATCCACACCGAGATCGACCCGGCGTTCCAGGGCCAGGGGCTCGCCGGGAAGCTCGCCGCCGAGGCCCTGGCCGACGCGGCGGGGCGTGGCGACGCGATCGTGCCGCTGTGCCCCTACATCGCGAAGTACCTGCAGACGCACGAGGTGCCCGGCGCCGAGATCCGCTGGCCGCGGCGTCCCGCCGAGGTCCAGGGCGCGGCGGCACCGGACGCCGCAGTGCAGGAGAAGTCGGCGCAGGAGAAGTCGGCGCAGGACAAGTCGGCTCCGCGGGAGTCCGCCGGCGGCTCCGACGACGATCCCACCGGACGGGCGGAATGATCGGGCAGCGCCGCCTCGTCCTCGAGCCCCGCGACGTGCCGCTCGGGGGTGTGCGCGGCATGACCGTGCTGCGCGTGCTCCCGCACCGCAACCTGCCGACCATCGGCGCCTGGTGCTTCCTCGACCGCTTCGGACCAGCCGACACCCGCATGCGCGTCGAACCCCATCCGCACATCGGACTGCAGACGGTGACCTGGCCCCTCGTCGGCGAGATCCGTCACCGCGACTCGCTCGGCAGCGACGCCGACCTGCGCCGCGGGCAGCTGAACCTGATGACGGCCGGCAACGGCATCTCCCACTCCGAGTACTCCGTCGGCGACGACCCGATCCCCCTCGACGCGCTGCAGTTCTGGGTCGTGCTGCCCGAGTCGGCGCGGCACGGCGATGGCGGCTTCGAACGCCACACCGACCTGCCGACCGTCGAGCTGCCCGCGACCGAGGGGCCCGACGCCACGGCGACCGTCGTGCTCGGCGAGTTCGCCGCGACGCGCTCCCCCGCGACCGTGCACACCCCGATCGTGGGCGCCGAGGTCGCGCTGCCCGCCGGGTCGACCGTGCGCCTGCCGCTGCGGTCCGAGTGGGAGCACGCGCTGCTGCTGGTCGAGGGCGAGGCCGCGCTGTCCGAGCACGCCATGCAGCGCAACGCCCTGGTGTACCTCGGCGATTCGCGCACGGAGGTCGAGGTCACCAGCACCGAGGGCGCCCTGCTGTTCCTGCTCGGCGGCGAGCCGTTCGAGTCGGACATCGTGATGTGGTGGAACTTCGCCGGCCGCACGCACGACGAGATCGCGGCCGCCCGCGAGGACTGGGAGGCCGCGGCCCCGCGGTTCGGGACGGTCGAGGGGCACGACGTGCGCATCCCCGCGCCGCCGCTCCCGCCCGTCCGGCTCCTGCCGCGCACCCGCACCCTCTGACCCGCACCCTCTGACCCGCACCTCTGACCCGCACGGACTGACCCGCACGGGCACGCTCGGATTCAGGCGCTCGCGCGGACCCCCGGCCACCACGGCGTGATCCCGCACGTCCTCGGCCCTCCGGTCAGCCGCGTTCGGGGGTGTGCACGCGCGCGAGGAAGCGGTCCGTGCGCGGCGACGGGCCGCGCGGATCGAGCAGCGACACCGCGACCGTCACGGCCGTGGCCAGCGGGATCGTCCACGCCGCGGGCTGCGCGAGGTACGGCGCCGCGACCCCCACCCCGTCGATCACGGCGTGCACGAGAAGCGCGAGCCCGGTCGCGACGCCGCCGCACACCATCCCCGCCACCGCCCCGCGGGCCGTGAGCCCACGCCACCACACGCCCAGCAGCACCACGGGCGACAGCGTCGATGCGGCCACCACGAACACCACCCCCACGCTCGACACGAGCCCCGCGGGCGCCGTGAGCAGCGCGACCCCGAGCGGCACGAGCGCGCACAGCACCGCGGAGAGACGGAACGAGCGGACGGACCCGGAGAACACGTCCTGGCTGATCACTCCCGCGAGCGACACCACGAGCCCGGCCGAGGTCGCCAGGAACGCCGCGAACGCGCCCGAGACGATGAGCGCCGTGAGCAGCTCTCCGCCCGGTCCGGGGAACACGCGCGAGGGCAGTTGCAGCACCACCGTGTCGGCCACCCCCGGCACCGCGAGGTCGGGAGCGGCGATGCGGGCGAGCAGCCCCATCGCGCTCGACACGGCGTAGAAGGCGCTGACCATCGCGATCACGATCACGGTCGTCCGCCGCGCCGACGCCCCGGTCGGGCTCGTGTAGAAGCGGACCAGCACGTGCGGCAGTCCCATCGTGCCCAGCAGCAGCGCGAGCAGCAGCGACGCGGTCTCGTACGCGTCGAAGCCGGACGGGCCCGCCTCGCTGGGGAACACGAGCGCCGGGTCGAACGCGTGCGGTCCGCCGCCGAGCGCGAAGGCGATGCACACCACCGGCACCAGCAGCGCCGTGAGCTTGAGCCAGTACTGGAACGCCTGCACGAAGGTGATCGCGCGCATCCCGCCCGCCGCGACCGACGCCGCCACGAGCACCGCGACCGTCACGGCGCCCACCCACTCCGGCAACCCCGCGACCACGACCAGCGTGATGCCGGCGCCGTGCAGCTGCGGCACGATGTACAGCCACCCGATCACGAGCACCGCGAGGCTCGTGACGCGTCGCGCCGAGGCCGACCCGAGCCGCGCCTCCACGAAGTCCGGGATCGTGTAGGCCCCGCTGCGCCGGAGCGGGGCCGCGACGAACACCAGCACCAGCAGGTACCCGGCCGCGTACCCGATCGGGAACCAGAAGCCGCGCGCGCCGTCGAGCAGCACGAGTCCGGAGAGCCCGAGGAAGGTGCCGGCCGACAGGTACTCGCCGCTGATGGCCGAGGCGTTCCACACCGGCCGGACGGTGCGCGACGCCACGAAGAAGTCGCTCGTCGTGCGCGACACCCGCAGGCCGTACACGCCGATCAGCAGCGTGGCGATCACCACCAGCGCGACCCCGAGCAGGTCGAGCAGCGCGTTCATTCGCGGTCCCGGAGGGCGCGGTAGCGGCGCTCGTTGCGGACGGCCGTGCGCAGATACAGCAGCGCGAACACCACGATGACCGGGTAGAACGCGAACGCCTGCAGCAGCCACGACAGCGGCAGGCCCCACAGCACGACCCGGTCGATCTCGGGCACGAGCGCGATCGCCAGGGTCATCGCGACCACGACCACCACGAACCCGGCGACCGTGCCGAGCGCGAGCCGCAGCTGACTGCGCTGGAGCGCCCTGGCGTACACCGCATCGGCCTCGTCGACCGGCGCCCCGGGCAGCGCGATGCCGCGCGTGAGAGCCGCAGGGCCGCGGGGCGGGAGGTCGGCCGTGACCCGCACGCGCTTCGCGGGCTCCCCCGCGCCGCGCGCCGCGGGCTCCGGAGCCGCACGCTCGGGAGACCCGGTCATGCCGGCGCCTCACCGCGCACGAGCGCCTCCCGCACCGCGGGCACGAGCCGTCTGCTCACCGGGAGGGCCGTGCGGCCGACCACCACCGTCGGCTCTCCCCCGGACAACCGCGCCTCGGTCACGGCGGCCGTGCGCACGAGCGTCGAGCGGTGGATGCGCAGGAACCCCGCGTCGGCCCACCGCGCTTCGAGCTCCGCCATGGGGATCCGCACGAGCTGGCCGGGGTCGTCGTCGTCGGTGTGCAGTCGCGCGTAGTCGCCCTGTGCCCGCACCCACCGCACCTCGCTGCGCCGCACGAACCGCACGGTCGACCCGACCGTGACCGACAGCACCTCGTCGTCGCCCTTCGTCGGATCGGCGGCCTGATCGACGCGGTCGATCGCGCCGCGCAGCCGCTCCCGCCGCACCGGCTTGAGGAGGTAGTCGACCGCGCGCAGCTCGAACGCCTCCACCGCGCGGGCCTCGTCGGCCGTGACGAACACGACAGCCGGCGGCTCCGCGAGCCCGAGGAGGGCGCGGGCCAGGTCGGTGCCGAGCAGGCCGGGCATGTGGATGTCGAGGAACGCGAGACGCACGGCGCGCTGCGACAGCTGCCGCAGGGCGTCGGCTCCGCTCGTCGCGGTGAGGATCTCGCCGATGCGCGGGTCGGAGCGCAGCAGGTGCACCAGCTCGTCGAGGGCGGGCTGCTCGTCGTCGGCGACGAGGACGTCGATCATCCGGGCTCCTCAGTCGTCGTCCGGGTCGTGCAGGGGCTGCGATTTCGGGACTCGCATGCGCACCAGGGTACCCGCGCCCGTGTTGGTCTCCACGACCAGTCCGCCGCTGCTGCCGTACAGCTGTCGCAGGCGCGTGTCGACGTTGCGCAGCCCCACGTGGGAGCCGTCCTCGCGCGCCGTGAGCAGCGACCGCAGCCCGTCGGGGTCCATGCCGACGCCGTCGTCCTCCACGAGGATCTCGGTGTGGGTGCCGTCGTCGCGCGAGGTGAGGCGGATCTCGCCGCCGCCCTCCCCCGGCTCGAGGCCGTGCCGCACCGCGTTCTCCACGAGGGGCTGCACCGACAGGAACGGGATGACCGTGGCGAGGGTCTCCGGCGCGATCTGCAGCGTGACCCGCAGCCGGTCGCCGAAGCGGGCCCGCTCGAGCTCCAGGTACGAGTGGATGCTGCCGAGCTCCTCCGCGAGGGTCGTGAACTCTCCCTGGCGGCGGAAGGAGTAGCGCGTGAAGTCGGCGAACTCCAGCACGAGGTCGCGCGCGCGGTCGGGGTCGGTCGTGATGAACGAGGCGATCGCGGTGAGGGCGTTGTAGATGAAGTGCGGGGAGATCTGCGCCCGCAGCGACCGCAGCTCCGCCTCGGCGAGCTGCGCGCGGGAGGCGTCGAGCCCGCCGAGCTCGACCTGTGCGGCGCACCAGTCGGCGACCTCCTCTGCGGCGCGCACGAGGGCCGCGCGCACGGGCGACGCGAAGGCCACGATCACGCCGATCGTTCGCCCGTCCACGACGATCGGGGCGCCCACCGCCTCCAGGTCATCGGTCCTCGCCGGGGCGGGGAACACTTGCCGCCGGCCGCTCGCCCGCACCCGCTCGGCGATGCGGCGCGCGGCCGACTCCAAGCCGTCCGAGGCGCCGTCGAAGGACACGACGCCGGACTCCTCGCCGCCGTCGGTGCCCACGATCGCGACCGCGGCGCTGCCCAGCAGCACCCGCAGGTGCCGCGCCGCCTTCACCGCATCGGGCCGGGCGAGCCCGCCGCGCAGGTGCGGGGCGGCGAGACTCGCCTGGTGCAGCGCCCGCAGGGCTCCCTGCTCCGCGTCACTGCCGAGGTCGGCGGCACCCCGCGCGAACCGGCGGGCGAGCAGCAGCAGCACGGTGAGCGCGATGCCGCCGAGCACCCCCAGCACCGCGGCGAGGACGACGTCGTTCATTCGTTCAGCCTAGGGACGCGAGACGAAGGGCGTCAGCAGCAGCGGGCACCGGGGTTGCGGTCCTGGTCGTCCATGCGCTGCCGCCAGAACTGCCTCTCGGTCAGCGGCTCCTCGTCGGGGTGGTGACGGCGGTGATGGGCGACGTAGGTCGCGTACGCGGTGTCGCCCATCAGCGTCGTCATGTACCAGCGGATGCCGCGCCCGGCCCGGCCGAGGGCGCTCCACAGCGCCCGCAGCGGGGTGGTCGCGGCATCCGTCCGATGCACGGTGTCGGTCATCTCAGTGCCGCGCGGCCGCGCGCTCCTCGGCGAGGATCGGCTCCCACTGCTTCTCCAGCTCGCGCTCCTCCGCGTCGGGGAGGAAGCCCGCGGGGGCGAAGCGCCGGGAGGCCACGGGGGCGTCCTCGGTGTTCTCTCCGCCGCCGTGGCGGATGGCCTTCACGGTCGCGATCACGGCCATGACGATCACGACGATCGCGAGCACCACGAAGATGATCGACAGCGTGCCCTGCACCGCGGTGTTGCGGATCACGGCCTCCAGCACCTGCGGCTCTCCGAGCGCGGTGTCTCCCGAGCTCAGCGCCTCCCGGTAGCGGAAGTGGTTCGCCCAGTATCCGATCGCCGGGACCGGCGAGAAGATCTTGTAGAGCGAGGCCGTGATGGTGACGACCGCGGTGAACGCGAGCGGCAGCGCGATGATCCACAGCCACCGGAAGTAGCTGCGGCCGCGCTTGGCGACGATCGCGAGCACCACGGCGAGCGCGATCGCGGCGAGCAGCTGGTTGGCGATGCCGAACAGCGGGAAGAACGTGTTGATGCCGCCGAGCGGGTCGGTCACGCCGAGGATGAGGATCGCTCCCCAGCCAGCGACCATGATCGCGGTGCAGATCCACACCCCGGGGCGCCACGACACGTCACGGAACTTCGGGAACCAGGCGCCGATCGAGTCCTGCAGCATGAACCGGGCCACGCGGGTGCCGGCGTCGACCGCGGTGAGGATGAACAGCGCCTCGAACATGATCGCGAAGTGATACCAGAACGCCATGAGCGCCTGACCGCCGAGGGCCTGCTGCATGATGTGCGCGAGGCCCAGCGCGAGCGTCGGGGCGCCACCGGTGCGGGACACGATCGACTCCTCGCCGACCGCGGCGGCCGTGCCGGTGAGCATGTCGGGGGTGAGGTTCACGCCCGTCAGCCCGAGCGAGTTCACGAACGCGACAGCGCCCTCGACCGTGCCGCCGGTCGCCGCGGATGGCGCGTTCATGGCGAAGTAGATGCCCTGGTCGATGGAGATCGCGGCGACGAGGGCCATGATCGCGACGAACGACTCCATGAGCATGCCGCCGTAGCCGATGAAGCGCGTCTGCCGCTCCTTCTCCACGAGCTTGGGCGTGGTGCCGGAGGCGATCAGCGCATGGAAGCCGGACAGCGCTCCGCACGCGATCGTCACGAACAGGAACGGGAAGAGCGGACCTGCGAACACCGGGCCCATGCCGTTCTCACCGAACACGCTGATCGCGGGGACCGAGATCTCGGGGCGCACCAGCACGATGGCGCCGGCGAGCATCACGATCACGCCGATCTTCATGAACGTGGAGAGGTAGTCGCGCGGCGCGAGCAGCAGCCACACCGGCAGCACCGCGGCGATGAAGCCGTAGACGATGATGCCCCACGCGATCGTGGTGCGGTCGAGGTGGAAGATCGCCTGCCCCCACTCGGTGCCGGCCACCCAGCCGCCGCCGATGATCGCGAACATCAGCAGCACGAAGCCGATGATCGACACCTCGGTCACCTTGCCGGGGCGGAGGTACCGCAGGTACACGCCCATGAACAGCGCGATCGGGATCGTCATCGCGACCGAGAAGACGCCCCACGGGCTCTCGCCGAGGGCGTTGACGACCACGAGCGCGAGGATCGCGACGATGATCAGCATGATGAGGAGCGAGGCGATGATCGCGGCCGTGCCGCCGATCTTGCCGAGCTCCTGCCGCGCCATCTGGCCGATCGTGCGACCGCCACGGCGCATGGAGAAGAAGAGCACCGTGTAGTCCTGCACGGCGCCCGCGAGCACGACGCCCACGATGATCCAGATGGTGCCGGGGAGGTAGCCCATCTGCGCCGCGAGCACGGGGCCGACGAGGGGGCCGGCGCCGGCGATCGCGGCGAAGTGGTGGCCGTAGAGCACGCGGCGGTCGGTGGGGACGTAGTCCTTGCCGTCCTGCTTGACCTCGGCCGGGGTCGCACGGCGGTCGTCGGGGCGGGTGATGTACCGCTCGATGACCTTGGAGTAGAAGCGGTAGCCGATCAGGTAGGTGCAGACGGCGGCGAACACGAACCAGATCGCGTTCACGGTCTCGCCGCGGACGATGGCGAGCATCACCCAGGCGACGCCGCCGAGCAGGGCGATCGCCGTCCAGAGCAGGATCTTCGGCAGGGTCCAGCGGCGGCTCTTCGCCTCGTGCTCGGCGGAGAGGGCGACGGGTGGGAGGGTCGGGTCGGTCTCGATGACGGGTTCGTCGTCGACGAGCCCGGCGCCGTCGCGGCGGCGCGACGAAGGTGCGGTCATGGGGTTCTCCTCGGTGGACGCATCATTGCGTCTTCCCACGCTAGGAAGCCCGCCCCGCGGTCGCGCGCCGATCGGCGGACGGTGCGACGAGCGGTGTCGATCACGCGATGAACGGACGCCCGCGGTACCCCGGCGGGCGATGGGCCGCAACGACGGCACGGCCGCACGACGGGTGTCCGTCGTGCGGCCGTGTGTCACGCGTCCGTGTCCGTCGCTCCCCCGCTCACCCGGGAGCGTCGGTCGCCGGGGGCGGGGTCGGCGTCGGCTCCGGGGTCGGAGCCGGTGCCGGGGCGACGTCGGCCGGGGTGGTGACGGTCACCACCGTGCGCACGGCGGAGTCGCCGTACTGGACGAGACCGAGGTAGCGGGTGCCGGCGGTCAGGCCGGTCCAGCTCAGCTCATAGCTCGTCTTCTCCCCGCGCACCGCGGCGATGGGGTTCGGCGTCGCCGTGAACGCGCCCTGGTCACCGGGGAGCACCGTGGCGTAGGTCATGTCCCACGTCATCGGTCCGGTCGTCGCGTACACGTTCGCCACCACGAGGTAGGTGCCGGCGGTCGGCGTGGGCACCGTGACCTGCTCGTCGGCCGAGCCCGTCGCCGACTGCCAGCGCTCGTAGTAGCGCAGGTCGTCCGGCGCGACCACCCGGTAGACGGTGAGGTCGAGATCACTGCCCTCGTCGTCGGAGGAGTCGAGGTCGAACCGCGAGAGCGTGCCGCCCTCCGGCACGTCGACGATCCACGCCACGTCCTTGTTCGCGTCGCCCGAGTTCTCGTTCCCGGAGTGCCCCTCGACCGGGTTGTCCGGATCGGTGAGGAGCTGGAACGGGGTGAGACCCGAGAGGTTCAGTGCCAGATCGCCGTCGAGGCCGGGGATGATGTCGACCGTCGTGCTCCCGTCGACGCCACTACCGGTGACCTCTCCCGGGGCATCCGCCGTGACCGGATACACCGCGATCGGCGAGCGCACCGTGTTCTTCGCGCTCGTCCAGGTGAGCGAACCGGTGGCCCACTGCTCGACCGGGGCGCTGGTGCTGTCGAACGTGACCGTGAAGGTCTTCGACTGCCCCGGCTTGTCGAACGTGAGCTGAGACGGCGTGACGGTGACGTTCACTCCCGGCACGGAGGCCTTCGCGGTGAACACGCCCTTCTCCGTCGAGGTGACCGTGCGGGTCACGGTCTGCGCGCTGGCCAGCGACCCGATCGAGATCGACGCCTGGTTCAGGTCGCTGCCGTCGATGGGCTCGATGCCGGGGAAGTCCGACAGCCCCTTCCCGTCGAGGAAGGCCGCCCAGTCCCGGAACCCGTTGAGGTACAGCAGACCCGGGTTCAGGTATCGCCGCGCGTCGACCTGCCCCGCGCCCTGCTCGAACGGGTCGGTGTTCTTCGAGCCGTCGGGGAGCACGGTGTCGGAGGCGGTGGTCATCATCGCCGAACGGATCTCCGCCGGCGTCGCCCGCGGATGCTCGCCCAGGTACAGCGCACCGAGGCCCGCGATGTGCGGGGAGGCCATCGACGTGCCGGAGAGGATGCCGAACGTCGGCTGCTCGCCCGGCGCGTTGTGCGTGGCAGCGAGGATCGCGACGCCGGGAGCGGCGACGTCGGGCTTGAGCACGTCGTTGCCGTCGGCCAGGACCGGGCCGCGGCTGGAGAAGCCCGCGATCTGCGGGGTCGGCGTGGTCACGCCGGTGGTGTTCTCGCCGACGAGGGTGATCGGACGGTCGACTCCGCCCCGCACATACGCGAGGACCGCGTCGCGGTGCACGGCGTTCAGGTGCACGGTCGGCACGGCGTGGAAGTCGTTGTCGAGCGAGTCGGCACCGCCGGGCACGTTCACCAGGACCATGCCGATGCCACCCGCGTCCTTCACCACCTGCGACTTCTCGGCGCGCGCGTTGCCGCCGCGGTCGCAGACCACGATGTGTCCGGCGACCTTCGCCGGGTCGAGGGTGCCGGGCAGGCACAGCGTCGCGTCCACCGCTCCGGGTGCCGCGGCATCCTGTGCCGCGATCGAGGGCCCGGAGACGCTCTCACCGAACGGCACGCTCACCGAGGCGCCGGCCTGCGCGAAGCCGTCGAACTGCACGGTGCCCTCCCACGTGGGGATGGTGGAGGCCGCGACCGTGGTGTACCACGGCGACGCGTGGTCGGCCGTGACCGGGTCGGGACCGTCGTTGCCGGCACTGGTCGCGACGAACACACCGGCGGCCGCCGCGTTGAGGAACGCCAGGTCCTCTGGTGCCATCACGGTGCTCGCCGCACCGCCGCCGATCGAGTAGTTGATCACGTCGACGCCGTCGGCGACGGCCTGGTCGATCGCGGCGACGAGGTCGCTCAGCGCGCAGATGTCGTCCGTGGTCACGGTCGTGTCGGGCCCGACGTAGCAGGCCTTGTACGCGGCGACCTTCGCGCCGGGCGCGACGCCGGAGATCGTCCCGAAGTCGACGCCCTCGATCGCAGCCTCCACCCCGAACTCACCCGCCGCCGTGCTCGCCGTGTGCGAGCCGTGGCCGTCGCCGTCCCGCGGCGAGAGGTAGTCGTACTGGAAGTCGAAGCCGGCGGCCTGGGCTCCCGCGAAGAAGTACTGCCCGCCGATGAGCTTGGTCGAGTAGTCGCTCGTGTCCCAGTCCTGGCCCTCGACCATCGCGCCGCGGAACTGCCCGCCGTCGGACTTGTCGAAGTACACGTAGGTGCCGTCGGTGTAGGGCTGCTGGCCCTTGTGCCGGGCGTTCTGCTTCTTCTGCTGCTTGAGCTTCTTGCCCTCGAACGACGGGTGCTCCGGGGCGATGCCGGTGTCGATCACACCCACGACGACGCCCTCTCCGGCCTTCTTCACGCCGCCGGTCTGCTGCCACACCCCGCCGCGGCCCTTGCGGTCGTCCCCGAGGCCGAGGTAGTCGGTGGAGGTCAGCGCGTCGGGGTGACGGATCTCGTCGGGGAACACCCCGAGAACGTCCTTCGAGGCCCGGAGCTGATCCACCTGCTCCCCCGTGAGGTCGGCGCTGAACCCGTTGAGCACGACCTGGTACGTCGTGTCCGGCGTCACGCCGACGTCGTTGATGAGGGTGGACTGCTCGGACTCGAGGTGCTTCACGTAGCGCTGCGCGTCCTGCGACTGCGTCTCGAGCTGTTCGCCCTCGGCGGGCTTCGTCGCCTTCAGTCCCTTGACGTCACCCTCGTAGCTGGCGAGGGGGTCGGCTTTCATGACCACGATGTAGTGCCCGGGGGTTCCCGCGACCGGAACGGGGTGTGTCACCTCCCCGGTCGCTGCGTGGCCGGCGGTTGCCGTCGATGCGATGAACAGCGTGGCCAGGGTGGCGGCCGCTGCCATCCGGAGGGGTGTTCGACCCATATCTCGCTCCCGATGATCACGGTGCGGCGTCGTTGCCGCACCGCGGATCACGATAACCCCGCTCCTCGGCGCCGGATCGAGAACTGAACGATGGTCATCCCCGGTCGTGCCGATCGGCCAGGGTGGGCGACGGCCGGGTCGGGCGAAGGTCGCCGGTAGGCTGGAGGGGTGGCCCGAACCCCCGTCCTCACGACCCGTGTGCTGCTCGTCTGCGCCGCGATCGGTGTCGCGACGGGCCTCCTCGGCGGGATCGCCGGGTGGGTCACGCCGGTGCTGCTGGCGAGCCCGCTGCTGTTCCTCTACGGGCTCGTGCTCGGGTCGCACGTGCTGCCGGGGATCATCGCGCAGGAGGTGCTGCGGCTGCCGCTCGTCGCGCTCATCACGCACGTGTTCGCGGCGCTCATCGCGAGCGCGTTCAATCCGGCGTGGGCGCTGCGTTTCATCGGCACCGCGCTGCTGTTCGGGCTCATCCAGGAGGGGGTCGCCGCGCTCACGCGGTACCGCTCCTGGGGCGCCTGGCGCTTCTTCGTCTCGGCCGCGATCATCGGCGTGATCGTCGCGGTCGTGGTGTTCTTCGCCGCCCACCTGTCGGTGATGCCGGTGTGGGCGCAGATCCTCTACCTCGCGATCTCGGTGCTCGGCCCGATCGCCTGGACCGCGATCGGCCTCGCAGTCGGCACGTCGCTGCGCCGGGCCGGGGTCGCCCGCCGCTAGCCCCGGAGCCTCGCTGGATAACACAGGTAAGGCTCAGCTAAGTTAGAGGCACACCCTCCGTCGAGCCCCGGGACCTGCCGTGCGCCCATCCGCGCCCCTCCTCCGCGTGCGCGAGCTCTCGCTCACCCACGCCGGTGCCGCGCACCCCTCCCCGCGCGATGTGTCGTTCGACATCCGGCCCGGCGAGGTCGTGCTGCTGCTCGGTCCGTCCGGCTCCGGGAAGTCCACGCTCACCCTGGCGCTCAACGGCCTCATCCCGCACGCCCTCCCGGCGACCATGACCGGCACGGTCGAGGCGGGCGGGCTCGACACCGCGGACACCGCGACCGCGACGCTCAGCACGCACGTGGCCATGGTGTTCCAGGACCCGGACGCGCAGATCGTCACGGGCACCGTGTACGACGAGGTGGCGTTCGGTCCGGAGAACCTGCTGCTCCCCGTCGAGGTGGTGCGGGAGCGCGTCGCGGAGTCGCTGCGGCGCGTGGGCCTGTGGGACCGCCGCGACGACAACCCCGACCACCTGTCCGGCGGCGGGCGGCAGCGGCTCGCGGTCGCCTGCGCCCTCGCGATGGGGTCGCCGCTGATCGTGCTGGACGAGCCCACCGCGAACCTCGATCCGCAGGGCATCGACGACGTGTACGCCGCGCTCGCGGAGGTGGTGGCCGCTGGCGATCGCGCGATCCTGCTCGTGGAGCACAACCTCGACGCCGCGATGGCCTTCGTGACCCGCACGATCGTGCTCGACCGGGAGGGGCGGGTCGCGTTCGACGGACCGGCCGCGGAGACGATCAGGGCGCACGCGGACGAGCTGCTCGCGATGGGCGTGTGGCTGCCGGGGGCCACCCTCGCGGCGCTGCGCCTGCGGGAACAGGGGCACCGGTTCGATCCGCTGCCGCTGACCCCGGACGAGCTCGCGACGGCGCTCGCCGTGCGCGACGCCGTGCCCGACGTTCAGGGATATCCCGGTGGTCCCGACGGTCCCGGCGCTCATCATGATCCCGGTGTCGACGCCCAGGGAAGGGGCGGATCCCGAGGATCCGACGAACCCCGCGCACCCGCCGTATCGGGCGCATCCGGTGCATCCGGCGCATCCGGTGGATCCGGCGTATCCCGCGAATCCGGCGCCGCCGCGAACCGGCCCGGCGAGTCGATCATCCGCACGCGAGGGCTCACGGTGAAGCGACGGCGCACCGAGATCCTGCACGGGGTGGACCTCGATCTGCCCGCGGGCAGCCTCACCGCGATCGTCGGGGCGAACGGGGCGGGCAAGACCACGCTCATCCAGGCGCTCGCCGGTGTGGTGCCGCCGCCGAAGGGGCAGGTGTCGGTCGACGGCATCGATCCGGGCACCGCCTCCCCGCGGGATCTCGCCGCCCGCATCGGCTTCGTGTTCCAGAACCCGGAGCACCAGTTCATCGCGGCGACCGTGTTCGACGAGCTCGCCCACGGCCTGCGGCTGCGGCACGTGACGGACGACGAGATCGCGGCGCGCGTCGCCGAGATGCTCGACCGATTCGGGCTGACGCACAAGGCCGACGTGCACCCGTTCCTGCTGTCGGGCGGCGAGAAGCGGCGGCTGTCGGTCGGCACCGCCCTGATCACACGGCCCCGGGTGCTCGCCCTCGACGAGCCCACGTTCGGCCAGGATCGCGCGCGCGCCACCGAACTGCTCGCGCTGCTGCGGACCCTGCGCGCGGAGGGCACCACGATCGTGCTGGTCACGCACGACCTCTCGCTGGTCGCCGAGCACACCACGCACACGGTCGTGCTCGCGGACGGCCGGGTGCACGCCGCCGGGCCGACCGCGGAGCTGTTCGCCGACCCCGCGGTGTTCACCGACGCGAGCCTGCGCCTCCCCGACGTGCAGCGCGTGCTCGCCGCCGCGGGTCTCGCCACGGAGTCCCCCGCACGCACCGCCGCGTCCGGACTCATCCCCGCATCCGCCCCCGCACCCCGATCCCCCGCTCCGGACCAGGAGGCGTCGTCGTGAGCGGCAGCACCGGCACCGTGTTCGACCCGTACGCGCGTCTCACCGCGACGGCGCCGCACCAGTTCCTGTATGCGCTCAACCCGCTCGCGAAGGTCGCGGGGTTCGCTCCCGCGATGGTGCTGCTCGTGTTCGTGCGCGATCTCGCGACGCCCGCCGCGTTCCTCGCGCTCGCGTACGTGCTGATCCTGTCCGGAGCCAGGGTCACCGGGCGGCTGCTCGCGCTGCTCCTGCTCGGCCTGCCGTTGGGGATGCTCGCGGTCACCGTCGGGTTCTCGCTGTGGGTCGATGCCGCACGGGTCGACGGCACCCCGGCGCTGCTCTCGGTGGGCGACTGGACGCTGTACAGCGGCGCGCTCACGATCGGTGCGGCCACGGCCCTGCGGTTGGGGGCGATCGTCGCGCTGGCGCTGGTGGGCGGCCTCACGACCAGCGGCTCCGACCTGGTGCGGGCGAGCGTGCAGCAGCTGCGGGTGCCGTACCGCATCGGGTACACGGCTCTGGCGGCCTTCCGCTTCGTGCCGCGGTTCGGGCACGAGCTGGCGGTGATCCGCGCGGCGCACCGGGTGCGCGGCTATCACGGCGGGCGCGGTCCTCTCTCCCGCATCGCCCGAGGCTGGGGGTACATCGTGCCGCTGCTCGCCGGGGCCATCCGGCATGCCGAGCGCGTGGCCCTGGCGATGGATTCCCGGGCGTTCGGCGCGCATCCGACGCGGACCGAGCGGCACCTGGTGCCGTTCCGCGTGCGCGACACCGTGTTCACCGTGGCGATGCTCCTCACCTCGGCGGCGATCTTCCTCGTCTTCTTCCCCTGGCAGCTCCCCCTCTCCTGAAAGGCACTCCATGGCATTCAGCAAGATGGTCAAGCCCGAGACGACCGAACTCCTGCACCTCACCGTGCTGCGCTCTGAACGGCTCTCGTCGCACTGGATCCGCGTGACGCTCGGCGGCGGTGAGATCGACCGGTTCCGCCCGATGGGGTACGACCAGTGGTTCCGGCTGTTCCTGCCCATCGGCGGCGAGGCCGGCCTCGACCGGGTGCCGGCGAAGGCGAACAAGATGTTCGGCTATCTCAAGTTCCTGCGTATCCCCGACGGCGAGCGGCCCGTCATGCGCAACTACACGGTGCGTGCCTTCCGGGCGGCGACCGCCGAGGCGGGGGCGGAGATCGACGTGGACTTCGTGTTGCACGGTTCTGCGGCCGACGGCACGGCGGGCCCGGCGTCGCGGTGGGCGGAGACCTGCGAGCCCGGCGAGCACGTGCTCGTCATCGACGAGGGCCTCACGTTCAACCCGCAGCGGGGGACCGATCGCGTGGTGCTCGTCGGCGATGAGACCGCGCTGCCCGCAATCGCCGGGATCGCCGCCTCGCTCCCGGCGCACGCCACCGGCACCGCGATCGTCGAGGTGCCGGCCGAGGACGACGCCCTGGACTTCCCGCACCCTGCGGGGCTCGACGTGGTCTGGATCGTGCGCCCCCACGACGCGGCGCCCGGTGCTCTCGCCCTGGAGGCGCTGGGCCGGAGCGAGCTTCCGAGCGCGCCCTTCCACGCCTATGCGGCCGGGGAGCAGTCGCTGGCCTCCGGTGCCCGCAGGCTCCTCGTCGGCGAGCGCGGCGTGGACAAGAACGCCGTGAGCTTCTGCGGGTATTGGAAGGTCGGCGCGGCGTCGCCCGCGTCGAAGGCCGCCCGCGAGGCCGCGTCGGAACCCCTCGCATGAGCGCTCAGGATACGGCCGACGGCGCACCCGATCACGCGAAAGCGCCGGAAACTACGGACGGCGCACCCGATCACACGAGCGCGCCGGAAGCTACGGATGGCGGACCCGATCACACGAACGCGCCGGAACCCGCGGACCTCGGTACCCCTCGCATGAGCGCGCCGGACGGCGGTGTCTCCGGCAGGCGGCGCTTCCGGTTCCCGACGGCGCTGCTGCTGACGTGCGCCGCGCTGGGCGTGGCCGGCGGGCTGCTGCTCGCTCCCGCGAACTGGGTGTCGACGATCCTGTTCCCGGGGCTGCCGTTCGTGAGCGTCGCTCTCGCCGGCCTGTGGCTGCTGCCGTCGGTGATCGCCCTGCGCCTGCTGCGCGCGCCGCTCGTGGGTCTGCTGGTCGGGTTGCTGGCCGGGCTCGTGATCGTGCCGTTCTCCGGGTACGGCTTCGGCAGCGTGGCGACGAACCTGTGGTGGGCGGCCTTCACCGAGCTGCCGTTCCTGTTCGTGATGTGGCGCTACTGGGGCACGTGGCTGCACTACGTCGGGGCCGTGGTGGTGGGGGTCGTGTATCCCCTGCTCGCGTGGGCGTCGTTCGACCTGGGCGGTTTCACCCTTCCGGTGCAGCTGCTCTTCTTCGCGATCACACTCGCGAGCTGTGTCGCCGCCACCGCCCTCGGCATCCTGATCGCTGATCGCCTGCGCGCCGCCGGAGTCGGCCGCAGCCGCTGACCCCGGCTCGACGCGACTCGAGCCCACCCCCACCACCCGAACACCCGTCATGCGGCGATGTCGAAGCGGGCCCGCCCACCGAGCCGAGGCGTGCGTGCGGGGTCGATGTACCGCGGAGGCACGAACCACACCCTCGCCATCCCGCCGCCGCTACCACCGCCACCACTGCCGCGTTCGCCGCTGTCGATGTGGATGTCCCACCCGTTGTCGTGGATGCGATGGTGACACGTCTCGCACAGCAGCACCCCGTTGGACAGATCCGTCGGCCCGCGGTCGCGCGACCACCACCGGATGTGATGCGCCTTCGTCATCTCCGGCGGCAACCCGCACATCGCACACCCCCCGTCTCGCTCCACCAGCGCCAGCCGCTGCGCCCGGGTGAACAACCGCTTCTCCCGCCCCCAGTCCAACACCTCACTGCCCCCGCCGAGCACACACGGGATCACCCCGCCGCCCGCCGCCATCCGCCGCACCGCCCCGACGCTCACCGGCTGATCGATCCCGTCCACCTGCGCCGACCCCGATCCCGCCTCCAGATCCCCCAGGCCCACCCGCACCACCACCGTCGCCCCGGCCAGCGGCAACCGCGACGCACACCCGAGCACGTGCCCCGCGAACGCCGACAACGCATCCGCCTGGATCATCGGCACTGTACGACGGTCCGCATCCGGAGCCCCCGCATCCGGCGCCTCCTGACGCGCCGCGAACGCTGCCGACACGAACCCCCGGATCGCCGCCACCACCGGCGCCGCCGTCTCCGCATCCAGCACCGCGTTCAGATGCACCATCCCGTCACGCTCGAACAGCGTCAACGACCGACGCGACCGCTGCTCCTCCGCCCGCGGCTCCACCCCATCCGGATCGACCCACGCCTCCGCCCGCACCACCAACCGCCGCACCTCATCCACCGACAACCCCGCCGCCTGCTCCACCAGCACCCGCTCGGCTTCCGCCACCCGAGCAGCACCCACGGCCACGCGGCACCGGTCGAGCATCGCGACGATCAGCGCGGCCGCCGGCGCACCGAGCGCACCCGCGGCCAACGCCTCCCGCACGCACGGGTACTTCGCCGGCAGTCGCTGCCCCAGGAGGTCGGCGCGCGGGGCCGTGGCCTCGCCCACCGCCACCAGTCGCGCCGCCTCTCCCGTCGAGACTCCGGTCGTCGCGGCGATCAGCCTCGCCGGGTTCCGATAGCCCTGCTGCTTCGCCAGGCTGCCGGCACCGAGCTCAGGCCGCGACTCCCGCGCGATGCCCGCTCCCACTGACACGTGCACCGCGTCGAGACGTCTCCGCAGCACGCCGATCGCGTCGTTCACCGCGATCAACTGCTCGCGGTTCAGGTCCATCGGATCGCCCGCGCCACCCCACGCGGCGTCGAGGCGGGACATCGCCTCGTGCAAACCGGAGAGTGTGGACATGCCCCGATTCTACCGTCGACGGCGGCGAGTTTCGTATCTTTGTTCGAATCGAGAACCGGGATATCGGGCTGTCGAGAGGGCCACCGACGCCCTCCACGAACCGCACGGTGGCGCCCGACGGAACGGGCTCGCAGACCACGCCCTCGCGACCCGATCGTCCCCGCCGGAGCACCCATCGATAGCATCAGCGGCATGGACTGGCGTGACGACCGCATCCGCTCCGCCGCGCGGGGAGAGAACCCGACGCTGCTCGCCGAACTGCCCGGCGGCTACGCGGTGATCGGCGATGTGCAGTTCCTCCCCGGCTACTGCGTGCTGCTCGGCACGGATCCGGAGGCCACCGCGCTGGCGGACCTGCCGCGGGAGGAACGGGTACGGTTCCTCGCCGCCGTCGACCTCCTCGCCACGGCCGTGGAGCACGCCTGCCGAGAGGTCGATCCGGCGTTCCGTCGCATCAACATCGACATCCTCGGCAACACCGACGCCTTCGTCCATGCCCACGTCTGGCCCCGCTACGAGTGGGAAGCGCCCGACCTGAAGTCCTGGCCCGTCTGGCGCTACGACCCCTCGAACTGGCACGACGCCGCCACCCGCCTCGGCCCGCAGCACGACGATCTCCGGGCCCGCATCACGGCCCACCTCCGACGCCTCGCCGCCGCCGACTCGATCTCGATCGCGCGCCGCCCCGCCCCCTGACGCGATCCATCCCCCGCTCCGCCCCTGTCGCGGCCTCACAAACGCACCCCGGACCACCCCGCCCGCCACGTCTCCGACCCCGCACTCGGACCATCGCGTCCTCGGGCTACTTCACACTCCCCTGGGTGAGCCCGCCGACGAGCCACTTCTGCAGGAACAGCGCGAGCAGGTAGATCGGGATGAGGCCGGCGAGGCTGGCGGCGGCCATCTGCCCGAACATCACCTCGCGGCCGCCCTGCATGAGCGCGATGCCGACCGGGAGGGTCTGCGAGTCGATGCTCTGCGTGAGCAGCAGCGGGATGAGGAAGTCGTTGTACGCGAGGATGAACACGATGATCGACACGGCGACGATGCCGGGCGCGGTGAGCGGGAGGATGACCGCCCACAGGGTGCGCAGCGGTCCGCAGCCGTCGATCTGCGCGGCCTCGTCGACCTCGAACGGGATCGCGCGGAAGAACCCGTCCAGCAGCCACACGGCGACCGGGGTGAGCAGCAGGCCCTCCACGATGCCGAGCCCGATCACGGAGTCCATCAGCCCGGCGGTGCGCACCAGCACGAACAGCGGGATGATCGCGACGATCGGCGGGGCGACGTAGGCGGAGACGATCAGCCCGAGGGTCTGCTTCCCGCCCGCGCGCAGCCGCGCCATGGCGTAGTTGGCGGGGATCGAGACGACGAGCGACACCAGCACCGCCACGAGCGCGGCACCGAGGGAGTTGCGCAGGTAGGTGAGGATGGGCCAGTTCTCGAACGCGCCGACCCAGTTCTCGAACGCGAGCCGCGAGGGCAGGATGCGGGTGGACAGGATGTCGTCCGGGCTCTTGAACGACATGCCCACCATGTACAGCACGGGCAGGAGGGCGAGCACGATCGCGACGAGGATCACGACCCACTTCACGACGGTGACGAGCACGGACGGGCGACCGGGGCGCGAGATGCTCGAGGTGCGGCTGCGGCGACGACGGCGGCGCGCGTCCGGCACGACCAGCGTGACGGTCGCGCTGTCGGAGGCGTGGTCGGAGGTGCGGAGTGTGAGCGACATGTCAGCTCTCCCTGTGCAGGCGCTGCCGGACGGCGTTGAGCGGCAGGATGACGATGGTGACCAGCACCAGGAACGCGATGGTCTGCGCGGCGGCAGCCCCCACGTCGAAGGTCTGCAACCCGGTGCGGTAGATCTCGAAGCTGCTGACGGTGGTGTCGAAGCCGGGTCCGCCGCCGGTCATGATGAACACCAGGTCGAACACCTTGAACGACACCACGAGCTTGAGCAGCAGCACGGTGACCAGGCTCGGCAGCACGAGCGGGAACGTGATGCGCCAGAACGTCTGCCACACCCCGGCGCCGTCGACCTGCGAGGCCTCGTACACCTCGGTCGGCAGGGTCTGCAGCGCGGCGAACACGAGCAGCACGCAGAAGGGCGTCCACTGCCACGCGTCGACCACGATCAGCGAGACCATCGCCGCCGGGCTCGAGCCGAGGAACAGGAACGGCTCGGCGCCCGGGCTGAACGACTGACCGATGTTGTTGAGCAGCCCGCCGGTGGGGGCGAGCATGAGCTTCCAGATCACGCCCGCCATCACGGGCGGCGTCATCAGCGGCAGCAGGAGCAGCACCCGGATGATCCGTCCGCCCTTGACGGCCGCGTCGAGCGAGAGGGCCACCACGAGACCGGCGACGAGGGCGATCAGGGCGGACGGGATCGCGAAGAGCAGCGACCTGCCGAGGGACGGGAGGGTGACCCCGTCCCCCAGCAGTGCCGCGAAGTTGTCGAACCCGACCCAGTCCGCGAACGGACGCCCCAGCGACGAGTCGGAGAACGACGCGACGACGATGTAGGCGAGCGGGTAGATCGCGATGATCACGATCGCGAGGATGGCGGGCGCCAGCAGGGCGCGGCCCGTCCACGACGCGCGTCGGGCGCGGCGCCGGGAGGCGACGGGTTGCGACATGAGCTGTCCTTTCGGGTTCGACGAGGCGATCAGTCGGCCAGGGACTGCCAGGTGTCCCAGGTCTGCTGCATCGCCTCTTCCGCGGTCAGGCTGCCCTGCAGCATGAGCGCGAGGTTGTCGCTGAGCGACTGGATCATCTCGGGGGCCTGCGGCGAGGTCGGCCAGGACTGCGCGTTGGGCAGCACCTGGGCGGCGACGGCCGACACCTCCGGCGCGAACTCGATGTACTCCGGGCTCTCCAGGGTGGAGGTGCGCGTAGGGTCGACACCGGAACCGGTCGTGGTGATCAGCTTCTCGTTCGTCTCCTTCGACGAGGCGAACGCGACGAACTGCTTCGCGAGGTCCTCGTCGCTGGCGTTCGGGCTGATGCCCATCGCCCAGCCGGCGTTCAGCGCTCCGGAGACCTTGCCCTCGGGTCCGACCGGCAGCGGCGCGACGCCCCAGCCGTCGACGATCTTCGACTGCTCCGGGTCCTGCGCGAACACGCCCAGGTCGGTCCAGAACTCGATCATGCCGACGGAGCCGGAGAGGAACTGCGGCAGCGCCTGCTCGAACCCGATCTCCAGCGGGCTGGGCAGCGCCGAACCGGAGGCATCGAGCATCGACTGTGCCGCGGCCACCGCGTACTCGGTGTCGAGCTGCGGCATCTGCGGGTCGATCGGGTCGGGCGACATGGTGGCGAGGCGGTTGAAGAAGGTCGAGCCGATGTTGAACGCGCTCTTCGAGCCGAGCAGCGCGTTGCCGTACACGCCGTTCGTCTTCTCGGCGTCGGTGATCTTCTGCGACACCTCGACGTACTCGTCCCACGTGGTCGGGACCTCGACGCCGTTCCGTTCGAAGATCGCCTTGTTGTAGAAGAGCACGTGCGTGTCGCCGTCGATCGGCAGCCCGTAGGTCGCGTCCTCGTACTGCGAGTAGGGGCCGAAGATCGCCTCGATGAAGTCGCCCGAGTCGATGTCCTCGTCGGACTCCACCCAGTCGGTGATGTCGGCGAGGGCCCCGGCGTCGGCGAGCGCGCCGACCGACGTGTACCAGTACTGGATGACGTCGTAGTTGTTGGTGCCGGACTGCGCGTCGAGGATCGCCTTGGTCTGGATCTGGTCGTAGGGCACGACCTCGACCTCGACCTCGACGCCGGTGGAGGCCTCGAAGTCCTCCTCGAGGATCTTGCCCGCGCCCTCCTGCGGGGCGGCGATGAGGACCTTGAGGGTCTTGTCGCCGCCGTCGCCGCCGGAGCCCCCCGCGTCGCCGGAGCAGCCGGCGAGCACGAGGCCCGCGGCGGACGCCAGGGCGATGACGGGCAGGGCACGGCGCGTCAGCCGCGCGGGGGATGAGGAGCGTCGTTGCACACTCATGGTGCTGTCCTTTCGATGTTCTTTCTCGGGTGAGGGGTTCGTGCTCGGGTGAGGGTGGTGCGGGTTCAGGGCGCTCAGGCGTCGGGCGTCCAGGGGCGGTCGACCTTGTCGCCGTCGACCCAGGGGGTCTTCACGAACACGGCGCGGAAGGTCTCGTCGAACGGGTTCCGCACGAAGTGCTCCTCGTGCGGTGCGGCGCGCAGCACGTCGCCGGTCTCGACGACGCGACGGGTGTCGCGGTCGAGCCAGATCTCGGCGCGCCCCTCGATCACCACGAACGACTCGGTGTGGTGCTCGTGGAGGTGGTTGGCGAACTCGTCGCCGGGCCGCAGCACGACCACGCCGAACGCCGCGTCGTCGCCCTGCGCGAGGTAGCCGGGGCCCCAGTCGCCGAACCGGAGGGCGGCCTCGGCGCTGCGCAGCACGTCGGCGCTCATGCGAGCACCCGCGTCTCGGTGGCCTCGCGGAACAGCTCGTAGGCGTCGGCGGGGTCGGTGTCGTCGTGCACCACGGCCCGCACGGCCTGCATCATGGCCGCGGGGTGGGCGCTCTGGAAGATGTTGCGGCCCATGTCCACTCCGGCGGCCCCCGCGCGCACGGCGTTCGAGGCCATCGTGAGGGCGTCCAGCTCGGGCAGCTTCTTGCCTCCGGCCATGATGACGGGCACCGGGCACCCCGCGACCACGTCCTCGAAGCCCTCCTCGCAGTAGTACGTCTTCACGAGCTGGGCGCCGAGCTCCGCGATGATGCGGGTCGCGAGACCGAGGTAGCGGGCGTCGCGCACGAGCTCCTTGCCGACCGCGGTCACGCCGAGCACCGGGATGCCCGCGTCGTAGCCCTGGTCGACGAGCGTGGTGAGGTTGCGGATGCTGCGGCTCTCGTGCTCGCCGCCGACGAACACCTGCACGGCCACGGCGTCGGCGTGGAGGCGCACCGCATCCTGCATCGCCATCGCGATGTACTCGTCGGAGAGGTCCTTGAGGATCGATGGGCCGCCCGAGGCGCGCAGCACGAGTCCGGCCCTGGTGGCCGGCGGGATCGAGGTGCGCAGGGCTCCGCGGGTGCCCATGAGGGCGTCGGCGTGCGCGGCCAGCGGCGCGATGTTCAGGTCGATGCGCTCCAGCCCCGAGGTGGGTCCCTGGAAGTAGCCGTGGTCGAACGCGAGCATCACGGTGCGCCCGGTCTGCGGGTCGAGGATGCGGGACAGGCGGTTCTGCATGCCCCAGTCGAGGTTCGCCGCTCCCCGGATGTTCTGCGTGAAGCGGACGGCGGGCTGGTCGGCGTGGAACTGCTTCGCAGAGGCGTTGCCTTCGAGGTCTGCCATGGGGTGTCTCCTTCGGTGTCGGGTGGTCGTCGTGGTCGTCAGCCGGCGTGACCGGCGGTCGAGAGTCGGGCGGGGGGAAGGTCGAGGGGGCCGCGCGCGGCGCCCGGCGGGGTGAACAGCGGGGGCAGGTCGGTGCCCGAGATCGACATCACGTCGCGGTAGACGCGGTGCCAGCGGGCGGTCACGGCGCGGTACCGCTCGTGCTCGGCGGGGTCGACGCGCTCGATGCGGTCGGGCTCGCCCATCGGCGGGAGTTCTGCGCCGACACCTCGGGCGGCCAGCCGGGCGGCACCGTACGAGGTGGCCTCGGGTGCGGGCGTGACGCGGGTGTCGAGCCCGGTGACGCCCGCGATGACCCGCGGCCACAGGGCGCCCGCGCTGGATCCTCCGGTGAACGTGACGGCGCCCTCGGCGACCGCGCGCCCGGCGGTGAGCGACGACAGGATCTCGAGGTGCGCGCTGGCGACGATCGCCGCGGACTCCTCGATCGCCCGGATGAACGCGCCGCGCGAGGAGCGGGCCGCGTCGTTGATGTCGAAGCCGACGAACGCGGGGGCCGCGTGGTGCCAGGCGTCGGCCTGCATCACGTTCGCCGTGGTCGCGACGACGCCGTTCGCCCCCGCGGGGACCTCGGCCGCCCACTGCTCCATCACGGCGAATGCGGAGGTGCCGGCCGCGCGACCGAGCTCGGCGGCGTCGGGGCACATCGCGTCGCGGAACCACCGCATCGCGAGGCCGGAGAGGAAGCCGATGCCCTCGACCATCCAGGTGCCCGGATCGACGTGGCACAGGGTGCGCAGGCGCCGCTCCGGGTCGATCAGCGGCTCCGTGGTCACGGCCGTGGTCTGCCAGAAGGTGCCGGCGACGATCGTCGGCAGCCCCTCGCGCGCCGCGATGCCGTGCAGCGCGAGCTGCGTGTCGGCGCCGCCCGCGACCACCGGCGTCCCCGCGGGCAGCCCGGTCGCGGCCGAGGCCTCCGCGGTCACGGCACCGACGACCTGCCCGCACTCGACCACGGGCGGCAGGATGCGACGGTCGATGCCGACGAGCCCGGCGAGCTCGTCCGACCAGTCGCGCGCCCGCAGGTCGAACAGGGCCGAGCTGGAGCCGCTGGTGGGCTCGGTCACGAACGCCCCGGTGAGCCGCGTGGTGACCCAGTCGCTGAGCATCCCGAAGTGGCGGGCGGCGGCGAGCACGTCGGGCTGGTGGCGGGCGATCCACCGCAGCCGGGCGGGGGCCGTGATCGACACCCAGTCGCCCGCGGTGCGGTACACCTCGTCGGCCACGCCCTCGGCCACCAGCTCCTCGGCCTCGGCGCGCGCCCGGCCGTCGGTGTTGGGGCACGCCCACAGCTCGCGCCCCTCGGCGTCGGACAGCACGAAGCCCTCGCGCATGCTCGACGCGGCGACCGCGGCCACGCGTCGCTCGCCCAGCCGCGCGACCACCTCGGATACGGCGCCCGCGATGGCCGTCCAGCCGCCATCGGTGTCGAACACGGTGCCGCCGGGGTGACCGGGCACGGCGACGTGGGTCCACTCGCGGGCGGCCTGAGTGACCAGGCGACCCTCGATGTCGAAGGCGAGGGCACGCGCGGAACCGGTGCCCGCGTCGATCGCGAGGAAGACGTCGCTCAGCGCTCCCATCGCAGCTCACCTCCCGCGAGGAACCGCTCGATCTCGGCGGCGAGCATGTCGGCGCCGCGGGCGAGGGTCTGGTGGGTGGCGCCGGCGAGGTGCGGGGTGAGGATGAGGTTCGGCTGGGCGACCAGGTCGCGCCACGGTCCGTCGGGCTCGTTCACGTCGAGCGCGACCCCGGCGAGGTGTCCGCTGCGCAGCCCGTCGAGCAGCGCCTGTTCGTCGACGAGCGACTCCCGGGCCGTGTTGATCAGGAACGACCCCTGCGGCATGCGGGCGATCTGCTCGGCGCCGATCAGGTGGCGGTTGTCGGCGGTCGCCCTGGCGTGCACGCTCACGACGTCGCTGCCGGCGAGCAGCGCGTCCAGGTCGGACACGATGGTCGCATCGGTCACCGTCGCCGGATCGACGTAGGGGTCGTACGCCGCGATGGTGGCGCCGAGCGCCCTGGCCCGCGCGGCGACGAGCCGGGCCACGTTGCCGTAGCCGATCAGCCCGAGGCGCAGGCCCTTCACCTCGCGCCCGAACCACCTCGCACCCTCGAACGTCGACTCCGCGAGCGGCCGCCCCTCGGCCACGCGCTCGTCGACGTCGCGCAGCGATGCGGGCACGTTCCGCACGATCGAGATGAGGAACCCGATCGTGAGGTCGGCCACGGCGTCGGCGTTCTTGCCCGGCGTGGTGGTCACGCGCACGCCGCGCTCGCGGGCCGCGGCGAGGTCGACGTTGACGGGTCCGCCGCGCGCGCAGCCGAGCAGCCGCAGCCCGGGGAGCGCGGCGAGCACGTCGGCTGTGAACGGCGCGGCATGGAAGGCGACCACGTCGTACCCCTGCGCGAGTCGCGCGACCTCGGCCGGGTCGCCCTCGAACTCGTGGATCGACGACGCGTCCCACGTCGGCTCCGCGATCGTCATGGTGGCCGTGTCCGCGGGGATCCCCCGCTGCGCGAACGCGCGGGTGAACACCTCGGCGGTCATGTAGCTGTCGCCGATGACGAGGATGCGGTGGTCGGTCATGTGCGGGTCTCCCGGTGGGGTCGGTGGGGCGGGTGCGGGTCAGCGGAGGGCGGCGGGGTAGCGGCCGGACGCGGTCTCGTTCGAGATGCCGGCGGCGTCGAACCCGGTGTCGACGCTCACGCGCAGACGGTCGGTGCGCACGGATGCGCGGGAGAAGTCGATGGGCTGTCCGCCCTGGTCGTACGCGACGGCCTCGACGACGACGATCGGGTGTCCCGGCTCCACTTCGAGCAGCCCGGCCAGCATGCGGTCGGCGGACACGGCCTCGATCGTGCGGTGCATGCGCGCGATGCGCACCCCGGTGACCCGGGTGATGGCGGCGTACAGGCTCGCGCGCGGGTCCCGCAGGTCGGGCAGCACCCCGGCGAACCGCGTCGGGAGGTAGTTGATCACGTGCACGGCCGTGCGGGCGCCGACGGCACGCACGCGCTCCAGCACGAAGCCCATGCCGTCGGCGGAGTCGCGTCCGACGACCGCGGCCGCCCACGACGGCAGCGGCTCGATGCCCGCGCGGAGGATCTCCGAGCTCAGGGCGCTGCGGCCGTCTTCGCTGTATTCGCCCAGCAGGCTGGGGGCCGAGGGCAGCGTCCAGGCGGAGGGGCCCTGCGCACGCTCGACGAAGGCGCCCTTGCCCTGCTGGCGCGAGATGATCCCGGCGGTCTCCAGCCGCGACAGCGCGTCGCGGACCGAGGTGCGGGAGGCGGCGAAGTGGGCGCGCAGCTCGTTCTCGCTGGGCAGGCGGTCGCCCGGACCCCAGGTGCCGTCGGCGATCTGCGCCTCGACGGCGCGCATGATCTGGAACCAGATGGGTGCCGTCGACGTGCGGTCGAGCGGCGGCAGGGTGAGCGGGGACATTCCGGCCTCTTCGGTGAGCGGGTGCGGAGACCTCGGCGTCTCCGAGCCGGACGACTCCTGTCCGGACATGTATCGATCATCGCGGAGCACATGTCTCCTCTGAAGAGACAAGTCAGAACTTCGCCGCCGCGATCCCCTCCCGGCTCTTTATACGGGCGCGATCAGGCGTTTCCTCGCGTCATCCGCCATCGACGACCGCGCTCGTCCCGCCCGGCCCCGCCCACTCGACCCTCCCCGTCGATACAAGTCCTCCCCCGTCCGCGTCTCGTCACCCCTCGGCGACCCCCGCCCCCTCCCGTGAGGCGGGATCGAGGTCAGAGCGCGAGGTGAAGTCGCAGCGCCTCGTCGAGCGCGCCCATCAGCTCCGCGGGCACCCAGCCCACGGGGCGCACGATGCGGGCCACGGCGATGGTGCGCACCTGCTCGGCCTGCGCCTTGCTGTCTCGGTCGAGGCCGGTCGCGGCTGCGGGCAGCAGCACCTGGAAGGGCCACACGCGCTCCGTCGCCGTCGTGAGCGGCACCACGGTGACCGTGGCGCCCGGGCGACGGATCGCCACCGCGTTGGCGGTGTTGTTGCTCACCACGACCGCCGGCCGCGTCTTGCGCGCCTCGGAACCGACGCCCGGGTCGAACGAGGCGAGGACGATCTGCCCACGGCGGAGCAGCGCGACCGCGACGTCACTCACGCCGAAGCCAGGCCATCGTCGGCGGCGGAGTCCCACTCCTCGTCGTACCCCTCGCCGTAGGCCTCGGCATAGGCGTCGGCGAGCCGGCTCTCGCGGAGGAGCCGCACCGCGTCCTGGATCGCCGCCGACCGGGACGGGTAGCGGCCCTCGAGCGTCTGCGCGTCGAGGAAGGCGAGGTCGCCGTCCGGCAGACTCAGGCTGATCTTCGCGGTGCTCACGCGGCCATCCTACCCCGGTAGCACTACGGGTACCACCGCCCCCATGCCCGGTGCGGGACGGAAAAGGCACCCCCCGGCGCCTTCCGGGGCGCACTTTCGATCCCGGACGCGCACCCACGGCCCGCCGCCCGGATGCGGGATGGAAAACGCACCCCCGAATGGCTCCGGAGGTGCGTTCTCGATCCCGCGCGGGGGCGCAGGCGGGCTGGAGGTGGGGTCAGCGCTTGCCGGCGATCTGGCGGCCGACGATCTCGCGCATGATCTCGTTCGTCCCGCCGTAGATGCGGTGCACGCGCGCGTCGAGGAACGCCCGCGCGATGGGGTACTCGGTGATGTAGCCGTAGCCGCCGTGCAGCTGCACCCCGGCGTCGAGCACCTCCCACTCGCGCTCGGTCGCCCAGAACTTGATCTTCGCGGCCTCCTCGGCCGACAGCTTGCCGTCCTTGTAGGCCAGCAGCGCGCGGTCGATGTAGGCCCACAGCGCGTCGACCGTGGTGGCCATGTCGGCGATCTGGAAGCGGCTGTTCTGGAAGTCGATGATCCGCTCGCCGAACGCCTCGCGGTCGCGGGTGTACGCCACGGTCCAGTCGAGGGCGGCCTGCGCGGCGGCGGCACCGGCGACCCCGATCGACAGGCGCTCGAGCGGCAGGTTCATCATCAGCTGGATGAAGCCCTTGCCCTCGACGCCGCCGATGAGGTTCTCCTCCGGCACGAACACGTCGCTGAACGACAGCTCGGCGGTGTCGTGCCCGTGGAAGCCCATCTTGCTGAGCTTCTTGCCGTGCTCGAAGCCCTCCATGCCATCTTCGATCAGCACGAGGCTGAAGGCGTCGGGGCGGTTGCCCTCGCCGGTCTTGACGAACGTGACGACCAGGTCGGCCGTGGCGCCGGACGAGATGAACGTCTTCGCGCCGTTCACGAGGTACCCGCCGTCGACCTTCTTGGCGGTGGTCTTGATGCCGCGCAGGTCGGAGCCGGCGCCCGGCTCGGTCATGGCGAGCGCACCGACGACCTCGCCGGTGGCCATGCGCGGCAGCCACTTCTGCTTCTGCTCCTGCGTGCCCATGTGCACGAGGTACGGCACGGCCAGGTCGTCCTGGATGCCGAAGGCTCCGGCGAGAGAGCCGGCGCCGGCGGCGATGACCTCTTCGTTCACGATCGCGCGGAAGCGGTAGTCCTGCAGCATGCCCGCGCCGCCGAACTCCTCGGGGACCGACAGGCCGATGATGCCCGCCTCACCCGCGGCGCGCATGGTGTCGCGGTCGACCTCTCCCGCGGCGTCCCACTTCTCGATCGCCTCGCCCGTCACGTGGCGCTTGACGAAATCCTTGACGAGGTCCCGGAAAGCCTCGTGGTCCTCTTCGTAGATGTCGCGTTCCATGCCGTCCTCCCGAACGTGTCGTGCCTCATTGCTCCGGCGATTCTACGGCCGACGGCGGGCCCGGCAGGGGACATTGTGAGAATGCATCCCACGGATCGTGACACTCGGTACCGGGGTTGTGGGAAGCCTCAATCGGCTTATCGACGGCGCGCCGGGACGCGGCGGGATCGCCGACCGGGAGACTCGGGGCATGCAGGAAGTCTGGCCGTACATCACCGCCCTGTGGTTCACCGTCGCGCTCCTCGCCGGAGGATTCGCCCGCACGCGGGGGCGCTCGGCGTGGGTGTGGTTCCTGCTGACGCTGTTCACCGGACCGATCGCGGCGTTCCTCCTCGTCGTCTGGCCATCCGTCGAGACGCGCAGCCCGCGCTGAGGGCAGCCGGGCGTCAGTGCGCGTAGTCGGGCGCCGCGGGCAGCCCGAAGAACTCCTCGAGCGTGTGATACCCGCCCTCGTGGTACGCCGCCGCGAGGTCGACGCCGACGTACCGCAGGTGCCACGGCTCGGGCGCGTAGCCGGTCACGGGCGTGCCGACGTCTTCGTAGCGCACGATGAAGCCGAACTCCCAGGCGTGCGCGGCGACCCAGTCGCTCTGGCCCGTGCCGCCGAACCCGTCGAGGCCGCCGCAGCCCGCATCGCACGCCACCACATCCAGCGCCAGGCCGGTCTGGTGCTCGCTGTGCCCGGGGCGCGCCGAGCCGGCGTCGGCCTCGGCCTGCCCCTGGGCACGGACGTGCGAGTCGTAGGTCGAGACCTGGAGCCCGTACGAGCGGTAGCCGTTGTTCGCGCCCAGCCGCCCGACGCCTGCCGCCTGAGCGGCACCGGCCATCGCGCCGACGGCGGCGGCCACGTCGGCGCGCACGAGGCCGGAGGGCGTGGTCATCTGCAGGGGCACGGCGTCGAGGAGCGCCGGCTCGTAGTCGGCCGGGGTCAGCGGAAGACCCTTGTTCACGACGACCCAGACGCGGGCGGGGTCGGTCAGCGAGATGCACGGCGCGCTGCCGGCGACCACCGCCTCGCGGAACGCCGCGCCGCCACCGAACCCGGCGATCGTCGCCGCGTCGTCACCGTTCGCGATGGCCTGCTGCACCCCGGGCTCGGCGCACGGGTCGGCCGCGGGGATCGCCGCCGTCCGCACCGCCGGCACCTGCGCGACCGCGACGGGCCGCGGCATCGCGTCGGCCGCCGACGAGGGGAGCACGGGCGTCGAGGCGATCGAGAAGAGCACGCCGAGCGCGGCGACGGCCAGCCCCACGGGCAGCGCGGGACCGGAGATCGGGGAGCGCGGAGCCGCATGCTGGGCAAGCGGCGGAACGGTCATTGCCTCATTCTCTCATTCGAAGATCTCTGCGACGCCGGCTTGTGCTTTCTTCGTCTTTCTGTTCGAATGAGGGGATGCGGTGGCAGGGGCAGAAGCTGGGCGACGTCGACGAGGCGGCGCTGCCCGGGCTGGAGGAGCGCAGCGGCGTGCTGCGCACCGTGAAGACCCCGGCGTTCGAGGGCATGACCTTCCATGAGGTGCTGTCGAAGTCGGCTCTCAACCACGTGCCCGGCGCCTCGCGCATGCCGTTCGCCTGGACCATCAACCCCTACCGCGGCTGCTCTCATGCCTGCACTTACTGTTTCGCCCGCGGCACGCACGAGTACCTCGACCTCGACGGCGGCGCCGACTTCGACTCGCAGATCGTGGTCAAGGTCAACGTGGTCGAGGTGCTGGAGCGAGAGCTGCGGCGGGGCAGCTGGAACCACGAGACCGTGGCGCTCGGCACGAACACCGATCCGTACCAGCGCGCGGAGGGCCGCTACGCTCTCATGCCCGGCATCATCCAGGCGCTCGCGACCTCGGGCACGCCGATCTCGATCCTCACCAAGGGCACGCTGATCCGCCGCGACATCCCCCTGCTGGTGAAGGCGGCCGAGCGGGTGCCGGTCGACGTGCAGATGTCGATCGCGATGTACGACGACGCCCTGCAGAAGGCGATCGAGCCGGGAGCGCCCACCACCCAGGCGCGGCTCGACACGGTGCGCGCCCTGGCCGATGCCGGGTTCCCCGTGACCGTGTTCCTCATGCCGATCCTGCCGCACCTCACCGACTCGGTGGAGGCGATCGACACCGGCCTCCGCCGCATCAAGGAGTCGGGTGCACGCACCGTCATCTACGGGGCGCTGCATCTGCGGCCGGGGGTCAAGCCGTGGTTCTTCGAGTGGCTCGAGCGCACGCGCCCCGACCTCGTGTCGTCGTACCGCGGGCTGTACCCCGGCGCGTCGGTCGAAGCCCCCAAGCCGTACCGCCAGTGGCTGGCACGGCGGGTGCGACCGCTCATCCGCCTGCACGGCCTCGACGCCCGGCACGAAGACGACTACCCCCGCCGCGGGTTCCGGCCGGGGCAGGGGCACACCGCGTCGAGCACGCCACCGGCCGGCACGGTCGCCTTCCGACAGACCGGGCCCGCCGCGACACCCCCGCAGCCGATGCTGTTCTGAGCCGTCCGGTCGGGAGGGCCTCCGGGGCCGCGTAGGCTCGGGGATCATGGCGATCGGTTCCACCCTCCACACGTTCGACGTGCAGCTCGCCGACACCGATCGCGGGGTCTACGACGACTACTCGCTGCGGGTGGCGCGGCATCCCTCCGAGACCGACGCCTACATGCTCACGCGGGTGCTGGCGTACGGGCTCGAGTTCGGCGAGGGCACCGCGTTCGGCGGCAGCGTGTCCGACACCGAGGAGCCCGCGGTGCTCGTGCGCGACCTCACCGGGCGGATCGTCACCTGGATCGAGGTCGGCGCGCCCGACGCGGAGCGCCTGCACCACGCCAGCCGTCTCGCCGAGCGCACCGTGGTGTACACGCACCGCGACCCCGCGAAGGTGATGGCGCCGTGGGCGGACAAACGCATCCACCGCGCCGAGGACATCCGCGTCCACAGCTTCGACCCCGGGTTCATCGACACCGCGACGCCGCACCTGGAGCGCCGCAACACCCTGACCCTCACCGTGACGGAGCGCGTGCTCTACCTCGACCTCAACGGCACGAGCCTGGCGACCGCGCTGCACGAGCAGGAGCTCGGCTGACGCCCCGGGTGATGCCGGGCTGCGAAGCGCGGAAAGGCCCCGGAGACCGAGGTCTCCGGGGCCTTTCCGATCCGAAGGCGATCAGGCGGTGAGGTCGGCCGTCGACGGCTGACGCCCGGCGATCTCCTCGATCACGTCGTCGTCCAGGCGGGCGTTCTCGAACGGCGCCTCGATCTCGGCACGCTCCAGCAGCTCGTTCATGCGACGCTGGCGCTGACGCGTGATCAGCGTCACCACGCGACCCGAGCGACCGGCGCGGCCCGTGCGACCCGACCGGTGCAGGTAGGTCTTGTACTCATCGGGGGCGTCGGCCTGCACGACCAGGTCGATGTCGTCGACGTGGATGCCGCGCGCCGCGACGTCGGTCGCCACGAGCACGTTCACGCGACCCGAGGTGAGCTTCTCCAGGTTGCGCGTGCGCTTGGCCTGGTTCAGGTCGCCGTGCAGCGACACCGCGGGGATGCCGGCGTCGTCGAACTGCTCCGCCAGCATCTCGGCGTAGGCGCGGGTGCGGGCGAACACGAGCGTCTTGCCCTCGCGGTCGACGAGCGACGTGAGGATGTCGGCCTTGTCGCGGTGCTCGATCACCAGCACCCGGTGCTCGATCGTGCTCGACTCCTGGTCCTCCCCGGCGACCTCGTACACGGCCGGGTCCACGAGGAACTCGTCGACGAGCGCGGCGACCTCGCGGTCGAGCGTCGCGGAGAACAGCAGCTTCTGGCTGCCCTCGGCGGTGCGGCGGAGGATGCGCTGCACGGGCTCGACGAACCCGAGCTCGCACATGTGGTCGGCCTCGTCCAGCACCGCGATGCGGCAGTCGGACAGGTCGAGCTTGCCCTGGTTCATCAGGTCCTCGACGCGTCCGGGCGTGCCGATCACGATGTCGACGCCCTTCTTGAGCGCACCCACCTGGCGGCCCTGCGGCACACCGCCGTAGATCTGCGTGGTGAACAGTCCGACGCTGCGGGCGATCGGCTGGATCGTGCGGTCGATCTGCAGCGCGAGCTCGCGCGTCGGGGCGAGGATGATCGCGCGCGGGGCACGACCGAACTCGCGGCGCTTGCCCGCCTGCGACTGGAGCACGCGCTCCACGAGCGGCGCGCCGAACGCGATGGTCTTGCCGGAGCCGGTGCGACCGCGGGCGAGCACGTCGCGCCCCTCCAGCACGGCCGGGATGCTGGCCGCCTGGATCGGGAAGGGCGTCTCGGCGCCGAGGTTCTTCAGCGTCTCGGTGATGTTCGAGCCGAGCCCGAGGTCGGCGAAGGTCACGTTCTCGACCTCGACGGCCTGCACGGCCTGCGCTTCGAGGCGCTCGTGCACCACGTCGGCGCCCGGGGTGAAGGCGTCCTTGGGCTTGGCGTTCCAGTCGCTGCGGCTGGGGCGCTCCTCCCGGCGCGGACGCTCGGTGCGGTAGGCGCCACCGGTCGAGGCGCGGGGACGCTCCCGCTCCCCGTCGAACGCGCGCTGCGTGCGGTCGCGGTCGAATGCCCGGCGGGCGCGGTCGGCGTCGTACGAGCGCTCGGGGCGCGAGGGACCGCGGTCGTTCGAGCGGCCCCGGTCGTCGCGGTCGTCGCGGCGCGGACGCTCGTCGCGGTCGAACCGCGGGCGGTCCGCACCCCGGTCGGCGTAGCGCGGACGGTCGCCGCGACGGTCGTCGAACCGCCCGGCGCCGCGGTCGTCACGGCGGTCGGTCGAGCGGGCCCGGTCGTCGCGGTCGTACCGGGGACGGTCGCCGCGGTCGGTCGAGCGGGCCCGGTCGTCGCGGTCGTACCGCGGACGGTCGCCGCGGCGGTCGTCGAACCGCGGGCGCCCGCCGTCACGGTGGTCGTTGTCGCGGAAGCCCTGACGCTGCTGGCCGCCGCGGTCGTCACGGCGGTCGTCGAAGCGGCCCGCACCGCGGTCGTCGCGGTAGGTGCCGGGACCGGTGGGGCGCTGGCCGCCGCGGTCGTCACGGCGATGCGGCGCCTCGCGGCGACCGGACTCGGCGCGGTTGCGGATTCCGCGGGCCTCGTCACGGCCCGCGCGCTCCTGCGAGGTCCAGCGGCGCTTGGGCGCGCCCGACTCGGTCTCCTCCGGGCGGTAGCCGCGGTGGTTGGGGCTGCGGCTGCCGGGGCGACGGTCGTAGCCGGCGGTCGAGCGGCGGTCGCCCGCGTCGGCCCTGGTACCGCGCTCGTCGCGCGCACCGTCACGGGCGGGCGCACCGCGGTGCCGCTCGTGGAAGGAGGTCTTCTTGGCGCCGTAGCGCGGCTCGAAGTTGGCGGCGGCGCGGCCGCCCTTGGGCTTCTTGTTCTTGGGCATGCGGGGGGTGTCCTTCTGCGTTCTCGCACGAGAACAGCGCTGCGCACGCGCGCGAGCACTCCGACGGATGCGGAGTTCCGGACGATCTGCGGCCGGGGCCATTCCTGTGATGGTTGATTCACGTCGATCGACGTTCACCATCGGCCCCTGGACTCACACTTCACACACTGAAAAACGTCCGCGCCCTGCGCGGGTGTCCGAAGCCGACCATGCCAGTGTACCGGCCGACCCTGGGAGCGACCCGCGCCCCACTACGATGACGGGGTGACCCCCGTCTCCCCCACCGGCCTCCAGGTGCACCTCGGACTCGGCGAGGTGACAGCGCAGATCGCCCAGGTCGGCGCGTCGCTGCGCTCCCTCCGCATCGGCGAGGTCGACCTCGTGCCCCCGTACCCGCTCGACGCCCCCACCCCGTCGTGCTCCGGCGTCGTGCTCGTCCCCTGGCCCAACCGCATCCGCGACGGCCGCTGGGACGACGAGGGCACGGTCCGCCAGCTCACGGTCTCCGAGCCCAAGACGGCCAATGCCAGCCACGGCCTGCTCCGCTTCACGCCGTACGCGGTCGAGCAGACCGACGCCGCGGCGACCCTGCGCGCCACGGTGTATCCGCAGACGGGTTACCCGTATCTGCTCGAGACCTCGGTCGCCTACGTGCTCACCGCCGGCGGCATCGAGGTCACGCACACCATCACGAACTGGTCGGAGTCCGCGGCGCCGGTCGCGCTCGGCACGCACCCGTTCGTGACGATCGGCGACGTCGACCCGCACGAGCTGGTGCTGCGGGTTCCCGCGCAGACCGCCTTCGAGACCGACGACCGCCTGCTTCCGGTCGGCACCCGGCCCGCCGATCCGGCGCTGCGCACGGGGCTGCGCCTGGGCGATGCGACGCTCGACACCGGGCTGACCGATCTCGACCGCGACGCCGACGGCCACGTGCGCCACACCCTCACCGCGCCCGACGGCCGCACCGTCACGCTGTGGCAGGGCGAGGGCTTCGACGTCGCCCAGGTGTACACGGCGCGGAACTACCCCGGCACGCCGCTCGCCGTCGCGATCGAACCGATGACGGCCCCCGCTGACGCGTTCAACAGCGGGACCGGGCTGCGCCGCCTGGCTCAGGGCGAGACCTGGACGCTGGAGTGGGGCATCACGTTCGGCTGAGGCCGACGCACCACCTCCGATCCGCGAGCGAAGGGCCCCGATCCCCATCGTCTGATGTGCATCGGGGCCCCTTCCGCGGAGTCGTGGCGCGCTCTACTCGCCGTGGTGGTCGCGCAGCTCCCGGCGACTGACCGGCGTGCCGTCCGCGTGGACCGTGGCTCCCGCGATGACGGGCTGCGCGGCCGCTCCGGAGGGTGCGTCGGGTGACGCCGGGGCGTCCGGACCGGAACCGTCGTCGCCCGTGCCGCCGTCGCCCCGCCGTGCGCGGCGCCGCTCCTTCGCGCCCTCGACGAGGTTGTACAGCGTCGGCAGCACGATCAGGGTGAGCACGGTCGAGGAGATGAGTCCGCCGATCACGACGATCGCGAGCGGCTGCGAGATGAACCCGCCATGACCCGTGATGCCGAGCGCCATCGGCGTCAGCGCGAGGATCGTGGCGAGCGCGGTCATCAGGATGGGGCGCAGACGCTTCTCGCCTCCCGCCATCACCGCGTCAGCGGTCGACAGCCCCTTCTCTCGGTACTGGTTGACGAGGTCGACCAGCACGATCGCGTTCGTGACCACGATGCCGATCAGCATCAGCACGCCGATCAGCGAGGCCACGCCCAGGGGCACGCCCGTCACGATCTGCAGCAGGATGGCGCCGGTCGCCGCGAACGGCACCGACACGAGCAGCAGCAGCGGCTGGCGCAGCGACTTGAAGGTCGCGACCATCACCACGTACACGATCAGGATGGCCGCGAGCATCGCGAGACCCAGCTGCGAGAACGAGTCGGCCTGCTGCGAGGCGACACCGCCGACCTCGGCCGAAGCACCGTCGGGCAGGTCGACCGCGGCGATGGCGGCGCTCACCGACTGCGTGGCCACCGCGAGGTTGTCCGACGCGGGCGGGACCGTGACCGTCGCGGTCCGGCGGCCCTGCTCGGTCGTGATCGAGGTGGGGCCGTTGCGCTGCTCGACCGTCGCGATGTCCTGCAGGGGCACGATGCCCGCGGCGGTCGGGATGGCGAGCTGCTGCAGCGCCTCCACGGTCGTCGGCGGCGCGGGGTTCACGAGGTACACCGTGAGAGCGGTGTCGTCGATCTCGACCGACCCGATCTGCTGCGGGCGCATCGTGTTCGACACGATCGAGCCCACCGCGACCTCCGACAGCCCGACCTGGGCCGCGGCCTCCCGGTCGACCACGACCGCGATGTAGGGCAGCGCCTCGGCGAGGTTGTCGGTCACCTGGCCGATGCCGTCGCGCCCGTCGAGCTCCTCCACCAGCGCCGAGGTGGCGGTGGCGAGGTCGTCGCCGTTCGAGGCGGTGACGGTGATCTCGATGTCGCTGGAGCCGAAGCCGGCGGAGGAGGCCACGGTGACGTCTCCGACCTCGTCGCCGAGGCCGTCGATCGCGTCCTGCACCTCGGCGCGCAGCTTCTCCTGGTCGGCGTCGCCGTCGGTGAGCACCGAGTAGGTGATGCCGGCGCCGCCGGAGAACGCGTCGCGCAGGGCGGAGCCGCTCGACCCGATCGAGGCCTGCACGTGCTCGATGCCGTCGATGTCGAGCAGCGCCTCCTCCACGGGCGCTGCCGCGTCGGACTTGGCCTCCAGGCTCGCGGTCGGCCCGAGATCCTGCGTCACCGTCATGGTGTTCTGCCCGGAGTCGCTGAGGAAGTTGACCTTCATGAGCGGGGCCGCGGCGAGCGTCGCGCCGAGCACGACCACCGCGAGGACCACCGTGAGTCCGGAGTGCTTCAGCGTCCAGCCGAGGATCGGCCGGTAGCCGCGCTGCAGTGCCGTCGGCGGCGCGTCGGGGTGCTCGGGGTCGATCGCGTTCCCGCGCTCGTCGAGCAGCGGCTTGCCGGGCTTGAGGAACCAGTACGCGAGCACCGGCACGATCGTGAGCGCGACCAGCAGCGACGCCACCATCGCGATCGTCACGGTCATCGCGAACGGCCGGAACAGCTCGCCGACCATGTCGCCGACGAACACGATCGGCAGGAACACCGCCACGGTCGTGATCGTCGACGCGGTGATCGCCGCGGCGACCTCCCGCACCGCGAGCCGGATCGCATCGCCCTTGTCGGCGTCGCCGACGTAGTGCCTCTTGATGTTCTCGATCACCACGATCGAGTCGTCGACCACACGGCCGATCGCGATCGTCAGCGCCCCGAGGGTCAGCACGTTGAGCGAGTAGCCGAACGCCTGCAGCCCGATGAACGTGATGAGCACGGAGGTCGGGATCGAGATCGCCGTGACCAGGGTCGAGCGCACCGAGAGCAGGAACACGAGGATCACGAGCACGGCCATCACGAGGCCGAGCAGGCCCTCGGTGGCGAGCGTGTCGATGGACTGCACGATGAACGGCGCCTGGTCGAACACGACCGTGAACTCCGCGTCGGGCAGTGCCTTGCCGATCTCGTCGAGCGCGGCAATCACGCCCTGCGACACCTCGACCGTGTTGGCGGCGGGCAGCTTGGTGATCGAGATCGACAGCGCATCCTTCCCGTCCACGCGGGAGATCGAGGTGACCGGGTCGGACGCCTGGGTGACGGTCGCGACGTCGCCGATCGTGAGGGAGGTGCCGACGAGGGGCAGCGCGGCGATCTCGTCGACCGAGGTGATCTTGGCCCCGGTCTGCACGGTCAGCGTCTCGCCGTTCTCGGTGATATCACCGCCGGGGAACAGCGTGCCGTTCTGCTGCAGGGCCGAGCTGATCGCCTGCGTGCTCTGCCCCTCCGCGGCCAGGCGGCCTACGTCGGGCGTGATGGTGATGCGCTGGCCGACCCCGCCGACGATCTCGGCTGCGTTGACGCCGTCCACGTCCTCCAGGTCGGGGATGGCGACGCTCTCGAGCTGGGCCTGCGCGTTGTCGGCGTCGTCGAAGCCGGTCACGGCCACCTGGATCACCGGGAAGTCGTCGATCGACACCGACAGCACCTGCGGCGTGACGTCCTCCGGCAGCTGCGAGGAGATGCGGTTGATCGCCTGCTGGATCTTCTGTTCGGCCGTGGCGAGGTTCGTCCCGTACGCGAACATCGCCTGCACGATCGACGCATTGGTCGTGCTGGTCGCGGTGGTCGACTCCAGGTCGGGCACGCCCTGGATCGCGGACTCGATCGGGGTGGAGACGTCGTTCTCGACCACCTCGGGCGAGGCGCCGGGGTACGTCGTCATGACCACGAGCGCGGGCAGCTCGAGCGAGGGGATCAGCTCCTGCTTGAGGTTGGTGAGCGCGAGCCCGCCGAACACGGCCGCGACGATCGTCACGAGCGCGATGAGGGCGCGGTTCTTCAGGCTGAGGATGGCGAGTTTCGACAAGGCGTGTTCCTCGGTGTCAGGGGGTGGCTGTCGCGGCGGAGGGGGTGGAGAGGGGATCTCCGAGGATCCGCGCCAGTGCGGTCTCGAGGAAGGACTGATCGAGGCGGTCGTCGCGGATGTGCGTGCTCCACATGACCCCGTCGATGAAGATCATCGCCGCTTTGGCGCGGTCGGCGCCATAGGTCGGCTCGAGCAGGTCGACCAGGCGGTCCGACAGGTGGCGGGCGAGTTCGCGCAGTCGCGGGTCGTGCACGGCCGCGGTGACCACGGCGCGGTCGGCCTGCACGGCGTGGCCGTCTTCGGCGCTCCGGCATACGAGGGCCGCGATCACCCCGGGCCCCGCTCCCTGCTCGGCGAGGGTCTGCCGCACGCCGTCGAGCCGGGACTCGATCTCGTCGGCGAGGGCGCGGAACGCGGCGCCGCGGAGGTCGTCGAGCGTGGCGAAGTACTGCGTCGTGGCGCCGAGCGGCACCCCCGCCCTGGCGGCGACCATGCGGTGCGTGATGGCCTCGGCGCCGACCTCGACGATCAGCTCGGCCGCGGCGGTCACGATCTCCCGGCGGCGCGCTTCGGGGTCGCGCCGTCGACGCCCGCTCTCCGCCATCCCGCACCTCCCGCACACCCGTACATGTACGTTTGTACATTCGCTCGGGTGTGAGGAGCCTGAGAGCCGCGGCTCCGCGTCGGCTCAGGCCGCGGCGGTCTCGACCTGTCCGCGCTCGAAGTAGGCCACGAGGTCGGGGTCGAGCGGCGGCACCGCGATCGCCGAGCCGTCTCCGCGCAGCGACGCGGTCGCGAGGATCCCGGCCGCCACGGCCTCGCGCGCTGCGACCGGCGAGGTCGCGGTGAGCCCGCCGTGTCGCACGAACCGGAGGAACTCGGCGACGAGCAGGGCGTCCGCCCCGTCGTGGCCCGCGTCCGGCACCTCCGGCACGATGAAGGTCTCGTCGGCCGGGGCCGCTCCCGCGTGCCGCCGGTTCCACAGCCGCACCTCGCTGCCGGCCACGTCGCCGAGGTTCTCGATGCGGCCCTCGGTGCCGATCACCGTGTAGTTGCGCCAGTAGTCCGGCGTGAAGTGGCACTGCTGGTACGACGCGAGGATCCCGCCCTCGAGCTGCAGGTTCACCATCGAGATGTCCTCCACGTCGACCACGGGGTGCAGCCCGGTGAGCGCCGTGGGCGGCCAGTTGTCCATGCTGAACCAGTCGGGCATCCGCTCCCCCGTGCGGTCGCGGCGGTCGGCGATGTCGCCGTACACGCTCAGCCCGCCCATCGCCGCGACCCGCTCCGTGTAGGCGCCGGCGAGCCAGTGGATGATGTCGAGGTCGTGGGCGCCCTTCTGCAGCAGCAGCCCGGTGGTGCGGCTGCGGTCGGCGTGCCAGTCCTTGAAGTAGAAGTCCCCGCCGTGGCCGACGAAGTGCCGCACCCACACGGCCTTGACCTGGCCGATGCGCCCCTGCCGGATCAGGTCGCGCATCAGGGTGATCACGGGCATGTGACGCATGTTGTGCCCGATGTAGAGACGGGTGCCGGTGCGCCGCGCGGTGGCGAGCATGCGGTCGGCGTCGGCGAGGTCGATCGCGAGCGGCTTCTCGCAGAACACGGGCACCCCGGCCTCCAGCGCCCGGATCGTCAGGGCGGCGTGGGTGTCGTCCGGTGTGAGCACCATGACCGCGTCGACGCCCGAGGCGATCAGGTCGTCGAGCGAGTCGGTGATGAGGGCGTCGGGCACGAGCGCGCGGGCGTCGTCCCTGGCGCGGGGCGAGAGGTCGCACACCGCCGTGATGCGGGAGCCGTGACCGGGGCGGTGCACCTCCTCGTGGAGGGTGGAGCGCGCGCCGAAGCCGATGATGCCGATGTGGAGGTCCAACAGAAGTCCTTCGTGAAAGTCGATGCAGAGAGGGGTCGCGGCTCAGCGGGCGCGCGGGGCGGGGGCGTCGAGGTCGGTCGAGCCGCCGGGGACGAGCGACCACGGGAACTCGTGCAGGGTTCCCGGCGACGGATCGCTCTCGAGGGCGCGGTCGACGATGATGCGCGCCTGCCGCTCGTAGAAGTCGGTGGGGCCGACCGTGGTCAGCGTCGGGGCGATGAGCCGGGCGTCGGGGGTGTTGCCGACGCCGATCACCGCGACGTCGTGCGGCACCCGCAGCCCGAGCATGTGGGCGGCGTTGATCGCGGCGATCGCGGCGAAGTCGGTCGTGGCGTAGACGGCGTCCGGGCTATCGTCCCGCGACAGCAGCTCGATGGCCGCGGTGAACGCGCTCGCCTGGGTCTCCGCGTAGGTCACGGTCCACTCCGGCGTGCGCTCGATCCCGGCCGCCGCGAGCTTCTCGACGTAGGGCGTGTACCGCGTCACCTGCGTCCCCGCGAGGCGCACGGCCCCCTCCGCGGCGATGCAGCCGATGGCGGTGTGCCGTTCCAGGAGGTGGTCCATCGCGAGCTCGCACCCGGGGATCGCGTCGGAGCGGATCACGTCGAAGCCGTCCGGCTCCAGGTGCTCCGAGAACACGACGAGCCGCTGTCCGCGCTTGACGAGGTCGCCCAGCCGCCGGGCGTCCTCCTCGTCCAGGCCCACCCCGTCGAGGTAGGCCACGTCGCTCTCCACGCGGTCGAGCGCGGCGTGCCAGTCGCCGTCCGCGAGGATCAGCGTGGTCAGGCCGTGCTTGTTGGCCTCGGCGTTCACGGCGTCGGCCACCGCGAGCGACCACGGGTCGCTGAGCATGTGCAGGGAGAGCTGCACCATGCCGCTGCGCCCGGTGCGGATGGCGCGCGCCGCGGTGTTCGGGCGGTAGTTCAGCTCCTCCGCCGCGGCGAGCACCCGGGCGGCCGTGGCCTCGGCGACACCGGCGCCGCTGGCACCCGCGCGTCCGGAGAACACGTACGACACGGTCGCGGTCGACACCCCGGCGCGCTCGGCGACCATCCGCAGGGTCGGGCGGCGGGCCGGGACGTGTTCACGCTGTGCCATGACTCAGCCCTTCGTCCCGCTGAACGCGATGCCCTGGATGAACTGCCGCTGCAGGATCATGAAGGTCACCAGCATGGGCAGCGTCGCGAGCAGGGCGCCCGCCATCAGCACCGGGTAGTCGGTGCCGTGGATGCCGACGAGCTGGGAGAGCCCCACCGACAGCGGCATCTTCGCGGGGTCGGTGGTCACGATCAGCGGCCACAGCAGATCGTTCCAGGACCACAGCACGGTGAACACCACAAGTGCGATGATGCCAGGCTTCGCGAGCGGAACCATGATCCGCCAGAAGGTCTGCCACGGATTCGCGCCGTCGATGCGCGCCGCCTCCTCCAGCTCGGCGGGCATCGACAGGAAGAACTGCCGCATCAGGAAGGTGCCGAAGGCGCTGAAGATGCCGGGCACGATGAGCGCCTGGAGCGTGTTGAGCCAGCCGAGCGACTGGATGATCTCGTACTGCGGCAGCAGGTAGAGCTGCGACGGCACCATCAGCACCGACAGGAACACGACGAACAGCGCGTTGCGGCCGGGGAACGGGATGCGCGCGAAGGCGTAGCCGGCCATGGTGCACAGCGCGACCTGCCCCACGGTGCGGCCGACCGTCAGCAGCACCGAGTTGAGGAACATCTGGCCGAACGGCATCGAGTGGAATACCTCGGCGAAGTTCGTGAACACCCACTCGCGCGGCAGGAACGAGGGCGGCACCTGCACCGAGTCGGACAGCGTCTTGAACGAGGTCAGCAGCTGCCAGACGAACGGGAACACCATGAGCACGGCGCCGAGGATCAGCACCACGTGCACGATCCACAGCCCGCGGTTGCGGGGGCGTCCGGCGCCGCGCGAGCGCATGGACGCGGCGCCGACCACGGCCCGGGTGTCGAGGGAGACGTCACTCATAGTGCACCCACTTCTTCTGGAGCCGGAACTGCACGATGGTCAGCACGAGGATGATGAGCAGCAGCAGGAACGCGACGGCGGCCGCGTAGCCGCGGTCGTTGTCGAGGAATCCCGCTTCGTAGAACAGGTAGACGACCGTGCGGGTGTTGGGCATCGCGGGGTTGCTGCGACCGAGCATCATGTAGACGAGGTCGAACACCTGGAGCGCGCCGATCACGCTGATCACGCTCACGAAGAAGATCGACGGCGACAGCAGCGGGATCGTGATCGAGAAGAACTTCCGCACGGGTCCGGCGCCGTCGAGATCGGCCGCCTCCATGATCGTGTCGGGGATGCCCTGCAGCCCGGCGAGGAAGATGACGATGTTGGTTCCGAGTCCGGCCCAAATGCCGACCACGGCGATCGCGACGAGCGCGGTGTTCGGGTCGGTCAGCCAGCTGCGTCCCTCGATGCCCACCGCGGCGAGCGCGGCGTTGAGCACGCCGTAGTCGCCGTTGTAGATCATGCGCCACACCAGCGCGATGGCGGCGGGCATGGTCACGACGGGGATGAAGTAGAGCGTGCGGTAGGCGCTGCGCCCCTTCAGGCCGGTGGTGTTGAGCAGGGCGGCGATGCCGACGGCGATCGGGATGCCGATCAGGGCGATCACGGTGTAGACGGCGGTGTTGCGCAGCGCGCCGAGCAGCTCGGGGTCCTGGAGGAGTCGCGCGTAGTTGTCGAAGCCGATCCACTCGGAGCCGCCGAACGGCCCCGACTTGGTGAACGAGATGATGAGCGTGCGCACGGTCGGCCATAGGTAGAACACGGCCAGGCCGAGGGCGGTGGGGCCGAGGAACACCAGGGCCCACCAGGGCGAGGCGCCGGGGGTGCGGCGCCGGCGGCGGACACCGGAGGGGCGGGCCTCCGGTGTCCGCTCGGCCGTCGGCGCGACCGCGCGGGGCACGATGACGGTCATGCGCTCACTCCTGCTCGGCGTCCAGCGCGGTCTGCATCTGTGCGGCGAGGTCCTTCAGGCCGTCCTTCGGGGTGACGGCACCCGACCACACCTGCGACAGCACCTCGCTCTCGATGCTGGTCCACGCCGAGGTGTTCTTCGACACGGGGTAGGGCACGGCGGTGTCGAGCGCGTCGATGTACACCTGGAGGTCGTACTGCGGGAGGGCGTCGACCCAGGCCTGCTGGGTGCCGTTGAACGCGGGGATCACGGTGCCGGTCTCGGCCTGGATCTTCGCGGCCTGCTCCCCGCTGGCGAAGGCGGCGAAGTCCTGGGCGGCGTCGAGGTGCGGGCTCTTGGCGTTGGCGACGTTGCCGACGCCGTGGATCACGCTCTGGTTGCCCTCGGGCCCGGCCGGCAGCGGGGCGACGTCGACCGTGCCGCCGATGTCGGCGTTGTCGGCGTAGGCGATGGCGGCCCAGGAGCCGTTCTGGAACATGGCGACCTTGCCGGAGAGGAAGAAGTCCTCCGGGTTGGTGTCGGTCATCTGCTGCGCGGTGGGTGAGGACCCGTCCGCGATGAGGTTCGTCCACAGCTCGATGCCATCCAGCGCCTCGGGCGAGCCGTAGCCGCTCTCGGTCCCGTCGGCGGAGATGACCTCGCCGCCGGCCTGGGCGATCGAGTTGTAGAGGTTCTCCTGGCCGTACTGGCTGGCGGCGATGCCGTACTGGCCCGTGGCGGGGTCGGTGAGCTTCGCGGCCGCGGCGGTGAAGTCGTCCCACGTCCAGCCGGCGCTGGGATACTCCACGCCCGCGGCGTCGAACAGCGCCTTGTTGTACCAGAGGGCGACGGTGTCGAAGTCCTTCGGGGCGCCGTAGAGCTTTCCGTCGTAGGTGTACAGGTCGACGAGACCCTGCGGGTAGTCGGAGGCGTCGACCCCGTCGAGCGGGGCGAGCTGGCCGTTGGAGGCGTAGAGCTGGAAGTTGGGGCCGTTCATCCAGAAGACGTCGGCGGCGGATCCTCCGGTGACGGCGGTCTGGAGCTTGGTGAAGTACTCCTTGTAGGGCGTGACCTGGATCTCGATCGTGACGTTCGGGTGCTCCTCGGTGTAGGCGGCGGCGATGTCCTCCATGGCCGGCTTCTGGTTCTCGTCCCAGATGGCGTAGCTGAGGGTGATGTCGCCGTCGGACGACTCCCCGGTGGCGGAGGAGGAGCAGGCCGACAGCGCGAGGACGGCGGCCGCCGAGGCGGCGAGGGCGCCGAGGGCGCGACGGGTGGTGCGGGGCATCGAGGTCTCCTTTGACGGGTGCACGAGCGGGTGGAAAGCAGTGTTAACCGTTTAGCGTTAAACGATTAGCACGAGAGTAGCGGCGCCCACCGGCACTGCGCAAGGGCGGATCAGAGAAGCGCGCCGAGGCCCAGGCCGAGCACGGCCGCGAGCAGCCCGAGCAGCAGCATGCCGACCGCGTCGAACACCGCCGCGGGCTTCGCGCCGTCGCGCCACAGGGCCACCGCGTCGAGCATGGCCGTGCTGAACGTGGTGTAGCCGCCCAGCAGCCCCGCCCCCAGCACGAACGCCTGCTCGGGGAGCGCGGCCGTCACGAGGCCGAGCGCGAACGACCCGCTCAGATTCACCGCCAGGATGCCCCACGGGAAGCGGCGCCCCGCGAGCCGTGCCACCCCGAGGTCGAGCAGGTAGCGCAGCACCGCGCCGACGCCGCCCGCGAGCGCCGCCGCGAGGAACAGCAGCGGGCTCACGACGCCCCTCCCCGCCGGGGTCGTCCGAGCCGCAGGCCGAGCGCGGCGGCCGCGAGCCCGAGCACCAGGCTCCCGGCGGCGTAGGCGGCCGCGAGCAGCGGGGCCGTTTCCCACAGCGCGACCGTCCCGGTCATGAAGGCGCTGTAGGTCGTGAAGCCGCCCAGCACCCCGGTGCCGAGCAGCAGCCGCAGGTCGGCCGAGGCGGGGAGCCGTGCCGCCACCACCCCGATCAGCAGCGCCCCGAGGAGGTTGGCGAGCAGCACCGCGAGCGGGAATCCCCCGGGGTCGGGCAGCGCGAGGCCGAGCGCCAGCCGCGCCGCCGTGCCGACCGTGCCGCCCAGGGCGACGAGCAGCACGCGGCGGAGGTTCACGTTGGCCACTGTACTGCCGCATGACAGCGCGACCGTCCGTTGTCAAGCCGCTGGGAGCCCGGCCGCCGCCGTCGTTCACTGGTCGCATGATGCCTCTCTGGAAGGTCGACCAGGCCGCGCCCCTCGGCACCCCCTTCGACCCGGGTGCACGGCACGACGTGATCATCGTCGGCGCGGGACTCACCGGGCTCTCCACCGCGGTCATGCTCACGCGCGCCGGTCTCGATGTCGCGGTGCTCGAGTCGGGCGCGATCGCCGAACTGGCGTCCGGCGGGAACACCGGCAAGCTGTCGCTGCTGCAGGGGAAACAGCTCGCCACGATTCGGCAGCACCACAGCGCCTCGCTCGTGCAGGCCTACGTCGACGCGAACCGCGCCGGCATGGACTGGCTCACGGGCTTCGCCGACAGCGCCGGGGTGTCGTACACGCAGCGCACCGACCACACGTACGCGCAGAGCGCCGAGGGCATGGAGTCGGTACGCGACCAGCACGCCGCAGCGCGCGAGGCCGGACTGCCGACGCGGCTGCTCACACCGCACGAGCTGTCGACGCCGTTCCCGGTCGCGGGCGCGGTCGCTCTCGATCACCAGGTCACGATCGACCCGGTCGCCGTGGCCGACGCCCTGGCGAAGGAGTTCGTGGCGAACGGCGGCACCCTCCACACGGGCGTCCGGGTCACCGGGGCGCATGCCCTCCCCGACCCGCGGGTCGAGACCGCCGCCGGGCCGATGTTCGCGGAGCACATCGTCCTCGCCACCGGAACCCCGATCCTGGACCGAGGTCTGTACTTCTCCAAGGTGGCCGGGATGCGCTCGTACTGCGTATCGTTCCGGGTCTCCGGGGGCGTGCCGGAGGGCACGTTCATCTCGGCGGACAGTCCCACGCGGTCGATCCGGCCGGTGTCGCACGCCGACGGCCCCGGGGGCACGGCGCAGCTCGTCGTGGGCGGCAACGGCCACCCGGTGGGGCGCTCGGACGGCGAGACCGCGGCCATCGACGACCTCGTGTCGTGGACGCGGCTGCACTTCCCCGACGCGGAGGAGACGCATCGCTGGTCGGCGCAGGACTACCAGTCGCACAACCTCATCCCGTTCGTGGGGGCGCTGCCCCGCGGACTCGGCCGCATCCGGTTCGCGACGGGGTACGCCAAGTGGGGGCTGTCGAACGCCCCGGCCGCAGCGCTGCGGCTCACCGAGGAGGTCATCGGCACGAAGCGCAGCGAGCGTCCGTCGTGGATGATCCGCATCGGCACGCGGCTGACCGTTCCCGCCGATCTGGCGCGGGGCGCGGTCGAGGGTGCCAAGGTGGCCGCGGCGGCGACCAAGGGCTGGGTGGATGCGGAGGCCACGCCCGTGCCGGTGCCGCAGCCGGCGGAGGGCGAGGGCGTCGTGGCGAACCGGGGCGGGCGACCCGTGGCGATCTCGACGGTCGACGGCGTCACCCGTGCAGTGAGCGCCGTGTGCACGCACCTCGGCGGGGTGCTCGACTGGAACGACGCGGAGTGCACGTGGGACTGCCCGCTGCACGCCTCCCGCTTCGCCGCGGACGGCACGCGCATCGAGGGGCCGGCGCTGGAGGACCTGCGGTCGTTCCCGCGCACGACCGAGCCCTGAGCGTCAGCGCAGCGGCTCGTCCCACCCCTGCTGCGGGGTGTCGCAGCTCTCGCGGAACACGTACTGCGACGCGAGCTTGCGCTGGCTGCTCGACCAGTCGATCGCCGGGCGCCGCTGCTCGGGCGGCAGGTACCCCAGCCGGTACACGGCCATGAGCTCCAGGTCGTCGGGCACGCGCAGCAGTGACACGATCTCGTCCCAGCGCCCCGGCACCTCCATCGGGAAGGAGATGAACTGGATGCCCATCCCGAGCTCGACCGTGGTGAGCCACACGTTCTCCATCGCGGCCCCCATGCTGAACACGGAGTAGAACGACGACAGCTGTCCCGGCCGGTATTCGCTGCGGTCGAGCATCACCCCGAGAAGCAGCGGCGACCCTGCCACGAGCTTGCGGTTCTCCGAGCCGAGCGTCTTCGGCACCCCGAACGTGTTCATGAGCGTCTGGCCCCGCTTCGTGAACACCTGCGAGGTGAACGGCCGCAGCGGAGCGGGGAGCTTGTCGAACAGCATCCCGCTGCGCTTCTGCTCCATCTCCTCCTCGCTGAACCGGAAGTACGGCTTGTAGCGCTCGAAGAAGGTGCCGTTCGACATCGCCTCGGTCATGCTCTCGCCCGAGATGCGCGCGATCTGCTCGATGGTGTCGCGGTTCTCGATCACCACGAAGCGCCACGGCTGGCTGTTCAGCTGCGACGGCGCCCGCCCTGCCGCCTCCAGCAGGATGCGCTGGTGCTCCTCCGACACGGGGTCGGGCAGGAACGGGCCGTTGGTGGTCTTGCGGCGGCGGATGGCGTCGAGGAGTTCCATGCGTTCACTTCCGGTCGGCGGAGCGGGAGAGCAGCAGTCCCGCGAGGACGAAGGGCGCGGCGGCCAGCGCCACGAGCGGGTGGCGGCGCGTGTGCGTGCCGAGGTACGGGATCGCGGCGAGCGGCGCGGCCGCGGGGAGCAGGGCGAGGGCGGCGCGGCGGCTGGGGCGACGCGGCTCGCCCCACAGCCCGGCGCTGGCGGCGAGCGCCGCGGTCGCGCAGGTGGCGATGTAGAGCGCGTGGTGCAGCCACCGGAAGTCGCGGGTGTCGACCAGGCGGAGGGCGACCGAGGCGCCGAGGGCGCAGTTCGCCGTGTAGGCGGCGGCCGCGGCGACGAACAGCGGCGCGGCGTTCGAGCGCCGACGTCGGTGGACCATGACCCGACCCTACGCCCGGGCGTCGCCGCGGAGCGCCCCCTTGCGCGCCGCCGTACGGATTCGGTACGGCGTCCGCCCTCGACCGCGCGGTAGCCTGGGAGCCCGTGCCCGAGGCGAGGAGGTGGTGTCCGTGTTCACGACGACGTCGGTGCTCCTCCGAGGAGTCGCGGTCGGGCGATAGGTCGCCCGGGAGTGCCGCAGTTCTGCCGCATTCCCGAAAGGTACGACCATGACCATGCACTTCACCTCGGCGCCGCGTCTCAGCGACGGCGTCATCGAACGCGAGTTCGTCGTCGGGGGCGTCCCCGGCGTGCTCTGGACCCCCGTCTCCGCCTCTCCCGACACCCCCGTTCCGCTCGTCCTGCTGGGCCAGCCCGGCGGCTTCGGCCTGCAGCGAATGCGCTCCCGTCTCGCCGGCCGGGCGCGGGCGTGTGCCGCGCAGGGGGTCGCCGCCGTCGCGATCGAGCTTCCCGGTGCGGGCGAGCGCACACCGCTCGCCGGTGCCGCCGAGGCCCGCGCAGACCTGGTCCGCGCACTCGACGAAGCGCGCGCGCCAAGCGACGAGCTGATCGATCGGCTGATCCTGCCGCTCGTCGACGCGGCGGTGCCCGAGTGGCAGCGGACCATGGACGCGGTGCTCGCGCTGCCGGAGATCGGCGCGCGCGTCGGGATCTCGGGCGGGGTGATCGCGGTCGCGACGCGCCTGGCCGCTGTCGACCCGCGGATCGTCGCCGCGGGCCTGTTCGCCGGGAGCTACGTGCCGCGCGCGACCTTCGCCGAGGCCCGACGGATCACGATCCCGGTGCACGTGCTGCTGCAGTGGGACGACGAGGGCAACGACCGCGCGATGGCGCTCGAGCTGTTCGACGCGTTCGCCTCCTCGGAGAAGACGCTGCAGGCCAACCTGGGCGGCCACACCGGGGTGCCGGCCTTCGCTGCGGACGACGCCGCTCGCTTCTTCGCCCGTCACCTCGGCGCGGCGTCCGGCTGAGCTTGCGCCTGTCGCCCCGCTCCCGGTGACAGGAGCGGGGCGACGGGCCGGACCCGCTAGAGGTTGCCGTCCGCGTAGATGCGGAGGGCGTCGCGCACGAACTCGGCGCCGCGGGTGCCGCCGTCCGAGGTGGCGTAGTTCGCGCCGAAGCGCGGGTCGGCGACGTACATCTCGCCGAGCCCGGTCACGTACGCCTTCACGTCGCCGCCGGGCGCCGCGGCGGGTGTGCCGGGGATGCCCGTGAGCCACTCGACGTGACGTCGCGCGAGCTCCTGCGCCTCGGGGGACGCGGGGTCGGCACCGCTCTCGGCCGTGGCGACCCAGTCGCGTCCGAGGTCGGACACGCGCTGCTGCCAGTCGGCACGCTCGGCGTCGGTCATCCCGCGCCACCAGCGGTCGCTGTCGGCGTAGGCCTGACGACCCCAGCGCTCCTCGACCTCCTCCTTGTACTGGGTGTGGTCGAAGCCGTCGAACATGTTCTCTGCCATGAGGTTCTCACCTCCTCTCAATGCCGTGATGGTGGATTCGACCGACGCGATCTGCCGCGCCAGCCGGTTCTGCTCCGCGCGCAGCAGCGCGAGGTGGGTCTCGAGGGCTGCGGCCTCGGTCGGTGCGGCGTCAGCGCGCAGCACGTCGGCGATCTGCGGCAGTCCGAGTCCGAGCTCGCGCAGCAGCAGGATGCGCTGCAGCCGCACGAGCGCCTCGCCGTCGTAGTGCCGGTAGCCGTTCGCGGCGATGCGCGAGGGCGGGAGCAGGCCGATGTCGTCGTAGTGACGCAGCGTCCTGCTCGTGGTGCCCGCGAGCCGTGCGATCTCCTGGATCGACCAGTCCGCCTTCGTCATGTCTCCTCCTCTCGGTGTGATGTCTCCACGGTAGAAGTTGACGCAACGTCAATGTCAAGCGGTCGTGGCGGTCACCCTTGACACATCGAGATATATCGTGTTCACTGAGGGACACACGATATATCGTGATTCCGACTCAAGGAGAAGCACATGACCGAGAAGTGGCTCATCGCCCCCGGCGAGGAACGCGTCATCGACATCGAGTCGGCCACCCGGCTCAAGATCGGCCTGGTCGGCGGACAGGTCGACGTCATCGCCCACGACGAACCGGGCATCCGCATCGAGGTGCACGGCGTCACCACGAAGGACCTCCGCATCGAGTCCCACGACGGCGAGGTCGAGATCGACCACCCGCAGCTCGGCTGGGACAACTTCCTCGAGGTGTTCCGCAACTTCGGCTCGGGCGGCCCGCGCGCCGAGGTCAGCGTCGCCGTCCCCCGGTCGATCGCCCTCACCCTCGGCGTCGTCAGCGCCGGCGCCCTCGTCTCCGGCATCCGCAACGACGCCCGCCTCAACACCGTCTCGGGCGACATCATCGTCGACACCCTCATCGGCGACCTCAGCGTCAACTCCGTCTCCGGCGACGTGCAGGTGCGCGGCCTCACCGGCTCCATCAACGCCAACAGCGTCTCGGGCGACGTCGCGGTGACCGGCACCGTGCGCAAGGCGGTCGTCGACATCGTCTCCGGCTCCACGACGATCGACGCCGCGGGCGACGTGAACACCATCACCGTCAACTCGGTGTCGGGCGGCACCACCGTGCGCCTCGACGAGTCGCTCGCCGCGAACTACGTGATCCGCTCGCTCAGCGGCCGCCTCCTGATCGACGGCGTCGAGCGCAGCTCGTCCGGTCCGAGCAACTACACCGGCACCACGGGCGAGCTCGCCGGGCGCTTCGTCGACCTGCGCGCCAACTCCGTCTCCGGCGGGGTCACGGTGCTGCGCCGCACTCCGGCCTCGATCGCCGACGACCCCGAATGGGAGGAAGCATGACTCCCGCGGTCTTCTCGCACGGCGACCTGCGGCTGTATCTGCTGTCGCTGCTGGCCGAGTCGCCGCAGCACGGCTACGGCATCATCCAGTCGCTCACCGATCGCACGGGCGGCACCTACACGCCCAGCGCCGGGACCATCTACCCGCGCCTCGCGAAGCTGGAGGAGGAGGGCCTCGTGACCAAGACCGTCGACGGCCGCACCACGATCTACGCGATCACCGAGGCCGGACGCGCCGAGCTCGCCTCGCGCGAGGCCGACCTCGCGGGTATCGAGGCGGGCATCACCGACTCGGTGCGCCTGATCGCCAACGAGGTGCGCCAGAGCGTGCAGGAGGCGATGAAGAGCCTGCGGGCCGACCTCGCGACCGCGGCGAAGGACGACAGGGCCGCGGCGAAGAGCCGCCCCCGGACGGAGACCGACGACGCGCGCCTCACGAGCCGCGACGAGCTCCACCGCGCGGATGCGATCATCAACGCGTTCCGGGCACGCGTCCGCACCGACCTGCGCACGCACGTGGCGAAGGGCGGGCTGCTCCCCGCGACGATCGTCACCGAGCTCGAGAACGCCCTCGACGAGGCCGCGCGCGGCGTCACCGCGGGCCTGAGCCGGTCGGGATCGTGAACGCCCCGCCGCCGGTGGACCCGCCCGCGCGTCCGACACCGGCGGCGGATCGGTCCGCTCCGCAGCTCCCGGCGCCCACGACCGCGTCAACGGCATCCCCGCCGGAGCGCCCCCTCGCACCGGCACGCGGCATCGTCATCCACACGGGCTGACGCGAGAGGGCCCCGCCGACAACGGTCGACGGGGCCCTCTCGCGTCTGTCCGGCTACTCGGGCCAGATCTCCTTCTGGTCGTCGGGCACGAGCTCGCCCAGCGGCACCACGAGCACCGAGCGATGCTGGCGATGCGTGAGACGTGCCGCCACCGAGCCGGTGAAGAACTCCCGGATGGACTCGCCGAGGCCGCGCTTGCGCGTGCCGACCACGATCAACTGCGCATCGAGCTTGTTCGCGAGCTGCTTGATCGCCAGCGCCGGATCGCCGACGAGCTGACGGGCGGTCCAGGTGATGCCGCGGTCGCGCAGCTGGGTGGCAGCGGCAGCCTCGACCGCTTCGAACTCCGCCGCTCCCGCGTCGAAGTTGATGTCGATCGGCGCCGAGTGCACGTAGCCGTCGGGGTCCTCGTAGGTCACGAAGCGGGTGACGTCGACGTGCGCGACCACCAGCGGCGCGTTCAGCAGGCGGGCGAAGCGGACGGCCTCGTCGAGCACGCGCGGATCCTGATCCACCTGGATGCCCACGATCACCGCCTTCTGCAGCGCTGCGTTCTGCGTGGCCTCATCGGAGGGGTTCGAGGTGCTGTCGGTCATGAAGATCGCTCCCTTCGGCGGCCCGGCATCGGCCAGGGCGTGTTCCCCGCATGCTATTCTGAATGCTACTCTTACCGGCCGCGAGCCGGTGTCGTGAATGACTCGGGCGCCCGTCTGCCCGCAGCTTAACTCGTGAGGGGGTCTCAGGCATGGGCCGTGGCCGTCAGAAGGCGAAACACACAAAGATCGCCCGCGAACTCAAGGCGTACAGTCCGTCGGTGAACTACTCGGCGCTGGAGCGCGAGCTCGGGCATTCGAGCGACTCCGACGAAGACGCCTACGTCGACAAGTGGGCCGATGAGTACGCGGACGAAGACGAAGACGAACTAGAGAAGGCCTAGCCTCCCGGTTCGAAACACCCGCACCTCGTGCGGGTGTTTCGTCGTGTCCGGGCGGTTACGGATGCAGAAGCGCGGTCAGGGTGCCGGTGAGCACGAGCACCGCCAGCAGCACCACCCAGCCGAGCAGGACCACGAGGTTGAGCGCGATGCCCCACGCCGCGATCGCATGTCCGCGCGGCTCGCGCTGCCGACCGAGGAGCCCGGCGATCACCCCGACCAGCGGCGGGAACAGGGCGAAGCCGCACACGAGGGAGACGACCGCGATGACGACGCTGGCGATGCTGAGGAAGCGCTCACCGGGTTCGTCGGGCTGCGGGGTCGCCGCACCGGTCCTGACTCGGGATGGTGATGTCATGTCCATCGGGCACACTGCTTTCCGGCGGCCACAGACCGCCACGCAACGAGAGGTAACACGTTAGATTACCCCTTCGCCCCGCTCCTCCGCTTCCCTGTGCTGACGCCGGCTCGCGCAGACCAGCCGACGCGTCAGAGCCCCGCGGGTTTCCCAGGGCGGGGACGAGGACTCACGAGCAGTAAAGTTTTACATCATGGAGCGCGCGCGATTGCACTGGTGGATCTTGGCCTTGGCGGCGGCTGGCGCTCTTCTCGGCCTCTTCAGCCCCTGGGCCTTTCTCATCGAAGGTGGCCTGCTCATCCTGGTGATCCATCGCCTCACACGGCGGCCGCCTCGATCAGAAGCGGCCGTTCTCATCGCAGCCGGCGTCATTCTCGCCCTCGTCCTGGTGACGTTCGCGGCGATCGGCATCGCTACCTACTTCTACGAGGGGGTCTCCCACGGGACCTCGGTGCCGATCCGCTAGCGGCGTCACCAGTGGCCGTGCCGGCGCTCCCACTCGTCTTCGATCGTGCGGCGGCGACCGGCGACGATACCCGCGGGGATCGACACCGCGAGCACCGCGGCGACGACCAGCAGCGGCACCTGCCACCCACCGGTCGTCTCGTGCAGCAGCCCCACCAGCAGCGGGAACACCGCCGCGATCGCATAGCCGATGCTCTGCACGAAGCCGCTCAGCGCGACGGCGCTCTCGGGCGTGCGGGCACGGATGCTCAGCAGCACCAGGCTCAGCGGGAACATGATGGCCGTGAGGCCGAAGATCGCCACCCACAGCGGCAGCGCCACGGTCGGCAGGAGCAGCAGCCCGAGCAGCCCCACCAGTCCGGCCGCCACCGCCACCAGGAACAGCGGCCGCGTCGCCTGGAACCGCACCACGAGCACGGGCACCAGCATCGAGCAGGGCAGCCCGACCAGAGCGAACAGCGACAGCAGGAAGCCCGCGGTCGCCGGGCTGACGCCACCCAGGTCGACCAGGATCGTCGGCAGCCACGCGAACGCCACGTACGCCATGGTCGACGAGGTGCCGAACACGAGCGCGAGGGCCCACGCCAGCGGCAGCCGCCAGAGCCGCCCGAACACGCGCGGGCTCGCCGACTGGGTCGTGATCGGTCCGGTCGACGCGGCGACCGCGTCGCGCACATCGTCCACGCCGTCGGTCGGGTCGGGCATCAGGAGCTCGGTGGGCATCGGACGGTCGCGCTCCCCGCGCGTGCGCACCAGCAGCGTGACCCAGGGCACCAGCGCCAGCGCCGCCACCACGCCCCACATGCCGAGGGAGATGCGCCAGCCGAGCGAGTCGGCCACGGGCACCGCGACCAGCGGCGGCAGGAACGTGGAGACCGCGAGCGTGGTCGAGTACGCGGTCATCATGACGCCGAGGCGGTCGGCGAAGTACTTCTTCACCAGCGGCGGCAGCAGCACGTTGCCCGAACCGACCCCCGCGAACACCACGGCCGTCGCCGCGAGCAGGCTCCACGAGTCCGGGGCCAGACCGCGCAGCAGCATCCCGGCCGCCATCAGCACGATCGCCACGACCGCCATCCGCTCCAGGCCGAACCGACGCTCGAACAGCGGCGTCAGCAGGCCGAACAGCGCGAAGCACACCGGCGGCGCCGCCCCGATCAGCCCCACGGTCACGGACGAGACCGGGAAGTCCTCCGCGACGTGGTCGAGCACGGGAGACAGCGAGGCGACAGCGGACCGCAGCGAGAACGCGACCAGCACGATCCCGACCAGCGCGAGAGCCCGACCCTGCCAGAGCGGCCGCGCGCTCGGCGCCGTCATGAGGTCTGCGACCCCTCCACCCAGGCGAGGTATTCGTCGGTGACGGTGCCGGTGACGTACCGGCCGTCGAAGCAGCTCATGTCGAGATCCTCCAGTGCGGAGCCCTCGGTGATCGCGGCCTTCAGGTCGTCGACCTCCTGGTACACCAGGTGGTCGCAGCCCAGCTCCTCCGCGATCTCGGGGATCGTGCGGCCGTGCGCGATCAGCTCGTGCCGCGACGGCATGTTGATGCCGTACACGTGCGGGTGCCGCACGGGCGGGGCCGCCGAGGCGAAGGTCACCGAGGAGGCGCCGGCGTCGCGGGCCATCTGGATGATCTCCTTCGACGTGGTGCCGCGCACGATCGAGTCGTCGATCAGCAGCACGTTCTTGCCCTGGAACTCGGCCGACATCGCGTTGAGCTTCTGGCGCACGCTCTTCTTGCGCACCGCCTGCCCCGGCATGATGAACGTGCGGCCCACATAGCGGTTCTTGTAGAAGCCCTCGCGGTACTCGATGCCGAGCTTGCGGGCCACCTCCATCGCGGCCGGGCGCGAGGAGTCGGGGATGGGCATGACCACGTCGATCTTGTCCATCGGCACGTGCTTGGCGATCGTGTCGGCCAGCTTGTCGCCCATGCGCAGGCGCGACTCGTAGACCGAGATGCCGTTCATGATCGAGTCGGGGCGGGCGAGGTACACGTACTCGAACGCGCACGGCGCGAGGTGCGTCTCCGTGGCGCACTGCCGCGTGAACAGCTCGCCGTCGTTCGTGATGAACACGGCCTCGCCGGGCTCGACCTCGCGCACGACCTCGTAGTCGGCGTTCTCCAGCACCAGCGACTCGCTCGCGACGACCCACTCGTCGCGTCCCTCCGCGCCGGGCACGGTCGACGGACGGCGGCCCAGGATCAGCGGCCGGATGCCGAACGGGTCGCGGAACGCCAGCAGACCGTAGCCCGCGATCACCGCGATCACCGCATACGCGCCCTCGATGCGCTCGTGGGTGCGGGCGACCGCCTCGAAGATGCGCTCCGGGTCGAGGTCGACCGTCGACGTGGTGGCCTGCAGCTCGCCCGCGAGCACGTTGAGCAGCAGCTCGGTGTCGCTCGACGAGTTCAGGTGACGGCGGTCGCGCTTCGCCATCTCGGCCGTGAGCTCACGGGTGTTGGTGAGGTTGCCGTTGTGGATGAGGATGATGCCGTAGGGCGCGTTCACGTAGAACGGCTGCATCTCCTCTTCACTGGACGCGGTGCCCTTGGTGGCGTAGCGGACGTGGCCGAGACCGACGTTGCCGAGCAGCGCGCGCATGTCGCGGGTGCGGAACGCCTCGCGCACCATGCCCTGCGCCTTCGCGTTGTGCATCACGCCGTTGGCCTCCGCCGTGGCGATGCCCGTCGCGTCCTGCCCGCGATGCTGCAGCAGCAGGAGCGCGTCGTAGATGTCCTGATTGACCGGGGCTGTCCCCACCATTCCGACGATGCCGCACATGGGGTGTTACTTCGCTCCGTCCGCGTAGGCGCCAACCAGGCGCACCGCTCCACCGTCGACGCCCTTGGCGCCCTGCTCGAACTCGCCGGTCGGCCGCGGGCCGAAGCCGACGGTGCCGACCTGCCACGCGGGCATGCCCTCGGCGTCCAGCGCCGCGATCGCCGCGTCTTTCTTGTCGCCGGCGACCACCGCGAGGAAGCCGACGCCCAGGTTCCAGGTGCCCTCGGCCGACTCCAGCGTCGACCCGGCGATGTCGCTCAGCACGCGGAACACCGGGCTGGGCGACCACGTGCCGCGGTCGACCTCGGCCCAGCTGCCCTGCGGGAGCACGCGCGCGAGGTTCGCCGCGATGCCGCCGCCGGTCACGTGACTCAGGGCGTGCACGCCGCCCGCGAGCTGCTCGATCAGGCGCAGCAGCGGCAGCGTGTACAGGCGGGTGGGCTCCAGCAGGGCCTCGCCCCACGTGGTGCCGAAGTCCGCGGCGGTGTCGGCGTACGAGATGCCGGCGCCCGTGATGATGTGACGCACGAGCGAGTAGCCGTTGGAGTGCAGGCCGCTGGAGGCGACCGCGATCACCGCATCACCGTCCTGCACGCGCTCGGCGCCGAGGATCGCATCCGCCTCGACCACGCCGGTCGCGGCTCCCGCCACGTCGTAGTCGCGCGGTCCGAGAAGTCCGGGGTGCTCGGCCGTCTCGCCACCGACCAGCGCGGTGCCGGTGGCCGCGCACGCCCCGGCGATGCCGCGGACGATGTCGGCGATGCGCTCGGGCACGACCTTGCCGCACGCGATGTAGTCGGTCATGAAGAGGGGCTTCGCACCCACCACGACGATGTCATCGACGACCATGCCGACCAGGTCCTGCCCGATCGTGTCGTGCTTGTCGATGGCCTGCGCGATCGCGACCTTGGTGCCGACGCCGTCGGTGCTGGTCGCCAGCAGCGGACGCCGGAAGTCGCGCAGCGCGCTCGCGTCGAAGAGGCCGGCGAAACCGCCGACGCCGCCGAGCACTTCGGGTCCGTGCGTCGCGCGCACGGACGACTTCATCAGCTCGACCGCGAGATCGCCGGCAGCAGTATCGACACCGGCTTCGGAATAGGGGTTGGTGGGGGAGGCAGCCACTCGAACAGCCTACCGCCCGCAGCCCTACCGGATCTCCAGAGCCTCGGCCCGCTGCGCGGCCTGCCGCACGCGGAACCACATCGTGAGCTCCATGAGCGCCCGGCCGATCATGTCGTGGTCGCCGACGCGCAGATCGTCGAACGAGTCGCGGTACCCCTCGGCCAGGCGCGGCTCGGCGGCCACCATCGGCTGATACCCCATCGTCCAGTCCGCGAACCGGCGCTCGTGCAGCGGTTCGCGCAGGAGCACCCGCACGTCGTGGTGACGCGGATCCTCGGAGATGCGGGTCATGAGCGCCTCGACCACGCCCTCCTCGCCCTCGAGGATCTGCACGAACTCGCCCTCGCGGTACAGGAGGAGACCGGTGATCTCCCGCGCCTGGTTCGCCGCGCGGCTCGAGGCGAGCAGGGCCTCGAGCTCGTCGTCGCCGAACGCACGGGTGGCGGTGCTGCAGTAGACGAGCGAGAGCAGCGCGTGGTCGATCGTCATCCGAGGTGTCCCCCTGCAGCGGTGTCGTCCGTCATGGCCTCGGTCACCGCGGCGATGGCCGTGTGATGGTCGGTGAAGTCGCCGATGATCTGTGAGGCGGAGTCGAAGGCGCGCCACAGGCTCCCGGGCTGGCGGTCGACGTAGCCGAGGAAGGTTCCGGCGTGGCTGCCCACGTAGAACCCGTCCGCGACCGACGCCCACAGCGCCTTCGACGGTGTGTGCGCGGCGCCCTCCTCGGGCACGTCGAGCGTCTGCGGATGCGACACGTCAGACTCCGCGGTCCAGGTCGAGGTCGATCGCCGGCAGTCCGTCGTCGTCGACATCCCCGCCCTCGGCCGTCCGCTTCGGGTAGAAACGGTGCTCGCGCAGGGCTGCCGCGTCCGCGGAGAAGTCCGGGTCGTCGCCGTTCGACGACTGCGGACCGACCAGGAGGTCGTTCCCGACGCCGACGATCAGGTCGGCGCTGTCCTTCTCCCCGTCCACGTGGATCGGGATCTGCACGGCCGCGGACTCGCCCTCGCTGGCGAGGGAGGCGGCCAGGGTGACCAGGGCGTCCGCCACGTCGTCCGTCGTGACGACCTGCTGCCCGGCGTAGGAGACGAGTTTCATGATCATGACCCTGTCATGACGGAGCCGGTCGGAGAACGGGCTTGCGCCCGGAGCCCCCGACCGGCTACAGAGCCCGGGGGTCCGGTGCCGTGCCGCGGCATCGGACCCCGGGGAGCGCTCGCCGATCAGCTTCCGGTGACGGTGTCGCGGGCGTCCTGCGCAGTGCCCTTGACCTCGTCCACCGCGTGGGTCGCGTCATCGCGGATGTGCTCGGCGGCACCGGCGGCCTCGTCTTTCACGGCCGCGAACGCCTCCTGCGCCGGCTCCTTGAGATCCTCGCCCACGGTCTTCGCGACCTCGGTGACCTCGTCGACCAGCGGCTGGGCCTTCTCCTTCAGCTCGCCCGCCAGCTCCTTCTCCTTCGTGGAGGACGGGATGACGGCGGCGACGACGAGCCCGGCGGCGAAGGCCATGAGCCCCACCGCGAGCGGGTTGCCCTGCGCCTTCGCCACGGCGTGCCGGCCGGCATCCGCCACCGAGGACGACACGTCGCCCACGTGACTGCCCGCGTCGTCGGCCACGCCCATGACGCGGTCGACCACGGAGCGCGCGGCACCCTTCATCTTCTGCGTCTGCCGGTGCACGACCTTCGAGGGGGTGACCTTGTCGGCGAGCGCGTCGACGTCCCTGCCGAACTCCGCCCTGGTCCGCTCGATGTCCGCGCGGATCGCGTCGGGTGAATCGCTCATTTGTTCTCCTCATTCCTCTTCACGGCATCGGGGATCCGCTTGAGGCTGTCCACCGTGCGCGGCGCCCCCTCGATGCTCTTCAACTGCGTGCGTCCCGCCAGGAACAGGACCAGGGCGACCAGCGCCCAGATGACCGCGACGATCACGGCCGACCAGCCGAGACCGGTCACGTAGTAGCCGAGACCCCACCACAGCGCGACGGAGAGGAAGAAGACGGCCATCATCGCGCCGTAGCCCGCCCCGCCGAGCATGCCCGCTCCGCGGCCGGCCCGCGTCGCGGACTGCTTGAGTTCCGCCTTCGCGAGTTCCAGCTCCTGTCGCATCAGCGTGGACAGGTCGCTCGTGACCTCGCTGAGCAGGTCGCCCAGCGAGGTGGTCTCCGCCTTCTGCTCCGAAGGCGTCGGGGTGGCGTCGGTCATGGTCGCTCCTCGTCACCCGGTGCGCGGTTGGCCGCGTCCGTCCTGTCGTAGACCGGGGTGTCACCGCGGTCCTCGTCACGGGTCACACCCCACGGCGCGGTACCCGCATCGATGCCGCTCATCCCATCGGGGGCACCCGGCACGGTGCCGTCGGTCGGCAGTGGCGGCTGGCCGAGCGTGGTGCTGCCGCCCGTGTCCGAGGCTCCGGCCGCACCGACACCGGCACCCGCGCCCACGCCCGCGCTCGTCGTGGAACCGGGAACCGCCGCCGGCGTCGTCGCCGCCGCCGGGTCGAGGTTCGGAGTGGCCCCCGCTCCCGAGAGCCCGGAGGCGGTCGGCGTCGACGTGCCGGAACCCGACTCCGCCGCCCCCTCGGACAGCGCCCGGGTCAGGCGTCCCACGACGAGTCCGGCCACGGCGGCGACCGCGATGAACGTGCCCGGCTTGGCCCGCGCGTACGACTTCACCTCGGTCAGCAGCGACCCCGGGTCACGGTCGCCGATCCAGCCGGCGATGCCCTGGATGCGGGTGGAGGCCTGACGGACCAGATCCGCCGCCACCCCGCCCTCGGCGTTCTGCGCCATCGACCCGAGCTCCCCGCCGACCGACCGCAGCCCGTCCGCGACGCGACGCTGCTGGATCGCCGCCTGCTCCGACAGCTCGGCCGTGGTCTGGTGGTACAGGTCGCGGATCTGGTCCTTCGCCTCGTGCGCGACAGCGCCGGCCTCGGCCTTCGCGGTCTCGACGACCCCCGCCGCCTCATCCTTCGCGGTACCGGCGACCCCGGCCGCCTCGTGCGCGGCGGTCTTCACGGTCCCCGGCGACTCGTCCGTGCCGCCGCCGGCGACACCCTGTGCATTGCTCTGCGACATCGTTCTTCCTCTCGACTCCGCGCCGACGGCCGCCGACGTGCAGGCAGGTCTACTCCCCCCTCCGGGTATCACGGCGAGGGTTGACGCGGCTCGTCCAGGGGTTTACCTTGCGAGGACGCCGAGCCCGGTGCACCGCCCCCTACGATGGGCGCATGGCCGACAAGCCGCAGTGGCTCATCCGCGAGGACGCGAGCGTCCCCGTGCTGGTCGCGCTCGCCCTGCGGCAGCTGCTGGGCATCCGCGCGCCGGAGGACCTGCCCGCCCTCCGGGAGCTCCCCGTGCGAGCACCGGATGCCGTGGACGCCTCGCCCGCCATCGAGGCGCAGTGGCGCGACTACTGGGACATGACGGTCGAGCCGCGGGCGCATCACTCCGGGGTGCCGCTCGAGCTCATCGACGGGTTCGAGACGCTCGTCGCGCTGCCCGCGACCGGGGCAGACGAGCTCGCCGCGGCGATCCGGCCGCACGCCGCGACCGCCCTGCGCTTCGCTCACGCGGCGCACGACCGCTACGTCGGCGCCATGACCAGCCACACGGGCGGCGACGCGTACCGCGCCTATGCGAGCGCGATCGCGGAGTTCGAGCGGGAGATCGGCCGGCGCGCCCACTCGTTCGAGCTGAACGTGCAGGTGCTCCCGCTGTCACAGCGGGGCATCTGGTGGATCGGGGCGCTGTCGGTCGCAGTGACCGACGGCCTGCGGCGTGACGTGGTGGCGTTCGACGCGGCCATCCGGCCCGTGATCGCCGAGCTGGCCTGAGCTCAGTCCTCGCCGTCGACGACGGTCTCGCGGTCGACCTTCACCACGCGGTCGTGGCGCCGCGCGACCCGCTCCAGCACGAGCCCGGCGACCCCGCCGAGCGCGAGACCGATCGGTACGGTCCACAGCAGCAGGAACCCGAACACCTGACCGGGGGGATACACCACGTCGAGCGCCTGCGACTCGTCGTAGCTGCCCATCATCGTGAGGACGCCCGCGACGACGACCCCGAGCACGACCCCGATGCCCATGAGCACGCCGTACCGCGGCACACGGCGCACGGTCGCTTCGACGGTCTGGTGGGAATCCTGGGGGGCCATGTCTCCATTGTCCCACCGTCCGGGCGGGTCGGGCACCCGGCCCCCTGCGCACCCGCCCTCCCCCGGTCGTCCGGGAGAGGGCGGGTGCGTCCGCGGCTCAGACCTCGGTGGTCTCCGGCTCGGCCTGTGCCGTGCGGCTGCGGCGGGCGATCAGCACGCCTCCCCCGGCGGCGAGCGCCACGACGACGAGGCCGCCGACGATCCACGGCCAGACCGGTGCACCCTCCGTGTCGGCCGGCTCCGTCACCGCGGTGACCGCCGCGCTCGCCTCCGCGTCCGCCTCCGGCTCCTCCGCCACGGCCGTGCCGCACGCGGTGTCGACGGGGATCACGGCGGTCACCGGGTCGAGCTGCTCCCCCGCCTGATACGTGCCGAAGGCCGCGGCCCCCGCCTCGGTGAGCGTCGTGGCCACCGCGTCCAGCCGGAGCGCGCCGTCGACGACCGCGGCGTCCGCGAGCGGGAACTCCGCGAGTCGCACGCCCTGCTGGTCGACGCTCTCCCCGGCCTGCGTGGTGCCGGTCACGTCGAACACCAGGTAGCCGGTGTCGCCCGCGAGCTCGACCCTGGCGTTCCCGAGCGTGGTGTTCAGCGCACCGTCGTGACCCGTGAACGCGATGCTGCCACCGTAGGTGACGAGCCCGGTGAGCGCGGTGCCGTCGAGCGAGCCCGCACCGTTCTCCCACACGAAGTCGGGGTAGCGGTAGGCCACGTCGGTCAGGGTCCAGCCACCCTTCGCAATGCCCTCGATGTAGGTGCGGAACGACTCCTTGTACCCCCAGTTCAGCGTCGCCGCCTCGACCGTGCACGCGCCGATGGCGGCGGTCGCGCGAGCGAGGGTGAACGCGAGACCGCGGTCGACCGATCCCTGGAACGTGAGCGTGTGCGCGCCGTCCTCGAGCGCGGCGGGCAGGGCGCCCGACCAGGTCGCGACGCCCGAGGCATCGGCGGTCACGGTGTCGAGCAGCACGGGCGTGGAGTACACCACGACCTTGATGCCCTCCTCGTTGGGGCGGAACCCGGAGGCGGTGACGGTGGCCGGCTGCCCGGACGCGAGCGCGGCGAGGTTCTGCTCGTCGACGTCGATGCCCTCGCTCGCCGGCGGGGTCGCGGGGAGCGTTGCCCGCTTCACGACCGCGGCGGCGGCGACGGTGCCGGTCGACCCCGAGGGTGCCGCGGCGGCCGAGCCGATCGTGAACGTGACCGGGTCGAGCGTGGTGGAGTAGCCCGAGAGCACGCGGTCACGACCGGCGGCCGTCAGCGTGGCGGGGGCGCCCGAGTAGGTCACGGCTCCGTTCGCCGTGATCCGGGCCGCGCGCGTCAGGTCGAGCGTCGCGAACGGCACCTGGGCGCCGCCGCTGGTCACGTACACCGTCGCTGCTCCCGTCGAGGTCACCCGCACCACGGGGTCGGAGACCGTGACGTCGAGCACGCCGTGGTGACCGGTGAAGCGCACGGCGCCGCGATAGACCACGCTGCCGAGGCCGGTGCTCGCGTCGTAGTCGCCGCCGACGGTCTGCCCGAACTGGAACTGTCCGCCGGAGCGCGTCGCGCCGCCGGACACCTGGATGGCGCCCTGCGCGATGGGACCGGCGACGTAGTTCGCGAACGACGTGGAGATGGCCCAGCGCAGCGAGCCGCCCGGCACGCTCACCGGCGGCGTCGTCGGCGTCACGGGCGGCTTCGGCTCCGCCGGCTCCTCCGGGTCGTCGCCGAGCAGCGCCGTCCACTGCGCGTCGGTGATCGTGACCGCGGCGCGCGCGTGGATCGTGGCGTCGTTCGGCATCGTGTGCTGCTTCCACACGATCACCTCGTAGGTCTGGGTGCGGTCGAGGTTCTTCGCGGCGGTGTTCAGGTCGACCGTGAACGCACCGGCGTCGATGTTCCGCACGTACTGCATCGCGAGGAAGCCGCCGCCGGCCGTGACGTCGGCCTCGGTCCCCGCCTCGATGAGCGCCACGTAGGCGCCGGTGACCGCGCCGAGCTTCGCCGCGGCTGCCGTGACGGTCAGGCCGTCCTTCGCGGTGGCGGACTCCACCGACGCGGTGAGCGTGGGGGCGATGCGGTAGTCCAGGGCGACGCTGCGCTCCTGGTCGGCGTTGCGCACACCGCCTGCCGCATAGGTGTAGACGCCGTAGGAGCCGGGGGTCGCGGGCGTGTCCTTCAGGGTGAGCGTCACCTGGAACGAGCCGTCGGTGGAGATGTCGACCCACTGCGCACGGATCGCGCCCTGATACTGCGCGGGCACCTGGTCCAGCACACCCTCGGCGAGCGCCCAGGCCTGGGCACCGACGGAGCGTGTCGACGATGCGGCGCCCGTGGACGGCTGCCAGTCCGCACCGAAGTTGCCGAACACCACGTAGGTGCCCTGCGGCAGGTGCGCGGGGATGGGCACGCCGCGCCCGCCGACGTTCGCGGTCGGGTCGTAGCCGCTGCCCTTCACGACGATCCGGTCACCGGCCCTGAGCGCGACGCCGGTCGCGGGGGTCACGCCGTCGGCGAGGAACACCTCGATCGCCGCGGACGGCTCGCCCTCTCCGGGATCGGTACCCGGATCGGTACCCGGATCCGTCTCGCCCGGGTCGGTCTCGCCCGGGTCGGTCTCCCCGGGATCGGTGCCCGGGTCGGTCTCACCGGGGTCCGTCTCTCCCGGGTCGGTCTCACCGGGATCGGTGCCCGGGTCGGTCTCACCGGGATCGGTGCCCGGGTCGGTCTCCCCGGGATCGGTGCCCGGGTCGGTCTCGCCGGGATCGGTCGGCGTGGTGCCGAACAGGGCATCCCACTGTGCCGCCGAGATCGCCACGTCGCCGCGGCCGTAGATGGTCGTCTCGTTCGGGTTGGAGTGCTGCTGCCATACGAGCACCTCGTACGCCTTCGTGCGGTCGAGCGATCCCACGGCGGCGGTGAGGGCGAAGCTGCTCGCGCCGCCCTCCACGCGCGGGAACGGCAGCGCGAACGCGGCGTAGCCGCCGGACCCGGTCAGACCGCTCTCGGTGCCCTTCACGATGAGCGCGGCGTAGGCGCCGGTCACGTCGGGCAGACCGCTCGCCTGCACCTGCACGGTGAGACCGGCGGTGTCTGCGGAGGTGACGGTGGGGGTCACGGTTCCGCCGGCGGCGTGCGCGGGTGGGACGATCACCGCCCCGGCGGCGATGAGGAGGACGGAGATCAGGGCGGCGAGCAGGGCGCGCAGGCGCGGGCTCCCGGGGGATGCGATGGCTGTGTCGTTCACGATTCTCCACGGCCGCCGGGCGCGCTCGGGAGCGCTCCGGCGAGGCCGCACGGGCAGTCGGGCGAGGATGGAATATTGGTTAGGCTCAGCTAAGTAAGCCGTCGATCCCGAGCGTAGGGCGCCGCCACGACAGCGTCAAGTTTTAGGATAGCCTTGCCTAATGCGACGCCTCTCCGCCCTCGTCCTGGCTGCCGCTCTCGCCGTCGGACTCGCCGCCTGCGCCGACCCCGACGCCACCGCCGCGGCCCCGCCCGCCGTTGACGACACCTGCCCTCAGGCCTCGGTCCCCCTCACCGAGCTCGACCTCGTGGACGACGTCCGCACCGCCACGGGTCCCGCGACCGCCTGCCTCGCCAGCCACGCGATCACCCCGGTCGACGACCGCACCGCGCCCCAGCTGCCCGTGACGGTGACCGACAGCGAGGGTCGGACGGTCGCGGTGACCGACGTCGACCGCATCCTCCCGATCGACATCTCCGGCACGATCGCGTCCACGGTGTTCGCGCTCGGCCTCGGCGACCAGGTGGTCGGCCGTGACTCCTCGACGCTGTTCCCCGGCACCGAGGAGCTGCCCGTGGTCACGAAGACCGGCCACACGCTCAACCCCGAGGCGATCCTCGGGCTCGCTCCCACCGTCATCCTCACCGACACCACGATCGGCCCGAAGGAAGTCCGCCAGCAGCTCCGGGACGCCGGGATCGCGGTCGTCGTCATCTCGGGCGACCGTCGCCTCGACACCACCGATGCGCTCGTCACCGAGATCGCCGCCGCGCTCGGGGTGCCCAGCCGCGGCGCCGAGCTGATCGAGCGCCTCGATGCGCGGGTGGCGTCCGTGCTCGGCGAGATCGCGCAGGTGACCCCGGCCGCACCGGAGGACCGCGCCCGCATGCTGTTCCTCTACGTGCGCGGCAGCGCCAACGTCTACTACATCTTCGGCGCGGACTCGGGGGCGGACTCGCTCATCGATGCGGTCGGCGGTGTCGACGTCGCCTCCGAGATCGGCTGGGAGGGCATGAAGCCGATGACCGCGGAGGCCCTGGTCGCCGCGCAGCCGGACGTGCTCGTCATGATGACCGACGGCCTGGAGTCCGTGGGAGGCATCGACGGGCTGATCGAACGGATCCCCGCCGTGGCACAGACCCCCGCCGGGGCGAACCGCCGGGTGATCGACATGGCCGACGCGGAGATCCTGAGCTTCGGTCCCCGGTCGGCCGACGTGATCGGCGCCCTCGCCCGCGCGCTGTACACCGCCGAGCCGCCCCAGTGAGCGGCGAGGTCGTCACCCCTACGCCGACGCGGCACCGCGGACTGCGCTTCGGGCTGGTCGTCACGGGGCTCCTCGTCGCCCTCGCCGTCACGTGCGTCGTCTCGATCACCAGCGGTCAGTACGACCTGTCGCCCACGGCGTTGCTGGGCGTGCTGCTGCGGGGCCTCGGCATCGACACCGCCTGGGCGCCGGACGCCGCCACGGACTACGGCGTGATCTACACCCTGCGACTGCCGCGCCTGGTGCTCGGCCTGCTCGTGGGCGCCGCGCTCGCGGTGTCCGGCGTGCTCATGCAGGCGATCTTCGGCAACCCCCTCGCCGACGCGGGCGTGGTGGGCGTCTCGTCGGGCGCGGCGCTCGGTGCGGCGGCCAGCATCACGTTCGGCCTCGCCACGTTCGGCATGTGGACCACCCCCGCGTTCGCGTTCCTGGGCGGGCTGGTCGCGGTCTTCTCCGTGTACCTCCTCAGCCGCTCGGGCGGCCGCACCGAGGTCGTGACCCTGCTGCTCACCGGCATCGCCATCAACGCGATCGCCGGGGCGGGCATGGCGTTCTTCACCTTCCTCGGCACCACGTCGACGCGCGAGCAGATCGTGTTCTGGCAGCTCGGGTCGCTCAACGGGGCCCTCTGGTCGAACATCCAGCTCGTGGCGCCGCTCGTCGCGATCGGCGTCGTGGTCGCCCTGATCGTCGCGCCGAGCCTCGACCTCTTCGCCCTCGGCGAGCGCACCGCCCGGCACCTCGGCGTGCGCGTCGAGCTGCTGCGCCTCGTGGTCATCGTGACCGTCGCACTGCTGGTGTGCGCCGCGGTCGCGTTCGCCGGGATCATCGGTTTCGCCGGCCTCGTCGTGCCGCACCTCATGCGCATGATGATCGGACCCGCACACCTGCCCCTCGTGATCGCCTCGGCCCTCGGCGGCGCGCTGCTCATCGCGGTCGCCGACCTCGTCGCCCGCACGGCCGTTCCCCTGGCCGACCTTCCGATCGGCATGATCACCTCCCTCGTGGGCGGGCCGTTCTTCCTCTGGCTGCTGGTGCGCACGCGCCGTCGCTCGGGAGGGTGGGCGTGATGCCGCGGCTGCGGGGCACCGGACTCACGGTGCGCGTGGGCGAGGGACGCACCATCCTCCACGACGCCTCGATCGACGTGCACGCGGGCGAGGTGCACGCGCTCGTCGGACCGAACGGCGCGGGCAAGTCCACCCTGTTCGGCGTGCTGGCGGGCGATGTCGCCCCGGCCTCCGGGGAGGTGCTCCTCGACGGCCGCCCGCTGCGAGACCTGCGGCCGCGTGCCCTCGCGCAGCAGCGGGCCGTGCTGCTGCAGGAGAACACGGTCACCTTCCCGTTCACCGCGGAACAGGTCGTGCGCATGGGCCGCACCCCGTGGGCGCGCACCCCCGCGGTCGACGACGACGACCGGATCGTCGCGGACGCCATGACGCAGACCGAGGTCACGGCGCTCGGGCCCCGCGCGGTGCCCTCCCTCTCCGGCGGCGAGCGCGCCCGCGTGGCCCTGGCCCGGGTGATCGCCCAGAGCACCGGCGTGCTGCTGCTGGACGAGCCCACCGCGGCCCTCGACCTCAAGCACCACGAAGACGTCATGCGGCTCCTCCGCGCCCGCGCCGCCGAGGGGGCCGCGGTGGCCATCGTGCTGCACGACCTGAATGCCGCGCTCGCGCACGCCGACCGCGTGACCCTGCTCGCGGACGGCCGCGTCACCGCCGGCGGAACCCCGGCCGAGGTGCTCACGGCCTCCCGGATCGAGCAGGTCTACGGGCAACCCGTCGACGTGTTCCCCCACCCGGCCACGGGCGTGCCCCTCGTGGTCGCGCGACGCTAGGGCCGCAGCGGCAGCACCCCGGCGAGGTCGGCCCTGGTGCCGGAGGCGTGCACCCGACCGGACTCGGCCGCGGCGGTCCAGGCCTCGGCGCCCGTGGCGACCGCGATCCAGGTCGCCGCGTCCATCTCCACGACGTTCGGCGGGGTGCCCCTGGTGTGCCGCGGGCCCTGGATCACCTGCACGGCCCCGAACGGCGGCACCCGCACCTCGACGCTGTTGCCCGGCGCCTTCTCGTCGAGCAGCTGCAGCAGATACCGCACCGCGGTCGCGAGCGACGTGCGCGGGGGCCTCTCGCCCGCCGCCTCCGCCGCCCGGACGGCGTCGAGGGCCGCACGACCGTCGATGATGTCGATCTTCCTCGCCATGGCTCCACCCTAGAACCGCGGCCCCCGCACCCGGCCGCGGCCTAAGCTCGGGGTATGAGCATGCACCCCCAGGGCGCGCGCGCCGAGCTGCTCGCCGCCGCCACGGATCACACCTGGGGCGTGCCGATCCCGCCGCTCGCCGACCCGCGCACCGCGCACGACGCCGCCGTGCTCATCCTGTTCGGCGTGCTCGACCGCACCCCGGCCCCCGCCGCCGACGCCGCCGTCTCGCGCGACCTCGACGTGCTGCTGCAGCGCCGCGCCCCCACGCTGTCGTCGCACCCCGGGCAGATATCGTTCCCCGGTGGTCGCGTCGAGCCGACCGACGCGGATGCCGTGGCCACCGCGCTGCGCGAGGCCGAGGAGGAGACGGGACTCGACCCCGCGGGGGTCGAGGTGCTGTCGACCCTCCCGGTCATCCCGCTCGCCGCGAGCAACCACCTCGTCACGCCCGTGCTCGCGTGGTGGCAGTCGCCGTCGCGGGTCGTCGCCGTCGATCATGCGGAGACCGTCGAGGTGTTCCGCGTGCCGGTGGCCCAGCTGCTCGACCCCGCGACCCGGTTCACCTCGACGCTGTCGCGGATGGGCCGCACGTTCCGCGGCCCGGCGTTCGACGTGGACGGCACCATCGTGTGGGGGTTTACGGCCATGGTGCTCGATGCCCTGTTCGACGCCACCGGCTGGACGGTGCCGTGGGATGCGACCGTGGAGCGGCCCATCGAGCTGTGACGCGCGGGCGGCCGAAACCCGCCGTACCGGCCTCGGTAGGCTGGACGGGTGAAGATCCTCGTCCTCGGTTCCGGTGCCCGTGAGCACGCGATCATCCTCGCCCTGCGCGCAGAGGAGGTGGAGCACGAGATCGTCGTCGCCCCGGGCAACGCCGGCATCGCGCACGACGCGACGCCCGTGTCGGTCGACCCGCTCGACGCGGCCGCGGTCACGGCGTTCGCGAACGAGCACGCGGTCGACCTCGTCGTGATCGGGCCGGAGGCTCCACTGGTCGCCGGTGTCGCCGACGAGCTCCGCGAGCGCGGCATCCCCGTGTTCGGACCGGGCAGGGCCGCGGCGCAGCTGGAGGGGTCGAAGTCGTTCGCCAAGCGGGTCATGGACGCCGCGGGCGTGCCGACCGGGCGGGCCGTGCGTGCCGCGACGACCGCCGAGGTCGAGGCCGCGTTCGACGACCTGGGCGCCCCGTACGTGGTCAAGGCCGACGGGCTCGCCGCGGGCAAGGGCGTGATCGTGACGGACGACCGCGCCGAGGCGCTCGCGCACGCCGCGCAGTATCTTCCCGCCGGGCCCGTGCTCGTGGAGGAGTTCCTGTCCGGTCCCGAGGTGTCGCTGTTCTTCCTGAGCGACGGCGACACCGTGCGGGCGCTCAGCCCCGCGCAGGACTTCAAGCGGGCGTACGACGGCGACGCCGGTCCCAACACGGGCGGCATGGGCGCGTACTCCCCGCTGCCGTGGCTCGCGGAGCAGTTCGGCAGCGAGCAGGCCTTCGTCGAGGAGGTCACGCGCGACGTGGCGCTCCCCGTGGTCCGGCAGCTCGACGCGGAGGGCACGCCGTTCATCGGGCTGCTGTACGCCGGGCTCATCCTCACCCCGAACGGCGTGCGGGTGATCGAGTTCAACGCGCGCTTCGGCGACCCCGAGACGCAGGTCGTGCTGCCGCGGCTGCAGACCCCGCTGTCGCAGTTGCTGTTCGCCGCGGCCTCGGGCACGCTCGAGGATCAGCCGGAGCCGGAGTTCCGTGACGACGCCGCCATCACCGTGGTGCTCGCGAGCGAGGGCTACCCGGAGTCGCCGCAGACCGGCCGTCCGATCGAGGGCCTGGACGCGGCGGCCGAGGTCGAGGGTGTGCGCCTGGTGCACGCCGCGACCGCGAGCCCCGACGCGCCCGGAGGCTCCCTCATCGCCACGGGCGGCCGCGTGCTGAACGTGGTCGCCGTCGCCCCGGACTTCCGCACGGCGCGCGACCGCGCATACGACGCGATCGGGCGCATCCGACTCGAGGGCGCGCACTTCCGCAGCGACATCGCCGCCCGCGTCGCCGAGTAGCGCGCGGCCCGGCGGGAGGGAGCGTTCGCGACAGGGGTCGCGCGAATCCTGCCGTTCTGCGGGGACCGGCTTGACACCGCTGACTTTCTTCAAGAAAGTGACGGCATGCCCCTCCGTTCCGACTGGTCGTCCGCGACGTGCCCGATCGCCCGCTCGGCCGACGTGCTCGCCGACCCCTGGGTCCTGCTCCTGCTGCGCGAACTGTTCTCCGGCCGCACCCGCTTCGACGAGCTGCGCGCGGCCACGGGTGCCGCCGACTCCGTGCTGTCGCGCCGGCTCACCGCCATGCACGACGCCGGGCTCCTGACCCGCGAAGACCCGAGCGAGGCTCGCAGCGGCTACCGCCTGACCGACGCCGGACTCGCGACGCTGCCGATCCTCCACGCGTACGCCCGCTTCAGCCGCACGACCGACCCGGACGGCCCCTGGGGGCTCGAGGTCTCGTGCGCGCGCTGCGGTGACACCGCCGTCTCCGTGGACTGGTGCGCGCACTGCGACGCCCCGCTCGACGCGCACAGCACCCGGTGGGCCCGGCGCAGCATGGGCGGCGAGCCGTTCGCGCTGCACACCGGGGCGAACGCATGACCGCCGAGTCCGTCGACGAGCCCGTACAGGACCCACCCGCACGCCGTCGCCGCCTCCACCCCGCCTGGACGGTCGCGCTCGTCGCCCTCATCGCCCTGATCGGCGCCGCGGGGTTCCGGGCGGCGCCGGGCGTGCTCATGGTGCCGCTGGAGGAGGAGTTCGGCTGGACGACGGCCGAGCTGTCGCTCGCGGTCTCCGTCAACCTGCTGCTGTACGGGCTGATCGCCCCCTTCGCGGCCGCGCTCATGCAACGCTTCGGCATCCGCGCGGTCACCGTCACCGCCCTGTTCGTGATCGGTGCGGGCGCCGCCCTGAGCGTGCTCGTCGCCACCCCCGCGCAGCTCATCCTCACGTGGGGCGTGCTGATCGGACTCGGCACCGGGTCGATGGCGCTCGTGTTCGCCGCGACCATCACCGACACCTGGTTCGCGACGCGCCGCGGTCTCGTGTCCGGCGTGCTCACCGCGGGCAGCGCCACCGGACAGCTGATCTTCCTGCCGGTCATCGCGGCCGCGGCGGAGGACATCGGCTGGCGAGGGGCGTCGTTCATCATCGCGGGCGGCGCGCTCGCGGTCGCGCCCCTGGTGTGGATCTTCGTGCGCAACCGCCCGAGCGACCTCGGCGTCGGACGGTACGGCGAGCCCGCGCCCGCCTCCCCACCGGCACCCCTGCCCCGAGGCAACGCCTGGGGTGCCGCCGCCCTCGCCCTCCGCACGCTCCGCGAGGCAGCCCGCACCAAGACGTTCTGGGCCCTCGCGATCGGCTTCGCGATCTGCGGCGCGACCACCAACGGCCTGATCGGCACGCACTTCATCCCCAGCGCGCACGACCACGGCATGCCGACCACGACCGCCGCCGGACTCCTGGCCGTGGTCGGGATCTTCGACATCGCGGGCACCGTGTTCTCCGGCTGGCTGACCGACCGCGTCAACCCGCGCATCCTGCTCGCCGCGTACTACGCCCTGCGCGGGGTGAGCCTGCTGTTCCTGCCCAGCCTGCTGTCGGCCGAGGTGCAGCCCAGCATCATCGTGTTCATCGTGATCTACGGCCTCGACTGGGTCGCCACGGTGCCGCCGACGATCGCGCTGTGCCGCGAGGTGTTCGGCGACCGCGGCCCGCTGGTGTTCGGCTGGGTGTTCGCCGCCCATCAGATCGGTGCGGGCATCGCCTCGATCCTCGCGGGGCTCGTGCGCGACCACACCGGTCAGTACACGGTCGCGTGGTTCGCCGCGGCCGGCCTCTGCGCCGTCGCGGCGCTGGTCAGCGCGACCATCCGTCGCCACCCCGCACCCGTCCGCGAGTAGCCCGCTCCTTTCGCGGAACGACGCGGATGCGTACGGTCAGAGCACCTTCGACAGGAAGTCCTGCAGGCGCTCGTTCTTGGGGGAGCCGAACAGCTCGGCCGGCGCAGCCTCCTCGACCACGACACCGCCGTCCATGAACACCGTGCGGTCGGACACCTCGCGCGCGAAACCCATCTCGTGCGTGACCAGCACCATGGTCATGCCGCCCTCGGCCAGGTCGCGGATCACCTGCAGCACTTCGCCGACCATCTCCGGGTCGAGCGCGCTGGTGGCCTCGTCGAACAGCATGATCTCGGGGTCCATCGCGAGCGCACGGGCGATGGCGACCCGCTGCTTCTGGCCGCCGGAGAGCGACGCGGGCTTGGCGTCCGCCTTCTCCGACAGTCCCACGCGCTCCAGCAGCGACAGCGCCCGCTCGCGCGCCTGGGCCTTGGTCATGCGGCCGAGCTCGACCGGCGCGAGGGTGATGTTCTCCAGCACGGTCATGTGCGGGAACAGGTTGAAGTGCTGGAAGACCATGCCGATGCGCTGGCGCACCTCGTCGAGCTTGACGCTCTTGTCGGTGAGGTCGACGCCGTCGATGACGACGTGGCCCGAGGTCGGCTCCTCGAGCTTGTTGAGGCAGCGCAGCAGCGTGGACTTGCCCGAGCCGGAGGGCCCGATCACCGCGACGACCTCGCCGTCGTCGACCGTGAGGTCGATGCCCTTCAGGACCTCGTTGTCGCCGAACGACTTGTGCAGGTTCCTGACGTCGATCTTGCTCATGCGTTGAGCGTCCTCTCCAGGCGGTTCGCGAGCAGCGTCAGCAGCGTGATCACGACGAAGTAGATGATGGCGACGATGGTGAGCACCTGCGCCGACAGGTAGGTGGAGGCGATGATCTGGCGCGACACGAAGGTCAGCTCCGCGAGGCCGATCACGCTGATGAGCGAGGTGTCCTTGAGGGTGATGATGCCCTGGTTCACGAACGAGGGGATCATGATGCGGAACGCCTGCGGCAGCACGACCTTGCGCATCGTCTTCCAGTGGCTCAGGCCCAGCGAACGCGAGGCCTCGGCCTGACCGGGGTCGACCGCCTGGATGCCGCCGCGGATGATCTCGGTCATGTACGCACCGGTGTTGAGCGACAGCGTGATCGCGCCGGCCACGAACGGGTCGAACTTCAGGTCGGGGATCAGCTGCGGGATCGCGAAGAAGACGAAGAACGCCTGGATCAGGATCGGGGTGCCGCGGAACACGTACACGTAGGCCGTGGCGACCCAGCGGAACGGCGCGAACTTCGAGATGCGCCCGAAGCCGAAGATGATGCCGAGGATGAAGGCCGCGACCACCGCGACGATCGTGGCGAGGATCGTGAGCCACAGACCCTGCATGAGCGCGGGCCAGTACTTCACCGCGACGGAGATGATGTCGGTGGGCTGCGCGCTCGGCTCGCCCTCACCCGAGGCGAGGTACGTGTCGACGATCTCGTCGTACTCGCCCGAGTCCTGGAGGTTCGCGAGCCCCGCGTTGAACATCTCCAGCAGCTCGGCGTTCTGCCCCTTGTTGACCGCGAAGCCGTACTCGCCGCCGAGCTCCGGATCGCCGATCAGCCGGAAGCCCGACCCCTGCTGGATGCCGTACGCGAGCACCGGGAAGTCCTCGAAGTAGCCGACGGCCTGCCCGGCCTTCACGGCGTCGACCATGTCGGTCGTGTCCTGGTACGGCGTGATGCGGAAGCCGTACTTCTCCTGGTTCTCCTCGGCGAAGGTCTGGCCCTGCGTGCCGGTCTTGACCGCGACCGCCTTGCCGTCGAGGTCGTCGAGCGACTCGATGTCGCTGGACTCCAGCACCCCCAGCTGCACCCCGCTGGTGAAGTACGGATCGCTGAAGTCGAACGTCTGCTGGCGCTCCTCGGTGATCGACATGCCGGCCATCACCGCGTCGACCTGGTTGGACTGGAGGGCCTGCACGGCGGCGTCGAAGCCCAGCTGGCGGATCTCGACCTCGAAGCCCTGGTCCTTCGCGATCGCGCGCAGCAGGTCCATGTCGATGCCGACGAGCTCGCCGTTCGCGTCCGTGAACTCGAACGGCGCGAACGTGGTGTCGGTGCCGATCACGTAGGTCTCGCCCTCGGCCGCGGCGGGCGCGGCTCCGGCGAGGAGCGCCCCGGCGGCGACGAGCGCGGCGAGCGCGGAGGCGGTCGCCGTCCGGGCGAAGCGGCGCAGGCGGCGCGCTGTGGAGGATGGATTTCGGCTCACGTCGAGTGCTCCTCGGAGGTTCGGATGGGGCGACCCGGCGGCCGCCGACCATCCACCCTAACCCTGTGAACCCGCTGAACCGGAACGCGGGAGTCCGCGGAACCCGCGTAATGAACCGGCTGTCGCGTCGTCTCATCAGCAGGGCATGCGGGGGCAGACGCCCTGTCAGACACAGGATCGGGGGGACCGATGCGTGCCGTCGCGCACACCAGCTTCCACACGTCAGCCGAGGCGGACTCCGTCCTCGCCGCCGTCCGGCGGATCGCCGAGCGGCGGCACCGCGCGAAGTGGCGCATCGTCGATGACCGTCGCGTCGTGTTCACGACCCGCGGCTCCGCGTTCTCGGGTCCGCAGACCGTGCACGTGGCCGCGGCCGCACTCGCGGACGGGTCCGACGTGCGGATCGCCCTGGAAGAGCCGGAGCGGGGTCACGCCCGGCGGGCGCGCGGTGCCGCCGACCGCCTCAGCGCCCGCCTCCAGCTCGCGCTGCGCTGACGCGCCGGCTCACGACACGGCGAGGCGCCTCCCGGTCTCGGGGTCGAAGCAGTGCAGGCGCGCGCGGGTCAGGTCGACCACCACCGCGTCGCCGACGCCGTAGGAGCCGAACCCGGGGACGCGCACGAGGAACTCGACGTCGCCCATCGCGAGGTGCACGTCGGAGACGTTGCCGAGCGGCTCCACCGCGACGACGGTGCCGTGCGGCTGCTCGCCGGCCAGCGGTCGCCGCAGGTCGCACTCCTCCGGGCGCAGTCCGACGCGGATCTCCTCGGGCAGCACGCCCGACTCCACGCCGAACGCGGTCCCCGGCAGCACGTGCCTGCCACGCTCGCCCCGCTTCGCCGTGAACAGGTTCATGCGCGGTTTGCCCACGAACGACGCCACGAACTCGGTCGCCGGCTCGTGGTACACCTCGTACGGGCTGCCGTACTGCTCCAGCCGTCCGCGGCTCATCACGGCGATCCGGTCGGAGAGCGTCATGGCCTCCTCCTGGTCGTGCGTGACGTAGACGCTGGTCGCGCCGAGCTCGCGGTGCAGCACCTTGAGCTCGCTGCGGGTCTGGTCGCGCAGCAGCGCGTCGAGGTTCGACAGCGGCTCGTCGAACAGGAACACCGCGGGGCGCCGGGCGATGGCGCGGGCGAGGGCGACGCGCTGCCGCTGTCCACCCGACAGGCTCTTGGGCTTCACGTCGAGCACGTGGGCGATGTCGAGCCGTCGGGCGGCGTCGCGCACCCGGCGGTCGATCTCGTCCTTGGCGACCTTGCGCATGCGCAGCCCGAACGCGATGTTCTCGTAGACGCTCATGTGCGGATACAGCGCGTAGTCCTGGAACACGAACGCCAGGTCGCGCTTGTCGGGGTCGAGGTCGTCGACCCGCCGCCCGTCGATGAGGATCTCCCCGCCCGAGATGTCCTCCAGTCCGGCGATCATGTTGAGCGTGGTGGTCTTGCCGCAGCCGGAGGGACCGAGCAGCGAGACGAAGTGCCCGTCCTCGATCACGTAGCTGAGGTCGGAGACCGCCTTGCGGGCCTCGTGCCCGCGCCTCGGGCGTCCGTACGACTTCTCGACGCCCACCAGTTCGATCTGTGCCATGATCAGCCTTTCACCGCACCCTCGGTCATACCGCGGATGATCCATTTCTGTGCCACGAGGGTGAGGATCAGGACCGGGATGGCCGTGATCACTCCCGCCGTCGCCGCGGACGTGTAGTCCATCGCGAACAGCCCCTGGAACGCCGCGGTCTTCACCGGCAGGGTCACGGCGTTGTTCGACGTCAGCACCTTCGCCAGGAAGAAGTCGCTCCAGCTGGTGATGAACGCCAGGATCGCGGTCGCCGCCATGCCGGGCGCGGCGAGCGGGAAGGCGATCCGGTACATGATCTGGAACCGGTTGCACCCGTCGATGCGGGCGGCGCGTTCCAGGCTCGGCGGGATGTCCTCGAAGAACCCGACCAGCATCCAGATCACGAGCGGCAGGATGAACGCCGTGTACGTCGCGATCAGCCCGAGCAGCTGGTCGTAGAGGCCGACCGAGCGCAGCAGGATGAACAGGGGCACCGCGAGCACGATCACGGGGATCGCCTGCACGGTCATCATGCTCAGCAGCAGGGGCTGGCGACCGCGGAACTTGAAGCGGGCGATCGCGTAGGCGCAGGCCGCGCCCACGGTCATGCAGATGATCGTGGTGGAGATGCCGACGATCGCGGAGTTCGCCATCGGGGTGAGGAAGCTGCCGTCCGACAGCAGGCGCACGTAGGACTCCACGGTCAGCAGGGACGGCGACAGGTCGGGGGTACGGCCCTGCAGCGCGCTCGACGGATACACGCTGAACACGAACATCCACAGGAACGGCGCCAGGAAGAACGCCATCACGAGCACGAGCAGCACCGCGCACACGACGGCGGTGAGGCGGCGGCGTCCGCGTCGCGACACCCGGCGCCCGCGCGGGCGGGCGGTGGTGACGAGGGCGGTGGTGGTCAGGTCAGGCATGCGCCTCTCCCCTCTTGCGACGGAACCCGCCGAACAGCAGGATCCAGAACACGGCCACCACGAGCACGAGGATCATGATCCCGACCGCCATCGCCGAGCCGTAGCCGCGGTCCAGGTTGCTGAAGTTCACCAGGTACGCGAGGAAGTTGATGGTGGTGGTGCCCTCGGCCGGGCCGCCGGAGCCGCCCGTGAGCACGTAGATGGTGTCGAACACCTTGAGCGACCACATCGACTGCACGATCAGCGCGAACATCAGGGCGCCGCGCATGTTGGGCAGGGTGATGCGCCAGAAGGCCCGCCACGGTCCCGCGCCGTCGATCGCCGCCGCCCGGTACAGGTTCGACGGGATGCCCTGCAGCGCCGCGAGCATCAGCAGACACAGGAACGGCAGCAGCTTCCACATCTCCGCGAACACCAGGATGTTCATCGCGAGCGCGGGGTCGGACAGCCACTGCACGTTCTCCTCCGTGAGACCGAGTCCGCGCAGGATCGTGTTGGCGATGCCGGTGCTGCCGTCGAAGATCAGCTTCCACATGATGCCGTTCACCACGGGCGGCACGGCCCACGGCACGAGCAGCAGCACCCGGGCGAGCGTGCGTCCGCGGAACTCCCGGTTCAGCAGCACCGCAATCGCCACGGCCAGCGCGACCCCGCCGATCACGGTGATCACCGAGAAGTACGCCGTGCGCTCCATCGCCCGGTGCACCGCGGGGTCGGTCAGCAGCTGCCCGTAGTTCTCCAGCCCGATGAAGGGGTGCTCCATGCCCAGCTTGTCGTTCCACTGGTGGAACGACATGAACACGGCGTAGCCCATCGGGTAGCCGAGCAGCATCGCGATGATCAGCACCGCCGGCGCGATCAGCAGGAGGCCGAAACGCAGATCCCGCCGGCGGCTCCTCTCCAGGAGGTTGACGCCCATTCCCCGAGCCCTACTTCAGGTACTTCTTCACGAGGTCCTCCGCCGTCTTCTGCGCCGACTCCAGCGCCTCCTTGGGGGAGGTCTTGCCGTTCATGGCGTTGATGAGCTGCACGGAGAGCGCCTGGTCGAGCTCGTTCGACCAGGGCGTGCCGTAGCGCTTGGTGACGTACTCGGTGGACTGCTCGTAGGTGGACAGGATGGGCAGCGCCTCCCGCGCGGCGGGCTCGGCCAGCACCGTCTGCGAGACGGGGAACCAGCCCTCCTTCTCGACGATGTCGGTCTGCACCTTCCCGGTGGTGACGAACTGCAGCCATGCCAGGGCCGCTTCCTTGTTCTTCGAGAACTTGCTGATCGCGAAGCCCTCGGAGCCGTCGATCGACGCCGACCGCACCGACATGCCGGGGAGCAGGCCGTTACCCACCGTCGCGGCCGAGGTCGCGGCGCCGGCGGCCGTGGCGACCGCGTACTGGAACGGCCAGTTGAACACCATGCCGGTGCTGCCGCGGGCGAAGAGGTCGGCGAGGTCGGACGCGTTGGTGATCTGCAGCGAGGAGGGGTCCATCACCTTGTGCACCTGCAGCAGCTCGACCATCTTCGACAGCGCCTCGACGCCCGCGTCACTCGCGAAGGTGGGCTTGTAGTCGGCGTCGTAGAACTCCCCGCCGTTGAGCAGCAGCGCGCGCAGGAAGTTCTGGTACGCGCCGGCGGGGTTGCCCATGTCGCACGCATAGCCGTACTGCCCGCCGCCGGTGAGGGCCTTGGCCGCCGCGACGAACTCGTCCCAGTTCGCCGGGCCCGTCTCGGGGTCGAGCCCGGCCCCCGCGAACAGGTCCTTGTTCCAGAACATGGTCTGCGCGCTGACGAACTTCGGCAGGCCGTACACCTTGCCCCGCCACGACACCGCGTCGAGCGCCGGCTGGATGAGGTCGTCCGGCACGGCGGAGGGGTCGAGCTCCTCCAGCCATCCGGCCTGCCCGAACTCGGCCGACCAGCCGGCCCACGTCATCACGACGTCGAACGACGAGTCCTGCGCCGCGAACATCGTGGCCATCTTGTCGTGCAGGTCGTTGAAGTTGCCCTGCTGGTAGGTGACGACCTTGATGCCGGTCTGCTTCTCGAACTCGGCGATGGCCCAGTCCTTGAAGATGCTGTTGGTGTTGTCGTCGAGGATGCTGATCTGGCCGGAGGGCTTCCCGGAGCCGGCCGTGAGCGGTCCGGTGCTCTGCTGCCCTCCGCCTCCGGGGGTGCAGCTCGCCAGGGCCATGGCCCCGACGGCGAGGCCACCGAGCTGGAAGATCTGACGCCGGGAGAAGCCCCGGCTCATCGACGGTGATGCGTTCATTTCCTTGCTCCTTCGTGCAGTTCCGGACGGGTGTCGCGTGGTTTCGGGTCTCGCGGTGGTGCAGGTGAAGCGGGGTCAGACGGAGATGGAGACGACGTCGCCGGTCTCGAGGGCGGTGTGCACCGCCTCGATCGCGGCGGTGATGAGGAGGCCGTCGCGGGCGTCCGGCACGTCGACGGGCTCCCCGCGGAGGAGGCGGACGAAGTCGCCGACCATGTCGATAGGCACCCCGCGGATGCGGCCGGCGCGCTCGTGCACGGCCGACTGCACGAGCTGCCCGCGCTGCGCGTCGTAGACGATCACACCGTCGTCGGCGCCGTCGATGTGCACGACCTGACCGGCGGACTGGATCTCGTAGCGGAAGTCGAACACCGACGGCATCGACTCGGGCAACACCCACGACGAGTTGAGCGCGACGTGCGAGCCGTCGGCCATCGTGAACACGGCGTTGACGCGGTCCCACGTGTCGATGCCGGCCTCGGTGAGGCGGTCGCGCGCGCCGACCGCATACACCGATACCGGGTGCGTGCGGCCGATCCAGCACGCGAGGTCGAGCGAGTGCGGCATGAGGAACCACGCGGGCGAGCTCTTCGACGACCACGACAGCATCTCGGTCGGCACGAAGATCGTGTCGTTGAGGTTGATGATCTGGGCACTGATCCTCGGGTCTCCGTCGGCGCCGAGACGGGTGCGCACCGCCGAGTACCGCACGTTCCAGCGGTTCTCGAAGCCGACCATGACGCGCACCCCGGCGGCGTCGGCGGCCTCGAGGATCGCCCGCGCGTCGTCGACCTCGGTGGCCAGCGGCTTCTCGATCATCAGGTCGAGACCGGCCTGGGCGCAGAGCACCGCCGCCTCGCGGTGGGCGAAGTCGGGGGTCGCGATCACGACGCCGTCGAGGTCGGGGTGGGCGGCGAGCAGCTCCTCGGTGCTCGCATAGCCCGGAACGCCCAGCTGCGCGACCATCGCGGACAGCACGCCGGGGCTGCGGTCGCAGATCGCGACGAGCTCGGACTGGGGGTTCTCCTGCAGCGCTCTGGCGAACATGCCGCCGCGGATCCCGCCGCCGATGACTCCGACTCGTGCCGACCTGCTGTGGTTCACTGCCTACCCCACTTCGTCATGGATGCCCGCGCGCCGCGAGGTATGTATGACACTAAACCATACATTCTTCCTTGTAAACTGATCCGCAGACGGAGCCATCGCCGCCACCCGTCGCGACCGGAAAGGCAGGTGCCATGGCACCGTCAGGCAAACCGCAGGCCGACCTGGTGTTCTCCGACCAGAGCTCGCGCCGTCCGCTCATCACCACGAGCGCGATCGGAGCCGCGAACCGCCGACGCGTGCTGGAGACCCTGCACCGCCTCGGCCCCTCCAGCCGCGCGCAACTGGCCCGCTCGCTCGGCGTGAACCGAGCCACGATCGCCACGATCCTGCAGCCCCTGCTCGACTCCGCCACCCTCGTCGAAGGCGACCCCGTCGCGCCGTCCGAGGCCGGAGGCAAGCCGGCCCGACCGCTCTGGTTCCGCGGCGACGGCCCGTGGCTCGGCGCCGTGCACTTCTCCCCCGACTTCGTCGTGGCCGCCCGCATCGCCTTCGACGGCACGATCCACGAGATGCACCACGCGGCGTACAGCCGCGACGCGTCGACCGACGAGATCACCGCGTGCCTGCACCAGGTGACCGACGGCTGCTTCGCGGCAGAAGCCCTCGTCGGCATCGGCGTCGCCGCGGCGGGCATGGTCGACACGAGCACGGGCAGCGTCATCTCGATGCACCTCACCCCTGGGCTCAACGGCCTCCCGGTCGTCGCGCTGCTGGAGAAGCGCTTCGGCGCCACCACCCTCGTCGACCACCACCCGCGCGTCCAGGCACTGGGCGACCGGTGGTTCGGGCTGGGGCGGGAGATCCAGGACTTCGCATCCGTGTACACCGGTGAGGCGCTGGGCTTCGGGATCGTGCACGGCGGCGAGGTGCTCCGCGGCGAGAACGGTGCCGGGGGCGAGTCCGGCCACACCATCGTGCAGCTCGACGGCGACGAGTGCCGGTGCGGACGGCGCGGCTGCTGGGAGACGGTCGCCACGCTGGGCTGGCTGCGCGACCGGGCCGCGGCCGTCGGCCTCCCGCACGCCGACACCCTCGACTCCCGCAGCCTCGCCGCCCTCGTGGCGGACGGCTCGGACGACGCCGCGGCGCTGCTCGACCTGTACGCCCGCAACCTCGCGATCGGCATCGCGAACAACGAGCAGATCCTCGCGCCAGGGCACTACATCATGCACGGCGACGCCTGCACGGGCGGCGAGGCGCTGCGCACGGCCCTGCAGACCTGGGTCACCCGGCTGGCACCCGAGCGCGGACAGCCGCCGACGGTGTTCTTCGCGGAGGACCCGGATCAGATCACGCTGCTCGGGGGCGCCGGGCTCGTGCTGTCCTCGGTCTTCAGCACTCAGGCCTGACCCGGGGGCGCAGCCGGAACGGGGGAGGGCGCGACCCTCCCCCGGCTCACGCGGGAGGGGCGGGGGCCGCGGTGGCCGGAGCCGCCGCGTCGTCACGGTCGTAGCGACCGAGGAACAGCGCGGCCACGAGCGCGACGACGATCACGGCCGCGGGCAGCAGCAGCGCCTGCGCCATACCTGCCGCGAAGCCCTCCGCCACCTGCGGCGGCAGCGACCCGCCCCCGCTGATGCCCGCCGGCGCGTCCGACAGTCCGGGCAGGTTCGCCTCCAGCCGCGACTGCATGAACGCGGCGATCGACGCCGAACCGATCACCGAGCCGATCGTCCTGGTCGTGTTGTAGATGCCCGCGCCGGCACCGGCCTGCCGCGGCGGCAGCTTGCGCGTGGCCGTGGTCGCGAGCGGACCCCACATGCCCGCGTTGCCGATGCCCATCAGGGCCGACGGCAGCAGGAACATCAGGATCGGGGTGTCCATGGTCGTCAGCGCCGAGTACCAGAGCAGCGCCCCACCCACGCAGAGCAGTCCGGGGATGAGGATCACCCGGGGGTCGACGCGGTCGAGGATCTTGCCGGCCACGGGAGCCAGCACTCCCGACAGCACCGCCATCGGGATGAGCAGCATGGCCGCCTCGGTCGGGGTGAGCCCACGGGCCGTCTGCAGGAAGAACATCATCGGCAGCGACATGCTGGTGACCGTGAAGCCGACCGCGGCGATCGCGACGTTCGCGCCCGAGAAGTTGCGGTCGCGGAACAGCCCGAGCGGCACGAGCGGCTCACTCCGGGTGCGGGCCTGCTGCACGATGAACAGCGCCAGCACCACGACGCCGGCGATGATCAGGCTCCACACCGAGATCGGACCCCAGATCACACCCCAGTCGAACTTCTCGCCCTCCTGCAGCCCGAACACGATCAGGAACAGGGCCACGGCGCTCAGCACGACACCGACGAGGTCGAAGCGGTGCGGGTGCGTCTTCAGCCTCGGCACCAGGATCCACGCGAGCACGAACGCCACGACACCCACGGGCAGGTTCACGAAGAAGATCCACTCCCAGCCGAGGCCGTCCACCAGCAGGCCGCCCGCGAGCGGACCGACGAGCGTGGCCACGCCGGCGGTCGCCCCCCACAGCCCCATCGCCGCACCGCGCCGCTCCGGCGGGAAGGTGCGCGTGATGACGGCCATGGTCTGCGGCGTCATGAAAGCGGCGCCGAGGCCCTGCACGGCACGCGCCGCGATCAGGCCCTCGAGGGTGGTGGACAGCCCGCACCACAGCGACGCGAGCGTGAACACCGCGAGCCCGATCAGGTAGATGTTCTTCGGGCCGAAGCGGTCACCGAGGCGTCCGGTGATCAGCAGCGGCACCGCGTAGGCCAGCAGGTAGGCGCTGGTGACCCACACGACGTTGTCGAGGTTGTTGGTCTGCGGGTCGAGCGCGGCCTTGATGGCCGGGTTCGCGACCGACACGATCGTGGTGTCGACGAGGATCATGAAGAAGCCGATGACGAGCGCCCACAGGGCGGGCCACGGGCTCTTCGGCGCGTGACCGGCCGCGAACGGGCCGGTCTGAGGCCCTGCGGCCTGGCGGGATTCGGTCATTGCTGTGCAGCCTTTCGCTGAGCGCGGTAGCGGTCGGAGTCGTCGAAGGCGTCCGGCCCCCAGGGGAGATCGTCGCCGTCGAGGCGGGTGAGCAGGGAGTCGAGCCAGCGCAGCTCCGCGTCGAGCAGCGCCTCCTGTCGCTCGATCTCGACGAGGACCTGGGCGGGGACACCCTTGGTGCGGGCGCCGCGGAGCCCGTCATGGTGCAGCGCGTGCGAGTCCCGGAGGGCGGCGCGGCGGTCGTGGAGCAGCGCGACGACATCGGTGCGTTCGAGGTTGTGGGCCTCGGCGAGCGCGACCCGGGCGTCGACCTCGCGATCGATGCGGGGCAGGGCGCGACGCACCCAGGAGACCACCGTCTCGCGCCCCGCGTCGGTGAGCGTGTAGGTCGTGCGCTCCGGCCGCTTTCCGTCGCGGTCGGTCCCGACCTCGGCGAGCAGCCCCGCCCGCTGCAGCCGGGCGACCGTGTGGTACAGCGTGCCGTTGGTGACGGTGATGAGCCGATCGTCGTGCCGAGCGCGCAGCAGCCGGACCATCTCGTAGGGGTGCATGTCGCTCTCGCGCAGCAGCGCGAGCACCATCACGCCGAGCGGCGTGAGCGCGTCCACCGGGTCCTTCGCCATGTCCCCACCTCGATTAGTCCATGTGGACTATACGCCCGATCAGGCTCCCGTGCCACGTCGTGCGCGGCGATACCGGTTCCGGGTGTCTCACCCCAGCCGACGCAGAGCGGAGCCCTTGTGCGCCGCACGATCGCCGCTCTTCTCCGACTCCACGAGATACGCCGGCTCCTCGTCCGAGGCGGTGAAGTGCTGCCCCGCGAACGTGAAGTCCTTCGTCCGCTTCTCGACCACCGTGCCGCGCGTGCGCCCCTGCGACGTGTTCCAGCTCACCCGATCGCCTTTCGCGAGATCCTTCGTCATACCCGCTCCCTTCGATGCGGCGATCCTCGCCCCGGGAGCACGCGGCCCGCGCTCCCCTTGACTTCTGTGCGGGCGCCGCCACGGGAGACCGGGATAATGGGCGGGTGAGCACACCCACGGCAGGCACCGCGCAGAGCATCCCCGGTTGGCGACACCTCTACTCCGGCAAGGTCCGCGACCTCTACGCCTCGGAGGACCCGGCCGACACCCGCATCCTCGTCGTCGCCTCCGACCGGGTGAGCGCCTTCGACGTGGTGCTGTCGCCCGGCATCACCGACAAGGGGGCCCTGCTCACCCGCCTCAGCCGCTGGTGGTTCGCCCAGCTCGACGTGCCGAACCACCTGGCCCCGGGCGAGCTGCCCGAGGAGGTCGCCGACCGCGCGATGCTCGCCCAGTCGCTGGAGATGCTCCCGATCGAGTGCGTCGTGCGCGGCTACATCACCGGCTCCGGCTGGGCCGAGTATCAGGAGCACGGCACGGTGTGCGGCATCACCCTCCCGGACGGCCTGCACAACGGCGACCGGCTGCCCGAACCGCTGTTCACCCCCGCGTACAAGGCGCCGATGGGCGAGCACGACGAGAACATCACGTTCGACCGCGTCGTCGAGCTGGTCGGTGCCGAGCGAGCGGCCGAGCTGCGCGACACCTCCCTGGCCGTGTACGCGAAGGCGGCGGCGATCGCCGAGGAGCGGGGCCTGATCCTGGCCGACACCAAGTTCGAGTTCGGCACCGATGCCGACGGCACCCTGCGCCTCGCCGACGAGGTGCTCACCAGCGACTCCTCGCGGTACTGGGACGCCGAGGCCTGGCGCACCGGCACCACCCCGGCCGAGCGGATGGCGAGCTTCGACAAGCAGATCGTGCGCGACTGGCTCGCCGCGAACTGGGACAAGCAGGGCGAGCCGCCCGCGCTGCCCGACGAGGTCGTCGCCCGGACGACCGCGCGCTACCGCGAACTCATCGACCGCCTGGGCGCCTGAGCCGGACTACTCCACACGTCGCACGTCGGTGGGGCTGACGTCGTCACCCGCGTAGAGGAGCGGCTGGCCGATCGGCGCTCAGGCAACACTCAGGAATCGGTAGTGTTTCTTCAGCACTCCCGCCACCCCCGAACCCTGAGGAGCCCGCATGGCCCTGTGGAAGCTGCACGGAAACGGACGCACGGTCGAGGCCGGCGCGGTCGTCCGTCCCGACGAGCGCCTGAGCTGGTCCGCCACCGTCGCGATCGGACTCCAGCACGTCGTCGCGATGTTCGGCGCCACCTTCCTCGTGCCGACGCTGACGGGCTTCCCGGTCTCGACGACCCTGCTGTTCAGCGGCCTCGGCACCCTCATCTTCCTGCTCATCACGAAGAACCAGCTGCCCAGCTACCTCGGCTCCTCGTTCGCGTTCATCGCCCCGATCACGGCCGCCGTCGCCGCGGGTGGCACCGGCTCGGCGCTCGCGGGCGTCGTCGCGGTCGGCGTGCTCCTCGCCGTCGTCGGGCTCGTCGTGCAGTTCGCCGGGCTGCGATGGGTCGACGCGCTCATGCCCCCGGTGGTCGCAGGGGCCATCGTCGCCCTGATCGGCTTCAACCTCGCCCCCACCGCGTGGAGCAACTTCCAGCTCGACCCGGTGACCGCGACCATCACCCTCGTCGCGATCATCCTGTTCGCGGTGCTGTTCCGCGGCTTCCTCGGCCGCATCTCGATCTTCCTCGGCGTCGCGGTCGGCTTCATCTGGGCCGCGTTCACCGGCTCGTTCGACGTGCCCAACGCCCTCCGCGGCGGCAAGACACCGGCCGAGCTCATCGCCGAGGCACCCTGGGTCGGCCTGCCGCACTTCCAGCTCCCCGACTTCGTCGAGCCGGGCACGTGGTCGACCATCGCGATGTTCCTGCCGGTCGTGCTCGTGCTCATCGCCGAGAACGTCGGCCACGTGCGCGGCGTCGCGACCATGACCGAGGACCCGTCGATCAACAAGCACACCGGCCGCGCACTGATCGCCGACGGCGTCGCGACCACGATCGCGGGCGGCTTCGGCGGCTCGGGCACCACGACCTACGGCGAGAACATCGGCGTGATGGCCGCGACCCGCGTGTACTCGACCGCCGTCTACTGGGTGGCGGGCCTGTTCGCGATCCTGCTCGCGTTCTCCCCCAAGGTCGGCGAGGTGTTCAACTCGATCCCCGCCGGCGTGCTGGGCGGTGCGACCACGGCCCTGTACGGCCTGATCGGCATCATCGGCATCAAGATCTGGGTCGACAGCCGCGTGGACTTCTCGCGCCCGGTCAACCAGTACACGGCAGCGGTGTCGCTCGTGATCGGCATCGCCGGGTTCTCGATGCAGCTCGGCGACTTCGCGTTCGGCGGCATCGTCCTCGGCACCGTCGCGGCGCTGCTCATCTACCACCTGGGCAACCTGATCGCCCGCGCCCGCAAGACCGGCGCCGACGACCCGAAGCCCCTCGAGCCCGTCGGCCCCCTGGGCGGCGACCCCGCGTAACGCCCGGGGTCCCGTCCCGTCAGCTGTCGGGATCGAAAACGCACCTCCCACGCACGTCGGAGGTGCGTTTTCGCACTCCCACGCGCCGGTCGGGCGGGGGCGGGGCGGGCGGGGGCGGGAGGACGGGGGACGGGAGGGCGGGGGACGGGAGGACGGGGGTCAGGCGATCGTGGCGAGGACGGCGTCGGGCGCGACGGTCGCGCCGGTCTCCGCGCGGCGGGTGAGAGTGCCGGGGCGGTGCGCGGTGACCGTCGTCTCCATCTTCATCGCGTCGAGCACGGCCACCGGGTCGCCCGCCGCGACCTCCGCACCGTCGTCGAGCAGCCACCGCACGAGCGTGCCCGGCGCGGGAGTCCGGAGCTCGGCCGCGTCCGCCGCAGGCTCCGGTGCCGCCTCCGTCGCCGGACGGCCGATCCCCGCCAGCAGCTCCGCGGGCAGCCCGAGCACGACCCGGCGGCCATCGACCTCCACGGGGAACCGCTGCAGCCCGGACACCGGTGCGACCGCCGGTCGCGGCTGCGCGTCGAGCGCGGGCAGCAGCACCGTCTCTATCCACTGCGTGTGCACCCCGAAGGTGTCGGTCGCGAACGCGGGGTCGTCGATCGCGCGGAGGTCGAACGGGATCACGGTCGCCGGGCCGTCGACGGCGAGCTCGCGCAGCGCCCGGCGTGCTCGCACGAGGGCGGCCTCCCGGGTGTCCGCGTGCACGATGAGCTTGGCGATCAGGGAGTCGAACGCGGGCTGCACCACGTCGCCCGCCTCGATGCCGCTGTCCCATCGCACGCCGGGGCCGCCGGGGATGCGCAGCGCCTCGACCCGCCCCGGGCTGGGAAGGAACCCGCGACCGGGGTCTTCCGCGTTGATGCGGAACTCGAACGCGTGACCCGACGGCCGCGGGGTCTCGGTGAACGACGGCCCCTCGCCGAACGCGATGCGGAACTGCTCGCGCACGAGGTCGGTGCCCGTGACCTCCTCCGTCACCGGATGCTCGACCTGGAGGCGCGTGTTGACCTCGAGGAACGAGATCGTGCCGTCGGCCGCGAGCAGGAACTCCACGGTGCCCGCCCCGCGGTACTGCACCTCGGCGCAGATCGCCCGCGCCGCCTCGTGGATCGCCGACCGCTGCTCCGGAGCGAGTGCGGGCGCCGGTGCCTCCTCGATCAGCTTCTGGTTGCGCCGCTGCATCGAGCAGTCGCGGTCGCCCACCACGACCACGCCGCCGCGGCCGTCGCCCAGCACCTGCACCTCGATGTGCCGGGGGCGCTCCAGGAACCGCTCCACGAAGCACTCGCCGCGTCCGAACGCGGCCACGGCCTCCCGCGTCGCCGCCTCGAACGCCGCCGCCACCTCGGACAGCTCCCGCACGACCTTGAGGCCGCGGCCTCCCCCGCCGAACGCGGCCTTGATGGCGATCGGCAGCCCGTGCTCCTCGGCGAAGGCCACGGCCTCCTCCGGGCCGGAGAGCGGCTCGTCGGTGCCGGCCGCGAGGGGTGCGCCGACCCGCTGGGCGATGCGCCGCGCGGTCATCTTGTCGCCGAGGGCGTCGATGCTCTCCGGCGACGGGCCGATCCACACCAGCCCCGCGCCCTCGACCGCCCGCGCGAACGCCGCGCTCTCGGAGAGGAAGCCGTAGCCGGGGTGCACCGCGTCGGCCCCGCTGCGGCGCGCGGCGTCGATCAGCGCCTCGACCGACAGGTAGGTGCTCGCCGCCGTGTCACCGCCCAGGCCGACGGCCTCGTCGGCGAGCCGCACGTGCAGCGCATCCGCATCCTGATCGGCGTACACGGCGACCGACGTGTATCCGGCCTCGGCGCAGGCGCGGATCACGCGCACCGCGATCTCGCCGCGGTTGGCGATGAGCACACGGGTCATGGGGTCTCCTTCACGATGAAGCGCACGTGCACCCCCGGCGGGAGCTGCGCGGCGAGGTCGAGGCTGCGGTCGGTGAGTGCGCCGATGATGGGGTAGCCGCCCGTGAGCGGATGATCGGGGAGGAACAGCACGGGCTGACCGTCCGGCGGCACCTGGATCGCGCCGGTCACCGCGCCCTCGCTGGGCAGCTCCCCGCCCACGGCGCGCTCCAGCGGCACCTCGCCGTGCAGCCGGATGCCGACGCGGTCGGAGCGCGGCGTCACCGTCCACTCCTGACCGGTGAGCGCGGCGACCCCGGCCGCGGTGAACCAGTCGTCGCGCGGGCCGAGCGTGATCTCGAGCGCCACGGTGTCGCCCGGGGCGGGAAGGTCGCGCGGCAGGACGACCGGATCCACCGAGGTCACCGGGGCCGTGCCGATCGGCACGACATCGCCCGCCGCGAGGGGCTGCGGGCCGAGCCCGGCGAGGGTGTCGCTGGCGCGGCTGTCGAGCGCCGGGGCGACGTCGATCCCCCCGCGCACGGCGATCACGAAGCGCAGCCCGCGCTCGGGGTGACCGAGGGTGAGCTCGTCGCCGTCGACCGTGGCGAACGGTGCCCCGGGGGCGATGTCGCGCAGCACGCCGGCGGCGTCCGTGAGGGTGAGGACCCCGGTCGCTCCGGCCACCGCGGCCACCCCGGCTCCGTGGAACCGCAGCACCGCACCGCCCACGCACTCCAGGACGGCAGCGGCGGAGGGGTTGCCGACCGCGCGGTTGGCGTCGCGCAGGGCCACCCGGTCCGCGATGCCGGAGGCCGAGACGCCCAGGGCGGCATAGCCCGCGCGACCCTCGTCCTGCACGAGCAGCTGCAGCGACGAGCGCACGACCTCCACCGCGGGGGCTCCGGGAGCGCGCGCCCCCTGGGTCGCGGAGGCTTCTCCGCCGCGCGGATCCGCGCCGCCGGCGCTCTCGGCCGACGCGACGACCGCGGCCCGCTCGGCCCGCACGAACCGCACCCGCCGCCCGGGTGCGAACAGTGCGGGAGGGTCGCGGTCGATGTCCCACATGGCCAGGTCGGTGCGGCCGATCAGCTGCCAACCGCCGGGGCTCTCGCGGGGGTACACGCCGCTGAAGGCTCCGGCGAGCGCGACCGAGCCCGCGGGCACGCGCGTGCGCGGCGACGAGCGGCGCGGCACGTCGAACAGCGCGTCGTCGCTCACCGCATAGCCGAAGCCGGGCGCGAAGCCCGAGAACGCGACCCGCCAGTCGGCCGCGAGGTGACGCGCGACGAGCTCTTCCGCCGACACCCCGAGCAGCGTCGCCGTCTCGTCGAGGTCTTCCCCGTCGTAGCGCACCGGCACCTCGGCCTCGCCCGCATCGGGGAGCTCGGCGGCGTCGACCTCGGTCGCGGCGAGCACCCCGGCGAGCGCGGCGGCCGTGGTGCGCAGCGGGTCGTAGCGCACCAGCACCGTGCGCGCGCCGGGGATGCGCTCGACCACGCCGGGCACGCCGTCCCACGCGAGGTTGAGCCGCATGGCCTGTTCGAGGTCGTCCGCCTCGACCAGGAGCGCGCCGTCGGAGGCCGTGAGGATGCGCATCAGACCCGGTACTCCGCATCCGGCACGTCGGTCACGAACATGTACCCGGGGGCGTGCGTCACGGCGAACGGCGGCTTCGACGCCATGATCGCCGCCTGCGGGGTCACGCCGCAGGCCCAGAACACGGGGATCTCGCCGTCGCGCAGCTCGGGGGCGTCGCCGAAGTCCGGGGTCGACAGGTCGGTGATGCCCAGCGAGGCCGGGTCGCCGATGTGCACGGGTGCGCCGTGCACGGCCGGCGTGCGGGCGGAGATCTGCACGGCGTCGGCCACGCGGTCCGCGGGGATCGGGCGCATCGACACGACCATCTCGCCGCGCAGCCGTCCGGCCGGCGCGCAGTCCACGGCCGTGCGGTACATCGGCACGTTGCGCCCGAGCTCCTGGTGACGGATGGGGATGCCCGCCTCGACGAGACCGGTCTCGAACGTGAAGCTGCAGCCGATGAGGAACGCGACGAGGTCGGGCTGCTCGGCCCACGCGGCCGTCGCGTCGGTCACCTCCTCCGCGAGCTCGCCGTCGCGCCAGATGCGGTAACGGCCGATGTCGGTGCGGATGTCGCTGCCCGGCGCCAGCCGTGACTCCACCTGGCCCTGCTCGATCACCTCGAGCACGGGGCAGGGCTTCGGGTTGCGCTGCGCGTACAGCAGCGTCTCGAACGCCCAGTCGGCAGGCACGGCGATGAGGTTCGCCTGCGTCAGTCCCGGCGCGACGCCGCTGGTGGGCGCGGAGTGTCCCGCCCGGTGCGCGGCGCGGGCGGCGCGCGCAGCGGTGAGCTGGTCGGTGGTGGCGAGCACGGACATGTCAGACTCCGGCGAACGGGGCGATCGTGATGCCCTCGGCCTGCAGCAGGCGCTTCGTCTCGGCGGCCATCGCGACCGAGCCGGGGCTGTCGCCGTGCACGCAGATGGACTGGGCGGACACCGCGACTTCGGTGCCGTCGATCGCCCGGATCACGCCGTCGGCGGCGAGGCGCACCATGCGCTCGGCGACCGCGGTCGGGTCGTGCAGCACAGCGCCCTCCTCGGTGCGCGACACGAGCTGTCCGTCCGGCTGGTAGGCGCGGTCGGCGAAGGCCTCAGCGGCCACCGAGAGCCCCGCCCGCTGTGCGACGTCGAGCACCACGCCTCCCGCGAGCCCGAGCAGCACGAGCGAGGGGTCGACCCCACGGATCGCCGCCACCACGTCTTTCGACTGCCGCTCGTCGCGGGCGATCGTGTTGTAGAGCGCGCCGTGGGGTTTGACGTACGAGACCCGACCGCCCACCGCGGCCGCGAGCCCCAGGAGTGCGCCGAGCTGGTACTCGACGTGCGCCTGGAGCGTCGCGGAGTCGATGTCGACCTTCGTGCGCCCGAAGTTCTCGTAGTCGCGGTAGCCGGGGTGCGCGCCGATCACGACGCCTCCGGCGACGGCCGCGGCGAGCGTCTCGCGGATGCCCTCGGGGCTGCCGGCGTGGAAACCGCACGACACGTTCGCGCTCGTGACGATGCGCAGCATGCTGGCGTCGTCGCTGACGATCCGGTCGGGGACGTTCTCGCCGAGGTCCGAGTTCAGGTCGATGGTCGCCATGTCGTCACGCTCCGATTCCGAGGAAGGCGAAGATGGGGCCGATCGAGACGGCACCCATGTACCAGGTGAGGGCGGTCACGACGGTACCCGCGATCAGCAGCCACATCGGGTACTTCCGGTCGCCGAGCAGGTCGCGCCGGAACCAGCCGATGTACATGAACACCGTGAGGCCGATCGGCAGGATCAGGCCGTTGAAGCCGCCGACGAACACGAGGATCGCCGCGGGGGCCGTGCCGATCGCGAGGTAGACCCCGAGCGAGACGACGATGAAGGCGACGGTCGCGAGCTGCAGGGGCCAGCCGCCGTGCAGCTTCGCGGTGAACGTCGACAGGAACGTGGCCGAGGTGTAAGCCGCGCCGATCACGGAGCTGATCGCGGCGGCCCAGAAGATCGCGCCGAAGATGCGCAGACCCGCGTCGCCCAGCACGGCGCCGAACGCCTGCCCGGCCGGGTTCGCGGCCTGCGACGAGAGGTCGAGTGCCACACCGGAGGCGACGACCCCGAGGATGGCGAGGAACAGCACGTACCGCATGATGCCGGTGACGAGGATGCCGTTGGCCGCGGCGCGCATGACGGGCTTCGCGTACTGCGGGCCGACGTGGCCGGAGTCGAGGTAGCGGTGCGCACCGGAGTAGGTGATGTAGCCGCCGACGGTGCCGCCGACGATGGTGGTGATGGTGGCGAAGTTGAGCTGGTCGGGCACGAACGTCTGCCGCAGCGCGTCGCCGATGGGCGGCTGGGCGATCAGGGCGACGACCACGGTCATCACGATCATGCCGATGCCGAGGACGATGAGCACGACGTCCATCACCTTGCCGGCCTTCTTCACCAGGAAGATGATGATCGCGAGCGCCGCGGTGAGTGCGCCGCCGATCTTCGGGTCGATGCCGAGCAGGGCGTTGAGACCGAGGCCACCCCCGGCGATGTTGCCGATGTTGAACGCGAGGCCGCCGATCACCACGAGCACGGCGATGACGTGCCCGGAGAACGGGATGGCGCTGTTGGCGAGCTCGCCGGCGCGCTTGCCCGAGGAGGTGATCATGCGCCAGATGTTCAGCTGCACCGCGATGTCGACCAGGATCGACACCAGGATCGCGAACGCGAACGCGGCCCCCATCTGCGCCGTGAAGGTGGCGGTCTGCGTGATGAAGCCGGGCCCGATGGCGCTCGTGGCCATGAGGAAGATGGCGCCGATGACGGCACTGCGTCCCGCGCGCTTCTTCGCGTGGGCGGCGCGGGCCTCGTCCTCCGGGGAGAGGGCGGCGGTGGACTGCTCGGACATAGGGGGGTCCCATCGTCGTTGGTGGGTGTCGGATCGATACCCAGTGTAGAACGGACAGACACCGATTGTTCAACAATCATGTTTCCGTCGTGCTACAGCGCGATTGCCGTCGTGTGATTCCCGCCGAGACCCGATCCCGGCCCGCCGCCCGCCCCGCACCTACGATGAAGGCATGAACCAGCAGGGCCCGCTCGCCGACGTGCTCCGTCAGCTCATCATCGACGGCGACGTCGCCCCCGGCTCCCGCCTGTCGGAGTCCGCCCTCGCCGAGCGCTTCGACGTGTCGCGCAACACGCTCCGCGAGGCGTTCCGGGTGCTCGCGGAGCAGGGCCTGGTCGAGCACGTCCCGCACCGTGGGGTCTCCGTGGCTTCCCCGTCGATCGCCGACGTGATCGACATCTACCGCGCCCGCCGCATCATCGAGTGCACGGCCCTGCGCCAGTCCGAGCCGGAGCACCCCGCCGTGCAGCGCATGAGGGAGGCGGTCGCGGCCGCCGAGGCCGCCGTGGCCGGCGTCTCCCACGACGACGCCGCCGCGTGGCGCACGGTCGGCAGCGCGAACATGGCGTTCCACGTGGCGCTGGTCGACCTCGCCGACAGTCCGCGCCTGGCTCGCACCTACCGCAACGTCGCGGCCGAGCTGCGTCTGGCCTTCCTGAAGATCGACGACCCGCGGGCGCTGCACGAGCCGTTCGTGCGCAAGAACCGCGCCGTGCTCGACACCTTCCTCAGCAGGGGCGCCGAGGCGGGCGCCGCCGAGCTCGAGCGCTACCTGGTGCAGTCCGAACGGGTGGTGCTCGGCGCGTTCGCGCGCATGCACCTGGACTGACGCACCGGGCGCCGAGGTCAGGCGTTCGGGTCGGGCCGGAGCGCCCAGGTGGCCCGGGGCCGGGGCTCGCCGGTCCGCGGCGGCACGTCGAGGGGCATCGGGGCCGCCGGTTCCGGCAGTCCGTAGCGCCGGTGCAGCCAGCGCCGCGCCTCCTCCAGCGGATACGTGTCTCCGAAGACGCAGTACTTCACGAACACGCCCTCGAGGGTGCTGCGGAGCATGACCTCCTCCAGCGCGGGGTCGTCGGCTCCGCGCGCGCGGAACACCTCGCGCACAGCGTCCTCCGCCGCGGTCGCCGCCTCGGCGTGACGCTGCTCCGATTCCGCGAAGAGCCGGTGCGTGGAGGGCTGCTGCTGCATCGCGAGCACGGCGCGCTGGAGCGGCATCGCGAAGGCCGTGGCCATGAGGGCGCCGTCGATGATCGCGGCCAGCATCTCGTCGGGGGTGCCGTCCACCCGCGCGAGCCCGAGCACGGTCTCGAACCAGCGGTCGATCACCGCGGCGACCAGCTGCTCCTTGCCGCCGAAGTGGTAGTTGACCAGGCCCTGGGCGACGCCGGCTCGCGAGGTGATCTGGGCGATGCTGGCACCGGCGACTCCGCGCTCGCTGAAGACCGCGATCGCCGCCTGCAGGATGTTCTCGCGGGCGCGCTCGCGCGCCTGGCGGTTCTGCTCGTCGGTTCGGGCCATGCGGCGACCACCTCCCGGGGTCACAAGAATATCGCCGCTCCGTGTAGCGTGTACGTTGAACGTCTGTTCAGTTCATGCGTTCGCGGGGTTCGCCCCCACCCGACGCACGGGTGCATCCCTGGCCATGAGGGGGCGTCAGGGCCGCACCCGTGCGCGCGTCAGGCCGAGCCGCGCACCACCAGCTCCGTGGGCAGGATCGTCGTCTGCGGCGGGTCCTCCCCCGCCAGCCGCGACAGCAGCACGCGGGCCATGGTCTCACCCTGCGCATACATCGGCTGGCGCACCGTGGTGAGGGCCGGATCGGTGCTGACCGCCACCGAGGAGTCGTCGAAGCCGACCAGGGCGATGTCCTCCGGCACCCGCACCCCCGCCGCGCGCAGCGCCGTGAGCGCTCCGCGTGCCATCAGGTCGCTCGCCACGAAGATCGCGTCGGGACGACCGGACGCGAGCAGCCGACGAGCCGCCTCCGCACCACTCGCCTCGCTGTAGTCGCCCTCCTCCTCGGCGCACGGCGCGAGACCCGCATCCGCGAGCGCATCCCGGAAGCCCTGCACGCGGTCGGTCGAGGAGATCATCGACAGCGGACCGGAGATCGTGGCGATCCTGGAACGCCCGATGTCGATGAGCCGCTGCGTGGCCACGCGCGCCCCGGCCACGTTGTCGACGTCGACCACGTAGTCGCCCGCGCTGCGGCGCACCGGCCGCCCGCCGAACACGACCGGGACCGCATCGGCGATCCGGTCAACGAAGCCGTCGCTCGCATGGTGCGACACGATGAGGGCGCCGTCGACACCCCCGTTGCGCACGAAGCTCGTCATCTTGTCGCCGGGGTCGTCGCTCGCGATCAACAGGTTGAGCAGGTAGTCGGAACTGCCGAGCGCCCCGGTGATCCCGGCGACGATGGCCGCGAAGAACGGGTCGCCGAAGAACCGCGTCGTGTCTTCCGGCACGATCAGCGCGATCGCGTGCGTCTGTCGCGAGGCGAGAGAGCGGGCCGCCCGGTTGGGCACGTAGTTGAGGTCGTCGATCGCGGCGCGCACGGCCGCGAGGGCCTCGGGGCTCACCGCCGTCGAGCCGTTCACGACCCGCGACACGGTCGAGCGGGAGACACCCGCCGCGGCCGCGACCTCTTCGATGGTCGCCCTGGGCGACATCACCGCACGCTCTCTTCCATGGCCCTATTGTCGACCACGCGATGCCCCGCCGGAGACCACGGATCGCCGGGCGACGCCGCGCCGCCCGCCCCGATCAGGCCCTGGCCGGCTCACCGGGGACGGGCGCCAGCTCCCTGGCCGCGATGATGCGACGGTACTCGTGGGCCGAGTCCTTCAGCGTGCGCTCCTGGGTGTCGTAGTCGACGCGCACGATGCCGAACCTCTTGTCGTAGCCCCACGCCCACTCGAAGTTGTCGAACAGCGACCAGTAGAAGTAGCCGCGCACATCCACGCCCGCCTCGACCGCATCGAGCACCGCGTCCAGGTGCAGGCGCAGGAACTCGGTGCGGTCGGCATCGTGCACGCGCGTCTCACCGTCCTCCACCACGGGCTCGTCGTCGTAGGCGGCGCCGTTCTCCGTGACGTACAGCACGACCCCGGCGGGCTCGGCGTACTCGGCCCACACGCGCTGCAGCAGTCGCGTGAGCCCCTCCGGCTGCACCTCCCAGTGCTGCGCCGTGCGGGGCAGCCCGCGCTCGACCGCGTGGATGCCGTCGCTCGACGGGTACGGGCTGCGCGTGGGTCGGGAGGTCGCCGGGCCGCCCTCCTCGGCGGTCGCGGTCGTCGCGGGCACCGTGCCGGAGACGAGGTCGCCGTGGTAGTAGTTCACGCCCTGCGTGTCGATGGGCTGCGCGATGGTCTCGAGGTCGCCGTCGTGCACCGCGGCCTCGAACCGCGCGACCGCCTCGGGGTCGACCGCGCGGATGTCCTCGACGACGTCCGCCGGGTAGGAGCCGCGGTAGATCGGGTCGAGGAACCAGCGGTTGAACTGCCCGTCCAGGCGCCGGGCGGCATCCACGTCGGCGGGGTTCTGCGGGTCGGCGGGGTCGGCGACGGTGTGGTTCAGCGTGATCCCGAGGTTGAGCGACGAGTCGCGCCCGCGCAGCTCCTTCACCGTGGCGCCGTGGGCGAGCAGCAGGTGGTGGGACGCGAGCAGCCCCTCCGCGATGCTGGTGTGCCCCGGCGCGTGCTCGCCGCCCGTATAGGAGAGGAACGACGAGCACCACGGCTCGTTCAGCGTCGTCCACACGTTCACGCGGTCGCCCAGCGCGTCGTGCACGGTGCCCGCGTACTCCAGGAAGCGGTCGACGACGTCGCGGTTCGTCCAGCCCCCGCTCTCCTGCAGCGCCTGCGGCAGGTCCCAGTGGTACAGCGTGAGCCAGGGCAGGATGTCGGCCGCGAGCAGCTCGTCGACCAGGCGGCTGTAGAAGTCGACGCCCGCCCGGTTCACGGCCCCGCCGTCGGGCCGCACGCGCGACCACGACGTGGAGAACCGGTACGTCTGCAACCCGAGGTCCTTCATGAGCGCGACGTCCTGCCGGTACCGGTGGTAGTGGTCGCACGCCACATCCCCGTTGTCGCCGCCGACCACCGCGCCGGGCTCGCGCGCGAACGCATCCCAGATGGAGGCGGTGCGCCCGTCCTCGAAGGCGGCGCCCTCGATCTGGTAGGCCGCCGTCGCCGCGCCGAAGAGGAAGTCCGAGGGGAAGGCACGCGTCATAGGGGTCATCCTTTCACCGCGCCCGCCATGATGCCACTGACCAGCTGCCGCCCCGCCGCCACGAAGAGCACGAGGAGCGGGAGGGTCGCGAGCACCGCACCGGCGAGCACGATCGAGTAGTCGATGTAGTAGCCCGACTGCAGCTGGCTGAGGGCCGTCTGCAGCGTGGGGTTCTGGGGGGAGAGCACGATCAGGGGCCACAGGTAGTCGGTCCACGCGGTCATGAACGTGAACAGGCCGAGGATCGCCATGGCCGGACGGGCGGCGGGCACCCCGACCGTCAGGAACGTGCGGAACTGTCCGGCGCCGTCCATGCGGGCCGCCTCGATGAGCTCGTCCGGGATCACGTCCACCAGGTACTGCCGCATGAAGAACACCCCGAACGCGGTCACCAGGGTCGGCACGATCACCGCGCCGATGGACCCGGTCCACCCGAGCTCGCGCATCAGCATGAACAGGGGGATGATGCCGAGCTGCGTCGGGATCGCCATGGTCGCGATCACGAACACCATCAGCCCGTCGCGTCCCCGGAACCGCAGCTTCGCGAAGGCGTAGCCGGCGAGGGTGGAGAAGGTGACGACCGAGAGCGTGATGATCGAGGAGATCAGGACCGAGTTGCCCAGCGCGAGCCAGAACGGGATCGCGTCGAACACCTTGGCCGCGTTGGCGAGGAAGTTCCCGCCCGGGATCAGCGGCAGCGTCTCCCCCCTGGTCGCGTTGGTGCCGCTGGCGACCACGAACGACCACCACAGGGGGTAGGCGCTGCCGAGCACGAAGGCCGCGAGCAGCCCGTAGGTGAGGAATCCCGGGCGGCTGCCGATGCCGGCGGTGCCGGATGCGGCGCCCCGACGGCGTCGGATGCGCTCCGGGACGCTGAGGGCCTGCGTGGCGGTCATCGCGCCTCCTCCTTGCTGGTGCGGGCGCGACGGCGGGCCGCGCGGTTCTTCGGGGCGTCGCCGGTGGAGATGCGCCGCGAGACGAGGAAGTTGATCAGGCCGATGCCCACGATGAGCAGGAACAGCAGGATCGCGACCGCGGAGGCCTCGCCCAGGTTGCGCCGGAAGAAGGCCAGCTCCCACAGGAACAGCACCGTGGTCTGGAACTGCCGGTCGCTGCCGCCGATGCCGCCCGCGGTGGAGACGTCGAACAGCCGCGGTTCCGCGAAGATCTGCAGGCCGCCGATCGTGGCCGTGATGATCACGAAGATGAGGGTGGGGCGGATGGTCGGGATCGTGATGGAGAAGAAGCGCCGCGCAGATCCGGCGCCGTCGAGCGCGGCCGACTCGTACAGGTCCCGCGGCACGGCCTGCATCGCGGCGAGGAGGATGAGGGCGTTGTAGCCGGTCCACCGGAAGTTCACCATCACCGCGATCGCGATGTGCGACAGGACCGTGTCGTGCTTCCACTGCTGATCCGCGATGCCGATCAGGTTCAGCAGGTTGTTGGCCAGGCCGTCCGCCTCGTTGAAGATGCTCGAGAAGATGATGGCCACGGCGACCGGGGTCACCACGAACGGGATGAGCACGCTCATGCGCCAGAACGTCGGGGCGCGCAGACCGCGGTCCAGCAGGTAGGCGATCAGCAGGGCGACCGCGAGCTGCGGGATCGCGGAGAGCAGGAAGATGCTGAGCGTGTTGCGGATCGAGTTCCAGAACATGCCGTCGCCGAGGATCTCGACGAAGTTGCCGAGCCCGACGAAGTCGCCCTCGCCCTTCAGCAGGTCCCACTCGTGCACGGCCACCCACACCGTGTACAGCAGGGGGAAGAGGCCGACCAGTCCGAACAGCAGGAAGAACGGCGAGATGTAGAAGTACGGCGACGCGTTCTGGTCGAAGCGGGAGAGGCGGTGCCGCCAGGGCCGCTTCGCACCGGTGTCGGCGGGCGGACGCTGCGACGACGCGGGCACCGTGTCGGGGCGGTCGTGCGTGAGTGTCATGGGGTGTCCTCGTTCGGTGGGGGCGCCCTTCGTCTCGCTCGGCTCGCTCAGGAACCGGAGGCACCGGTTCCTGAGCGAGGAGCGCCGGCGACGAGACGAAGGACGCCCCGGGTGATCAGCCGACCAGCTCGTTCAGCAGGCCGATGGCCTGGTCCCACGCGCCCTGGGTGTCGGTCTCGCCGCGGTCGAGGCTGCTGAGCGCCGGACCGAACACGTTCTCCTGGATCACGGAGTCGTCGGCGCCCTTGAACTGCGCGACGACGCCCTTGGCACGCTCGGCGAGGATCGCCCCGGTCGGCGCGTCGTTGAAGAACTCGTTGGGGGTGGCATCCGCGGCGAGGGTCTCCTGCGCCTTCACGGTCGAGGGGAAGTTGCCCGCGGCGGCGGACTGCTTCACCTGCTGCTCGGGCTGCGTGAGCCAGTCGGCGAGCTCGGCCGCCGCCTCCTTGTGCTGCGAGGTCTCCGGGATGGAGAGGAACGCACCACCCCAGTTGGCCGCGCCACCGGGGAACACGTCGGCGAAGTCCCAGCCGGTCGAGGCGTCGCCGCCGCCGGCCTCGATCTGCCCCTGCACCACGCCGAGCATCCAGCCCGGGCACACGAACGTCGCGAAGGTGCCGTCGACGAACGACTTGCCGCCGTTCCAATCCCACGCGGTCTGCGCGGCGGACTGGCCGCCCTCGGTCGCGGCGCCCAGCAGCTCGAAGCGCTTCTTCAGCTCGTCGTTGCCCTCCACGTTCAGCTCGCCGTCGGCGGTGTAGTAGCCCTCGTCGAGCTGGTTGACCATGGCGTTCCACACGAAGCCGGAGTGGTCGTACCAGGCCTTGCCGGTCTTGGCCGTGTAGTCGGCGCCCACCTGGAAGTAGTTGTCCCAGTCGCCGTTCAGCAGCTCGGCGACGGACTCGCGGTCGCTGGGCAGACCAGCGGCCTCGAACGCGGCACCGTTGTAGCAGATGCCGCTCGGGCCGATGTCGGTGCCGTAGCCGATGACGCGGCCCTCGGCGTCGGTGGCCTGGCCGTACTTCCAGTCCACCCAGTCGTCCTTGCGGTCCTCGATGCCGTAGTCGCGCAGGTCGACGAACGTGTCGGACACGTCCATGATCGCGCCGAGCCAGCCCTCCTCGATCGCCACGATGTCGCTGAGGCCGGAGCCGGCGGCGATCTTGGTGAACGCGTCGGTGCGGGCGTTGCCGCCGGTGTCGATGTTGGTGGCCTCGATCTTCACGTTCGGGTGCGCCTTCTCGTACTCGTCGTAGAGGTCGTCGTAGCCGAAGGTGCCGAACGTGGTGACGGTCAGCGTGATCTCCTCGTCGGCGCTGCCGGCGTCACCGCCGCCGTTGCCGCCGGAACAGCCGGCGAGGGCGAGGGCGGCGACGGATGCCAGGGCGACGGGCGCCAGGATCCGGGTGCGGGCACGTGTGTTCACAGTTCACTCCTTTGTGGGTGGTCGTGCGGTGTGGTGCATCGGGATGGCATGGGAGCGCTCCCACGGCCATGGTCTGCAACCATATGGGAGCGCTCCCACAGTGTCAAGCGCGGAAGCACCCGGGAAGGCGGCGTACCCTTGACCGGTGCCCGAAGCCACGCTCTCCCCCGCCCTCATCCGCGCCGAGTCGCTCATCCGCAGCATCCCCGACTACCCCGAGCCCGGGATCGTCTTCCGCGACATCACCCCCCTCCTGGCCGACGCCGAGGCGCTGCGGGTCACGACCGAGGCGATCATCGAGCCCTTCGCCGGGCAGTTCGACGTGGTCGCGGGCATCGAGGCGCGCGGCTTCATCCTCGCCGGCGCCGCCGCCATCGCCGCCGGGGTCGGGCTCATCCCCATCCGCAAGGCCGGCAAGCTCCCGCGTCCCGCCGCCTCGGTCGACTACGCCCTGGAGTACGGCACCGCCACGATCGAGATGCACGACGACCTCCCGGCGGGCTCCCGCGTGCTGCTCATCGACGACGTGCTCGCCACCGGAGGCACCCTCGCCGCGGGCCGACAGCTCGTCGAGCGTCTGGGCAGCCACGTCGCCGGGATCTCCGTGCTGTTCGAGATCGACGGCCTCGGCGGCCGCGACGCGATCGGCGACCTGCACACCGTCTTCCACTCCGCCTGACCCCGCGGGGAGCGCCGGTGCGAGGGCAGTAGACTGGGGGCGCCCGTCCACCCGCGACTCCTGGAGCCGTCATGCCCACCATCGTCGTCGACGTCATGCCCAAGCCCGAACTGCTCGACCCCCAGGGGAAGGCCGTCTCCGGCGCCTTCGCCCGCCTGGGCGTGGACGGCTTCACCGACGTGCGCATCGGCAAGCGCTTCGAGCTCACCGTCGATGGCGAGGTCACCGAGGAGGTGCTCGCCGAGGCGAAGCGCCTCGCCGACGAGGTGCTCTCCAACGCCGTGATCGAAGACGTCGTCGGCATCGAGGTGGCCGAGTGACCACGCGCATCGGGGTCGTCACCTTCCCCGGCTCGCTCGACGACGTCGACGCACAGCGCGCCGTCCGCCTCGCGGGCGCCGAACCCGTCGCCCTGTGGCACGGCGCACACGACCTCGAGGGCGTCGACGCCCTCGTGCTGCCGGGCGGTTTCAGCTACGGCGACTACCTGCGCGCCGGGGCCATCGCCGCCCTCTCCCCGATCATGACCGAGGTCAAGGAGGCCGCCGCGAAGGGCCTGCCCGTGCTCGGCATCTGCAACGGCTTCCAGATGCTGGTCGAGGCGCACCTGCTGCCCGGCGGACTGATCCGCAACAACCACCAGCACTTCGTGCGCCGCGACCAGCGCCTCACGGTCGAGAACGCCGACACCGCGTGGACGAACGCCTTCCGCACCGGCCAGGAGATCGTCATCCCGCTGAAGAACGCCGACGGCGGCTACATCGCCGACGAGCAGACGCTCGACCGCATCGAGGGCGAGGGCCTGGTGGCGTTCCGCTATGCAGGCGTGAACCCGAACGGCTCGCTGCGCGACATCGCCGGGCTCACCAACGAGGCGGGCAACGTCGTGGGGCTCATGCCGCACCCCGAGCACGCCACCGAGCCGGGCTTCGGCCCCGACACGACCGCGGCCATGCGCAGCGGCGTCGACGGCCTAGGCTTCTTCGCGAGCGCGATCGCCGCGGTCGCCCGCGTCGCCGCCTGACGCACGGGCGCACGCCGAAGCCTCAGCCGCGCGACCTCTGACGCACGGGCGCCCCGCAGGTCGGCCGCGGTGTCACTCGCCCGAGGACGCGGCGGCCGCGGGAAGCGCGAACGGGTTGTCGGCGGCTGCCGCCAGCAGGTACCACGCGGTCGTGCCCGTGTGCAGGCTCGCGTAGTAGAGGTCGCCGAAGCCGGAGTCGAGTCCGTCGGTCGAGGTCGCCACGATGCCCTTGCCGTCGCCGTTCACCGCATCGCGCTGCGCCAGGCGGATGTCCGCGAGCAGCTCGTCGGCCTGGGCGGCGTCACCCGCGGCATCGCGCATCCGGAGTGCCAGGGCCAGGTGCCCGCTGCCCTCGAACCACGCCTTGGACACGTCCACATCGCTGATCGAGGGGCCGCGGTACGGGCCGTCCGTGGCCATCAGGTGCCCGAGCGTCCAGTCCAGGGCGGCACCGTAGCGGGCGTCCCCCGTGCCGAGCGCGCTCCAGGTCTGCGCATCGAGCGGGACGGGACGGGTGTTGACCGTGCTGCCGTCGAGCAGGGTGCCGGTGTCGACGTGGCCGTCCGCGCTCTGCATCGCGGCGACGAATCCGGCGGCGACGGCCGAGCGCTGCGCCCACACGGCGTCGCCCGTGAGCTGGGCGAGCTGGGCGAAGAACCCGGCGACGTCGGTGTTGTGCTCCGTCGACTTCCACTCCAGGGAGGCCCCGGTGTCGGTCTGGCCTCCCGTGTAGCCGTACGGCGCCCTGGTCATGTCAGCGGTGTTGTCCTGGATCCAGTTCGCGGTGCGCAGCGCGCCGTCGAGGTACCGCTGCTCGCCCGTCGCGTGGAAGAGGCGCGCGAGGGCCATGCCCACCCAGGCCTGGTTGCCGGTGAAGCTGCCGGGCCCGGTGATCTCGACGCGCCCCTGACGGATGCCGTGGGGCTCGTAGGAGGCGCGCGTGCGCCCGTCGGCGATCGGGTCCTCCTCCTGCACGAACAGCAGGGTGTCGCCGATCGCGCGGGCGCGGCGCAGGTCGTCCGGCAGGCCGCGGGCCGTGTAGGCGATCACGACCAGCGCGTCGTCGTACACGAAGGAGGGGGTGAAGTCCCACGTCGGGGTGGTGAAGAAGCCGCCCTGATAGCTGCGCGGGAGGCAGTGGCCCGCGCCGTCGCAGAACTCGTCCACCCTGGCATCGAGGAACTCGTAGGCGAGTGCGACGGATGCCGCGGGGTCGGCCGTCACGTCGGTTCCGGTCTCGGCGCGCGGGGCCCGACTGTCCGACATCGCGGGTGCGGCGCCGAGCAGGACCACGGCGGCGACGAGCGCGGCGACGGCGCTGATCGGGGCGGAGCGGCGCACGGCGACCAGGGGCGACACGACACGAGCGGTGCCCGGTCGGCGCGGGGGACGGGACGGAGCGGGGGGCACGGTACCGAATGTGCCAGATCGCGACACGCCGCTGAAGAGCCTTTCGTCCACATCTCCCGTGCGATATGGCGAGGGCCCGCGCGTGTAGCAAAGCCGGCCCGGGCGTGCAAGGCGTTTGCGGCCTCTCGGTACCGATCCGACGATGGGAGCCAGTCCACGATCCCCCGGAAAGGACGACCATGTCCCGCGACCAGTACACCTTCACGAACCCCGCCGAGCTCTACGCCGACATCCAGCCGCAGAAGCAGCACATGCCGGAGCCGGGCCTCGACGCCGACCTGACCCCGAAGGCCGACCTCGGCGAGGACACCTACCGCGGCACGGGGCGTCTCACCGGACGCAAGGCCCTGATCACCGGGGGCGACTCCGGCATCGGCGCCGCCACCGCGATCGCGTTCGCCAGGGAGGGCGCCGACGTGGCGATCTCCTACCTGCCCGAGGAGGAGGCGGACGCGAGCCGCATCGCCGGACTCCTCCGCGACGCCGGAGCGACGGTCGCCACGATCCCCGGCGACCTGCGCGACCCGGAGTACTGCCGCACGCTCGTGGCCGAGGCCGTGGCGGCCCTGGGCGGGCTCGACATCCTCGTCAACAACGGCGGCAAGCAGGTGTACCGCGAGTCGCTGACCGACCTGACCGACGAGCAGTTCGACGACACGTTCAAGACCAACGTGTACGCCATGTTCTGGATCACGAAGGCCGCGCTCCCGCACCTGCCCGCCGGGTCGACCATCATCAACACCACGTCCATCCAGGCGTACTCGCCGTCGGACATCCTGGTCGACTACGCCTCCACGAAGTCCACGATCAACGCGTTCACGAAGGGTCTCGCCCAGCAGCTCGCGCCGAAGGGCATCCGCGTGAACGCGGTGGCGCCGGGCCCGATCTGGACGCCGCTGCAGCCCAGCGACGGACAGCCCCAGGAGAAGATCGAGAAGTTCGGCGAGGACACGCCCCTCGGCCGCATGGGGCAGCCGGCCGAGCTCGCGCCGGCATATGTGTTCCTCGCGTCGCCGGAGTCGAGCTACGTGATCGGCGAGACGCTGAACGTGAACGGCGGCATGCCCACGCCGTGACCGTGCCCCATCGCCCGGCCGCTGTCGGCGACGGGAGCCGCCGGGCGATGGAAACAGCACGCCACCGACCGGGTACGCGGACTGCTCCGAACCGATTCGATCCGCGTGGTGGTGAGAGTGTAAGCGTTTGCAGTAGCCTGTTCGCATGGCACAGCTCGAACAGTTCGCAGCCCCCGGTACCGAGTGGTGGCGCAGCGCCGTCATCTACCAGATCTACCCCCGCTCCTTCGCGGACGCGTCGGGCGACGGCATCGGCGATCTGCCGGGGATCACGCGCCGGCTCGACTCCCTGCAGGAGCTCGGCGTCGATGCGATCTGGCTCAGCCCGTTCATGACGAGCCCGCAGCGCGACGCCGGCTACGACGTCGCCGACTACCGCGACGTCGACCCGCTGTTCGGCACCCTCTCCGACTTCGACGACATGCTCGCCGCCGCACACGACCGCGGCATCCGCGTGATCGTCGACCTGGTGCCCAACCACTCGTCCGACCAGCACCCGTGGTTCCAGGCGGCCCTCGCCGCGGGACCGGGCAGCCCGGAGCGCGCGCGCTACATCTTCCGCGACGGCAGGGGCGAGAACGGCGAGCTGCCGCCCAACAACTGGGAGTCGGTGTTCGGCGGCGGCATGTGGCAGCGCGTGACCGAGGCCGACGGCACGCCCGGCCAGTGGTACCTGCACATCTTCGACGCCACGCAGCCCGACTTCGACTGGAACAACGAGGAGGTGCAGGAGGAGTTCCGCTCCATCCTGCGCTTCTGGCTCGACCGTGGGGTCGACGGCTTCCGGGTCGACGTGGCCCACGGCATGATCAAGACCGAGGGGCTGCCCGACTACACGCCCCCCACCGACGCCGACTCCATGGGCGGCGGCGAGTCGAACGTGCCGTACTGGGGCCAGGACGGCGTGCACGAGATCTACCGCGACTGGCACCGCGTGCTGGCCGAGTACGACGGCGACCGCGCGCTGTGCGGCGAGGCCTGGATGCCGACGCTCAAGGAGACCGCGCTGTGGGTGCGGCCCGACGAGATGCACCAGACCTTCAACTTCCCGTACCTCATGACCGAGTGGGACGCGAAGGCCCTGGGCGATGTGATCCGCGAGTCGCTCGACGAGTTCGGCGCGGTCGGCGCGCCCAGCACCTGGGTGCTGTCGAACCACGACGTCGTGCGCCACGCCTCGCGCCTGGCCCTCACGTCCGAGAACCCGCAGGGCGAGGGCATCGGGCCGAACACGCCCGACAAGCCCGACACCGCGATCGGCCTGGCGCGCGCCCGCGCCGCCACGACCCTGATGCTGGCCCTCCCCGGCTCGGCGTACCTGTACCAGGGCGAGGAGCTCGGACTGCCCGAGGCCATGGAGATCCCGGACGAGTTCCGGCAGGACCCCACGTGGTTCCGCACCAACGGCGAGCGCTACGGCCGCGACGGCTGCCGCGTGCCACTGCCCTGGGAGGCCGAGGCCCCCGCGTTCGGCTTCAACGACACCGGGCTGTCGTGGCTCCCGCAGCCCGCGGACTGGGCGGCCCATGCGCGCGACGTGGAGGAGGTCGACCCCGCGTCGACCCTCGCCCTGTACAAGCGCCTGCTCGCCGGGCGCCGCGAACACGGCTTCGGCACCGGCTCCCTCGTGTGGGAGGAGGCGGGGCCCGACGCGGTCGCGTTCCGCCGCGGCGAGGTGCACGTGCTCGCCAACCTCGGCACCGCCCCGCTCCCCCTGCCGGACGGCGCCCTGATCGTGCTGCGCAGCCAGCCCTTCGACGGCCCCGACCTGCCGGTCGACACCGCCGTCTGGTACACCACCGCGGCCTGACCCGCCGTTCCCGTCGCGGTCGCAGACGCTGCCCGCAGCGCGCGACCGCGACGGAACAGGAACCCCAGGAGGACCCATGGCGAGCATCGACGAGGTCGCCCGGCTCGCCGGCGTCTCCACCGCAACCGTCTCCCGCGCGCTGAGCGGACGAGGGCAGGTCTCGGAGTCGGCGCGCGAGCGCGTACGCGCGGCCGCGCAGTCGCTCGGCTACGTGGTGTCGTCGCGGGCCTCGAGCCTCGCCTCGGGTCGCACGCGCAACATCGGCGTGGTGGTGCCGTTCCTCGACCGGTGGTTCTTCAGCACGGTGCTGTCGGGGGTGTCCGCCGCACTGATGCGCGCCGGCTACGACATCACGCTCTACAACATCACCGCCGACGAGGACGTGCGCCGTGACGTGTTCGGCACATTCCTGCGACGGCAGCGCGTGGACGCGGTGATCGCCGTGTCGATCGAGCTCGACGAGGACGAGACGCAGCAGCTGCTCGACCTCGGGCTGCCCGTGATCGCGATCGGCGGCCCGAACCCGAAGCTCGACACGCTCACGGTCGACGACGTCGCGGTCGCGCAGCTCGCCACGGAGCACCTCATCGGACTCGGCCACACCCAGATCGCGCACATCGGCGCGAACCCCGAGTTCGACCTCGACTTCCACATCCCCACCAACCGCCGACTCGGGTTCGAGCGGGCCCTCGCGACGGCCGGGATCCCGCTGCAGCCGGCGTTCCTGGAGCCGGCCGACTTCACGGTCGAGGGCGGCTACCGGGCCGCGAAGCAGCTGCTGGGCCGCCCCGGCCCGCGCCCGACCGCGGTGTTCGCCGCCTCGGACGAGATGGCGATCGGGGCGCTCCTCGCCGCCCGCGACCTCGGGTTCCGCGTGCCGGAGGACCTGTCGATCGTGGGCATCGACGGCCACGAGCTCGGCGAGTTCTTCCGCCTCACCACGGTCGACCAGTTCCCCCTCGGGCAGGGCGAACGCGCGGCGGACGCCGTCCTGGCGAAGCTCGCCGATCCCGAGGCCGTACGGCCCCCGGCCGCGCTGCCGTACGAGCTCAACGTGCGCGGCACGACCGCCCGCCTGGTCTGACCCGCTGCGGCCACGACGGCCCCCGCGGGAATCACCCTGGTGATCCTGCGAGAGCCACCTGTCCCCCCCCTTTGCGCCCTCGATACCGTGCCGAGCAGACACGTGTTCCGACCGGAGGGAGACATCATGGCTCGGGAGTTCCAGGGGAAGATCGAACTCGACATCCGCGACTCGACGCCTGACTGGGGGGCGTACGAGCTCACCAAGGCGCCGGAGGGTGCGCCGAACGTGCTGGTGATCCTGTTCGACGACACGGGTCTCGCGGCGTGGGAGCCGTACGGCGGGCGCATCCACATGCCCACGCTCCAGCGCCTCGCCGACAACGGCCTCACCTATTCGCAGTGGCACACGACCGCCCTGTGCTCGCCCACCCGGTCGACGTTCCTCACCGGACGCACGCACCACCAGAACGGCTACGCCACGATCTCCGAGACCTCGACGGGGTTCCCTGGCTACAACGGGCACATCCCGAAGTCGAACGCGCCGCTCGCGCGCATCCTCCGCGACAACGGCTGGTCCACGTACTGGGTCGGCAAGAACCACAACGTGCCGATCAACGCGATCTCCAGCGGCTCGGACCGCAGCGAATGGCCGCTCGGGCACGGCTTCGACCGGTTCTACGGCTTCATCGGCGGCGAGACCAACCAGTGGTACCCCGATCTGGCCGTCGACAACCACTACATCGACCAGCCCTCCCAGCCCGAGGACGGGTATCACCTGTCCAAGGACCTCGCGGATCAGGCGATCCGGATGCTGCGCGACACGAAGCAGTCGAACCCGGACAAGCCGTGGTACCTGTGGTTCTGCCCCGGCGCGAACCACGCCCCGCACCACGCCCCGCAGGAGTACATCGACAAGTACCGGGGCATGTTCGACGACGGCTACGAGGCGTACCGCGAGTGGGTGCTGCCGCGCATGATCGAGCGCGGCATCCTGCCGGAGGGCACGCAGCTGACCGACATGAACCCGATGACGCCCGGCACGTTCGCCGAGGTCGACAGCGTGCGTCCGTGGGCGGAGCTGACCGACGAGGAGAAGGCGCTGTTCTCGCGGACCGCGGAGGTGTACGCGGGGTTCAGCGAATACACCGATGCGCAGGTCGGCCGCATCATCGAGCACCTGGAGAAGTCGGGACAGCTCGACAACACGCTCATCATCTACGCGGCAGACAACGGCGCCTCCGGCGAGGGCAGCCCGAACGGCTCGATCAACGAGAACCTGTTCTTCAACGGCTACCCCGAAGACGTCGCACGCAACCTGACGATGATCGACAAGCTCGGCGGGCCCGACGCCTACAACCACTACCCGACCGGCTGGGCGATGGCGTTCTCCACGCCGTTCCGCATGTTCAAGCGCTACTCCTACGCGGGCGGCTCGGCGGACCCGCTGATCATCCACTGGCCCGCGGGGATCACGGCGCGCGGCGAGGTGCGCAGCCAGTACCACCACTGCACCGACATCGTGCCGACGATCCTGGAGGCGTGCGGCGTCGAGGCGCCGACCGTCGTGGACGGCGTGGAGCAGACGCCGATGCCCGGGGTGCCGATGAACTACTCCTTCGACGCCGCGGACGCCCCCACCACCAAGCAGACGCAGTACTACGAGATGCTCGGCACGCGCGGTATCTGGAGCAAGGGGTGGAAGGCCGTCGCCGAGCACGGCCCCGTCCCGATCGGCCTGGGGCACTTCGACGAGGACCGCTGGCAGCTGTTCCACGTCGACGAGGACAGGGCGGAGGCCGTGGACCTCGCCGAGCAGTACCCCGAGAAGCTGGAGGAGCTCACGGCGCTCTGGCTCGAAGAGGCCAAGAAGTACGACGTGCTGCCCCTGAACGACCTGGGCGTCGCCGACTTCATCAAATACGAGTACCACCTGCCGGTGCCCGCCGACGGCCGCTTCACCTACTACCCGGAGACGACCGAGGTGCAGGAGCAGCTCGCCGCGCGCACGCAGCAGGTGTCGTTCAAGATCCTCGCCGACGTGGACTTCACCGCGGCGACCGAGGGCGTGATCGTCGCCCAGGGCTCGCGCTTCGGCGGCTACAGCCTGTACGTGCAGGACGGCACGCTGTCGTTCGTGTACAACTTCCTCGGCATCCCGCCCGAGCAGCGGGTCGGCACCGCCGCGCCGACCGAGGGCCGCCACATAGTCGGCGTCGGCTTCGAGAAGGAGGGCAGCGGCGACCACGGCGAAGCGCTCGGCACGCTCACGCTCTACGTCGACGACGAGGCCGTCGAGTCGATCCCGATCCGCACCCAGCTCGGCCGCTACGCCCTCACGGGCGAGGGACTGAGCGTCGGCTACGACTCGGGCGACACCGTGACCACCGCCTACCCCAACCGCTTCGCCTTCACGGGCGGTGAGATCCACCAGGTGGTCTACGACGTGGCCGACGACCACTACGTCGACGTGGAACGGGAGTTCGCCGCGAAGCTCGCCAGCGACTGAGGCCCCGCGACTCCGGCGCGCTACCGCACCGTGCCGTCACGCCAGGTGCGGTAGCCGCCGTCGAGGTTGCGCACGTCGCGTCCGTGCTGCCGCAGCAGCCGCGTCGCGATGTGACCGCGGAGCCCCACCTGGCAGTGGACGACCAGCGGCCCCGCCGGCAGCTCGTCGAGGCGGTCGCGCAACTCGTCCAGCGGGACGTTGAGCGCGCCGGGGATCGCGCCGGCCGCGTGCTCCGCGGGGGAGCGCACATCGATGAGCACGGCCCCCGCGCGCACGGCGTCGTCGAGCCCGTGCCACTGCACGGTGGGGGTGGTGCCGGTGCGCGTGTTCTCGGCCACGTAGCCGAGCATGTTGACCGGGTCCTTCGCCGAGCCGAACTGCGGCGCATAGGCGAGCTCGAGCCGGGCGAGACCCGCGGCCGTGACGCCCGCCTGCATCGCGGTGGCGATCACGTCGATGCGCTTGTCGACCCCGTCGCGACCCACCACCTGCGCGCCGAGGATGCGGTCGCTCGCCGGGTCGGCCAGCAGCTTCATCGACAGCGTCTCCGCACCGGGGTAGTAGCCCGCGTGCGAGCCCGGGTGCACGTGCACGACGTAGAACTCACGACCGGCGGCGCGGAGCTGCCGTTCGCTCCAGCCGGTCTTGGCGAGCGCGAGCCCGAACACGCCCACGATGCCGGTGCCGACGGCCGGTGACGCAGCCTCGACCCGGCCCGCGATGACGTCGGCCACCATCCGGCCATGCCGATTCGCGAGTCCCGCCATCGTGATGAGTGCGGGGCCGCCGCCCACCAGGTCGCTCTTCTCGACACCGTCGCCCACCGCGAACACGTCGGGGGCGCTGGTGCGGCAGGCGTCGTCCACCGCGATCCCGCCCGTCTCGCCGATCCGGATGCCCGCGTCCCGCGCGAGCCCGACCTCGGGCACCACTCCCGACGCGTCCACCACGAACTCGGCGGCCACGACGGTCCCGTCGCTCAGGGTCACGGCACCCGGCGCGGACGCGGTGATCTCGACGCCGAGCCGTACGTCCACCCCGCGCACCCGCAGCTCCTCGGCGAGCGGTGCGACCATCTCGGGGTCGAGCGGGGAGAGCAGCTGGGGCCCGCGCTGCACGAGCGTGACCGCGGCGCCACGGGCGACGAGGTTCTCGACGGCCTCCAGCCCCGTGTAACCGCCGCCGACCACGACCACGGGCAGCCCGGATCGTGCCGCGGCGTGGATCGCGTCGGCATCGTCGACCGTGCGCAGGCTGCGCACGGGCGGTCCCGCGTCGGGCTCGTCGCGGCGCGGGCGGGCTCCGGTGGCGAGCACGAGGCGATCGTACGGCTGGCGCATCCGCTGCCCGTCGGGCCCTTCGACCTCGACGACGCGGCGGTCGATGTCGATGTGCACGACCTCGTGGCGCACGCGCACGTCGAGCCGGAAGCGGCGGTGCAGCGACTCGGGGGTCTGCAGCAGCAGCGCCTCGCGGTCCTGGATCACCCCGCCCACGTAGTACGGGAGGCCGCAGTTGGCGTATGACACCTCCGGCCCGCGCTCGAAGACGACGATGTGCGCGGACTCGTCCAGTCGGCGCAGTCGGGTGGCGGCGGACATCCCGCCCGCGACCCCGCCGACGATCACGACCGTGAGGGGCGCGGCGCTCATCGGCCGAACAACCGCGACAGGAAGCCGCCGGTGGGCTGCTCGTCGGCGTGCCCGCCGCACCAGTCCGACCTCGGTACGGTCTGGCGGACGGCGTCGACGTGCTGACCACATCCCGCCCAGGTGGTCTTTCCGCAGGTTCGGCAACGGACGGCTCGGCACATGGGTGACTCCTCTCGATACCCCGGTGGGTATCCATCACTATACCCCCGGGGGTATGATGGAGTTCTCAGCCGACGATCAGGGAGCCGCCATGTCCACCACCGATGCCGAGACGCAACGCAAGATCGCCAACCGCCTCAAGCGCGCACAGGGTCAGCTCGGCGCCGTGATCGCGGCCGTCGAGGCCGGCAGCGACTGCCGAGCGGTCGTCACGCAGCTCTCCGCCGTCACCTCCGCGCTCGACAAGGCGGGCTTCCAGATCATCGCCACCGCGATGAGGGACTGCCTCGACGGCCCGGAAGAGGAGGACGGCGTCTCCCTGCCCGAGCTCGAGAAGCTGTTCCTCTCGCTCGCCTGACGGCAGGCCGGACCGCCGCCGGGCGGTCGGGGTCAGACGGCGGGGACGTGCGGCAGGGCGTGGAACCGGCGGTCCACGTACACCAGCGGGCGGGCGGGTCGCCCCGGCAGCACCTCCAGGACCTCCGCGATCACGACCGTCGAGGAGCCGACGGGCACGGTGTGCAGCGGGCGGCAGCGCAGCGCGACCCTCGCCTCCGGGAGGTGCGGCTCGCCGGTCGGCAGCGTCGTCCAGCCCTGCTGCGACGTGAACCGCTCGGCACCGCTCACGGCGAAGCTCTGCGCGAGGTCGGAGTGCTCGTCGTCGATCAGGTGCACCACGAAGCTCGGCGCGGACAGGATCGCCCCGGCGCTCCCGGTCGCCCGCGTGACGGAGAACATGATCGCGGCGGGATCGACCGCCACGGACGACACGCTGGAGGCGGTGAGGCCCACCGGTCCGTCGGGGCCCTGAGCCGTGATGATCGCGACACCGGCGGGGTGCGCGCGGAACGCGGCCTTGAGTCCCTCGCCGACGGCGGACGGGACGGGGGCGGCGGGGTGGGGGCGGGGGTCGATGGTCATGCGGGGAACTTCCGGGTCACCCTTCCACCGTAAGACCTCAAGCGCGCTTGAGCTCAAATCGAGCGAACTCGTCCGTCCACCCTCCGCCCCACCGCCTCAGCCGATGCGGAACCCCGCCGCCAGCAGCACCTCCTCGCGCGAGCTCGGGCCAACCATCAGCGTGAACGCGCCGGGCTCCACCCGGCGCACCCCCGCCGCATCGACGATCGTGCACTCGGCCGCCGGCACCTCCACCCGCACCCGCACCGACTCCCCCGGCGCCACGTCGACCTGGCGATACGCCTTGAGCTCCCGATCGGTCCAGCTCACGCTCGTGACCTCGTCGCGCACGTACACCTGCACGGTCTCGCGCGCGGGCCGGGCTCCCGTGTTCGTCACCGTCACGTGGCCCACGACCGTGTCGTCCGCCGTGAGAGCCTCCGCCTCCAGCTCCAGGTCGGAGTACTCGACCGTGGTGTACGAGCGCCCCTCGCCGAACGCCCAGGCGGGCGACTGCGTGAGGTCGGCGTACCGGTCGCCGTGCTGTCCGCGGATCTGGTTGTAGTAGGTCGGCTGCTGTCCCACGTGGCGCGCGAACGAGATCGGCAGTCGGCCGGACGGCTCGACCAGGCCCGCCATGACCTCGGCGAGCGCGCGACCACCCTGCATCCCGGGGTTGGCCGCCCAGATCACGGCCGCCGCGCGCTGCGCCGACGCCGGGAGCACGAGCGGCTTCGACGCGAGCAGCACGATCACGACCGGCGTGCCGGTGTCGATCAGCGCGTCCAGCAGCGCGTTCTGGCCGCCGATGAGCTCGAGCGTGGCCGTCGAGCGGCCCTCACCCACGAGCTCGATCCGGTCGCCGACCACCGCGACCACGACGTCGGCGGCCTCGGCGTCGGCCACGGCCTCCGCGATCAGCGCCGCGTCGGGCGCACACGGCCGCACCACCGGCGGCCGCGGCTGCTTGTCGGGGAAATGCGTGCCCCGCGGGTCGTCCTCGAGGGTGAGGATGTCGGCGCCGCGCGTGTGCGTCACCCGCCAGCCGTCCACCGCGCGCAGCCCGTCGAGCACGGTCGTGATCATGTCGCGCGGCTGCCCGTCGAGCCACCCCGCCTGACCCGAACCTCCCGCCCAGTCGCCCAGCTGCGTCTGTGCGTCGTCGGCCAGGGGTCCCGTCACGGCGATGCGCAGCGCGGCGGCGGGGTCGAGCGGCAGCACGCCGTCGTTCTCCAGCAGCACGAGGGAGCGTCGCGCCGTCTCCAGGTTCAGCTCGGCGTGCGCGGCGCTGCCCACCACGGACGACAGGTCTGCGCGCGGCAGTCGCGGGTCCTCGAACAGCCCGAGCTCGAACTTGAGCGTGAGGATGCGGGCGACCGCGTCGTCGAACGCGTCGTCGGGCAGCAGCCCCTGCGCCACCGCGTCGAGCGCGCCCTCGAAGAACCCGGGCGTGGTCATGACCATGTCGTTGCCCGCGCGCACCGCGGCCGCGGCCGCCTGGGTCAGGTCGGGCTGGATGCGCTGCTCCCACACCATGCGCCCGACGTTGTCCCAGTCGGTGATGAGGGTGCCGGTGTAGCCCCACTCGTCGCGCAGCACGTCGCTGAGCAGCCAGTCGTTCAGGGTGATCGGCACGCCGTCGGTGGTCTGGTAGCCGAGCATGAACGTGCGGCAGCCCTCGCGGGCCACGCGCTCGAACGGCGGCAGGAACCAGGAGCGCAGCTTGCGGCGCGAGATGTCGGCCTCGCTCGCGTCCCGTCCGCCCTGCGTCTCGGAGTACCCCGCGAAGTGCTTGGCGGTCGCGAGGATCGCGGTCGGGTCGTCGAGCCCGTCGCCCTGGTAGCCGCGCACCATGGCGCTCGCGAGCTCGCCGATCAGGAACGGGTCCTCGCCGAACGTCTCGTTGATCCGGCCCCACCGCAGGTCGCGCGCGATGCACAGCACCGGCGAGAAGGTCCAGTGGATGCCGGTGACCGCGACCTCCTCCGCGGTGGCCCGCGCGACACGCTCCAGCAGCCCGGCGTCCCACGTCGCGGCCATGCCCAGCTGGGTGGGGTAGATCGTCGCACCCGGCCAGAACGAGTGGCCGTGGATGCAGTCCTCGCCCACGAGCAGGGGGATGCGCAGGCGGGTCTGCGCCGTGAGCTCGTTCGCCCGCACGATGCGCTCGGGAGACGTGTGCAGGATCGAGCCGACGTGACGCCGCAGCACGTGGTCGTCGAGATCGTCGCGGGCGTCGAGCTGCAGCATCTGCCCGACCTTCTCCTCCACGCTCATGCGGGAGAGGAGGTCGGCGACCCGCTCGGGGATCGGCAGGGAGGGGTTCTGGTACGGAAGGGTGGTCGTCGGGAGCAGAGAGGTCATCACTTCGTGTTCTGTGTCGTCGTATCGGTGGTGTCGGTCGCCGGCAGGGGGACGGAGCGCACGGCCGTGACCGGCGCGTTCACGTCGAGCCCCTTCTTCTTCATGGCCCGTGCGCGCTCTCCGGCGGAACGCAGCCGCGGGTTCACATACTCGTCGATCCCGAAGTTGATCAGCGACAGGGCCACGCCGATGATCGCGATGCAGAGCCCCGCGGGCACGTACCACCACCACAACCGGGGGAAGGCGCCGTTCTGCTGCGCCCAGAACAGGATCGTGCCCCAGTTGAGGTTGCTCACCGGGATCACCCCGATGAACGCGAGCGTCGTGAGGCCGAGGATCGCGGCGGTCACGGTGCCGACGAAGCTCGACGCGATGAGCGCCATCAGGTTCGGCAGCATCTCGACCGTGATGATGCGCCGCAGCGGCTCGCCGTTGGCGCGGGCGGCCTGGATGAAGTCGCGGTTGCGCAGCGACATGGTCTGCGCCCGGAGCACGCGCGCACCCCACGCCCACCCGGTGAGCCCGAGCACGGCGGCGATCACGATCAGCGGCGGGTTGTCGAACTGCGACGCGATGATGATGATCAGCGGGATGCCGGGGATCACGAGGAAGACGTTCGTCAGCGCCGACAGCGACTCGCTCTTCCAGCCGCGCACGTACCCGGCGATCACGCCGACCGTGATGGCGATGATGGTGGCGATGAACGCGGCGAGGAAGCCGACGACGATCACCCCGCGCGTGCCGTAGATGATCTGGCTCAGCACGTCCTCCCCCATGTGCGTCGTCCCGAGCCAGTGCTCCCACGACGGCGGCTGGCGGAGCGCGGTGCGGTCCTTCTGGGTGGGTCCGTATGGGGCGATCCACGGTGCCAGGATCGCGACGAGCACGAAGATCCCGAGGATGATGAGCCCGGCCAGGGACTTCGGGTTGCGGAACATCGCGAACGCCTGGCCGAGCTGCGACCGGAACGTCGCGCGGTGCGGGTCGCCCGACGGCGCGGTGCGCAGCGTCGCGGTCTCCGGCATGCCCGAGGCGACCGGGGAGCCGTCGGGGGCGGTGCCTGCGGCGGTGGTGGGAACGGTCATGTCAGGCCTCCGTCTGGCGGGTGCGCGGGTCGAGGTAGGCGTAGACCACGTCGGCGAGGATGTTGGCCACGAGCACCGACAGCGTGATCACCAGGAACACGCCCTGCATGAGCGCGAAGTCCTTGGCGTTGGTGGCGTCGAGCAGCAGCTTGCCGACACCGGGATAGCTGAACACCATCTCCATGACGATGGTGCCGCCCACGATGAAGCCGATCGACAGCGCGAAGCTCTGGATCTGCGGGAGCACGGCGTTGCGGGCGGCGTAGGCCCACAGCACGCGCCGGTTCGGCATGCCCTTCGCCTGCGCGACCGTGATGTAGTCGTCGTCGAGCACGGTCAGCATCATGTTGCGCATGCCGAGCACCCAGCCGCCCAGCGAGGCCACCACGATGGTGAGCGCGGGCAGGGTGCCGTGCATGATCACCTGCCCGATGAAGTCCAGGCTCCACTCCGGCGACTGCCCCTTGTCGTAGGCGTGCGACGACGGGAACCACTTGAGCGTCGATGAGAAGACGGCGATCGCGATGAGCCCGAGCCAGAAATACGGGATCGTGTTGAAGAAGGTGGTCACCGGGATGATCGCGTCGAGCCTGCTGCCGCGCTTCCACCCCACGATGGCCCCGGCGACCGTGCCGATCGCGAACGAGATGATCGTCGCGATGCCGACCAGCCCGAGCGTCCACGGGAGGGCGGAGGCGAGCACCTCGGCGACCGGACGCAGACCGTGCAGCGTGGAGATGCCCAGGTCGCCGCGCAGCAGCATGCCCCAGTACTCGACGTACTGCTGCCACACCGATTTGTCGGAGTCGATGCCGAGCAGGATGCGCAGGGCATCGGCGGCCTCCGGGCTCACGTTGGGGTTGCGCGCGAGGTACGAGCTCACCGCGTCGCCCTTCATGAGCCGGGGCAGGAAGAAGTTGATCGTGATCGCCGCCCACAGGGTGAAGAGGTAGAAGCCCGCGCGCCCGGCGAAGAAGCGCCACGGCACGCGACGCCGGCCACGGTCGACCGCCGTCGCGGTGGTGCCGACCTCGAGGGCGTCGCGCGCGACGAGGTCGTTGTCGTCCAGCTGGGGGAAGGCGGTACTCACCGCGCACCTCCGTTCGTGGTGGCGGCGAAGTGCTTCTCCGGGTCGGGAGAGGCGGCGCGCAGCTCGCGGGTGTAGGGGTTCTGCGGGTTCAGGATGACGTCGTCGGCGGTGCCGTACTCGACCACGCGGCCCTGGTTGAGCACCATGATCTCGTCGCTGAAGTGGCGGGCGGTGGCCAGGTCGTGCGTGATGTAGAGCACGCCGAGTCCCTCGTCACGCTGCAGCTCGGCGAGCAGGCTCAGCACGCCGAGACGGATCGACACGTCGAGCATCGACACGGGCTCGTCCGCCACGAGCAGCGACGGGCGGGAGGCGAGGGCGCGGGCGATGGCCACACGCTGCCGCTGGCCGCCCGACAGTTCGTGCGGGCGGCGGTCGATCACGGCGTCGGCGTCGAGCCGCACGCGGGCGAGCAGGCGCCGCACCTCGGCATCGGTGTCCTTCTTCGGCACGACGTCGTCGAGGCGGATGGGCCGCTCCAGGTGGTAGCGGATGGAGTGGGAGGGGTTGAGCGAGGCGAACGGATCCTGGAACACCATGCGCAGCTGCTGGCGGTAGCTCCGCAGCCCCCTGCCGCGCCGTGGGATCGGGGTGCCGTCGAGCAGCACCTCCCCGCTGGTGGGGGTCTCGAGCTGGGTGAGGATCTTCGCGATCGTGGACTTGCCGCTGCCGGACTGCCCGACGAGTCCGATCGTGCGGCCGGACTCGAGGGTGAAGCTCACGTCGTCGAGGGCCTTGATCTGGCCGGCGCCGCGCACGGTGTAGCTCTTGGTGACGTGTCGGAACTCGAGCGTGGTCATCGCACCAGCACCCCTCTCTCGCCGGTCAGCCGGGGGAACGACGACAGCAGCCGCCGCGTGTACTCGTGCTGCGGCGCGTTCCAGATGCGCTCGGCCGTGTCGAGCTCGACGATCTCGCCCTCGCGCATGATCGCGATGCGGTCGCTGATCTCGAGCAGCAGCGGCAGGTCGTGGGTGATGAAGACGACCGAGAACCCGAACTCGCGCCGCAGCTGCGAGATCTGCTTCAGGATCTCGCGCTGCACCAGCACGTCGAGCGCCGTGGTGGGCTCGTCCATCACCATCAGCTGCGGACGCAGGGCGAGCGCCATCGCGATCATCACGCGCTGGCGCATGCCGCCCGACAGCTCGTGCGGGAAGGACCGGTGGCGCTGGCGGCCGACCTTCACGATCTCGAGCAGCTCCTCCGCCTCGGCCCTGCGCTGACGCCGATTCATGTCGGGACGGTGGATCTCGAACACGTCTTCCAGTTGCGAGCCGACCGTGGCAACCGGGTTGAGGGCGTTCATCGCGCCCTGGAACACCATCGACACCTTGTCCCAGCGGAATCGCTGCATCGCGTCGACGTCGAGCGCGTTGATGTCGATGTCCGCTCCGGAGGCATCGTGGAAGGTCACACTGCCCCCGGTGATGACGGCGGGAGCACGCAGCAGCCGCTGCACGCCGTAGGCGAGCGTGGTCTTGCCGCAGCCGCTCTCCCCGGCGAGCCCGAGGATCTCGCCGCGCTGGAGTTCGAGGGTCACGTCCTTCACCGCCGCGACGGGCGGATCGACGTCGTACACGACCGAGAAGTCGCGCACGGTGAGCAGGGGGTCTGGCATGGGGTGTCCTTCGTGGGAGGCGTCCGTCGTCTCGTCGCTCCGCTTCTCGCTCAGGAACCGGTCGCCGAGGGCGAACCGGTCCCTGAGCGGTCGGAGCGAGACGACGGGTCTACTCGGCGGGCTTCAGCTTCGTGAGGATCTGCACGATGTTCGGCTGCGTGGGGTCGGCCGACGCGTACGTGTCGGTCTCCGACGGCCAGCCGACGTAGTTGCGCGTGTTGAACTCGCCCAGCAGCGGGTGGGCGCCCAGCGGGATGGCCGGCACCTGCTCCGAGAAGATCGTCTGCAGCGTGTCGATCGCGGCGGTGCGCTCCTCGTCGGACGAAGCGTTCGCGTACGTGTTCAGCGCCGTCGTCGCGGCGGGGTCGTCGAAGCGGCCGAAGTTGAAGCCGGCCTTGCCCTCGGGGGAGATCCACCGCGGGTCCATGGTCGAGGTGTACAGGCCGTAGGCGGTGCCGCTGTCCTCCAGCCAGTGGATGATCGCGGAGAAGGTGCCGTTGTCGCGGGGGTCGGCCCAGCCGCCCCAGTCGGGCATGTCGATCTTGACCTCGGCGCCGATGCCGTCCTTCACGTCTTCGGCGATGAGCTCCTGCGCGGTGTTCCAGTCGCTCCAGCCGGACGGGACGGAGAGCGTGAACGACACGGGCGTGCCGTCCGGGTCGATCAGGGCGTCGTCCTTCCAGGTGTACCCGGCGGTCTCGAGCAGGTCGCGCGCCTTGTCGGCGTCGACCTTGTAGTCCACGCCCTGGAACTCGGGCTGGATCTCGTCCTCGAGGATCGACGACAGGCCGGTGACCGACCAGACGGGCTCACTGGCGCCTTCGCGGGCGATGTCGACGTAGGCGTCGCGGTCGATCACCCAGGCGAGCGCCTGCCGGAAGGCCGGGTCGTCGAACGGCTTCTGCTGCAGGTTCATGAACAGCGTGGCGGAGCCGGTGGTCGGGGAGGCGAGGAACTGGTTGTGCTCGGGGTCGGCCGAGAGGAACTGCTCCTCGATCTGCGGGATGAACGCCTGGGCCCAGTCGGCGTCGCCATTGGCGAGAGCCGTGGTGAGGGCGGTGTTGTCGCCGTAGGAGACGTAGTGCAGCTCGGGCACGGCGAGGTCGCCGGCCCAGTAGTCGTCGCGGGCGTCGAGCGTGACCGACTCGGTCGACCAGTTCGCCATCGCGTAGGGGCCGGTGCCGACGAGGTCGTCGCCCTTGACGGGGTCGGTGGCCGGGTCGTCGAACTTCTCCCAGATGTGCTTGGGGACGATGGGCACGTGCAGCACGCGCGCCTGGTTGACGTACTTGGAGTCGCCGAAGCTCAGCACGACCGTGTCGCCGTCGACCTCGGCTCCCTCGTACTTGAGGCCGGCGGTGTCGAGCGCGGGGATCGAGGCGGTCTCGAAGGAGAAGACGATGTCGTCGGCGGTGAACGGCTCGCCGTCGCTCCAGGTGACGCCCTCGCGGGGGACGACCGTGAGCTGCGTGTAGTCGTCGTTCCACTCGAGGCTCTCGGCGAGCCACGGCGTGGTACCGCGGTCTCCCGTCTGGTTCACCAGGGCCAGGGTCTCGAACACGACCTTGGCGTAGCCGTACTTCGACGCGGCGGAGTCGCCGACGAACGGGTTGTTCGACTCGGTGGTGATGGCGCCGTCCGGCTTGGCGATGGTGAGGGCGGCGCCGCCGGCTGCGGTGTCGTCCGACCCTCCGGACGAGCATCCGGCGAGGGCCGAGACCCCGAGTGCGGTGATCGCGGTGGCGGCGATCAGAGACGTTCTGAGCTTCATTGCTTCTCCTTGGGCACGGTCGTTGTGCGGCGGCGGTTTGCTTACTGTCGAGAAAGTAAGCTGAGGTGAGGTTACCGAGGAGTAAGTTGGTTGGCAAGCGGGGCCGGTTGAGGAGAGGACGACGCATGTCGGAGAGCGATCACGCCGTGCGGGTGCGCCCGGCGACGCGGGAGAAGCGCGAGCAGATCCTCAAGGCGGCCATCGAGATCTTCGGCAACAAGGGCTCGACCAACGGCACCCTCGCCGACGTCGCCGAGCAGGTCGGCATCACGCACGCCGGGGTGCTGCACCACTTCGGCTCGAAGCAGAAGCTGCTGCTCGAGGTGCTGGCCTACCGCGACCAGGACGACGTCGCCGGGCTCGCCCAGAAGCACATCCCCGACGGTCCCGAGCTGTTCCTGCACCTCGTGCGCACGGCCCTCACGAACGAGAAGCGCCCAGGCATCGTGCAGGCGTACACCGTGCTCTCGGCGGAATCGGTGACCGACGACCACCCCTCCCGCCCCTACTTCGAGGACCGCTACACGACCCTCCGCCGCGAGGTCGCCGCCGCCTTCGGCGAGCTCTGCGCGCAGGAGGGCGTGACCGAGCCCGACACGATCGCGGCGGCGTCGGCCGCGATCCTCGCCGTGATGGACGGCCTGCAGCTGCAGTGGCTGCTGCACCCGGACGCGGTCGACCTGGCCGACGCCAGCGCCTTCGCGATCCGCGCGATCGTGAACGGCGTGCTCCACCCCGGGCCGGAACTCGAGTCCTACGCCCGGCCCTGACCGCGGGCTAGGCTCGGCCCATGGCCATCGATCTCGAAGCGCTCTACATCGACCTCCACCAGCACCCCGAGCTCTCGTTCCAGGAGACGCGCACCGCGGGCATCGCCGCCCAGCACCTGCGTGACCTCGGGCTCGACGTGGAGGAGGGCGTCGGCGTGACCGGCGTCGTCGGCGTGCTGCGCAACGGCGACGGCCCCGTGGTGTGGGTGCGCGCCGACATGGACGCCCTGCCCGTGGAGGAGCAGACCGGCCGCGCGTACGCGAGCACCGCCAAGGGCGTCGACCCGTCCGGCACCACCGTGCCCGTCATGCACGCGTGCGGCCACGACATGCACGTGACCGCGATGATCGGCGCGGTCGAGAAGCTGGTGGCGGAGCGCGAGGACTGGTCGGGCACGCTCGTGGTGCTCATCCAGCCCGCGGAGGAATACGGTGCCGGCGCCAGGGCCATGCTCGACGACGGCCTGCTCGCCCGGTACCCGAAGCCCGACGTGGTGCTCGGCCAGCACGTGACCCCGCTCCCCGCGGGCGTGATCGGGGTGCGCAGCGGCACGCAGATGGCCGCGTCGGACGGCCTCACCGTCACCCTCCACGGCCGCGGCGGCCACGGCTCCCGGCCGCACGCCACGATCGACCCCGTCGTGATGGCGGCCGCCACGGTGATGCGCTTGCAGACCATCGTGTCGCGCGAGATCGACCCGCAGGGGGTGGCCGTGGTCACGGTCGGATCGATCCACGCCGGCCTCAAGAACAACATCATCCCGGCCGAGGCGAAGCTCGAGCTCAGCCTCCGCTACCCGAACGACCAGGTGCGCGAGAAGGTGCTCGCGAGCGTGGAGCGCATCGTGCGCGCCGAAGCCACCGCATCCGGCGCCGAGCGGGAGCCCGAGATCCGCACCGACCACACCCTGCCCGCCACGATCAACGACGAGGAGGCGACCGAGCGCGTCACGACGGCACTCCAGCGTGCGCTCGGCGAGACCGCCGTGATCGACCCCGGCATGTTCACCGGCAGCGAGGACGTCTCCTGGTTCGCGCGGGACGCGGGCGTGCCGCTCGTGTTCTGGTTCTGGGGTGGCGTGGATCCCGCACGGTTCGCCGAGGCCCTCGCCGCCGGCCGCCTGGAGCAGGACATCCCCACCAACCACTCGCCGTTCTTCGCCCCCGAGATCCACCCCACGATCGAGGTCGGCGTCACGGCCATGTCGGCCGCCGCGCGCGAGTTCCTGGGCGCGTAGCGGGGCGACACCCGAGCTGGGTGGCTCCGGAGCGGGGCAGCTCGTTCACCGACGCGCGGGGGCTGCGACGCACGGCGACGCGGATCAGTGGCCGCGGATCAGATCCCGCGCACCGTGACGCGCTCGCGGCCGAGCTGGCTGCTGCGGTTGTTGAGGCACCGCGTGCACAGCAGCTCCACGCGGCGCGGGTGGCCGCCACCGCAGACGCACTCGGTCGTCACCCGCCACGCGGCCGCCCTGCCGCACGGCACCGGGGCGTCGCGACCGGTGTCGACGGCGGTGTGAGGGGTGTCGGACCCGGTGTGCGGACACTCGCAGCGCGGACCCTCGTCGAGGTCGGGCAGGAGCGCCGGGTCGGTGTGCGGACGGTCGTCCGTCGCGGGCGACGTGCGGGCGGGCGAGGCGGCGGAGGTCATCGCCGTCATGCTCCCACGATCCGCGGCACGGCGCGACGGGTGCCCGGGTCACACGCCCACGATGCGCGGAGCCGGCGGGGGCGGCGGGGCGAGCTGCCGGCGCGGGACGCCGTGCGCCTCGCGGTGCAGGCGCTCCATGCGGCTGTCGAGCTCGGCGGCCGCATCCGCCGCATCGGTCAGGCTCTGCACGAGGTGCGAGGGCACCTGGTTGGAGAACTTGTAGTAGATCTTGTGCTCCAGGCTCGCCCAGAAGTCCATCGCGATCGTGCGGAACTGCACCTCCACCGGCACCGAGAGCGCGCCGGTCGACAGGAACACGGGCACCTCGATGATCGCGTGCAGGCTCTTGTAGCCGTTCGCCTTCGGCTGCGCGATGTAGTCCTTCACGGTGCGCACGGTCACGTCGTCCTGCGCGGTGAGCAGGTCGAACAGCCGGTACACGTCGGCGACGAAACTGCACGTGACCCGCACCCCGGCGATGTCGGTGATCTCGGCGCGGATGCGCTCGAAGTCGGGCTCGTCGATCCCCTTGCGCGCGAGCTTCTCCACGATGCTGTCCGGCGACTTCAGGCGGCTCTTCACGTGCTCGATCGGGTTGTAGGCGTGGTCGTGCGTGAACTCGTCGCGCAGGATCGAGATCTTCGTCTCCACCTCCCGCATGCCGAACTCGTACTCGCGCAGGAAGCGCTGCAGCTGATCGCGCAGCTCCTTGGCCTCGCTGATCATGGCTTCGTCGACCGGGATCACGCTCATGGGATCGACGTTATCGATCCGTGATCGGAAAGCGCTGTGGATTATCACGGTCACGCGGGAGCGTCCGGCGCGTCCCGACCGAGCCCGGCCTCCCTCGCACGCACGATCAGCGCGCTGCGATCGGGCACCGCGAGCTTCGCGAGGATGCCGGACAGGTAGTTGCGCACGGTCTTCGACGACAGCACGAGCCGCCGGGCCACCGCCTGGTTGTCGAGGCCGCGGGCGATGAGGTCGAGCACCTCGCGCTCGCGGTGCGTCAGCTCGGGGAACACCACGGGCCCGGTCGTGCGCGCGCCCGACAGCAGGTCGATCGCGCGGCGCCCCACCTCGGCCGTGAGCAGCACGTCACCCGACGCCACGGCGCGCAGCCCCCGCTCGATCTCGTCCGGCAGCGCGCTCTTGAGCAGGTAGCCCCTGGCTCCGGCGCGGAGGGCGGCGAACACCGAGTCGTCATCGCCGAGCATCGTCACGATGAGCACGCCGATGCCCGGGGCCACCCGCACGATGCGCCGCGTCGCCTCGATGCCGGATCCCGCCCCGAGATCCACGTCCATGAGCACCACGTCGGGCTGCGCGGCCAGCACACCGTCGACCGCCTCGTCCTCGGTGCCGGCCCTGCCCACGACCCGGAACCCCTCGATCGACTCCAGGAAGCTCGACATGCCGAAGGCGAAGACCGGGTGGTCGTCCACCACGAAGATGCGCACGGCACTGTCCGCCGCGTCCACCGCGCTGGACTCCTCTGGCATGCCGCTCACGCTAGCGCTCCCGCCCCGCGGCGCACCACCGCGGGCCCACGCTGCTCCGGGGGGCGACGTGCGGGGAGGGACACCCGGCGGGAGCAGCCCCCGCTCCCGCCGAGTCCGCCGTGCGAGCCCGCAGCCCGCCGGCGGTCGCCTCGCCCGCACCGGTCCCCATGATCCCGCTGCGGCGACCGCGACCCGGTCCCCTCGTGCGCTCGTCGACCCGATCGACCGCGCATGGTCCCCTCCTCCTGCCGACCCGCGTCGGCACGGTGTCCTCCACCGCCACCGACGCTAGGGGTCCCTGCGTCCCGGCTCCGAGGGCACCGTGTCCCGACCGCCCGGGAGATCCGCCCCGGGACGCCCCGCGACCCTGGTCAGGCCGCGCCCCCTCCGGCACACTGAGGCTCGGAGAGGAGCGCCGATGAGCGGAGCCGCCGCCCCCACGGCGCGAGCGCACGGACCCTCGCGCGTGCTCGGAGTGGCGACGACGGCTGCGCTCCTGCTGGCGTCGTGGGGTCCCGCGCTGATCGGTGCGCTGCTGTGCCTGCACTCGTCCGGCGGCATCGAGGCCGTCGGCACGCTCAGCGCCGCCCTGGCGTTCGGCGGTGCGGCCGCACTCCTGCCCGTCCGCGGCGGTCACGGCGGTCGCGGCGGCCCCCTGCTCCCGCTCACCCTCGCCACGACGGGGGTGGGCGGTGGGGCGGCCACGCTTGCGGCGGGACTGCGCGCGGCCGGGGTCGACGGCGGGCTGTGGCTCGACCTGCTGGGCGTGGCGTGGATGCCCGGTGGTCTCACGGTCGCCGGGGCGCTGGGGGCGGCGGTGCTGCTCCACGCCCGTACGCTGCTCGCGGCGGGCGCCGCACTGTCCACGGCCCTCGCGGTGTCGAGCGCCGTGGAGCTGGACCGCGGGACGCCGCTTCCGTTCACGGCCGCCCTGTGGATCGTCTGGCTGGCGCTGGCGCTGTGGTCGGGTGCGACGATCCTGTGGGTCGCCCGGCGACGCTCCTCCCCCGACCGGGAGGCGGCCGTATGGCTCGCGATCGCCCACTTCGCCCTGCTGCTGTGCGGCGTGGGCGGCTTCACGGTCGCGACGGACGGCGGCGGCTCCCTGCTCGGCACCGCGTTCGCCGCGGCCGTGCTGCCCGCGTGCGTGCTGTTCGCTGCGGCCTCGTTCGTGCTCACCGCGATCGCCCGCGCCCCCGACGCCGTGGAGCCGGCGCGGGCCCGGTTCGCGGTCGGAGTGCTCCTGGTGTCCGCCCTGCTGGCCGCCTACGGTGCGGTCGCCGCGACGATCGCGCAGCTCGCGCCACTGCCGCCCACGAGCGCGGGCATGGTCGCCGTCGTGCTGATCGCGGTCGGCGCGGAGCCCGTGCGCCGCGGCGTGCAGCGCGCCGTTGACCAGCTGCTGTACGGCCGCTCCGCCGAGCCGCGTGCACTGCTGCGCACCGTGAGCACGGAGGCGGGCGGCGGCAGCGGCCGCGCGTCGCTGGAGGTGCTGGCCGAAGCGCTGCGCCGGTCGCTCCGCCTCGGCGGGGTCGCGATCGCCTCCTCCGGCCCCGAGCACTCCCACGGACAGGCCGGCACGCTCGATCCCGCAACGCGGGAGGTGGTCGCCCTGCTCGCGGCCGGCGGCGCGTGCGGGACGGTGGAGGTGAGCGGCACCTCCGGTCGGCGCGTGGAGCCGCGCAGCCTCGCCGCGCTGCGCCGCATCGGCGGGGTGCTGAGCGTGGCGGTGCTGCTGGCCGACGCCGACGAGGGTCTGCGCGTGGCCAGAGACGGCGCGCGGCGGATCGCGGCCAGCGAGCGGCGGTTCGCGCGGGCCGAGATCGAGGCAGGACTCGAGCCCGTGCTCGCCCGGGTGCGCCGGGCCCTGCGCGCGCTCCCGGACTCTCCGCGACCCGACCTCGTGCTGCGTGATGCCTCGGCCGCACTGCAGGCGGCGACCACCGAGGTGCGCGACCTCGCCCGCACCCTGCTGCCCGGGGCGCTCGACGCCGGCGACCTGACCGGCGCGCTGAGCGAACTCGCCGCGCGCTTTCCGGAGCCGGCGCTGCACGCCGAGGTGCGGCGGGCGCCCGAACACCCCGAGCACCTGTACCACCTGGTCGCTGAGGCGATGCTGCGTGCCCGCCGGGAGGGCGGGGTCGAGCGGATCGAGGTCACGGTGGGCCCCGCCGACCGCGCGGTGCTGCGGGTGGTAGGGGCCGCGGTGCGGGTCGACCCGATCGTGCGGGCGCTGCACGCCAGGGTCGCCGAGCGCGTGCCCGGGGAGGAGCCGACCGGGCGCCGCGCGGTCACGGTGACGGCGGTGCCCGCATGACAGGCGGCGGTGCTCGGCGCCTCGCGGGGGTCGCGGTGCTCGCGAGCGCCTGGGGTCTGGCGGCCGCGTCGATCCTGCTGGCGTGGCGGTTCGAGCTCCCGGCGGCCCCCGTCGCCGGCACCTTCCTCTCTCCGGCCCCGCCGGCCGCGCAGGCCCGGTTCGACGACATCGGCCTCACGGTCGCGGCGGTGTACGCGCCCCTGGCCGCGGTGCTCCTGGTGCGTCGTCCGCAGCCGGTCGCCGTGCTGCTCGCGGTGCACGCCGTGGGCTCGGGGCTCGCCGCGTTCGGCGTGCAGTACGGCCTCTTGGCGGTGGAGAGCGGCGGGCTGCCCGGGGGCGCACTGCTCGCCTACGCGGGCGGCTGGGCGTTCGTCCCCGGCACCTTCCTGACCGCGGTCGTGCCGCTGCTGCTGCTCCCCGGCCGGCGCGCCGCCCTCGACCGTGGGCTGCTGTGTCTCGTGGTGACGGCGGCCGGCGTGGCCACCGTCGCGTCCCTCACCCAGCAGGGCGCCGGACCGCTCGACAACCCGCTCGCCCCGGACTGGCCGTGGTACCAGGCGATGCTGCCCGGCGCCTACGGGGCCGCGGCCGCCGTGACGCTGTGCGCCTCGACCGCGGTCGCCGTGATCGTGCTGAAGCGGGCACTCCGGTCACCGCGGTCGCAGCGGTACGCCCTGATCTGGCTGCTGGTCGGGCATGTGTTCCTGACTGCCTCCTACGTGGTCACGGTGCTGCCCGCCTCGCTCCAGCTCGCAGCCCCGCTGTGGGTGTTCGGCACCATCGCGCCCATCGTCGGGCAGATCTTCTATCCATCGGCGGTGCTCGTGATGGGTCTGCAGCATCGGCTGCGCGGCGTCGACGTGACAGTGAGCACGGTGCTCACGACCAGCATCCTGGCGGTGCTCGCCGCGACGGGCTACCTGCTGATCGTGACAGCGATGGAGACGGTCGGCCCTCCGACGCCACTGGCCGTGTTCGCCACCGCGGCGCTGGTCGCGATCGGGCTGCTGCCGATGCGGCGCCTCATCCGCCGGCGGGTCGACCGCCTCGTGTACGGCGACGCCGGGGCGCCCGAGCGGCTCGTGGACACGCTGGGGGCGGAGGTGGGCGAGATCGCCACCGGCGCGGACGGCCTGCGCGCCCTGGCGACGGCGCTGCGGGCCACGCTGCGCCTCGGTTCGGTGCGCCTCCGGGTCGCGGCGGACGACGCGGGCGGTGACGGCGAGCACCTCGGCACCACGGACGTCGTGGTGGGGGATCCCCGCGGCACGACCACGGCCTTCGCGGTGGACGGCGACCCCGGTGTCGTGCTGGAGGTGACCGGGGAGGTCGACGGGGTGCCCGTCGGGCGCAGGACCACCGAGGCGATCGCGGATCTGGGCCCGGTGATCGGCGTGGTCGTGCGGCTCGCGGAGGCATCGACCGCCCTCGCCGAGGCACGGCGGACGGCGGCGGAGGCGCAGCACGCGGAACGACGGGCGCTGCGCCGGGAGCTGCACGACGGGCTCGGGCCCGCGCTGTCCGGAGCGGGGTTCTCGCTCGCCGCGGCCACCAACCTGCTCGCACGGGGTGACCGGGCGGCGGCGGAGGAGACGGCCGCCCGCGTCGCCGAGCTGCTGGAGGCGCAGACGGCGACCCTCGCCCGGCTCGCCCGCGGCGGCACGACCCCGGTGCACGACCTCGACGGCGAGCTGCGGCGCCTGGTGTCCGCACTGGGCGCGGCGGGGGCGGCCGTGCGTCTCGTTCCGGGTGCCGACCCCGATCTCGACCCCGCCCGTGCGGGCATCCTGCTGCGCATCGCCGCGGAGGCACTGCTCAACGCCGTGCGGCACGCCGGCGCGCGCGAGGTGGTGGTCACGCTCGGCGGCCCCGGCGAGCGGCTGCTGTGCGTGCAGGACGACGGCCGCGGGCTCCCCGATCGTCGAGGGGCCGGCGTGGGGCTCGCGTCGATGCGGGAGTGGGCGGACGAGGCGGGGTTCCGCGTGGGCTGGGACCGACCGCCGGGCGGCGGCACCCGGGTGAGCGTGCACGCCGCCGCGGTCAGCCCCGGCTGAGGCCCGCCGTCACGACCTGCCGGGCAGCGGGGTGCCGGTGGCAGCCGCCCGGTCCGTCGCGGTGTCCCCGGACGAGACCCCGCGGCGCCCCAGCAGCATCCACAGCGAGGCGAACGCGAGCCCGAGGCCACCGACCGGCCCGGCGAGCCCCGGGACGCCGGTGAGGATGTACCCCGCCGCGATCAGCAGCACCAGGGCACCCAACAGCGTCCCGAGGACCCGCGAGGCCGATCGCTCGAACCAGGCCATGGCGGCGAGCGCGGCCAGTGACACGAGCACACCGAACCACGGGATGAACGCGCCGAAGTCGGTGAGCGCGTAGAACACCAGCAGACCCTCGTCGCCGAAGCTGCCGAACTCCGGGCCGCCGTGGCCATACAGCCCGAGCGTCCCCTTCCACGCGTAGCCGAACGTGAGCCCGGCGGCCGAGGTCACGAGTCCCGCGGAGAACACGCGCGCCGCGACCGAGGTGGATCCCCGTTCCACTCGCACGCGCCAGGCTCCGTGCAGCACCAGGAGGCACGCCACGGCTGCGAAGCCGAGCAGAAAGCCGATCTTGTTGCCCACGGGGTCGAGCGCCGGCATGTCTTCGGCCGCCGCGGAGAGGATGCCGCCGCGGGCGTAGTCGGCCTCCGACCACGGTCGCACGTCGAACACCACGGTGGCGGTGACCCCGAGCAGGCCGGCGGCCACACCCCAGAGCAGCCACAGTCGGCCGCCGCGGCGGGTGGGTGGTCGGTGTCCGCGGGGGCGGGTGGCGGTGTCGGTCATGGGTGGCTCCTGTTCGCTCAAGGCGCCCGGACGGACGCACCGTCACTCTGCGCCGTCCCGCGTCCCGGGAACGAGGGTCGTCGATCACGGATCCGCGGGCGATCGACCGGGCGGCGGGGAGGGCGACCGGTCAGGCCGACGCGGCGGGCGCCGACGCCTGCCGCTCCCGCGCGTCCTCCACGTCCTGCCCGGAGAGGAGCCCGGGGAGCCCGCGGCCGCGACGCGTGGTGAACAGCAGCACGACCGCGACCGGGTAGAGCACCGAAGAGATCAGGTCGAACGGGAAGCCGAGCAGGGCGAGCGCGCCGATGCCGCCGATGCCGCCCGCCCACCGCAGCAGGCGCGCGAGCATCATCGGCAGGCGCGAGCCGGTGTAGCGCAGCTGCACCGCGACATCGCCGACCGAGCGACCGGTGACGAGGATCAGAACGAGCCACAGGCCCGAGGCGGCCACCGTGCTCACCAGCTCCGACGCAGCGCCGTCGAGCACCGCCGCCCGGTCGTCCACGACGTACGCGAGCCAGAGCTGCACGGTCACGGCGACGACAGCGCTCACGAAGAAGTACGCCAGACCGTCGCACAGCATCGCCAGGGCCCGGCGTCCGCGCGTGACCGCGCGCGGCTGATCCGCATCCGCGGCGGCGCGCGAGCCGCGCAGGGCGCGCGGCACGACGAGTGCGAGCGTGCAGCCCACGACCGCGCCGATCGTGTTGGTCATCAGGTCGCCGACGTCGAAGAACCGGTACGCGCACGGGTACAGTCCCCACACGCCGGTCAGCTGCGTGGTCTCGACCAGCAGCGAGAGCCCGAGACCGGCGAGCAGGGCGACCACGACCCCGCGGCCGGCCAGCACCCGCACGAACGTCCCGAGCGGGAGGAACAGCAGCACGTTGAAGGCGAGCTGCAGGAACGCCGGGTGACGCAACGGCTGGGGAGACGCGAACGCGCGCTGCAGATCGTGCACGACCGACATCGGGTCGATGATCGCGCCGACGCAGCGGATCGCGTCGGGGTCGGGCAGAGGCAGCAGCGTGTACGTCCAGATCGCCCAGAAGTAGATCAGGGCGGCGAGCCACAGCATCGTCCGTCCGAAGCTGAGCCTCCCGCGGCGGCGGTAGCTGATCGCGACGAACGGCACGAACAGCACGATGCCGACGGCCATTCCGATCGCGATCGCGAAGACACCCAGAACGACCTGCTCCCCCATGGAGAACAAGGCTACGCGGTGCCCGTAAGGATTCCGTCAGGGTGCGGAATGCGACCGTAGGGATTCCGTAAGGATCTTGTGAGGGCGCCGCGCGCGGGCGTAGTGTCGCCGGACGTGTCAGAAGAAACCCGACTCGGCGCGGACGCGCCGCCGCGAGCGAAGCGCATCCTCATCGGCGACCCGCTGACGAGCGAGCAGGTCGACGAGCAGCTGCTCCCCAAGCGCATGGCGCTGCCGATCTTCGCCTCCGACGCACTGAGCTCGGTGGCCTACGCGCCGCAGGAGCTCGTGATGATCCTGCTGATCGGCGGGCTCACGTTCCTGTCGTTCACGCCGCTCGTCGCGATCGCCGTCGTGGTGCTGCTGCTCGTGGTGGTGCTCAGCTACCGTCAGCTCATCAAGGCCTACCCCTCGGGCGGCGGCGACTACGAGGTCGCGTCGAAGAACCTCGGCGAGATCCCCGGCGTGATCGTCGCGGCGGCACTCCTGGTCGACTACGTGCTGACCGTCGCGGTGTCGGTCGCCTCGGGCGTGGACAACATCATCTCGGCCGTGCCGGGGCTCGACCCCTTCCGCGTCGAGCTCGCGGTGGGCTTCGTGATCCTCATCATCATCGTGAACCTGCGCGGCGTGCGCGAGGCGTCGCTGGTGTTCGCGATCCCGACGTACGTGTTCATCGGCTCGGTCGGCATCATGATCGTCACGGGCCTGATCCGCACGGTCTTCGGCGACGCCCCCGTCGCGTCCAGCGCGGACTTCAGCGTGCAGGCGGAGAGCCTGAGCCAGGCGGCCGTCATCCTCCTCATCCTGCGCGCGTTCTCGAGCGGATGCTCCGCGCTCACCGGCGTCGAGGCCGTGTCGAACGGCGTGCCCGCGTTCCGGGCGCCCAAGGTGCGCAACGCCCAGTCCACGCTCGTGCTCATGGGCACCATCGCGATCTGCCTGTTCTCCGGCCTCACCGCCCTCGCGCTCATCACGGGCGTGCACTACGCCGAGAACCCGTGCGACCTGATCGGCTTCGACTGCACCACGCCGCAGCCGAGCCTGATGGCGCAGATCGCGGCCGCGACGTTCGGCGGCGGCAGCATCCCCTTCTTCATCGTGCAGGCGGCGACCGCGTGCGTGCTGCTGCTCGCGGCGAACACGGCCTTCAACGGCTTCCCGCTGCTGGGCGCGGTGCTCGCGCGCGACGGCTACGCCCCCAAGTCGCTCAACACCCGCGGCGACCGCCTGGTGTTCTCGAACGGCATGATCCTGCTCGGCATCGCGGCGATCGCGGTGCTGGTGGTGTTCCAGGCCCGGCTGACGACACTGATCCAGCTGTACATCATCGGCGTGTTCGTGTCGTTCTCGCTCGGGCAGATCGGCATGGTGCGCCACTGGCGACGCGTGCTGCGAGAACCGGCCGCGGGACCGCGAGACGGCGCAGCGGCGACCGACCGCCGCTCGGCGAAGGTGGGCCTGCTGATCAACTCGGCCGGGGCGACCCTCACGGTGCTGGTGCTGGTCATCGTGACCATCACCAAGTTCACGCACGGCGCCTACCTGGTGTTCTTCGCGATCCCGGTGCTCGCGTTCCTCATGATCGGCGTGAAGCGGTACTACCGCGACGTGGAGCACGAGATCGCGATCGACGACACCACCCGCTTCGGGGCGTCGGGCGACGTCGCGATCGTGCTCGTGAACCACCTGCAGAAGCCTGTCATGAAGGCCATCGACTACGCGATCGCCGCGAAGCACGACAAGACCCTCGCGGTGCACGTGGCGGTGTCGGCCGACGACGCGGCGGCGCTGCAGCGCGAGTGGGCGGAGCACCTCGTGCCGGTGCCCCTCGTGATCGTCGAGTCGCCGTACCGTTCGTTCGCGCAGCCGGTGACGCAGTTCATCCGCCAGTACCGCGAGAAGCACGGCTCTTCGGTCGTGACCGTCTATCTTCCGCAGTACATCGTGGGCCACTGGTGGGAGTCGTTCCTGCACAATCGGCGGGCCCGACGCCTGGCCAACCAGCTCATGCTGGTGCACGGCGTCTCGATCACCCTGGTGCCGTGGCTGCTCGACTCGTCCGAGCTCATCTACGGTCGCCGCTCCCGCCCGCTTCCCGGCCAGGAGCGCGCCGGCCGCCCGGTCGTGGTGTCGGGCCGCCGCGCCCACCGCCCCGCCGGTCCCCCCTCGACGGACTGAGTCCGGCGGGTTCCGCGCGCGCCGGCTCAACCGAGAGCGCCGGGTCGAGGCCGCACCTACCATGCTCCATGGCAGTCATTTCGGATCACACTGTCGTCATATGAGGTAGTCTGGAGGGGTGAAATGAGCGCGCGCACTGCCCACGGGAGAAGAACGATGTATCTCGTGCTGGCTCTCGCCGTGATCAGCGCCGCCGGGAACGCGGTGGTCTACGAGTTCCTCTCCGGGGAGAATCCGATCTTCCTGCTCAACGTCGCGATCTCCCTGCTCGTCGCGGTCGCCCTGCTGTTCCCCGCGCTGCGCCGGAAGCTCTGGCCGCGGAAGTGAGGAGTCAGGACCCGTCGACGACGGCGCCGAGGATGCCCGCGGCCTCGGCGTACCGGGAGGGATCGGCGTTCGCGTAGGTGAGTCGCACGTACGCGCCAGCGGGCTCCGCCGGGAACCACTCTCCGCCCGGGGCGATGAGCAGGCCGCGGAGCTCGCACTCCCGCACGACCCGGCCGACGTCCGTCCCCTCCGGCAGCCGCGCCCACAGGTTCAGGCCGCCCGCCGGCACGTTCTCCACCGTCACCGCGGGCGCGTGCGCTGCGAGGCTCGACACCAGCAGGTCACGGCGCGTGCGCAGCTGTTCGCGGAATCCGCGCAGGTGCGTGCGCCAGGCCGGCTGCGTCACCACGTCGAGCGCCGCGGCCTGCAGCAGCCCGCTCACGTACATGCCCTCGGCAGCCCGGTCCACGAGGATCCGCTCGCGCGCCGGGCCTCGGGCGATCACCGCCGCCACGCGCAGCGCGGGCGAGACGCTCTTGGTGAGCGAGCGCACGTACACCACGTGTCCGTCGTCGTCGGCCGCGGCGAGGGGATGCGCGTCGGCGTCGATGCCGAGGTCGTGCGCCCAGTCGTCCTCGATGAGGAACGCCCCGTGCCGCCGCACGATCTCGAGCACCGCCTCCCCCGTCGCCACGGACCAGCGTGCGCCGCTCGGATTCGCGAACGTCGGCTGGGCGTAGAACGCCCGCGCTCCCGTCCGCGCGAACGCCCGCTCCACCTCGTCCGGATCGGGGCCGGCGGGTCCGGAAGAGATCGGCACCAGTGCGACCCCCGCCTGCTCCGCCGCGAGCAGCGCACCCCAATACGTGGGCGACTCGATCAGCAGCGGCCGCCCGGTGCCCACGACGGCCCGGAAGATCGAGCTGAGACCGCTCTGGCTGCCGGCCACGACCAGCGCGTCCCTGGGTGAGGGTGCCGCGATGCCGGAGGGGACGGTCGCCGCCAGCTCCGCGGCGAACCATGCCTGGAGCTCGGGGAGACCGGCGGCCGGGGAGCGCGTCACCGCGGCGGGGGTGCGCGACGCCCGGACGAGCGCTTGCCGAACCAGGCGCTCCGGCAGCAGCTCGGGCGAGGGATAGCCCGAGTGCAGGCCGATGACGTCCGGGGCGGCGGTGCGCTGCGTCGCGGAGAGGCCAGAGGAGCGCATGGGGGCGGGGCCGAGCGCGGCGGTCTGCCAGCTGTGGTCCAGCGCTCTGGGGGCCCGCGCGGCCCGGACGAACGTGCCGACCCCCGGCCGCGTGTCGATCAGACCGCTGCGCGCGAGCTGCTGCACGGCGCGCTGCACCGTGACCGGGCTCGCCCCGTACTCGGCGACGAGCGCACGACTGGACGGGAGCCGGGCACCGGGGGCGGCCGACGCCACCCAGGCTCGCAGTCCGCGGACGATGCGCTCGGTGCTATCCTGACCCATGACAGAACAGAGTAGCGCTACTGCCCTTCGTCCGACAGTGCTATCCGGATACGCCGGCCCCGGCTGGGGGCTTCTCGGGGTCATCGCCTTCTCGTTCACGCTGCCCCTCACCCGCGTCGCGATCGGCGGGTTGTCGCCCCTGTTCATCGGGTCGGCGCGCGCCGTGGTCGCGGCCGTCCTCGCCGCGGGCGTGCTCACTCTCGCGCGGTCCCGCACACCCACGGCCCGACAGTGGGCACGCCTCGCGGTCGTCGCGGGCGGCGTGGTCGTCGGCTTCCCGATCCTCACCTCCTTCGCCCTCACCACGACGCCCGGAAGTCACGCCGCGGTCGTGATCGGCCTGCTCCCCGCCGCCACCGCCGTCGCCGTCGTGGTGCGCACGGGAGAGAGGCCGGCGCGGTCGTTCTGGGTCTTCGCGGCCGCCGGCGCCGCGTGTGCCGTCGTGTTCGCCGTGGCACAGGGCGGGGGACTCGGCACCCTCCACGTCGCCGACCTGCTGCTCTTCGGGGCCGTGCTCGCCGCGGCCGTCGGCTACGCGGAGGGCGGCCTGCTCGCGCGCGAGCTCGGGTCGTGGCAGACGATCTCCTGGGCGCTCGTGCTCGCCGCTCCCCTGATGGCCGCGCTCGCTGTCGTCGCCGCGGTCGCGCAGCCACCCGCCGCGACGCCCGTGCAGTGGCTCGCGTTCGCGTACCTCGCCGCGGTCAGCATGTTCCTCGGCTTCTTCGCCTGGTACCGCGGACTCGCGATCGGGCCGATGGCGCAGGTGAGCCAGATCCAGCTCGTGCAGCCGGTGATGGGTATCGCGTGGGCGGGGTTGCTGCTGCACGAGCAGATCGGCTGGCCCACGGTCGCGGGAGGACTCGCCGTGATCGCCTGCGCGGCCCTCGCCGTACGCACCCGGCAGTCCGGGGCCGCGCGGCGCGGAGCCCGCCCTAGGCTGAGGGCATGACCGAAGGCGTTCCCTGGCCCGTCCGCACCCCCCGGCTGCAGCTGCGTCCGTGCACCCCCGACGATCTCGACGCGATGTGGGGGTGGCGACGCCTGCCCGAGGTGAACCGCTGGTTGGGCCTCGCGCCCGACACGATCGAGGCGTTCCGCGAGCGCCACCTCGAGCCCGCCCGACTGGCGTCGCTGTACCTGATCGAGCGCCTGCCCGAGCACGAGGGTGACGCCCCCACCCCCATCGGCGACCTCATGATCCGCATCGAGGACGCCTGGGCGCAGCTTGAGGTCGCCGAGCGCGCGAAGGGCGTGGAGGCCGAGCTCGGCTGGGTGCTCGACCCCGCCTCCACGGGCCGCGGCTATGCGACCGAGGCGGTGCGGGCGGCGATCGAGGTGTGCTTCGGCCCGCTCGGCCTGCGCCGCGTGCACGCCGGCTGCTTCGCCGACAACGAGCCCTCCTGGCGGCTCATGGAGCGGCTCGGCATGCGCCGCGAGGAGCACAGCCGCAAGACCGCCCTGCACCGCTCGGGCGAGTGGCTCGACGGCATGAACTACGGTCTGCTCGCCGAGGAGTGGCCGGTAGGGAGCTGACCCCCGGCACTAGCCGGCGACGAGGGCCAGCACGGCGACCGCGGCGATCACCGTGGGCACCGCCGCCACCGTCCCCCACGCCATGAAGCGGCTCCAGCGGATCTCCACGCCGAGCGCGGTGATGCGGTGGTGCCACAGCAGCGTCGCGAGCGAGGCCCACGGCGTGATCAGCGGGCCGAGGTTCACGCCGATCAGCAGCGCCATGAGCGCGACGGGGTCGCCCGCCGCGGGCTCGAGCACGAGGTAGGCGGGGAGGTTGTTGATGGCGTTGGCGCTCACGGCACCGAGCGCCGCGAGCCGCAGGAGGTCACCGAACCCGTCGCCCGCGATCGGCGCGGTGAGCACGTCGAGCGCTCCCCGCGCGTGCAGCGTCTCCACCAGCACGAACAGCGCGGCGGCCAGCGCGACCGCCTGCCAGGGCACCAGTCCCCACCGCAGCGCCCTGCGCCGCCGCACCGCGAACACCGCCACGAGCGCGACCGCCGCGACCGTCGCCGGGATCCACACGTCGTGGCTCAGGGCGAGCGCGGGCATGAGCACCACGAGCACGCCCGTCGCGGTCCAGAACAGCACCGGATCGGCGGGGCGCCGGGGCGGGGGCGTGCGGTAGCGCGAGAACACGGTGCGCCGGTGCACGAGGGTGAGCAGCAGCACGGGGACGAGGATGCCGACGAGGGTCGGCGCCCAGCTCAGCGCGACGAACGCGGCGGGCCCGTCGCCGATCTGACGCGCCGCGAGCAGGTTCGTGAGGTTCGACACCGGGAGGGCCAGCGAGGCCGTGTTCGCGAGCCAGACGGTCGCCAGCGCGAACGGGATCGGCGGGACACCGATGCTCTGCGCGAGCACCACCACCACGGGCGTGACGATCACCGCCGTCGTGTCGAGCGACAGGAAGACCGTGCTCACCACCGCGAGCGCGATCACGAGCAGCCACAGCAGCGCCACCCTGCCCCGACCCCACCGGGCGAGCCGCTGCGAGACCACGTCGAACACCGCCGCGTCCCGCGCGAGCTCCGCGACGATCGTGATCGCGACGACGAAGCCCAGCACCGGAGCGGTCCGCAGCCCGAGCGCCTCGGCGTCGTCGCTCGGCAGGAACCCGGTGACGACGCAGACCGCCGCGACCGCGACGAGGGCGAGCACCAGCACGGCCCCTGGCCTGATCCGGTGTCCGCGCGTCCCCACCTCGCGAGCATAGGGCCCACCGTGAGAAAGCCGCATGCATCGGCGGACGTGGCGTAGGGGAACCGTGAGGATCGACGGAGGCGGCGACGCCCGGGAGTTGGATCGGGGTCGTGCTCGACATCATCTACCTCGCGCTGACCCTCGCGCTGTTCGCCCTCGTGTCCCTCGTCGCGAAGGCGGTGGACCGCGCATGATCGTGTTCGAGATCATCGCCGCGGTGCTGGCCGTCGCCGCGATCGTGTACCTCGTCGTCGCCCTGGTCGCCCCGGAGCGGTTCTGATGGACGCGACGATCCTGTTCGGGGTGCTCCAGGTCGCGGCCGTCGTGGTCGTGCTCGTGCTGCTCTACCGCCCCCTCGGCGACTACATCGCCCACGTCTACACCTCCGCGAAGGACCTGCGGGTGGAGCGCGGGCTGTACCGCGTGATCGGGGTCGACCCGCGCTCGGAGCAGACCTGGCGCGCGTACGCCCGGAGCGTGCTGCTGTTCTCGCTCGTGGGCCTCGTGCTCGTCTACGCGCTGCAGCGGCTGCAGGCGTTCCTGCCGGAGTCGCTCGGGCTCCCCGCCGTGCCCGAGGGCCTCGCGTTCAACACGGCCGCGTCGTTCGTCGCGAACACGAACTGGCAGTCGTACTCGCCCGAGCAGACCATGGGCTACACCGTGCAGCTGGCCGGCCTCACGGTACAGAACTTCGTGTCGGCGGCGGTCGGCCTCACGGTCGCGCTCGCGCTGGTGCGGGGTCTGTCCCGCCGCGGCTCCGCGACGATCGGCAACTTCTGGGTCGACCTGACCCGCGGGCTCGGGCGGCTGCTGCTGCCGCTCGCGCTGATCGGCGCGGTCGCCCTGCTGGTCGGCGGCGTGATCCAGAACTTCGCGGGCTTCACCGACGTGACCACGGTGTCCGGGGGCGCGCAGACGATCCCCGGCGGACCCGTCGCGTCGCAGGAGGCCATCAAGCTGCTCGGCACGAACGGCGGCGGCTTCTTCAACGCGAACTCCGCCCACCCGTTCGAGAACCCCACCGGGTGGACGAACCTGATCGAGGTGCTGCTGATCCTGGTGATCCCGTTCGCGCTGCCGCGCACCTACGGCCGCCTGGTGGGCGACCACCGCCAGGGCTACGCGATCGTCGCCGTGATGGGCACGATCTTCCTCGCCTCGACGGTCGCCCTCTCGGCACTGGAGCTCGCCGGCCGGGGCGCCGCACCCGAGCTCGCGGGAGCCGCGACGGAGGGCAAGGAGCTGCGCTTCGGGATCCTCGGTTCGACGCTGTTCGGCAGTGCCAGCACGCTCACCTCGACGGGCGCCGTCAACTCGATGCACGACTCGTACACGGCGCTCGGGGGCATGATGCCGATGCTGAACATGATGCTCGGCGAGGTCGCCCCCGGCGGGGTGGGCTCGGGGCTGTACGGCATGCTGGTGCTCGCGATCGTCGCGGTCTTCGTGGGCGGGCTGCTGGTCGGCCGCACGCCGGAGTGGCTCGGCAAGCGCATCGGCCCGCGGGAGATGACGCTCGCGAGCCTGTACATCCTCGTGGTCCCGGCGCTCGTCCTCGGCGGCACGGCCCTGAGCTTCGCGATCCCCGGCATCCGGGACGACGTGGAGTCCACGAGCATCCTCAACCCGGGCGTGCACGGCATGAGCGAGGTGCTGTACGCCTTCACCTCGGCCGCGAACAACAACGGCTCCGCCTTCGCCGGGCTCACCGCGAACACCCCGTGGTTCAACACGGCCCTGGGCGTGGCGATGCTGCTCGGCCGCTTCCTGCCGATCGTGCTGGTGCTCGCGCTCGCCGGGTCGTTCGCGGCGCAGGAGCGCATCCCCGCCACGACCGGGACCCTGCCCACCCACCGGCCGCAGTTCGTCGGCCTGCTCCTCACGGTGACCGTCGTGGTCACCGCCCTCACCTACTTCCCCGTGCTCGCACTGGGACCGCTCGCCGAAGGACTCTGACATGACCCTCCTCACCACGCCGTCCGCGCCCGAGAGCGCCGCGGCCCCCGCCCCCGCTGCGACACCGCGGTCGTTCGGCTGGTCGCAGCTCGTGCAGGCGCTGCCCGGCGCCGTCCGCAAGCTCAACCCCGCCACGCTCGTGCGCAACCCCGTGATGCTGCTCGTCTGGGTGGGTGCGGCCTTCACGACCGTGCTCGCGATCGCGGAGCCCTTCCTGGGCGGACCGGCCGACTCCGGTGGCTCGCCGGTGCCGCTCGCGTTCACGTGGGGCATCGCGGTGTGGCTGTGGCTCACGGTGCTGTTCGCGAACGTGGCCGAGTCGGTCGCGGAGGGCCGGGGCAAGGCGCAGGCCGCGAGCCTGCGCAAGACCCGCACCAGCACGATGGCCCGCCGCGTGGTGCGCCACGATCCCGCGGCGGATCCCGCGGCCGAGCGCGCCGAGACCGTGGAGGTGTCGTCGGCGGAGCTGCAGCGCGACGACGTCGTGATCGTGACCGCGGGCGAGCTGATCCCGGGCGACGGCGACATCGTGGCGGGGATCGCGACCGTCGACGAGTCGGCGATCACGGGCGAGAGCGCCCCGGTCATCCGCGAGTCCGGCGGCGACCGCAGCGCCGTCACGGGCGGCACCCGGGTGCTGTCCGACCGCATCGTGGTGCGCATCACGTCGAAGCCCGGTGAGACCTTCGTCGACCGCATGATCGCGCTGGTCGAGGGCGCGAGCCGTCAGCGCACCCCGAACGAGATCGCGTTGAACATCCTCCTCGCGAGCCTGTCGATTGTGTTCGTCGTGGTGGTGCTGGCGCTGAACCCGATCGCCTCGTACGCCGCCTCCCCGGTGAGCATCCCGGTGCTGATCGCTCTGCTCGTCTGCCTCATCCCGACCACCATCGGCGCGCTACTGTCGGCCATCGGCATCGCCGGGATGGACCGCCTCGTGCAGCGCAACGTGCTGGCGATGTCGGGCCGCGCGGTCGAGGCCGCGGGAGACGTGACCACGCTGCTGCTCGACAAGACGGGCACGATCACGTACGGCAACCGGCGCGCGCACGAGGTGCTGCCGCTGACGGGCGTCGACGCGGAGGAGCTGCTGCGGGTCGCCGCCCTGTCGTCCCTGGCCGACCCCACGCCCGAGGGCGCCTCGATCGTCGAACTGGCCACCGCGCGCGGCCTCCGGGTGGAGGCGCCGGAGGACGCCGTGGTCGTGCCGTTCACCGCGCAGACCCGCATGAGCGGACTCGACCTCGCCGACGGCACCGAGATCCGCAAGGGGGCCGGCTCCGCGGTGTCGGCCTGGCTGGGCCGCGGGACCGACGCCGAGCTGACCTCCCTCACCGACGGTGTCGCGAGAAGCGGCGGCACACCCCTGGTCGTGGCGGTGCGCGCCACCGGCGAGGACGGGCGCGTGCTGGGCGTCGTGCACCTCAAGGACATCGTGAAGGACGGCCTGCGCGAGCGCTTCGACGAGCTGCGCAGCATGGGCATCCGCACGGTCATGATCACCGGAGACAACCCGCTCACCGCGCAGGCCATCGCCGCGGAGGCCGGGGTCGACGACTTCCTCGCCGAGGCCACCCCCGAGGACAAGCTCGATCTCATCCGCCGCGAGCAGCAGGGCGGGCGGCTGGTCGCGATGACCGGCGACGGCACCAACGACGCCCCGGCACTCGCGCAGGCGGACGTGGGCGTGGCGATGAACACGGGCACGTCGGCGGCGAAGGAGGCGGGGAACATGGTCGACCTGGACTCCGACCCGACCAAGCTCATCGACATCGTGCGCATCGGCAAGCAGCTCCTCATCACGCGCGGCGCGCTGACCACGTTCTCGCTCGCGAACGACATCGCCAAGTACTTCGCGATCATCCCGGCGATGTTCATGGGGGTGTTCCCGGGGCTCGCGGCGCTCAACATCATGCAGCTGCACTCGCCCGCGTCTGCGGTCACGAGCGCGATCATCTTCAACGCGATCGTGATCGTCTTCCTCATCCCGCTCGCCCTGCGCGGGGTGGCATACCGCCCCGCGAGCGCCTCGCAGATCCTGCAGCGCAACCTGCTCGTCTACGGCCTCGGCGGCGTGATCGCGCCGTTCCTCGGCATCAAGCTCATCGACCTCGTCGTGAGCCTCCTCCCCGGCTTCTGACCCCCGCGCGAAAGGCACACCTTGTCCTCCACCACCCGCACCACGATGCGCACCGCCGGGGTCGCCGTCCGCGCGATGCTCGTGCTCACCCTCGTCCTCGGCGTCGGCTACACCCTGCTCGTCACCGGCATCGGTCAGCTGCTGCTCCCCGCACAGGCGAACGGCTCGATGCTGCCCGACGACCGCGGCAGCGCCCTGATCGGACAGTCCTTCACCGACGCCGACGGCGAGGCCCTGCCGCAGTACTTCCAGTCGCGCCCGTCCGCGGCGGGCGACGGCTACGACGGCACCGCCTCGGGCGGCAGCAACCTCGGACCGGAGAACCCCGACCTGGTCGCGTCGATCGCCGAGCGCACGGCCGAGGTCGCGGAGCGCGAGGGTGTCGACCCGTCCCTGGTGCCCGCCGACGCCGTGACCGCCTCCGGCTCCGGTCTCGACCCGCACATCAGCGTCGCCTATGCCCTGCTGCAGGTGCCGCGGGTGGCCGCCGCGCGCGACCTGCCCGAGGACGAGGTGCGTGCGCTCGTGGAGTCTAGGATTCAAGGGCGGGACCTGGGGTTCCTCGGCGAGGAGCGGATCAACGTCGCCGAACTCAACCTCGCACTGGACGACCGGGAGGGTGAATGAGCGCAGCGCGCACGGATCGCCCGCCGGAGCACCAGCGCCGGGGGCGCCTGCGCGTGCTCCTGGGCGCCGCCCCCGGGGTGGGCAAGACGTTCGAGATGCTCGCGGAGGGGCGGCGCCTGTTCGACGAGGGCCGCGACGTGGTGATCGCGGTCGTGGAGACCCACGGCCGGGCGGCCACCGCGGCCCTCACCGCCGGGCTCCCCGAGGTGCCGCGACGCGTGGACGAGCACCGCGGGGTGGTGCTGACCGAGCTCGACCTGGACACCGTGCTCGACCGCGCACCGGAGATCGCCCTGGTCGACGAGCTCGCGCACACGAACATCCCCGGTTCGCGCCACCCCAAGCGCTGGCAGGACGTGGAGGAGCTGCTGCGGGCGGGCATCGACGTGGTGACCACCGTCAACGTGCAGCACATCGAGTCGCTGAACGCCGTGGTGGAGAAGATCACCGGCATCGCGCAGCAGGAGACCATCCCGGATGCCGTGGTGCGTGCAGCCGACGAGGTCGAGGTGGTCGACCTCGCCCCGCAGACCCTGCGCGACCGGCTGTCGGCGGGCCTGGTGTATCCCGCGGAGCGGATCGACGCGGCACTGTCGAACTACTTCCGTCTGGGCAACCTCACCGCGCTGCGCGAACTCGCACTGTTGTGGCTCGCCGACGAGGTCGACAGCGCGCTGCGCAGCTACCGCGCCGAGCAGGGCATCGAGGGCTCCTGGCAGGCGCGCGAGCGGGTGGTCGTCGCGCTGACCGGGGGCCCGGAGGGCGAGACGCTGCTGCGCCGCGGAGCCCGCATCGCCGCACGGTCGGCCGGGGGCGAGCTGCTCGCGGTGCACGTGACCGCCCAGGACGGCCTGCGCGGCGAGACCCCGGGCGCCCTGGCCGCACAGCGCGCGCTCGTGGAGTCCCTCGGCGGCACGTACCACCAGGTGGTCGGCGACGACATCCCCGGCACGCTCGTGGAGTTCGCGCAGGGTGCCGACGCCACGCAGCTCGTGATCGGCGTGAGCCGCCGCGGCCGCCTGACGGCCGCGCTGACCGGACCGGGCATCGGCTCCGAGGTGATCCGGCGTTCGGGCGACATCGACGTGCACATCGTGACCCACGCGGCCGCGGGCGGGCGACTCGCGCTGCCGCGCATCACCGGCGGGGCGCTGGGGTGGCGGCGCCAGGCGCTCGGTTTCGGCGTCGCGCTCGTGTTCGGCCCCCTGCTGTCGTGGCTCATGTTCACCTTCCGCAGCCCGGAGTCGATCACCGCCGAGGTGCTCGCGTATCAGCTGCTCGTGGTCGTGGTGGCGCTGATCGGCGGCATCCGGCCCGCGGTGTTCGCCGCCGTGCTGTCGGGCATCACGCTCGACTTCCTGTTCGTGGCACCGCTGTTCACGATCACGATCGCGCATCCGCTGCACGCCCTCGCGCTCTCGCTCTACGTGGTCATCGCGATCCTGGTGAGCATCATCGTGGATCAGGCCGCCCGCCGGGCGAGGACGGCGCAGCGCGCGACGGCCGAGGCGGAGCTGCTGGCGGCGGTCGCGGGCAACGTGCTCCGCGGCGACAACGCCGTGCTGGCGCTCGTGAGCCGCACACGGGAGGCCTTCGGGCTCAGCGGCGTCCGGTTGCTCACGCCCGACGGGCAGGTGCTCGCCAGCGACGGCGAGCCGGTGCCGGACGGCCGCGCCACGACCATCCCCGTGGGTGCGGCCGGCGGCGGGCCCCGCGCCCTGCTGGAGCTGAACGGCGAGCCCCTCGCGGGTCCGGAGCGCCGGCTGCTCGACGCGATCGTGGCGCAGCTCGCCGCGGCGATCGAGCACACCGACCTGCGGGCGACCGCGCGCGAGGCGGAGGCGCTGGCCGAGACCGACCAGGTGCGCAGCGCCCTGCTCTCGGCGGTGAGCCACGACCTGCGCCGGCCCCTGGCGTCGGCGGTCGCGGCGATCGGCGGTCTCCGCGCCGCGCAGGGCCTGTCGGCGACCGACCGCGCGGAGCTCCTCGCCACCGCCGACGAGAGCCTCGCGACCCTGTCGACTCTGGTGACCGACCTGCTCGACGTGAGCCGGGTGGAGGCGGGCGTGCTCGCGGTCTCGGCCTCGCGCGTGGACGCGGCCGGTCCCGTGCTCGCGGCGGTCGACGAGCTCGGTCTCGGTCCGTCCGAGGTCGACCTCGCGCTCGACCCCGCCCTGCCCGCGCTGTTCGCCGACCCGGTGCTGCTGCAGCGCGTGCTGGTGAACGTGATCGCGAACGCCCACCGTCACGCCCCCGAGGGCAGCCGGGTGCTGGTCACCACCAGCCGTCTGGGTGAGCGCGCGGAGATCCGCATCGTCGACCGGGGCGCGGGCGTGGCGCCCGAGCGCCGCGACCGCATCTTCCAGCCGTTCCAGCGCTTCGGCGACACCGACAACACGACCGGCCTCGGCCTCGGGCTCGCGCTGTCGCGCGGGTTCACCGAGGGCATGGGCGGTACCCTGACACCCGAGGACACGCCGGGTGGCGGACTCACGATGGTCATCTCCCTGCCGCTCGCCGCAGGGCCTGCCGACACGGAGGACACGGAGTGAAGCTCCTCATCGCCGACGACGACCCCCAGATGGTGCGGGCGCTGCGCATCACGCTCGCCGCGCACGGCTACGAGGTGGTCGTCGCCGCGGACGGCGCCGCCGCGATCGCCGCCGCGGCGCAGTCGCACCCCGACCTCATCATGCTCGACCTCGGGATGCCGCGGCTCGACGGCATCGAGGTGATCCAGGCGCTGCGGGGGTGGACGACCGTGCCGATCATCGTCGTCTCCGGTCGCACGGGTTCCGCCGACAAGGTCGAGGCGCTCGACGCCGGGGCCGACGACTTCGTCACCAAGCCGTTCCAGGTGGACGAGCTGCTGGCGCGACTGCGCGCGCTCTCCCGCCGCGCGGTGGCCGCCAACGGCGAGTCGGTCGTGGCCTTCGGCGACGTGGTGGTGGATCTGGCGACCAAGACGGTCACCCGCTCCGGTACCCGCGTGCACCTGACGCCGACCGAGTGGCGCATGCTGGAGCACCTGGCACGGCACCCGGGGGCGCTAGTCACCCGGCAGGATCTGCTGAAGGAGATCTGGGGCAGCGCGCAGGTGTCCGACTCCGGCTACCTGCGCCTGTACATGTCGCAGTTGCGCAAGAAGCTCGAGAGCGAGCCCTCCTCGCCCGTGCACCTGCTGACCGAGGCGGGCATGGGCTACCGGCTGGTGCTCTGAGGCGCGAGGGTCGCCGGGGTCGCTCGACGCCGGCGCACGACGGCCACGACCCCCACGAGCACCAGGACCGCGGCCACCACGATCGCGGCGATGGCGGTCGGCGTGCTCTGCGGCTCGCCGGTCAGACGACCGACCGCGAGCCAGGCGAGCCCCCACGCGGTGGCGAGGGCGGGCGCGAGACGCCCGGTGAACCACGCGCTCGCGGCACCGATGAGCAGCACCACGGCGAGCACCGCGATGGCCCACACCTCCGCCTGCTGCTCCGCGCTCTCCGGGACGGTCTGCGTGAGCCAGGCGGCGGTGTTGGCGACGGTGGCGATCGTGACCCAGCCGAAGTGGAGCCCGTTGGCGCCGTCGGTGAGCACGCGGTCGACGGCGCTGCGGGCGGGCAATCGTCCCAGCAGCACGATCACACGCGCGAGCACGGCGAGCAGCAGCGCGATCACGAGCACCGTGAGCCACAGCGTGAGGTAGCGGGCGGTCACGAGCCACAGGCCGTTGAGCACCATCGACAGGGCGATCCAGCCGCCGACGGCCTCCTGCCGGGGGTCCTGGCGGCGGGCGGGGAGGGCCTGCCACGCCGTGTAGGCGAGCAGGCCGAGGTAGATGAGCGACCAGATCGAGAACGCCGGTCCGGCGGGCGCGAGATACGAGCCCTGAGCGGACAGCGCACCGTTCTGCAGTTCGTCGACCGAGGTGCCGCCGAATGCGCCGGCACCGATGGCGGCGGCGATCAGCATGAACACGGCCGCCGCGATCACCAGGCTCTGGCGGAGGATGCCTTTCGTCGAAGTCTCCATGCCGCGACTCTAGGGTGACGGCACCGCCGCCGCAGTGCCCTTGACAGCCCCGCCGCCGATCGCTAACCAGGTAAGAGACTTGTGCCACCCCGCGTCATTCACCCGGCGGGTAAGATGTTACGTTTGACAGCACTCTGTTCCGCACGACCTGGGGGTGACCGCCGTGAGGATCGCACTCGTCTGCGACTACGCACTCGACCGCATCGGAGATGCGCAGGCCGTCGTCCTGCGCGAGGCGGAGCTGCTGCGCTCCGCGGGCGACGAGGTGGTGGTCATCGGCGCCGCGCAGCCGGGGAGCGCGCCACGCCCCGTGCCGCCGGGGGAAGCACCGATCCTGATGGCCGCCGCGTGGGTCATCCCCGGCGTCGAGATGCCGGCGATCCGCAACAGTCGTGCCCTGCGAGCGCGGCTGCGGCGCCTGTTCCGGGAGCGGTCGATCGACGTGGTGCACGTGCACTCGGAGTTCGGCCTCACCGCCGCGGCGATCCGGGTGGCCCAGGAGCAGGGCATCCCCGTCGTCCACACGGTGCACACCTTCTTCTGGCAGGGACCGGACCTGCGACGATTCGACCGGGTCGCGGCGGCGGCCGTCCGCGGACTGGCCCGCGTGCTGCGCGGACGCCCTCCTCGCACCGCCCTCGCCGACACCCCGCGCGCGATCGATGCCGCGGTGCGCAGCGTCACGCTCGACGCCGCACTGGAGGCCGACGCCGTGATCTCGCCCTCGGCGCATCAGGCCGAGGCGCTGCGGATCGCCGGGCTGCCGGAGGTGGAGGTGGTGCCGAACCCGATGCCACCGCGCGCGATCCCCGGGGTGCCGCTCCAGGCGGTCGAGCTGCCGCTGCAGGTGCTGTGGGTGGGCCGGCTCACCCTCGAGTCGGGGATCCTGGAGTTCGTGCGCGCGGTGCGACGGGCCGGGGAGGACCTGCCGCCGGGGTCGCTCGTGGCGCGGATCGCGGGAGACGGACCGCTGTACGCCGAGGCGCGCGAGGTCGCGGGGACCGCGGCGCCAGACAGCGGCAGCAGCATCCAGTTCCTCGGTCGCGTCGAGCCGGAGAGCATCCAGCCCCTTCTGCGTGACTCGCACCTGCTGGCCGTCACGTCGTTCGGGCTCGACCCGCAGCCGGTCGTGGTCGCGGAGGCGTTCCGGGCGGCGCGGAGCGTGCTGTACGTCGACCCTCGGCTGCGGGAGGGCCTGGCCGAGGCGGGGATCCTGTGCGGCTCACCCGATGCGAAGGGCATGGCGGCGATGCTGCGCGAGCTCGTGCACCACCCCGGGATCGTGGTCGAGCGCTCGCTGCGCACCGTGACGGCGTCGCACCCGTTCCAGCCGGAGCAGCACCTGCGGGGCGTGCGCGAGGCCTGGGATACGGCGGCTCGGCGGGCGGCCGACGACGACACCTGACGAGAGGTGCCGAAGCTCAGGCGGTGGCGAACGCCGCGTCGATGAGCACCTCGGCTGCCCGGCGCGCGTGCACCGCCGCCTGCGGGTCGGCCGAGATCGCCGCGGTGCTCTGCGCCCCCTCGGCGAGGATCGAGAGCTGGGCGGCCAACGCGGCCGGGGCACCGGTGTCCGCGACCAGCGCGGCCATGTACTCCTGGAACGAGGCCTTGTGCGCGCGGACGATGGAGGCGACCTCGGGGTTCGTCCCGCCGAGCTCGCCGAATGCGTTGATGAACGCGCAGCCGCGGAAGCCGTCGCTGCAGAACCAGTCCTCCAGGTAGCCGTAGACGGCGAGCAGCCGCGCGCGGGGCCCGTCGCCCGCGGCGGCGACAGCGGCGGAGAGACCCGACTCCCATTCGGTGTGCCTGCGGGCGAGGACCGCCGAGACGATATCGGTCTTGGCAGGGAAGAGCGAGTAGAGGCGACGCAGCGACACGCCGGCGGCCGTGCGCAGCTCGTCCATGCCGACGGCCGCGTATCCCTTGCGGTAGTAGAGCTCCTCCGCGGCGGAGAGGATGCGCTCGCGAGCGTCGTCTTCGGTCATGTGCAGAAGTCTACTTGACATGAGAACGCTCGTTCTCTAGATTGGACACATCGAGCGAGAACGATCGTTCTCACCGGAACCGAAAGGACCAGGATCATGGGCTACATCACCGTCGGGAACGAGAACAGCACCCCGATCGAGCTGTACTACGAGGACCAGGGATCCGGGCAGCCCGTCGTGCTGATCCACGGCTACCCGCTCAACGGGCACAGCTGGGAGCGCCAGACGCGTGAGCTGCTCGCCCAGGGCTACCGCGTGATCACGTACGACCGCCGCGGCTTCGGTCAGTCCTCCAAGGTGGGCAGCGGTTACGACTACGACACCTTCGCCGCCGACCTCAACACCGTGCTCGAGACCCTCGACCTGCGCGACGTCGTGCTCGTCGGCTTCTCGATGGGCACCGGCGAGCTCGCCCGCTACGTCGGCCGCTACGGGCACGAGCGCGTCGCCAAGCTCGCCTTCCTCGCCTCGCTCGAGCCGTTCCTCGTGCAGCGCGACGACAACCCCGAGGGCGTGCCGCAGGACGTGTTCGACGGGATCGAGGCCGCCGCCAAGGGCGACCGCTACGCCTGGTTCACCGAGTTCTACAAGAACTTCTACAACCTCGACGAGAACCTCGGCACCCGCATCAGCCAGCAGGTCGTCGACGCCAACTGGAACCTCTCGGTCACCAGCGCCCCGGTCGCCGCCTACGCGGTCGTGCCGACGTGGATCGAGGACTTCCGCGGCGACGTCGAGGCCGTGCGCGCGGCCGGCAAGCCCACGCTCATCCTGCACGGCACGAAGGACAACATCCTGCCGATCGACGCGACCGCCCGCCGCTTCCACCAGGCCGTCCCCGAGGCGACGTACATCGAGGTCGAGGGCGCGCCGCACGGCCTGCTCTGGACCCACGCCGACGAGGTCAACGCCGCCCTGAACGACTTCCTCGCGAAGTAAACCCCCTCCCCCCCTCCTCCACCCACCCACCCCGGCTCGGGGATCGAGAACGCACCTCCGGACACCCCCGGGGGTGCGTTTTCGTTCCCGCCTCCGACCGAACGCGGGGGCGGGCGGAGGCGGGATCAGAAACGCGCCCCCGAACCGGCCCGAGGGTGCGTTTTCGATCCCGCCACGGGACGAACGGACAGGGCGGGCCGGGGAGCGGGGTCAGGCGTCGCGCGAGCGCCAGAGCAGCCAGACGAAGTACGGGGCGCCGATCAGCGCGACCACCAGGCCGGCCGGCAGCTGCGCGGGCGCGATGACCGTGCGACCGATCGTGTCGGCCACCGCGACCAGCAGCCCGCCCAGCAGCACGGCGACCGGGATCACCCGCGCATGCCGCGCCCCCACCAGCGCCCGGGCGGCGTGCGGCGCGACGAGCCCCACGAAGCCGATCACCCCGATCGCCGTGACGCTCAGCGCGGCGAGCACGGCCGCCACCGCGAGCAGCAGCAGGCGCACCGGCTCCAGCCGGATGCCCACCAGCCGCGGCGTGTCCTCGTCGAGCGACAGGACGTCGAGCTCGCGGCGGCTCGACACCACGAACGGCAGTGCGATGACCAGCACGATCACCAGCGGGAGGATCTGCTCCCACGCGCGACCGTACGTCGTGCCGGACAGCCACGTGTAGATCCGCGGGGTGTCCCACGGGTTCGACCGCAGCAGGAAGAACGTCGTGAGCGAGACCGTGAGGTACGACACCCCGATACCCACGAGCAGGAACCGGTCCGCGCTCAGACCTCCTCGCCACGACAGGAGGTAGACCAGGGCGAACGCGAGCAGCGAGCCCGTCACGGCACCCGCGATCATGCCGCCCGTCGACGACGCCGCGCTCGTGATCACCAGCACGGCCCCCAGCCCGCCGCCACCGGTGACCCCGAGGATGCTGGGGTCGGCGAGCGGGTTGCGGCTCACCCCCTGGATCAGCGTGCCGGAGAGGGCGAGCGCGCCTCCCGCCACGACCGCGGCCACGACCCGCGGGGCCCGCTCGTCCAGCGCGAACGCGATCGGCGGGGCCGCCTGCCCCTGCAGCCACAGGGCGATGTCGCCCGTCAGCAGCCACGTGTGACCGGCGAGCAGCCCGAGCAGCAGCACCCCGGCAACCCCGAGCGCCACGACCACCAGGGTCACGCGGAAGCGCACGCGGCTGCGCACACCGAAGCGCACGCGCGGCGGCTCGCGGGTGGGGCCGGCGTCGCGCAGCCGTCGGGCCATGAGCACCAGCACGATCGCGCCCAGCAGCGTCGTCGCGACCCCCGTCGGGATGAGGATCGCGGCCTCGGCGCCGATCAGCGCCCGCAGCAGGGCGTCGGCCAGGATCACCACGATCGCGCCGAGCAGCCCCGCGGCCGGGATCAGCAGCAGGTGCCGGTTCAGGCTGGGCACCACGCGGGACAGCAGCCGCGCGAGCACCGGCGCGCACAGTCCGACGAAGCCCATCGGTCCCGCGAGCGTGACCGACACGGCCGTCAGCGTGACCGCGAGGAGGATCCCGATCGCCCGCGTGGAACGGATCGGCACCCCGAGCGACGAGGCCGTGTCGTCGCCGAGCGCCAGGATGTCGAGGCGTCGGGCGAGCACCAGGGCCAGCACGGTGGCGACCACCACGACCGGGGCCGCCTGGAGGAACGCGGTCAGCCCGAGCTGCGACAGGCTCCCGCTCCCCCACGCGAGCAGCCCGGTGGTCTCCTCGTCGAAAAGGATCAGCAGGGTCGAGGTGCCCGCCTGGAAGGCCAGCGCCAGGGCCGTGCCGGCGAGGATGAGGCGCGTGGTGGACGAGCCGGCACCGCCCGCGAGCCCGAGCACGATCCCGGCCGCCACGAGCCCGCCCGCGAACGCCACCGCTCCGGACGCCCACACGGGCACGGCGATCCCGAACGCGGCGAGCGCCGTGACCGCCAGGTACGCTCCCGCGGTCACCCCCAGCGTGTCGGGCGAGGCGAGCGCGTTGCGGGCGAGCGACTGCAGCAGGATCCCCGCCACGCCCAGGGCGACCCCGACCGCGACGCCCGCGGCCAGGCGCGGGATCCGCGAGCCCCACAACACGTCGGCCGGGGGCAGCACGGCCCCGCTCGTGCCCTGCGTGAGATGCCAGCCGGCGACCGCGACCAGCAGCACCGCGAGCAGGACGAGCACCCCGACCCCCGTCAGGAGGGCCTTCGGCCCGCGACTCTCCGCCTCGACGGAGACGGCGGTCGCGCGACGCGCCGGCGCCGCGGGATCCGTCGTGTCGTCGAGGCGGAGGGTCTCGGTCACTTCGAGAGCACCTCGACGAAGCCGTCGACGATCTGCGCGGTCGAGCGGGGGCCGCCGAACGTCCAGATGCCCGCGGGGAACGCGGTCAGGCGGCCGTCGGCCACGGCGGGCAGCGAGGTCCAGGCCGGGTTGTCGGCGAGGGCGTCCATGATGTTCTCCGAGTCGGGGTCTTCCGTACCGGTGTAGAACAGGTTGGCGTCGCCGACCGTGGTCATGCCCTCCACGTCGGTCTGCCCCAGGCCGTACACCGGGTCGACCGTCCCGGTCCAGGCGTTCACGAGTCCGAGCTGCTCGCCGACCTCGCCGACGAGCGAGCCCTGGCCGAACGGCCGCAGGGCGACGTTGCCGCCGTCGACCCAGCCGTCGAAGAACACGAAGTCGCGTGTCGCGAGCTCGCGGTCCGCCAGCTCGGCCTTCGCGTCGTCGAGGTGCTGCTGGAACTCCGCGGTCACGTCGTCGGCGCGCTCCTCACGACCCGTGACCTGCGCGATCAGGTCGAGCGTGTTCAGCATCTTCGCGATGGGGTCCTTCGCATCGGCGCCCACCGTCGCGAGCACCGGCACGTCGTACTCCTCGAGCTGGGCCACGATCGGGTCGTCCGTCCCGCGCACCTCGACGATCACCAGGTCGGGGTCGGTGCCGAACAGGGTCTCCAGGTTCGGCTCCTGCCGCGTGCCCACATCCACCACGTCGTCCGGCAGCTCCTCCGCCGACACCCACGTGGAGTAGCCCTCGGCGTCGGCGACGGCGACCGGGGCCACGCACAGCGTCAGCGCGTCCTCGATCTGCTGCCACTCCAGCACCGCGATGCGCTCGGCCGGCCGGTCGAGCTCGACCGTGCGGCCCAGGTCGTCCGTCACCGAGACGGCACCGGTCGAGGTCGCGGTCGCGTCGTCCGCGCAGCCCTCGCTGGTCGAGACGGGCACTGCGGCGTCCGAGGCGGACGGCGTCTGCGTGGTGCCGCACCCGGCGAGCGCGAGGGTCAGCGCACCACCGAGGGCGAGCACGGCCAGGGGGGTCTTCTTCATCGGGTGTTCCTCCAGGGGTGGGGGTGGATCAGAGTGCGGTGCCGGCGCGATGCCGGGCGTGATGGCGGCCGCGCGGTCGCACGCGCACCAGCCCGGTCTCGTCGTCGACGACGGTGTCGATGCGCAGCCCGTAGACCTCCGACAGGTTCTCGCCCGTGAGCACCTCGACGGGGGTCCCGGCGGCGTGCACGCGCCCGCGATGCAGCAGCACCACGTCGTCGGCCACCGAGGCCGCGTGGTCGAGGTCGTGCAGCACCACGCCAAGGGCGGTGCCGTGGTCGTCGGCGAGCTCGCGCACCAGGTCGAGCGTCTCCACCTGGTAGCGCAGGTCGAGGTGGTTGGTCGGCTCGTCGAGCAGCAGCACCCCGGTGTCCTGGGCCAGCGCGGTCGCCAGCCACACGCGCTGCAGCTCTCCGCCCGACAACTGGTCGACCGGGCGGGCGGCCATGTCGGACAGCCCGGTGAGCGCGAGCGCGCGGGCCACGGCTGCCCGGTCGGCCTCGGTGATGCCGGCGAAGCGACCGCGGTGGGGGTGCCGCCCGTACGCGACCACGTCGGACACCTCGATGCCGGACGGGTGGGGACGCGACTGCGACAGCATCGCCACGGTCTTCGCGAACTCCTTCGCCGACAGGGCGGCCGCATCCCGCGGCTCGTCCCCGCCGACGCGCACCGTGCCGCCGTCGATGCGGTGCAGGCGGGCGAGGGCGCGCAGCACGGTCGACTTGCCGCTGCCGTTCGGGCCGATCAGCGCCGTCACCCGCCCGGGGGCGAGGCGCAGCGACACGTCGTGCACCACGCGGGAACGGCCGTAGCCGAGCACCAGGGAGTCGCCCTGCAGGGCGGGCCGCCCGTCGGTCGCGGTCACGTCAGCCCCGCATCGCCACGCCGCGGCGCCAGTAGCCCATGAACGCGACCTGGCGGCGGTCGATGCCGAGGTCCTTCACCAGGTGCCGGCGCAGGGTCGTGACCACGCCGCTCTCCCCCGCGATCCAGAAGTAGCGCTCCACCGGGGTCGCGGTCGCGGGGTCGATGTCCTCGCCGAGACCCGAGTACTCCGGCGTCTCCCACAGCAGGTCTTCCGTCTCGACGTCCTTCACCCGGATCTCGTCGGTCGCGTCGGCGTCTCCGAGGTAGCCGAGCACCGCGGGGATGAGCCGGAGGCCGTGCGGCTCACCCACGTCGCGGGGCAGCCAGTGCACCTCCACCCCGGCGGGCGGGTCGATGCGCAGCACGTCGGCCGGCGACGGCACCTCGATGAACGCGACGCCGCGGAGGTCGCGCGGCGCGTCCTCCAGGATGCGGGCGATCGCGGGGGCGGCCGTCTCGTCGCCCGCCAGCACCACGGAGTCGGCGCGACCGGGGCGGTACTCGGCACCGCCGTGCGGAACGACCCCGCGCCGCGGACCGACGAGCCACAGCTCCTGCCCCACGGCGGCCGTGCTCGCCCACCGCGATGCGGGCCCGGTGAGCCCCGGCTCCAGGTGCAGCACGAAGTCCACGTCCACCTCGGTCGTGTCGTCGGCGGCCACCCGCAGCTCGCGCACCGAGTACGTGCGCATCGCGCCGCGCTCGGCCTCGGGCACCGCGAGGTAGGAGCCCCACCAGTCGTCCGTAGTGCGGTCGATCTCGGGCAGCACCCCGGAGGCGGGCGGGAACACGAGCTTGATGCGACTGTCGAACACGGCGCCGGGGGTGCCCAGTTCACGCAGGTCGTCCCCGCCGAGGGTCACCCGCACGAACGAGGGCGACACGCGTTCCACGGCGCGCACCTCGGCGCGGGTGAGGAGGTAGGTCGGGCGTTCGGTCGTGGTCGTCTCAGCGGACATGATGCCTTCCGATGGGGGTGACCATCGGCTTCCCGGAGACCGGGTCGACGGTGATCTGGTTGGGCAGCCCGAAGACCTCTTCCACGAGCTCGGCGGTCACCACGTCCTGCGGCGACCCCGTGGCGTACACGCGGCCGTCCTTCATGGCGACGAGCTCGTCGGCGTAGCGGGCGGCGAGGTTGAGGTCGTGCAGCACCATCACGATCGTGGTGCCGCGGGCGACGCTCAGGTCGGTGAGCAGGTCGAGCACCTCGACCTGGTGGGCGACGTCGAGGAACGTGGTCGGCTCGTCGAGCAGCAGGATGTCGGTCTCCTGCGCGAGGGCCATCGCGATCCACACGCGCTGACGCTGTCCGCCGGAGAGCTCGTCGACGCTGCGGTCGGCGAGATCGCTGATGCCCGTGGCGTCGAGCGCATCGGCGACGACCTCGTAGTCGTGCGCACTCCAGCGCGACAGCGCCCGCTGGTGCGGGTGGCGTCCGCGCCCGACGAGGTCGGCCACCGCGATGCCCTCCGGGGCCACCGGCGACTGCGGCAGCAGCCCGAGGATGCGCGCGACCTCCCTGGTGGGGCGGGTGTGCACGGACGTGCCGTCGAGCACCACCTGGCCGGCCACGGGCGACAGCAGCCGGGCGAGGGCGCGCAGCAGGGTGGACTTGCCGCAGCCGTTCGCGCCGACGATGGTCGTGATCTTGCCCGGGGCGATCTGCAGGTCGAGCCCCTCGACCACGGTGCGGTCGCCGTAGGAGAGCGTCACGCCCTCGGCGGACAGGGTGTGGGCGGCGGTCACAGGGAGCCTCCGGTGCGGTTGGTGCGGATGAGGAGGTAGATCAGGTACGGCGCGCCGACGACGCCGGTGACGACGCCGACGGGGTAGCGCGTGCCGAGCGCGAACTGGCCGATGAGGTCGCCCGCCAGCACCAGCACCGCGCCGACGAGACCGCTGGGCAGCAGGAGGGTCGCGCCCGGTCCGGTGAGCCGGGCGGCGATCGGTCCCGCCATGAACGCGACGAACGCGATGGGGCCGGTGGCGGCGGTCGCGACGGCGAGCAGCGCGACGGCACCGAGGATGAACACCACGCGGGTGACGCCGACGCGCACGCCGAGGCCGGCCGCGGAGTCGTCGCCCAGCTGGAGCGCGCCCAGGGCCCGCCCCTGCGTCAGCAGCAGCGGCACCAGCACGACCGCGGCGATCGCCATCGGCAGCACCCGCTCCCACGAGGCGTTGTTGAGGCTGCCGGTGATCCACTGCATGGCGGTCTGGATGTCCCAGTTCGCGGCGCGGGAGAGCAGGTAGGCGATGACGCTCTGCAGCATCGCCGCGACCCCGATCCCGATCAGGATCAGTCGGGCGCCGGCGAAGCCGCCCTTGATCGCGAGCAGGTAGATCGCGAGCGCGGTGACGAGGGCGCCGGCGAGTGCGAGCAGCGACACCATCGGGCCGTTGAGCGAGAGCACGACGATCCCGAAGACCGCGGCCGCCCCGGCGCCGTGCGAGATCCCGATGATGTCGGGGGAGGCGAGCGGGTTGCGCAGCATGGTCTGGAAGGTGACGCCGGCCATGCCGAACGCGAGCCCCGCGAGGATGGCGAGGATCGCCCGCGGCAACCGCAGGTCGCCCACGGTGAACGACGCCCCCGGCACGGTCTCGCCCAGGATCACGCGGATCACCTCGTCGAGCGGATAGAACGTGTTGCCCACCATGAGCGCGACCGTGAACAGGGCGAGCACGACCACGGCCAGCGCGACCGTGACGAGCGCGTGCCGGCGGTGACGGGCCCGGCGTCCGGCGATCACCCTGGCCGTGCGGGCGGCCGCGGACTCCTCCGCGCGGACGAGCGTGTGCTCCGTGGCGCTCACAGCTCCCTCACCCTCTGTCGGCGGACGATCCAGATGAAGAACGGCGCCCCGATGATCGCGGTGATGATGCCGACCTGGATCTCGTCCGACGACGGCGAGATCACCCGGCCGACGATGTCGCTCGCGGTCAGCAGGGCCGCTCCCGCGAGGGCCGAGAAGGGCAGCAGCCAGCGGTGGTCGGTGCCCACGAGCAGGCGGCACAGGTGCGGCACGATGAGCCCGACGAAGCCGATGGGCCCGGCGATCGCGGTCGCGGCTCCGGCCAGGATCACCGAGCCGAGCGCCGAGACCGCGCGCGTGCGCGCCACGCGCTCGCCGAGCCCCGTGGCCATGTCGTCGCCGAGTGCGAGGGAGTTCATGCCGCGGGCGGTCAGGAAGCACAGCAGCGCGCCGACCGCGAGCACGGGGGCGGTGATCGCGATGCGCGGCCACTCGGCTCCCCCGACCCCGCCGATCTGCCACGACTGGAAGGTCTGCAGCAGGTCGACCCGCGGCAGCATGACCGCGCTGATGAGCGAGGCGAACGCGGCCGAGGTCGCCGCGCCCGCCAGGGCGAGCTTGAGCGGGGTGGCGCCGCCGCGGCCGAGCGACCCGACGGCGTAGACGAACACCGCGGCGGCCGCGGCGCCGGCGATCGCGAACGCCATCTGGCCGTACGGGTTGCTCAGCCCGAAGAACGCGATGCCGAGCACGACCGCGAACGACGCCCCGTTCGAGATGCCGAGGATGCCGGGCTCGGCGATGGGGTTGCGGGTCACGGCCTGCATGGTCGCCCCGGCAAGCGCGAGCGCGGCGCCCACGAGCAGCGCGAGCACCGTGCGCGGGAGGCGCTTGATAACCGCGGCCTGCCCGATCGTGTCGGACTGTCCGCCCAGGGCGGCGAGGATGTCGTCGAGGGAGACCGCGCGTGCCCCGAACGACACCGAGAGCACCGCCAGCACCAGCAGCACCACGACCCCGGCGCACAGCCAGAGGGTGCGCGCCAGCACCGGGCGCCGCAGGGCGGCGGCGTCCGGTGCGAGCACGGGTGCGGAGATCACGGTGACTCTCGGCGGCGGTGCGACGCGGTTACGGCGCGAGCGGTGCGGCCAGGATCGCCAGGTAGTCGTCGAGGCCCCACGGGATGGACAGCGGCGACGGGTTCGCCGAGGCGGCGATGGGCGTGGCGTTGGGCAGGATCGCGACGCGGCCCTCGGCGATCGCGGGGATCTTCGACAGCAGCGGGTCGGCCTGCAGCGTGGCGAGGGTCGTGTCGTCGCCGTAGGTGACCAGCACGTCGACGTCGTCGAACTTCTGCGCCTCCTCGGCGCTCACCTCGAGGTTGAACTTGTCGCTGCCCACGCTCTCCTCCACGATCGCGGGGAACGGCAGGCCGAGGGAGTGGAGGTACCCGGGGCGCGTGTCCGCGGCCGTGTAGTAGCCGATGGTGCTGAGGTCGCTCGGGTCGAAGTACGCGAACAGCACCTTCTTGTCCTTCAGCACGCTGTGGGCCTCGAGCGCGGTGTCGGCGTCGGCGTGCAGCTCATCGATCAGTGCCTCACCCTCGTCCTTCAGCCCGAGCGCGGTGGCGTTCATCTCGATCATGTCGTCGACCGACGTGCCCCACTGGACCTCGGGGTAGGCCACGACCGGCGCGATCTTGGAGAGCGTGTCGTACTCCTCCTGCGTCAGGCCGGAGTAGGCCGCGAGGATCACGTCGGGCTCGGTGTCGGCCACGGCCTCGTAGTCGATGCCGTCGGTCTCGTCGAACAGAGCCGGGGTGTCGCCGCCGAGCTCGTCGAGCTTCTCCTCGACCCAGGGGAGGATGCCGTTGTCGTCGTCGTCTCCCCAGGTGGCCTTGCTCATGCCGACCGGGACGATGCCGAGCGCGAGCGGGACCTCGTGGTTGGCCCAGGCGACCGTGGCCACGCGCTCGGGCTTCTCGGTGATCGTGGTCTCGCCGAAGGCGTGCTCGATCGTGACGGGGAACGCGTCGTCGGAGGCGGGGTTGCCGCCCGAGGAGGAGGTCGACTCGGGGGCCGAGGACGAGCAGGCGGCGAGCGACACGGCGAGCGCGGCGGCCGCGCCGATGGCGAGCAGGCGAGAGATGCGCACAGGCGTTCCCTTCGGGATGGGAGGAGGGGTGGCGGCACGAGAACGCGCCCGGCCTTTGGTAAGCCTCGCCTAATCTAACCCGAAGTTAGGTCATCCTCAATTCGATGACACCGCACGGAGGTCCGGAGGGATGCGAAAAGCCGGTCGGATCCGATGGATCCGACCGGCTTCAGGAAGTCAGCGCACGCTCAGAGAGCGCGGATGTTCGCCGCCTGCATGCCCTTGGGGCCACGCTCAGCGTCGAATTCGACCTTCTGGTTCTCGCGGAGCTCCTTGAAACCGGAGCCGGCGATAGCCGAGTAGTGGGCGAAGAGGTCTTCCGTGCCGTCATCAGGAGCGATGAAGCCGAAGCCCTTCTCCGCGTTGAACCATTTCACAGTGCCAGTGGCCATGTGTTTTCTACTTTCTGTTAAGCCGGCCGCTGACGCGGCCTGCACCGCACCGGAAGATCCGACACGCGTGCTCGGTCACGCTACCACGGCGGACCTGCCCGACGTCGGGTCGAGGGCCTGCCGCGTGAGCGCCGCCTCCGTGCGCGTGCTGACCCCGAGCTTGCGCAGCACCGCCGACACGTGCACGCTCACCGTCTTCACGCTGATGAACAGGCGCTCCCCGATCTGACGGTTGCTGAGCCCCTCCGCGATGAGGTCGAGCACCTGCTGCTCCCTGGCGGTCAGCAGTTCCGCGTCGGCGGGCGCTGCTCCGGCACGCAGGCCCGCGGCGTCGGCGAATCGTGCGATGGCGGCCCGCAGCGGGGCATGGTCCCACTCCTCCGCGAGCGCGGCGGCCTCGGCGACCACGGCGGAGGCGGCCGCGCGCTCGCCGTCTCGCACGTGCACCTGCGCGCGCTCCAGGCGGAGCACCGCGCGGAAGGTCACCGGCACGTCGTCGCCGTCAGCGCGGCGCAGCGCCTCCTCCACCTTCTCCGGTCGCGGGTCGAGCAGGGCATCGAGAATCAGCCCCCAGGCGTCGTGCTGCAGCTGGTCGGGCTGCGCCAGCCAGGCGTCGCGGATCGTGGCCGAGGCCGCCTCGACGTCGGCCCCCCGGGACCGCAGCTCCGCGATGATCGCCCCGCCCTCCAGCAGCAGCCGACGCTGATGCAGCAGCGCCGGCTTCTCGTCGTGCACCATCGCGAGGATCGCGTCGAGCGCACCCGTGAGGTCGCCCTCGCTCTGCGCCACCGCGACCGTCATCGTCACGAGGTCGTACCAGATCTGGCGCTCAGAGCCGCCGGTCTCCTCGAACGCCGGCCGCCACTCGCGCAGCATCTCCGCCGCCTCGGTCGACCGGCCGCGCCACGCCAGCACCCGCACGCGCGTCATGCTCATGTACATGCGGAACACCCGCAGCGTGCCCTGCACGAAGTCGCGCGACAGCATCTCCTCGACGCGGTCGATCTCGCCGAGCTCGAGCAGCGGGACGATCATGTTCTGCGCCATGATCGTGCCCGACGTGCGCTCGACACGCAGCTCCCGCGCGCGGCGCAGCCCGGCTTCGGCCACCGCGACCGCCTCCCGGTACCGGCCGAGCAGCGTCAACAGGTCGGAGTAGTTCACGCGGTAGCGCATCTCGGCGGTCGAGCCGTCTGCCAGCGCCCTCGCCCGTTCGAACTCCCGCACGCCCGCCTCGACGGCGCCGAGGTGCGCCAGTGAGCCGCCGCGCATGTTCGCTGCGATCGACTGCTGGTCGCGCGACCCCGCGGCCGCGGCCCGGCGCTCGGCCTCGTCGGCGAGCCGGATCGCATCCTCCCGGTCGCCCGCGATCATCAGGCGACCGGCGAGCTGGTTGAGCAGCTCGGCGCGGAACGCCTCATCGGGCACGTGCTCCTCTGCGATGGCCAGCGCCTCGCGGAGCAGCGGCACGGCCCCGAGCCGCCCCAGGTTCACCAGGAACAGCGCCTTGTTGCGCAGAAGACGGGCGTGCAGTCGCGGGTCGACCGTCGTCGCATCGACCTCGGCGAGCGCGACGTTGGCCACCGCGAGAGCGCGCTCCCCGTCGCCCGCGTTGCGCAGCACCGACCCGAGCACGTGCAGCAGTTCCAGGCGCCCGAACCCCGTCGCGGCGGCGGCGTCCGGCACGAGCGGCCACAGCTCGAGCACGAGCTCGCCGAAGCGCGCAGCACTCGCGAAGGCATACTGCGCCTTGGCCTGCCGCATGGCCTCGGCGGCGGCCGTGATCGCGCGACGGTCGTCTTGCGCGAGCTGCCAGTGATACGCGAGCGCGGCGGCATCGCCCCGGTCGGCGGCCCCCTCGCTCTGCTCCTCCAGCGCCTCGGCGTAGGCGCGGTGCAGGCGGGCGCGCTCCCCCGGGAGCAGATCGTCGTGCACGGCCTCGCGCAGCAGGGCGTGCCGGAACCGGTAGTCGTCGTCTTCCACCACGATGATGCCGCTGCGGGCGGCCTCGCGCAGGGCCTCGTCGAGACGCTCCTCGGGCAGCCCGGCCAGGCGCGTGACGAGCGGGTGGCTCAGGGGACGCTCGGCGCCGGAGATGACCCGCACCACACGCCCTGCGTCGTCGCCGAGACGGTCGAAGCGTGCCAGCAGCAGGTCGCGCAGGCTGTCCGGCAGCGGGCCCTGGGAGCACCCGGCGATCTCCTCCACGAAGAACGGCACGCCCTCGGCGCGCACCTGCAGCCGCTCGAGCGCGGACGGCGACGGCGCGCGCCCGGTGATCTGCTCGACCAGCTCGCGGACGGCCTCGTCTTCCAGACGCGACACCGTCAGCCGCTCCAGCAGCCGCGCCCTCGTGGCCTCGCCGATGAAACGGCTCACCGCGTCGCCGCGACGCACGTCGTCGGTGCGGCAGGTGATGAGCAGCAGGATGCGACCGCGGTTCCACGCCCGCAGCAGGAACGACAGGATGGCCAGGGTCGAGTCGTCGGCCCAGTGCAGGTCTTCCACCACGAGCACCTGCGGCGACTCCTCCGCCGCGGCCTCGACCAGTGACGCCACGGCGTCGCGCAGACGCTCCGGGCTCGTGCGCTCGCGGTCGGCGGGGGCGTCGACGAGCTCGGGCAGCAGCATCCCGAGCGCCTCGATGCCCACGCCGACGACCGCTCGCACGCGCTCGACGCCCATCCGCGCCACGATCGACCGGAGGATGCCGGTGAGAGGGCCGAACGGCATGCGCGACGCGCCCAGGTCGAGGCACCATCCGACATGCACGTCGGCGGCGTTCGCGACCTCGGCGCCGAACTCGCGCGCCAGGCGGGACTTGCCGATCCCGGCCTCGCCCTCCACCAGCACGGCCGCGGGCACGCCGTCGCGCGCTCCGTCGAACAGACGGCGCACCTCGGCGAGCTCGGCGTCTCGCCCGACCATTGCGGCGCTGGGGGCTGGGGCCATGCCTCCATCGTCCCACCCACCGCCGACATCGGGGTCGCGGTGCGGGAACGGCAGCAGGACCGCGTCGGTCACCGGGCGACCGCGGGCTCGCACGGTCGGCACTCGCGCTCCGCGACAGCCGTGCGCGAGACGACCCCGCGCTGCACGAGGCGACGCAGCAGCCGCCGCACGGGCCCGTCCGCCCGCGGCACGATTTGGTCCGCGTGCTCGATCAGGCGGCGGCGCTGCTCGACGGCCGTCGCGATGCGCTCCTGCTCGTGAGCGGTCACCTGCTGGGTCAGATAGGGGTGCTCGAACATGATCTCTCCTCGGCGGTTCGGTGTATCCCTACACTCCGCTCTGAGGCCCCACCGCCACATCGGACGGATGCCCTATCTTCCGCGCGCCCCGGCGAGACACCCGCCTAGGGAGTGGCGACGACGGAGGCGGTCCGCGCGACGGGCATGCCGTCGAAGCGAGAACTCATGCGGCGGGCGGCCCGCTCATGACCGCGTGGACGGCGAGACGCAGGGTCTCCTTCTCGGCATCGACGCGCACCGTCTCGGAGGGCAGCGCGCGTTCAGTCGCGATGCCCGACGTCACGGTGGCGAGGAACCGCGCGCGCTCCTCGATCCCACCCGCAGCGATCGCACCCTCGTCGACCAGGGTCCTCAGCCACTGCTCGATGCGGTGGCGCCCCATCCGTTCGAGCGCGAGGTAGGTCGCGGCTTGGTCCTCGGAGGGAGGCGTGGCGACGTACGCCTCGTAGAGCGCTCCCCACTGCTGCCTGGCGCGTTCGCCCACGCCCACGTGGGAAAGAAGCAACTGCAGGCACGCGGTCAGGCGCTCTTCGGGCGTGAGGGAGCGATCGTCGATGGGGTCGTCGGGAATCTCCAGGTCGTACATCCCCGCGACCACCGTCTCGATGAGCTCCCGCCGGGTGGGGAAGAAGTGCCGCAGCGAGCCGGTGCTCACCTGGGCACGCGCGGCCACGCCCCGCACGCTCAGTCGAGCCGTGGGGTTCTCGCCGAGCATCGTCGCCGCCGCGATGAGGATCTTCGAGCGGGTCCCCGGCTCCTTCGATTCAGCGCCCATGCCCGCCTTCCGCAAACCATCGATCTATCACAGTGTGATAGCTTAGCCCCTCGTTCACTAGCACGCTGTACTAATCGAGACGAGGACCGCGACGATGGGAATCGCGAACTGGCGCAACCGCCGCGTCCGCCACGGGTCAGGAGAACCACTGCGGCGGTACCGCTGGTGGCAGATGTTCAGCCGATCGCTGCGCTCGATCACCCTGGCGTCACCGGACGGCACGGCATCCATCTACACCGTCGACGTGCGCCACGGGGGTGACATGAGCGACGGGGAGGTCCGCGCCCGCCTCTACGTCGACGGCGCACTCCGGTCGTACGCGAAGATGCCCACCCGCTTCGCGGTGCCCGGCGGCCACATCGAGGTCGCGATCACCGGCTTCGGGCTCAAGCGCTGCCACTACGTGCGCGCAGACGGCACCGAAGAACAGCTGTCACCCGATCCGCGATCGGCCGAGGGGCGCCGCGCCCGCCTGCACCACCGGCATCCCCGGGCGAGCCGTGCGATCGGCCTCATCTCCCTCACCCTCGTCGTCGTCGGACTCTGCGTCGAGGTTCCCCAGATCATCGAGGCTCTTTCGCAGATACCGCTGATCGCCGCATCGGTGGGCACCTTCACGTCCCCCTTCCAGCTCCCCCTGCACATCAATCTGCTCATCGGGCTCGCGGCCGTCGCCGGCAGCACGGAGCGGGCCCTGCGGATGCGATCGAGCTGGATCGATGAACTCGCCAGTTGAGACCCCACGAAAGGAAACACCATGAGGAACCGCTCGCCGATCCGCAGCCGACGGAGGAACGATCATCGACGGCGATGGGTGGCACCGGTCGCCGCTGTCACCGCGGTCGCATCGCTGCTGCTGGCCGGCTGCACCGCCGCGACGCAGGACGACCGGGACGCCGCGCCCGAATCGGAAGCCGTGCAGGACTCGGACCTCGAGCGGTACAGGGGGCAGGAGCTCGACTTCGGGGCCTGTGACCCCGCGCTCGTGAGGTCGCAACCCGCCGTCCCTCAGGTCATCGATGCGGCGGAGAGCGCCGAGTGCGCGATGCTCACGGTGCCCCTGGATTACGGGGACCCCGCGGGTGAGACCATCGAGTTGGCGGTGGCCCGCATCGCAGCCACCGGCGAGGACCGCATCGGCTCGGTCGTGCTGAATCCCGGCGGACCAGGCGCGGCGGCGACGACGTTCGCCCCTCTGGTGGCCGCCCTGTGGTCGGGCGGGCCCCTCACCGACCGCTTCGACATCGTGGGCTTCGACACCCGGGGGGTCGGCCTCAGCCGCCCCGCCGTCGATTGCTACACCGACGACGAGCGAGACGCCGACGCTCCCCTCGCGGCACTCGGAGAGTGGACGGACGATTCCGCCCGCGAGATCGTCGAGAAGTGCGCCGATGGCACGGGCCGAGGCGACGTGCTCGCGCACCTCGGAACCCGCGATACCGCTCGCGACATGGACATCCTCCGAGCCGCGCTCGGCGACGAGAAGCTCACCTTCGCGGGTGTGAGCTACGGCACGCGCCTCGGAGCGGTCTATGCCGAGATGTTCCCGCAGAACGTCCGCGCCCTCGTCCTCGACGGCGCGGTCGACCCGCTCAAGAACACCCGGGAGCGTCGGATCCACCTCAGCGAGGGGCTGCAGGCGTCCTTCCAGCGCTTCGCCGACTTCTGTGCGGCCCAGGCCGATTGCCCTCTGGGCGCCGATCCCGCACGGGCGACGAGCGAGGCGCAGCGGCTCCTGCGGCCGCTTGTCGATGAACCGCTGATCGCCGCCGACGGCCGCGAGGTCGGCTTCCTCGCCGCCGGCGAAGGCATCGTCGCCGGGCTGTACTCCGAGGCGAGTTGGCCCGCGATCGCGGCAGGGCTGGCGGAGCTGAAGGCAGGTCGGCCGGATGCCCTGCTCGCGCTGCGCGACGGGTCATACGGCCGCTCCGAGAGCGGCGAGTACACGAACTCGTACGAGGCGCTCTTCGCGATCAACTGCCTGGACGAAGAACGCTTCACCGCCGAGGAGATGGCGAGGCTCGGCGAAGACCTCAACGATGCCGTACCGTTCCTCGACCCGGGGACCGCTCCCCCCACCCAGGACGGCTGCGAGTACTGGCCGTCCGAACCGACACTCGGCTACCCCTACGCGACGGACATCGGCGGGCTTCCCGAGGTGCTCGTGGTGTCGGCCACGGGAGATCCGGTGACCCCTCACGACGGAGGCATCAGCCTCGCCGACACCCTCGGCGCCCGACTGCTCACCGTCGACGGCAACCAGCACGGCACCATCGTCTCCCGCAACGAGTGCATCGACGAGATCGTCGCCGACTACCTCGTCGACCTCGAACTCCCCGAGGACGGAGCGCGCTGCGCGCTGTGATCTCCTCCCTGGCGACGCCTGGTCCCTCGCCTGCTGCTCGTGCACGGCGAGGGACACGGGCACACCTCTCACTTGCTGTCGATGTGACCGATCGGATGGCCGCCCTCCGTGAACGCGGCGCGAGCAGCGGGCCAGCTGGTGTCGTCGACGTGCAGAGCGGTCCGCAGGTAGGCGGTGCTCATCCGCTGGATGACGGCGACCCGCTCGGGGTGCTCGTCGGTGGTCTCGGCGACGTCGTACCCCACGATGCCGCCAAGGGAGTGCTCGGCACCGTGGAGCGTGAGGAGATCCGTCGCACCGGGGCTGTGCGTATAGGCATCGGTGAACCAGTCCGGTCCGCGGCTGGACATGGCGGACTGGTCGTGATCTCCGGCGACGACGAGGGTCGGCGTGCGAAGCTCCGCGAAGGACGGACGCATGAAGGGGAAGTTCGTCCGTGCGAAAGGGTGAAGGTGGTCGCCGCCGACACCGGTCGCCGCGAACAGGATGCCTGCGGTGACGCGTCCGTCGGACATGTCGTCGCCGACCGTGCCCGAGTCGTCGAGGATCCGCGCCCCGAGCACGGACTGCGCGGTCTGTCCGCCCCAGGAATGACCGGTCGCGGCGACGCGCGTGCGATCGATGCGGCCGGAGAGACCGGGAACGGCGGCCTCGATGGTGTCGAGCTGGTCGAGGATGCGAGTGAGATCCGTGATCCGTTCGGTCCAGATCGTGGGGAACACCGGGTGATCGAACCCGAACCCGTTGCGGCGCGAATCCAGATGCGTCGGCTGGATCACGACGAACCCGCGGGAGGCCCAGAACGCGGTGAGCGGCGCATACCCATCGAGGTTCCAGCCGTTGCCGTGGGAGAACAGCACGACGGGAAGGTTCGATCCCGTCGCGGGAGCGGACACCCGCACGTCGAGGGGAACCGCTCGGCCGGGCGCGGACAACGCCACGGGAGCGACGGAGACGACCGCGCGTCCGGCACCGATGATGCCGTCCAGCGTGTCGACGATGGATGAGGTCACGGCGAGTTCCTTTCCGAGGGGTGCAGCGCTCTGCGATAGTGGATATCGGAGCGCTGTTCCGCAACATTACGGAACAATGCTCCGTAATGCAAGCGAGCGCCGTCGAGGGAACCGGAGCAGGACATGAGCGAGGTCGAGAGCGAGCCGTCGCACGATGCGCGGCCGCAGCGAGCGGGTCGCCCGCGCCGGAGCGAGCAGGCTCTGCTCGAGGCGGCGGCAGCAGTGTTCGTGACGTCCGGCGTCGATGCTCCGGTCCGAGAGATCGCAGCGAAGGCGGGAGTCGGCGTCGGGACGATCTATCGTCACTTTCCGACGCGTTCCGAGCTGGTGGTCGCGGTGTACCGGCACCAGGTCGAAGCGTGCGCCGACGCCGGTCCCCGCCTTCTTGCGGAGAGCGCGACTCCCGAAGCCGCCTTGCGGGCGTGGGTGGCCCTGTTCGTGGAGTTCCTGGTCACCAAGCATGGCCTGCCCGGCGCACTGCAGGGCGACAGCGCCGGATCCGACGCCCTGCACACCTCCTTCGTCGACCGTCTCGTCCCGGTGTGCGCCTCGCTCCTGGAGGCAGCGCGCGGGTCCGCGGGGGGGACGCCCCCGATCGATGCGTACACCGTGCTCCGAGGCATCGGGAACCTCTGCATCGGCGCGACCGGCGACGCGCGGTACCGGGCTTCCGACCTGGTGCAACTGCTCATCTCCGGCGTGCTCGCACCCGAAGCTCGCTGACCCCCCTCGTCGAGCCGGCGTCAGCCCGCGCGCAGCGGCGAGCGCCGGGCCGAGGGACGCGACGCCTCCGGCACCAGGATCGCCAGCACGCGCACGAGCGTCGTCAGCCACAGCAGCCCCAGCCCGACCACGATCGCCTCGAGCGCCGTGACCGCGTACAGCCCGAACGGCAGCCACAGCACGACCGCCACCACCACGAGCACGCCCACCGCGATCGACGTCGCCACGAGCGCCGTCGGTCGCCCCGGTACCGCGACCGTGGTCAGTGCCGCGGCGGCCAGGAACAGCACGAGCGCCGCGAAGGCCGCGATGTCGTGCGGCAGGGGTGCCCGGTACAGGGGCAGCAGCCCCACGGCGGCGAGCGCCGCACCAGCGGCCGCCCACAGGCCCACGATCACGGCGATGCGCGGCAGGGCGTCGTCGCCCTGCAGGCGGTGCAGGTCACGGCCGATGTACGCGCCGACCGTGGCGACGAGCAGCCCGGCGACCACGAGCGTGCCGTTGAACGCCCACCCCACGCCGAGCTGCGAGAAGTTCTCCTCCCACCACCGCGGGTCGACCGCCGTCACCATCGCGAACAGCGTGCCGATCACCAGGAAGCCGAACAGGAGCCCGGCGAGGTCGGCCGTGCGCAGCCCGACCCCGGCCCCGAACGCGAACCGGCCGCCCACGGCCGCCGCGACCCCGGCGAGCAGACCGCCGCCCACCGCCCCGAGCTCGAGCCCGCGCAGCCCGACGGCCAGCACCTCCGCTGTGAGCAGCACGCCCATCACGGTCACGGCGCCGAACGCGAGCGTGAGTGCGCCTGCCGAGAGGTGCGACACGACCACCTGCCAGCGCGGCATCCCGGTGGTCTCGCCGCGACGGTGTCGCAGTGTGCTCACCGCGAAGGCCCCCGCGGCGATCACCCCGGCGACCACGGCGACCGGCATCGCCAGACCCGTCTCGCCGGTCAGCGGCCTGGACGCCCCGCGCAGCACGACGAGTCCCGCGCCGACGCCGAGCACGAAGCACACGGCGGTCGCCGCGACCGCTGCAGCCTCGGCGCGCAGCCTCCGGTCCCTCTCCATGCGCTCATGCAAGCACGGGGCGCCGACGTGCGCACCCCCGACTCCGCGCACGGCGGACACGCGACGAGGCCCGGAACCCCGCGTGCTGCGGTGCTCCGGGCCTCGTCGATCTCCGGTCGCTCGCCCTCCGGTCGCCTGCGGATCAGGCGTCGACGTCGCCGCGCCAGGCGCCCGTCTCGACGCCGCGCCCCTCGATGAACTCCTTGAAGTTCTTGAGGTCCTTCTTCACGGCGTGCGAGCCGGCGCCGACGAGCGCGCCCACCTTCTCCAGCAGCCCCTCCGGCTCCCAGTCGAGCTGCACCGTGACGCGGGTCGACGTGTCGTCGAGCTTGTGGAAGGTCACCACGCCCGCGTGCTCGGTCTCGCCGCCGACGCTGTTCCAGGCGACGCGCTCATCCGGGTGCTGCTCGGTGATCTCGGCGTCGAACTCGCGCTCCGCTCCACCCACGTTCACCTTCCAGTGCGTGTGCGTGTCGTCGGTCTGCGTGATGGACACGACCTCGTCGAGGAACTTCGGGAAGCTCTCGAACTGCGTCCACTGGTTGTATGCCGTGCGGACGGGAACGTCGACGTCGATGGTCTCGATGATCTGCACCATGGGATGCTCCTCTGCTGTTCGTCGTTCGTGTGCTTCCATTCAGGCGTCACGAGCCGGTATCGGCCACGGGGTTGACATCGCGGCGCCGATCGACGACGGTCCTCAGCTCGACGTCATCCGGCCGAAGGTCGCGTCGATGTCGGCCATCTCCATCTCGGCGGTGGCCTGGATGAGCGCCTGCAGCTCCGCGTCCGCACCCGGCGCGAACTCCTCGGGGCGCTCCGGCGCGATGACCGACGGCACGCCCTCCGGTGCCTGCTGGTCGGCGATCAGCTCGGTGCCGTCGCCCGACGGCGACATCCCCTGGAAGATGCGCCCGGCCTCGGAGCGGTCGTCCAGGTCGAACGAGTACTGCTTGCTCTGCAGACCGAGGTCGAGCAGCCGCTTCACCTCGGGGAAGCTCTCGGCGTTCGTCTTGGGGATCGGCAGGCTCGTGCGCCAGTTCACCCCCAGGGTCTCGAGCGCCTTCGCATAGGCGTTCTCGTGCGCCTGGTCGCGCACGATGAGGTACGAGATCGTGGAGCGCGCCGTCTTGTTCGCCGTCATCTCGTACAGGCGGCACTTCTGCAGCCTGCCGGTCGACTCGAGCATGAGGTTGTAGAGCAGGTCGAGCACGAGGTTGCCGGAGTTGTACACGTAGCTGCCCATCCACGGGTTCCCCGCCGCGTCCACCGGCAGGGCGCCCTGCGCGCCGACCAGGTAGTGGTGGATGTTGCTGTGGTCGAGCGCGATCTCGAGCGGCACCGCGCCGCCGGCTCCCGGTGCATCTACCGGGGCGTCCTTCTTGCCCTGATACGCCGGAGAGCCGTCGAGCAGCCGGGAGATGGTCGTGCCGATCAGCTCGACGTGGCTGATCTCCTCTGTGCCGATGCCCTGGATGAGGTCGCGATACGGCTTGCCGGCGGGACCACGGAAGTTGATGCTCTGGAACAGGTACTGCATCATCGTGCGCATCTCGCCGAACTGGCCGCCCAGACCCTCCTGCAGCGCGTTGGCCGCCGCGGGGTCCGGTTCGTCGACCTCGATGTCGTTGATGAGCTGCTGCAGGTGGAAGTACATGTCGGCCTCCTCGCCGGGTCGCTTGTCGCTGGGGTGGCCCACTCTCCGCCTGGCCGGCGGATCGGTCACCCCGATGGACGGGTCCGCAGTCGGCGCGTATCATCCCGCGCCCGCGGGCGCACTAGCGTGGAGGCCATGCGCATCCCCGCCGCGATCCGCGCCTCCCAGCGGTCACCGCTGCTGCAGGTCGTGAAGTCGGCCGCGGCCACGATCGCGGCCTGGCTGATCGCGGGCTGGGCCTTCCCGGGGCAGCTGCCCGTGTTCGCGGCGATCGCGGCCCTGCTGGTGGTGCAGCCGAGCGTCAACCAGTCGCTGTCCAAGGCGCTGGAGCGCAGCATCGGCGTGATCGTGGGGGTGGTGATCGCCGTCGCGCTGGGGCTCCTCCTCGGCTCACCGAGCTGGATCGTGCTGCTCGCGATCGTGGTGGCGATGCTCGTCGCCTGGATCTTCCGGGCCTCGCCGGGCACCGGCAACCAGGTGGCGATCTCGGCGATGCTCGTGCTGGCCCTGGGGTCGTCGAGCCCGGAGTATGCGATCGCCCGCATCGCCGAGACGCTGATCGGCGTGGTGATCGGCATCGTGGTGAACGCCCTGATCGTGCCGCCCGTGCTGGTCGAGCCGGCACGGCGCGACGTCGGACTCCTCGGGCGCGAGCTCGCGGCGAGCCTGGACCGCCTCGCCGATGCCCTCCCCGAGCCGCAGACCCCCGCGCGACTCCAGGAGCTGATGCTCGAGGTGCGGCTGCTCCGCCCGATGAAAGACGCTGCCGAGGCCGCGATCGCCGCCGGGGAGGAGTCGCTCACCCTCAACCCGCGCCGCTCGACCCACCGGGCCGACCTGGCGGAACTGCGGCAGCTGCTCGACCGCCTGTCCCCCATCGTCACGCAGACCATCGGGATGACCCGCGCCTACTTCGACCACTACGACGACCGCCTCGGCGAGGAGCCGGCGGTGGCCGCGATCGCGGAGCAGCTGCGCCGGGCCGGGCACGACGTGCGGCTCGCAGTGCAGTCGTCCGCCCCGGCGCCCGAGCCCGAGGCGCTGACCTCGGCGATCCCGGCCCTCACGGCGCCGCTGGTGGTCCGTCCGCCGTCGTCGCAGCACTGGATCCTCGTCGGGTCGCTCATGGAGGACCTGCGGCGGATCCGCGGGGAGCTGCTCGACGAGGAGTGACCGCGCGTACCCTGTGAGCATGGCCGGTATGACCGTGGACGCCGCCGTGGCCGAGCTCGCGGCGCTCGAAGATCCGAAGCAGCGCGCGGCGAACGAGAAGCGCGGCGACGACCACGGCATCAACCTCAGCCGGATGCGCGCCCTGGCCAAGCGGATCGGGACCGACCAGGCGCTCGCGACCGCGCTGTGGGCGACCGGCGACACCGCCGCCCGGCTCTTGGCGATCCTGATCTGCCGGCCGCGGGACTTCACCGCCGACGAGCTGGACGCCCTGCTGCGCGACACGCGTCCGCCGAAGGTCAACGACTGGTTCGTGAACTACGTCGTGAAGAAGTCGCCGCTCACGGAGGAGCTCCGCAGCCGCTGGTTCGACGACCCGGATCCCACCGTGGCCGCGGCCGCCTGGTCGCTCACGACCGTGCGCGTCGCGAAAGACCCCGACGGGCTCGATCTCGACGCGCTGCTCGACCGCATCGAGCGCGACCTCGCCGACGCGCCGCCGCGCTTGCAGTGGGCGATGAACGAGACGCTCGCGACGATCGGCATCTTCCACCGGGAGCACCGCGCCAGGGCCATCGACATCGGCGAGCGCCTGCGGGTGCTGGCGGACTACCCCACCGCTCCCGGCTGCACCTCGCCGTTCGCTCCGCTGTGGATCGCCGAGATCGTGCGGCGCCGCGAGGGCTGACGCTCGGGCGCGGCGTGGCGGGACCCGGTTCGCGCAGTGGCGGGTAACGTTATACACTTTTCTGATCGCGTGCACTCTGGGGGTGACCGCACTGGGCGGTCTCTGGTGCGCGCGGTGAAAACCACACACTGGGGAGAACCATGGCCACGCAGGATGAGCTGAACCAGCTGATCGACGACATCGCCCACGACATCAACGGCTTCATCGGCGCGTCGATCGTCGACCTGGAGTCGGGGCTGCCGATCACGTCGAGCTCGACCCGACCGGACTTCGATCTCGATGTCGCGAGCGCCTTCAACGCCGAGATCGTGAAGAACAAGAACCGCACCATCGAGGCGCTCGGGCTCGACGCCCACCTGGAGGACATGCTGCTCACGCTCGACACGCAGCTGCACCTCCTCAAGCTCATCGACGGCGGCATGTTCCTGTACATCGCGGCCGATCGGCAGGCGACGAACCTGGCGATGCTGCGCTCGTCGGTGAACCGCCACGTCACGGCGCTCGCCGCTTGACCGAGGAGGCCGTCGGGAGCGGCCTCGGAAGCTCGCGGCCACGCAGGGCACACTCCTCGGAGAAGCCACTGAGGCGCTCTCGTTGGCGACGAGCAGACATGCCGACCCGATATCGCATGATCTTCGCGGGGCCCGTCGGCGCCGGCAAGACCACCGCGGTGCGCGCTCTGAGCGACGTGCCGCCGGTCGACACCGACGTGCCGATGAGCGCCACCGCGGCCCAGGGCGAGGACAAGACGACGACCACGGTCGGGCTCGACTTCGGCACGTGGCGGCCGACACCCGAGGTCTCTGTCGCGCTCATCGGCGTACCGGGGCAGCGCCGGTTCGCCGCAGCACGACCGAACGTGTCGCTGCCCGGCACCCGCATCCTGCTCTGGGTGCGGGGCGATCAGCCCACCATGACCTCCGACACGGCGGAGTGGTTGCGACTGTTCCCCGCCGAGCTGCATCGGCTGATCATCGTCGTCAGCCACAGCGACCACCGATCGATCGGCTCGATCCGTCGGGCTCTCGCCGACGTGCTGCAGCAGTACGCGGTGCCACCCTCGCGCGTGCTCGCGGCCGACGCCCGCGACCGCGACAGCGTGATGCGCGTCGCCAGCGCTGCGCTCGACCTTCCGGAGGAGAACTGATGAGACCACACGGTGACGCGGAGGCCGCTCCGCACGACCCGTCACGCATGCACCCCGACATCGCCGGCAACTGGGCGCTCTGGTCGGGCATCGTGAACCAGTCCGCCATCACCCGGCTGGAGCAGCTGAAGAGCCGCTTCCCCGAGCTGACCTCGGCCGTCCTCGGCACCGCCGACGGCCTGCACATCGCGTCGATCGGACTCGACCCGCAGTCGGGCGAGCACCTCGCGGCCATGAACGGTTCGCTGTTCGGCGTGGCCCGCGCCGAGGCGGAGATCATCTCGGGCGGTACCGAACCCACGCTGTCCGCGATCGTCTCGCTGTCGGTGGAAGACAGCCAGATGGCGCTGCTGAGCTTCATCCTCGCGCCATACGGGCAGCTGCTGCTGTCGGTGTCGGCCGCGGAATCGCAGCTCGGCGCGGTCATCGTGCACGCGCGGTCCACGGCCTACGAGCTGCTGACCGCACTCGGCGTGACGGGAACGGGAGTCTGATGCAGATGCGATGATCGAGGGACCATGACTTCACCGCCGCGGCTCGAGCCCGCCACCGTTCCCGACGCGGCCGATCCGGACGCCGTGTACCTGACGTTCGTCGAGTGGGTGGAGTCGACGGGCATCCGGCTCTACCCCGCCCAGGACGAGGCGCTCATCGAGATCGTCTCGGGGAACAACCTGATCCTGTCGACCCCGACCGGTACCGGGAAGTCGCTGGTGGCGGTGGGGGCGCACTTCGCCGCGCTCGTCGGCGACCGTCGGAGCTTCTACACGGCGCCGATCAAGGCGCTCGTGAGCGAGAAGTTCTTCGCCCTGGTCGACGTGTTCGGCGCCGAGAACGTCGGCATGATCACGGGTGACTCCTCGGTCAACGCGGACGCTCCCATCATCTGCTGCACCGCCGAGATCCTCGCCAACCTCGCCCTGCGGCACGGCAGCGACGCCGACGTGGGGCTGGTCGTGATGGATGAGTTCCACTTCTACGCCGACCCGGAGCGCGGGTGGGCGTGGCAGGTGCCGTTGCTGGAGCTGCCGCAGGCGCAGTTCGTGCTCATGTCGGCGACCCTCGGCGACGTGACCGCGCTCGCTGCCGACCTGACCCGACGCACGGGCAGGGAGACCGCGACGGTCACGGGTGTCGAGCGCCCGGTGCCGCTGCACTTCTTCTACGAGACGACGCCCATCCACGAGACGATCGACGACCTGCTCGCCACCGGGCAGGCGCCGGTCTACATCGTGCACTTCTCGCAGTCGGCGGCCATGGAGCGCGCCCAGGCGCTGTCGAGCACGAAGGTCGCGTCGCGCGAGCAGCGCGACGAGATCGCGGCCCTGATCGCCGAGTTCCGCTTCACCACGGCGTTCGGCAAGACGCTGTCGCGGTTCCTGCGCGCCGGGATCGGCGTGCATCACGCGGGCATGCTCCCGAAGTACCGCCGCCTGGTCGAGCAGCTCGCCCAGCGCGGACTATTGCGGGTGATCTGCGGCACCGACACGCTGGGGGTCGGCATCAACGTGCCCATCCGCACGGTGCTGCTGACGGCGCTGACGAAGTTCGACGGCACGCGGATGCGGCAGCTCAACGCGCGCGAGTTCCACCAGATCGCCGGGCGGGCGGGGCGGGCGGGTTTCGACACCGCGGGCACCGTCGTGGCCCAGGCCCCGGAGCACGAGACCGAGAACCTCGCCGCAATCCGCAAGGCCGGAGACGACCCGAAGAAGAAGCGGAAGATCATCCGCAAGAAGGCGCCCGACGGGTTCGTGTCGTGGGGCGAGCCGTCGTTCCGCAAGCTCATCGACGCGACACCCGAGACGCTGACCTCGCACATGCAGATCACCAGCGCCATGATGCTCAACGTGATCGCGCGCGGCGGCGACGTGTTCGCCCACATGCGCCGCCTGGTCTACGACAACCACGAGACCCGCGTCCGACAGCGGGAGCTGGCGCTCCGGGCGATCGGCATCTTCCGCACGCTGCGGGAGTCGGGAGTCGTGCAGCGCACCGCCGACGGCGACATCCGCCTCACGGTCGACCTGCCGCCGAACTTCGCCCTCAACCAGCCCCTGTCGCCGTTCGCCCTCGCCGCGTTCGACCTGCTCGACCCCGACCCGTCCGCGGGGACCGGCACGGGCTCGTACGCGCTCGACATGATCTCGATCGTGGAGTCGACGCTCGACGACCCGCGCGCCGTGCTCAGCCAGCAGGAGTTCCTCGCCCGCGGCGAGGCGGTCGCGGCGATGAAGGCGGAGGGGATCGAGTACGACGAGCGGATGGAGCTGCTGGAGCAGATCACCTACCCGCGCCCGCTCGACGAGCTGCTGGACGCCGCGTTCGAGACGTTCAGCGCCGCGCAGCCGTGGATCCGCGACTTCTCCCTCCGCCCCAAGTCGGTCGTGCGCGACATGTACGAGCGGGCCATGTCGTTCGGGGAATACGTCGCGTTCTACAAGATCGCCCGGTCGGAGGGCGTGGTGCTGCGCTACCTGTCCGACGCCTACCGCGCGGCATCGCAGACGATCCCCGAGGAGCGCAAGGACGAGGACCTCCGCGACCTCATCGCGTGGCTGGGCGAGCTCGTGCGCCAGATCGACTCCAGCCTGCTCGACGAGTGGACCGAGCTCGCGACGGGCACCGACAACGGCCGCTTCGACCCGCACGCGCCGGACGAGCCGATCGTGCCGCCCGCCCCGAAGCGCCTCACCGCCAACACCCGGGCGTTCCGCATCCTGGTGCGCAACGAGCTGTTCCGTCGCGTGCAGCTGGCCGCGCGGGAGGACGTGGCGGCGCTCGCCGAGCTCGACCCCGGCTTCGGCGCCGACGCCTGGTCGAACGCGCTCGACGGCTACTTCGCCGAGCACGACGAGATCCTGACCGGTGCCGACGCCCGCAGCTCCCGGCTGCTGCTGCTCACCGAGGGCCCGACGGCCTGGACCGCGCGGCAGATCCTCGACGACCCCGCGGGCGACCACGACTGGGGCATCAGCGCCACGATCGACCTCGCCGCCTCAGACGAGGCCGGCGAGGCGGTCGTCACCGTGACCGCGGTCGACCGGCTCTGAGCCGGCGCGGGCCCGACGGGCGTCAGGCCTGCATCACCGCGAGCACGTTGCCCGCCGGGTCGCGGAACCACGCGATGTCGGGCCCGCGTCCGTCGCCGCGCACGATCCCGCGGTCGTCCGAGGGGAACACGTCGTCGGGGTAGATCTTCGTCTCGACCCCCTTGGCACGCAGCTCGTCGACCGCGGCATCCACATCCGCCACCGGGAAGTTCAGGATCGTGAAGCTCGCCGGCTCGTGGTTCGGTTTGTCGTACACGAGGATGCTGCCGCCGCTGGCGAGCCGCAGCTCGAGGAAGCCCATCGCATTCCGGGCGACCTCGAGCCCGAGGGTCTCGCCGTAGAACCGTTGCGCCGCGTCGAGGTCGTCGACACTGAAACCGCTGAACGCATCCTGCACCGTGAACGCCGTCATGTTCCCAGGATCCGCCGTCGTAGGACCCCTGTCGACCCCCTTCACGACGCAGCCCGCACCAGTCGCGTCACGAGATCGACGTGACCGAATCCCGTTCGACGATGCGGATGTGCGAGCCGAGCGTGACATCGCGCGGCGGCCCCCCGCGCAACTGCTGCACCAGCTCGTCGACCGCAGCGGTTCCGAGCTCTTGCAGTGGGAGTTCCAGGGTCGTCAGCGCCGGCGTCAGGTACGCCGCCATCGGCAGGTCGTCGTACGACAGCAGAGACACCTCGTGCGGAACCCGGCGCCCCAGGACCTGCAGGGATTTCAGGGCTCCGATCGACTGCGGCAGCGTGCCGGCGTAGATCGCGGTGATGTCGGGCCGCTCGCGCAGGATCTCCTCGACGGCGGCGTACCCGCCCGCCTCCGAGAAGTCGGCGTGGACCACGTGCGGTATCGGCGCATGCGACCGAGCGGCGGCCTCCAGGAACCCCCGTTCCCTGTCCCGTGCCGGGCTCAGCCCGCCGGGGCCCGAGATGTGCGCGACCGCGCGGTGGCCCAGGCCATGCAGGTACTCGTACGCGACCCGGCTCGCGAGTTCCAGGTCCACGGTGACATTGCGTCCGGAGTCCGGCACGGTGCGGTTGACGAACACGTGGGGGATCGCAGCGAGGCGGCCCGACTCGATGAGCGGGTGATCCTGTCGGGCACTCGCGATGAGCAGGCCATCCACGCGACCGGCGTCCACCAGGTCGGTGAAGTCGGCCCGCGCATCGGTCTCCTCATTGTCCTCGGCCAACAGCACCACGTAGCCGAGATCGTGCGCGCGCTGATAGGCGCCGCGGGCGATGCGGGCGTAGACGGGGTTCGTCAGGTCAGGGATCAGCAGCGACAGCGCACCGGTGGTCGATGCGGCGAGCGCTCGCGCCCCGGCGTGCGGAGAGTACTGCAGGCGCTCGGCAGCGTCGAGCACGCGCGCGCGGGTGCTGGGCCGCACATTCAGCGTCTCGTCACGGCTGAGGATCCGGGAGGCGACGGATTTGGTCACGCCGGCGAGTTCGGCGACGTCGATCAGACGGACTCGCCCGCGAGCTGGGGGTGAATCGGGCACGCGTCATCTTCTCATGCGGGCTGTGCCGGGCCCGGGGTCCCCGAACCCGGCACAGCGGTCTTGCGTCAGCTCGCCGGCGATCAGGCGTCGCGGCTGTAGTCGACGTACACGGTCTTGCGCTGGGTGTAGCGCTCGAAGCCGTGATGCCCGTCATCGCCGCCGAGACCCGACATCTTCCACCCCGTGTGGAAGCCCGACACCTCTTCCGGGCCCACCCGGTTGATGTACACCTCGCCGAACGCGAGTGCGTCCGTGGCGCGCAGGGCCGTGCGGATGTCGGTCGTGTAGACGTAGGCGGTGAGACCGTACGGGGTGGAGTTGGCGAAGTCGAAGACCTCGTCCTCGTCGTCGAACGGCACGATCGGCAGCACCGGCCCGAACACCTCCTGCTGCACGATGTCCATCTCGTTCGTCACACCCGTCAAGACCGTCGGGGCGTACCAGAAGCCCGGATTCCCTTCGGACCCCGACGGCCGCCCGCCGCCGATCTCGAGCTTCGCACCGGCCGCCACCGCCGCCGCCACCATGTCGTCGACCTTCGCCCATTCCTCCGCCGACACCTTCGGGCCCATCTGCGAGTCCTCATCGAGCGGATCCCCCACCCGCAGGCCGCGGACCTTCTCGACGAGCCGAGCGACGAACTCGTCGAACACCGACCGGTGCACGTACGTGCGCTCGTTGCAGGTGCACACCTGACCGCAGTTCATGAACCGCGCCTCGAATGCGTCCTGCACGGCGCGTGGAAGGTCGGCGTCGCCGAACACGATGAAGGGGGCCTTGCCTCCCAGCTCGAGCGACACCGGGATGACCTTCTTCGCCGCGCGCTCGAGGATCTCGACCCCCGCCCTCGTGGACCCGGTGACCGTGATCATCGACGTGTCCGGGTGGTCGATCAGCGCCGTCCCCACGACGCTGCCGCGCCCCGTGAGCACGCTGAGGAGCCCGTCGGGAACGCCCGCGTCCTGACAGATCCGCGCGAGGGCGAGGGATGAGAGCGGAGTGACATCGCTCGGCTTGACGATGATGGCGTTGCCGGTCATCAGCGCGGGAGCCACCTTGCGAGCGAAGATCGCTGCCGGGAAGTTCCACGGGATGATCGCCACGACCACACCCAACGGCTCCTCGCGGATGATCAGCTGACGCTCCGCACTCGACGGTGTGACGACCTCGCCCTCCGTGCGGTACTTCTGGCTCATCGCAAAGTCGAAGAACGCCCGCACGCCCTGGATCTCTCCGCGCGCCTCGGTGATGGTCTTGCCCTGCTCGGCGACGACCAGCTGCGCCAGCTCTTCCGCGTTCTCCTCGACGCGTCGGATGATCTCGGCCAGGACGGCCGCGCGCGCGGTCGCCGGACGACGCGCCCAGTCGCGCTGCGCACGCACCGCGGCCGCGACCGCGGCATCGACGTGCGAGGCGTCGGCGGCGGGGACCTCGGCGAACACAGCACCGGTGGCGGGGTTGACGACCGGACGGGTGTCTTCTGCGTCGCGCCAGTCACCGCCGACCAGCATGCGCGGCGTGGTGCCGAGTAGGGTTCCTTCGCCCAGGAGCGGGCGGGGAGTGATGGTGGACATGCGAGCTCCTCGAATCGAGACGATCAGTTGAAGTAGGTTCCGCCCTCGACGTTGAACGTCTGGCCGGTGATGTAGTCGGAGCCGGATCCTGCGAGGAACACCGCCATCGGCACGATGTCCGACGGCACGGAGGTGCGCCCGAGGGGGATGGTCTCACCGATGCCCTTGAACGTCTCGCCCTCGGCCTTGCCCGTGATCGCGCCGAACTGCTTGTCGACCTCCTTCCAGTAGGGAGTGTCGACGACACCGGGGGCGATCGCGTTCACATTCACGCCGTACGGCGCAAGGGCGAGCGCGACCGACTGCGTGACCGAGATCACCGTCGCCTTCGAGGCGCAGTATGCGGTGACCAGGGCCTCACCGCGGCGACCCGCGACCGAGGCCATGTTGATGATCTTGCCGCTGCGCTGACGACGCATCGGTTCTGCCGCCGCCTGGGTGAGGAAGAACAGCCCCTTCACATTCACGGCGAAGATCCGGTCCCACTCCTCGGGCGTGGTGTCCCACACCGCCTTGATCAGGCCGATGCCGGCGTTGTTGACGAGCACGTCGAGGCGGCCGTGCTCCTCGACGACGTCGGCCACGAGCTGTGCGGACGCGGCAGGATCGGCCACGTTCAGAACTCGAGCGGAGGCACGTCCTCCGCTGGCCTCGATCTCGCGGACGACGGTCTCCGCGCCCTCCAGGTTGAGGTCGGCGATGACGACGTGGGCGCCTTCCGCGGCGTAACCGAGCGCCATGGCACGGCCCATACCCGAGGCGGCGCCGGTGATGAGTGCGATCTTGCTGTCGAGAGTCGACATGTGGGTTCCCTTTCTCGAAGGAGTGGTGGTGGTCAGTGTTCTCGTCGCCGGCTGAGGAGCGTCTGCACGATCATCGCCAGGACGAGGAACACGCCGGTGAACAGGTCCTGGACATAGGCGTTGAGCGAACCGAGCTGGTTGATGAGGTTGTCGATCATCGCGATGAGGAGCACGCCCGAGAGCGCGCCCAGCATGGTTCCGACCCCGCCGGTGAGCAGCACTCCGCCGATCACCGCCGCGGCGATGGACTTCAGCTCGTACGTCGACCCCAAGCTGGCGACGCCGGACGAGAGCCGCGAGGCCAGCAGCGCGCCAGCGAGCCCGGCCAGTGCACCGCTGATCGTGTACACCTGCACCTTCACGCGCGTCACGTTGACGCCCATCATCCGCGCGGCTTCCTCGTTGCCACCCAGGGCGAACATCCGCGACCCGAACGGGGTGCGGTTGAGAACCACGGCAGCGACCACGAACGCCAGCAGCAGGATCCAGACGAGGTTGGGCAGGCCCAGGGTGCTGCCGTTGGCGATCGACGTGAAGACGCCGGAATCGATCACGATGCTCGAATTCGCGAGGGCCACCGCGATGCCGTTCACCGCCAACAATGCCGAGAGGGTGATGATGAAGGGCGCCATGCGGGCCTTGCCGACGAGGATGCCGTTGACGAGGCCCAGCACGGTTCCGGCGACGATGGGCGCGAGCAGAGCCGCCACCCACCCGGCCGGTGCCGCCAGCGCGGCGAGCACCGTGCCGAGGCCGATCATCGAACCCACCGAGAGGTCGATCCCGCCGGTGATGAGCACGAAGCTCTGCCCGATGGTGATCAGCCCGATGAAGCAGGCAGCGGTGACGATGTTTGCGGCGTTGTCGATCGTGCCGAACGACGGTGACACGAACGTCGCCACGATGCCCACCGCGACCAGCACGCCCACGATCCCGTAGCGCTGCATGCCGGATGCCCATCGCCCCGGGCCGTGCGACGACGCGCTCGTCCGTCGCGAGGGATCCTGCGCCAGGGCCGTCATCGTGCGTCCTTCCCAGCACGCTGCAGGAAGAGGGCGACCACGATGAGGACCGCCTTCAGTACCTGCGCGTACGCGAAATCGAGGTTGTTCATGATGAACGTGGTGTCGAGCACCTGGAGGAACACCGCTGCAGCGACCGTGCCCCCGATGTTGATGCGACCGCCGACCAGCGGCGTGCCGCCGATCACCACGGCGGCGATCGCGGTCAGCTCCAGATGGATGCCGATGAAGCTGGGATCGGACGCCCCGATGCGCGCCGACACGAAAGCGCCGGCGAGACCGGCGAGACCGGCGCTGAGGGCGTAGATCGCGATGAGCGTGCGGTTGCGCGGCGTACCCGTGAGGTGGGCGGCCGCGCGGTTCGAGCCCGCGAAGAGCGCGTACCGTCCGAACGTCGTCTTCTTGACCAGCAGCCACATCGCCGCCGCCACGACGACCGCGATCAGTGCGACGGCAGGGATGCCGAACAGCACGGCATTGCCCAGCCACTCGAACAGGCCGTCGCCGGGCAGCGGGCTGCGCGCCCCACCCGAGAGGGCTTGAGCGAGGCCGCGGACGGCGACCAGCAGCCCGAGGCTGGTGATGAGCGGGTTGATGCGCAGGTAGGCGATCATGGTGCCGTTGAGCACACCCAGAGCTGCTGCGACCAGAACTCCCGTCAGCAGCGCCACCACCTCGCCGTACCCGAGGTACAGCGCGATCATCGCGGACGACAGCGACATCACCGACCCGACCGACAGGTCGATCCCCCCGGTTCCGATAGCGAGTGTCTGGCCGACCGCGATCAGCACGATCGGAGCGACGGCGAACAGCACGTTCTGCAGGGTGGCGACGGTCGCGAAGCCGGAGGTGGCCACCAGGTTGTAGACGACGAGCACCACCAGCGCGATGTAGACGGTCGAGGTGCGCGCGAAGTGCGCGAGCTTCTCCCGGGGTGTGCGCTCGGGGATCACCACCGACGTGGTCGTGGTCGTAACGCTCACGGGTTCCCTCCCGTCGTCGTCAGAGAGCCGGCAGAGGCGGCCGAGAGCAGACCGACGACATCGGCCGGATCGACGGCGAGCGGATCGAGCTCGCCCACCACCGCTCCCTCGCTCAGCACGACGAGCCGGTCGCACAGGGCGAGCAGCTCCTCCGTCTCACTGGAGGTGACCAGCACACCGATACCCCGTTCGGCCAGGGAACGCACCACTCGGTGCACCTCGGCCTTCGCGCCGACGTCGATCCCGCGGGTGGGGTCGTCGAGCAGCACGACCTTGGGCTCGGTGGCGATCCACCGTGCCAGCAGCACCTTCTGCTGGTTGCCGCCGGACAGCTCGGAGATCGGCTGCTCCACACCCGCGGCCTTGAGTCGCAGCTCGTCGGCGAATCGGGACACCAGGGCGCTCTGCTCCCGTGGTCGCACCACACCGAAAGTCGACAATCGTCCGAGGATCGCCGCGGTCAGGTTCTCGCGCACACTCAGTCCGGGGAAGATGCCCTCGTGGCGCCGATCCTCTGAGAGGTAGGCGATCCCGGCTCGCAAGGAACGGGCAGGAGAGGACCGCGTGAGCGCTGTCCCCTCGAGTCGGATCGTGCCCCGGTCCGGGCGGATCGCCCCGTACACGGCTTTGCAGATCTCCGTCCGCCCGGACCCCAGCAGACCGAGCAGTCCGACGATCTCGCCACGGCGCACGGCGAACGACACGTCGTGGAGGCGATTGCCCCACGTGAGCCCCTCGACGTCGAGCACGGTGTCCCCGTCGTCGAGCGCGGCCATGCGCTCCCGGTGCTGCGCCGGGTCGCGCTGGGTGTCGTTGAGGGCGATGCCCCCGAGCATGGCGGCCACGAGCTCGGCCGGAGGCAGCTGCGCCGGGGTGCTCTCGAGGACGAAGCGCCCGTCGCGGAGCACCGTGAAGCGGTCGCACAGCTCATACAACTCGGACATGCGGTGGCTGACGAGCATGATCGCCAGCCCCTCGTCCCGCAGCTGCCGGACGACGCCGAACAGGATGTCGATCTCGGTGCCGTTGAGCGCCGACGTGGGTTCGTCGAGGATCACCGCCCTCGCCTCGAAGGCCACCGCGCGTACGATCGCGACCATCTGCTGCATCCCCAACGACAGCGACGACAGCGTCGCCCTGGCCGAGATCCCCAGACCGAACCGGTCGAGGATCGCCTGAGCCTCGGCGACGGCAGCCCGCTTGCGCAGGAACCCCGCCCGCCGCGGCTCGCGCCCGAGGAGGATGTTCTCCGCCACCGTGCGCTCCGGGATGAGGTTCACCTCCTGATAGACGGTGCTGATGCCCGCAGCCTGGGAGTCCTTGGGCCGTTGGAACCGTACGGGACGACCGTCGAGCAGAACCTCGCCGCCGTCCTGCTGGTAGAACCCGGTGATGATCTTGATGAGCGTGGACTTTCCGGCGCCGTTCTCGCCGTTCAGCCCGTGCACCTCGCCGGCCCGGAGCGTCAGCGACGCCCCTTTGAGGGCGCGGACCCCGTTGAAGCTCTTCGTGATGTCGCGGGCTTCGAGGATCACGTTCGTCTCGGGCGACCTCATGCGCCCGTCCTCTCGCGCAGTGTCATGGCGGGGCTCAGTACGCTCGTCCGGAGTCGAGCGCGTCTTGGGCATTCTTCTTCGTGTAGAGCTCGTCCTTCATGATGATCTTCTGCGACACCGGGTCTCCGGCGAACCAGTCCTTCAGCAGGTCCAGCGCGGCGGGTCCGAACCGGGGGTTCGTCTCTACGATCGCGGCGATGTCGCCCGAGGCGACGTGCTTCACCGCGTCCTTCGTGCCGTCGATCGACACCACGGTGACGTCGGCGCCCGGCGTCAGTCCGGCCTGCGAGATGGCCGTCAGAGCGCCCAGCGCCATGGTGTCGCTGTGCGTATAGACCGCGTTGATGTCGGGGTTGGACGACAACAGCTGCGCCAGGACCTCCTGCGCCTCACTGGTCGCCCAGTTGCCGGTCTGCTGGGCGACCACGTCGATTCCGGAGGCGTCCTTGGTCGCTGCGGCGAACCCCTTGGTGCGCAACGTCGCCACGTCGCTCCCCGGTGCGCCCTGGATCTCGGCGACCACGCCCTTGCCGCCCAGGGCGTCGATCATCGCCTCACCCGCGCGCTGCCCCTGCTTCTCGAAGTCGGAGCCCATGAATGAAATGAAGTCGGTGCAGGGCTGGCCCGCGGTTTCGCGGTCGATCGTGATGACCGGAATGCCCTTGGCCTTGGCTGCCTCGAACGCGCTCTGCAGGCCCGTGGCGCTGATGGGCGCCACGATCAGTGCGTCCACGCCCTGGTTGATCATCGACTGGATGTCGCTGAGCTGCTTGGCCTGGTCGCTGTTGGCGTTCGTGTAGACGAATTCCGACCCGGCGTCTTCGACGGACTGCCGCACCGACGCGGTCTCGGTCGCTCGGAACGGGTTCTGCTCGTTCTCCGACTGCGAGAAGCCGATCTTCAGCTCCGACAGCTTCTTGTCGGATGGCTTCGGGTTGACGCAGGTGGCTTCCGAGCTGCTCTCGACGACCTGCTCGGTACCCTTGCCGTTCGCCGCCGCACCGCCGCCGTCGTCGAGCGGCTTCGCGCAGCCGCTGACCGCGATGAGCATTCCGGCAGCCAGGGCGGCCGCCGTGATGATGCGCGTGGATCTCATGACATCTCCTTTGATTTCTGATGGACAGCCGTCTGCGGTGGCGGCGGCCGAGGGTCAGGCTCGCAGCGATGCGAGCCGGTCGAAGTCGAGGTCGAGGCCGTGACCCGGCCGATCCGGCGCGGTCACGACGCCGTCGACGATCGGCATGGTCTCTGCGAGGTACGGCTCGAGGCTGAAGCCGTGCGCCTCCATGTAGGTGCGATTCGGTGCCGCGGCGAGGCAGTGCACGGTGAGGTCGTGCACCCCGTGGCTGGTCACCGGCAGGTTGTGCGCCTCGGCGAGCGCCGCGATCTTACGGAACACGGTCATGCCTCCGCAGTTGCTCACGTCGGGTTCGGGGTACGTGACGGCCTCGGCGTCGATCGCGGCGCGGAACTCGTACAGGGTGTGCAAGTTCTCCCCGGCGGCGATGGGCAGCCCTCCGGTGGCCAGCACCCGAGCCTGGCCGCGCAGGTCGTCGGGGATCACCGGCTCCTCCAGCCACACCAGGTCGAAGGCGCGCAGCTCACGGGCGGCCGCGATGGCCTGATCCGCCGACCAGCGCATGTTCGCGTCGACCATGAGCGGGAAGCCGTCGCCGAGGTGCTCGCGCATCGCGGCGACACGTGCGACGTCCTCGCGCAGGTCAGGACGACCGACCTTCATCTTGATCGCGCGGAAGCCCTGGGCGCGGAACCCGTCGGCCTGGGCGAGCAGCTGCTCGGTGCTGAACTGCAGATCGATGCCCCCCGCGTAGACGGGCACGCGCGGGTCGAAGCCGCCGAAGACGCGCCAGAGGGGCTGACCCATCCGACGGGCTTTCAGATCCCACAGCGCGATGTCGACCGCGGAGATGGCCGAGGTGACGTGCCCGCCGCGTCCCGCGTAGTGCAGATGCCACCACATCTTCTGCCACAGCGCCTCGATCAGATCGGCGTCCTCACCGCGGAGGATGTCGCCGAGGTAGGGGTCGATCATCCGCGCGACCGCGTCGCCTCCCGCGTTGACCGTGTAGGTGTACCCCATTCCGGTAGCGCCATCGGCATCGGTGATCCGCACGACGATGAGCTCGAAGTCGAGCATGTCGCCGTGCGTGCTGTCCGACAGAGCGGTCGCCAGCGGCACCCGGTACAGGTCGGTACGAACGTTCGTGATCTTCGCCATTGATGAGTGCTCCGAATCGAGGAGTCCTGCGGACCCCGCTAGAAAACCGATTTCCTAACCATACACAGATCGGCTACTGTTGCCAACCATCCGGTTCGCCGTACGGGAGCGGACGGTGTCATCGCCACGAAGGAGAGGACGACGCATGCGGATCGTCATCACGGATTGCGACCACGATGCGATCGCGGAGGAGACCGCCGTCGCCGCCGCGCACGGGATCGCGCTGGAGCTGTTCCAGTGCCGCACGGAAGACGAGGTGATCGCCGCAGCAGCCGGTGCAGACGCGATCCTCGTGCAGTACGCCCCCATCACGGCGCGCGTCCTCGACGCGCTCCCGCAGCTGCGAGCGATCGGTCGGTACGGGGTCGGTGTCGACACGGTCGACGTGGCAGCCGCGACAGCGCGCGGTGTCGCGGTGTGCAATGTGCCCGACTACGGGACCGAGGACGTGTCGGATCACGCGATCGCGCTCGCCCTGTCCCTCGTGCGGGGGGTGACCGAGCTGGACCGCCGGACCCGCGCCGGCACCTACGCCCTCAGCGGTGTGAAGCCCCTGCACCGCATCTCGGCCCTGACCTTCGGCGTGGTGGGAGTCGGCCGCATCGGTGCCGCCACCGCGCGCAAGGCCGCCGCTCTCGGCTTCGCCGTCGTCGGCCACGACCCCCGCACCGAGGCATCGGGCGGAGGGGTGACGCTCGTCGGGCTCGACGAGCTGCTCGCGACAGCCGATGTCGTGTCGCTGCACGTGCCGCTCGACGAACGCACTCGTCACCTCATCGACGACGACGCGCTGCAGCGAATGAAGCCGGGAGCGATGCTGGTGAACACCTGCCGCGGCGGGGTGGTCGACACGGCAGCGCTCGTGCGAGCCCTCGGCGACGGCCGCATCAAGTCGGCCGCGCTGGACGTCTTCGAGGAAGAGCCGCTCCCGCCCACCAGCGCGCTGCTGCAACTGCCGTCCGTCGTGGTCACGCCGCACACCGCCTGGTACAGCGAGGAGTCCGAGGCCGAACTGAAGAGGCGGACGATCGAGAACGTGGTGGAGTACTGCGCCGGACGCGCACCGCGCGACCTGCTGAACCCGGAGGTGAGCAAGTGAACGGAAACTCCATGAGAGCCGCGATCTGGGAGGGCCCGGATCTCGTCCGCATCGCCGACGCCCCGCGCCCCGCTCTCCGCGCGGGCGAGTCGCTGGTGCACGTCGAGCTGACCGGCCTGTGCGGCACCGACTTCTCGATCCTGCACGGCACTCATCCGCGCGCCGCGGCCCCCCTGATCCCGGGACACGAGGTCACCGGTCGGGTCGTGAGCGGTGACGACCCCGAGCTGCACGGGCGTCGGGTGGCGGTGCTTCCGCTCCTCAGCTGCGGCACGTGCACCCCCTGCCGCGACGGCCTCGCGCACGTCTGTGAACGGCTCGGCCTGTACGGGATCGACGAGCCCGGCGGGCTCGCGGAGTTCGCCGCCTTCCCGCACGACCGGCTTTTCCCGGTCGACGACGCGGTGCCGGTGCGGACCGCGGCGCTCATCGAGCCGCTCGCCGTCGCGGTGCACGCGGTCCGGCGGTCGCGGCTGACCGGAGGAGAGACGGTCGCGGTGTTCGGAGCCGGTCCGATCGGCATCCTCACCGCGCTCGTCGCGCAGCACTATGGCGCCCGACGAATCCTGGTCGTCGAGCCGGGCGATGACCGACGCGCCCTGGCCGAGACGCTCGGTTTCGAGACGCTGCCCGCGACGGACGATGCAGCGGAGGCTATCCGGGCGGCCATCCCCGGCGGCGCGCGCATCGTGTTCGACTCCGCCGCCCACCCCTCGGTCGCCCGGCAGTTGCCGCGTGCGGCCGCGGTGCGGGGCACGATCGTGCTGGTCGGCGTCTACAAGAAACCGGTCGAGCTCGACCTGCAGGCGGTGACCTTCACCGAGCAGACGCTCGTCGGGGTGCGGGTGTACACGACCGCGGACTTCCGCGATGCCGTGGGCCTCGTGGAGAGCGATGCCCTCGGTCTGGAGCGTCTGCCGGTCTCGGTGTACGACCTGGCCGAGACCACACAGGCCTTCGCGGAAGCCACCTCAGCGGGCTCCGCCCTCAAGGTGCTCGTCGCTCCAGACACCGTGGCGGCGGCGGAGGCCCAGCGATGAGCGCCGCGCCGTTCCGGCTCGACGGACGTACGGCGGTCGTCACCGGAGCGTCGCGCGGGATCGGTGCCGCGGTGGCGGAAGGACTGCTGCGTGCCGGTGCCGATGTCATCACGATGCAGCGCGGCGGTCATGCCGCGCACCTCGAGGACGTCGCGCGGGAGTGCGGCGTCTCCCTGTCGGCGGTCGCGGTGGACCTTGCCTCCGTCGACTCGATCGATCGCGCCTGCGACGAGGTGCTGGCCCGGGGAACGGTCGACGTGCTCGTCAACAACGCGGGCATCCAGGCGCGGCACGCCGCCGAGGCCTTCCCGCTGGACGAGTTCGAGGCGGTGCTCGCCGTGAACACCCGCGCCGCCTTCCGGCTCGCACAGCGCTTCGGCGCGGTCATGCTGGAGCGGGGTTCCGGGCGGGTGGTGAACATGGCCTCGCTGCTGAGCTTCCAGGGCGGGCTGCGCGTGGCCGCGTACGCCGCGTCGAAGGGCGCCGTGGCGCAGCTCACCAAGGCGCTGTGCAACGAGTGGGCGGCCCGCGGCGTCAATGTCAACGCGGTCGCGCCGGGCTACATCGCGACCGAAATGAACGAGGCGCTGCTCGACGACGGCGTCCGCCGGACCCAGATCCTGGAACGGATCCCGGCCGGGCGCTGGGGCAACCCGGACGACCTCGCGGGCGCGGTGGTGTTCCTCGCCTCCGATGCGGCGGCTTATGTGCACGGTGTCGTGCTGCCCGTCGACGGCGGATGGCTCGCCCGGTGAGCGGCCCGGAGCCGGGCGCCACGGTGCCCACGGTCGACGTCGTCACGCTGGGCGAGACCCTGGCACTGTTCCGCTCGACGGGCGTCGGGCCGCTGGCCCACAACACCGACTTCACGCTGAGCGTGGGCGGCGCCGAGAGCAACGTCGCCATCGCCGTGACACGACTGGGCGGCACGGCGGCATGGTGCGGGCGCGTCGGTGACGATGCCTTCGGCGAGCTCATCCTCCGGGAACTGCGGGCAGAGGGCGTCCGCGTGCACGCCGTCGTCGACGCCGCAGCCCCCACCGCTCACATGGTGCGGATCGCCCGCACTCCGGTGCTGGCTCAGGTGACCTATGCCCGCACGGGCAGCGCGGGCTCCCGCATCAGTCGGACGGACGTACCACAGGAGGTGCTGCGCGCTGCACGGATCCTGCACGTGACAGGGATCACGGCCGCGCTGTCAACGACTGCCCTCGACGCCGTGGTCGGCACGATCGCCGACGCCCGCGCCCACGGGGTGACCGTGTCGTTCGACGTGAACCATCGCGCCGCCCTCTGGGACGCCGCCACGGCACGCGCCGTGTACCGACGGCTGCTGCCCGAGATCGACATCGTCTTCGCGGGCGCCGACGAGGCACAACTCGTGCTCGACCAAGACGCGGAGCCGGAACAGCTGGCGCGACGGCTGGCAGACCTCGGGCCCCAGCAGGCGGTGGTGAAGCTCGGCGCTGAGGGATGCCTGGCCGTGATCGACGGCGAGCGGCATACGGCACCGGGCATAGCCATCGAGCCGGTCGACACCGTCGGCGCAGGTGACGCGTTCGTCGGCGGCTACCTCGCCGAACTCGCGGCGGGGCGAGAGCCGGCCGAGCGCCTGGCGACTGCGAACGCCGCCGGAGCGTTCGCCTGCCTCAGCCCCGGCGACTGGGAAGGGCTCCCGCGCCGATCCGAGCTCGGACTGCTCTCGGCGACGGAACCCGTCATCCGCTGACCCCCTTCACGACGCAGCCCGCACCAGTCGCGTCACGAGATCGACGTAGGGCACGCCCGCGGCGGCGAACATGCGCGGCACCTGTGACGCCGCGGTCATGCCCGGCATGGTGTTGACCTCGTTTAGCACGGGCCCCCGCTCCGTGAGGAAGAAGTCCATGCGGGCCACCCCGTCGCAGCCGAGGGCGTCGAACACGGCCACCGCCGCCCGCTGCAGGGCGCTCGTCTGCGCGGGATCCAGCTGCGCGGGAACCGTGAAGCGGGCGGAGCCGTCGTACTTGGTCGCGGTGTCGAACAGTCCGGGCGCGTGGATCTCCAGGGGCGGGGCCGCCCACCGCACGCCGCCTCTCTCGCGGATCACGGCCACGTCTACCTCCCGGCCGCGCACGACTTCCTCGACGAGGATCCGCCGGTCGAAGCGCGCGGCCTCCCGCAGTGCCCCCAGCAGCTCGCCCTCCGCCGACACCAGGCTCACACCGTGGCTCGACCCGGCCGAGACGGGTTTCACCACCACGGGCTCGTCGAACTCCGCGTCGCCGAGGTCGGCCGCCCCCACCAGTCGCCCCCGCGCGGTGCCGATGCCGACCGCCTGGGCCACGAGCTTCGTGGTCCACTTGTCCATGCCGATCGCGCCCGCCCGCAGCCCGGAGCCGACCACGCGCACCCCGGCGAGTGCGCACAGGGCCGCGAGCGCACCGTCCTCCCCGAGCACCCCGTGCACGGCAGGGAACACGACGTCGACCGTGGCCAGGAGCCCGAGCGCCTGCTGCAGTGACTCTGCCGCGCTCCCGGCCGTGGGCAGCGCGTCGGACCGCCACACGCCGTCGCGGCCGATGGTCGCACACACCACCTCGTGGTCGCCGAGTCGCAGCGCTGCGGCGACCGCGGCCGCCGACGCCAGCGACACGTCGTGCTCGGAGTTCTGCCCCCCGCCGATCACCAGCACCCTGGTCGTCATGCGATCCCCCTCTCCACGCGCGGGCCGATGCCGGTGACGATGGTGTGCGGGATGGTGCCCGCCCACCTCGCCCAGTCCTGCACCGACGGCACCGCGCCGCCCTCCGGTCCGAACACGGTCGCGACGGCCCCGCGCGGCACCGCGGTCGCTCCCGTGTCGATCACGATCTGGTCCATCGACACCCGCCCGACGACGGGGTGCCTGCCACCGTCGAGCTCCACGCCGGCACCCCGCGCGAGCTCGCGCGGGATGCCGTCGGCGTATCCGACGCCCACGACCGCGAGGTGGGTCGCCCGATCCGTCACGTGCGCGCCGCCGTACCCGACCGCGGTGCCCGCCGGCACGAACGCGCTGTGCACCACCGCGGCGGTGAACCGCGCCGCGCCGGTCAGCACGGTGGTGAGCGATGGATCGATGCCGACGAGCCCGGCCCCCACGCGCACCAGGTCGAAGTGCGTCGCCGGATCGGTCAGCGCGCCGGAGGTCGCGGCGAGGTGCACGAGCACCGGACCGAAGCCGGCGCGGAGCACCGCGTCGCGGCCGTGCCGCATCCGCAGCACCGCCGCGGCGTTGGCGGCCGGATCGGCCTCATCCGCGCGCGGCAGATGCCCCATCACCCCGACCACCTCGACGCGGCCGCGCGCCGCCCTGGCCAGCCGCAGCAGCTCAGGCCAGTCGGCGAGCGGGCAGCCCCCTCGCGCCATCCCGGTGTCGAGGTGCAGGTGCACCCGCACCGGGGCGACCGCGTCCGCGATCAGCGCCCTCAGCTCGTCGACGGAGCCCACCGCCACGTCGATCCGGTCGAGCGCGGCCGCGACCGCGTCGATCCCGCCCGGGTTCAGCCACGACAGGATCGGGACGGCCAGCCCGGCCGCGCGCAGCGCACGGCCCTCGGCGACGTCGGTCACCCCGAGCCACGTCGCACCCGCGGCGACGGCAGCCTCGGCGACCGCGACCGCCCCGTGCCCGTAGCCGTCGGCCTTGACCACGGCCATGATCTGCGCGGACGTCGACTGCCGCACGCGCGACACGTTCTGCGCCACGGCCTCCGGGAGCGTACACAACCGCGGGCGCGAGAGGCGGGACGGCGGCGTGGAACGGACACCGGAGGGGACGGCGACGGGCGCGACGTCGCGCCCGGTACCGGCGAGCGCGGGGCGGACGGAGGCGGAATGGGCGAGCGCAGGAACGGCCGGCGCGACTGCGACAGACGCGGACGCGACAGACGCGGGCGCGACGGACGCGGGCGCGACAGACGCGGGCGCGACAGACGCGGACGCGACAGACGCGGATGCGACGGACGCGGGCGCGACAGACGCGGGCGCGGAAGCAGGGGCGACGGCGGAGTCGCGCAGGCCCCGGGCCGTCACCCGGGTCACGAGCGCATCCTCGGGTCTTCGGTGGGATCGGCATACATCTGCGGGCAGCCGTCCGCCGCAGCGTCGGGGCGCAGCTCGTAGTGCCAGGACTCGTTCGCATAGGTCTGGCACAGGCCGTAGCGCCAGCCGCGCTGCGCCAGCCAGTCGAGCGCCGGCAGTGGCCCCAGGTCGACCGCGTCACCGGACACGTGCGCGGAGGTCTGCGGCGTCGCGACCCAGCGGCGCGCCTCCGCCTCCGAGCCGTACTCGGCGATCGCGTCCTGCAGCATCCGCTCCTGCAGCTCGGCCGAACGCCAGCCGCTGTTCACGCGGAACCCGACGCCGTCGACCTCGGCATCGCTCGCGGCCCGCTGCAGGGCGGCGAGCAGATCGGGGTCGAGGTTGCCGACACTCGGCCGCTCCACGTCGAACACGGTCGGCTGGTCACCGTCGGCGATCGTGCCGTCCGCATCGCCGTGGTCGGTCCCCGCGCCGCCGGAAGACAGATCGGGGAACGGGGTCGGCGCCGGAGACGGGACGGTCCGTCCGGCGTCGGCGGAGGCGGCGGCCAGAGACTGCTGCACCGCGAGCGCGCCGAGGACGACGAGGGCCAGCGCCAGCAGCGCCGCACCGAGACGACGGCGACGCGACCGCGGTGGTCGGGGGTTCGTGCGGGTGTTCATGGTTCCAGTGAAGGAAGCGCGCGGTTGCGAGGGCGTATGCGCTTTTGCATACGTTCGCGATATACCGCGGTGCGTAGGATCACAGCCATGCGTGTGCTGATCGTCGAGGACGAGCCCTACCTCGCCGAGGCCGTCCGCGACGGGCTGCGCCTGGAGGCCATCGCGGCCGACATCGCGGGCGACGGCGACACCGCTCTGGAACTATTGAGCATCAACTCCTACGACATCGCCGTGCTCGACCGCGACGTGCCCGGCCCCTCCGGCGACGACATCGCGCGGTGGATCGTCGCGTCCGGCAGCGGCATCCCGATCCTCATGCTCACCGCCGCCGACCGGCTCGACGACAAGGCCACCGGGTTCGAGATCGGCGCGGACGACTACCTCACCAAGCCGTTCGAGCTGCGGGAGCTGGTGCTGCGCCTGCGGGCCCTCGACCGCCGCCGCCAGCGCTCCCGGCCGCCCGTGCTCGAGGTCGCTGGTCTCCGGCTCGACCCGTTCCGCCGCGAGGTGTACCGCGACGACCGGTACGTGGCCCTCACCCGCAAGCAGTTCGCGGTGCTCGAGGTGCTCGTCGACGCACAGGGCGGCGTGGTCAGCGCCGAGGAGCTGCTGGAGCGCGCGTGGGACGAGAACGCGGACCCGTTCACGAACGCCGTGCGCATCACGGTGTCGTCGCTGCGCAAGCGTCTGGGTGAGCCGGGCATCATCCGCACCGTTCCCGGCGTGGGGTACCGGATCGAGGCGGACGCTGATGCCTAGGCGCCGGGGGATGAGCGCCCGGCTGAAGCTGACCCTCAGCTACGCCGGGATCGTCGTGGTGTCCGGGGTGCTGCTGCTCGCGGCCGTCGCGCTGTACCTGCTGCGGTACATCCCCGACGTGCAGATCATCGCCGACATCCGCGTGCCCAACCGCTCCGACCTCATCCGCGCGTTCGTGCCGGTGGCGATCGCGGTCATGGTCGCCCTGCTCGCGATCGGGCTCGGCGGCGGCTGGCTGCTCGCCGGACGCATGCTGGCGCCCCTCGAACGCATCAGCGACGCCGCCCGCCTCGCCGCCCAGGGGTCGCTGTCGCATCGGGTGCGCCTGGAGGGGCCGCGCGACGAGTTCCGCGACCTCGCCGACGTGTTCGACGGCATGCTCGAGCAGCTCGAGGCGCACGTGGCCGAGCAGCAGCGGTTCGCGGCGAACGCCTCGCACGAACTGCGCACGCCCCTCGCGATCTCGCAGACGCTGCTCGAGGTCGCCCGCGACGACCCCGACCGCGACGCGGAGGAGCTGATCGCCCGCCTGCGCGAGGTGAACACGCGCGCGATCGCGCTGACGGAGGCGCTGCTGCTGCTCAGCCGTGCGGAGCAGCGCACGTTCCCGCGGCAGCTGGTCGACCTGTCGCTGCTGGCCGAGGAGGCGGTGGAGGCGCTGCTGCCCCTGGCCGACCGCCGCGGGGTCGCGGTCGAGGTGGGTGGGGCCGCCGCGCCGATGCTCGGGTCGTCCGCCCTGCTGCCCCAGCTCGTCACGAACCTGGTGCTCAACGCGATCGTGCACAACCTGCCCAGCGGCGGGGCGGTGGCCGTGCGCACGCACATGATGCCGCAGGCCGTCGCGCTCGTCGTGGAGAACACGGGCGAGCGCCTGTCGGAGCACCGGATCGCGACGCTGGTGGAGCCGTTCCAGCGCGGGTCCGAGCGCACGCGCGACGACCACGCCGGTGCGGGGCTCGGGCTGGCGATCGTGCAGCGCATCACCGAGACGCACGGCGGCACCCTGGTGCTGACGCCGCGCGCGGAGGGCGGCCTCGTCGTGACGGTGTGGTTCCCCCTCCCGTACCCGCGCTGACCCCCGGGCCGCGGCGATCTCGCTGCACCGCGTCTGCACGATAGTGTTTCGCCATGATGCCCGAAAAGCCGCGCGAACGCGGTGCTCTCTCCCGCCGCACGATCGTCCACGCGGCGTGGGCCGCACCGGTCATCGCGTTCTCTGCCGCTGCTCCCGCCGCAGCCGCCTCGGTCGGCACCCCGGAGCTGACGCTCAGCGCCTTCGCCCTCGACGCGAACTACGCCTGGGGCACGGTCACCCTCTCCCGCCCCGGCACCGCCGATCTGACGCAGACGTTCGACTTCCAGGGCGACGGAGCCTCCGGCTGGGAAACGATCTACACGGGACAGTCGACGAACTCGTCGGGCTACTACGCCAGCACGCTCCCGCGGTCCGTGATCGGCGCGTACACGCAGCTCCGCGCGGTCGCCAGCGTCACCGGGTACGGCCCGGTCTCGAGCGCCCCCGTCGCCCTCTCCGACATCTGGGCCTGAGCCGTCCGGAGGGTCACCAGGGGCTGGGCTCGTAGTCCTTCAGGAAGACGCCGTGGATGTCCTCGCCCGCCTCGCCGCGCACGATCGGGTCGTACACGCGGGCGGCGCCGTCGACCAGGTCCAGCGGCGCGTGGAAGCCCTCTTCGGCCAGCCGGACCTTCGTGTAATGCGGACGCTCGTCGGTGATCCAGCCGGTGTCGACGGCGGTCATGAGGATGCCGTCCTTCTCGAGCATCTCCCCCGCGCTGGTGCGGGTGAGCATGTTCAGCGCGGCCTTCGCCATGTTCGTGTGCGGATGGCCCGGTCCCTTGTAGCGGCGGGAGAACTGCCCCTCCATCGCCGACACGTTCACCACGTACTTCCGGTGCGCGGACGACGCGGCCATCGAGGCGCGCAGACGGCTGATCAGCAGGAACGGCGCCGTCGTGTTGGCGAGCTGCACCTCCAGCATCTCCAGCGGATCCACCTGGTCGACCGACTGCACCCAGCTGTTGACGCGGTTCACGTCGGGCACGAGCCCGCCCGCGTCGATCGCCGTGCCGTCCGCGTGCTTCTCCAGCGACGACGAGCCGGGGGCCATCGCGAGCCGCGCGAGGTCTTCGGCCGTGAGCGCCTGCCCGCCCTGCTCCGCGACCGTGCCGCCGAGCGCCGCGACCGACAGCAGCGGGTGCGCATCCACCGATGCCTGCAGCGCCTGCGGATGCGGATCGGCGGTGTGGCCGAAGGTCTCCATCTCCGGCAGCGGCCCGTCGGGCAGGGGCTGCAGCTCCGCGTCGGCGAGCAGCGAGTACGCGCCCGGTGAGCGGCGCACGGTCTGCGCGGCGTTGTTGATGAGGATGTCGAGCGGACCCTGAGCGGCGACCGAGTCGGCGAGCCCGATCACCTGGGCGGGGTCGCGCAGGTCGATGCCGACCACGCGCAGGCGGTGCAGCCAGTCGCTCGCGTCGGGCAGGGCCGAGAAGCGGCGCACGGCATCGCGCGGGAACCGGGTCGTGATGGTCGTGTGCGCCCCGTCGCGCAGCAGCCGCAGCGCGATGTGCATGCCGATCTTGGCGCGACCGCCCGTGAGCAGGGCGCGCTTGCCGGTGAGGTCGGTGCGGGCGTTGCGCTTGCCGTGGCTGAAGCGCGCGCAGTCCGGGCACAGCTGGTGGTAGAACGCGTCGACCAGCGTGTACGGCTGCTTGCAGATGTAGCAGTTGCGCGGCTTGAGCAGCTCCCCCGCGATCGGGGCGTCGACCACGCTCGACGCCAGGTCGTTGCCGCGGGTCTCGTCGTCGATGCGGTCGGGAGCGCCCGTGGCGGTGCGGGCGACCACGGCCTTGTCGGCCTCGGCGATCGCATCGCGGATCTGCTTGCGGCGCACGCGCTTGACGTCTTTGAACATCGCGGCGGTCGCCTGGCGCACGGCGATGAAGTCGGGGTGCTCGTTGTCGATCGTGTGCAGCTCGCGGAGCACCCGCAGCGTCGTGGCGAGGTCGTCGGGGTCGATGCCGGGGCCCAGGTCGGGGGTGGCGTCGGGGGCATCGGTCATTGTGCCGATTTTACGCGAGTCGCCTGGGTGCCGACCCCGCGCCTCCGACGCCCTCCCGGCGCTCAGGCGATGCCGCCGCCGTCGACCACGAGGGCTGCGCCCGTGACGTAGGAGGAGTCGTCGCTCGCGAGCCACACCACGGCCTGCGCGACCTCCTCTGGCTCGCCCATGCGGCGCAGCGGGCGGTCGGCGGCCTCGGCCAGGAAGGAGTCCGCGTCCTGCGCGAGCTGGCGCGCCTCGTCCCGCAGCATGCCCGTGTTCACGTCGCCCGGGTTGACCGAGTTCACGCGGATGCCGGCGGGCCCGTGGTCGATCGCGAGCGCACGGGTCATGTTCACCACGGCGCCCTTGGACGCGCAGTACGACAGGGCGCGGCCGCCGCCCTTCAGACCCCAGCCCGAGCCGGTGTTGACGATCGAGCCACCGCCCGCGGCCTCCATGATCGGCACGACGTGCTTGCACATGAGGAAGATGGCGCGCACGTTCACGCCGAACACGAGGTCCCACTCGTCGACCTCGATCTCGACCGCGGTCTGGCGGCGGATGATGCCGGCGTTGTTGAACACCACGTCGACCCCGCCGAACTCCTGCACGGCGGTCGCGACGACCCGCTCGATGTCGGGCTCGCGGGACACGTCGGCGGCGACCGCGACCGCCGTGCCACCGGCATCGCGGATCTCGGCGGCCACGGCCTCGGCCGCCTCGGCGTTCAGGTCGACCACGGCGACGGCGGCACCCTCCGCCGCGAGCGCGAGGCAGGTGGCACGGCCGATGCCGCCCGCGCCGCCGGTGACGATGGCCTTCTTGTTCTGGAGTCGCATAGGGGTCCTTTCGGGGGTCAGACGGGGGAGAGTTCGGGTGCGGTCACAGGGTAGAGACTGCTCGTGCCGACGCCGGTGACGACGCGGATGTGCCCGGCGAGCCGGGCGTCGAGCACGGGATCGCCCGTGTCGACGAGCAGGGGCCGGCCGTGCAGGTCGACGAGCTTCTGCTCGGGCGCGACGACCAGCAGGGGGTCGTCGCCGAGCGCACGGAGCACGGCCGCGGAGAGCTGCTGGTTGCCTCGGCCGAGCAGGAACCCCTGTCCGCCGATCACGGTCACCACGGCCTGCGCGGCGCCGAGCGCGAGTTCGTCCCGCAGCTGCCGTTCGCTCGCGCCGCGGACGAGGAGCCGTCCGTCGAGCACGACGTCGACCCCGAGGGGCGTGCCGTCGAGGCCGAGCTGCCGCGCGATCTCGGCCGTGGTGCCGCCGGGGCCGAGCAGGTAGCGCACGCCGGGCTGCATCCGGGCGACCGCGCCGCGGGCTGCGGCCTCGACGGCGGCGGCCTCGGTCGCGGGGGTCGGGGCCTTGCGCGCCTGCGTGCGACCGGCGTGCACGGGCACCCGCACGAGTCCGTACAGCGTCGGCTCGACCCTGGCCCGGCGCATCGCGGCCTCGTCGATGTCGAGCACCTCTCGCTCCGCCGTCGGAAGCCCGCCGTGGTCGATCCAGTCGGCCGCGAGGGCTCCGGCCGCGCGCGGGCTCACCGCGAACACGGGCGAGTACATCTTCACGCCCGCGGGCACCCCGAGCACGGCCGGGGTGCCCGCGCGACCGCGGAGTTCGGTCGAGGTCCGGCCGGGAGCGGGAGCCACGGTCGCGCGACCGTCAGGTTTCGGAGGAGTCGTGGACGCAGCGAGGTCGAGCCCCGCGACCGCATCGCGCAGTGTGCCGTCACCCCCGACGACGAGGATCAGCTCGACCCCGTCCGCCGCGAGGGCCGCGACCGCCCGGGACGTGTCGGCGGCTTCGGTCCGGACGGCCTCCGCGGGGGTGGAGAGCACGCGGGGCCGGAGCCCGGCGGCGCGCACCGCGTCGGCACCCAGGACTCCTGCGGCCGTGGCCACCTCGAGCCCCGGGTGCCGCGCGGCCAGGGTCGTCAACGCCGAGGCCGCGCGCTCCTGCACACGCGAGCGCGCTCCGCGCTCGACGGCGAGGCGCTGCACCTCCGGGCCGTCGGAGCCCGCGAGACCCGCGGGTCCGCCGACGCCGGCGACGGGGTTGACGACGAGACCGATCACGACGCGGCGGTCTCCGCGGCGAAGTACTTGCGGCGGTACGCGCGCCACGTGACGGCCCAGCGCTCCGGGTCGTCGAGGTCGTCGTGGTGCGTGTGGTGCACGGTCTGGTTGTGCGGGGCGGTGCGCACGACCTCGGGGTTCTCCCTGGCCTCGCGCGCGACCTCGGCCAGCGTCGCGGCGTACTCGTCGAGCTCGGTCATGGAGTACGACTCGGTGGGCTCGAGCGTGAACGGCTGCGGCACCACGTAGGGGTGGTGGCTCGTCCAGTAGTGCATGCCGAAGTCGGTCATGCGCACGCCGATCTCCTCCGACGACACACCGGTCTCCTGGTAGAGCTCCTCCCACGAGTAGCGCACCTGCTCGATGCGGCGGCGGCCGGTCGCGTACGGCGCCGAGGCCCCGGGGATCGCGAGCACCTTCGCCATCAGGTAGTTGTTGTTGAGCACCGCGGTCTCGGCGGCGGCGAGCAGCCCGTCCGCGCCGAGCGCCATGATCCACGAGTAGGCCTTCACGAGCGCGGGGATCACGCCGAAGAAGGGCCCGACCGCGCCGATGGACCGCTCGCCCGCCTCGGCGACCGCGAACGTCCCGTCGTCCTCGCGCACCACGCGGGGGCCCGGGAGGAACGGGGCGAGGGCCGCGCTCACGGCGTTGGCGCCCGAGCCGGGGCCGCCGCAGCCGTGCGGGGTGCCGAACGTCTTGTGCAGGTTGAAGTGGCACACGTCGAACCCGGCGTCGCGAGCCCGGGTGATGCCGAGGATGCCGTTCGCGTTCGCCTGGTCGTACGAGGCGAGGGCGCCCACGGCGTGCGCGGCGTCGACCCACTCGCGGATCGCGGGGTTGTAGATGCCCGTGTCCTCGGGGTTCGTGACCATGATGGCCGCCGTGCGCGGGGACAGCGCCGCCTTGAGCGCGTCGAGCGACGGGTAGCCGTCGGCGTCGGGATACACCGTGATGACCTCGTAGCCCGCGGCCTTCGCGGCTGCCGCGTTCGAGGGGTGGCTGAAGATCGTGGTGATGACCTCCCGACGCTGCTCCGCCTCGCCGTTCGCCTCGTGGTAGGCGCGGATCATCGCGATGTTCGACCAGATCGCCGCGGAGCCGCCCTGCGTGTGCAGCGAGACCTCGTCCATGCCGGAGATCTCGGCGAGCATCCGCTCCAGCCGCCACACGATCTCCAGCACGCCCTGCGCGTCGGCCGGGTCCTGGTGCGGGTGCATCGCGGTCAGCTGCGGGGTGCCGGCGAGCTGGTCGTTGATCTTGGGCGCGTACTTCATGGTGCAGGTGCCCTGACCGATGTCGACGTTGAAGTCGGCGCCGAGGTTCTCCTGCGACAGGCGCAGGTAGTGCTTGAGCACGCGCATCTGCCCCATCTCGGGCAGCGCGGGAGCGGCGGGGCGGCGCAGGGCGGGCGGCAGGTCGGCGACCACGTCGCCCACGGCGCTGCGGACCTCGGGCTCCACGGCCGAGACGAGCACGCCGCGCTCGCCCGGGGTGGAGAGCTCGAAGACGATCGGCTCGTCCCATCGGGCCTGCTGGAAGCGGCGGAGTGCCGGCTTGGGGGCGACGGGGAGGCTCATCGGTTCTGCTCCTCTGCGAGCTCGGGGGCGACGACCGCGGCGAGCGCGGACGCGAGACGGTCGATGTCGGACTGGGACGTGAGCTCGGTCACGCAGACGAGAAGGCGGTGCTCGTCCACGACCACGCCGGGCTCGATGCCCTGGGCGCGGAGGGCGGACACGACCTCGGCGGCCGGCACGGGCAGCGTGACGGTGAACTCACGCAGGTGCACGGCGTCGTCGTCGAGCGTGACCCCGGGCAGCGCGGACAGGGACTGCTGCGCGTAGCGGGTGCGGGCGAGCAGCACCTCCCCCAGCTCGGCCATCCCGGCGGGTCCCATCAGCGACAGGTACACCCCGGCGGCGATGCCCCACAGCGCGGCGGCCGTGCCGACCCACTCCTTCCCCTCCTCGCGGTGCGCGAACGAGGTGCGGTCGTAGGCGACGTCGCCGAACCCGTACTCGCCGGGCACGTCGGTGGTGGCGAGACCGAACAGGCGCGACGGCATCTCCATCACGAACCGGGGGTCGTCGTGCACCGCGATGAAGCCGCCGTGGGCTCCGCCGAACCACTGGTGCAGGCCGAGCGACTGGATGTCGCCCGTGACGATGTCGGCTCCGGCGAGCGCGGGCGGCGCGAGCACGCCGTAGCCGATGGGGTCGGTGCCCACCACGAGCACGGCGCCCGCAGCGTGCGCGGCGTCGGCGATCTCGCGGAGCGCGGCCTCGACCGCGCCCGTGGCGCTGGGAGTCTCGACCCAGACCGCGGCCACGTCGTCGCCGAGGGCCGCGCGGACGGCGGCCACGTCGGCGGTGCCGTTCACGGTGGGGAGGTGGTCGAGGGTCAGGTGCGCCCGGATGTAGTCGTGCACCTTCGAGGTCTTCGCGGGCAGGACGTCGCTGGCGACCAGCACGCGCGGGCGTCCCGTGAGGCGTCCGGCCATGGCGAGCCCGGTCGCGGTGGCCTGGTAGCCGTCGTAGGTCGGCACGTTCACGACGTCCATCTCCAGCAGCTCCGCCATGAGCGACTGGTACTGGAACAGCGCCTGGAAGCGGCCGTGGTCCTCGTACGGCTCTCCGGCGTAGGCGGTCAGGAACTCGCTGCGGCCGATCACCTCGTCCACGACCGCGGGCACGTAGTGGTTGTAGGTGCCCGCGCCGAGGAAGCTCAGGCGCTCCTGCGTGGAGCGGTTCTTCGCCAGGAGCCCCCGCACGTGCCGCGCCAGGTCCTGCTCGGCGACGAACGGCGCCGGCAGGTCGAGCGGGCGGCCGAGCCGCAGCGCCTCCGGCACGTCGGCGTAGAACTCGTCGACGGTCTCGGCGCCGACGGCCGCGAGCATCGCGGCGCGCGACTCGGGTGCGGTGTTGGGGATGTACGGATGCACGAACGGGGCGGTCATGCGTCCTCCTTCACGGGGATGGGGGTGGCGGTCGGGATGGTGTCGGCGCGGGGCGAGGCGAGCACGGCGACGCCGTAGCGGTCGAGGTCGAGCCGGTCGCTGTGCCGGGCGCCGGTGAGCAGGTCGACCCCGGGGCCGGGCAGCTCGACGGCGACGGGCGCGCGTCCGTGGTTGAGGTAGAAGGTGTAGTCGGTGGTGTCGTCCGCGCGGGTGACGACCTCCACGTCGAGGTCGACGTGGTCGCGCGCCGGAAGACCCGCGGTGCGCAGCACGTCACGGAACAGCGGCAGCATGCCGTCGTGGTCGATCATGGCGCTGACGTACCAGGCGGAGCCGCGTCCGACCGGGCGACGGGTCACGGCGGGGAGCCCCGCGAGCTCTCCGCTCGCGTACGTGCCCCGGACCTGCACGTCGTCGTCGGCCTCGATCCACTCGCTCCAGCTCGGGACGGTCAGGGTCTCGCCCGCGTAGGCGATCTGCTCCGTCTCACCGTCCGCGAGCGGCCACTGCTCGTCCACCTCGATGCCGAGCAGCGTCCGCAGCGGGCCGGGCGCGCCACCGTCGTGCACCTTCTCGGTCGCGTCGACCACCCCGGAGAAGGGCCCGACGACGAGGTGGCCGCCGCGCTCCACGAAGGCCGCGAGCGCGTCGGCGTGCTCCTGCTCCGCGATGTACAGGTTCGGCACCACGACCACGTCGTAGCGATCGAACGGACCGGCGGCACGCACCGCGTCGACGGGCTGGCCGAGGGCGTACAGGGCCCGGTGCCAGGCGCGGGCCTGCTGCGCCCACTGCAGCCGCTGCGAGGGGAGCGACTCCGCGGCGCTCGATCCCCACCAGGAGTCCCAGTCGACGACGAGGCCGACGCGGGAGCGCACCCGGGTGCCGCGCACGGCCTCCAGCTTCTGCAGTTCGAGGCCGAGGGCCTTGGTCTCGCGGAAGCTGCGCGACCTCTCGCCGCGGTGGCCGAGCATCGAGGAGTGGAACTTCTCCTGGCCGTACTTGGCCTGCCGCCACTGGAAGAACATCACGGCGTCGGAGCCGTGGGCCACGGCCTGCAGGCTCTCCACGCGGATCTTGCCGGGGGCCTTGGGCACGTTCACGTCGCGCCAGCTGGTGGCGCTCGCCGACGACTCCAGCAGCAGCCACGGCTGCCCGTCCTTGAGCGCCCGCATGAGGCCGTAGTTGAGGGCCGCACCCACGTGCGAGGTGGGGTCGGCGGGGTCGGGGTAGGCGTCGTCGGTCACGACGTCTTCCACCGCGGCGAAGTCCCAGTAGTCGAGGTCGCGGAACATGCTCATGAAGTTCGTGGTCACGGCGATGTCGGGGGTGACCTCGCGCAGCACGTCGATCTCGATCTGGAACAGCTCCAGCAGCGCGTCGGAGGAGAACCGTTCGAAGTCGAGCAGCTTGGTGGGGTTCACCGGTCCCGGCGCGCGCTTGGGGGTCTCGATGTGCTCCCACGATGTGTAGCGCTGGCCCCACACGTTCACGCCCCACGCCTCGTTGAGGCCGTCGAGGTCTCCGTAGCGCTCCTGCAGCCAGCGCCGGAAGTGGCGGGCCGACTCGGGGCACCAGCACCGCGACGTGTGGTCGCCGTACTCGTTGGAGATGTGCCACATCGCCAGGCCGGGGTGCTCGCCGTAGCGTTCGGCCATGGCACGGGCCATGCGGGCGACGTTCTCGCGCCAGATGGGCGACGAGGGGCAGTAGGTCTGGCGGGACCCGAACTCGAGGCGGTGTCCGTCGGCGTCCCACGGCGCCATCTCCGGGTGGGCACGCAGCAGCCACGAGGGCGGGGTGGCGGTCGCGGTGGCGAGGTCGATCGCGATGCCCGCGTCCCACAGCAGGTCGATGATGCGGTCGAGCCACGCCCAGTCGTAGACGCCGGGCTCGGGCTCGAGCTGCGGCCAGCTGAAGATCGGGAGGCTCACCATGTTCACGCCCGCTTCGCGCATCAGGCGGATGTCCTCGTGCCAGGTCTCCTCCGACCACTGGTCGGGGTTGTAGTCGCCGCCGAACGCGAGCGCATCCAGGCGCACGCGGCGGAGCGGCTGGTCGGCGCGGGGTCCGGACACGGAGGCTCCTCTCTGAGTCACGGGCCGCCGTGTCGGCGCTCTGGCGCATTCCGACGTCCCGCTGTATTCTGTATACAACACACTAGGTCGCCGTCCGGCCGGGCGTCAACCCATAGGCTGACGGGCAGGCGGCAGAAGGGGAAGGTCATGGCGATCGAACGCAAGAACCTGCGCTCGCAGGTGCGCGAGGAGCTGCTGACCCGTATGCGCGCCGGACTCGTGCAGCCGGGCGAGGGCATCAACGAGGTGCAGCTCGCGACCGAGCTCGGAGTCAGCCGCACACCGCTGCGCGAAGCCCTCATCGCCCTCGAGTCCGAGGGGCAGATCGAGAGCGAGAACGGCAAGGGCTTCCGGTTCGTGCCGCTCAGCGCGTCGGAGTTCCGCGACCTCGCGCCCGTCATGGCCGCCCTCGAGAGCCTCGCGCTCGAGCTGAGCCCGCCCGACGAGCTGCGGACGATCGGCGCCCGGCTCAAGGAGATGGCCGACGCCTTCGCCGACGAGCTCGTGGAGCACCAGCTCGTCATCACGAAGGACGACGAGTGGCACAGCCTGATGCTCTCGTCGTGCCCCAACACCCGGCTCCTCGCGGTGATCGACAGCGTGCGCAGCTCGTTCCACCGCTACGAGTCGCTGCTCGTGCCGGAGGACGTGAAGGTCGAGCGCGTCGCCGCCGAGCACGCCGAGATCGCCCGGCACCTCGCGGCGGGCGACGTGCCCGCCGCCGTCCAGGCCCTCAAGCTGAACTGGACGAACGGCATGCAGCGCATCCTCGACAACGCCACCAGCAGCTACTTCACCGCCTGACCCGGCCACGGCTCACCGCGACAGCGTCACGGCGAGGTCGATGAACAGCGCCGCCGACCAGCCGAACGCGGTCGTGGCCGTGCGTGCCTTCTGACCCGTGCGCGGGTGGAAATACTCGTGCGGGCCGCCGCCGTGGATCACGAGCGCCACGGTCTGCTCCCGCAGCTGCCGTGCGCGCTCGGCGAAGCCGGACGCCTCCAGGCCCTCCGCCACGAGAGCGGCCGTGTTGACCCACACCGGGCCGCGCCACATCCGCTCCTCCGAGAAGTCGGGGTCGGATGCGGCGACCGTCGGCAGGCCCCACGGCAGCGCGAACCGCTCCGGGTCGTCCACCGCGGCACGCAGCGCACCGGCGATCTGCTCCGGCAGGGTTCCGGTGAGCAGCGGCATCAGGCCCACGACGGTGTCGCTCGTGAGCGTCTCGCCGCCGCCGAACGCGAGGAAGCGTCCGCTCTCGGGGTCCCACATGCGCAGCAGCAGCTCCTGCGTCGCCTCGGCGCGCTCGCGGAACCGGCTCACGTCGGCGCCGGGCTCGTATCGGGAGAGCAGGTCGGCGAGCTCGCGGTCCTGCCGCACGAGGTAGGCGCCCAGGTCGGGGGCGGCCGTGGGGAGCGGGCCGTCGAAGATCGGGCTGTCGTCGAGCCCCGAGGAATAGGGGTGTCCGTACTCGGGCATGCCGTCGTGGTCGAGATCGCTGCCCGCGAACCACCAGTCCTGCGAGCGGACGACCGTGGCGAGCTGGCGCCGTGCCCACTCCGGCGCGTCCTCCACCTCCAGCACCGCGCGCAGGGCCCATGCGGCGAGCGGCGGCTTGGTCAGCGGCACGGGCGCCGTGGGGTCGGCGATCTGCGAGCCCGCGCGGCGCAGGTTCGCGCGGTCGCTCTCGGGCAGGTCGTCGCTCGTGGCGAGCACGCCCACCTCGTGCACGACGTCGGGGAGCTGTCCGTCTGGCTGCGGGAACCGGAACGCGATGTCGAGCTGCTCGCGCGCGAGCGCGGGGTCGCCGTGGCGGAGGCCGACGGCGATGAAGTACGCGTCCCACTGCCACAGTCCCACGTAGCCGATCTTCGACGGCACGATCGCTCTGGCGTCGCCGAGGGAGGGCAGCTCGACGATGTTCGCGCCGAGCACCCACCAGCAGAAGGCGGTCATCTCCTGCAGGTCGTCGCGCACGCGCGGACACCGGGCGAACCAGTCGTCCCAGACGTGGGCCGTGGCGGCGAGGGCGGCCCGGTGATCGCCGGACTCGACCGTGACCGAGCGGTCGGGAGCGACGCGGAGGCGCAGTCCCTCTCCGAGCGCGTGCTCCTCGCTCCGGCCGTCCGGGCGCGTGAGCCGCACGCGCAGGCCGGGGTCGCCGCCGATGCTCAGCGTCGCCGGGTCGGCGAAGGTGAGCGTGGCACGCTGCGTCTCCGCACCCGCCCCCGGTTCGTGAGCGGGCGTAGCGAGACGAGGGGCCCCGAACGCGATCCTCTCGGGTCGCACGTCGGCCACCGGCAGCACGGCGCCGTCCGCGTCGAGCACCTCCACGAGGTCGAGCACGCGGCACTCCGACAGCCGCCGCTCGTACTCCGAGGTGTGCACGCGCACGCCGTCGCCCTCGCCGAACACGAGCACCCGCGACCGGGGCAGCGTGAACGGCGCGGTGATCAGGTCGAGGTGCCGGCCGGCGAGCCCGGCGAGGTCGAGGTCGTCGGCCATCATCGCCCGCCCAGGCCCGACGCGGCCATGCTGTTGAGGATCTTCCGCTGTCCGATCACGAACACGATCAGCATCGGCACGGTCGCGATGGCCGAGGCCGCCATGACCAGCCCGTAGTTGATCGAGCCGAACTGCCCCTGGAACGAGGTGAGCAGCAGCGGCACCGTGAACAGGTCGGGGGTGTTGAGCAGCACGAGCGGGAACAGGAACGCGTTCCACACGCCGAGCGCCGTGATGATGCTGAGCGCGGCGAGTCCCGGCTTGAGGTTGGGCAGCACGATGCTCCAGAAGATGCGCCACCGGCCCGCGCCGTCGACCAGCGCCGCTTCCTCCAGCTCGCGCGGCAGGGCGAGCACGAACTGCCGCATCAGGAACACCGCGAACGGGTTCGCGATCATGCCGGGCACGATCAGCGCCAGGTGCGAGTCCACCCACCCGATCTGCGACATCAGCAGGTAGAAGGGGATGAGCGTGACCTGCGCGGGGATCATCTGTGTCGCCAGGAACACGATGAACAGCACCTTGCTGCCGCGGAAGCGGATGCGCGCGAACGCGTAGCCCGCCATCGATGCGGTCAGCAGCGTGCCCACCACGACCAGCACCGCGATGTAGGCGCTGTTCAGATACGCCTGCCCGAACGGCACCGCGTTCCAGGCGTCGGCGTAGTTCTCCACCGTCCACGGGTTGGGGAGGAACTCGAGCGGGTTCTTCAGCAGCTGCGGCAGCGTCTTGAACGACGTCAGCAGCATCCACACGAACGGGAACACCATCGAGATGCCGGCGATCGTGAGCACCACGTGGAGCGCGGTGGCTCCGAGGCGACGGCGGGCGCGGTCGGCGCCGGGCCCTCCGCGACCGCGGCGACGGTAGCCGGGGGCCGTGAGGGCGACGGTCGAGTCGGTCGCGGGGGCGGCCGGCTCGATGAGCGAGGGCGTCTGGAGGGTCATGCCGGGTCATCCTCGTAGTGGACGAACTTCTTCTGCGCGCCGAACTGGATCGCGGTGATGACGAGGGTCAGCACGAGCAGGATCACGCTCGCGGCGCTCGACGGACCGAACTCGAACCGCCCGAAGCCCAGATCGAAGATGTGGTAGACGATCGTGCGGGTGGCGTTGTCCGGGCCGCCGCCGGAGACGAGCACGTAGACCGTGTCGAACGTCTGCAGCGACGAGATGAAGGCGATCACCGACGAGAAGAACACGATCGGGGAGAGCAGCGGCAGGCGGATGCCGGTGAACAGTCGCCAGGCGCCGGCGCCGTCGATGCGGGCGGCCTCGATGACCGAGGGCGAGATGTTCTGGAGCCCGGCGAGGAAGATCACCACGTTCAAGCCCATCGACGACCAGATCGTGACGATGCAGACCGCGAGCAGCGCGAGCTTGGGGTCCTGCAGCCAGTCGGGCGGGGTGATGCCGAAGACGTTGGCGATGGTCGTGGACAGCAGGCCGTCCGCGCGGAACATCTGCTGCCAGATCATGGCGACCGCGACCGTCGACGTCACGACGGGCGCGAAGAACAGGATGAGGTAGAGCGTGCGGGTCTTGAGCCGTTCGAGCGCGACCGCGACGATCACGGCGAGCGTGAGGCCGATCGGCACGGTGATGACCGCGATCAGCAGGGTGTTGAGGATGGCGCGGCCGAGGAGCGGGTCGGTGAGCTGCTCGGCGAAGTTCGCGAAGCCCACCCACTCCAGGTCGCTCAGCCCGTCCCACTCCGCGAAGGCCAGCACCAGGCTGGCCCCGAACGGCAGGATGACGAACAGGGCCATGCCGAGCAGCTGCGGGGCGACGAACACGTAGCCCCAGCGGCGGTCGCGGCGGCGCCACGCGGCCTCGGGGCGCAGGGGCGGGGCGGATGCCGCAGGCTCGGCCTGCGGCATCCGTCCGTTCTCGGTGAGAGTGGTCACCGGTCTACTTCTCCGACCGTTCCGCGACCACGTCGGCGATCGTGTCGAGCGTGGTCTGCGCGTCGACCTTGCCCTCGTAGAGCTTCTGGAACTCCTCCGCGATGGCGACGGGCAGCCCGGGGATGCGCGCCTCGGCGGGGTAGTCCTCGAAGCCGATGTCGCGCATGTCGAGGAAGGTCTGCGCGTGCGCGGGGTAGTCACCCTCCAGCACGACCTCGTCGGCGCCCTTGATGGACGGGACCGCGTTGCCGCCGCCCTCGAGGCGGAAGGTCTGTCCCTCGGCGGAGAGGAACTCGGTCCAGAACGTGAACGCGGCGTCCTTCACCTTGGTCTTGCCGTTGATCGCGAGGAACGACGTGGCGACGCCGGTCGGCGCTTCCGCACCGTCGGGGGTGGGCCAGCGCACGATGTCGTAGCTGTCCTGCTCGCCCGCCGCGCTCACGGTGCCGATCGTGTAGCGGCCCTGCACGAAGAACCCGGCCTTGTGCGTCACGAACACGCTGTCGGCACCGGCGCCGTCGGGGAGGGTGTCGGCGACCACGAAGGTGCCGTCCTGGAAGAGGTCGCCGAACTGCTGCATGGCCTCGACCGTGTCGGCGTCCTCGTTGGCGACGAACGTCCGCTTGTCGTCGTACGGGGCGTCCAGGCCCTGCGACGACAGCCAGCTCCAGTGGGTGGCCCAGTAGTTCCAGTACATGGTGCCGGTGAGGCCCGCGTCGTGCAGGGCCGCGTTCATCTCGAGGAACTTTTCGGTGGTCCACTCGCCGTTCTCGGCCAGGGTCGCGGGGTCTTCGGTGATGCCGGCCGCGGCGAGCGCCTGCTTGTCGTACCAGAACACGTCGGGGTTGGAGTCGTTGGGCGCCGCGTAGACCTCGTCGTCGTGCTCGGCCGCACCGAACAGGCCGGGGAAGAAGTCGTCGTAGGCGGTCTTGCTGTCCTTCGAGTCCATCAGCTCGCGCAGCGGCATGAGCCGGTTCGAGTCGACGAACTGCCCGATCATGTCGTCGCCCACGTAGAACACGTCGGGCGCGGTGTTGCTGGTCAGCTGGGCGAGCAGCTTGGAGTGGTAGTCGCCGTAGCCGGCCACGGGCTGCAGCTTGACGGTGATGTCGGGGTGGCGCTCCATGAAGTCCTTGTTGAACTCCTCGTAGCGGGTGAGCTCCTCCGGAGTGCCCCAGGTGGACCACACGACGGTGGCCTTGCCGTCGGCGTCGACGCTGCCGCCCCCGCCGCCACCGCTGCACGCGGCGAGTCCGAGTGCGAGCGCTCCGGCGGCGCCCAGGGCCAGATACCGTGTCGCAGCACGTGCCATCTCGCTACCTCTTTCATCGTTGAAGTTCGGGTCGGATCACCCCGCGGGGCTCTCCAGTATTCTGTATACAGAACGCAATCCTGTCAAGGGTGAGCCATCGCCGCACGACGAAGGGGCGGACCCCACCCGGATCCGCCCCTCCTGTCCCGTGGCGCTCAGTGCCCGGCGGCACCCACCACCACGAACTCGTTCGGGATCACGTCGAGCGTGGCCTCGGCCGCCACCTCGCCCGTGTGCAGGTCGACCGCGACGATGCGCTTCTTCGCCGGCTCGGTCACATAGGCGATGTCGCCCACCACCCGCAGGCCCGGGTGCGGGTCCTGCCACTCGGCCGGGCTCTCCCACGCGTCGATGACCGACCAGGAGTCCTGCACCGCACCGGACTCGTCGAGCACGGTGAGGCTGCCGTCGGCGCCCAGCACCACGATGTCGTCGTGGGCGCTGCGACCCACACCGCGCCACGTGTACTCGGCCGGGGCATCGACCACCGAGAGGCTCGCGGCCGCGGTGTCGACCAGCACCAGCTGCGACAGGAAGTAGCCCTCCTGGTCGGGATCCGTCTTGTAATCGCCGACCGCGACGGCGCTGGTGTCGGTCACGTAGGCGTTGCCGGTGCGCCCGAACTCGTCCGGGGCGTCGAGCTTGGTGAAGGCGCCGTCCGCGAAGAGCAGCACACCGTCCTCGCAGCCGAACATCACGACCTCCCCCTTCAGCGCGCCCTCCCCGTGCACGCTCGGGCACCGCTCGTCGCGCGCGAGCTCGGTGCCGTCCGCCGCCAGGTGCCGCACGCCGCTCCGGGCCTCCGCCGTGCCGATCGTGGACAGGACGGTGCCGTCGGACAGCTCGATGGCCACCCCGTGGTGCGCCGCCTCCGACGCGATGGTGTCGAACTCCGGCAGGGTGCCCGTGCCGACCGCGTCGGTGTCGAACACGCGCACCTCTCCGGTGCCGTCGTCGAACAGCGCGGTGCGGCCGGCGTGCGGGGTCGCGTGTCCGGCGGCCACCGCCTCGAACACCTCCCCGGTGAACTCGACGGCTCCGGAGGCGAGACCGGTGTCGAGCACGTGGAAGCCGTCCTCGGCCGTGACGAACACATGGCCGTCGTGGTCGCCCGCGCCGTTCACGCGCAGGAATCCGTCGAGCTCGGCCTCGCCGACGGTCTCGAGGGTGTCGCCGTCGAGCACGACCACGCCACCGTCGTAGGTGAGGGCGACGCGGGTCTCCGCCTCGTGATGGTCGTGCTGCTCCGGCGCGGCACCGGTGGTGTTCTCGGACGCGGGGGAGGCTCCGGCGCATCCGGTGAGGGCCACGGCGGCGATCGCGCCGAGGGCGCCCAGCGCGAGGCGCCTGCGGGGTCGGGACATGGGTTCGTCTCTCTTTCTTCTCAGGGTGCGCGGATGCGCGGCGGCGCGGGGCGCCGAGGACTCTGGATCAGCCGACGAGCTGGAGGAACACGGCCTCGAGGTCGCTGAAGGTACGGGTGATGCGCGCGTCGCCGTTGTCGATCTCGTAGACCGTTCCCGCGGCGGGATCGGCGACGTAGACGCGTCGTGCGGACACCCGCAACTCCACGCGGTCTCGCAACGCCGGGTCTGCGATGGTCGCCGCGAGCAGGGGCTCGGTGCGGGCCAGCACGGATCCGTCCGGCGCCAGCACGCGGAGCCGTCCCTCCGCGTCGACCGCGACCGTGCGACCGGCGTCGTCTCCGATGGCGACGGCACGGATGAGCGGGACGTCGGAGGGGATCAGCGTCCAGGTGCGCTGACGCACGTCGAGCAGCCACGCACCGTCGTCACCGGCGACGCCGGCGAGGTCCGGCCGGTCGGCGCGACCGTCGAGCCGCGTCGCCGCGGGTGCTCCGGCCGGATACGGGATCGCCTCGCCGACGATCTCACCGCCCACCTGCCGGGTGAAGAGCAACGCCTCTTCCGCGCACGCGAAGACCGCGCCGACGCGGGTGAGGTCGGCGTCGGAGACCGCGCCGCACGGTATCTCGGCCGCGGCGGCAGGGGCGCCCTCGCCGTCGACGATCCGGATGGTGCCGGAGGCGGTGGGCACGAGGAGCCGGTCGGCGAACGGGAGGACCGGGCCCGCGTGCGCCAGGTCGAGCCGGGCGGTGTCGAGTCCGCCGGCGAGGTCGTCGTGCGGGAGCACGACGACCTCCGCGCCGCCGAAGCCGATCGCCGTGCTCTGACCGGCCCCGCTCACCCGCACCTCTCCGTCGCCGTCCAGCGAGCCGACCTGCCGCGGCTCGCCCTGGAACGAGTGCGTGTGGTCGCCGTGCGGCACGGTCCAGCGCCCGGTATCGACCACGTCCACGGTCGCCTCGTCGCCGTCGGTGCGGGCGAGGAACACGAGGCGCCCATCGCCCGACACCGCGGCCCTCCCGGCCCCGGCGTCAGTGAGGACGACGCGCTCTTCGCTGTCGAGATCGAGAAGGGTGAGGGCGCCCCGCTCGTCCGCGACGGCGAGGGCGAGGGCGGGCGCAGCGACCTCCGCGGCGCCGCCCGAGTCGATGCCGTGCGCACCGGGATCCGCCGTCGCAGCGGGCGCGACCGGGGAGGCGCACCCGGCGGCGAGGAGGACGAGGAGGGCGGAGGGGGCGAGGGCTGCCCGCCGGAGGAGTGCGAGGTTCATGACTCTGTCACCTTATTGAGAACGATTCTCAATCTCAAGTCAGCAGGTGAGGGAGCGGGCCTGCGGCCCGTCCGGTGCGACGAGCGAGCGGACGAACGTCCGAGGCGGGGCGTAGGGTCGCACCATGAGCAGCGCAGAACCCCTCCCGCGGCACGGCGTCATCCCCTCCTACCTGCTCGCGCGCCTCGCCGAGTCCGGCCGCTTCCCCAGGGCGGCAGCCGCCGCCCGGCAGACCCTCACGGCCGGTCGTCCACCGTTCCGCGCACGCATCGACCTCTCGATCGACGAGAACGGCGACCTCGTCGCCCAGCTGTCCGACGCGCCGAACCGCACGATCAGCGACGCCGGCAACACGCAGCAGCTGCCGGGCGCCGTGGTCCGCGGCGAAGACGACGCGCCGGTCGACGACCCCGCCGTGAACGAGGCCTTCGATGGCCTCGGCGCCACGTTCGAGATGCTGCTGGCCGCCTTCCAGCGCAACTCGCTCGACGACGCGGGGGCGCCGCTCGACGCGACCGTGCACTACGGCGTCGACTACGACAACGCGTTCTGGGACGGCGAGCGCATGGTGTTCGGCGACGGCGACGGCGAGGTGTTCCGCGGCTTCACCGGCTCGCTCACCGTGATCGGGCACGAGCTCGCACACGGGGTCGTGCAGCACACCGCGAACCTGGAGTACCAGGGCCAGCCCGGCGCCCTGAACGAATCGATCGCCGACGTCTTCGGCGCGCTCACCGAGCAGTACGCGCAGGGCCAGACCGCGGCGCAGGCGAGCTGGCTCATCGGCGCCGAGATCTTCACCGAGGCCGTGCAGGGCTCGGCGCTGCGGTCGATGATCGCCCCCGGCACGGCCTACGACGACGATGAGCTCGGCAAAGACCCGCAGCCCGACCACATGAGCGGCTTCGTCCGCACGACCGAGGACAACGGCGGCGTGCACATCAACTCGGGCATCCCCAACCGGGCGTTCGCCCTGTTCGCGCGCGACCTCGGCGGCAACGCCTGGGAGCGCGCGGGAACCGTCTGGTACCGGGCGCTCACGGGCGGGCTGTCGAGCACGGCCACGTTCACGGAGTTCGCCGACGCCACGGTGGCCGCGGCCGTCGCGGTCGACGAGGAGACGGCGGCCGCGGCTCGACGGGCGTGGAGCGCCGTGGGAGTCTATGAGCATGAGCGAGGACCCGGCACCTCCGAGTGACGCCCCCGTCGTGATCGCCGTCGTGCGATCGGGCGGCATCGCGGGCATCCGTCGCCAGTGGCGTGTGGAGGCGGAGCCGTCCGACGCGGACGAGTGGATCACGCTCATCGACCTCTGCCCGTGGGACCAGGACGCCGACGCGTCACCCGGGGCCGACCGCTTCATGTGGAGCATCCGCGCGCGCACGCCCTCCGAACGTCGGGAGCGCGAGCTGCCCGACTCCGCGCTCGAGGGCCCCTGGCGGACGCTCGTCGAGGCCGTGCGCGCCGCCTCGACCCGCGACCCCGCCTGAGCCCGGCCCGCGGGCAAGCGATCAATCCCGTGTGAATGCGACCGCGGGTCGTGCGGCCGGGGTCATGATGGACTCCATGGGACTCTTCCAGCAGCGACCCGAAGAAGAAGAGCAGCAGTGGGCTCTGCCGTCCGAGCCGCTCGAACGCTCCGACGCCGACCTCCTCGACACGGCCCCCGCGGTGGACCCCCTCACGCTCGGCCTCGGCGCCCCGGCCTCCGTGAGCTCGATCGTGTTCCCGGTCGCACCGCCCGCGCCCGAGGCGGCGACGATCGAGAACAGCGACCCCGAGGACTGACCGCGCTGCCCTCTCGCGCGGCCGCGTCGGCCCCCACCGATACGGTGGAAGGATGACCATCACCGCCGCCGCAGACGGCTCCGCCCTGGGCAACCCCGGCCCGAACGGCTGGGCCTGGTACATCGACGACGCCAACTGGGCGGCCGGTGGTTCCCCGCACGGCACCAACAACCAGGGCGAGCTGCGGGCCGTGCTCGAGCTCCTCCGCGCGACCGCCGGCACCGACGAGAAGCTGCTGATCGAGTGCGACAGCCGCTACGTGATCGACTCCGTGACGAAGTGGATGCCGGGGTGGAAGCGCCGCGGATGGCGCAAGTCCGACGGCGGCCCCGTGCTCAACCGCGACCTGCTGGAGGGCATCGACGAGGCGATCCGCGGACGGGACGTGGCGTTCTCGTGGGTCAAGGGCCACGCGGGGCACCCCTTGAACGAGGCAGCGGACGAGCGCGCGAACGCGGCGGCGAAGGCGTACCAGCAGGGGCAGGAACCGCGCCGGGGCCCGGGCTTCACCCTCGCGACCGACGCCGGTGCCGCGGTCGCCGCCTCCGCCCCCGTCGCCGCGCACGCCGCGACCACCTCTTCCCCGGCGGCTGCCCCTCCCGAGAGGACAGCCCCGGCCGCGAAGACCACCTCCGTCGCGACGGCGACCTCCGCTCCGGCCGCGGGTTCCGACCGCATCACCGGGGCGCCCACCGCCTCCGGCCCCGCCGCCACCCCCGTCTCCGGGTCGTACGCGGAACCGCTGTGGGCGGAGCCGTCCGACCTGCTCGACGGCCTCGACCGCCCCGACGACGACCCGATCGAACTGCGGATCCCGCTGTCGTCCGATGAGCACGCGCGCCTCCGCGACCGCGCCGAGGCGCAGGGCGTCTCGCTCGAAGAGGCCCTGCGTCGGCTGATCTGAGCGCACGGCGCAGCCACCCGCGACGCGGCGAGCGCTCGGGTGGACTCCGTAGACTCGGCGGATGATGGTGGGGACGGTGACGCGGCGGTGAGGACCCGTACGGTCTTCGGCCTGCTCCGTCTGAGCGCAGCCGCCATCTGCCTCGTCGCCCTCATCCACCGCATGGCCTGGGGCCTGGCGTCGCACACCATCGCGAGCCAGAACTTCTTCGCCTACCTGACGAACCAGTCCAACCTCGCGTTCGTGGTGCTGCTGTCGATCGCGGGGGTGCTCGCCCTGCGGCGTGCGCGAGACCCGCGGTGGCTCACGGTGGCGCTGGCGCTCGTGCTGACGTGGACGATCACGGCCGGCCTGGTGTTCGCGATCCTGGTGTGGCAGGCGGGTGTGCGCGGCATCCGCATCGACGTGCCGTGGTCGGATCAGGTGCTGCACTTCTACCTGCCGGCGGTCACGGTCGCGGCCTGGGCGCTGGCTCCGGGGCATCGAGCCGTGCCGTGGCGTGTGGTTCCGATCACCCTCGTGTATCCGGTGCTGTGGGGTGTCGCGACGCTCATCCGTGGCCCGCTGATCGGCTGGTATCCGTACTACTTCCTCGACCCGCGGCAGGTGAGCGGTCCGCCCGAGTTCGTGATCTCGTGCGCGGTGGCCCTGGCATCGTTCAGCATCGTCGCGACCGCCCTGGTGCTGATCAGCCGGATGCCGCTGCCGCGGCGGTTGCGCACCGACGCGGATCCCGAGCCCGATGATCCCCCGGACGACGACCGCGGCAGCCCGGCCGGTGCGGTCGATGCGCGCGAGCGGGTCGGCGCGTCGGCTCAGACGTAGACGGTCAGCGACGCCAGCGCCGCGTCGAACGCGTCGTCGTCGCTGAGCTCCGCGAACTCCGCGGCGGCCGCACCCCCGACGATGCCCACCAGCACGTTCTCGCCCGTGACGGGGCGCAGATTGATCCAGGTGGGGATGACCGCGTCGGTGCCGACCGCGTGCCACACGGCCTCGTCGTTCTCCCAGAACGCCTCGTCCCACCGCAGCCACACGGTCTCGATGGCCCCCATGCCGAGCGCCGAGATCGCGCCGCGGTTGGCGAAGGGCAACGGCGGGTCGAACTCGATGCTGCGGTCCTGCAGCACCCCGAGCGGCACCGTCACCACCACCCGGTCGAACGACAGGGCCTCCCCGGTGCCGAGGCGCACGCTCACCCCGGTGTCGTCGTAGGCCAGGCGGGCGACCGGGGAGTTCAGGCCGACCTGCACTCCGTCGAGCGCGTGCTCCACGAACGGCACGAGGCTGTCGCGGGTGGCGGCCGGGTCGCCCGTGGGCAGCGGCGGCGCGAACCAGCTGGAGAGCTCGTCGGCTGCGGCACCCGTGCGCGCGGCGAGGATGTCGAGCAGGGCGGCGGTCGAGGGATCCGCGGGGTCGATGCCCGCGGCGGTCAGCGCGTCGGTGACCGAGACGTCTTCCGGGGCGGCCTGGGCGGCGGCGATGGCCGTGGTGACGGGCACGGGGTCGACGGGTTCGATGTCGCCGTCGGGGGTGCGCCACAGCGAGCCGGTGAGGTCGACGGTTCCCACGTCGCCGGCGCGCAGCCGGTCGAGCACCTCGGCGTCGTCCTCGCCGAACAGCCAGGCGCCGAGCTGCACCGGCACCGGCCAGGAGTCGTCGCTGCGGGTGAAGACGCGCCCGCCGACGCGGTCGCGCGCCTCGAACACGGTCACCTGCAGGCCCCTGTCGGCGAGGAGGGCGGCGGCGGTGGCTCCCGCGAGGCCCGCGCCGATCACGGCGACGCGCTCCCCCGATCCCGCGGCATCCATCAGCTCGTCGACCACGCGTTCCCCCGAGGCGATGGCTCCGCGCACAGTGCCGGGGGCGTCTTCGTCGGTGGCCTCGCCCGCGAAGAAGAGGCGATCGTCGACCGGGCGGCCGAGGGCGGCGCGGGAGTCGGCGAGCACTCCGACGGGGGTGAAGCTGGCAGCTCCCAGGGCGAACGGGTCGGTGGTCCAGGTGCTGCGGATGCTGCCGGCAGGTGCGGGGACGCCGGGCGGCGGCTCGGGCTCACGCGTGCGGGTGGGCGTCGGCGTGGGCTTCGGCTCCGGCGTGCAGGAGGCGAGAAGCACCGAGACGGCACCGGCTCCGGCGCCGAGGAGCAGGGTGCGGCGCGTGATCCTCATCGTGCCGCCACTTTATCCCGCTCCACCCCGGTCCGCCGCCGCGCCTCCGCGGCGGGCGGTCCACAACTCCCCGGAAACGGCGAGCAGGGACGCGGAATCGGCCGGATCCACGAGGGATCCGGCCGATTCCGAGGAGTCGTGGACGACGCGGCGGTCAGACCGCCAGCAGTTCGCGTTCCAGGCGGGCGAACGAGGCCTCCATGCCGTCGGCCATGCCGGTGGCGAGGATCATGTCGCGCGTCTCCTTGTCGGGGTACTCGATGAGCACCGTGACGAGCGTGGCGCCGTCCTCCTCGTAGAGGCTCAGGTCGTTGACGGTCTCGGTGGGCATGCCCTGCATGCGTTCGGTGGTGACGGCGCGGCGCGGGGCGTCGATCAGCAGCGCCTCACCCTCGAACCCGAACGGCTCGCCCTCGGTGTCGCCGACCGGTGCCCACGAGTTGCGGTACGACTGACCGACCTCGGTGGCCGCGACGCACTCGGTCATCTCCCACCCGTCCGGGCCGAGCATCCACTGGCGGATGAGGTCGGGCTCGAAGTGCGCGCGCCACACCAGCTCGCGCGGACCCTCGATGAGCCGGGTGATGCGCACGTGGGTGTCGTCGAGCAGCTCCACCCGGGTGCCCTTGCCCTGCGCGTAGTCGCGGAGGTCCTGCAGCACGGCGTCGAGCTGGCCCATCGCCATCTTGATGCCCTCGACCTGGCCCATCTCGACGACCTGTTCGAGCGCGTCGACCGAGTCGAAGTGGCTCGTGGTGACCATGCGGGTGCCCTCGGGCGTGGAATCGAACGTGAAGCTCATGCGCTGCGCGGGGAAGCCGTCGAGGGGCTTTCCGTGCTCGTCGGCGAAGGAGTCGAGCACCTCGAAGCGGTGCGGTTCCTCGATGGCGAGGAACTCCCAGACGCCCGTCGACTTCTCGCCGCGCGGTCCGTTCATCGTGTAGACCGCGCGGCCGCCGACCGTGTGGTCCCACGCGGTGAAGGTGGCGGGCCAGCCGGGAGGACCCCAGAAGCGTTCGAGCTGGCGCGGATCGCTGTACGCGTTCCACACCCGCTCGATGGGGGCGGCGAAGTCGGCCGTGACAGTCATCGTGAGGTCGTCGGCATCGGTGGTGACGTCGGTGACGGGCATGTCAGTCTCCTGGGTTCTCTCGTGCGTTGTCGGTGGTGTCGCTGTCGGGGCGACCGGCGGGCGTCTCGGCCAGCAGGTCGTCGAGCCGGGCGATGCGCGACCGCCACAGCTCTTCGTAACGGGCGAGGAGCGCCCTGGCGCGGGCGATCATCTCGGGGTTCGCGCGGACGAGCCGCTCGCGTCCCTCGGCGCGCTTGACGATGAGGTTCGCGGCCTCGAGCACGGCCACGTGCTTCTGGACAGCCGCGAACGACATCTCGTATTCGGCGGCGAGGGTCGAGACGGACTGCTCCCGCTCGATCGTCCGGCGCAGGATGTCGCGCCGGGTCGACGTCGCCAGTGCGTGGAACACACGGTCGACCTCCGCTTCGCTCAGTTCTGTTCGTGCAACCATTTGGTTGTACGTTATGCCTGCGCCGCGGGCGTGTCAAGAGGTATGTGTAGGAACCCTGGATCGATCAGATATCTCGCGTTGGATGAGATGAATCAGGGTCCAGCTGGATAAGAACGGACTCGATCCCGTCTCGCCCAGACCACGAGATGACCTCTCTTCGCGGGCGAATTCACGAGTGATCTGGCGCACTATCATCGCTGCTTCCGTGTCTCGGCCCCGCGCGCACTGACCCGCGCAAGCGAACAACCCCGCGCGTTCGCCCTTCGATGCCCGCTAGGGTGCTCTTCAAAGCGGAATGCCGGGGGGCACAATGACGGACGAGACCAGCGCAGAGCTGGAGGCGATTGGCGCAGACTCACCGACTCGCGAGTCACTTTTTCAGAGCGGCCTCGCCGGGTTCTCTCTTCTCCGCAGCCCGACATCACCAGCGTGGCGGCGACCGCAGCTCGGGGCGCTGACAGCCATCGCCAGCCATTGGACGCTTGCGCCGGAGGAGCGCCTCCTTATCTCCCTGCCCACCGGATCTGGTAAGACTGGTGTTGCGACGGCGCTTCCATATATCGCCCGCTCTCACCGGGTCCTCGTCGTCGCACCAAGCGTGGAACTTCGCAAGCAACTCGCGGAGGCATTCCGAAATCAACCCGACCTCACGCGGGTTGGCGCGATTGACCAATCCTGCCCGCGCCCCGTCGTCCAAGAAGTCACCGGTCGGAATGTTGATTGGGAACAGCTCACCGCTTGCGACGTGGTTGTTTCGCTGCCTAATTCCATCAGCCCGCAGCACATGGCCGTTGAGAAGCTCCCGAGCCCTGACTTCTTCGATCTTTTGGTTTTTGATGAAGCGCATCACACGCCCGCCTCAACGTGGCGCAAACTTCTCGAGTATTTTCCCCGCGCACGCGCGGTCCTCCTTACGGCAACGCCTCGCCGTGCGGATGGCAAGCTTCTTCCCGGAACTCACGCCTACCACTTTCCACTCCGAGCCGCGATCGACGACGGTCTTTTCAACACCATCCGCCCCGTGATCCTTGAACCGTCTGCCCCGCTCACCGATGCCGCGAAGGACGCACAGATCGCTGATGCCGTGGTACAGGCTCTGGCCAGCGAGGAGCATAGGACCAGCGTTGGCCTTATTCGGGTCGGCACCGTCCACCGCGCCACCCTCCTACAGACCGCGTACAAGGATCGCGGACTGCACGCCGAGATCATCATCGGAACGACCTCTCAGGGCGAACGTGACTCGATGCTCGCGCGATGGCGGGCCGGGGAGCTTCGAGCGCTAATCGCAGTAGACATGCTCGGGGAAGGGATCGATGTTCCTCGACTGCGCGTCGTGGGATATCACGATAAACACAAGTCTGTGCCGGCGACCATGCAGTTCATCGGGCGTCTTGCTAGAACCAATGCCGACTACCCCCAAGAGTCCGTCTTGGTGACGGTCCACGACGAGGACGTCTACCCGGCGCTGCAGGGAGCTCTGCGCGAGTTATATCTCGAGGACGCGGACTGGGTGCAGATCCTGCCGACTCTGATCGACGACGATGTTCAACGCGAACAGCAAGATCGCGCGTATTTGTCTGCCTTTGATGGCGCTCCGGTCACATTCGCGTTGCGCTCCGTGCGACCGCTCGCACGCAAGTATGTATGAAGTGCCGCTGTGGGAGCGTCGGGTGTCGTTGCTGCGGATCCAGCTGACGACTGCGAGGTCACCTTCTCTTCGTAAACGCTCAAGACACCGGGCTCTCAAACGCCGTTCGAGCCCTGAGTAGATAATCTCGCGGCCGATGAAGCGTTCGCCCGTGCGTGGAGTGGGCACCAGACTTCAGCGAGGGAGTACCCGAAGAATTGCCGTGACACGTTGGATCCGACCGGGGTGCTCAGGAACGCGAATCCGGCCTTCCTCCAAGCCGCTTTCGACTCGCTCGAGCGCCTCTCCGTGTCCTCTGTGGGGGTGCGCAACACGTTTGCTGCCGTTCCTGGCACCCCCGCATACTCGACGTTCGCCGGCAGCGGGATCGATCGGGGTCTCCGCGAAGCCGACACCAACGCTCGCTCGCTCGGACATGCGATGGCCCAGGTAAAGGTTGCGTCCGGGGCATCCGCAACCGCCGGCCTCGCCGCCGAGAAGGCGAAGTACTGGGAGACGCGCTACCTGGGATTGCGTGAGTATGACCTGTTCGCGGCGGAGCTTGCGGGGCGGTACTGGTTCCCGCGAGTCACCGAGTCCGGACCCCTGCTCCCGAACGTCTCTAAGGGCGCGCGAACGGATGCCTTCCCCTCCCACCCCATCGCGGCAGAGATGAGCCCAGCGCTCTACGGTGCCGCTTGGACGCTGCCGGACGGCCGCCCTCTGGAGGTCTTGGACCTTAGAACAAGTTCGGTCGACCCCAACGACGATACCCAGCTGCATGTGCGCTTGGTCGACCCCACCGACCCAGAGGTCGAGATTTGGGTGGGGCGGCAATCCGTTGATGGACGATTCACCTCCGTCCGAGGCGACCCGACGCTTCATCGAGGCGCTGGCCATGCGGCAGAACTCGCGGAACTGTTCGATGCCCATCCGCCACTGATCTACTTCCTCAACGGAACGACGGTGAGTGGGGGCACGACTTTCCCGGCCACTCGCAGCGAGCGTTATCTTCCCAACGTTCCACTGATCGAGACCGACTGGACCGGTGTCGATCTGACAAAAGAAACGCGACGAAACGGGGGCGACGAGTCGATCCACCACTGGGTCGAGACCCATCTCGAGAACCACCCCATCGCGAACGATGTGCGGCAACGGTGGGTGTTCCACAATGACGGCGGAGGTGAGATCGCCGACCACGTCGTCATCGAGCAGTCCCGCGCGGGGCGCCTCAGAATCGAGCTGTGGCATTCGAAGCCATCCAGCTCCGCAACACCAGGTGTGCGAGTGAAAGACCTCGAAGTCGTGGCCCAACAGGCTGCAAAAAGTCGACGTCACGTTACTGATCGGGGGCTGTGGCATCGCATCGCACGCCGTCTGGAGGGAACAGAGTCTCCGCCGCTCACCTTGCTAGCCGGCGACCTCGACGGTATACGAGCGTTGTGCGGACTCATCGATGAGCGAATGGATGAATCCATTGCCAGCAATCCACCGGTGCTTGAGTCCAAGATCGTCGTCGTCCAGCCCGGACTCAGTGCAGGGCAGCTCCGCGAGCGACTAGCTTCAGACCCGAACGACGTCGGCGCGGGCCAGGTCAGGGAGTTCTTGACGTTTATACACAACGCAGTCGGCGGCCTCAGCGAAGTGGAGCTTTACTGCTCAACCTGAGTAGGAATTGACGTCGTCCACGCCACCGTTCGCCCTCGAGGATGCCTTCAATCGCTTGCGGACTTACTTGAGCGGGCCCACCTTTCAGGGTCAAAGCAGGGCACACGGGAGGACGGATCACGCTGTGGACATTTATCGACTTCGTGGGAGCCCTGCTCTATGAGCGGATGCCGCGCAACCCGGGTGTTGGCGGCAGCGCCCTGTGAGTCACACCTTTCCCGTATTAGCACAACCAGCAACGCCTTAGATCAGCGCCGAAGCGTCGGCTCCATGCCTGGCGAACATCAGCCTTCCCCCGACAATCCCACGGCCGCGCTCCTTGAGCTCTTCCGACGCATCCCCCCATGGCCCCACATAGATCCCTGCGCCCTACCTCCCAAATCTATGGGACATGTGGATGCCTGCAAACCGCCGAAGAACGCGACGATCTGCCGCACAGACTATGAATGTCGCCAGCTGCAGATAGCGTTCCAGTGTGAGCATCCCTAGGCCGAACCAGACGACAGGACCGATGCGTGGCCACGTCCGAAAGGGACGTGTCTACAAAGCGCCCTTCGTAGCGGACGGCGCGCTCACGCTATCCGACTGGGTCGTAGATGCGTTCCCAGACTTGCTGTGGCCCGCGCTCGTTCTCGCAGACGCGGGCAACTCAGCGGCGCGAAGGTTCGTTCAGTGGCAAAGGGACGTAGTCGCAGAGCTTCGTCCAGATGTGGCGGACCTCAGCCTTGCGCGTGGCCTCGACGGCACGCTCTCAGGGCTCGAGAAACTCGCGAGGGAAAGCGAGAACGCGAGGAAGGTAGTTTGCCACCACGCGCATCGCAATGGATTGCTTTCGGCACGCGTCCAACGGGCGCTTGCCTCATACGCGCATCGCCCGGCGGAATGGCTGGTAAGTATGGGCGTTGCGCCTCCCACCCAGGACGTCATCGACCTCCTGGGCGAAGCCGTGTACGACAGCATGTTCGACGACCACCGAGAAGCTTTACTGAAGTGCTTCAGCATCTGGAGCGGCGTCCAGGCCGGCACCTTCCGAACGTCGCAAGAGACAATCGACATCCTCCACGACTACCCCACTAACGTGGCCAAGCTTCCTCAGGCTGACGCGGTCGTTCGTGCGATGTGGGGCGCACAACAACAACTGACCTCGCTCGACCAGGATCCCGATGATGCCGGTGCACGCGAAACCTGGTCCCGAGTGTTCTGGGGCACGAACTCGATGACTTCTGGCTGCATGCGTAAGCGCGACGCTCCTTCAGAGGAAATCCCAGAGAGGACTCGCGCGGACGCATCACAGAATCCGGAACCGGACATTCGGCTCGCGCCTAGTGGCCCGCCAGACGACGGGAAGCACCTGCGGCAACTCGCGCTTGATCTCCTCGCAAGCTACATCGAAGCCGCCACTCAAGGACCTCGAGACCTCCGCAATCCTGCCCGGGCTGAGGTGCACGGCGGCCTGGTGTCGCGCGCTGGCCGAGAGGTCATCGTTGCGCTTGGATCACCAGAGCTATGGTGTGCCGAGCACGGCTCACATGTAACGCGCGTGCTCGTCGAGGGGCGCGTGCACATCGAGTGGATGTCGAAGCAAGATCACGCGATCTATCAGACATACAAGGACTATGGTGCGGGGAAAGCCAAACTGTACTCACGAATACTCGACGAGATCCCGGAGGCCGCCCGGGACCACGAGTTCAGCGAGGCAGTGAAGCAGCTGCAGAAGCTGAGTTACAACGACGACATCTTCGATTCTCGCATCGTGGACACTCGAGACTCCTTCGCGGGAGTCTCGCTGCGCTCCATGGCGGAAGAGTCTGGACTCCTCGACTATTACCGCCAGTCGTATTCTCTCGCCAGCGGTGTGGCCCATGGAGAGTGGTGGTCACTCGAGACCCATGCCATGGAGCGGTGTCGAAACGTCCTGCATCGTGGCCATCTCATCCCGAGCATGTCCCTCAGCGCCGGCGGGAACGTGCCGCTCGCCAAGGCATGGGTCGATCAGCTCTACGCATTGATATGGCGAAGCCTCGAGATCCTCCAACCGGACGAAGAGGTATGGCGGGCAGCATTCGCATGGCTTGAACCGGACGGATCGACTGACGATTCTCCAGGCGAAGGAGCACTTTCCGCGTGAACGCAACGCCTGGCGCCAAGCAATAGAACTTCTTCCGAGCCCGCACCAGGCCCTGTCCGTATGGCCGTCTTGTTGGGTGGTAACCAAGCAGAACATCGCTCGCCCTCCGTCGAGCGTCCCTGTGAAGCTCAGGCGGACGCGCTCGCGGGGGCGTCGCGGTGACGAGCCCGGAACTGTGCGACCTTGACGCGGTTGCCACAGGTGCGCATCGAGCACCATTCCCGGCGACCGCCCCGCGAACGGTCGACGTACACCTGCGTGCAGCCCGGCCGCCCGCACTCGCGGAGCAGCGCGGCGTCGTCACCGCCGAAGAGCTCGACGGCGTTGCGCGCCACCGTCGCGAGCCCGTTCGCGGCCGATCCCTCTCGCCGGGTGGAGGCGTCGTCGAGCATCAGCCGCACGGGGGCGGAGCCGGCCCAGCGGTTGAGCACGCCGACGGCCACACTCGGCAGTCCGTGCCCCTGCAGTCGTGCGAGAGCGCAGTCGTAGATGGCTTCGCGCAGCTCGATCGCGCGCTCCAACTCCGTCCGGCTGGCCGCGGGCGCCTCGCCGATGACGCCCGCTTCGACGAACCAGGCGTCGAGCGCGGGCCCGTCGGCGAGCATCTCGCGCGGCTCCGGATCGCGGCGCGCGCGAAGCGTGCCCACGAAATCGAGAGCGAGAGTCCCACAGGGGAAGGCGTGCATCACGTAACCACTCTAACGGGTATCGAGCGGATCGGGGTAACCAGCTTGACAGGTTACTCGGGCACTGTCAGAGTGTAACCATTCCAAACGGTTACTCTCCGAAAGGCCCCCGATGTCCGTCACCCGTTTCCAGGTGTCCTCGCCGCTCTCCCCCACGGCCGCCATGGCCGTCCTCACCGACTTCAGCCCCGCTCGCACCGATGCCTGGTCGGGCATCGAGCCCGAGCACTTCCACGTGCACGACCGCGGAGCGAACTGGGCCGAGGTGACCGAAGGCAACGACGCCGCCTGGGAGCGCGGACGCTACGAGTGGGACACCGCCGCGGGCTCCGCGACGATGGTCACCCACGACTCCAAGCTGTTCGGCGCCGGCGGCGGCTGGGACTTCCGCTTCACCCCCGCGAGCGGCGGCACGCTCATCGACGTCACGCTGACCAGAACCCCTGCCGCCTTCGGCCCCCGGGTGCTCGCCGCGCTCCTGCCCCTCCTCGGCACCCCCGGCCTCAAGAAGTCGTTCACCTCCGCCTTCAGCGCCCGCTGACCGCGCCCACCCGCAAGAACAGGAACAAGCACCATGGAACTCGCCCTCGAGATCGTCGTCCTCCCCGTCTCCGACGTCGACCGCGCCAAGGATTTCTACACCAGAATCGGTTTCCGCGAGGACGCCGACTTCGCCACCGATCGCGGACTGCGCGTCGTGCAGTTCACCCCACCAGGATCGAGCGCCTCGATCATCTTCGGCGAGCAGCTCACGTCGGCTCGGCCCGGCAGCGCGCGCGGGCTGCATCTGGTGACCTCCGACCTCGCGGGTGCCCGGCAGGAACTCGCCGACCGCGGGATCGACATCACCCCCATCTGGCACGACGCCGACGGCGTCTTCCACTGGGCCGACGGCCACAACCGCGTCGACGGGCCGAACGAGGAGCACGACAGCTACGCGTCGTACGCCTCGTTCGACGACCCCGACGGCAACGAGTGGATCATCCAGCAGGTGATCGACCGACTCCCCGGGCGCTGATCGATGGCCGAGTCGATCGACACCGAACGCGCAGCGGGCGTTCTCGAGGAACTGCTCCGCACGACCGCTGCGGCCCACGGCATCTACGAGCGCGAACAGCTCGGCGGCGTCTACGACGAGCAGTGGCCCACCTGGTACGCGTCGTTCCTCGCGCGGGCGCTCGCGGAACACGGATACGCCCTGACGAGGTAACCAGGAGGACTGGAGCCTGTCTCGCCGGAGGTGTCGAAATGCGCGGGTGCCGTTCGTGGTGTGAGTATCCGGAGTCCTCGGGCTCCCCTCACCCCGGAAGGCGGCACCCGTGCATACTGATCCGATGATGGCGCTGCTGCTCCACGACACGGCAACGCACCAGGGGTCCGTCGCGTGGCAGAGACGAGCGGCCCTCGCCGATCGCCGGATCGCCGTCCCGCCCGCGCCTCGCGGGAGCGGTGCACGACTCGCTCCGATCCGGCGCGTCTTCGCGGCCCTGTCGACGCGGAGGGCATCGTGACGCCGACGCCCTCCCACGCGGGGGCGGCCAGGACGGCCATCACGCGGACGCATCGGGAGGAATGGACCCGGATCGTCGCCGGACTGGCGCGCCGCTTCGGCGACCTCGATCTGGCCGAGGAGATGGCCGCGGAGGCGTTCGCGGCAGCCGTGGAGCACTGGCCGGCGCACGGCATCCCGCCGAACCCGGCCGGCTGGGTGACGACCACCGCGAACCGCCGTGCGATCGATCGGCTCCGTCGCGAGGCACGTCGCGACGAGAAGCACCGGGAGGCGATGATGCTGCACGACACAGACCCGCCGGCATCCGCGGGCGTGGTGGAAGACGATCGGCTGCGCCTGCTCTTCATCTGCTGCCACCCGACGCTGCCGCTGGAGGCCCGCGTCGCCCTGACGCTGCGCATGGTCGGCGGCCTCAGCGTCGCGGAGATCGCCCACGCGTTCCTCGTGCAGGACACCACGATGGGCCAGCGCATCTCCCGGGCGAAGGCGAAGATCAAGGCCGCCCGGATCCCGTTCACGATCCCGCGCGCGGAGGACCTCCCCGCCCGCACCGACGCCGTCCTGACCGTGCTGTATCTCGTGTTCAACGAGGGGTATCTCGCGTCAGGCCCGGACTCGCCCCCGCTCCGGCGGGACCTGACCGCCGAGGCGATCCGCCTCACGAGACTCGCCCACGACCTCCTCCCCGACGACCCGGAGGTGACCGGGCTTCTCGCCCTCATGCTGCTCACTGAGGCGCGAGCCGCCGCACGCGTGTCCCGCGACGGCGAGCTCGTGCGGCTGGACGAACAGGACAGGACAGCGTGGGACCGGTCCGCCATCACGGAGGGCCTGCAGCTCCTGCACTCCCGCGCCGACGAGCGGGAGGCCGGGCGTCCGGGACGGTATCTGCTGCTGGCCGCGATCAACGCAGTGCACGTCACCGCCGCCGACGCGCGGGACACCGACTGGGATCGGATCGTGTCGCTGTACACGCGGCTCGAGCAGATCGATCCGAGCCCCGTCATCACCCTCAACAAGGCGATCGCGGTCTCCGAGTTCGACTCCTCGCAGGTCGCCCTCGCGATGATCGAGCCGCTCGCCGAGACGCTCGACGGCCACCACGCCTTCCACGTCGCGCGTGCCGAGCTGCTGCGTGCGCTCGGCCGACCGGCCGAGGCCCGCTCCGCCTACGACCGCGCGATCGCCCTCGGCGGCAACACCGCCGAGACCGCGCACCTCATCCGCCGCCGCACTCACCTCACAAGAAACGGAGACACCCCATGAGCAGCACGTACCTCGTCATCCACATGTCCGATTCCACCGGGACCCCGCTGGCCCGCGCGGAGGATCAGGAGATCCTCGAACGCTGGGCGACCGAGGGCGACGCGGCGGGGCGCCTCGGAGACGGCGGCCCGGTCGCCGGACCCGAACAGGCGAAATCCGTCGCGGTCCGCGACGGGAAGACGATCATCACCGACGGCCCGTTCCCGGAGTTCAAGGAGTGGTTCGCGGGTTACGACCTCGTCACCGCCGACTCGATCGACGAGGCCGCCGCCTTCATGGCGAAGCATCCCGTCGCGATCGCGGGCCGGATCTACATCCTGCCGCTGGTGAAGCTCCCCTGGGACGAGTCCTGACGTGCCCCGGTTCGCGATCCTGATCTACGCCGGCGACTCCCGACACGCCCCCACGGCGACCCCGGAGGAGCTGCAGGAGTGCGATGAGCACTTCGACTCCCTGGTCGCGTCCGGCCGCATGCGGGCCGCGTACGCGCTGACCCCTCGGTCGATGGCGCGCACGCTGCGGGCGGACGGCCCGACCGACGGGCCCTACGGGTCGGGGGACGTCGTCGCCGGGTTCTACATCCTGGATGCCGCCGACATCGACGAGGCCATCCATCTCGCTCGGACGGACCCGTCGTTGCTGTCCGGCGGGGGCGTCGAGGTGCGTCCGGTGCACACCGGCGGTTCCGTCACGCCCCCGGCGTGATCTCCGTTCACGGGCCCCCTCCCTTCCCGAGCGACGCCAGGGCGACCGGGGCGACGAGCGGGGCGATCACTCAGCCGCCGCGGGCCGCGCCGCGTGGCGCGCGGCGATCGTTCGCGCGGCCTCCTCGACGACCCGTCGCTGCTCGGCGCCCGTGATCGACCAGGTGCCGTGCACGAGGCGCGGCCAGAAGACCTCGGAGGCGATCATCCCGAGGAACTGCGCCGAGGTGCGGTCCGGTTCGGGGATGTCCGCTGTGCCCGCCGCGTGCGATGCCCGAAGGAAGCGCCCCAGCGCCTCCAGCACGGGGAGCGTGCCGAAGTCGAAGGTCCGCTCCCGCACCTCGGGGAACTTCGGCGACTCGGCGATGACGGTCCGCATCAGGTCGACCATCTGCGCACGGGTCACCAGTTCCGCGTAGGCGTGCCCGAGCGCCACGAGCCCCTCCTCGAAGTCGTCCGTCGACACCTCCACGGGGTCTGGGTCGCGCGCTCCTCCGGCCGCGAGCACCGCCGCCTCGAACAGCGCCGCCTTGGTCGGGAACTGCTTGAACAGCGTGGCGGTGGAGACCCCTGCTCGCTCGGCGACGCGAGCCAGCGACGTGCGGTCATATCCGGATTCGAGGAACAGCGGTGTCGCGGCGGCGAGGATCGCCTCCCGGTTCGTCGCCGCCAGCGCTCGGTGATAGGAGGAGTCGCCGCGAGTCATGCCTCCAGTATCCCATAGTAGTGAGCGCATTGACTTCCCTCTCCACTCCACATACGGTTTGAGGCAAGTCACTCAACTCATCTCTTCGAAGGAGCACTCATGGCCACGGTGATCGTCCATGCCACCGTCACACTCGACGGATTCCTCGCCGATGCGGACGGCGGTGTCGACTGGATGTTCGGTCGACCATCCGCCCCCGAAGACGACACCGTCGTCGAGCGCGTCACGAGCCGCATCGGAGCCATCGTCGGCGGCGCGAACAGGACGCAGACGATCGACGACGGAGAGATCCCCTACGGCGGCATGCTCCGAGTGCCGGTCTTCCTCATGACGCACCACCCCCACGAGCCGATCGAGCGCGACGGCATCACCTACACGTTCGTCGTGGACGACATCGCCGAGGCCGTCGAGCGCGCCTCGCAGGCCGCCGGCGACGGGTGGGTGAGCCTGCTCGGCGGAAGCATCTCGCGCCAGTGCCTTCGCCTCGGGCTGGTCGACGAGATCCATCTCGACGTGGCACCGGTACTGCTCGGCGACGGCATCTCCCTGTTCGCGGGCCTCGGGCAGCGCATCGAGCTGGAGAGGCTGGAGACGTCGGCGTTCGCGAGCGAGGCTCATCTGCGCTACCGAGTCCTCCGCTGACTTCCATTCACGTGAATCCACCTCCGATATTCCGGCGTAGGCTGGAGGGAAGGACGGACCGTCCGAGAAGATCTCCCGGCACCGCGCCCGCCCGGAAGAGGAGTCTCTCGTGGCTCAGTACGACGTCTCGAACCGCTCGGCGATCGTGACGGGAGCAGGCAGCGGCATCGGCCGCTCGGTCGCGCTGCTGCTGGCGCAGAACGGCGCGTCGGTGGTCGTGAACGACCTGAACGCGGAGCACGCGCAGGCCGCGGTCGACGAGATCCGCGCCGCGGGCGGCACCGCCGAGGCCTCGGTCGGCGACGCGACCGACCCCGCCTGGATCGCCTCGTCGGTCGAGCTCGCGAACTCCCTCGCGCCCCTGCGCATCGGCGTCAACAACGCCGGCATCGGCGGCGCCACCGCCCCGACGGCCGACTACGAGGAGGACGCGTGGGACAAGGTCATCGCGATCAACCTCAACGCCGTGTTCCGCAACATGAAGGCGCAGATCCCGTCGATCCTCGCGAACGGCGGCGGCTCGGTCGTGAACATCGCCTCGATCCTCGGCAGCGTCGGCTTCGCGGGATCGCCCGCCTACGTCACGGCCAAGCACGGCGTGGTCGGCATGACCAAGACGGCCGCACTGGAGTACTCGGCGCAGGGCGTGCGCGTGAACTCGGTGGGCCCCGGCTTCATCGACACCCCGCTGCTGGCGAACATGGGCGACGAAGCGAAGGAGTTCCTCGTGTCGAAGCACCCGATCGGTCGGCTCGGGCAGGCCGACGAGGTCGCGAACCTCGTGGTGTTCCTCGCGAGCGACGCCGCGAGCTTCATCACCGGCAGCTACCACCTGGTCGACGGCGGCTACACCGCCCTGTGACAGACGGAGCGGCATCCGGCGGCCGGGAACCCGAATCCCAGGCGGCCGGATGCCGCTCGATGGCGAGGCGGAGCCCCCGCTCCGTTCTCGCCGAGGCCATCACCGCACGTGGTCCGAGAGCCCTTCGAGAGGACCACGATGGACGGTGAGGCTGGCTTGCATCCTCCGTTTTCAGGCGGTCATCGCGTGCAGCTCACGCGATGCCAGCTCGAGCGACAGCTCGGCGTCGGTGAGGTCGAGGCCTCCGGTGGAGCTCGCGGCCTGCATCAGGCGCGCCAGGAGCGGTCGGTGCAGCTCGACCGTGGAGTCGAGGGCGAAGCGCACCGGGATGGACGCGTGCATCCACAGCGTCTCCGACTGTCCGTCTCCCGTGGGCACGGTGAGAGCGAACGGCTCATTGCGGCGGAGCTTGGTGACGGTTGCGGCTCGGAGATGCGCGAGCACCTCGTCGTCGATCTCGATCGGAGCGGTGGCATTCGCGTACGTCAGGGTTCCCATGATCTCTCCTCGTGCAGAAAGCTGGACGAGGATAGTTTACTAGTTTAACTAGTTAAATCAAGTCGGGTCAGGGGAGGTCGCCGAGCTCGTCGGTCAGGCGGCGCAGGAACCGCGAGATCGCAGCCGCCTCCTGCTCGGTGAACTCGCCGGCGAGCGCCGCCACCCGCACCGACAGCTCGTCGCCCTGCGAGTGGAGGTCCCGCAGGGAGGGACGCAGCACCTTGGACCGGGCATCCAGCGGATGCGGCGCGACCACGATCTGCCCACGCTCCGACAGGCGGCGGATCACGCTCGTCACCGCCGCAGTGCTGATGCCGAGGAAGCCGGCGAGGTCGCGGGGGGTGAGGGGACGCTCGGCCGGCGCGGTGCCGATAAAGTGCATCGCGGCCCGGTCGGTGTCGTTGGGCTCGCGACGGGCGGCGAGGCGGCGGTTGAGCTGGGCGTCGGCGCGACGGAAGTCGTCCACATCGCGCGCGAGCGACGACGTCGCCACATCCGTGCTGGTCTTCCCCATGCCGAGTACTCCTTCCCCGCAGCCCATGGTACCTCGACAGTCTGACAACGAGGCAGACTAGCGATTATTCCGCGCGATCGGGCACTTCCGGGATGCGATGATGGAGACATCGCCCCCGAAAGGATGCCATGCCCGAGCGATTCAGTCTCGAGGAGGCGTCGTACATCAGCTACGCCGATCTGCTCGAACGCCTGGAGGAGCGCTTCCCCTCCGTCACGCGACGCCGGATCGAGCAGATCATCGGCGCCGAGACCGACGCCATCACGGGCGGCCTCCTGCGCATCGTCCCGGCCGAGGTCGAGACGGGCGCGATGGAGATGCTCGAGCGGGAGGCCGGGTCGAGCGACGAGGGGGAGGTCGCGTGACCGACAGCAGAGGCGAGTTCCACGCCTCCGGATACTGGTACCCCGAGAGCGACACCGCCTCCACCGTCGACGTGCTGAACATGCTGCGCCGCTACCGCAGCGCCGAGACCGCCATGCGCGCCCGCACCCGCGCCTCGATGGGCATGAACGAGACCGACCTCGTGGCCCTGCGCTTCCTGCTCCGCGAACAGCGGGCCGGGCGCATCGTACGACCGATCGACATCGCCCGGATGCTCGACATCTCCACGGCATCGACCACCACGCTGATCGACCGCCTGGAGCGCGGAGGTCACGCGCGCCGCGAGCCGCATCCGACCGACCGTCGCGCGGGCATCGTCGTCCCCACCGTCAGCAGCGATGAAGAGGTGCGCGCGACGCTCGGCGCCATGCACCGCCGGATGCTGAGCCTCGTCGATGAGCTGTCCGACGCCGAACGCGGCACCGTGATGCGCTTCCTGGTCGGCATGACGGCCGCGATCGAAGAGGCTGCGGAGACCGACGGGGAGCATGGCGACGCCGAGGCCGCGAAGGAGATGGCCTAGAGCCCTTCCGCGATCTGCTTGATCGCGGCGAGGCGTCGGTCCCACTCGCGGCCGATCGCGTCCAGCGCGGTGGCGGTGGCCGACAGCTCGGCGCCGATCACGCGGAACCGCACCTCGCGGCCGACGCGCACCGGCTCGACCAGCCCGACTTCCTGCAGCACGCCGAGGTGCTTCGCGATGGCCTGCCGCGAGACGGGCAGCCGCCCGGCGAGGGCGGACGCGGAGGCGTCGCCCTCACCGAGCGCGGTCAGGATGCTCCACCGCGTCTCGTCGGCGAGGGCCGAGAGCACGGGCAGAAGGGTCGGCGCCGTCACGTGCGGTCCTCGACCAGTGCGACGAGCTTGTCGAGCTCGAGCTCCCAGCCGGTGCGGTGCGACTCCAGGTTCGCGCGCGGGTCGGACGTGCGGTCGAACCCGCTCTCCACGACCGTGAGCTGCGTGCCGCCGTCGACCTCGTCGAGCGTGAAGGTGAAGACGGTGGAGGTCGCCTCGTCGATCCGCTCGGGCAGGCTGCCGAGCGCGTCGTCGTTGTTCCACCGGTAGGTGATGCGGCGCGGGGCGTCGAACTCCTCCACGCGCAGCGGGATCACGTCGTAGTCGGGGAACGTCATCGTCCCGGTCGCGCCCACCCCGGAGCCCGCGAGCTCTGTGCGACCGAACCAGCGCGACACGTGCTCCGGCTCGGCCACCGCCTGCCAGACCTTGCCGATGGGGGCGTCGATGCGGATGGTCCGACGGACGGAGAAGGCTTCCTCGTCGACCACCGCTGCGTCACTGCGAGTCATGTCCACCATGATGGTTCCTTTCTCGGGTCGGCGTCGGAATGACGACGACTGCAACTCTAGCGTTGCACAGCGCCCTCTCTCTTGCAACCCTTGTATTGCAGATCAGTCGCGCGGTCGCCGCCCGTCGAGGAAGCCCGACAGCAGCACCGCGAGCAGGGCCGCCGCCGGGGCGACGATCAGCCCGGCCGCCAGGCTCTGCGTCTCCGCGAGATATCCCACGAACGGCGGCGACAGCAGGAAGCCCAGGCGCAGCAGCCATGACACGAGCGTCAGCCCCACCCCCGGACGCAGTCCCGGCAGCTCGTCGGCGGCGTGCATCGCGGCCGGGATGAGCGTGGCGATCCCGAACCCCACGGCGGCGAACCCCAGGATCGTGCCGGGAACGCTCGGGAAGGCGAGCGCGAGCGTCATCCCGACCGCCGCGATCAGGCCACCGACCGCCGCCACCGCGCGCTGCCCGAACCGATCGGTCAGGGGGTCGCCCAGCAGCCGCCCGATGAACTGCGCACCGACGAGGGCGATGAAGCCGAGCGGGGCGATCGCGGCGGCAGCCCCCAGCGAGTCGCCCAGGTACAGCGTGGCCCACGAGTTGCCCGCATCCTCCGCGACCGCTCCCGCCATCGCGATGAGGGTCAGCGCCACGATCGCGACGATCGTCCGCGGCGGCACACCTCGGCGCACCTGCCCCGCCAGCTCGCCCGGCTCGGCCGCGGCCTCCTCCGCGTCGTCGTCGCGACCAGGGAGGCAGAAGCCCAGCGCCACGAGCGCGACCGCGGCGAACAGCGCCGTCGAGATCCCCAGGTGCACGGCGAGCGGCAGGTGCAGCGCGATCGCCCCGGCGGCCATGACCCCGCCCAGCACGGCACCGATCGACCAGATCGCGTGGAAGCCGTTGATGATCGAGCGGCCGTAGCGCTTCTGCACGCGGAGGCCGTGCGCGTTCTGGGCGACATCGGTGATCGCGTCGGAGGCTCCGCCCAGCAGCAGCGCCAGGGCGAACAGCACTCCCGACGGCGCGAGGGCGGCCGACAGCAGCCCGAGGCTCGTGAGCACCGTGCCGATCACGGCGACGCGGGCCGAGCCGAACCGCCGGATCAGGACGGCCGCGAGCAGCCCTGCCGCGATGGCTCCCGCGGGGAAGGCCGCGATCGCGACGCCGTAGCCGAGGTTGTCCAGGCCGAGGGCCGACTTGATCTCCGGGTAGCGCGGGAGGATGTTTGCGAACAGGGCGCCGTTGGTGAGGAACAGCGCCGAGACGGCGATCCTGGCGCGGCGCGTCTGCCGGTCGGGCCGCGTGCGTCGAATCGATTCGATGGAAGTCACGAGTACGACCGTACCCCGTCTGGCGCCCCCTCGGCGACCGCCCGCGATCGAGGCCGCGAGCCGGACGATTATCCGCGCATCGCGACCGCCGCAAGCCCGTTCCGATCGTCCGCTCCCCCGCCTACGCTCGGACCATGAGCGAGCTCACCCAGCCCACCGGGCGCGAAGAGATGCTGCGGGCCGTCCCCCGCGCCGACGGTTCCGCTCCCCGCGCCCTCGTCCTCGGCGCCACCGGCTACATCGGCGGCCGCCTCACCCCCCGCCTGCTCAACGCCGGCTACCGCGTGCGGGTGCTCGCCCGAGACGCCGCGCGCGCCGCGTCGTTCACCTGGGGGGACGACTGCGAGATCGTCGAGGGATCCGCCGACGACGCCGACGCCGTCGCCCGCGCGATGGACGACGTGGACGTCGTGTACTACCTGATCCACTCGATGTCCGCGGGCAAGGGCTTCGAGGAGAGCGACGAGCGGGCCGCGCACACGGTCGCCCGCGCCGCCGCCGCGGCGGGAGTGCGGCGCATCGTCTACCTCGGCGGACTGCACCCCGACGACGTGACGCTCTCCCCCCACCTGCGCTCCCGGGTGCGCGTCGGCGAGATCCTGCTCGACTCCGGCGTGCCGACCCTCGTGCTCCAGGCCGGGGTCGTGATCGGCTCCGGCTCCGCATCCTTCGAGATGATCCGCCACCTCACCGACGTGCTGCCCTACATGCCCGCGCCGAAGTGGGTGCGCAACCGCATCCAGCCGATCTCCGTGCGCGACGTGCTGCACTACCTGCTCGGTGCCGCCCGCCTCGACCCCGACGTGAACCGCGCGGTCGACATCGGCGGCCCCGACGTGCTGCGCTACGGACAGATGATGAACGGCTACGCGGTCGAGGCGGGGCTCCGTCAGCGTGCGATCGCCGCGCTGCCCGTGCTCACGCCCGAGCTGGCCTCGCACTGGGTGAACCTCGTGACGCCGGTGCCGCGATCGATCGCCCGACCGCTCGTGGCATCCCTGCAGAACGAGTGCATCATGAAGGACCACGCGATCGACGAGCTGATCCCGCGGCCGGACGGCGGCCTCACCCCGTACCGCCGCGCCGTCGCGCTCGCCCTCGGCCGCGTCGACGCCGACGCCATCGAGACCAGCTGGCAAGATGCGGAGGTGTCCGGCGCGCCCAGCGACCCGCTGCCGAGCGACCCCGACTGGGCCGGACGCACCGTGTTCACCGACGCCCGCTCGGTGCGCACGCACGCCTCCGTCGCGGAACTTTGGCGCGTGATCCTGGGCATCGGCGGCGAGAACGGCTGGTACTCCTCGCCGCTGCTGTGGGCCGTGCGTGGCTGGATGGACCGCGTGGTGGGCGGCGTTGGTCTGCGCCGCGGCCGCCGCAGCCGCACCGCCGCTCGGGTGGGCGACGCGATCGACTTCTGGCGCGTCGAGGCCGTGGAGCAGACCGACGCCGGGCACCTGCTGCGGCTGCGCGCCGAGATGAAGGTGCCGGGGGAGGCGTGGCTCGAGCTGCGGGCGGTGCCAGACGGCGCGGGTGCGCGGTATGAGCAGCGGGCGATCTTCTTCCCGCGCGGCCTCACCGGACGGCTGTACTGGCTTGCCGTGCTGCCGTTCCACGGCCTGATCTTCTCGGGCATGGCCGCCCGCATCACCGCCGCCGCAGAGACCCCGGCGGCCGCGGAGACCCCGGCCGACGCGGAGACACAGGCGGACGCGGAGACCCCGGCGGACGCGGACACCCCGGCGGACGCGGAGACCCCGGCGGACGCGGAGACACAGGCGGACGCGCCGCATCAGGCGTCCTGAGCCACGGCCGCCCTCACCCGCGCGGTCGCCTGAGCCGAGGGACCCGGGTGCCGTCGCGCGCCCGGGCCCTCCGCGGCGTCAGCGGACGGGCGGACCCTCGGCCCCGGGCTGCGCGGCCTCGTCGGGCTGATTCAGGGTCTCGTCCATCGCGGCGTCCACTGCGGCTTCGACGTCGGCCGGCGGGACGATGTCGATCGCCTCGGTCGCCGCCTCGTACACCTCGGCGAGGGTGTCGTCGACCGTGTCCTCGTCGATCCATGCCAGGTCGTCCTCCGAGTGGTCGTACTCGACGGGCACGAGCGCGAAGTCGTCGCCGTACTCCTCCAGTCCGGCCATCACGCTGTGCCGCACGGCGGCGCGGGCGTAGCGGTCGCGCAGGATCATCGGGTCGCGCCGCAGATCCTTCATGAACGCGATCATCATGAACGCCATGATGATGGCGAACGGCAGGGCCGCGATGATCGTCGCGTTCTGCAGCGACTGCAGGCCGCTGCCCTCCGCGCCGCTCACGAGCAGCACCGCGGCGATCACGCCGACCAGCACACCCCAGACCACCGCGACCCAGCGCGACGGCTCTGGGCGCCCCTGCTGGGAGAGCGTGCCCATCACGAGCGAGGCGGAGTCGGCGCCGGTGATGAAGAAAATCGCGATGAGCAGGATGAGCACGATGCTCGTGACGAGGGGGAACGGCAGGTTCTCCAGCACGCCGAACAGCACCTCCTCGGGCGGGTCGACCACGAGCCCGGCGCCGTTCATCTGCTGCTGGATCGCGGTGGTGCCGAAGATCGCGAACCACACGAGCGAGATCGCCGACGGCACGACGATGACCACCGACACGAACTGGCGCAGCGTGCGCCCGCGCGAGATCTTCGCGATGAACATGCCGACGAAGGGCGACCACGAGATCCACCACGCCCAGTAGAAGATCGTCCAGCTCGACAGGAACGCCTCCGCGGCCTCACCCTGCGAGGCCGAGCGGCCGATCATGGTCGGCAGGTCGCCGAGGAACTGCACCGCGACCGACGGGATGACGTTGAGGATGAGCAGCGTCGGCCCGACGAAGAACACGAAGAACGCCAGCAGGATCGCGACGACCGCGTTGATGTTCGACAGCGCGCGGATGCCCTTCGAGACCCCGGAGACGGCCGACGCGATGAAGCACGCCGTCAGCACGGCGATGACGGCGATCAGGATGCCGTTGCCGAGCGGGCCGATGCCGCTCACCAGCTCGACGCCGTGGCCGATCTGCAGCGCACCGAGCCCGAGAGACGCGGCCGTGCCGAACAGCGTCACGATGATGGAGAAGATGTCGATCGTTCGGCCGACCGGGCCCGTCGTGCGGTGCTCGCCGAGCAGCGGCGCGAAGATCGACGAGATCAGCGGGGTGCGACCGCGGCGGTAGGCGCCGTAGGCGATGGCCCCGCCGACGAGCGCATAGAACGCCCAGGCCTGCGGGCCCCAGTGGTAGAGCACCTGCGTCTGCGCGGTGTGCATAGCCTCGAGCGTGTTCGCCTCGACCGTTCCGGGTGGCGGGTTCTCGAAGAACGTCAGCGGCTCCGCGGCGCCCCAGAACACCAGCCCGATGCCCATGCCGGCCGCGAAGAGCATCGAGATCCACGAGAACATCGAGAACTCGGGCTCCTCGTCGTCACGACCCAGAGGAATGCGCCCGTAGCGGCTGAAGCCGACGAACAGCATGAACACGAGGATGATCGTCGCGATCGTGGTGAAGAAGAAGCCGAAGTACTCCACGACCCACGCGAGCACGGTGCTGGTGGTGCCTGCGAGGTTGTCGCCCGCGAACACGCCCCACGCGATGAACCCGAGGGCGAACGCCGCCGCCACACCGAACACGAGCGGGTCGGTGCGGTAGGTGCGACCGGTCTCCTCGACCGAGACGCCCGGCACGAGCGCGGGGTGCACGCTGCGCGGCGGAACCGTGGTGATGTCGCGCACGATCTTGCGCGCGGCCTCTCCCGCGGTGCGGTGGGTGCCGGTGGGGGTCTGCGGACCGTCGGAGGGGGAATGCTTCTCGACCGGGTTGTCCATGAGAACCCATCCTCCCATGCGGGCCGCCTCGGCCAGGGCCGCCTCCGCCGGAGCCGCCGCGTTCTCCTGCGGCCGGGCGGGTCTAGCGGCCGCGGCGCCCCGCGAAGAGCGCCCCGAGCAGAGGCAGCACGGAGACGCACAGCAGCGTGATCCCGAGCGGGGGCACCGGGGCGACCAGCAGCGCGCCGCCCACGAGCATCGCGGCGAACAGCACCCCGGAGGCGATGCGGCGCGCGATACCCTCCAGCCGATCGAGGCGCCGCTCCAGTCGCGAGGTGTCGAACGACACGGTGCCGTCGTCGATGCGGGTGATGATGCGGTCGATGCGCCCAGGGAGGCGCCACGTGGTCGCGGCGTTCTCCATCGCCTGCTGGGCCATGTCCTGCATCAGGTTGCCGGACTCGTCGCGCAGCAGCCGAGCGGCGTAGGGCTCCGCCGCATCCCACACGTTGAACGCGGGGTCGAGGCCGCTGCACATGCCCGAGGTGAGCGACACCGCCCGGATCAGCAGCAGCAGGTCTTCCGGCAGCTGGAGCGGGAGGCGGCGCACCATGTCGCCGAACTCGTCTGCGAAGTCGGTGAACTCGCGCGGGTCGACGCGGCTCAGCTCCGCGAAGCCCATGCCGCCGAAGCGGGCGAACAGGGCCGTCAGGGCGCGCTCGAGCTCGGCGGTGTCGGCGGTGGGCAGCAGCACCCCGATCTCCTTCGCGGCGGCCACGAGTCCGCGACTGTCGCGCGCGGTGACCGCGATCAGGAGCATCCGCAGCCCCTCGCGGAGGTTGTCGGGGACCTCGGCCATCATGCCGAAGTCGATGAACGTCAGACGGAAGCCCCCGTCCGTGGGAACCGGGGTGACGAAGATGTTGCCGGGATGCGGGTCGGCGTGCACGAAGCGATGCGTGAACACCTGGTCGAACATGACCTCGGCGAACGCGTCGGCGACGGCCCGCGGTTCGATGCCGGCCGCCCGCAGCGCCTCGGTGTCGTTGATCTTGATGGCGGTCACGTCGGACAGCGTCAGCACGCGGCGGGTCGTGCGCTCCCACACGATCTCGGGCGCCGCGACCCGGGGGTCGTCGGCGAAGTTCTCGCGGAACCGCTCGGCGCTGCGGGCCTCGTGCAGGTAGTCGATCTCCTCCAGGCTCGTGACGGCGAACTCCTCCACGAGGGCGGGCGCATCCACCCGGTCGGCGACGATGCGCACCCGCGTGAGCCAGCGGGCGACCCGGCGGAGGGCAGCGAGGTCGACCGCGACGATCTCGTCGATGCCGGGGCGCTGCACCTTGACCACGACCTCGTCGAGCCCGGTGTCCTCCGCGTCGAGGGCCGAGAGCCGCGCGCGGTGCACCTGACCGAGCGAGGCCGCGGCGACGGGGGTGTCGTCGAACCAGGCGTAGGCGCGCTCCAGGGGGATGCCGAGCTCGGCCTCCGCGAGCGCCCGGATCTGCGGCGTGGGCACCGCGGGCACCTCGTCCTGCAGTCCCTCCAGCTCCTTCGTGATCTCGGGCGGGAGCACGTCGAGGCGCGACGACATGAACTGCCCGACCTTGATCATGAGTCCGCCGAGCTCGACCGCGAGGGTGTGGAAGCGCCGGGCGAAGCGCTGCATCCGGCGCGGGCGGGTGCGCTCCGCGACCGCGGCGAGCCCGAAGCGCGGAAGCACCAGCTCGAACCACCAGATCTTCACGAACTCGCGGCTCGCGAACGACAGGATGCGGCGGTACCTGGCGCGATGGACGCCCTGGGCTACCGCTTCCGTCATCGCGTCATCCTTCCGCCGTTCCGCGCCGGATGCCGCACGACGCGGTCAGTCCTGGGCAAGGATCGTGTACAGCCTACGGCGGGCGTCGTCGAGCACCTCGATCGCCTGCTGCACCTGCTCCGCCGAACCGCTGCGACCGACCTGCGCGGCCGCGGCGGCCAGGTCGACGCCGGCCTTGGGCAGCGCGCTGTAGCGGGGGTCGCGTCCGCGGTCCTTGTCGGAGGTGGACACCCACGGCGCCGGGGTCTCGGTGGTCTCGTCGGCGACGGCGCGACCGGCCTCGGTGAGCGCATAGGTCTTGCGGCCGTTCTGCTCCTCCGCCTCGATCAGCCCTTCGTCGGCGAGCAGCTGGAGCGTGGGGTACACGGAACCGGCGCTGGGCTTCCAGGTGCCGCCGCTGCGCTCGGCGATCTCGTTGATGATCTGATAGCCGTGCATGGGGCGCTCGGCGAGGAGCGTGAGCACGGCGGTGCGGACGTCGCCGCGCGCCATGCGGGAGCCGCCGGACGGGCGCGAGTCGAACGACTTGCGGAGCTGGTCCATCGCCTCGAAGAGCGCGCCGGCCGGACCGTGGGGTCCGCCGAAGAGGTTGCCGAGGCCGGACGCGAAGTCACCGGCACCGCTGCCGCCGGTGTTCCCGGTTCCGCCGAACGGGTTGGAGGGGAATGCGTTGCTCATGATGACCTCCCAGTCGTGAACGATAGTTAACGATATATCGCTCACGCTGGGCGTGGGGTGGGAGTTTCGACCGGCGCGAGCAGGGCCGCGCCGGTCGCCGTCGCGTCCACCCCGAACTCGGCCGGAAGGACGCGGGCCCGCGCCGGGCCCGGCATCGCCACGGCCCGATAGGCCCGCGCCACCTCGTCCAGATACCGCTCACCGATGCCCGCGACACCCCCGCCCACCGCCACCGCCTCGACGTCGAGCAGCGCGTTGGCCGCGGCGAGAGCGCGCCCGAGGAACTGCGCCCCCTGCGCGATCACCTCCGCCGCCGTCCGGTCGCCCGCACGGGCCAGGGCATCCACCTCGCGCAACGGGAGCGGTGTCCCGGTGCGCTCCCGGTACGTCCGTTCGAGTCCGGGCCCCGACGCCACGGCCTCGACGTGCCCGGGCGCCCCGCAGCCGCAGCGCCTCCCGGCGAGCTCGGCCGGCAGCGCCAGCTCGGTGTGCCCGACCGATCCCGCGGTGCCGGTCGCCCCGGCGCGGAGCCCGTCCGGGAGGACCACGGCCCCGCCGATGCCCGTGCCCACCGCGACCATCAGCAGCCCGCCCGCTCCGCGACCCGCTCCCTGGGCGGCCTCCGCGACCGCCGCCGCGTGCACGTCGTTCACGACCGCGACCGCAACCCCCGTGGCGCGCTCGAGTGCCGAGCGCAGCGGGAACCCCGCCCACCCCCGGATCGCGTCCGTGGCCGAGGTGATGGATCCGTCGGGGGCGACCACGCCGGCCGTGCCGACACCGACCGCCGTCACGGGTTCGCCGTCGGCGACCGCGCGGACCGCCTCGACGACCGCCCGCACGATCGCGTCCCCGCCCTCGCGCGCCGGCGTCGCACAGCTGCGCACGGGCGTCACCCGGCGACGGCCGCCCGCGGGATCGGGCTCGAATCCGGCGACCGCGATCTTGGTGCCGCCGATGTCGACCCCGACGATCACACCCGCTCCCCGGCTTTCGGGGTCGCCGCGACGAACCGGCGCGTGAGCGCGATCGGGTCGGTGATCGCCCCGCCGACGACCACGGCGAAGGCCCCCGCGTCGAAGGCCGCGCGCACCTGCTCCGGTGTCTGGTAGCGGCCCTCCGCGATGGTCGGGATGCCGGCCGCGGCGAGCGCGGCGACGAGATCGAGGTCGGGTCCGTCCTGCCGCGGCGAGTGCGGCGTGTAGCCGGAGAGGGTGGTGCCGACCACGGCGGCGCCCGCCTCCCACGCCCTCCTGCCCTCCTCCGCGGTGGAGACGTCGGCCATCACCGGGAGCCCGGTGGCCTGCGCGATCCGGCCGAGCAGGCCGAAGTCCGTGCCGAGCTGCTCGGTCGTGGCGTCCACCGCGATGACGTCGGCCCCCGCCGCGGCGAGGCCCTCCGCAAGAGCGACGTCGGGCGTGATCACGTTGCGCACGCCGTTCCACACCTTGTGCAGTCCGATCAGCGGCACCGCCGTCGCCGACCGCACCCGGCGGAGGTCCTCCGGTCCGTTCAACCGCAGCCCGCTGGCACCGCCGAGCAGCGCCGACTCCGCGAGCGCACCGATCACGTGGGTGTCGCGGGCCGGGGTGCCCGCTGACGCCTGGACCGAGGCGACGAGGCTGTCACGGAGCAGTTCGAGGGTGTCGTGTGTCACTTGATCGCTCCTGCGCTGACGCCGCCGATGAAGAACTTCTGGCCGATGAGGAAGATCACCACGGCCGGCAGCGTGAACATCACGCATGCCGCCATGAGCGGCCCCCACGCCACGTCGTTCTCCCCGAAGAAGGCGTACAGACCGATCGACAGCGTGTACGTCGACTGGTCGTTGAGATAGATGAGGGGATTGAGGAAGTCGGTCCACGCCCACACGAACTGGAAGATCGCCGCGGTGACGATGGCCGGGCGGGCCAGGGGCAGCACGATCGTCGCGTAGGTGCGGAACTCGGAGGCGCCGTCGAGGCGCGCGGCCTCGATCAGCTCGTCGGGCACCGCGAGCAGGAACTGCCGGATCATGAAGATGAAGAACGGCGTGCCCAGGAAGGCCGGCACGATCAGCGGCAGGTAGGTGTTCGTCGCCTCGAGCCCGTTCCACACCAGGAACAGCGGGATGAGGGTCACCTGGGGCGGCAGCATCATCGTGGCCAGCACGAGGATGAGCAGCGGGCGGGCGCCGCGCCATTTCACCTTCGCCAGCGCATAGGCCACCAGCGGGCACGAGATGACCGTGCCCAGGATGCTCATGCCCGACACGAACAGCGTGTTGCCGAGGTAACGCCACACGGGGATCTGCGCGAACGCCTCGGCGAAGTTGTCCATGGTCCACTCGGCCGGAAGCAGCGTGGGCGGCGAGGAGAACACGTCGCCCGGCGTCTTGAACGCGGTCGACAGCATCACCAGCAGCGGGAAGAGGAACAGCAGGGCGAGCAGCGCCACCGACACCTGCTGCCGGACGCGGCGCAGCGTGCGGCGCGTGCGGCGGGGCCGGCGGGCGGGGGCGGAGATCTCAGCGTGTGCCATCGTGCACCCACTTCTTCGACGACGCGAGCACGATGAGGCTCACGATGAGCGTGACGATGAACAGCGTCCAGGCCATGGCCGAGGCGTAGCCCATCTTCAGGAACACGAACGCGTTCTGGTACAGGTACATCGCGTAGGAGAGCATCGACTGCCCGGGCCCGGAGCCGGCCTGATTGAGCCGCTCCTGCGACAGGATGTAGGGCTGCGTGAAGATCTGCAGGAAACCGATGATGCTCACGATCACCTGGAACAGGGTCACCGGAGACACCGTCGGCCAGGTGACGCTCGTGAACCGGCGCCAGACTCCCGCACCGTCGAGCTCGGCCGCCTCGTACAGCTCCTTCGGCACCTCCTGGAGGGCCGCGAGGTAGATGATCATGGTGCCGCCGACGGTCCACAGCGACATCATGATGATCGCGGGCTTGGTCCATTCCGGCTGCTGCAGCCACGCCGGCCCTTCGATGCCGAACCACGACAGGAAGTGGTTGATGAAGCCGTACTGGGCGTTGAGCAGCCAGCGCCACAGGTAGCCGCCGACCACCACGGGCACGATCGAGGGCAGGTACACCAGCGCGCGGTACAGCGGCTGGCCGCGGACGGGGGTGTTGAGCAGGTGGGCTCCGGCGAGCGCGATGCCGATCGCGAGCGGCACCCCGAACACGGTGAGCACGGCGGTGTTGGCGAGCGACTTCCAGAACACCCCGTCCGCGAACATCTGGGTGTAGTTGTCCAGGCCCACCCACTCGGGCGCCTGGAAGAGGTTGAAGTCGGTGAAGCTGTAGTACGCCGAGGCCACGATCGGGTAGGCGAACAGGAACAGGAAGCCGACGATGAACGGCGCGGCGAAGGCGAGGCCGATCAGCGTCGTGCGGCGGCTGCGGCGCCGCCGGACGGGGGCGCCGGGCCCGGCGGGAGTCGTCTCCCGCCGGACCCGGGGTGTGGTGGCCGTGGTCACGGAGCGCCGCTCACTTCGAGGAGTAGGAGGACATCCGCTCCTCGACGGTCGCGATCGCCTCCTCCGGGGTGGCCGTCAGCCGCACGACCTCGTCGAACGCGGTGGCCAGGTCGGTCGCGTACTCCGCGCTGTACGGGCGGCTCGCGAGGGACTTGGCGTTCGGCGAGGAGGCCGCCTCGGCCCAGACGCCGAAGTCCTCCAGCTCGTCGAAGGCCGCGCTGCCGGCGAGGGAGGAGCGGCCGGGGAGGTTGCCCAGCGCGACGGCGAACTTCTCCATCGGCTCGTCGCTGACGAGGTAGGCGAGGAACGTCGCCGCCTCTTCCTTGTGCTTCGAGTTGGCGGGGATGAACAGGGTGCTCGCGGTCACCTGCGTGCTGTTCTCCAGCTCGGGGGTGGCGGCGGGGATGGCGGTGACGCCCCATTCGAAGTCGGGGGCGATCTTGGCCGCGCTGGCCGAACGCCACTCGCCGTCGATGATCATGGCGACCTGGCCGCTGAAGAACGGGTCCTGCGCCGAGAGGTACTCGCCCTGACCGGAGACGAACGTGGCCATGGCGTCGGCGCCCACCGGCTCGATCACGTTGTCCTGGTACCACTGCAGCGCTTCGAGGTTGCCGTCCTCCGCCGGAGTCGGGCCGTCCTCTCCGTCCCAGCTGCCGCCGAACGCGTAGCCGAGAGTGGTGAGCGTGGTGCTGTCGTTGGCGGAGCCCAGGCCGAGCTGGGTGATCTTGCCCGAGGCGTCCTTCTTGGTGAGCTTGGGGATGGCGGCGGCGAGCTCGTCCATGGTGGTGGGCGGGGTCACGCCCGCCTCCGCGAGCAGCTGGGGGTTGTAGAGCAGCTGGAAGCTGTGGATGGCGATGGGCAGCGAGTAGATCTTGCCGTCGTAAGTCATCTGCTCCATCGCGCTGGGCACGAAGTCGTCGACGTCGATGTCCTCCGCGGCGATCGCGTCGTCGAGCGGGGCGAGGATGCCCTTCGAGGCCCAGGCGCCGACGGTGTTCCCGAAGTTGTCGGAGATGTCGAACGAGCCGTTGGACGACGACATCGAGGTGAGCTGCTTCTGGGTGTCGGGGCTGGAGACGCCCTTGACGACGATGTCGTCCTGGCTGGCGTTGAAGTCGGCGATGATCGCCTCCAGGGCCTTGGCCTCCTCCCCTCCCCACAGGTACGAGAACGTGATCTCGGTGGGGCCGTCGGCGTCGCTGCCGCCTCCCGCGCATCCGCTGAGGGCCACGACCGTCGCTGTGGTCAGTCCGGCGGCGACCAGGGCGCGCCGGCGCATGTGCTGCTTCATGTGCATGGGGAGTTCTCCGCTCATCGTTGACCTTGCAAAAGGATTGGAATAGACCAATTCGGAACCGCTGAGAACAGACATTGACACACCTGGGGGCGGTCGTCAAGATTGGGTTAGTCCAAATGAGGGGGAAGCCATGACGATCGAGGGTGTGACGAAGCACGAGCGGGTGCGCCGGCATCTCGAGGAGGTCATCCAGCAGGGCCTGGCGCCACACGAGAAGCTGCCGACCGAACGCGATCTCGCCGAGTCGCTCGAGGTCAACCGGCAGACGGTGCGCCGGGCGCTCGACGAGCTGGAGCGCGACGGGCTGGTCTACCGGCTCCAGGGCGCCGGCACCTTCGTCAGCGCCTCGCGCATCAGCAAGGCCTTCGAGCTCACGTCGTTCTCCGAGGACATGCTCGCCCGCAACATGCGGCCAGGATCGCTGTCGGTCGACGTGTCCACCGCCGCGGCGGGGCAGACCACCGGCTACGCCTTGAACCTCAGCCCGCAGTCGCCGGTGGTGCGGATCCGCCGCGTGCGCACCGCCGACGACATCCCCATCTGCCTGGAGGTGTGCTCGATCGCGGCCGACGCCGTGCCGGGGCTGGAGGAGGGCATCGTGGGCGACTCGCTCTACGAGGATCTGCGCACCCGGTTCGGCATCTCGGCCGTGCGTGCCGACCAGGAGATCCACGCGGTCGTGCTCGACGAGGAGCAGGCCGCAGCCCTGCAGACACCCCCGTTCTCGCCCGCGTTCCTCGTCAAGCGCACCACCTACGACGCCCGTAGCCGCCCGCTGGAGTACGCCGAGTCGGTGTACCGGGGCGACCGCTACTCCTACCTCCTCTCGATCTCCCGCCCCTGAGCGTTCGCGCTCCCGACCGGCAATCCCTTCACCGACGAAAGGCTCCTCGTGTCCGACCCGACCCTCCGCCCGCGCATCGCCCTGCTCCCCCTCGACGACCGACCGGTGAACGTGAAGCTGCCCGGCGACGTCGCCGCGGTCGCGGGCGTGACGCTCGACGTGCCGCCCGCCGAGATCCTCCCCGCATACCGGACGGCGGGCGACGCGGACGCGCTCGGCGCCTGGCTGCGGGAGCGCGCGGCCGACCCGGCGACCGTGCACCTCGTGGTGTCGGTCGACATGCTGCTCTACGGCGGACTCATCGCGAGCCGGACGAGCCACGACACGACGCGTGACGTGCTGGCGCGTCTCGACGTGCTGCGCGAGGTGCGGCGGATGCGCCCCGAACTGCCGCTCTCGGCCGTCTCCCTGGTCACGCGCGCCAGCAACTCGTACTCCGCGGCCGAGGAGCCGGAGTACTGGACGGCGCACGGCAAGGAGATCCACGCCCTCGGGGGCGACGCCCACCGGCTGCTCGGCGAGACCGACGTGCTGCCGCTGGAGGAGCTGACACCCGTGCCGGCCGATGTCGTGTCGGACTACGCGACGCGGCGCCTGCGCAACCACATCGTCAACCTCTCGACCCTCGGGCTGGTCGAGGACGAGACGCTCGACTTCCTCGCCATCACCGCCGACGACACCGCGCCGTTCGCGGCGGGAAGCGCCGAGCAGGTGTGGCTGCGGCACTGGATGCGGATGCTGCCGTCGGGCCGTCGCGTGCTCATGTACCCGGGCGCCGACGAGGTGGGGGCGGCGCTCGTCGCCCGAGCTCTCGCGGGGAACGCCGGGGTGACGGTGTCGTTCGCGATGGCGTGCGCCGACGCCGCGGGGATGGAGCGGATCCCGCCGTACGAGAACATGTCGCTGGCGGCCTCGGCGAGCCGGCAGATCCGCGCGGCCGGTGCCGTCGAGGTGGCGGCGGACGCCGACGTGACCCTGGTGCTGCACGCCCCCGATCCCGACCGGCACGACATGTTCCGCGGGCGGCCCGATGTGGTCGACACCGCGGCCGTCGCCGGCACCGTCGCCCTGGTGCGGGAGCGGCTGGAGGCGGGCGAGCGGGTCGCGCTGGCCGACGTGCGGTATCCGAACGGGGCGGACGAGGCGCTGGTGCGCGCGCTCGCCGACGCCGACCTGCTCGGGCGGCTGGAGGCGTTCGGCGGCTGGAACACGGCGGGGAACACGCTCGGCAGTGTGGTCGCGGTCGCGGCCGCCGCGGTGGTCGGCCGGGCCACGGGGTCGTTCGACGAGCGGGCGGCGCGGATCGCCCTGCTGACCCGGCTGCTGGACGACTTCGCGTATCAGGCCGTCGTGCGCACGGACTCCGGGCCGTCGCTGTTCCCCGACATCTACCCGCTGGCGGACGACGCGCGGGTGGCCGAGGCGTCGCGGGTGATCCATGCGGAGCTGACGGCGCTGCTGGAGTCGATGCTCCCCGCCGACGGCGTGCGCATCGACGAGCTGACGCTGCCGTGGCGGCGGTCGTTCGAGATCGGCCTCGTGCTGCGGTAGTTCCGGCGGCCGTCGTTCGCGCTTGCCTCATCGAACGATTAACGATAGATTCCTGTTGTTTCTCGCCGGGAGGTGTCGCATGGCCAAGGGAACGACGATCGCGCTGCAGGTGGTGATCGCCCTCGCCCTGCTCGGGTCGCTGGTGGTGCAGACGGTGATCGCGCCGCTCGTGTACGCCGACCTGGAGGGGGAGGCGACGTGGGCGCGCATCACGCTGGTCGCGATCCTGGTGCTGGGCGTCGCGACGATGCAGGTGTTCGGGGTGTGCGTGTGGATCCTGCTCCGGAAGGTGCGGCGGGGATCCCTCTTCTCGACATCCTCGTTCCGCTTCGTCGACACGATCATCGGCGCGATCAGCGCGGCGGCGGTGCTGGCGTGGGCGCTCGCGGCCCTGCTCGCCCCGGGCGAGATGGCGCCCGGTGTCGTCGCGCTGATCGGCGGTGCGGGAGTGGTGCTCGCCGGGATGGCCCTGCTCGTCGTGGTGATGAAGGCGCTGCTGCGGCAGGCGATCGACCGCGACGCGGAGGCGCGGGCCCTGCGGTCCGAGCTCGACGACGAGGTGATCTGATGCCGGTGGTCGTCGACATCGACGTGATGATGGCGCGCCGGAAGATCGGTGTCGGCGAGCTGGCGGAGCGCATCGGGATCACCCCCACCAACCTCGCGGTGCTGAAGAACGGGCGCGCGAAGGCGGTGCGGTTCACGACGCTCGATGCGCTGTGCGTGGCGCTGGACTGCCAGCCGGGCGACCTGCTGCGGTGGGTGCCGGACGACGGGGCGCCCGCGGACTAGCCCTGCAGCACGGAGTCGAGCAGCCCGGGGAAGCGGGCGTCGAGGTCGTCGCGGCGGAGGGTGAGGGTGCGGCGCCGCCCGTTGGGCTCGTTGCGGATGACGCCGGCCTCGCGCAGCACCTTCATGAAGTGCGACTTGGTGGACTTCGGCAGGTTCGGGTCGGTCGCGTGGCAGGAGGCCATATCGAGGGGACCGTCGGCGAGCTGGCGCGCGATGGCCAGTCGCTCGGGGTCGCTGAGCGCGAAGAGCACCCCGGTCAGCTGGATCTCGGAGCGCTCCGGGTGGGGCAGGTCGCCAGGCATGGTTCGAGAATAGTTGAACAATGGCGCGAGGGCGAGTACGCTCCGAGAGTTCGATGATTCTCGAACTGTCAAGGAGCCGCGCATGACCACCACCGAGCCCATCGTCACCGCCCCGCCCGCCGCGCCCCGGCACCCCCGCCCGACCGCGACGCGCACCCGGCTCGGCTTCGTGCTCGTCGTGGTCGCGCAGATCCTGATGATGGCGGGAGCGAGCGCACCCTCGCCGTTCTACCCCGTGCTCGCGCACGACATCGGGTTCGCGCCGGTCGTGATCAGCGCGGTGTTCGCGGTGTACGCGGTCGCACTGCTCCTGACGCTCCTCACCGCCGGGTCGCTGTCGGACCACGTGGGGCGGCGACCGGTCGCGGTCGTGGGGTTCCTGATGCTCGCGGGGAGCATGTTCCTGTTCTGGCACGCCGACGCCGCGTGGGTGCTGTTCGTGGCGCGCATCCTCCAGGGCGTCGCGAGCGGGGCGCTGATCTCGGCGCTGTCGGCGACGGTGCTCGACTTCGCCCCCGGGGGTCGAGCGAAGACGGCCGCGCTGTGGAACGCGCTGAGCCCCGGCATCGGACTCGCGCTCGGTGCGCTCGTGTCGGCGGTCATGCTCGACCTCACCCGGGAGGCGCTGCTCGACGTGTTCGCCCCGCTCACCACGGTGTACGTGCTGCTCGCAGCGCTGTTCCTCGTCGTGCCGGAGACGGCTCTGCGGCGGCCGGGCGCGTGGGCGTCGCTGAGCTTCCGCCTGTCGATCCCCGCCGCGATCCGGGGCGACTTCTGGCGTGGAGCCCCGGCCGTCGTGGCGGGGTGGGCCACGGGCGGGCTGTTCCTGTCGCTCGGCGCGAACATCGTGGCGCGTGAGCTCGGCGGCGTCGCGCACGTGTGGCAGGGCCTCGGCGTGGTGCTGCTCGCCGGGGTCGGGGCGGTCACGGCGTTCGCGATGCGCGGGCGCTCGGCGCACACGAGCGTGCTGTTCGGCACCGCGGCGCTCGGCCTCGGCACCCTGCTGTCGCTCCTCGCGCTCGGGGTCGGCTCCCTCCCCTTCTACCTGGGCGCGGCCGCGGTCACGGGCATGGGCTTCGGCACGGCGTTCTCCGGTGTGGTCGCGTCGCTCGCACCGCGCATTCCCCCGACCGAACGCGCCGACACCTTCGCGGTGCTGTACGTGCTCTCCTATCTCGCGTTCGGCGTGCCCGCCGTGGTCGCCGGGTCACTCGTCGGCGTGGTCGGGCTGGAGGCGGTGTGCGTCGGGTACGGGGTGGTGGTGATCGGGCTCGCCGCGGTGGCGTTCACCCTGCGGGTGCGGGCGGGGCGGTAGCTCCGGGCGGTCAGGGGGTCGTCATCGGGGTGGTCGACACGTCGATGATCCCGAGCGGGAAGGGGCTCACGACGGACCAGGACCCCGAGGTGAACTGCTCGAGATCGATCGACTGGAACCACACCTGCGACACCACGACGGCGATCACGACGAGCACGCCGGCTCCGTACATCGCGCGCTCCAGCGTCCGCAGTGCCGCACGCTCGTCGGCAGCCTTCGTCACGCGACCGAGCGCGATCAGGAAGATCGCTGCGAGGGCGACGTAGACCAGCACGTTGGACTGAAGCGCCATCGAGACGCAGACGGGGGCCTGGTCGACCGACCGACCCTCGGAATCGACGAAGCCGCCGCTGCCGTCGTAACCGCCCGGGCAGTAGCTCTTGCTGCCCGTCATGAAGGCGGAGTAGACGACGCCCGCGACCACCATCCAGATCAGAGTTCGTCGAATGCCCGCGATCACCACGGCGCCCGGGAGCGCAGAGGCGGCGGTCTCGATGTGCTGCGACGGTGGCGGCGTGAGCGACACGGGGTCTCCTTCGCGGTCGGTCCCCTTCATCATGGCGGAGGTGCCGGCGGAGAGGAAGGGTGCAGGTGCGCACGCAGCGGCCCCGCGCGCGCCCGGAGGCGACGCGCGGGGCCGACTGCCGCATCTCAGCGGCGGCGCCACACCGCGACGGTTCCCGCGCCGATCACGGCGAGCGCGGCGGCACCGAGGAAGAGCCAGGAGAAGCCGCCCGTCATCGCCTCGGCGGCAGGGACACCGGCGGCATCGAGCGCCGAGGTGCGCAGTCCCGCGATCGTTCCGAGGACCGCGAGGCCGACCGCACCTCCGATCTGCTGGCTGGTGTTGATGAGTCCGCCCGCGAGTCCCGCCTCTCCCCCGTCGACCCCGTCGACCGCGAGCTGGGTCGTGGCGACGAACGCGCCCCCGAGTCCGATGCCGATCAGCAGCGTCGGGCCGAGCAGGTGGACGAGGAAGACCGCGTCAGACGGAGCGAGCGCGAGCCACACGAGCCCACCGGCGAGCACGAGGAGCGAGGCGGTCAGCACGCGTCGAGCGCCGGCACGACCGATCAGCGCCGGGACGACGCCCGCCACAACGACCAGGGCACCGGCGAGCGGCAGCTGGGTGAGGCCGGTCGTGAGGGCGTCGTACCCGAGCACGGCCTGCATGAACACGGAGAGCGCGAAGAACAGCGCGACCATGGCGGCGCCGCCGAGCAGCATCACGACGTTGCCGAGGGCGAGGTCGCGGTTGCGGAACACCGCCAGCGGGAGGAGCGGCTCCGGCGCGCGACGCTCGATCAGGAGGAAGGCCGCGCCGAGCACGAGCGCGACGGCGAAGAGCGCGAGGGGCAGCGGGTGGACGAAGCCGAGCTGCTCGACCGCGCTGAACGCCCCGACGAGGGCGACGAGTGCCGCGGTCACGCTGATCGCACCGGCAGCGTCGAGGCGACCGGAGGCGCGGACCGTGTCGCGGGTGATGAGGAGCGGGACGGCGATGAGCACGAGCGCTCCGACCGGGACGTTCACGAAGAACACCGACTGCCACCCGAGGGTCGCGGTGAGCACGCCGCCGAGGAGCACGCCGGCCGCGGAGCCGATGCCCGCGACGGCACCCCAGACGCCGATCGCTCTGGTGCGTTCGGCGTCGTCGGGGAAGAGATGCGTGAGCAGGGCGAGGGCCGCGGGGGCGAGCAGCGCGGCGGATGCCCCCTGGAGTGCGCGCGCGGCGAGGAGCATCTCGGGCACGATCGAGAGCCCCGCGAGGGCCGAGGCGACGACGAACCCCGCGGTGCCGAGCAGGAACACGCGGCGGTGGCCGTAGCGGTCGGCGAGCCGCCCGCCGAGGAGCAGGAGCCCACCGAACGCGAGCACGTAGGCGGTGATGACCCATGCGAGCGCGGCCGTGTCCATGCCGAGCTGCTGCCCGAGCACCGGAAGGGCGATGTTGACGATGGAGGCGTCGAGCACCACGAGGAACTGCGCGAGCGCGAGCACGCTCAGGGCGAGCCAACGGCGGGTGCTGCGCAGAGGGGCTGCGGCGGAGGTGAGCGGAGTGAGGGTGGTCATGGTTCTCTCTTCTCTGTCGTGTCGGTCGGTGTGGATTCAGGGAGAGTGATTACTCACTCACTCTCGCAGGCACGCGAAAGGGCGCGACCCCCGGGGGCTCAGTCGGGGTGGGTGATGCCCGCGGTCAGGAGGGCGACCCAGTCCTCGGGCCGTCCATCGAGCTGCGTGGTGACGATGAGGTGGCAGAGCTGCCCGTAGGCGATGAAGCGCTGCACGTCCTCGTCGCTGCCGCCGGAGCGGGACTGGACGTAGGTGGTGATGCGCCCCAGCCCCGCGCGCAGCGCTTCACCGATCACCTCGATGTCGGCCACGGACTGCGCGTGCACCTGGAGCATGAGCAGCGTGCGGTCGGAGATGAGGTGGGCGTAGGCATCGCCCATCGCCTCGAGCACGGTGGCGGACTTCTGGTCCTGCGCGGCGTCGGCGCCCTCCTCGAGGGCGACGAGGATCGCGTCGAAGCACGCGTCGAGCGCGGCGACGAAGAGCGCCTCCTTGCCGGAGTACAGCTTGAACACGTAGGCCGGGGAGATCTTCGCCTCGCCCGCGACATCGGCCACGGTCGTGCCGTGGAAGCCCCGGCGCGCGAACGCACGCAGAGCCGCAGCAGCCACGAGCGGACGGCGGGCGTCGGCCGTGGAGAGGACGGAGCTTCGGGTGGCGGGCATGAGAGTGACTGTACACTCACTCTTGAGGGCGGGGCAAGAGGTGCGGTGATTGCGCGGGCTGAAGCGGGCGGACGGTGCACGAGCTCGCGGTGATGCGCGGACTGCAGCGGCGGGAGGTCCGGGGCAGACGCGTCGTGGGTTCGCAGGGCTGTGGCGGCAGCCCGATGGGACTTCCGGGTCGGTGTGTCCGCATAGGCTGGATCGTCTGCCTCTTCCTCTGAGGCGCCTTCCCCCTGGAGCCCCCATTGTCTGCAACGACGGCCCTCGACCGTGCCCGCTATCTCGACCACCCGTCGGTGCTCACGGCGCTGAAGAACCCGCGGATGCTGACGCGCGAGGTGCTCGCCGGGCTCGTCGTGGGGCTCGCGCTGATCCCGGAGGCGATCGCGTTCTCGGTGATCGCGGGGGTGGACCCGAAGGTGGGACTGTTCTCGTCGTTCATCATGGCGGTGTCGATCGCGTTCCTCGGCGGGCGTCCGGCGATGGTGACCGCGGCGACCGGGGCTGTGGCGCTCGTGATCGCGCCGGTCGCTCCGACGTACGGGCTGGACTACTTCATCGCGACGGTCATCCTCGCCGGGATCTTCCAGGTCGTGCTCGGGGTGCTCGGGGTCGCGAAGCTGATGCGGTTCATCCCCCGCAGCGTGATGGTCGGGTTCGTGAACGCGCTGGCGATCTTCGTGTTCAGCTCGCAGTTCCCGCAGCTGATCGATGTGCCGTGGCTGGTGTATCCGCTGGTGGCGCTCGGGATCGTCGTGATGCTGGTGATGCCGAAGCTCACGAAGGTCGTGCCGGCGCCGCTCGTGTCGGTGATCATCGTGACCGGGGTGGTGCTCGCGTTCGGCATCACGGTGCCCACGGTCGGCGATCAGGGCGAACTGCCGCGCAGCCTGCCGGAGCTCTTCATCCCGAACGTGCCGCTCACGTGGGAGACGTTCACGATCATCGCGCCGTTCGCCCTCGGGGTGGCGCTGGTCGGGCTGATGGAGTCGCTGCTCACCGCGAAGCTCGTCGACGAGATCACCGACACCCACTCGAACAAGACGCGCGAGTCGTGGGCGCAGGGCGTCGCGAACGTGTTGTCGGGGATCTTCGGCGGCATGGGCGGCTGCGCCGTGATCGGTCAGACCATGATCAATGTGAAGGCCTCGGGCGCCAGGACCCGCATCTCCACGTTCTGCGCCGGGGTGTTCCTGTTCCTGCTGGTGGTGGTGTTCGGCGACTTCGTCGGGACCATTCCGATGGCGGCACTCGTAGCCGTGATGGTGATGGTGGCGATCGGCGCGTTCGACTGGCACTCGATCAAGCCGTCGACGCTGAAGCGGATGCCGAAGAGCGAGACGTTCGTGATGCTCGCCACGGTCGTGCTCGTGCTGATCACCCACAACCTGGCGGTGGGCGTTGTGGGCGGCGTGCTGGTCGCGTCCGTGCTGTTCGTCCGGCGGGTGGCGCACTTCGTGACGGTGACGCGTTCGGTTGCGGGCGACATGGTGACGTATGTCGTGCAGGGGGAGTTGTTCTTCGCGTCGAGCAACGACCTGACGACGCTGTTCTCGTATACGGAGGATCCATCTCGCGTTGTTGTTGATCTGTCGGGATCGCACGTGTGGGATGCGTCGACCGTCGCCGCGTTGGACGCGATCGAGACGAAGTACGCCGCGTTGGGGAAGACGGTGGAGATCGTCGGGATGAATGACTCGAGCGGCACGATGCACGGGCGGCTGACGGGCAGGTTCGAGTAGAGACGGTCCCGCCGAGTACTGGCAGTTTCTCGCCGGTAGGGTAACCGTGTGATTGTCACCGCCCGCGCGCTCGCCTCGCGATTAGACGTGCCAATAGCGGACGTCCGAGCTGTACTCAAGAACATGTATGGTCCGTTGACGCGAGGCGCGAAGGGATGGACTCTGAATGAGTCCCAAATCCTCTCAGCGATCGAGCACATCCCCGGCCGCCGTCCGCGTGCTTTCGCTGACCATGCGACGCCGCAACTGCTGAGCCAGTATGCGCAGATTCTCGCCGAGCTTCGCATTCGCGGAGTCGTGCGCACAGCAAACGCGCCACTTGGGGATTATGCCGAGCACATGGCGCTGAGGGTGTACGGCGGGTCACTGGCCCAGAACTCGGCGAAGTCGTACGACCTGACGACCGACAATGGCCGCAGGATTCAGGTGAAGGCCCGCACGGTGAGCGCTTCGACATCGGCAAGTGCCGTGTTCTCAGTCTTCCGTTCGTTCGAGTTCGACGTGGCGACACTTCTCGTCCTGGACTCGCGCACCTATGCACTGAAATGGGCGCGAGAGATGACACCCGACCACGTCAAGGAGGCCTCCCGCTGGTCAGCGCATGTGCGAGGCCACCTCCTGTCGATCCGGGATGCGGAAAAGACCGGTGAGGACGTGACAGAGCTGTTCACCGAGTTCGGCTGAAGCTCCTAAGCAAATGTCCCGACGTCGGTAGCGGCAGCGCCCGGCGAGCGCAAGAAGCGTCGCCTGCGCCCGGAAGTCGCTTCAACAAGACGGTGCCGATCGCCCGTGTTAGTCCTTGTACCTGCGAACCGCCTCGCGAATCCCGTCGGCATGCGCATATATTTCGTCAAGCTCTTCGATTGGGTGGCGGGTCTCCACCTTGTCCGCATCCAAGAGCCCGAGGTACTTCTGTTTGCCGTTGAAATGAAGCCGGGCGACTGGCTTCCGATTGTTGTCGTCGAGGAGCACCGCGAAGTAGCTCTTCGCATCGCGGTGCGTCACGCGCTGCGGCTTTACCTCACCACAGGCGATCGCCTTCACGATCTGGTAGCCCTCAAGTTCTTCGAGTGTGGTCTCGATCTCGGTGTCCCGATCGAGATCCACCTCGACCACTTCGGCGCTCGTCGTGGGCGCGGGGTCTGATGTTGGCGTGATTCCGGTCACGCCCAGAGCCGTCTTCAGGCGATCATTAACCCGTTCGTTGAGGAACTGGTGTGCCGCCTTTCCGACCAGACCAGTGAATTGCTGTCGCACCTTCTGCGTGTACGAACCGTCGTACACACGCGTGGCGAAGAACTTGATCCACTCATCTGTCGGCTCGCGGAACTGACCGGCAATCTCTCGCTTCAATGCGCCGATGTACTTGAGCTCTTCCGCGGCGCTGATGATCGAGTCGAGATCGAAGCTCTCCTTGCTGAGCTTTTGAATCTCCGGAATCAGCGTCTCATCGATGTCGAGGAGATCGAGTACGAGGAACGGCTTGGCATCCATCCGGTTCGGGGCATCCAGGTCCGTGTAGAAGTGCCAGACCACGCCATTCGTCAGAACAGCGATCCGCGCATTCGTCACGGCGAAGTAGCGGAAGAGCTGGGAGGCATGCTCGATCTTCAGCGACCCCATCGATGGCTTGCACTCGATGAGGATCTGAACCTCCGAGTCGCGCATGATGGCGTAGTCAATCTTCTCGCCCTTCTTGGTTCCGACATCCGCCGTGAACTCGGGGACTACCTCCAGCGGATCGAAGACGTCGTACCCGAGGATCGTCGAGATAAACGGCATGACGAAAGCGTTCTTCGTCGCTTCCTCGGTCCCGATTGCCGTCGCCTGGTTCTTCACCTTGGTCGCGAGGGAATCGAGACGCTCTGCAAACTCCACCGTCACTCCATTCTTCGTTGAATACGCTTTGATCCAGACGATAGCGGAACTTGGCGCGGAGGCGGCGAACCGCTCGTTCGCGCCCAGTCGCCCGAGTCCCTAACTGCTAGCGTCGCTCCCATGCCGAGCCAGGAGACCCTTGCCGCCCTTCGCGCCTTCGTCGCCGAGCGAGATTGGGATCAGTTCCACTCTCCGGAGAACCTGGCGAAGAGCATCTCGATCGAAGCGGGCGAGCTTCTCGAGTGCTTCCAGTGGTCTGCGGACTTCGACCGGGAGCAGGTGGAGGCCGAACTGGCAGACGTCATCACGTACTGCATCCACCTTGCGAACAAGCTTGGTGCCGACCTTGATGACATCGTCATGAAGAAGCTGGAGTCGACGAAGGCGAAGTACCCCGTGGAACTCGCGAAAGGGCGCATGACGAAGTACACCCAGCTGTCCGAGGCGCCCGAGTGACAGAGTTCAACATCCAGCGGCTCCCATTTCAACGCGACGCCGTCGATGCGTGGGCCCGTGACGACACCCGGCACACCAATTGGCCCGTCGTCTATGTGATCGAGGGGAGCACTCAGCGCACGTCGCCCGGGCTCTATGTCGGAGAAACGGTGAACGCCGCGAGCCGGATGCGACAGCACCTCGCGGGATCAAAGCGGCACGAGGCTCTCGAGTCGATCCGGGTCGTCGTTGACCACACCTTCAACAAGTCCGTGTGCCTCGACCTCGAGTCGCACCTTATTCGGTGGTTCTCCGGTGACGGCCGATATCGCATCCTCAACGGCAACGACGGCCTCACGGACGCGCAATACTACGATCGCGACCTCTACCGTGAGTCCTTCCGGGACGTGTTCGAGGCTCTCCGCGCCGAGGGGCTTTTCTCCCGAAGCATCCCGCAGATCGAGAACTCCGATCTCTTCAAGCTGTCGCCCTTTAAGGCCCTCACGGACGACCAGGGCGTCGCGATCATGGACATTCTCGAAGGCCTACTCGACGATCTTCACGATCCCTCCGCCCGGTCGACGCTCGTCGTTCAGGGCAACCCGGGAACGGGCAAGACGATCATCGCGATCTTCCTCATGAAGCTGCTCGCCGACATCCGCGACTACCAGGATCACGACGGCGTCGAGCCGGACTCGATGTTCTCCGAGTTCTTTGTTCCGGAAAATCGTGAGCTACTCAAGAGCCTTCGCATGGCTCTTGTGATTCCTCAGCAGTCGCTCAGGGAGTCCGTGAAGAAGGTGTTCAAGAAGACGCCGAAGCTCAACGCGGGAATGGTGATGTCACCGTTCCAACTGGGCGAATCGGATGACGAGTTCGACCTCGTACTCGTCGACGAGACTCATCGGTTGGGCCAGCGCGCGAACCAAGCATCGGGCGTGCAGAACAAGAAGTTCCGAGACATCAATGCAGCTCTGTTCGGCGAAGACGACCCCACTTACACACAGCTCGACTGGATCAAAGCTCGAAGCAGACATCAACTCCTGCTGGTGGATGGCGAACAAAGCGTGCGGCCGCATGATCTCGCGCCATCTGCACTCGATGCCGAGGTGAGAGCGGCGAAGGACGCGCACCGCTTTTTCCGTCTGACCACCCAGATGCGCGTACGGGCGGGAGCCGATTACGTCGAGTTCATCCGCGCGCTGCTGCGGGAGGAAGCGCCAGTGCTCCCCGACCTCGGCGAGTATGAACTCCGCCTCTTCGATGACCTCGGCGAGATGCGCGAAGCGATCCGATATAAGGACGCCGAAGTCGGTCTTTCGCGACTCGTCGCAGGCTACGCGTGGGACTGGGTGTCCAAGAAGAACCCCGACGAGTTCGACATAGAGCTCGACGGCGAGCGCCTGCGGTGGAACGGAACAGATAAGGACTGGATCAATTCACCGGGAGCGCTCGAGGAGGTCGGGTCGATCCACACCGTCCAGGGATACGACCTCAACTACGCGGGCGTCATCATCGGGCCGGACCTCCGCGTAGACGCCACAACCGGCCGGATCGTTGCGGACCGCGAGAGTTATCGCGACAAGAAAGGCAAGGAGAACACCGGCCATCTCAGGAACTCGTTCGGCGACGACGACCTGCTGACCTTCATCCGCAACATCTATGGGGTGCTGCTCACGCGGGGGATGCGCGGGACGTACGTATATGTGTGTGACCCCGCGCTTCGCAAGCGCCTCGCCGCTGCATTCAGGAGCTAGCCCCGAACCGCTCCCCCGAGCTCACCTGCTGCGCCACCCGCCGTAGCGCCAACAGGAGCGGCTCCACCAGCACCGACCCCAACACCACGTACCGCACGGCCGCCTCCGCGGACTCCCCCGGCACCCCCGCGATCTCGGCATCCGCGATGCGTCGCGTCGACCGCAGGTATTCACGCATCACGGCCTTCGGCACGACGAAGCCCGCGCGCTCCAAGCCGCCCAAGGCCCGGGCGACCGCGTGCAGCACCGCCTCGTCGCACATCCCCGGCTTCCACCCGAGCCCCTCGACCAGGGCTTCAGCCTCCGCCAGATCGACAGACTCCTCCACCGGCGGAGTGATCGCGGCGTGGGCGGTCCCGAGCAGCGCGTTCGGACTGGCAGGCGGATCATCCAGCGCCCCGAGCACCCGGCGCGTCTCGGCGATGCTCACGCCGGCGTCGAGCAGCGCCCGGATCACCCGCAGCCGTTCGACGTGCTTCTCGCCGTACGTGGCCTGGGTCGGCGACGACCGCTCGCCCTCGGGGAGCAGCCCCTCGCGCAGGTAGTACTTGATCGTCGGCACGGTCACGCCGGTCTGCGCCGACAGTTCAGAAATCCTCATGGCCACCCCTTGACATCGATAGTAGCGCTATCCAGTATGGATAGTGACGCTATCCAATCGAAGGAGACACCATGTCCCAGGTCGTCACGGGTCGCATGACCCACCACCACGACGGCGAGCTCGTCGTGTTCCACATCGGCATGCAGATCAACCGCTGGTGGCGGCCCGACCTGTGGCTGCCTGCGTTCGTCGCGATGCCCCGGATGCTCCGCGAGCTCAGCACCGACCCCGACTCCGGCCTGCTCGGCTACCAGCTGCTCCTCGGCTCGGGCGGCCCCTACGTCGTGCAGTTCTGGTCGTCGGTCGAGAAGCTCTACGCCTACGCCTCGAACCCGAACCAGGAGCACCGCCCCGCGTGGACCGCCTTCAACCGCGCCGCCCGCAAGGCCCCGGGAGCGGTCGGGGTGTGGCACGAGACGTTCCTCGTCGACACCGCCGAGAGCGTCTACGTCTCCACCAAGCGCATGGGACTCGCCGCCGCCACGCAGCACGTCGAAGTGCCCCGCCGCCACGACCGCGCCCAGGCGCGCTTCACCGACGGACGGACGGAGGCGACGAAGCCGCTAGCCTCACCACATGCCCCGTGACCTGGCCTGCTTCCAGGTCGCCGATGGTGACTTCTGACCACATCCGTCCCTGCATATCGCCGCGCCTCCGTCGTTCGGGGTAGCGTGCCACTGGTCCCCTCGGCAGACAGGTGCTCCACCCGGCGCCGCCCCCGGCCGCGGACGACCCCGCGCGTGCACCCGCGCGCGGCACAGGACCTCGCGCAGCACCCTGTGCGAGCCCGACCGGAAGGCGATGATGCCCGACACCTCGAAGACCCCGTCCCACTCGGTCTGGCGGCGCAAGCCCGTCAGCGACATGACGGAGGAGGCCGCGCGCAGCGGCCTGCACAAGTCCCTCGGCCTGTGGCAGCTCACGGCGATCGGCGTCGGCGGCATCATCGGCGTCGGGATCTTCTCGCTCGCCGGACTCGTCGCACACGGCGACGCCGCCAACCCGGGTGTGGGACCGGCCGTGCTCATCTCGTTCCTTATCGCCGGGCTCGCGTCCGCGGCCGCCGCCCTCTCCTACGCCGAGTTCGCCGGCATGATCCCGCGCGCCGGCTCCGCCTACAGTTACGGCTACGTCGCGCTCGGCGAAGTCGTCGGCTGGTTCATCGGCTGGGACCTCCTGCTCGAATACGTCGCCATCGTCGCGGTGGTCGCCATCGGCATCTCCGGCTACCTCGACGCGTTCCTCTCCGGGTTCGGCATCCACCTGCCGCTCTCCGTCACCGAGACCGCCGACGTGCCGGGCGGCGCCGTCAACGTGCCCGCGATCGTCATCTGCCTGCTCGTGACGTTCCTCCTGAGCCGCGGCACCCAGACGTTCGGACGCTTCGAGCTCGTCGCCGTCGCCATCAAGATCGCCCTGATCCTCGGCATCGTCGGCCTCGGCATCTTCTACATCAACACCGAGAACTACGACCCCTTCATGCCCAGCGGCTTCGACCCCGTCTTCACCGGCGCCGCCACCGTGTTCTTCGCCGTGTTCGGCTACGACGCCATGAGCACCGCCGCCGAAGAGGCCAAGGACGGCCGCAAGCACATGCCGAAGGCCATCATCCTGTCGCTCATCATCGCGATGCTGCTGTACGTCGCCGCGACCCTCGTGCTCACCGGCATGCAGAACTACACCGAGATCGACCCCAAGGCCGGCTTCGCCTCCGCGTTCACGGGCGTGGGCCTGCCCGTCGTGGCCGCCATCATCTCCGTGTTCGCGGTGCTGTCGATCCTCACCGTCATGCTCACCTTCCTCCTCGGCGCGACCCGCGTCTGGTTCTCGATGAGCCGCGACGGACTCCTCCCCGGCTGGTTCAGCAAGGTCGACCGCCGGGGCGTGCCGCAGCGCGTCACCTGGATCGCCGGCATCGCCTCCGCCTTCTTCGCCGGCGTCTTCCCGATCCGCGCGGTCGCCGACCTGACGAACATCGGCATCCTCGCCGCGTTCGTCGTGGTGTGCGTCGCGGTGATCGTGTTCCGCTACACGAAGCCCGACGCCCCGCGCACCTTCCGCCTGCCCTTCATGCCGGTGGTCCCGATCATCGGTGTCAGCTTCTCCCTGTTCCTCATCTCCCAGCTGCACTGGGAGACCTGGCTGCGCTTCGCCGTCTGGCTCGTGATCGGCCTGATCATCTACTTCCTCTACGGCCGCCGCCACTCCCTCATGAACCCCGACAGCCCCCGGCACCGCGCGGAGAAGAAGTCGTGAGCGGGAGCCCGCCCCGCGGAACCGCCCGGGAGCGGGGAACGGTCGTCGCGCTGGTGCTGCTCGGCACGGCGCTTCCGACGGTCGCGACCCTCCCGCTGTTCCACGACGTCGCGTGGGTCCTCTGGCTCGCTGCTCTGATACTTCTCGGAGTCGCGTTGGCTGTGGTGGGAAAGGTGCTCCGCAGACGCGGCTAGCCCGAAGCGATCACTCGTTCGTCTCCGAACCGCGGCCGCTATTCCGTCCCGGACGCGGATCCCATCCTGATCGCCGAGTTCACGTACAACCCCGCCACGAGAACCAGCACGACACCTCCCACGAAGACGAGTGGCGGATTCGGGAACTGCCCCGCAGCGATCGACGCGCACGCTCCCTGCGCGAAGAAGAACAGAGCAAGCGCGATGCTCATGCGGCGGGCGTACGTCATCCTCCACCACGGTCTCCTGGCGTCCGACTCTGCCGGCCCGCGAAATGTTCGCGCCGACACGATCGCCGCGGAAACGAGCGCCACGACGGCCCAGATGACGCCGAGCTCGAAGCTGACGACGCTCAGAGGGACAAGGACAAGCGGAATTCCGATCACGACAACGAGGACATAACCGACCTGCCCCGAGGGCTCCTTGATGCGCATTGCTGTCTCCCTTCCCCCGACCGCGGTGAAGGGCGTGCTCGCGAAATCTGACGCGACGCATCCCCGCACAGCCCCCGCGATCGATTCGTCATGAACGCTGGCACAGGGGTCGATGCGGAGTCCAGAAAAGTGCACACCCTCCGGCCGTTGTATATCGGTGGTGGTGGCTCAGCCCTGGGCAATCCCGCGGAGGAGCAGGAGCACCGTCTCCTCCACGCGCTCGGCGCTCAGGGGCTGACCGATCAGTGCGGCGTACGAGGCCATCGCGATGAACTGATCCGCGATCGCGGCGGCGTCCACGTCTGCCCGCACGTCACCGGCCGCACGACCGCGCGCGATGCGGTCGCCGACCCACTGGCGGATCGGCGCCGCGAGCTTCTCGTTCAACACCAGCCCGAGCTCCGGATCGGCCGCGGTGACCTCGATCAGCGCCCGCGCGAGCGCCACCCCCTGCGGCCGGGCGAGCCCCGCGGACACCGCCGTGAACCAGGCCCGCAGATCCGCGCCGAGGTCGTCGGTCATCGGTACCGCCACATCCGACCCGGGCAGGGTGCCCTCGAGCAGCGCCTCGCCGAGGATCGCGGCCTTCGTCTTCCACCAGCGGTAGATGGTCTGCTTCGACACCCCGGCCGCCTCCGCCAGACCCTCGATCGTCACGGCCTCGTAGCCGTCCTCGGCGAGCGCGCGCCGCATCGCGTCCAGCACGGACTGGCGGGCTTTCTCGCTGCGAGGACGGGGCACCCATCGAGCGTACAGAGGCGTACACTGGAACATAAGTAGACGCACCGTTGCGAAACCCGAGCAAGGAGAAAGAGCATGGCCCTCACCGCACACTCCACCATCGGCGACTGGATGAACGACCCGACCGGCGGCCCGCTCATTCGTGGACTCTTCGAGCAGACGGGCGCCGACCCCGAGCTCCTCACCCCCGTGCTCGGCCTGCCCCTGCAGCAGCTCGTCGCCATGAGCCAGGGCCAGCTCCCGCAGTCGGTCGTCGACGACCTGGTGCGCGCCGCCAACAACGGCGAGATCCCCGAAGACGACGCCTCCGAGGGGTGGACCGAGAAGGTCACCGCGGGCCGCTTCGCCGGCAAGACCGTGATCGTCACGGGCGCCGCCTCCGGCATCGGCAAGGCCACCGCCTCCCGCATCGCCCGCGAGGGCGGCCGCGTGATCGCGAGCGACATCGCCGCCGAGAAGCTCGACGCCCTCAAGGCCGAGCTCCCGGAGGCCGACATCGTCACGGTCGCGGGCGACCTCACGAAGCAGGAGGCCATCGACGCCGTCCTCGCCGCCGCGGGCGACCGCATCGACGGCCTCGCCAACGTCGCCGGCATCAACGACGACTTCTCCCCCGCGGGCGAGACCCCCGACGCCGTCTGGGACCGCGTCATCGCGATCAACCTCACCGCCCCGTTCAAGCTCATGCGCGCGGTCATCCCCGTGATGGAGAAGGCCGGACACGGCGCGATCCTCAACGTGTCGAGCGAGGCCGGACTGCGCGGCAACGCCTCGGGCAACGCCTACACCGCCAGCAAGCACGGCATCATCGGCGTCACCAAGTCGGCCGCCTTCATGTACGGGCCGAAGGGCATCCGCGTGAACTCCGTCGCCCCCGGCGGTGTCGCCACCGGCATCCCGATGCCCCCGCACATGTCGGAGTACGGTTCCGGGCGCCTCGCCCCGTTCCAGCAGGCCATCCCCACCGTCGCGACCGCCGAGCACCTGGCCGCGTCGATCACGTTCCTGCTGTCGGACGACGCCGTGAACATCAACGGCGCCATCCTCGCCTCGGACGGCGGCTGGTCCGTCCAGTAACGCGACTGCGTGAGACCGACGCCCCCGCCGACCCGAACGGCGGGGGCGTTACTCGTGTGCGGGCGCGGGTCTGATGCGGCGGGTGAGAGCGGCCTGCGCGCGGGGCGAGGTGCACTGTCGTTACGATGCCCGGATGACGTACCTCGACCTGTGTGAGCGCTTCATCGATCGGGAGTTCCCGGCGGCGGAGATCGCGGTGATCGGCGGCAGCACGGCCCGGGGCGACCGGACGGCGTCCAGCGACATCGACCTCCTCGTGATCGGCGATGCGCTGTTTCTGAACGGCGGGACGAGCCTGGCCGCGACCCACCGCTTCGAGGGAGAGATCTTCGAGGTGTTCGCGTACACGCACGACGGCTACCGGGAATGGGCGCGCGGCGGGATTGATCAGCACCGGCCCGTCATCGTCCACATGCTCGTCGAAGGCGAAGAGGTGCGCGGCGGCGATGCCCTCACGGCCCTCCGCGAGGAGTGGGGCGCGCGACTCGCAGACGGCCCGACCGTGGACGAGCATGAGCTCGCGCTGCGGCGCTACATGATCACCGACCTGCTCGACGATCTGCGCGACGCCACCGACGAGCTGGAGCGGAACGTCATCGCCTGGACGCTGTTCTCCCGGGTCGCGGAGCTCGTGCTGCTCACCGAACGGCACTGGATCGGAACGGGCAAGTACCTCCCGCGGCGGCTCCGCGACCTGGACCCCGCCCGCGCGGAGCGCCTCGCCGCACCCCTGCTCCACGGCGACCTCACCGCGTTCGCGGCACGCGCGGACGAGGAGCTCGCCCGTGCCGGGGGTCGCGTGCAGGACGGCTTCGTGCGCTGACGGCTACACCACCCCCACAAGCTCGTCCCGCACCCAGGACCGCAGGGTCGTGGGGGTCGTGGTCACGAGCGAGCGCGGTTGCTCCGGGGTGAAGTCGTCGCGCAGCCCGGTGGACATGCCCAACACGGCCTCCACCATCGCCTCCGGCATGCCCGCAGCCTTCAGGCCCTGACGCAGGTCGTCGTCGGCGATGCGCTCCACCGTGACCTCGCGGCCGAGCTCGTGCGTGAGGATGCCGGCGACCTGCGCCCAGCTCAGATCCTCCGGCCCGTGCACCGCCTGCACCCGCCGCCCGCTCCACTCGCGGTTGAGCAGGGTGAGCGCGGCGACCTCGGCGATGTCGCGCGGCGCCACCCACGGCATCGTCGAATCGAGCGGCAGCACCGTCGACAGCCGCCCGGCCTGCAGCGACTCCGCGTCGAGCAGCAGGTTGCTGAAGAAGTAGCCGCAGCGCAGATGGGTCACAGCGATGCCCAGAGCGTCGAGCGCCGCCTCGGTCGCGGCGAGCCCGTCGATCTCGCCCGCGCCGTGACGCCTCTCGGCACCGACGCTGCTCTGGAACACCACCCGCCCGATGCCGTTCCGCGCGACCGCGCCCACCAGGGCGTCCGTCGCCCGCGCGTAGTCGGCGAGCGGATCCTCCGACATCACCGACGGATCCACCCAGTACAGGGCGTCCACGCCCCGGGTCGCGGCGCTCACCTCCTCCGCGTCCTGGGAGTCGGCGCGGGCGATCTCGACGTGCGGCCGTAGCTCCGCCGCGATGCGGTCGGGGGTGCGCGTGAGCAGGAGCGGACGGACGCCAGCGCGCACCAGCATCCGCGTCAGGTGCCGGCCGACATGGCCGTTCGGGGTCGTGACAGCGATGCGCATGAGGGATCCTCTCGTTCGATGTCCGCCCACGTTAGAACCAGATACGGCCTGATCCTGGCCGTATCTCGCGGGATCATGGAGGCGTGGACACTCCGTCGAACCGCACGCTCCGTCTCCTGTCCCTCCTGCAGACCGGCGGCGAGTGGAGCGTGCCCGAGCTCGCCGCACGCCTGGAGGTGAGTGCCCGGACCGTCCGCCGCGATGCGCAACGCCTCCGCGACCTCGGCTACGACGTGCACTCCCGACCCGGACCCGGCGCCGCCTACCGCCTGCGCCCCGGCACCCGCATCCCTCCGCTGCTGCTCGACGCGGACGAGGTCACCACGATCATCACGGCTCTGCTCGTGCTCGAGACCGGAGACCCCGCCGACCCCGCGCCGGCGGTCGCCCGCGCCAAACTCGAACAGACCCTGCCGCCCGCGCTGCGCCGCCGAGCCGCCGCCACCGCCCTGTCGACGCAGATCCTCCAGCCGGAGACGGCCGCCGTGGACTGGGCACTCGTCGGCACCCTCGCCGACGCGGTCGCCCAGGGCTCGCGCCTCACCTTCGACTACACCGACCAGCACGGCACCGCCTCCGCGCGGACCATCGAGCCGCACCGCCACGTGCGGCGGACGTCGCGGTGGTACGTCGTGGCATTCGACCTCGATCGCGACGACTGGCGGCTGTTCCGCCTCGACCGGATGCGGCACGCGCGGATCCTTCCGGGCACGCACACCCCGCGCGACTTCCCCTTCGCGTCGGTGGAGGCGTGGCTCACGAGCGACTTCGGGCGGACGGACGCGGCGGCGCCGGGATCCGCAGGAGTGATGTGAGTTGTGGTGAGCGGGCTGCGGGTGCGGGCTACGGGGTGAGCCGCGGTGCGCGGGCTGCGGGTGCGGGGTGCGGGCTACGGGGTGAGAAGGCGGAGTCTCGCGCGCAGACGCGCGCGCCGCCCGGGTCCGCGGAGCGCACCCGCATCGGTCCGCAAGGCCCTGTCCCTCCCTCCCGAGCCGCCCCTACACTCCCGGGCATGCTGAAGATCGTGTCGATCGTGATCCGCGTGAACGACCTCCCGGCCCAGGCCGCGTTCTGGAAAGCCGCCCTCGACTACGTGGAGCGCGACCCCGCCGAGGACGACTGGCTCGTGCTGAAACCGCGCGACGCTGAGACGCCGTGCATCGCGCTCGACGCCCACCACTCCGAGCGGGTGCTGCCGCCGCGCATCCACCTCGACATCTACGCCGAAGACCAGGCCGCCGAGGTCCGGCGACTGGCCGGGCTCGGGGCGCGCGAGGTGCACTGGGACGGCCGACCCGACGACGCGGACTACATCATCATGGAAGACCCCGAGGGCAACCGCTTCTGCATCGTCGACCGCCCGGACTGGCGCGGCTGGGAGTCCTGAGCCGGCCCGGATGCGGGCCGTGCGGGGTGGAAAACACACCGGAAGCCGCCCGGGGAGGAGTGGTTTCGACCCCGCACGCCACCGGGCCCGAGGTCACACCCCGGCGCCGCGGGCGCGAGCCGCCCGGACGAGGGCGGCGTTGCCGGGGGCATCGGTGCCGTCGGGAAGCAGCAGCACGTCCTCCAGGCCGATCCGCGTGTCGAGCCCGAGCTCCACGGCGAGGTCGAGCGCGGCCCAGGCCGACCGCTCCTCCCCGTGCAGCAGGATCGGCAGGTCGGGCTCCTCCTTGGCCACGTGCGCGACCAGGCCCTCCGCATGCGCACGCACCACCTCGGCGGCCTCGTCGGGCAGCTCGACGAGCACCCGCACACAGTCCCCGCGCACCGGCGAGTGCCGCCACACCTCCAGGCCCGCCGCGTCCCAGATCCCCGCCTCCACGCCGATCCCGCGACGCCGCAGCAGGGCGGCCACCTCATCGGCCCCCGCCTCGTGCCAGTTCACCGAGGCGTAGTCGGGCAGCTCCGTCCACGACTCGATCGCGGCGAGCCGTCGCGACACGTCGGGCTCCGCCCATGCGCCGGTCGTCACGCCCACAGGCACCCCGGGGCATGCCGCGCGGACGGCCCCGAGCCACCGCTGCACGTCCCGCGAGTCGAGCGAATCGCGGCCCGACGCATCCTTCGGGTGCACGTGCACCTCCGCCGCACCGGCCTCGAGCGCCGCCGCGGCGTCTTGCGCGACCACCGTCTCGTCGGCGCTCAGCCACGGATGCGACGCCACCTCGCGCGCGCCGTTCGCGCACACCTGCAGCAGCATCGGCGCGTTCACCACATCAGGTCGCGCGGGTGCGCCTCGTTCGGAGCGACATCCTCGGACGGCCCTTCCTCGGTGCGCACGAAGTGCTGCACCTGACGCGCGACCGCCGCCCCGCGACCGACCTTCACCGCCTCGTCCATCGACTCGAAGCTGCTCCCGAGCGTGTGCGACTCGCCCTGGATGCGGTTGAACCAGATCCCGTTGCGCGAGAAAGTCTCGATGTCACCTGCGGCCATGCCCCTGCCTTTCGTCGTCCCTCCTTTCTACGTGGGGCGACCGACAGCGAAGAGGGCCTTGACACCGTGTTTCCGCCCACGGCGCCGGCCGCATCTGCGCACGACTCCTCCGATCCACGGCGGACCTCGCGCACCCTGACCGCCGCCGCGCGGCTTCGCTGATAACGTTCCCTTCAGATCGCGGACACCACGGCTCGGAGGCAGGAATGAGCGAGAGGGCGCACCGGCCGACCGTGAAGGAGGTCGCCCAGCGCGCGGGCGTCAGCCCCATGACGGTGTCACGCACGCTGTCCGGCGGCGTGAACGTGAAGCCCGAGGTACAGCAGCGGGTGCTCGCCGCGGTCGCCGAGCTCGGGTATCACCGCAACGAGAACGCCCGCAGCATCCGCCCGGGTCACAGCAGCGGACTCATCGGCGTCGCGATCACCAACATCGCCAACCCGTACTACAGCACCTTCGCACTCGGCGTGGAGGAGGAGGCCGCTCTCACCGGCCGCCGCATCCTGCTCGGCAACACCTCGGAGGACGCCGCCCGCGAGGCCGAGCTCGTCGGCGACTTCCTCGGGCGTCGCGTCGACGGACTCATCGTGGTGCCCGCGAGCACCACCTCCACGCACCTCGCCCACTCGCAGAACCAGGGCGTGCCGGTGGTGCTGGCCTCGCGCCGCATCGACGGGCTCGCGGCCGACAGCGTGGTGCTCGCCGACGAAGACGGCGCGTTCCGCGGCACGACGGCCCTGATCGACGGCGGTCACACCCGCATCGGTTATCTCGGCAACGCCCTGTCGATCTTCACCGGCGAGCGCCGCCATGCCGGGTTCGTGCGGGCGATGGAGACGCGCGGCCTCCGGGTCGACCCGCACCTGGTCGCCACGAACCAGCAGACCGTCGAGCAGGCGCGCGATGCCACCCGCGCGCTGCTGCGGGCCAAGAACCCGCCGACGGCGATCTTCTGCGCCAACAACCGCAACGCGATCGGCGCGCTCAAGGAGATCAGCACACAGCTCGCCACGGGGCTTCGTGCTTCGGCCGACTTCCCCGAGCTGCTGAGCTTCGACGACTTCGAGCTCGCCGAGCTGTCGCCCGTGCCCATCAGCGTGATCGACCACGACCCGCGAGAGCTCGGTCGCACGGCCGCCCGCCTGCTGCTCGACCGTCTCGACGGCGGCGATCGCGAGGCGCCCGCCCGCGAGGTCGAGCTGCCGGTGTCGCTCCGCGGCGTGCGCTGAACCACCCCTCGCCGCGGATGTTGACACTCCTCGCCTGCGTTGATAACGTTACCAATCATCGACGAGGAGGCCGGATGGAGCTGTGCATCGATTTCGGGGGAACCGAGATCAAGCTGGCCGTCATCGACGGCGACCGCGTCCTCGCGTCGAACCGGCTCCCCGTGCGCGGCACCGCCGCCGACCTCGCCGACGCGGCCCTCGACGCCCGCCGTCTCCTGAGCGAACTCGGTGCCGAGGCCGACGCCGTGGGCATCGCCGTCCCCGGCGTGGTCGACCCCGCGACCGGGCGCATGCGGCACGCGAACGCCAAGTACGACTTCCTCCGCGACTTCGACCTCGGCACCTGGGCCCGCGCGGAGTTCGGGCTGCCCGCCGTGGTGGAGAACGACGCCCGCGCGGCGCTGATCGGCGAGACCTCCGCGGGCAGCGCCCTCGGCGAGCGCGACGCCGTGCTGGTCACACTGGGCACGGGCATCGGCACGGCCGCGCTCCTCGACGGGGTCGCGCTCCGCGGCCGCACGGGTCACGCGGGCATCCTCGGCGGACACCTCACGGTCGACCTCGACGGCCCCACCTGCCCGTGCGGCAACATCGGCTGCGGTGAGGCGCTCGCCAGCACCCGCGCCCTGCCGGCGGGCGTGAGCATGACCGAGGTCTTCACGACCGACGCGCACCCCGAGCTCCGTGACCGCTTCCTGCACGTCTGGGGCGCGGTCGTCACGAGCCTGGTGCACTCCTACGACCCGGCCGTGGTGATCCTCTCCGGGGGCATCCTCCGCGCGGGCGCCGCGATCAGCACGCCCGTCGACGAGTACCTGCGCGCACACCTGTGGCCGTCGCTCACGCCCCCGCGCCTCGTCGTCCCACCCGAGCCGGAGCTCTCGGTCGCCCGCGGCCTCAGCGTCCTCGCCCGCGCCGCCGCGGCGTCCGCCACCGCCGCCCCACCCGCACCCTCGAACCCCTCGTCGCGCCCGGCCCCATCGGGGACCCCGGAGCCGACGACCGCACCCCGCACCGCACCACCGCAGGAGGACCAGTGACCGCGCCGATCAGCGACATGCACGAAGGGCACACCACCCGGGGTCGCTACGACACCCAGCCGACCGTGGCGCTGCCGCCGGGCGAGCGCATCTTGCGCGGTGCCGAGGCGTGGGCCGCCGCCGCCGAGCTCGCCGAGGCCCGCGCCCGCGTGACCGGCACGGCGCCCGTGCTGCTGGTGGACACCTACCCCGGCGTCGACGTGCCCGCGCTCGCCACCCAGGTGGAGACCGCCCTTCCCGCCTGGACCCTCACCGACGTGGAGACCGCGGCGCGTCCGGTCGCCGAGGTCGAGCGGCTGATCGCCCCGAACCTCACCGACGACCGGGTCTTCGGCGTCATGAGCCACTTCACCCTGGACGACTTCTACGACGCCGAGCGCCTCGACGCGCTCGCCGCCGCGGTCACCGGAACCCCGACGGTCGTGGTCGGCTGGGGCGCGGCGCTGCTCGAGGACCGTCTGGCCGGAGCCTCCGCGACCGTGCTGGTCGACATGGCCCGCTGGGAGATCCAGCTGCGGCAGCGCCAGGGGGCCACGAACTGGCGCGCCGACAACCCCGGCGAGGACAACCTGCGCAAGTACAAGCGCGGGTTCTTCGTGGAGTGGCGGGTGGCCGACCGCCACAAGCGCACGCTGTTCGACACGCTCGACTTCGTGCTCGACGGCAACGCGATCGCCCCGGCCGAACCGCACCCCGACTCCCCCGACGCGGGCATGATCACCGGCACGGCCTTCCGGCAGGCCCTGAAGGATGCGGCGCACCGCCCGTTCCGCGTCGTGCCGTTCTTCGACCCCGGCGTCTGGGGCGGGCAGTGGATGAAAAACCTCATCGGGCTCGACCCCTCGAAGGACAACTACGCGTGGTGCTTCGACTGCGTGCCCGAGGAGAACTCGCTGCTGCTGGAGGGCGACGGCGGCGTGATCGAGCTGCCCGCGCTCGACCTGGTGTTCAGCCGCCCGGTCGATCTGCTCGGCGCCAAGACGTTCGCGCGCTTCGGGGCCGAGTTCCCCATCCGCTTCGACTTCCTCGACACGATGGACGGCGGCAACCTCAGCCTGCAGGTTCATCCGCTGACGGACTACATCCAGAACACGTTCGGCATGCACTACACGCAGGACGAGAGCTACTACATGCTCGACGTCGGCGACGACGCGGTCGTGTACCTGGGCACCAAGGAGGGCATCGACCCCGCCGAGATGCTGCAGGACCTGGCGACCGCGCAGGACGGCGAGCACCCGTTCCCCGCCGAGAAGTACGTCAACTCGTTCCCCGCCCGCAAGCACGACCACTTCCTGATCCCCGCAGGCACCGTGCACGCATCGGGGTCGAACTCGATGGTGCTGGAGATCTCGGCGACGCCGTTCATCTTCACGTTCAAGCTGTGGGACTGGGGCCGCGTGGGCCTCGACGGCATCCCCCGCCCCGTGCACTTCGACCATGGCGCCCGCAACATCCAGTGGGGCCGCGACACCACCTGGGTGATGGAGAACCTGGTCGACCGCGTCGAGACCCTGCACACCGATGACGAGGTCACCGAGGAGCGCACGGGACTGCACGAGCTGGAGTTCATCGAGGTGCGCCGGCACTGGTTCGCGCAGGGCGCCGATCACGACACCGACGGCACGGTCAACGTGCTCAACCTGGTGGAGGGCGACGAGGTGCGCGTGGTCAGCCCCACCGCGGCGTTCGAGCCCTTCGTGATCCACTACGCCGAGACGTTCATCGTGCCGGCCGCGGTGGGCGCGTACCGGATCGAGCGCACCGAGAACTCGCGGAGCCCGCGCTTCGCGACCGTCAAGGCCTCCGTGCGCGGCACGCGCACGGGTGACAACTGAACATCGACACCCGACACACAGCACGAGACATCACCGCGAGGATCCCACCCGGGAATCCCTTGCACCGCCGTCATCACCTCGGTATCGTGAGACCAGATTTCTGGTAACGATACCAACACGAACAAGGGAGTTCTGAATGATTTCGCGACGCACGATCGCCGCCGCCGCGGCCGGTCTCCTCCTCGGCACCCTGGCTCTCGCCGGCTGCTCCGGCGACTCCGGAGGCGGAGGCGCCGAGGGCGGAGAGGTCACCGGCACGCTCAACTTCTACACCGACAAGGCGGCGTGGAAGCCCGACTTCGAGTCGCTCAACGAGGTCAGCGGCGACGCCGTCGACATCACCCTCAAGACCACCGGCTACTCCGACGCCAACCAGTACGACGCCTTCATCAAGCAGTCGTTCCGCACCGACAAGTCGCCCGGCCTGTTCACGTGGCACACCGGCGACTCGCTCAAGCAGCTGGTCGACGAGGGTCTGGTGGCCGAGACCACCGACATCTGGAGCAAGGCCGTCGACGAGGGCTGGGTGAGTGAAGACCTGCGCGACAGCTACACGTTCGACGGCAAGCAGTACTGCGTGCCCATGAACATCGCCTACTGGATCATGTTCTACAACAAGGCCGCCTTCGCCGACAACGGCATCGAGGTGCCCACCACGTGGGACGAGCTGAACACCGCCGCCGAGACCCTGAAGGACGCCGGGGTCACCCCGTACTACCAGACCAGCGTGCTGTTCACCTTCCAGTGGTTCCAGCACCTCGTCGCCTCCACCGACCCCGACCTGTACGCCGGGCTCACCACGGGCGACGTGAAGTACACCGACCCCGAGATCGTCGACGTCATGAACGTGTGGCTCGAGGAGCAGGAGAACGGCTGGTTCAGCGACGCGGGCAGCACCACCGACCCCGCGGTCGGGCTCAAGCAGGGCGACTACGCCATGATCAACTTCGGCACGTTCTTCGCCGGCAACCTCGAAGGCGCCGGCATGACCACCGACGACTACGGCATGTTCGCGATCCCCGCGGTGAACGGCGACCTCGACACCACCCCGGTGGCCGTCGAGTCCGGCCCGATCTGCACGGCCGAGAACTCGAAGCAGCGCGACCTCGGACTCGCCTACGCCGAGTGGTGGATGTCGCCCGAGGCGCAGACCGCGTGGAACGACGCCCACGGCGACGTGGCGTTCAACCCGAAGGCCGAGGTCGCCGACCCCGCCCTGGCCGAGCTCGGCGAGCAGATCGCCGGCGACGACTACTCCCTCTACGACCGGTTCTTCGAGGCCATGCCCACCGAGATCGTGACCACGGCGATCGAGCAGTTCGGCGCCTTCAACGCCAACCCGGGCGACCCGATGCCGTTCCTGGAGAAGATCCAGGCGACGGCTGACAAGTACTGGGCAGAGCAGGAGTAAGCGAGCGGATGGCGCATCAGAAGACGCCGTACCAGTGGTCCGCCCGGGGCTTCGTCGCCCCGGGCGTGATCCTGGTGGCGGTCCTGCTCTACCTCCCGCTGCTGTGGACGGTGTTCCTCAGCTTCACGTCGTACAACGGCCTCGGCAGCCCCGACTGGATCGGGCTCGACAACTACGTCGAGATGTTCACCGACGCCGACTTCGTGGGCTCCGCGATGAACACCGTGCTCTGGGTGATCGGCACCCTGATCATCCCGGTCGGCATCGGCCTGGCGATCGCGCTGCTCACCTGGAACCTCGGCGGGGGCATCTGGCTGCGCCTCCCGTTCCTCATCCCCTACGCCCTCTCCGGCATCGGCGTCGGCGTGGTGTGGTCGTTCATCCTCTCCTCGGGCGGCGCGCTCGACCAGGCCCTCGCGGCGTTCGGGATCACCGACCCGCCCCGGTGGCTGCTCGACGCCCCGCTCAACACCGTCGTGATGATCATCGCCTCGTCGTGGCAGGGCGTCGGCGTGAATGCGCTGCTGTTCACGATCGGGCTCCAGGCCATCCCGAAGGAGCCCCTGGAGGCCGCGCGCATCGACGGCGCCGGCGGCGTCCGCCTCTTCACGAGCATCCTGTGGCCCATGCTGCGCCCGCTCACCGCCGTGGTCGTCGGGCTCTCGATCGTCGCGAGCCTCAAGACCTTCGACATCGTGTGGGGCATGACCAAGGGCGGACCAGGCACCGTCTCCGAGACCCTCGCGCTGACGATGTACAAGGAGACGTTCGTGAACAGCGACTACGGCCTCGGCTCCGCGATCGCGGTGTTCCTGACCGTGATCACCCTCGTCGCCTCGGTGCTGTACCTGCGCCAGCAGCTCTCCCCGAAGAAGGAGATGTGATGTCGAAGATCATCCGCACCGCCGTGCTCGTCGTCCTCGGGATCGTGTGGCTGCTGCCCGCGTACCTGCTGGTCGTGAACGCGATGAAGGACCCGACCACCTTCACGTCGAAGGAGTCGTGGATCCCCACCGACTTCCACCTGTTCGAGAACTTCGGCCAGGCGCTCGAGCTCTCCGGCATCGGCGACAGCATCGTCAGCACCCTCATCTACTCGATCGTGTCGCCCACGATCGCCGTGCTCGTGGGTGCGGCGGCCGGCTTCGCGATCGTGGCCCTGCGCCTCAAGCGCGGCTTCCTGTGGTTCGTCGTGATCTTCGGCGGCACGGTGTTCCCGCTGCAGATGGTGCTGCTGCCCCTGTTCGACGCCTACTCCCGCACCGGGCTCTTCGACACCCGGCTCGGCATGATCATGATCTACACCGTGATCTCGGTGCCGTTCTCGGCGTTCGTGATGCGCAACTTCTTCACCGGCGTCGCGCACAACGTGTTCGAGGCCGCGGTGCTCGACGGCGCCACCACCTGGCGCATCTTCACCCGGATGTACCTGCCGATGGCGTCGAGCGCGCTGGTCGCGATCTTCATCCTGCAGGCCACCTTCGTGTGGAACGACCTGCTGCTCGGCCTCACGCTCAGCCAGTCCGACGACATCCGCCCCATCATCACCACGCTGTCGGGCATGCAGAGCACCTACGGCGGCGCGCAGATGTCGGTCGTGCTCGCCGCGGCCGTGCTGGTGTCGCTGCCCACCGTCATCCTGTTCCTCTGCACCCAGCGGTTCTTCGCCAAGGGCCTCGCGCTCGGCCAGTACTGATCCCCCTCCGCCTCGAAAGGCATCATGAATCCCCTCATCCCCACCGTCGAGGATCTGGTCGCCGATGCGGTCACGCATCACTACGACGACATGATCGCGCCCACGGGCCTGACGAACATGCTCGGAACGGTGCGCGTCGATCACGACCTCACCGCGCTCAGCGCCGTGCAGTTCCCGCCCGTGTCACAGGGGCTCACGCAGACCGCGGTGCTGTTCGTCGACGGCCGGCTGTTCGCGTCATACGGCGTCGCCGTCACGCACGAGTGGCGGCCCGACCGGGTGGTGCGGCGGGCGACCGTGGGCGAGCTCGAGATCGAGACGACGACCGTGTGCGTGCCGGGAAGGACGGCGGTGGCGATCGACATCGCGGTGCGCAACACCGGAGCGACCGACCGCGAGGTGCGCATCGGGCTCTCGGCCGCGGCGCGCGTGACCCGCTCCGCCGACGCCTGGCTCGACGCCGAGTCGCCCTCCGAGCGCGACACCGCCACGGTCGACGGCGAGCGCCTCGTCTTCGCCTCCGCCGACGCCGCGGCGTGGAGCATGCAGGGCCTCACCGGAGGATCCGCGGCGCTGAGCGGCGTGGCCGAGCTGCCCGACGCGTTCGACACCGGCATCGGCGGCAACGGTCGCGGCGGCGAGCTGTCGGCCGTGCTCACCGTGCCGGCGGGCGCCGTCGCCCGCACGGCCTACGTGCAGGCGCTCGGCCTCTCGCGCGACGACGCCGCCCGCACGTACGAGCTCGTGTCGGCCGACGTGCCCGCGGCCCTGACCGCCGCGGCGGAGTTCTGGAACCGGCAGCTGCGGGCCGCGTTCGACCCCGCCGACACCGAGTTCTCGGGCGCCCTGCCGCTGCTCGACACCGCGTCCGAGCCGCTGCGGCGCCTGTACTGGTGGGCGGTGCTCGGGGTGATCTGGTTCCGCCGCGACTTCGCCGGCAACGTGCTCGGGCGGACGTACGACACCCTGATGCCGAACTACTGGGGCACCACCACGTTCATCTGGGACTACAGCCTCAGCTCCGTCAGCCACGCCCTGCTCGACCCCGACGAGATGCGGGCGCAGGTGCGGCACTGGATCTCCCTCGACATCCACTCGCACTTCGGCACCTCCTCGCTCACGGGCGGCCCCGTCGGCCGCTGGTACTCGGTGAACGACTACGCCATGACCCGGCTCGTGCACGACTACGTGCGGTTCACCGGCGACGTGGCCTTCCTCGACGAAATCGTGGGGGATCAGACGGTCGCCCGGTCGGTGCGGGAGTGGGCGACGAACTGGAAGGAGTTACGGCGCGACACCGCGCTGGCCGACTACGGCGAGATCGACAACCTGCTGGAGTGCGTCAGCTCCTACACGCACGAGGTCGCGAGCCTCAACGCCGCGAACGTGTGGAGCATGCGCACGGCCGCCGACCTCGCCGCACTGCAGGGAGACGAGACCGCCGCGGCCGAGCTGCGCGCCGAGGCCGAGGCGCTGCTGCCCGCGGTGATCGAGCGGTATCTCCCCGGGACCGGTATCTTCGCCGCCGGGCAACCCGACGGCACGCTGCTGCCGGTGCGCCACTGCTACGACTTCAGCATCGTCGGCACCACCATCGCCGACGACCTGGCCCCGGGCGTGCGCGACGACATGGTCGCGTTCTTCCAGCGGGAGCTGCAGACCGACAACTGGATGCGGGCGCTCTCGCCCTGGGACCCCGACGCCAGCTACAGCCCGCGCCCCGACCACCAGTGGAACGGCGCCTACCCCGCCTGGCCCGCCGACGCCGGACGCGCGCTCGCAGCCCTCGGAGCACCCGAGGTGCTGACGGCCTGGGTCGAGGGGCTCTCCCGCACCGCGAACCAGGGCCCGATGGGCCAGGCGCACTTCGTCGACGAGGCGGTGCCCGGCATCAACGGCGGCGCCCGCAAGGCCCCACCCCAGCTGCCGTACATCATCGACTGGGCGTGCTCGTCGTCTGGCGCCTGGATCGAGCTCGTGATCGAGGCGCTGTTCGGGGTGTCGGTCGCCGCGGACGGCACGGTGCGCGCGGCCGGCTGCGTGGCCGCCCTCGACCCGCACGCCGTGCTGCGCGGCCTGCGCGTCGGCGAGCGCGCGTACGACATCGACGCGGCCGGAGGGATCACCCGCACCCCTGGCCGATGACGCCCTTCCTCGCGCTCCGCTCTCTTGAGAGCCCGCGCCGCCGACGAGACGACGGGCCCCCAGACGCACCACCCCCGCACCACCCGAACACGAAGGAGTGATCGATATGAGAAGACGCACGATCGCGGCAGGCCTCGCCGCCGCAGCCCTCGGCGCCGGAGCGCTGTTCGCCGCACCCGCGACGGCCGCCGTGCCCGCCGGCGGAGGACACGGCAGCGGCCCCGGCCAGTGCTCCCTGGTGGACAAGTCGCTCACCGCCACCGCGAGCGTGAACCAGGGCCTCACCGACACGTTCACCACCTACGGCAACACGGGAGGCGAATGGACCGGTGGCGACAGCACCTACTCCCTGCCGCTCGGCAAGGGGAAGACCGGATGGTTCTTCTCCGACACGTTCCTCGGCACCGTGAACCCCGACGGCTCGCGGCCCACCGACTCCCCCTTCGTGAACAACTCCGTGGTGGTGCAGGACCGCCGGGGGAACCTGACCACGATAACCGGCGGCACCCCCGACGACCCGGCCGGCATCATCCCGCCCGAGCCCGACGGCAAGTGGTACTGGATCGGCGACCCGACCCCCGGCCGCGACGGGACCGTGCAGGTGCCGCTGCTGCAGTTCGCGCGCACCGGCACCGGCCAGTGGGACTTCGCGTGGACCGCGAACCGGCTGGCCACGCTCGACGGGCAGACGCTGCAGCTCGAGTCGATCGTCGACCTCCCCTCCGCGACGGGCATCAACTGGGGCTCGTGGACGCTGGAGGAGCACGGCACGACGTACGTCTACGGCATCGCCGACCCGGGTGGAGTGCGCTCCGCCTACGTCGCCCGCGTGCAGGACCGCGACGGCCTCACGGGCACCTGGACGTACTGGAACGGCACCGGATGGTCGGCCGCCGAGACCGACGCGGTGCCCGTGGTGCCGTACGTCGCGAACGAGTTCAGCGTCGCGCCCTACCGCGACGGCTACCTGCTCGTGACGCAGGACACCTCGGAGCTGTTCAGCACCCGCATCGTCGCGCGCACCTCGTGCTCGCCGATCGGCCCGTTCACCGACCCGGTCGAGCTGTACCGCACGCCCGAGACCGGAGCGCTGGGCAGCTACGGCGACCCCGACGTGTTCACCTACAACGCGCACGAGCACCCGAACCTGCGCCAGGGCAACCGCATCCTGGTGTCGTACAACGTGAACACGTTCGACAACGTGGGCGACGTGTACGACGACGCCTCGATCTACCGCCCGCGGTTCATCGACGTGCAGCTCAAGGTCACCGGATGACGGACGACCGCACGGCGCTCCGGGGGCTCCTGGCCTCCGGGGCGCCGGTCACCTGGGTGTGCACGGGCGACTCGATCACGCACGGCCTCATCCACACCCGCGGCGCCAGGAACTACGTCGAGCACCTGCACGAGCTGATCCGGGGCGACCGCGGGCGCGTGCAGGACACCGTGATCAACACGGCCATCACCGGCTGGCGCGCCGACCTGATCCTCGACGACTTCGAGCGCCGCGTGGCCCACTGGCGGCCCGACGTGGTGACGCTCATGATCGGCACGAACGACTGCACCACGCAGTGGCTCGACCCCGTGATCGAGGTGTCCGCGTTCGCACGGTCGATCGCGGAGTTCGTACGACGCGTGCGCGACCTCGGCGCCGTGCCGGTGCTGCAGACCCCGCCCGCGGTCGACCTGCTCCATGCGCCCGACCGCGCCCGCATCGGCGACTTCGCGCAGGCGATCCGCGACGTCGCAGGGGCCGAGGGCGTGATCCTGGTCGACCAGCACGCCGCCTTCACCGCGTTCTCCGCGGGCACCGGTCCGGGCAACGAGGACATGCCGTGGGGACTGCTCGACGACGCGTTCCACCCGAGCGCCGCCGGGCACGCCCTGCTCGCGCTCGGCCTCGCCGACGCCCTGGGCCTGTCCGACGCGGACGCCGCCGCGGGCACGGGCTCCCCGGTGCTCGCGGACCTCTCCGCCCGCGTGGCCGTGGCCCGCCACCCGCAGTGGCCCCCGGTCTGACGCGCGACGGCGCCCCCGGGGCGCTCGCGGGATCGAAAACGCTCCGCCGGAAGCCCCCGCGGGCGCCTTTTCGCACTCGCACCTTCAGCGAAGCCCCCGCGACGCCTTCCGAACCCGCACCCCCGGCGAGACCCACGGCAGGACGCCCGGCGGGATCAGCGCCCGAACCTCAGCGGGCCACGTCGAGCACCCAGGTGACGCCGAAGCGGTCGGTGAGCATGCCGAAGCCGGACGACCACGACGACGCGGCCAGCGGTTCGATCACGCTCGCCCCCTCCGTCAGCGCCCCCCAATAGCCCTCGAGCTCGGGGAGGGTGTCCGCCCGCAGCGACTGGAAGAACGCGCGGTCGGTGAGGTCGCGCCGTTCTCCCGCCGCGTCGAGCCCGCCGTGGTCGCCGGGTCGTCCAGCCCGGGGATGTCGTACGCCATGAGCCGGATCCCGTGGTCGCCGTCGAGCTGGCCGAACACGATCCGGTCCGCTCCGGGCGCGTCCGCGGGCATGCCCACCTCGGCGTAGGTCGTGGCGTGCACGGTGCCGCCGAACACCGAACGGTAGAAGTCGAGCGCCTGCCGGGCCGTGCCGCGGAAGTTCAGGTGCGTGGTGGTGGTGAGGGACATGGGCTTCTCCTGGTTCTGCGGGCTGCCGTTCAGCGCCGCCGTGAGTCCACGATCACAGGGGTAGCGGTCGGTTTCTGTCCTCTCCCTCCCGCACAATGAAGTCATGACCGGAAGCTCCTCCCGCATGCTCGCGCTGCTGTCGCTGCTGCAGGCGACGCGCGACTGGCCGGGCCAGGAACTCGCCGACCGCCTCGGCGTCACACCCCGCACCGTCCGCCGCGACGTCGACCGGCTGCGCAACCTCGGCTACCGCATCGGATCGAGCAAGGGCCCGTACGGCGGCTACCGCCTCGAAGCCGGGTCGGAGCTGCCGCCGCTGCTGTTCGACGACGACCAGGCGGTCGCGATCGCGGTGGCACTGCAGGGCGCGAGCGCGAGCGGCGTCGATGTGACCGAGGCCGCGGAGCGCGCTCTCGCGACCGTGCGGCAGGTGATGCCGTCGCGGCTCCGGCACCGGATCGACGGCATCCGCTTCACCGGCGCGGCGGCCGAGGTGCGGGTGGACCCGGGGGTGCTGGAGGCGGCGAGCGCGGCGGTGCGCGACCGGCGGGTGCTGCGCTTCGACTACGGCGCGGCGGCGGACCGCCCCCCTCGGCGCACGGAACCCCATGCCGTCGTGGCGCGCGAGGGTCGGTGGTACCTGCTGGCGTGGGACCTGGAGGCGGCGGACTGGCGCACCTACCGGCTCGACCGGATGCGACCGCGGGTGCCGAGCGGGCCGTCGTTCACGCCGCGACCGCTTCCCGCGGAGGATGCCGCGACCCACCTGGCGGCGCGGGCGAAGGGCTCGACCACGGAGGACCGCTGGCCGTGCATCGGCGAGGTCGTGATCGAGCTTCCGGCGCGGGAGGTGGTGCCGTGGGTGGGCGACGGCGAGGTCGAGGAGCGGCCGGATGGGAGATGCCGCGTGACGGTGGGTTCGTGGTCGTGGGTGGGCGTGCTCGCCGCGGTCGCCCGGTTCGACGCGCCCTTCACGGTGGTCGGACCGGAACCCCTGCGCGAGGCGGCGGAGACGCTCGCGACCCGGTTCGCCACGGCAGCGGACCCGCCCTCCTGATCCAGGAGTACACGGACGATCGGGATACCGTGCGAGTCCATCGCGTGCTCCACACGAAGAGAGACATCGCTTCCGTCCTCACCGCCCGCATCTGACGCCCAACCCTCGCGGGAGAGCCGCCTCACCCGCGCCGGTAGACTGAAGACGCCCCGCCGGCCCCTTCCCTTGGAGTGCGCGTGACCACCCCCTCTGCACCTTCCCCCCAGCACGTCCCCGACTCGGTCGAGAACGCGATCGCGACGCCCGAGAAGGAGCAGCCGTACGGCGCGCTCGGGCTCAAGGACGACGAGTACGCGCGCATCAAGGAGATCCTCGGCCGCCGCCCCACCTCGGGCGAGCTGGCGATGTACTCGGTGATGTGGTCGGAGCACTGCTCCTACAAGTCGAGCAAGAACTACCTGCGCCGCTTCGGCCAGAAGGTCTCCGACGAGATGAAGGAACGCCTCATGGTCGGCATGGGGCAGAACGCGGGCGTCATCGACGTCGGCGAGGGCTGGGCCGTCACCTTCAAGGCGGAGTCGCACAACCACCCGAGCTTCATCGAGCCGTTCCAGGGTGCGGCCACCGGCGTCGGCGGCATCGTGCGCGACATCATCTCGATGGGCGCCCGCCCGGTCGCGGTCATGGACGCGCTGCGCTTCGGCGCGATCGACCACCCCGACACCGCCCGCGTGGTGCACGGCGTCACGAGCGGCATCAGCTTCTACGGCAACTGCCTCGGCCTGCCGAACATCGGCGGCGAGACCGTCTTCGACTCGGTGTACCAGGCGAACCCGCTCGTGAACGCGCTCGCCGTGGGCGTGCTGCGCCACGAAGACCTCAAGCTCGCCAACGCGACCGGCGTGGGCAACAAGGTCGTGCTGTTCGGCGCCCGCACGGGTGGCGACGGCATCGGCGGGGCGAGCATCCTCGCCTCCGACTCGTTCGACTCCACCGGCCCCACCAAGCGCCCCGCGGTGCAGGTGGGCGACCCGTTCGCCGAGAAGGTGCTCATCGAGTGCTGCCTGGAGCTGTACCGCGGCGAGCTGGTCGAGGCGATCCAGGACCTCGGCGCCGCCGGCATCTCCTGCGCGACCAGCGAGCTCGCGGCCAACGGCAACAGCGGCATGCACGTCTCGCTCGACAACGTGCTGCTGCGCGACCCCACGCTCACGGCCGAGGAGATCCTCATGTCGGAGTCGCAGGAGCGCATGATGGCGATCGTCGCGCCCGAGAAGCTCGACGCGTTCATGAAGGTCGTCGACAAGTGGGAGGTCGAGACCTCCGTGCTGGGCGAGGTCACCGGCGACGGGCGTCTCATCATCGACTGGCAGGGCGAGCGCATCGTCGACGTCGACCCGTCCACGGTCGCCGTCGACGGCCCCGTGTACGACCGCCCGGTCGCGTACCCCACCTGGATCGACGCCCTGCAGGCCGACGCCGCCGAGAACCTGCCGCGCGCCAACGACCCGGAGACGCTGCGCGAGCAGTTCCTGTCGCTCGTCGCGAGCCCGAACCTCGCCGACACCCGCTGGATCACCAACCAGTACGACTACTACGTGCTCGGCAACACCGCCCTCAGCTTCCCCGACGACGCGGGCATGATCCGGGTCGACGAGGAGTCGGGCCTCGGGTTCTCCATCGCGACCGACGCCAACGGCCGCTACTGCCAGCTCGACCCGTACGCGGGGGCGCAGCTCGCGCTCGCGGAGGCCTACCGCAACGTGGCCGTGACGGGCGCCACGCCCACCGCGATCACCGACTGCCTCAACTTCGGCTCCCCCGAGAACCCCGAGGTCATGTGGCAGTTCGGGCAGACGGTCGACGGTCTGGCCGACGGCTGCTACGAGCTGGGCACCCCGGTCACCGGCGGCAACGTCTCGTTCTACAACCAGACCGGCGACGTGCCGATCCACCCGACCCCGCTCGTCGGCGTGCTCGGCATCATCGACGACGTGTCCCGCCGCATCCCGTCGGGGTGGCAGGACGAGGGGCAGAACATCTACCTGCTCGGCACCACGCAGACCGAGCTGTCGGGCTCCGCGTGGGCCGAGGTCGTGCACCAGCACCTCGGCGGTCGCCCGCCGAAGGTCGACCTCGCGGGTGAGAAGCGCCTCGCGGGCCTGCTCGCTGCGGCCCGCGACGAGTGGCTGATCTCGTCCGCGCACGACCTGTCCGAGGGCGGCCTGGCGCAGGCGCTCGCGGAGGGCGTGATGCGCTTCGGCGTCGGCGCCCGCGTGTGGCTCACCGAGATCATGGACCGCGACGGGGTGGACGCCGCCACCGCGCTGTTCTCCGAGTCGACCGGTCGCGTGATCGTGACCGTGCCCCGCGAGGACGACGTGAAGTTCCGCGGGCTGTGCGAGGGCCGCGGCTACCCGGTGATGCGCATCGGCGTGACCGACAGCGAGCCGCAGCTCGAAGTGCAGGACGTGTTCACCGTGTCGGCCGCCGAGCTGCGCGAGCGCTCGCAGGCCACGCTGCCGTCGTACTTCGGCCCGACCGTGACGGCGCCGGTGGACGCATGAGCGACAACCTCAGCGAGGACTACGGCGACCTCGGCGAGAAGCGCAACCGGCGCATCCGCATCGTGGCGTGGACGGTCATCGTGGCGCTGATCCTCGGTGGCGGCGGCGCGACCGTGCTCACGATCCTCCTCGGCTGAGCCGGGCGGCTCCGCGGTTCCTCGGCGCCCTTCGTCTCGCTTCGCTCGCTCAGGAACCACGCCGGCGACAAGGCGACGGGCGTCAGCGGAAGAGGAAGCGCGTCAGGGCGACGACCGAGCCCGGGTCGTGGGCTTCGCGGCCGAGCGCCTCGACGATGATCGCCCCGAGGATCGCGCGACCGAGCTGCTCGACCGGGGCGTCGTCGGCGAGCTGCCCATCCCGGATGCCGCCGCGCAGCCGCTCGACGAGGTACTTCTCCACGCCGAGGCTCTCGCCCAGGTGCGCGCCGACCGAGGCGTCTTCGGTGGCGGCGGCGACGAGGGAGCGCAGCAGCACCCCGCCCTGCGGCTCCTCCAGGATCGCGAGGACGCTGCGCAGCCACGTCTCGACGTCGGCGGAGAGGTCTCCCGTGTCGGGCACGACGAAGTCGACCGGGACCAGGAGCCCTTCGGCCAGGCACTCGCCGATGAGAGCCCCCCGCGATGGCCACCAGCGGTAGATGGTCTGCTTGCCGACCCCGGCCTCTTTCGCGATGCCCTCGATCGTGAGCCGGTCGTAGCCCTGGTTGTGGAAGAGCCGAGCCGTGGCGGCGAGGATCGCCTCGCGGGCCGCGGTGCTGCGCACAGGGCCGCTGCGATGCACGTTCACCATGCGTTCAGGATAGCCACAGAACCCTAGACGAGACGTGCCGTATGATCTTTTCGTCTGAAGGAGATCACGTGGCCTCACTGCTGTTCCGTCTGGGTTCTTTCGCTGCGCGCAGGGCGTGGACGGTGATCGTCTCGTGGGTCGTGATCCTCGGCATCGGCGTCGGCGCCTTCCTCACCCTCGGCGGCACGCTGAGCAACAGCTTCGACATCCCCGGCACCGCGTCGGGCGCGGTCACCGACCAGCTCGCGAAGAAGCTGCCCGACACCGCGGGCGGCACCGGCACGGTCGTGTACCGCACCGACGACGGCGAGCCCTTCACCGACGAGCAGAAGCAGGCGATCTCCGACCTCGCCGCGAGCGCGGAAGACCTCGACGGCGTCGCCTCGGTGGTCGACCCGTTCGACGCCCAGCAGCAGCAGGCCGACCAGGCGCAGCAGCTCACCGACGGGCAGGCGCAGCTCGACAGCGGACGCGCCCAGCTCGACGCCGGACAGGCGCAGCTCGACGCGGGTCGCACCCAGCTCCAGGGCGGACTCGATCAGCTCACCGCGGCGCGGGCGCAGGCCGAAGCCGCCGGAGCGCCCGCGGAGCAGACCGCCGCCCTCGACGCGCAGCTCGCCGCCCTCAACGCGCAGCTCGCACAGCTGGAGGCGCAGCAGGCGACGATCGACGCGAACCGCACCGAGCTCGACGCGAACGCGGAGCAGGTCGAACTCGGCTCCCGCCTGCTCGACCTGACGGACGGCATCGGCGTCGTCTCGGAAGACGGCTCCACCGCGATCGTCAACGTGTCGTTCACCGACCCGCGCCTGGAGCTGTCCGAAGAGGTCAAGCAGGCCACCATCGCGCACTTCCAGGACGAGAAGATCGACGGGGTCACGGTCGACTTCGGCACCGACATCGCGCAGGGCGTGCCCGAGATCTTCGGCGTGGGCGAGGCCATCGGGCTCGCGTTCGCCGCGGTCGTGCTCATCGTGATGCTCGGCTCGCTGATCGGTGCCGCGCTGCCCATCGTCACGGCGGTCGTGGGCGTCGGCGTCGGCGTCACCGCCTCGCTCGCCTTCTCCGGCGTGGTCGACATGGCCTCGGTCACCCCCGTGCTCGGTGTGATGCTGGGTCTCGCGGTCGGCATCGACTACTCGCTCTTCATCGTCAACAGGCACCGCAAGCAGCTGCTCGCCGGGTCGCCCGTGCGCGAGTCGATCGGGCTCGCCACGGGCACCTCGGGCACGGCGGTCGTGTTCGCCGGTACGACCGTGATCGTCGCGCTGCTCGCGCTCAACGTCACCGGAGTGCCGTTCCTCGGGCTCATGGGAACGGTCGGCGCGGTGTGCGTCGCGGTCGCGGTGCTCGTGGCCATCACGCTCGCCCCCGCGATCCTCGGCCTCGTCGGCACGCGACTGCTGAGCCGCAAGGCCCGCGCGACGATCGGGCAGGAGCACGCGGCGGGCAAGCCCGTGCGCCGCATGTCGACCCTGCGTGCCGTGGTCACCGCGGTCGTCAGCATCGTCGCGCTGCTCATCATCGCGATCCCGTCGATGTCGATGCGCCTGGGGCTGCCGGACGGGTCGAGCGAACCGTCCGACTCCACCAGCTACCGCGCGTTCCAGGCGGTCGAGGAGCAGTTCGGCGAGGGCGCGAACGGTCCCCTCCTGGTGACCGCGACGCTGGACGACGCCGTGAGCGACGACGACCTGCTCGCCACCCAGGTGACGGTGGCGGAGAAGATCGCGGAGCAGGACGACGTGGCCGCCGTGGCACCCATCGCCACCTCCGACGACAACACGCTCCTCGCCTTCCAGGTGCTGCCGGAGGAGGGGCCGAACAGCGCCTCGACCGAGAAGCTCGTGCAGGACCTGCGTGCGCTGCCCGCGATCGACGGCGACATCACGCTCGGCGTCGCCGGTCAGGCCGCCATCAACATCGACATCTCCGAGGCCCTGGCGGCGGTGCTGCCGCTGTACCTCGTGGTGGTGGTCGGGTTGTCGCTGCTCATCATGATCGTGGTGTTCCGCTCGCTGCTCGTGCCGCTGATCGCGACCGGCGGCTTCGTGCTGTCGCTGTTCGCGACGTACGGCCTGATCGTCGCGGTGTTCCAGTGGGGCTGGGGCGCCGACCTGATCGGCCTGCACAGCACCGGGCCGATCCTGAGCTTCCTGCCGGTGATCCTCGTCGGCATCCTGTTCGGGCTCGCGATGGACTACCAGCTGTTCCTCGCCTCGGGCATGCGCGAGGCGTACGTGCACGGCGCCTCCGCACGAGACGCCGTCGCCCAGGGCTTCCGCGCGGGCCGCTCGGTCGTGATCGCCGCGGCGCTCATCATGGTGTCGGTGTTCGGCGGGTTCATCTTCTCCGAGTCGACCATTATCCGCTCGATCGGGTTCGGGCTCGCGTTCGGCGTGCTGCTCGACGCCTTCGTGGTGCGGATGCTGCTGATGCCCGCGCTCATGCATCTGCTCGGCCGTTCGGCGTGGTGGCTGCCGCGGTGGCTCGACCGTCTCATCCCGAACGTCGACATGGAGGGCGCGGCGCTGGAGCGCGACCACCCCGCCGTGCACACCGACTCCATCCCCGCGGTGCAGCCCCCGCGCACCCGGGCGGAGCGCCGCGCGCACGAGTGAGCCACGCGGCAGGCGCGCGCCGGTGTCGGAAGGCGCGCCTAGAGTGGGCGGATGAGTGAGGATCCGCGCGTGCTGCTGGAACGACTGCGCGCCGAGGCGGAAGGGCGGGTGCGCGCGACCGCGGCCACGCTCGACGAGCTCATGCACGACCGCGAGGGCTCGAACGACGACGACGAGCACGACCCCGAGGGTGTGACGCTGTCGTCGGAGTGGTCACGGCTCACCGGGCTGGCCGAGGCTGCGGCGGTGGAGCTGCAGCAGGTGGACGACGCGCTGGCCCGTCTCGATGCGGGCACCTACGGCGTCTGCGCGAACTGCGGGAAACCCATCCCCGCCGGGCGGCTGGAGGTGCGACCGTTCGCCGAGTACTGCGTCGCGTGCGCGGAGAAGCTCGGCCGCTGACACCACGACACGGCACGGCGTAGCATCGCGGCATGCCCATCCACCTGGAGAACGTCGGGATCGCCGTGCGCGACCTGGAAGCCACGATCGCCTTCTTCACCGACCTCGGGCTGGAGGTGGTCGGGCGCGACGAGGTGAGCGGCGAGTGGGCGTCGACCGCGGTGGGGCTCGACGGCAACCACGCGAGGATCGCCGTGCTGCAGACGCCCGACGGCCAGGGGCAGCTCGAACTGTTCGAGTACCTCCACCCCGCCGCGATCGAGACCGAGCCCACACTGCCGAACGAGATCGGCATGCACCGCGTCGCCTTCTCCGTGGACGACATCGACGCGTCACTGGCCATCGCCGCCCGGCACGGCTGCCACCCGCTGCGCGGCGTCGCCACCTACCGGGACGTGTACAAGCTGACGTATCTGCGCGGCCCGAGCGGCATCATCGTGATGCTCGCGCAAGACCTCACGAAGCGCTGAGATCGGCCGCGTGGTCACCGGTGCGGGGTCGATATCTGGCGCCCGAGGAGTCGCGCGGAGGAACGCCTCCCACCTCCGCGGCGCCGGAGCATCAGAGCGCGCGCGTGATCTGCTCCAGCACCGCGACGGGCTCGCGCAGCTGGGCGACCGGGACCGGGGTCTCGCCGGTGAGCAGCATCCGCACGAACGCGTCGACTCCGGGCCGTACGTAGTCGGGGCCGACCTCGATGTCGCGCTCGACCGTGCCGCCCGTACCGACCGCCGTCACGTGGAACGGCACGGCCGCGTCGCCCTCGGGCCGCACGAAGTCCAGCACCACCGGCACGCCGCCGACGCGGTAGCGCGCGACGACACGGCCGTCGGCCCGCTCGACCTCCACGCCCTCCGCCGCGCCGGGCAGTAGGTGCTGGGCGACGTCGGCGTGGTGGATGCCGTAGAAGAAGAGGCCGCCGTGCGGGCTGTCGGCGTCGGCCGGGCCCGAGACGGTGAGCGACTGGAGCGCGCCGACCCCGGCCACGGCGTCGGCGATCGCCGCGGTGTCGTCGAGCCAGCGGAGCGTCGAGAAGGAGGTGACGGTCGTGCCGCCACGCTCGGCCGCGGCGAGGATCGCGTCGGCGTCGTCGAGCGTCGTGGCCAGCGGCTTGTCGACCCAGACGGGAGTACCGGCCTCGAGGAACGGCACGGCGAGCGCGCGGTGGAGCGCCCCGTCGCGGCTGGTCACGATGAGCGCGTCGACCGCGCCGTTGAGCTCAGACACCTCGGGGGCGATGCGGGTGATGGCTCCGAGCTCGGCGAGCTCCCTGGTGCGCTCCACCTCGCCCGCGACGAGGGCCGAGACCCGCACCGGGAGGTCGGCTGCCTCCTCCCCGTTGAGGTGACGGACGATCTCGGTGGCATGAGTGTTCTCGATGCCGACGATCGCGACGTTCTTCGTCTCCATGCTGTCCTCCTCCACGGCGACCGGCGGAGGACGACGATGCCGCGCCCCCGCCCGGGCGGCTCTGCGCCCACCCTAGCCGCGGTCTGCCTCGCGGCGCGGGTCCACCACCGCGGATGCGGCCGATCAGAGCCGACGGACGGCCGCCGGCGCCCGGCCCCTGCGCAGTAGGCTGAACCCATCATGGACGAGTTCATCCAGGGCTTCTGGACCTTCGCGGGGCACTACTGGTGGCTCGTCTTCCCGCTCATGGGCATGGCCGGAGGCGTGGCGAAGGCGTGGGAGCGCAGCTCGAAGCGCCGTCACGAACGCCGCCTGGAGACGCTGCGCATGAAGGCGCAGCTGAAGACCGCCGAGATCGAGGCCCGCGCCCTGGGCCGCGAGGCGAAGCGCCGCGGCCCGTCGGTGGTCGACACCACGGCCCCCGTGTCGACCGACGACCTGCTGACGCGGCTGTTCGCCGAGCACGACGAGATCACGGCCCGCTGGCTCGACTACGAGCTCGACGTGGCGAAGCTGATCGCCTTCCCCGCGATGAGCGACGGACGGCAACCGCTCACCGCCGCGTTCCTGCGCGCCAAGAAGACCGCCGACGCGCTGCGCCCCGCCTCGGCCGATGCGCCGCTGTCGGAGCACCAGATCGCGGAGTACCTGCAGGCCGTGGGCGACTACGCGGTGGCGTTCGAGATCGCCGAGAAGGATGCCCGCCGGCTGCGCGACTCCACCTTCACGGAGGCGGAGCGCAAGCGCCTCGACCGCGCCCAGCAGCTGCTGAAGGTCGCGGTCGACGAGTCGGCGACACAGGCCGAGCGCAACGTGGCGTACAAGCGCGTGCGCGAAGAGCTCGACGGCCTGATCCTGCTGTCGGACGAGGCCGTGACGGTCCTGGAGAAGCAGGTCGCCCGCGAGCTCCCCGCCGCTCCCGCCGCCCCCACCGCGACGCCCGAGGCCCAGGCCGAGCCGGAGCCCGAGCGCATCCCGGTCGCCGACCCCCTGCACCGCACCCCGCCGCAGCCGCCGCGCGACCTCGCCTGACCTCGCACACCCCCGACGGCCTCTGGCCGCGGCACGGCGCACTCAGCGAAAGGAGCCGTGCCGCGGACACAGGCCGCCGGGGTCGCGTCAGCTCAGGTGCACGCGCTCGGTCCGCTGCCGCTGCTGCCCGAGACCCTCGATCTCGATCGTCATCTCATCGCCGTCCTGCAGATAGGGGAAGCGTCCGGAGAGCGCGACGCCCTGCGGGGTACCGGTGTTGATCACGTCGCCCGGCTCCAGCACCAGGTAGTGACTGAGCTCGTGCACCAGTTGCAGCACCGGGAAGATCATGTCGGCCGTGGAGGAGTCCTGCCGCGGCTCGCCGTTCACGAAGGAGCGGAGGCGCAGCGCCTGCGGGTCGACCTCGTCGGCGGGCACGAGCGCGGGGCCGAGGGGGTTGAACGTCTCGGAGCACTTCCCCTTCGACCACTGCCCGCCCGAGACGTCGAGCTGGTACGCCCGCTCCGACACGTCGTTGGAGATGGTGTACCCGGCGATCACGTCGCGGGCGGCCTCGGGCGACGGGAGGTAGCGGGCGGTCCTGCCGATCACCACCGCGAGCTCCACCTCCCAGTCGACCTTCTCCGCACCGGGCGGCAGCAGCACCACGTCGTTCGGGCCGACCACGGTGTTGGGGTGCTTGAAGAAGAGCACCGGGTGCGCGGGCGGCTCTGCGCCGGACTCGGCCGCGTGCGCGGCGTAGTTCTGGCCGATGCACAGGACCGCGGTCGGGCGGGCGACGGGAGCGCCGAGGCGGAGGCCGTCGACGTCGGCGACGGGCAGCTCGTCGCGGCGCAGGGCCTCGCGGGTGCGGGCGATGCCGTCGGCGGCGAGGAACGCCCCGTCGATCTCGGCCGTGAGGGGCGCGAGGTCGCGGATCACCCCGGCGTCGTCGCGGACGTAGGGGTGTTCGTGGCCGGCGGGGCCGAGGCGCAGGAGTTCCATGTCGGGCTTTCGGGTCAGCGGGCGGCGGCGAACGACGGGTTGACGATCGGCACGGACTCGCCCGCGAACGACCGGATGATGTTCTGGGCCGCGTGCACCGGCAGGTCGGCGAGGGCCTCGGGGGAGTACCAGGCGGCGTGCGGGGTGAGCAGCACCTGGTCGAGGTCGCGGAGCGGGGAGTCGGCGGCGAGCGGTTCCCCCGCGAAGACGTCGAGCGCGGCGCCGCCGAGGTGTCCGTCGCGGAGGGAGGCGGCGAGCGCGTCCTCGTCGATGAGCGGTCCGCGACAGGTGTTCACGATCACGGCGCCCTGCGTCATGGTGGCGAGGGCGGCCGCGTCGATCAGGTGCCGGGTGGCGTCGGTGAGCGGCACGTGGAGGGTGAGGATGTCGGCGCGGGCGATGGCGTCGGGGATCTCGACGGGCTCGCAGCCCGCCTCGCGCACGGCGTCGGCGGGGGCGTACGGGTCGGCGACGAGCACCCGGAAGCCGAGGCCGCGGAGTCCGCGGGCGACCAGCGAGCCGATGCGACCGAACCCGAGCACGGACACGGTGGTGGTGGAGGGGCGCACGGCGAGCGGCCGGGCGTCCACGGCCTTCCAGGTGCCGGCGCGCACGGCGCGGTCGTAGGCGGGGAGTCCGCGCGCCTGGGTCATGATCATCGCCACGGTGTGCGCGGCGACCTCTTCGATGCAGTAGCTGGGGGTGTTGGCGACGGCGATGCCGCGGGCGGTGGCGGCGTCGACGTCGATCATGTCGTACCCGATGCCGACGCGGCTGATGAGGCGCAGGTTGGGCATCCGGTCCATGAGGTCGCCGTCGATGCGTGCCCACTGCACCACGAGTCCCTCGGCGTCGGCGCCGAGCGCGGCGATGTCGTCGGGGCTGCCGGAGGCGGCGCGATCGGCGCGCAGGCCCGCGCCGCGGAGGGTGTCTTCGATGACGGTCCCCGGGAGGTCGCAGTCGGTGACGAGGATGAACGGCGCAGTCATGGGAGAGATGCTATAGCATCTAGCAAAGCGGTGTACAGCGGCTGACAGCGACCCGTTCTTGCTATAGCGTTTAGGCATGACTGTTCGCCGCGCACTCATCACCGGCGCGAGTTCCGGCATCGGAACCGCCGCCGCCCTCGAACTCGCCCGCGAGGGCGCCGCCCTCTGGATCACCTACACCGGGCGCGAGGCCGAGGCCGAGCGCGTCGCCGAGGAGTGCCGGGCGGCCGGTGCCGCCGAGGTGCTGGTGTCACGGCTCGACCTGCGCGACGCCGAATCGATCGACGCGCTCACCGACCGCATCACCGTCACCTGGGGCGAGCTGCACGTGCTCATCAACAACGGCGGAGTCTGCCCCTACACGCCCTACCCCGACATCGACATCGAGGAGTGGGACTTCGTCCTCGAGACCAACGCCCGCGGCACCTTCCTGCTCACCCGGGCGGCACTCCCTCTGCTGCGCGCGGCCGAGGGCGACCGGTCGGTGGTCAACATCGCCTCGATCGCCGGACAGGTCGGCGCCCTGCAGACCGGCATCCACTACGCCGCCAGCAAGGGGGCGCTGCTCGCCATCACCCGCAGCTTCGCGCGACACCTGGCCTCCGAGGGCATCCGCGTCAACGCCGTCACCCCCGGCCCTGTCGCCAGCGCCATCACCGACCAGCTCCAGGGCGAGGGGCGCGCGAAGCTCGAAGCCGGCATCCCCCTCGGCGCGTTCGGCCAGCCCGAGGACGTCGCCTGGATCATCGCGTCGCTCGCCTCGGAGCGCGCCCGCTTCATCACCGGAACCACCTACGACGTCAACGGAGGAGTTCGCATTGACTGACCGCACCGCCCTCGACCGTTCCGCGCACGACACCGTGCAGGCACAGCTCGACGCGTTCAACGCCCACGACCTCGACGCGTTCGTCGCCACCTACGCCGACGACGCCGTCATCACCGGTGTCGCGCCCGAACCCATCGTCGGCGCCGAAGCCATCCGCGCGTTCTACGAACCCCGGCTGCAGAACCCCGAGCTCTCGTGCGTCATCGAGTCGAGCGTGCTCTTCGGCGCGCGGTGGGTCGTGGCGCAGGAGCAGGTGATCAACGCGGGTGTCGCGACCGAGACCATCGCGACCTTCGACGTGGTGGACGGCCGCATCGCGCGGGCGTCGATGCTCAAGGCCTGAGGCGCGGAGGCGGGGTCACCTGCGGCGGTACACGTCCGCACGGTGGGCGATGCGGCCGGTGGACGGCCGCACGGTGCGCAGGAGATCTCGCGTCATGAAGGAGCGGAGCTCCGGAGACCTCCTTCATCGCGTGAGATCTCCTTCGTTTCGAGGGGGGCGCGCGGGCCACCGGCCTCTGTCAGTCCCAGTGCGGAGCGGGCGGGCGGTACGCATCACGGCGGTGCCGGGCGCGCACGACCACGATCGTCTCTCGCGCGCCGAGGAAGAACAACACTCGGTAGTCCCCACGGCGTGCAGAGCGCAGGCCCTCGAACTCGTCGACGAGCGGCTTGCTCATGCGTTCCGGATTCTCGGGCAGGGTGAAGACAGCGAACTCGACGATGGCCTGTGCGATCTTCTGCGGCAACCGATCGAGGTCGCGCCAGGCGGAGTCAGCGAAAGCGGTGGTCCAGGTCACCGGGGCCGAACCCCGTAGCGCTCCATCGTCTCCTCCGCGCTGCGCAGCTCGCCGGCCTCAGCCTGTCGCCGCGCATCGTCGACATCCTGTCGCGTGCCCGGCTCCGACAGCCAATGCAGCGTCTCGTACAGAGACTCCAGGGCGTCCTTACTCATCAACACTGCCGCGCCCCGGCCGTGGCGAGTGATCTCGATCGTCTCGTGCTCGCGCTCGACCTGGTCCACCAGGCGCGAGAGGTGGTCCTTGGCCTCGCTCAGCGGTACAGTCTGCATGCCCTCAGTGTAGCCCGACTTCTAGCCAGAACGGGGGGTGAAGTCTGGCCTTAACCATGGCAGCCCTCGGCCGAGGCCGTCACTCATGCTCGGGGAGGATCGGCGTGGACCAGCCGGGGTCGCGTCCGAGCTTTGCGGCGCGGGAGACGGAGGTCGCACCGTAGCGGTCGCGCAGGGTGTCGAGCACCGAGTCGAGTCGCGCCTCGTCACCCCAGTCGATCGGGAGCTCCGGCTGCACGCGGTCGGCGCGGTCGAGCTGCGACAGGGAGAGGCCGAGCAGCGTGATGCCGCGGTCGGCGACCTCGGACTGCGCGGCGGCGAGCAGGGTGCGCGCCACTGTGAGGAGGATCGCGGTGCGGTCGGTCGGCGCGCCGAGCGTGCGGGAGCGGGTGGCCTTCGTGAAGTCGCCGAAGCGCAGTCGCAGCACCACCGTGCGGCACACGCGGTCGCCGTCGCGCAGCCGCCGGGCGAGCCGGTCGACGATCTGCGTGAGGATGAGGTCGAGCTCCTCCGCCGACCGCGGCCGCGAGCCGAGCGCGCGCTGCGAGCCGATCGAGCCGCGCCGCCGTGTGGTGTCGACCGGGCGCGGATCCCGCAGTCGCGCGAGCGCGTGCACGTGCGCGCCCGTGGCCTTGCCGAGCATACGCTCCGCCGTCGCCGCCTCCAGCTCCGCGAGCTGGCCGACCGTGCGCACGCCGTAGCGGTGCAGCTTCTCGGCCGTCACCGCGCCCACACCCCACAGCCGCTCGACCGGCAGCGGCAGGAGGAACTGCTCCTCGCGCTCGGGCTCCACGACCAGCAGACCGTCGGGTTTGCTCACGGCGCTGGCGACCTTCGCGAGGAACTTGGTGCGCGCGACCCCGACCGAGATCGCGAGCCCGACCTCGCGTCGCACACGCTCCCGCAGGCGCACGGCGATCTCCTCCGGCGTTCCCGCGATGCGCCGCAGCCCGCCGACCTCCAGGAACGCCTCGTCGATCGACAGCCCCTCGACCAGCGGCGTCGTGTCGCGGAAGATCGCGAAGACGTCTGTGCTCGCGGCGGAGTACGCCTCCATGCGCGGCGGCACCACGACGGCGTCGGGGCACAGCTCCCGCGCCTGGCGACCGCCCATCGCGGTGCGGACGCCCCGGGCCTTCGCCTCGTAGCTCGCCGCCAGCACGACCCCGCCGCCCACGATCACCGGTCGACCGCGCAGCTCGGGGGCATCCCGCTGCTCGACCGACGCGTAGAAGGCGTCCAGGTCGGCGTGCAGCACGGTGGCTTCCCCACGCATCCGTTCTCCCGTCGACGAGCGGATCGTCGCACGGACCCCGGACATCGGTGCGAGCGCGTCGTCACGCGGGGATCGCTCGGAAACCCCACCGGTGACGAGACGAACGGCCCTCAGACACCACGCCGGCGACGAGACGAACGGCGCTCAGGCACCTCACCGGCGACGAGACGAACGGCCCTCAGGAATCGGTGGCGTCAGGCGTCGAAGCGGGCGCGCAGGGCGGGGTCGACGGCGATGTCGCCGAAGGACGCGGTCCAGGCGCCGTCGACCGCGATGGACTGACCGGAGAGGTACGGGGCCTCATCGGAGAGCAGGAATGCGGTGACGGCGGCGACCTCCTCCGCTCGGGCGATGCGTCCCATCGGCGGGCCCTCCGCGAGCGCGCGCTCCTCCGCAGCGGGGTCGGCCGCTCGGGCGATCTGCGCCTCCAGGTGCGGGGTGCGCACGCCGCCCGGCGCCACGGTGTTCGCACGTATGCCGAGACCGCCATATGTCACCGCGACACTGCGCGTGAGCGCATCGATGCCGCCCTTCGTGAACTCGTAGGCGGCGTGATCCACGAAGCTCGTCCGCCCGTGGATCGAGCCGATGTTCACGATCGCCCCCGGCAGGCCCTGGTCCACGAAGGCCGACACCGCGGTCGAGCAGCCCCACAGATAGCCGAAGCCGTTGATGCCGATGATCTCCCGCACCGCGGTCTCGTCGAGCTCGTGCAGGGGAGTGCGCCGGGTGATGCCGGCGTTGTTCACCCACCCGGCCAGTGGTGCGCGCGCACGGGCCACGGTCGCCGCGCGCTCGTGCGCCTCCCGGTCGGACGCATCGCCGAGCACGACCTCCGCCAGCACGCCCGCCTCGACCGTGCCGGAGCCCGGGGAGCGTTCGAGCCCCACCACGATCCAGCCGTCGGCGGTGAGGCGCTCGGCGACCGCGCGGCCGATGCCCTTGCCGCTGCCGGTGACCACGACACTGCGCGGGGAGTCGGTCATGTCAGTCCCTCTCGAATCGGAACACGGCGGGGTCGAGCCCGAACCCGAGGCCCGGCGTATCGCTCGGTGTCACGGCGCCGTCGAACCGCGGGCCGCCCGTCACGAACGAGGGCGCGGGGTCGTACGGGTTCACGCCGCGCGCGAAGGTCTCGACCTGGATGCCGAGATGTGCGGTCACCTCGGGGTACACGTGGCCCGACACGGGTATTCCCCGCTCGGCCGCCCACGCGATCAGCTCCCGTGCGGGGGTGACTCCGCCGATCGCGACCACGTCGAGGCGCAGCGCGTCGACCTCGCCGACCTCCACCAGCGCCTTCAGCACCGCGGGGTCGGTCACCTCGTCGCCCACCGCGACCGGCAGCCCCGACTCGCGGCGGATCCGCGCGACACCCGCCGCGTCCTCCGGCAGCAGCGGATCCTCGAGCCACGCCAGGCGCGGGTCGCCCCACTGCGCGATCTCGGCGAGGGCCGTGCCGGCGTCGGGCCAGCCGAAGCCCACGTCGACCACCAGCCCGGTCGTGTCGGGCAGTTCTGCGTTCAGCAGCGCCAGCAGCTCGCGCATGTATGCCGGATCGGGAATGCGGGAGATCTTCACCTGCGACCACCCGTCCGCCTGGGCCAGCACCTCGTCCGCGACCTCCCGGGGCGTGCGCTGCGGTGACGGGTACGCGGCCACGAGCATCGCGTCGCGGGGAGCGTCGCCCGTGCCGAGCAGGCGCCACAGCGGCACCCCGGCCCGCCGCGCGGCGATGTCCCACAGCGCGATGTCGACGAGCCCGATGGCCCGGCGCACGAGCCCGACCCGTCCGACGATCGCGCTCCCCCGCAGCATCCGCTCCCACGTGCTCGCCGGGTTGTCCGCGTCGGTGCCGACCGCGTGCGAAGCGACGAGCCGCTCCACGATCTCGGCCATCGGCGCCTCGCGCGACAGGCAGTACGCGACGCCGGTGGTGCCGTCACCCGCGGTCGCCCGCACCGCGGTGTACTCGCGGCGCGTGACCGTCATGCCCCCGAGCTGCAGGGGCGCGGGCAGCGGCAGCACCACCGTGGCGGTGTGGACGCGGGCGATCGCGCTCATTCGGGCTTCTTCGCGAGGGGCACGCCGTAGTCCACCATGAACCCGCCGTCGACGTACAGCGTCTGGCCGTTCATGTAGCGCGACTGGTCGGAGACGAGGAAGCTGACCGCGGCGGCGATCTCGCTCGCGTCGGCTAGGCGCTTCGCGGGGATGCGCGACAGGATCGTGTCGAGGCTCAGCGTGCCCTGCTCGACCCCCTGCCGGAAGACGCCCGTGTCGACGTAGCCCGGGGCGACCGCGTTCACGCGCACGCCCCGCGCCGCCCACTCGGCCCCGGCGGTGGAGGTGAGCCCGATCACGGCGGCCTTGGTCGTGGCGTAGGGCGCCCGGCCCGCGGAACCGCGTGAGGAGATGGACGAGATGTTGACGATGCGCCCCTCGCCGCGGTCGAGCATGCGGCGCCCGGCGGCCTGGAGGGCGGAGAACACCCCGTGCAGGTTCACGTCGACCACGGCCGACCACTCGTCCCACGTGAGGTCTTCGATGCCGCGGTGCCGCTGGATGCCCGCGTTGTTCACGAGAACCTCGATGGGCCCGAGCTCAGCCTCGATCTCGCCGAACACCCGGTCGACCGCGGCGTGATCGGTCACGTCGAGCTCACGCCACAGGATGCCGGCGGGGTTGTCGCCCGCGGTGAGGCCGGGCACGCGGTCGGTCGCCACCACGCGGTACCCGTCGGCGGAGAGCCGCTGTCCGATCTCCCAGCCGATGCCGGCGGAGCCTCCGGTGACGATGGCGACGGGGCGCTGCGCGGTCATGTCTCTCCTCTACGACGGGGATTTGCTATAGCAAGTGTAGCGGCCGCGGGTCAGTCGTCGAGCAGGCTCGCGACGAGGGTCACCGCGTGCGCCTCCAGCAGCTCCAGGGCCCCGGCGGCCAGGGGGGTCTGCCAGGCCTGGTAGGCGCCGCGGTCGTAGGCCTCGCGCGTCGGGAGGTAGACGAAGCCCGGGCCGTTCGTCAGGTTCATCACCACGATGGGCGTCGCGGGGAACCGTTCCCGCAGCGTCGTCTGCAACCGGGAGTATGCCTCGCCGGGATGCCCCACGATCACCGCGTCGCCCCAGCGCCACGCCCACACCGGGTGCTGCACGGTGGGCCCGTCGATGTAGCCGTCGCGCAGGTTCCGCGCCCGGCCCAGACGCTCGTCGCGGGAGCGGGGGTCGATGTCCTTCCACTCCTCCGCCAGCTGGTCGAGCGTCGGCAGGTCGCGCAGGGGGAGCTCGACGGCCGCCACGACCCCGCGCGCCCCGTCTCCGCCGTCGACCGGCCGCCCCGCCCAGATCGCGAGCGGCGCGCCCGACTCGACCACACCGTCCAGCGTCAGCTCCTCACCGGGCAGCGGCAGGGCGTCGAGCGCGGCGAGGACCGCGTGTCCGAGCGAGCGTCCGTGCCGGTCGGCCACGGTCACGTCTCCCGTGTACTGCTCGCGCGGGGCCAGCTCGCCCGATGCCCCCTGCACGAACAGGCACGGCTCACCGGTCGCGGCCTCGACGATCTCGCGCATCGCCCCGACGTAGTCCGGCGACACCTCACGGCTCTGCCAGGCGAGCGTGGTCGGGTGGCAGGCGTAGTTCACCAGGGTCGCCCGCACCCGGCCGTCGACGCTGATGCGACCGATGGTCACGGTGTCATCGGCGGTGCCCTGCGGGTTGTAGCCCACGAGCGCCCGTCCGTCGAGGTCGAGCTCCCGTTCCGCGGCGAGGGTGCAGGTGCCCGTGGTCCACTCGATCAGTCCGGGGCGGGCGCCGTCGAGCGCTTCCCGTCCGGCCACGACCCCGGCGGCGGACAGCGCCTCCAGGTAGCCGGGGATGAGCTCGCCCCCTGGCAGGTGCGCGTCGGCGGCGCACAGCACCGCGCCGGCGTGCGTGTGCGACAGCGACAGCATGAGCTGGTCGGGTTCCAGGCCGAGACCGTCGAGGATCGCGCCGCGCACCCCCTGCTCGTCGGCGACCCGGCGCCACCAGGTGCCGTCGACCGCGAGCAGCACGCGCGGGCGCTCGTCGGCCCCGATCACCGCGAGCGCGGTCAGCTCGAACGGGCGATGCGCCCCCTCGGAGCGCTCCCAGTCGGCGGGGCCCCAGTTCTTGGCGCGGATGCCCACCGGGGGCGTGATGTCGCGCCGGGCCACACCGATGCGGGCGCGCGTGCGCGGAACGCGGATGCGGTCGCCGAGGCGCGTGGCAGCTGCCGTGTCGTTCACTCCAGGTCCTCCCTGTCGTCCATCATGGCCGTCGCTCACACGCTCAGCACGTCGGCGATCAGCACCCGGTCCCCGGCCTCGGGCACCGTGGTCTCGACCCCGCGCTCCACGGAGTCGCTGTAGAGCAGCGTGGACGGCTCCGCGAACCCGTCGGCCAGCCGCAACCGTCCCCCGACGAACTGGGAGCCGGTGATGCGCGCGTGGTTCACGCCCGCACCGATGTCGGCGTGCGCCGCACCGTTCGCGACCGTCGAGGTCACGCCGCTCAGACGCCAGGTGACGGCGCCGTCGCCGGCCGCCCGCGACAGCAGGGCGACGTCGGCCCGCTCGGTGCCGAGCTCCACGCCCTCCACGGCGATGAGCTGGTCGCGCACGGCGGTCGCCGACAGCAGCACGTCGCGCACGGTACCGCCGCGGATCGTGACCCGCGACGCGCCGAGTTCGAACGGCGCGCCGGAGGCCGGGCCGCTCAGCCGGCAGTCGACGAACTCGACCGGTCCCGAACCGCGGGCCTTGGTCCCGTCGATGCCGCCGATGGTGCAGCGCACGAAGCTGACCGGGACCGTGACGGGCGTCTGCACGAGCACCTGGTCCTTCGGCAGCGCGAACGTGGAGTCCTCGATCGTCGTCGGCCGCGACGACCGCGCCGACCGCTGCCCGATCGCCAGCAGCCCGGCGGTGCAGCCGCGCACCTGGGCCCCGTCGGCGTTGATCGTCATGGTCGCCTGCGGGTCGAACGTGGAGCGGCCGATCACCCGCACGTTCTCGAGCGTCAGGTCGCTGATCTTCGTGCCCGCGACGAACCACGAGCACACGTGGTCGCGCACCGTGATGCGCTTGGCGGCCGTGCCCCACTGCGCCCCGGAGTTGGCGATGTCCATCAGCCCGGAGTTGCCGATGAAGGTGAGGTCGTGCTCGTACTGGCCGTGCGTCGTGAACGGGTTGCCGCCCTGGTCGTCGCCGTCGCCGTGACAGTTCTCGACGATGCAGTACGCGCTCGCGGTGAGGTCGTTCAGGTGCCGCGCGTTCGACGACGTGCAGTCGGCGACCCGCCCATAGAGGCTGTAGATCTGCTGCGTGAGGTACCCCGCGCCGCCGTAGAACACGGTGGGCGGGTTCTCGACCGAGCAGCGCTCGGTGGTGAAGTGGGTGTTCCACCGCCGCATGATCACGGGCCACCAGGTGCGGCTGGCGTGCACGTCGGCGACGTCGCAGTGGACGGCGTACTCGAAGGCGATCGGGTGCGACCCTGTGCGCTCGCGCGGATCGGGGAAGGACCCGTCGGTGGGTCCGTCGAACGGTCCGGCGCCGAGGAACCGCATGTTCGCGATGCGCACCCCGACGACCGGCTCCATCCGGCGCCAGGTGAGCCGGCGACCGGTGTCGAGCGGCCAGCCGTTGAGGTAGTCGACGCGGATGTGCGCGGCGTCGAGCTGCTGCGTCACCTGCACGAACCGCTGCAGCTCGCGCTCGTCCCGCCCGCCACCGGCGACCTCGTCGCACTGCACCGCCCACCAGGTGTCGACGGCGAACGGGGTGGCGTCGGGCACCGCGACCGCGTCGGTCAGCTCCGCCCACGGCTCGGTCAGCCGGTGCTCGACGACCACGTCTGCCGCCGCCCCGGTGAAGAACATGACCGCGCCGAACGGGTTGTCGGCGGTGTTCGGCTCGATCCCCTCCGTGGTGACCAGGTGCCCGCCGAAGTCGATCTCGATGTGCGAGCGGGTGAAGACGTGCCGCCGCTGGAACAGCAGGTCGGTCTGGGCCTCGATGCGCCGGACGGCGGGGTCGTTCACCAGCGCGTCGAGCGCGTCGTCGGCCGCCGTCTCGGGTCCGGTGATGCCGAAGACCCGGAAGTCGACCGTGCCGTCGTGGAGCAGCACCCACTTCGTGTGGCGCTTGCCGGCGACGACCGTGCCGCCGTTGACCGCGGTGTCGGCCTCACCGGCCCCCACGTACACGAGCAGGCCGGCGTCGCCGGGCGCGTGATACCCGGCGACGATCGCCAGCTCGCCCTCACGCGCCCGCAGCCCGGCCAGGTCGGCGACGGTCTCCGCCCTCGTGACGTCTTTCGAGCCCGCCGCGACGGGGGCCGCCTGCGCGGACGACGCGCCGACGACGGACCCGGCCGCACCGAGCGCGACGGCGCCGAGCCCGGTCATCAGGGCGCGACGCCCCGTCGAGCGCACACCCTGTTCGGTGCCGGTGGTGGTGTCGGACATGACGACTCCTTCGTTATCGACGGCGGGTCGGGACGAGGTGTCCCGTCGGTGTCATCCGCGCGCTCCCGCGGCGGTGGGGGCCGGGACGACCGCGGTGACCGCCCCCTGCGCCTGCCAGAGCGCCGCGGCCTCGGCCCGCCGGCGCCGCTCGAGCACCGGATCGGCCACCGGGATCGCGGCCATGAGGCTGCGCGTGTACTCGTGCTGCGGGTTCGCGAACAGGGCGTCGCGCGCGCCGACCTCCACGATCCGCCCGTGCTGCATCACGGCGACGGTCGACGACATGTACCGGATCACGGCGAGGTCGTGGCTGATGAAGAGGTACGTCAGGCCGAGCTCGGACTGCAGGTCGCGCAACAGGTTCAGCACCTGCGCCTGGATCGACACGTCGAGCGCCGACACCGACTCGTCCAGCACCAGGAACTCCGGCTCCAGCACGAGCGACCGCGCGATCGACACCCGCTGGCACTGGCCGCCCGACATCGAGCGCGGGAGCCGGTGCGCGAACTCCTCGTCCAGCCGCACCCGGTGCATCGCCTCGCGCACCTTCTCGGCCCTGGTCGCCCGGGTGCCGATGCCGTGGGCGAGCAGCGGCGCCTCGATGATCTGCGCCACGGTCTGCCGGCGGTTGAGCGCCGAGAACGGGTCCTGGAACACCATCTGCATGCGGCGGCGCAGCCTGCGCAGCTCCTCGCCGCGCAGGTCGTGCGGACGCTGCCCGTCGAACACCACCGCACCGCCGTCGATGCCGCCGAGCGCGAGCACCGCCTTCGACACGGTCGACTTGCCCGACCCCGACTCGCCGACGAGCCCCACGGTCTCGCCGCGGCGGATCTGGAACGACACGTCGTCGACCGCGGTCACGCGGCGTCCGGAGCCCAGCGTGAACACCTTCGTCACGCCCTGCACGTCGACCAGCACGTCGCCCGACTCCCTGGCCCGGTCGACCGCGCTGATCGTGTCGGCGGCGCCCTTCGTCTCGCCGAAGGGCCCCTCGCTCACGGACCGGGGGTGGGATGGCCCCGCACCGTGCGGTTCCGGGGTGGGCGGTGCGAGGTGAAGGGCGTCCACGGTCGGGATGGGCTGGTGCACGTCCACCGTGAGGTCGACCACGGCCCCCAGCAGCGCCTGCGTGTACGGGTGCTCGGGCGCGGCGTAGATCCGGTCGACGGGGCCCTCCTCGACCACGCGCCCGTGCCGCATCACGTGGATCCGCTCGCAGAAGCCGGCCGCGACGCCGAGGTCGTGCGTGATGAGCACGACCGCGGTGCCGTGGTCCTCCGCGAGACGGTCGAGCAGGTCGATGATGCGCGACTGCGTGGTCACGTCGAGGGCGGTGGTGGGCTCGTCGGCGATCAGCACCGCGGGCCGCGACGACATGGCCATCGCGATCATGACGCGCTGCCGCATGCCGCCGGAGAACTCGTGCGGGTACTGGCTCAGGCGCTCCTCGGGCAGCGGCACGCCGACCTCGGTCAGCAGCTCGACGGCCCTGGCACGCGCGGCCTGGCGCGACACCCGCTCGTGCAGCCGGATCGCCTCGACGAGCTGGTGCCCGATGGTGCGCACCGGGTTCAGCGACGACATCGGGTCCTGGTAGACCATCGCGATCTCGCCGCCGCGCACCTTCGTCATCTCGCGCGTGCGGAGAGTCAGCAGCTCACGGTCGCGCAGCCGGATGCTGCCGCCGAGCTTCGCGCCGTCGTTGAGGCGCATGATCGACAGCGCGGTGAGCGACTTGCCGGAGCCGGACTCGCCGACCAGGCCGATCCGCTCGCCGGGGCGCACCGCGAAGCTGATGCCCTTCACGGGCGTCACGTCGCCGTAGGAGACGGTGAGGTCCTGCACCCGCAGGACGGGAGCGGCGTCGGTCATCGGCCCTTCCCCTTCCGGTCGCCGCCGAACTGGTCGGCGAGCACGTTGAGCAGCCAGATGGTCACGAAGATGAACAGCGCGGGGAACAGCACGTACCCGATCGACTGGTACATCTTCTGGTAGCCCTGCTGCACGAGGGTGCCCCAGGTGGCCTCGGGCGGCGCGATGCCGAGCCCGACGAAGCTCATCGACGCCTCCAGCAGGATCGCGTTCGCGGCGTTGATGGCGGCCTGCACCACGATCGGTCCCTTGGCGTTGGGCAGCACCTCCGCGAACAGCAGGCGGCTGCGCTTCGAGCCGAAGGCCACGGCCGCGGTGAAGTAGTCCTCCTGCAGCTCGCTCAGCACCGACGACCGCACCAGCCGCGCGGTCGTGGGGGTGAGCAGGATGCCGATGATGACGGCGAGCTTCACGGGGTCGGCGCCGAACGCCGAGATGAACACCAGCGCGAACAGGATCTGCGGGATCGCCATCACGGTGTCGGCCAGGCGCATGAGCAGCTCGTCGACCCAGCCGCGGGCGAACGCGGCGGCCATGCCCCAGGCGATGCCGAGCACCATCGCCACGAGCGTGGCACCGGCGGCGATGAACACGGTGAGCTGTCCGCCGTACAGCACGCGGCTGAACAGGTCGCGGCCGAGCTCGTCGGTGCCGAACAGGTGCACGGCCGAGGGCGCGGCGAAGCGGTCGGGCGACTGGGCCGCGGGGTCGAACGGCGCGATGACGGGCGCGAGCACGCAGGCCAGCACGATCAGGGCGAGCAGCGCGAGGGGGATCCACGAGGCGACGGCGAGCCGGCGGCGCGGACGGGTCGAGCGCAGGGCGAGGGTGAGGGTGTCAGCCACGGCTGCTCCTTGCACGAAGACGCGGGTCGAGCACGCCGTAGAGCAGGTCGACGACCAGCGTCGTGAGGATGAACATGGCGGAGATCAGCAGCACCACCGACTGCAGCACCGCGTAGTCGCGCTTGAACACGGCGTCGATCGCCAGCGAGCCGAGCCCGGGAACACCGAACACGTACTCCACGATCACGACACCGCCGAGCGTGTATCCGACGATGAGGCCGAGCATGGTGAGCCCCGGGATCAGGGCGTTGCGCAGCGCGTGCCCGAGGACCACCCCGCTCGCCGACTGCCCCTTGCCGCGGGCGGTGCGGATGTAGGGGGCGTCGAGCACCTCGACCATCGACGCCCGCAGGAACCGCATCAGCAGCGGCGCGGCGGCGAAGGCGAGGGTGAGGGCGGGCAGGATCATGCGCACGAGGTTGTCGGCCGGGTCGTCCGCGAACGGCGTGTAGCCGCGGGCGGGCAGCCACTTCAGCTGCACGGCGAACACCACGATCAGCACGATGCCGATGAGGAACTGCGGCAGCGCCATGCCCGCGGTGGAGATGGCCGTGAGCACGCGGTCGACCACGCCGAGCGGGCGCAGCGAGGCGATCACGGCGGCCGGGGTCGCGATGAGCACGGCCAGCAGGATGCCGATCAGCGTGAGCTCGAGCGTGGCGGGCAGGCGCTGCGCGATGAGCTCGGTCACCGAGAACTGGTTGAAGTACGACTGTCCGAAGTCGCCCGTGACGACGCCGCCGATCCAGCGCAGGTACTGCTCGATGACCGGGGCGTCGAGCCCGGCCTCCTCGCGCAGACGCTGGAGCATCTCGGCGTCCACGCCCGGCGTCGAGCCGAGACGGGTGATCACGGGGTCGCCCGGCAGCAGCCGGAGCACCACGAACACGAGGAGCGAGGTGGGGAGGGGGAGGGGGGGGCTGGTTGGCACCCGCCACAGGGAGGGGGGGGGGGCGCCCGTCCTTCCACTTTGTGTTTTCGCGGGGGAATTCCCCTCCCTCTCCCA
>NZ_JBHWHK010000001.1:489727-565941 GCF_042732495.1 Microbacterium sp. NPDC059771 | reverse complement strand
AAAAAACAAGGGAGATGGGTGGACGACCACCACCGCACCCCTCCCCCCCACCCGCCGCAGGACGGAGAGGAGCACGTCAGCCCTTCAGCTGCGCGTTCTCGAGGTGCAGCTGCCCGCCGCCCTCGACCCACACGCCGTCGACCTTCGTGCTGGTCGCGGTGACCACGGTGGACTGCAGCGGCACGATCAGCGGCACCTGCTGGTTGATGATCGTCTGCACGGTGCCCCACTTCTCGGCACGCGCGGCCTGGTCGGGCTCGGCGACGGCGGCGGCGAAGGCCGACTGGAACTCCGGGTCGACCCAGTTGCACTCGCAGCGGCCCTCCAGATAGAAATTCAGCGAGTAGGCGGGCTCGGGCGGCGTGGACTGGAAGTTCGGCACGATGTAGCCCGGGAAGCTCTTGCCCGCCGGGTAGAACGAGTCGACCCAGGTGCCGACGTCGTTGTTGTCGATCTTCAGGGTGATGCCGATCTCCTTGAGGCTGGCCTGCAGGATCTCGCCGCTGGTGTTCCACTCCGGGTACTGGCCGGCGACGCCCCACCAGGTGAGGGTGCTGCCCTCGGTCACGCCGGCCTCGGCGAACAGCTCCTTGGCCTTGTCGAGGTCGTAGGAGTAGTCGGTCAGGTCGCCGCCGTACCAGGGGTTCACCTCGCCGAGGGCGTTGTTGGTCGGGGAGACCGTGCCCTGGCCGTAGTACGCGGCGTCGAGGATCGCCTCGCGGTCGATCGCGTATGCGAGGGCCTGCCGCGCACGCACGTCGTTGAACGGCGGGGAGGTGGTGTCGACCTCCCACGACGGCCACTGGCTCGGGTTCTCCGGCTTCACGAGCGCGATGTCGCCGCCGGCCTCCAGTCCCTCGACGTCGCCCTGCGGCACCGACCACAGCACGTCGATGTCGCCCGAGCGCAGTCCGGTCACGGCGGCCGTGGACTCGGCGGCCTTCACGATCCTGATCTCGTCGAGCGCGGGGGCGTCGCCGAAGTACTCGGGGTTGGGCACGAGCGTGAGGCTGTCGTCGGGTGTGAAGGCGTCGACGATGTAGGGGCCGGTGCCGATGGGCTCCTTGTCGATGGTGTCGAGCGCGTCGACGTCGAGCATCTTGACCCACACGATGCCGGCGTCGAACGTGGCGATCGGCTCGGAGAGCGTGATGACGACGGTCTTGTCGTCGGGGGCGGTGACGTCGGTCACCATGTCGATCTTGTTCTTCTCCTGCGTGGCGGTCTCGGGGTCGAGGTAGTACTCGAAGGAGGCCACGGCGTCCTCCGCGGTGAACGGGTCGCCGTTGGAGAACGTGACGCCGTCGCGGAGCGTGAACGTCCACGTCTTCTGGTCGTCTGAGGTCTCCCAGCTCTCGGCGAGGTCGCCAACGATCTCGCCGGACTCGTCGGTGGTGGTGAGGCCGTTCCAGAGCAGCGGGAACAGCACCTCCTCCCACGCGAAGGTGCGGATGGCCGGGTTGAGCTGCGGGATGCCCTGGGCCGCGGCGACGGTGAGCGTGCCGCCGTCCTGGGCGGAGCCGTCGGGGGTGGATGAGGTGCTGCAGCCAGCGGTGATCAGCGCGGCGGTGAGCAGCGCTGCTCCGCCGAGAAGGACGCGACGACGCGACATGGGTGCCTCCAGGTGTCGGGTGGTGCTTCGGGTGGTGCTTCGGGTAAGGGTGTTCGCTATAGCATGTAGCAAAAGCGCGAGGGCGTCTAGAGCGAACCGGATCGGCGGGGTTACGTTCTCGTTACGCCCGCCGATCCGGGCGGCTCAGCGCGCGGCGGGCGCCGACTGCGGCGCCGGTGCGGGCGCCGTGGTGAAGTCGGCGCGACGGCTCAGCACGAACGCGATCGTCGCCCCGAGCAAGGTGAGCCCGGAGATGAGCAGCAGGCCCCACACGGCGGATCCCGTGGTCTGGCTGATCCAGCCGATCGCGTACGGTCCGGCGAACCCGGCGAGATTGCCGACCGAGTTGATGAACGCCAGTCCCGCCGCTGCGGCCGTGCCGGTGAGCACCATGGGCGGCAGGCTCCAGAACAGCGGCGTGGTCGAGAACAGGGCGGACATCCCGACGCACAGCGCCGCGAGCGCGAGGATCGGAGTGCCCTGCGCCGCGACCGCTGCGATGAGCGACAGGGCCGTGATGCTCAGCGTGATGCCGATCTGGAGCGGGATGTTGCCCTGCTTCCGCGCGGCGCGCTCCCACGGCAGCATCACCAGCGCCGCGCAGAGGTTGGGCAACGCCACCAGCCATCCGGTCGTGGCGTTGGAGAAGTCGCCCATGCTCTTCACGATCGTCGGCAGCCACATGCCCAGGCCGTACGCCCCGAACACGACGCCGAAGAACAGCACGATCAGCGTCCACAGACGCCCGTTGCGGAAGACCTCGCCCAGGCGGAGGCGGCCGTGGCGCTGCTCCGTGGCCTGCGTCTCGGCGGCGAGCGTGTCGGTGATCCACCGCTGCTCGGCCGGGTTCAGCCAGCGGGCGTCCTGCGGGCGATCCGGCAGCCAGAAGAACACGACGAACGCGAGCAGCACGGCGGGCACGCCCTGCAGGAGGAACACCAGCTGCCAGCCGTCCAGACCCCACAGTCCGTGGAGCTCGAGCATCCAGCCCGACAGCGGTGCGGCGACGGCGTTGGCGATCGGGTTCGACAGCACGAACACGGCGAGCACCTGCGTGCGGTACTGCCGCGGGAACCAGAGCGTGAGGTAGAGCAGCACGCCGGGGAAGAACCCGGCCTCCGCGATGCCGAGGATGAAGCGCGCGATCGCGAACTGCGTCTCGTCCTGCACGAAGGCGGTGAGGGCGGCGACGATGCCCCACGAGATCATGATGCGCGCGACCCACTTGCGGGCGCCGAACTTCTCCAGCAGCAGGTTGCTGGGCACCTCGAAGAGGAGGTACCCGATGAAGAAGATGCCGGCCGCGAAGCCGAACGCCGCCTCGGTGATGTTCAGCGCGGCCGTCATCTCGAGCTTGGCGAAGCCCGCGTTGTTCCTGTCGATGTAGGCGACGAGGTAGAGCAGTCCGAGGAACGGGCCGAGCCGCCAGATCGCCTTCTTCATGGCCGCGGCTCCCACCGCGGCGTCGGCGGCGCGCTCCTGGGCGGCCGAGTCAGTGCCGGACATGACAACTCCTTCGTCATCGCTGGGTTTTGCTATAGCATCTAGCACCAGCGTCGTTCTGTCCAGTCCTGTCGCGGATGCCATAGCATCGAGCGAGCGAAGAGGCCCCGCGCGACGAGCACCGGGCCGCGCGAAACCGAGAAGGGTCCCGGATGCGCAGCGTGTCGGATCAGAACATCGCCGAACAGGTCACCGACGAGCTTCGGGCCGCCATCCACTCGGGCGAGCTCGCGCCGGGCGAACGGCTGGTGGAGCGCAAGCTCGCGGAGCGGCTCGGCGTGAGCCACATCCCGGTGCGCGAGGCGCTGACCCGCCTGGCCGAGGAGCGCCTGATCACACGCGAACCCCGCCGCGGCGCCCGCGTGGCCCAGCTCACCGCGCAAGACCTGGAGGAGATCTCGAGCCTGCGCATCGTGCTCGAGCAGTTCATGGCCATCCGCGTGCAGGAGCGGTGGAACGAGGAGTCGGCGGCACGCCTCGGCGCCATCATCCAGGCGATGTCCGATGCGGCGCCCGGCGACATCGCGGAGGTGCTGCGCCAGGACCGGCTGTTCCACGAGACGCTGGCCGACCTCGCCGAGCACCGGTTCCTCGACGAGCTCAGCGCCCAGCTGCGTGGTCGGATCGCCGGGTTCATCCAGGCCGCGAACGCCGCGCTCGACCCCGCCGAGCAGGAGGAGCACGTGCGCAGCCACCAGCAGATCATCGACGCCGTGGCCAGCGGCGACCCCGATCGCGCCCGCGCCGTGATCGCCGAGCACGTGACGCGCGCTGTCGAGCGCATCACCCCGACGGTCGAGGCGGAGGCCGAGTGACCGCGACCGGCCGCCGCACCATCGTCCTGACCGGTGCTTCCGACGGCATCGGCGCTGCCGCCGCGCGTCAGCTCGCCGACACCGGGCATCGGCTGATCCTGGTCGGGCGCTCCCCGGAGAAGACCCGCGCCGTCGCGGAGGAGACCGGAGCCGAGCATCACGTGGCCGACTTCGCGCGGCTCGACGACGTCCGCTCCCTCGCGACCCGCATCGACGCGGCCGTGGGCGACGACGGCATCGATGTGCTGGCCAACAACGCCGGCGGCATCTTCGGCGACCGCACCCCCACGGTCGACGGCCACGAGAAGACGTTCCAGGTGAACCACCTGGCACCGTTCCTGCTGACGAACCTGCTGCTGCCCCACCTGCTCCGGGCGCGCGGCGCCGTGATCAACACGTCGAGCGTGGGCCACCGGCTGTTCGGGCACCTCGACCTGGACGACCTCGACAACCATCGCCGCTTCAGCCCCAACAAGGCCTACGGCGACGCGAAGCTCGCCAACATCCTGTTCGCGAAGAGCCTGCACGAGAGGTTCCACGCGCGGGGCCTCAGCGCCGTGGCGTTCCACCCCGGCACGGTCCGCACGAACTTCGCGGCGGACTCGTCCAGCATCATGCGGCTGGTGTACCGGTCGCCGCTGCGGCACGTCCTCCTGATCGGGACCGACCGCGGAGGGGCGACCCTGCGGTGGTTCATCGACGGGACCCCGGGCGAGACCTGGACCTCCGGCGCCTACTACGACGAGCGCGTCCTCACCACCCGGGTGAACCCGCAGGCGAACGACCCCGTGCTCGCGGAGGCCCTGTGGCAACGGAGCGCCGAGCTCGTCGGACTCCCCGCCGCCGAGGACTGACCCCGCGGACGCCGGTCGCGTCGCCGGATCCCGCGGACGCCGATCGCGCGTCGCCGGATCCCGCGGACGCGATCGCCCGCGGTCGTGACACGAGGAGCGCCCCCTCGCGCACCGGTGTGTGAGGCACCGGCGCCCGAGGGGGCGCAGTCCTGTCGAGCGGAGCGGCTCGACGCGGGGTCAGTTCCCGCGTGTGTTCACGAACGGATCCAGACCCGCGTCCTTGAACGACTCGAGCATGCCGGGGCCGTTCTCGATCTGGAGCGTGCACTTCTCCCCCGTGCCCAGGGCACCGGGCGAGTTGAACCGCACGAGCGCCTTCAGGTTCGGGTAGTCCTTGAGCGCATCGGGGATGTCGCGGTGCCAGTCCTGCGCGAGCGCCGGGTCGGACGTGTTGTACGAGGTGCCGTACTCGGACAGGATCTGCGGCTTGGTGCCCAGGCTGCCCTGCGTGAAGAAGTGGTACTTCTGATCGATCTTGTCGGCGAACGTCGTCCACCCGGTGCCGTTGCACGTGTAGAAGTTGTACGGGTCGTAACCCACCCAGTCCACGTAGGAGTCTCCGGGGTAGCCCTGCATGATGCGGTCGTCGTTCCCGTCGCCGAGGTACCCCGTCGACACCCAGGCCCACGCGACGTTGGTCACGCCCTTGGCCTCGAAACGGTCATGGATGTGGCGGTAGGCGCTGGCGTAGTCCGCCATCGTGCCCTTCTCCTCGTTCGGGCCGTTGTCGAACTCGGGATCGAACGCGATCATGACCTGCTTGCCGAACGCCTTGACCCGGTCGGCGGCGGAATCGATGTACGAGTCCATCTCGCCCTTGGTGATGCGCGACCACGCGATCATGGTGTTGGTGTCGGAGACGCGCGACTGCCACGAGAACAGCAGCGTGCGGTCCTGACCCAGCGTCTGCTCCTCCGCGTCGGGGAACTGCCCCTGATGCACGTGGGTGGAGAAGTCGTGGTACCGCATGGTCATGTCGAACTTGCGCCCGACCTTGGCCTCGAGATCGGTGACCGAGGTCACGAGGTTCGATCCGCCCTCGGTGGCGTACACGCCCCACAGGGCGCCACACGACGGGGCCAGCATCGCCTGGGCACCGCAGGCGTCGGGGTCGCTCGTCGCCGACCCACTCCCGTCCGTCGCCGGCGCGGGCGCGGGAGCGGGGGCGGGGGCCGGCTCGGGTGCGGGAGCCGGCTCCTCGGCCGGAGGTTCCTGCTCGCTCGCCGGCGGCGCGACCTGCGTGGAGTCGTCCTCCGGAGCCGGAGCCGGGGCCGGAGCCGGGGCGGGCGCGGGAGCCACGGCCTGACCCGACGGGGTGTCTTCCCGCACGAGGTGTGCGTCGAAGCTCACATTGGGGGTCGCGTGGTAGTTGGCCAGCACCTGCACCGCGATGGTGTTCTCGCCCTCGTGGAGAAGGTTCACTGGGATCGAGAACGACACCGGGTTCGAGCGGGCGGAGGTGGTCGACGGCGCGGCGGTGGCGTAGCTCTTCGCCGTGATGTCGCCCGTCGGCGCGTTCTTGCGCCCGACCTCGGTGCCGTTGATCCACACCACGATGCCGTCGTCGGCCCAGGTGTTGAGCCACGACCACTCGGGGAGGTCCGAGGTGAGCGTGAAGCTCTTGGTGAAGAAGGTCGACAGCGGGCGGTCGGTCGACGACGGGATCTTCGTCGCGACGCGTCCGACCCGCGAACCGGCGCCGAACGGAGCCTTCGCGGTGTCCCACGACGACGAGCCGGTCTGCCAGTCGGACGAGGGCGCCGTGGTCGACCGGTAGTACGACCACTCCGACCCCCTCTCGATCACGGAGGCGATGGCGTTCGACGCCGCGTCTGCGGCGGAGGCCGAGGAGGGTGCCGCGATGGCACCGGAGCCGATCACCGCGACGGCGGCGAGAGAGGCGAGCAGGGTAGAGCGGACAGGGTGAATCGAATTACGTAGTGATCTCATCATTTCGAAGGGTCAGGAAGACCGCCCGGATCTCTCGGGATGTCACCGGGTTCTTCTGGTTCGGATGCGGGCCGAGCTTTCCCCCTCGTGCATCCTGCGAACAGATAGCGGTGTCCACCCTATGCGACAGAATGTAACGCGTTACCCATATTCCAGAGCGATACGATCCCGACGGCCGCGGGAGAGCCGACGAACGGTCCTCCCGCGGCGCACCCTCACACCAGCAGATTCGCGGTGTCGACCACGCGGTCGCCCGCGTCGGGGAAGGCCGTGCGAGTCACCCCGGCCTCGACGTTCCCGGTGTGCAGCAGCGTCGACTCGGCACCGAACGCGTCGGCCCCCAGCTCGAGCCTGCCGCCCTCGAACCGGTTCCCGACCGCGCGGTAGTGCGTCGCGCCCGAGGTGAGGGAGACGTGGGTCGTGCCGCCGTCGCCGCGGAAGGTGCTGTCGCTCAGGGTCACGTGCAGCTCGCCCGCGCCCGTCCGCCCGATCCCCGTGCCGCCCTTCGCCGCGACGTCCGCACCCGCGAACTCCAGCGTCTGCCGCTCGCCCCTGGCCGCCGCGATCCGCACGTTGCGCAGGGTCGCGCCCTCGAACCGCAGCCGCTCGGACGACGACGCGAGGGGGGCGGAGTCCTCCGCGGCGGTGAGGGTCGAGCCGCGGAACGTCACGGCGCCCGCCCCGCCGATCTTCACGCCGCCGACGTTCGTGAGCACGGTGTCGACGAAGGTGACCGGGGTCGTGACCGTCGCATTGGTGAGGTCGCCCGGAGCGACGAACGTGATGTGCGAGTCGGCGATCACGGTCGGGCGGGCGGAGTTGTCCGACGCCTGCGTGATGATCAGGGTGTCCGACGCGGTGCACCCGCGCAGCTGCGCGCCGTCGGCGTTGATCCACAGCATGCCGGAGCCCGACAGCGACGGCTTGCCGATCACCTGCACGTCCTCCAGCGTGAGGTCGGTGATGCGCACGCGCGCCACGAACCACGAGCACACGTGCTTGCGCACCGTGATGCGCTTGGCGGCCGAGCCCCACGCGGCACCCGAGTTCGCGAACGTCATCAGGCCGGAGTTGCCCGTGTAGGTCAGGTCGTGCTCGTACTGCCCGTGCGTCACGAACGGGCCCTGGTCGTCGCCGTCGCCGTGGCAGTTCTCCACCAGGCAGTAGGCGCTCGCCGTGAAGTCGTTGAGGTGCCGCGCGTTCGCGGTGTGGCAGTTGGCGACGTACCCGTACAGGCAGTAGATCTGCTGCGTCAGGTAGCCCGCGCCACCCCACGTGACGGAGGTCGGGTTCTTCAGCGTGCAGCTCTCGGTGCTGAAGTACGTGTTCCAGCGACGCTGGATGAGCGGCCAGAACGTGGCGGTGCCGTCGATGTGGTCGACGTCGCAGCGCACCGCGTACTCGAACGCCAGCGGGTGCGAGCCGGTGTACTCGTCGGTCCCTCCGCCCAGGAACTTCAGGTTCGACACCGTGATGTCCTGCACGGGCTTCACGTGCCGCCACGTCATGGTGCGGTCCTTGCCGAGCGGCCAGCCGTTCTTGTAGTTCACGCGGATGTGCGTGCCGTCGACGATCTGGGTCACCTGCACGAGCCGCTGCAGTTCGCGCTCCCAGCGACCCGAGAGCGCGTTCACCTCGGCCGCGTACCACTCGCCGACCGCGAAGAACGAGGAGTCGGCGACCGGGAAGACGTCGGCGAGGTCGGGCACGTTCTCGCCGAGCCGCGCCTCCTGCACCGCCTCGGTCACCTCGCCGCGGAAGAACATGACCGCGGCGAACGGGTCGTCCTTGCCGGCGTTCTCGATGCCCTGTGTGGTCATGAGGTGGTGGTGGAAGTCGAACGCCAGGTTGGAACGGGTGAACCGGTGCCGGCGCACGAAGTTGAGGTCGCAGTACGCCTCGATGCGGCGGACGCTCGCGTCGCCCACCAGCGCGTCCAGCGCGTCGTCGGCCGGGACGGAGGCGTCCATGATCCCGAACACCCGGAAGTCCACCGTGCCCTGGTGCACCAGCACCCAGACGCCGCCCTTCGGCCCCGCGAGCACCGTGCCGCCGTTGGCCGCAGGGCCGTCCTTCTTCACGAAGCGGTACAGGCCGGCGCCGCCGTCGCCGGGAGCCGCGTAGCCGCTCGTGCGCACCAGGTCGCCGTCCTTGCCCTTGCGAGCCGCGAGCGCCGCAGCCGTGCCGGCGTTCGCCACGGTCTTCGAGCCCGACGAGTCCTGTGGAGCCACGGGGCCGGCGGCCTGCGCGGCGCTCGGGGCGGCCGCCGCCGCGACACCGCCGAGCGCGGCGGCACCGAACCCGGCGAGCAGCATGCGCCTGCTGCGCAGCGCGGCGGTCTCGGTCATCTCCTGCTGGGTCATGCTCATCCTCCTTGCGGCGTCGTCGCCGCGGTCAGGCGTCCGGCCGTCCGGCCGAGCCGCGTCCTCCCTCGAGTCCCCCGACCCCAGCACCCCGGGCTCCCGCCCGGACGATCCACCCCGCGTCAGCCGGCGGGGTCGTCCCCGCGCGCGATCGCCGCGGTCATGCCATCCACGCCAGCGCGGCGCGATCCACCGTGTGGGCGAGCGGTCGGCCCTCGAAGAACGCCGCGACCTCGTCCGCCACGATCCGGCCCTGCCGCAGCCGCCCCTCGTGGGTGCCGGCGGCGCGATGCGGCGTCACGAGCACCCCGGGGAGGGTGCGGAACGGGCTGTCGGCGCCGAACGGCTCCTCGTCGAACACGTCCACCGCGGCGCTCAGGCGGCCCGTACGCACCTCGTCGATGAGCGCGGCCTCGTCCACCAGCCACGAGCGGGCCGTGTTCACCAGTCCCGCGCCGTCGGGCATCAGCGCGAGCTCCCGCCGACCGAGGAGGTGATGCGTCTCGGGCAGCGTCGGCGCGTGCACCGCGACGATGCGGGCGCGACGAAGCGCCTCGTCCAGCGGCACCAGCTCGGCACCGAGGGCGGCGGCCGCGGCGGCGTCGATCGTGGGATCCACCAGCAGCGGCTCCGCGCCCAGCGCCGAGATCAGCGGCAGGTACGCACGACCCGTCCGCGACGCGCCGATCACCGCGATGGGCGCCCCGAGGATCTCGTGCTGCGTGCCCACCGCGGCCGCGTCGTACCAGCCGCCCGCGCGCACCCCGTGCGACAGCTCGGGCAGCCGGTGCAGCAGCGCGAGCGTGAAGGCGAGCGACACCTCGGCGACCGGGCGGGCCATGGCGTCGCCCGCCTGGGTCACCGCGACGCCCCGGTCGAACAGCTCCCCGGTCGCGAACGCCTTGACGGACGCGCCCGTGTGCGCCACGAGCTCCAGCGCCGGAAGGCGCGCGAGCAGGGCGGGGTCGAACGGCGGGGCACCCCAGCTCGTGATCACGACCCGTGCCCCGCGCAGCTCGGCGGGGTCGAGGTCGTCGAGCGACTCGACCCGCACGAACCTCCCGCCCGCGGCGGCCGCGGCACGGTGCAGGCGCTCGAGGTCGGCGGGCGCGAAGAACTCCGCCGACAGCGCCTCCGGAACCGCCGCCACGACGACCGCGGGCGCCGCGGCGCTCATCGCAGCCAGTCCTCGAGGTGCGCGGCGATGAACGCGTCGTCGTTCAGGGCCGGGTAGGCACGGCGCACCCGGGCGATCTCCTCCGCCTGCCCTGGCGAGAGCCCCTCGGCCGGGTCGAGGCACCACGTGCCGTCGAGCAGGCCCTGCTGGCGCAGCATCTCGTGCACGCCCGCGATCACGCCGTGGAAGTCGTTGCCCGGGTCGAACACCGCCTGGTTCACGTCGACCATGTCGGAGGCCAGCAGCCCCAGCTCGCGGTACGCCTCGGCGTCGCCGTCCATCGCCTGCCGCGCCCGCTCCAGCAGCGCGACGGCCGCCCGCGTGCCCACGGCCCACTGGCCGAGCAGCCCGCCGACGAAGCGCAGCGTGCGCGGGCCGGACGGCGAGTCCACGTGGAACTCCGACAGCAGGTCGGCGACGATCGCGTCGTCGTTTCCGGTGTACAGGGCGATGTCGTCGGCGCGACCGGACGCCGCCACCCCGCGCACCAGCTCCAGCGTGCGGTAGCGGTCGAACGGCGCGGCCTTCACCGCGACCACGGAGGGGATCGACGCGAACTCGCGCCAGAAGTCACGGCCGAGCACGGGCCCGCCGATCGCGGTCTGCAGGTAGAAGCCCACCACGGGCAGCACCTCGCCGACGGCGCGGGCGCGTTCGAGCAGGGCACGCTCGTCGGCGCCCGCGACGCGGGGACTCACCAGCACGGCGTCGTACCCCAGCCCGCGCGCGAGCTCGGCCTCGGCCACCGCCTGCGCCGTGCCGCCCGCCACACCGGCGATGCGCACGACCTCGGCACCCGCGCGGGCGTCGAGCTCCTCCGCGGCGAGCGCGAGCACGGGCTCGAACAGGGCGTGCTCCGGGTCGCGGATCTCGAACTGGGTCGTGTGCACCCCCACCGCGACACCACCGGCGCCCGCGTCGAGGTAGTAGCGCGTGAGGGCGCGCTGACGGCGTTCGTCGAGCGTGCGGTCGGCCGTCAGCGCGAGCGGGTGCGCGGGGATCACGGCACCGCGCGCGAGCGTGGCCGCGGCCTCGGGTCGCAGCACCGGCACGGTCGCGGTGTCCGCGGACGACGACGACATCAGAACTTCCCGTCCCGCACGGCCCACTTGGTGGGCTTGGCGATCATCGGCAGGCCCGCGTCGATCCAGGAGGCCTGCATGCGGATCAGCTCCTCGGCCGACACGGACGGGTAGCCGAACAGGGCCATGCAGCGGCGGGCGTCGCTGAGCAGCGCGGTCGGCTGCGGCTCTTCGACGATCGTGACCTCGCGGTCGAACAGGGTGCCGAAGCCGCGGGCGACCGACTCCACGCTCAGCAGCTCCGGCCCGGTGAGGTTGATGACGAACGGGTCGGTCGACGCGTGCACGAGGCTGCGCAGCACCACCTCGTTCGCGTAGCCCTGCCAGATCACGTTGACGTTGGCGGTGGCGACCGACACGGGCTCGCCCGCGTGCACGGCCGTGCCGATGTCGGCCAGCACCCCGTAGCGCAGGTCGACCGCGTAGTTCAGGCGGATGATGGCGACCTTCGTGCCGCGCTCCTGCGCACCGAACTCGAACACCCGCTCCCGTCCGAGGCACGACTGGGCGTACTCGCCGATCGGCGCCGGGGTCACATCCTCCGACGCGCCGCCCGACGACGCGGGCACGAACGGGTACACGTTGCCGGTGGACAGCACGGCGATCGCGCTGTCGCGGTAGCGGCGGGCCACCCGGTCGGGCAGGGCGGCGTTGACCTCCCACGCCCACGACGCGTTGGTCGCCGCACCGAACTTCGCGCCGACCATGAACACCACGTGGGGGGCGTCGGGAAGGGCGGAGAAGTCGTCGTTCTCGATCAGGTCGAACGGCACGACGGTCACGCCCGCGGCCTCCAGGCGCTCGCGGATCGCGGCGTCGCCGAAGCGCGAGACCGCGTACACGGCGTCGTCCGTCCGGCCGGCCGCGTCCATCCCGCGGCGCGCGAGCATCGCGAGCGTCGGGCCCATCTTGCCGCCGGCGCCGAGGATCACGAGGTCGCCCGATCCGCGTGCCAGGTCGGCCACGAGCGCGTCGCTCGGCGTGGCCAGGGCCTCTTCGAGCTCGGCCTCGGAGGCGAAGCTGTGCTGAGTCATGTGGTGCTTTCCCTTCTTCTCAGCCCTTGATCCCGGTGCCGGTCACGCCCTCCTGCACGTACCGCTGGGCGATCAGGTACGCGAGGAAGATGGGCAGCAGCGCCACGACGGAGCCGGCGAGCATGGTGCTGAGCGGCACGTTCTGCTGCTGCAGCGACGAGATGCCCACGGTGAGGGTGAACATCGAGTTCGACTTGGCGATGATGAGCGGCCACAGGAAGTCGTTCCAGTGCCACAGGAACACGAAGATGCCGAGGGTGGCGAGGATCGGCTTGCACAGCGGCAGCACGATCCGCAGGAAGATGCGGAACTCCCCCGCACCGTCGATCCGTGCCGCCTCGAACAGCTCGTCGGGCAGCCCCTGGATGAACTGCCGCATCAGGAACACGGCCTGCGCGTTCGCGAGCGTCGGCAGGATCAGGCCCCAGTAGGTGTCGATGCCGCCGAGGTTCGCCATCAGGATGAACGTCGGGATCAGCGTCACGTGGAACGGCACCATGACCATCGCCAGGAACGACCAGAACATGACCTCCTTGCCGCGGAAGCGCTTCTTGGCGAAGGCGTATCCGGCGAGCGCGGAGAGGAACAGCACGGCCACGACCGACACGAGCGAGTAGACGAGCGTGTTGAACAGCCAGCCGAGGATGTTCTGACCGCCGAGCACCTGCGCGTAGGAGTCGAACGAGATGTCCGTCCAGGGCAGCAGCGAGCCGGGGAGCTCGACGACCATGCCGGGCTTCAGGCTCAGCACGACCATCGCATAGAACGGGAAGAAGCTGAGGATGCCCGCGAGGCTCAGCCAGATCCACCGCACGACCACGCCCCAGCCGGTGGGCTCCAGCGCGCGGAACGAGCGGCGCTTGCGGGGCGCGGGCTGCGGGGTCGGCGCGGCGGTCTGCGTCGGGGGCTGCAGGAGAGCGGTCATTTCTGCTTTCCGATCACGAGGCGCTGGATGAGGGCGACCACGAGGGTCATGACGAACAGGGCGACGCCGACGGCGGCCGCGTAGCCGTAGTCGAAGTAGCGGAAGCCCTGGTCGTACAGCAGGTAGACAAGCGAGTAGCTGGCGTTCGCCGGACCACCCTGGGTCATCACGTAGATCACGTCGAACACCTGGAAGGCCGCGGTGGTCTCGATGACCGCGAGGAAGAAGAACGTGGGGCGCAGGTGCGGGAGGATGATCCACCGGAACCGCTGCCAGGCGTTCGCGCCGTCGACCAGCGCGGCCTCCTCCAGCTCACGCGGCACGTCCTGCAGCGCCGCGATGAGGATCATCATCCCGTAGCCGAACCGCGACCACACGCCCACCACGACGATCGCGGGGATCACGAGCACGGTGCTGCCGAGCCACGAGCCGCCCAGCCCGAGCGGGGCCATCAGGGCCGACCAGGGGCCGTTCGCCGAGAAGATCCACACGAAGATCGAGCCGGCGAGCACCAGCGAGGTGATGACGGGCAGGAAGAAGATCGACCGGAAGAAGCGGGCGCCGCGGAAGGCCCGTCGCACGCCGAGGGCCATCACGGTCGACAGCACGAGCGCGATCGGCACCGCCAGCACCGTGTAGATGACGGTGGTCCCGAGCGCCCGCCAGAACAGCGGATCGGCGACCAGGCGCTGGAAGTGGTCGAGTCCGCGCCACGCGATCTCGCCGGAGATGTCGTAGTCGAAGAAGCTCAGCGCCACGCCCGCGATGCTCGGGCCGAAGCGGAAGGCGATGAACAGCAGGAAGGCGGGGAGCACGAACAGGAACGCGATGCGCGCTTCCCGCCGGGCGAGCACCCGGGCGACGCGCCCTGCGGGCTTGGGTGCCGTGGTGGCCGTCGTCATTGTCGTTTCCTCACGTCGGGGGCGGAGAGGAGGGGGCGTGCGGCGGGTGTCCGCACGCCCCCGTCGCCTCACTTCTGCAGCAGCGGGGCTGCGGCGGCCGCGGCGTCCTTCAGGGCGTCGGCGGGCGACTTCTGGCCGAGCAGGGCGGCCTGGATCTCGGGCGACAGCACACCCATCAGGGCGCGGGAGCTGGCGTCGAGCTGACCGACGGTGGTGTCGGGCACGTACTTCTCGACCTCGCCGAGCAGCGGGTCGTCGGCGTACAGCGGCTCGGTCGTGCTGAGCGCGGAGAAGTAGCCGGCGGCGGTCAGGTACGGCTCGACCACGTCGGCGCCGGTGGCGTACTCGGCGAACGCGGCGGCGGCGTCCTTCGCCTTCGAGCCCTTGAGCACCGAGAGCGAACCGACGGTGCCGTACGCGACGGACTCCTTGTCGCTGAGCGGCGCGAGCACCTTCACGTTCTCCTCGCCCCAGAACGGCGCGACCTCGGTGACCGCGTTGTTCCAGGTGCAGGCGACCTTGCCCTGCGCGATCGCGGTCTGCTCGAGCGGCACGTTGGTGGTGAGCGCCTCGGGGTCGAGCGCGCCCTCCTCGGCCAGGTCGGTGAGGAAGGTGAGCGCCTTCTCGCCGGCCTTGCTGTCGAAGCCGACCTCGCCGTCCTCGGTGTAGACCTCGCCGCCCGCCTGCCACAGCAGCGGGTAGTAGGTGAGGTTGAGGGTGTTCTCGGCGGAGGCCGGGTAGTTCAGGGCGTACATGCCCTTCTCCACGAACGCGGGTGCCATCTCGGCGACGTCGTCCCAGGTCTCGGGGTACTCGGTCACGCCGGCGGCCTCGAACGCGGCGGCGTTGCAGATGAGCGGCTGGGCGCTGGTGAGGATGGGGGCGCCGAGGATGTCGCCGCCGATCGTGACGGACTCCTTGACGTTGGGCAGCAGGTCGTCCTGACGCTCGGTGCTGAGCAGGTCGTTCAGCGGCGCGATCGACTTCTGGTAGGCGGCGAGCTGGTCGGGGATGAGGTAGACGACGTCGGGACCCTTGCCGGCCGCGATCGCGGTCTGGAGGGCCTCGTCGCGGTTGGCCCACGGGAAGATCTCGTAGGAGACGTTGACGTTCTCGTTCTCCTTCTCGAACGCCTCGATGGTCGAGTCCCAGAAGTCCTTGTGCACCGCCTCGTCGGCGATGACCGGGTAGAGCCAGACCGTGATGTCCTGCTCGCCCTCTGCGGTGGTGCCTCCGCCGGCCGAACATCCGGCCAACAGGGTGGCGGCCGCGACTCCCGCGACGACGCCGGTGATCTTGCTGACGCGCATGGTGCTCCTTTGCGTAAACCGTGCTGAGTACGGTTCATTATGACATTGGGCTGGGATAATTCGTCAAGTACAAGTTCTCAGACGCTTGTTTCCAGCGTGTTTCTCGATCGTCAACGACAAAACACGATGTGAGAACCGGGTGTGCTAATTTGATCGCACCAACGACGGGGACGAAGGAGGCACCGCACATGGGCGTGACGAGTCCGCTGTCGATCGTGGCGCGCTGCGCCCTCCAGCTGCGCGACACGGGACCGGCGACCGTGAGCGATCTGTCCCGCTCGCTGGAGGTCTCCCGCACCTCGGTCGAGAACGCCGTGACCGTGCTCAGCGACTCCGGGCTGCTGGTCGACGCGCCCGCGCAGAACGGCGGAGGGGCCGGACGACCCGCCCGCCGGTACGCGTTCCACGCCGCCGCCGGCACCGTCGTGGGCGTCGACATCGGCGTCGCGAGCGTGCGGGTCGTGCTGTCCGACCTGGCCGGAGCGGTCGTCGCCCAGCGCACCTACCCTGGCGTCTCGGCGCAGACCGACGGGGCCGCCAAGCTCGCCGCCGTCATCTCCCACATCCGCGGCACCCTCGCCGACACCGGCATCCCCGCGTCGCAGGTGCGCGCCGTCGGCGTCTCCCTCCCCGGGCTCGTCGACGACGCCGGCCGCGTGACCACCTCGGTCGTCATCCCCGAGTGGTCGGGCATCGACATCGGATCACAGCTGCGGCACGCGTTCGGGTGCCCGGTCGCCGTCGACAACGGCGTGCGTCTCGCCGCGGTCGCGGAACACCACCTCGGGGTCGCGCAGCTCGTCGACGACGTGATCTACCTGTCGGTCGGCAACCGCATCGCGATGGGCCTCATCCTCGGCGGACGCCCCCGCCGCGGCATCCACAACGCGGCGGGCGACATCGGACGCCTGGCCTTCCGCGGACTCAACAGCGAGACCGGGCAGATCCCCTGGCGCACGGCCCCCACCGCCGCGGAGATGTTCGCCCTCGCGCGGGAGGGCGACCCCGGGGCACGCGAGGAGCTCGACGCGTTCATCGACGAGCTCGCGCACGGCATCGCCACGCTGATCCTCACGGTCGATCCCGCCATGGTCGTCATCGGCGGCGGACTCTCGGCGGCGCATGAGCAACTGCTCGACCCGCTGCGGGCCGCGCTCCCCGGGCACCTCGGGCTGCCGTTCCAGGTGCCGGTCGCCGAGGCGCGACTGGGCGCGGAAGCCGCCGCGCACGGTGCGGTCGTGCACGCGTTCCAGCGGCACCCCGCCGAGATCTCCGGCATCGACGACATGCCCGCCCCGCCCATCACCCCCCTGCCGCACGAGCCGGTCACCGGCGACGACACCGAGGAGAAGCAGTGAGCACGTTGACAGTCGGACTCATCGGCGCGGGCGGCATCTCCCGCGTGCACGCCGACGCGTGGCGGGCGCTGGGCGTGCGGGGTTACGTGACCTCGCTCGACGGTGCCGAGGAGATCGCCGCGGAGTACGGCTTCGAGCTGGTCGCCGACGTCGACGCGCTGATCGAGCTGGTCGACCTGGTCGACATCGTCACGCCCAGCAGCACGCACGCCGACTTCGCGCTGCGCGCCATCGCCCGCGGTCGCGACGTGATCTGCGAGAAGCCGCTCGCCGCGACCGCCGAGGCCGCCGCAGAGGTGACCGCGGCCGCCGCTCGCGCCGGTGTCCGGCTGTTCCCCGCGCACGTCGTGCGGTACATGGGCGAGTACGCGCAGATCAAGGCGGGCATCGAGGCCGGGCACGTGGGCGAGCTCGCGGTGCAGCGGTTCAGCCGTGCGGGCTCCGCGCCGCAGACCGGGTGGTTCTTCTCGGAGCGGGCGGGCGGCGGCGTGATCCGCGACCTCATGATCCACGACATCGACCAGGCGCTGTGGTTCGCCGGACCGGTCGCCAGCGTCTACGCCGTGCAGAACCCGCCGACGGTGGACGACCGCGTGCCCGCGCCCGTGACCGCGCACGTCGTGCTCACCCACCGCAACGGGGTGCTCAGTCACCTGCACGCGAGCTGGGTGCAGCCCGGCATGCCGTTCCGCACGAGCGTCGAGGTCGCGGGATCGGCGGGCCGTCTGCGGTACGACAGCGCCGAGGACCACACCCTCCGCACCGACGCCGTGGTGCCCGAGGGCGACGCCGACTACCTGCCGCCGATGTCGCCCGAGGAGAGCCCGTACTACGCCGAGATCGCCGACTTCGTGGCCGCGATCCGCGAGGGCCGTGCGGCGCGCGTCGCCCCCGCCGACGGGATCGCCGCGGTCGCGGTCGCCGAGGCCGCCTACGCCTCCATCGCCTCGGGCTCCGCGGTCGCCCTCCCCGGGGAGACCGCCGCGGCCGACTCCACCGCTCCCGTTCCCGCCGCGCCCGCCACCGAGGAGGCCACCCGATGACCGCCCCCGCCCCGCTGCGCATCGCCGTCCTGTCCTTCGCGCACACGCACGCCCTCAGCTATGTGCACGCGCTGAAGGAGATGCCGGGCGTCGAGCTCATCGCGACCGACCCCGACGGCGCGGCCGCGCCCGACGACGCACCCCGCGGCGCCGAGCTCGCCGCAGAGCTGGGCGTAGCCTACGTCGACACGTACGACGAGGCCTTCGCGTGGAAGCCGGACGCCGTCGTGATCGCGGCCGAGAACTCCCGGCACCGCGCCCTCGTCGAGCGTGCTGCGGCGGCGGGCGTGCACGTGCTGTGCGAGAAGCCGCTGGCCACCACGGTCGAGGATGCGATCGCCATGCGCGACGCGTGCGAGACCGCGGGTGTGCTGCTCATGGTCGCCTATCCCGTGCGGTTCTCCCCCGCGGTGCGCGACGCGATCGCCGAACTGCGCAGCGGACGACTCGGGCGCATCCTCGGCGTGACCGGCATCAACAACGGCAAGCTCCCGCAGGACAGGGCCTGGTTCACCGACCCCGAGCTCGCGGGCGGCGGCGCGCTCGTCGACCACGTCGTCCACTGCGCCGACCTGCTCGACGAGCTGCTGGGCGAGCGAGCGGCGTCCGTGCGCGCCGTGTCGAACCGGGTGCTGCACGCGCAGCGCGAGCTGTCGGTGGAGACGGGCGGGCTCGTCACGATCCAGTACCCGGGCGGCGTGGTCGCCACGATCGACTGCTCCTGGAGCTGGCCGATGAGCTCGGCCACGTGGGGCGGCCTCACGCTGCAGGTCGTCGCCGAGCGCGGCACCGTCACCGTGAGCCCGTTCGCGAAGGGCGTCGCCGGGCACGACGCGCACGGCGAGACCTGGAGCCCGGTCGGCGCCGACCTCGACGCGCTGCTGCTGGAGGAGTTCGTGCGTGCCGTGCGCGACGGCCGTCAGCCGCAGCCCGACGCCGGTGTGGGCATCCGCACGGTCGAGATCGTGAAGGCCGCGCAGGCCTCCGCCGCCCGCGACGGCGAGGTCGTGCACCTCTAGCCGGTCCCCCACCCGCTCGATGCGGGGTCAGAATCGCGCCTTCAGGGCACCGCACACGCACCTTTTCGACCCTGGCACCACCGCGGCGGGCCCACCCGCTCGACGCGGGATCGAAACCGTCCCCGCGGAGCCCGCCCCCGGCACCTTTTCGATCCCGGCACACGGCTCACGCCCGCGGCACCCGGCACCACGGCCCATGCCCGCGGCATGGCGGGCGCGGGCATGGATGGAGGCGCGGTGGTGTTGCAGCAGACAGCACCGACACGGAGGAGCATCATGCGCATCGACCTGACCGGAAAGACCGCCGTCATCACGGGCTCCACCCAGGGCATCGGCCGCGCCATCGCCACGGCCCTCGCCGACGCCGGAGCCCGCGTCGCCGTCAACGGCCGCAGCGCCGACACGGTCGCGGCGGTGGTCGCCGAGCTGCGGGAGGAGAATCCCGAGCGGAGCCTGGTGCCCGCGCCGGGCGATGTCACCACCGACGACGGCGCCGCGGCGGTGCTCGACGCCACGGGCGACGTGGACGTGCTGGTGAACAACCTCGGGATCTTCGGCGCGACCCCGGCACTCGACATCTCCGACGACGAATGGCGCCGCTACTTCGAGGTGAACGTGCTCGCCGCCGTGCGACTCATCCGGGCGACGCTGCCGGGCATGATGCAGCGCGGCTGGGGGCGGGTGCTCGACATCGCCAGCGACTCCGCCGTCGTGATCCCCGCGGAGATGATCCACTACGGCATGTCGAAGACGGCGCTGCTGGCGGTGTCGCGCGGCTTCGCGAAGGAGGCGGCGGGCACCGGCGTCACGGTGAACTCGGTGCTCGCGGGGCCCACCCACACGGGCGGCGTGGAGGACTTCGTGTACTCCCTCGTCGACCCGGACCTGCCGTGGGACGAGGCGCAGCGCGAGTTCATGCGCCTGCACCGCCCGCAGTCGCTGCTGCAGCGGCTGATCGAGCCGGAGGAGATCGCGAACATGGTCGCCTATCTCGCCTCGCCGCTCGCCTCGGCCACGACCGGCGCGGCGGTGCGGGTCGACGGCGGCTACATCGACGCGATCGTCCCGTAGCCGCCGCTGCGCTCGGTCCCGGTCGGGCTCCGCCGTGACCGGGTCGCCAGGTCAGGGCGCGAAGACGGTCAGATCGCCGGCTGCGTAGTAGTTCTGCGTCATGGCGTCAATGCGCACGAGGTAGCGCTGGCGCTTCTCATCGAACGACACCACGGTGCCCACGGTGCCGGTCATGGGCGATCCGGTGATCTGCACCATGTCTCCGATGGCGAACTCGTTCATGTGTCTCCCTGTCCGGACGATCGAACCACTGCCGCGCCCCCCGTCCAGGTTCCGGGAGTATGCTGGCACGTCGGGTCGTGTGACCCCCGAGAGTCCGGAAGGCGGTGATGGCGATGTCCGACGATAGTAACGACGCCGCCCTCGCTGCGTCGCGACTCCCTGCGCTCTCGCGTTGACCTCCCGGTCCGCGTCCGCACGTCCTGTTCCGCAGCCGTCGGCGGCGTCTCCCGCCCCCTGACGAATCCGCGCACGGAGCCTCCGCTGCCGTGCGCTCGCGAGAACGGAGCCGCATCATGGCGCTCATCGACAACGGCGTGTACGTCCACGGACGTCGCGTGGAGACCCCGAGGAACCTGGACGAGACCTACCGCATGCTCGACGCGGCGGGCGGCATCGCCTGGATCGGCCTCTACCGCCCCAGCCCGGCGGAGGTCGAGTCCGTCGCGCGCGAGTTCGACCTGCATCCCCTCGCCGTGGAGGACGCGCTCTCCGGGCATCAGCGCTCGAAGGTGGAGCGCTACGGCGACACCCTGTTCGCGGTGCTGCGCCCGGCCCGCTACCGCGACAAGGAGGAGTCGATCGAGTTCGGCGAGCTGCACCTGTTCGTCGGACCCGACTTCGTGGTGACCATCCGGCACGCCGAGTCGCCCAACCTCGCCGCCGTGCGCTCCCGCATGGAGGCGAACCCGGAGCTGCTGGCGATGGGACCGGAGGCCGTGCTGTACGCGATCCTCGACGAGGTGGTCGACGGCTACGAGCCGATCGTCGCCGGTCTGCTCAACGACATCGACGAGATCGAGGACCAGCTGTTCGGCGACGGCGCGGACGACAGCGCACTGTCCCGCCGCATCTACGAGCTGTCCCGCGAGGTGATCAACTTCCAGCGCGCCGTGCACCCCCTCAGCGGGATGCTGGAGTGGCTCCGCCGCGGGTCGGAGAAGTACCGCATCGACGAGGAGCTGCAGCGGTCGCTGCGCGACGTGCTCGACCACACGATCCGCGTCAACGAGCGGGTGGACTCGTTCCGCGCGATCCTGGAGAACGCCCTCACGGTGCACTCGGCGCTGGTCGCGCGGCGGCAGACCGAGGCGGGCCTGGCGCAGAACGACGAGATCAAGAAGATCTCCTCCTGGGCGGCGATCATCTTCGCCCCCACGCTCGTCGGCACGGTGTACGGCATGAACTTCGACGTGATGCCCGAGCTGCACTGGGCGTTCGGGTACCCGATGGCGATCGGGGCGATGGCGGCGTTCGCGGTGGGCCTGTACGGGGTGTTCAAGTACAAGAAGTGGCTGTGACCGCCCCTGGTGGAACGTCCGTGACGGCACGTACGATCCACGGGGACGCGCGAAGGAGATCGACATGACGCAGCACACCCTGGAACTGCCCGACGTGGATCTCGTGTACGACGTGCACGGCCCGTTGCCCACGGCCGACGGGCGGCGTCCGCTGGTCATGATCGGTCAGCCGATGGACGCCAGCGGGTTCCAGGCCCAGGTGGCGCTCTTCCCCGACCGCACCGTCATCACGTACGACCCGCGCGGCCTGGGGCGCAGCGTGCGGCACGACGGGGGCGTCACCAACGAGCCGGAGACGCAGGCGGAAGACGTGCACGCGCTGATCGAGGCGCTCGGCGCCGGACCGGTCGACCTGTTCGCGAGCAGCGGCGGCGCGGTGACGGCGCTCGCCCTGGTCACCGCCCACCCGCACGACGTGGCCACCCTGGTCGCGCACGAGCCGCCGATCGATGCGGTGCTGCCCGACGCCGAGGCCGCCCGCCGCGCCAGGGCCGCCTACACCCGCGCGTATCAGGACCGCGGCTGGGGCGCCGGCATGGCGGGCTTCCTGGCGATGACCTCGTGGGAGGGCGAGTTCACCGAGGAGTTCCTCGCGCAGCCGCTGCCCGACCCCGCCGCGTTCGGGATGCCCGCCGACGACGACGGATCCCGCGACGATCCGCTGCTGTCGGAGCGGTCGTGGGCGGTCGTCGACTACACGCCCGACATCGCGGCGCTACAGGCGGCACCGACGCGGATCGTGGTGGCGGTGGGCGAGGAGTCGCTGACGGGGTACACCGGACGGACCGCGCTCGCGCTGGCCGAACGGCTGGGCCAGCAGGCGACCGTCTTCCCCAGCCACCACGGCGGCTTCCTGGGCGGGGAGTCCGGCTATGCGGGCCAGCCCGAGGCGTTCGCCGCCACGCTCCGTGAGGTGCTCGACGCGGAATGACGAGGGCGCTCAGTCCTCGTCGGAGCGGCTGATCTCGTCGAGGAGGTCGTCGAGGGTGTCGAACTCCACCGTCTCGGAGCCGTCGAGCGCACGCACCTCGACGCCGTCGACCTCCAACTCCTCGTCGAGCTGCACCAGGATGCGCGACTCCGGGAACTGCTTCGGAGCGACGAACGCGAGCAGCACGGCATCGGCGAACACCACGACCGACGTGGCCTCCAGGTCGTCGCGCAGATCGATCTGCTCGACCACGGGTTCGTCGTCCACCGCGTCGTCGATGTCCGACGCGACCTCGTCGACGATCGCCCGCCACCGCGACTCGTTCACCGACAGCACGCGCTCCAGCGTGGCGACCAGCGCGTCATCGTCGACCTCGTCGTGCTCGTCGAGCTCCGGATCGACGTTCACCGAGACCGTGGCGCCCGCCGCGTCGATCCCGGCGCGGCCGTACACCAGGCCGTTCTCCGCGACGGGGTCGTCGAGCAGACCGGAGTCGGCGATGCGGGCGAGGAGACGGTCGAGCGCAGACGAGGTCATCCGTCCAGTCTCCCGCATCCGGGGTCGCCGTGGTCGGCCGATAGGCTCGGAGCCGTGCCGAACGCCGAATCCCCCGCCTCCGCCACCGCCGACCTCCAGCGCCTCACCGCCGCCCTGGCCGATCCGGCGCCGCTGAACTGGCTGATCACGGGCGACTCGATCACCCACGGGCTGGTGCACACGCAGGGCGGACGCAGCTACCCCGAGCACCTGCACGAGCTCATCCGCGGCGAGCTCGCCCGCGTGCGCGACATCGTGATCAACTCGGCGATCAGCGGCAACCGCATCGCCGACATCCTCGACGACTGGGACCGCCGCGTCGCCTCCTGGAACCCCGACGTGGTGACCCTCATGATCGGCACGAACGATGTGTCGACCGGCGGCGAGCGCCCCGTGCTCTCGGCCGCCGAGTATGCGGAGTCGCTGCGGGAGTTCGTGCGGCGTGCGCGCGACCTCGACGCGGTCGTGGTGCTGCAGACGCCGCCCGCGGTGGACGGCCTCAACGCCCCGGAGCGGTCGCGGATCGCCGAGTTCGCCGAGGCCGTGCGGCGCGTCGCCGCGGAGGAGGACGTGCTCCTGGTCGACCAGTACGCCCGCTACGCCGAGCTGGGGAACGGCGGGGTGCCGTGGAGCCTGATGGGCGACCCGTTCCACCCGAACGCGGCCGGGCACGCGGCGCTCGCACTCGAACTCGCGCGCACCCTCGGCCTGACGCCCGCGGGCAGCCGCACCCTGCCGCTGCTCGAGGCGCAGGTCGGCGCCGCCCGCCTCAACGCCTGACCCCGAGCCCGCGGGCAGCCGCCCGAGCCACCGGAACCGCCGGCGCCCCGAGCTGCCCGAGCGCTGACCGCAACGTCGACTCAGCTCCGCGGCGGCAGCGGCTCGATCCAGATCGCCCCGGGCACCCGGGTCTCCGCGGCGACCTCGGCCGTGGGCACCCCGTCGCGCAGGCGCAGCGCCACGACCGCGCCGTCGGCGGAGTGCACCGCCAGCAGGTGCCGGCCGGTGAGCACGAGATGTTCCGGCCGGGAGCCGCCGCCGGGCACCTCGGACACGCGCACCAGGCGGTCGCCGTCGATCCGGGCGGTCAGGATCGTGTCGGCGCCGCGGTTCGCGACGTGCACCAGGCCGCGCACGGGATCGTGCACCACCGTGCTGGGCGCGTTCGACCCGCCGGAGCCGTGCGCGGTCGCAGGCAGCACGTCGAACACGCGGCGCGCGGTGACCGAGGCCAGCACGAGCGTCGAGCCCAGCTCGCCCGAGAGCGCGATCCGTCCGCCGCCGAGGTCGGCCACGTGCCGGGGTCCCGTGCCCGCGGGGAGCTCCAGCGGCGCCCGCTCGGCGAGGGTCGTCGGGTCGAGGATGCGCAGCACGTCCGCGCCGAGGTCGGTCACGCCGATGCCGGCAGCGAGCGCGAGGGCGTCGTGGGCGTGCGGGCCGTCCTGTCGTTCGGGGTCGGGCCCACCGCCGGTGAACGCGACCACTCGGGCGGCCGCGGCGAAGCCGCCGTCCCGGTCGAGGTCGACCACCCCGAGCGCCCCGTTCCCGTACCCGGGGATCAGCAGGCGCCGCGAAGCCGCGTCGAACCGCACCCGGCACGGCAGCTCCACCCCCGGCAGGGCGAGGCTCTGCCGCACGACCCAGTCGGCCGCGCCGTCGCCGGGCCCGCGCGTGAGCCGATGCACCGCGCCCTCGGGGGTGAGGCCCGCGGCGTACAAGGAGCCGGACGGGTGTGCGGCGAGCGCGAACGGCCGGTCGAGCGCGACCGCGGCGTCGCGCGCCTCCCACCGTTCGGTCTCGGGATGCCAGACCAGCGTCCACAGCGCCGGGCGCTCGGACATCGCGCACACCGCGAACTCGCTCGATGCCACCGTGGGCCCTCCCGCCGTCGTCGACACGTCCCCTCCCACTATGGCGTGCGCCGACGGCCGCACCGTCCCTCACGTCGAGCGGGTGAGGAGTGCTGGACGCGCCGGGTCCCTCACCACTATGTTGACGCCTGAGAGCAGCCGTCGAACCGGGGGGTCACCGATGTCACATGTTGTCGCAACCGGAGCCGGGAAGGCCATGATGGAGCGCCGGAACGATCCGACGCACGACTACATCCTGAGACTCACCGGCAAGGACAGACCGCGGGTGCTGTTCGTCGGCACCGCGACGGGCGACGACACCGCCTACATCGTGAGCTTCTACTCCACGTACGACTCCGACCGGTGCGCGCCGCACCACCTGCCGCTGTTCCACCGTGCGGTCGACGACCTCGCCGGGTTCGTGAAGGGCTTCGACGTGATCCACGTGGGCGGCGGCAACACCGCCAACATGCTCGACGTGTGGAAGCGGCAGGGACTCGACGAGATCATGCGCGAGATGTGGGAGGACCCGGCGTCGAACGTGGTGTTCACCGGCGGCAGCGCGGGCGGGATCTGCTGGTTCGAGGGCGGCACGACCGACAGCTACGGCCCCACGCTGCAGGTGCTGCCGGAGGGCCTGGGCTTCCTGCACGGCAGCTTCTGCCCGCACTACGACGCCGAGGACCAGCGCCGGCCGCTGTTCCACGCCTCCCTGCTCAGCGGGGAGCTGTCGACCGGCTACGCGGTGGGCAACCTCCAGTCGCTGCACTTCGAGAACTCCGAGTTCGTGACGGCGATCAGCCCGGTCGACGACCCCCTCGCCCTGCGGGTGGAAGCGGTGGACGGGCGGATCGTCGAGACCGAGTTGCCCGTGCAGGTGCTCACCGGTACCGGGCCCATCGCCACCGGACCCTCCTCCTGACCGGGCCATCCTGATGATCGGGGCATCGTCATGAACGACAACGTCTTCCTCCTCATCGCCCAGCTGATCGTCGTCGTCCTGGCGATCTTCATGGGCACCCGCACCAGCGGGATCGGCCTGGGCGTGTGGGGCCTCGTCGGCGTCGCCGTGCTGGTGTTCGTCTTCGGCGAGGCGCCGGGCAACGCCCCCGTCGACGCGGTGTTCATCGTCATCACCGTGATCACGGCCGCCTCGACCATGCAGGCCGCCGGAGGCATCGACTGGATGGTGTCCGTCGCGGCGAAGGTCATCCGCAAACGCCCCAAGTCGGTGGTGTTCCTCGCCCCCGCGATGTCGTTCCTGTTCACGGTCGGCGCGGGAACGGGCAACATCTTCTATCCGCTGCTGCCGGTGATCTACGACGTGTCGTACCAGCAGAAGATCCGTCCGGAGCGGGCGCTGGCGGTCTCGGCCGTGGCCTCGCAGGTCGGCATCCTGTGCTCCCCCGTGTCGGCTGCGACCGCCTCGATGGTGGTGCTGCTCGCGCCGCAGGGCGTGGACCTCGGCGGGCTGCTGCTCATCATGTGGCCGGCCTCCATCGCGGGACTCCTCGTCGCGGCGCTCGTGATGATGCGCCACGGCAAGGACCTGGAGGACGACCCGGAGTACCAGAAGCGCCTGGCGGACGGGCAGATCAAGCCGCCGGTCGTCGACGCGCACGAGAAGACGCTGCCGAAGACCGCGGTGCTCTCCGCATCGCTGTTCCTCGCGGGCGTCGCGGTGATCGTGTTCTTCGGCCTGTTCGAGAATCTGCGACCGGTGATCGGCACCGATGACGGTGGCGACCCCGTGCGTCTGAGCGTGACCGTCATCATCGAGGTCACCATGGGCATCATCGCCGCCCTCATCTTCGTGTTCTGCAAGGTGAAGGCGGCCGACGTGCCCAAGCAGCCCACGTTCCCCGCCGGCATCGTCGGCGCCATCGCCCTGTTCGGCATCGCGTGGCTGGCGAACACCTTCGTCGCCGCGAACCAGACGCTCATCGTCGATGGACTCGGCTCCGTGGTGTCGGGGTCGTCGGCGTTCCTGGGCGCGCTGCTGTTCGCGCTGGCGCTGTTCGCGGTCGCGATGCTCACCACGAGCCAGTCGAGCGCGACGAACGCGATCGTGCCGATCGGCATCACGATCGGGCTGCCCGCCCCGCTGCTGGTGGGCCTGTGGCCGGCGACCATGGGCATCTACACGCTGCCCGCCAACGGCAGTCAGGTCGCCACGGTCGCGTTCGACCAGACCGGCACGACCAAGATGGGCAAGTTCGTGGTCGACCACTCGTTCCAGCTGCCGAACCTGGTCTACGTCGGCACCGCGATCGTGGTCGGCGTCGCCCTGTCGTTCCTGTTCGCGTGACATGACCGCGGTGGGGTGACATGACCGACGTCGTCGACCGGTCGGCGCTGCGCCAGTTCCTGCTCGGGCTGGCGCAGGGGATGAACGCCTCGGCGGAGTCGGTCGACCGCATCCGCGACACGATCGCCGAGGTGGCGCGCGCGTCCGGCGGCGACGACACCGACTTCGTGGTGCTGCCGACGATCATCATCGTGGAGACGGGCGACGAGGAGGAGGAGCGCGTCGCCATCCGTTCCGCGACCAACGCGTCGTTCCGCTTCGACCAGATCGCGGCACTGTACGAGCTGATCGCGCAGGCCCGCACCGGCGCGGTCGCGCCGCGCGACGGCATCCGGCGGCTCAACGAGATCGGCGCGATGCGACCGCGTCTCGGCTGGTTCACGCGCACGCTCGGGCACGCGATCCTCACCACCGGGCTCGCCCTACTGCTCGCCCCCACCTGGCAGGGCGCGACCGTCGCGTTCGTGCTCGGTTTCGGGATCGGGCTGCTCAAGCTCGTGCGCTCGCCCACGCTGCAGCTCATCATGCCGATCGCGGCGGCGTTCGTGTGCGCGACCGCGGTGTTCCTGCTCGCGGAGGCCGTGGAGGTCGGCGACCCGATCCGCGTGCTGATCGCCCCGCTGGTCACGTTCCTTCCGGGCGGGGTGCTGACCACCGCGACGGTCGAGCTCGCCGCCGGCCAGATGATCTCCGGGGCGTCGCGGCTGGTCTACGGGTTCGTGCAGCTCGCACTGCTGGCGTTCGGCATCCTCGCCGCGGGTGCCGTGGTGGGGGTGTCGTCCGACTCGTACGAGCCGCTCGACGCCTCCTCGTTCCTGCCGTGGTGGGTGCCGCTGCTGGGCATCCTCGTGTTCGCGCTGGGCAACTACCTCCATTTCTCGGCGCCGCCGTCGACCTTCGGATGGGTGCTGCTCGCGCTCGTGGTCGCCTACGTGGGCCAGTGGGCGGGCACCGAGTTCATCGATCCGGCCGTGGGCGGCTTCGTCGGCGCGCTCGCGGTGACCCCGGTGGTGTTCTGGATCGCGGGGCTGCGGCACGGGGCGCCCTCGCAGCTGACGTTCCTGCCGGCGTTCTGGCTGCTCGTGCCGGGGGCGGCCGGACTGGTCGGACTGACCGAGGCGTTCGCGACCGACAACGGCCTGGCCGACTTCGCCGCCGCCCTCGTGTCGGTCATGTCGATCGCGCTGGGCGTGCTGATCGGCACGGCCCTGTACCGCGTGGTGCACCACGGCGCCGAGGAGTTCGTGCAGTTCGCGGTGGCTCCGCCGCCCGCTCCCGACGACACCCCCGCCCCCACGCTGTGGCAGCGGCTCGCGCACCCGCTGCGACGTGTGGCGCGCCGCGTCGGGAGGGCCGAGCGGACTCCGCCGCGCCCGGATCAGCGATAGCCCTCGCGGCGATGTCCGGCGGCGGGAGAAGGGGTGAGCCCCGCGCCGCGCGAGGGCGACGCGGGGCTCTCGGCGTCAGAGGCTCGCGAGGATGTCCTTCATCTCCGCGATCTCGGCCGTCTGGGCGTCGACGATGTCCTGCGCGAGCGCCACGGCAGCGGCGTTCTCGCCGTCCGCGAGCTGCACCTCGGCCATCTCGACCGCGCCCTCGTGGTGCACGATCATCTGCTCCAGGAACAGCCGCGACGCCTCGGGCCCGGTCGCGGCCTCGAGCGCGGCGAGGTCGTCGTCGCTCATCATGCCGTCGCCGTGGTCCATGGCGCCGGCGTCGGCCGCGTCGACACCCCAGTCGTCGAGCCAGCCCTGGAGCTGCTCGATCTCGGGCCCCTGCGCGGCCGTGATGCGTTCGGCGAGGTCGACCACGCGCGGGTCGACGCCGTCCTTCGCGAGCACGATGTCGGACATCTCGACCGCCTGCTGGTGGTGCACGATCATCATCGACGCGAACATCGCATCCGCGTCGTTCGCCCCGGCGGCCGGGGCGTCACTCGGGGAGTGGTCCATGCCGGAGTGGTCGGCGGGGCCCGCGGGCTCGCTCGACGCGCAGCCGGCGAGCGCGAGCGACCCCGCGATCACGAGGGCGGCCGCGGTACGGGTGGTTCGATTCTTCATGGGTCTCTCTTCTCGGTCTTCTCGATCGGATGGGCGAGCGCGGTCGCGGTCGCCCCGGGCGCACGACGGCGCCTCAGGTCCGGCTGATGCAGAGCACGTGAAGAGACGGAGGTCGCGGGATCGGCAGGGTGCCGCGCGCGCGGAGGACGACCGTGGCCGCCGGTGCCGCGAGGGCCGGGGACGCCCGGCGGCGCAGGAGCAGGAGGAGCCCGCCGAGCAGGGCCAGCACACACGCGGCGGCGCCGTCCGCTCCCCCGGCCGACGGCGCGGCGAGGGCTGCGGCGAGGTCGTGCGACGGCGGGGTGCTGCTCTCGTGCGAGGCGAGCGGCGCGGCGCGGTCGCCGCGGTCGTGGGCCGCGGAGCCCGGGCGGTCGTGGGCGGCGTCGCCCTGGGACGCCGTCGCGACGACCGCGGCGTGACCGGGGCCGTGCGCCCCGGTGGTGCCGTGCAACCCGAGCGCGTGCATGCCGAGCAGCCCGAGCAGCACTCCGCCCGCGAGCACCACCGCGAGCAGTGCCCCGCGCAGCGCCCGTCGATCGGTCATGCCCCGATACTACCCGCAGGGGGTATAGGTATTCGGGGCATGTTCAGCGGACGACGCCCGCGCGGGCCAGCAGCCTCCGCACCGCGATCACGACCCCGGCGACCGCGACCTCCCCGACCACGCGCGCGGCCAGCGTCGCCACGAGCACCGCGGGCACCAGGTGCTCCGGCGAGAACACCGGCAGCGCGACCAGGAACAGCGCGATCCCCGCGACGGCCCCGGCCGCCAGGATCCGCCCGGCGCCCACCCGAGCGTCGCGCGGCAGCGGAAGCACGAGGTCGAGCACCAGACCGCCGAGCAGGAGCGGGACCAGCCCGAGTGGTCCGATCGGCGACACCGCGACCGTGAGCGCCCCGGCCACGAACGCCGTCAGCGTGGCGGCGCCCGGCGTGCGCGTGACCACGCGCGCCAGGAACGGCAGGGCCGTGTGCACGGCGGCGACCAGGGCGTAGGCCGGGGGCGAGGCGGCCGCGAGCACTCCGGTGACGGGAACGACCGCGAGGAACACGAGCGCCTGGATCGCACCGAGCGCCGCACTCACCAGCAGGGCGCTGGTCGGCACGCGTCGCACCGTCTTCGCCCGCCCGTCCGTCACGTCTCCGAGCCTAGAGGCCACGGCGGCCGGCCGATCACCGACGTCGCCGCGGCGTCATGTCACCCGCCCGATCGTCATTTCGGAATATTGTGGAGGCGGGGACCTGGGGAGGGGACATGACGGATTCCGTCGCGCGTGAGAGCAGGCATCTGCCGCGCGTCTCGACGAACGTGATCGGGCGACCGCGGCTCAACGCAGCCCTCGAGACGGACACCCCGCTCACGCTGCTCCGCGGGGCATCGGGCTCGGGCAAGACCACCGCGGTGGTCGGCTGGGCGTTCGTCACCTCGTCCCGCGTGGTCTGGCTCACCGTGACCCCCGGGCGTGAGAGCAGCTCCGACCTCGCGCTGGCCCTGCTGCGCGCCCTTCGCGAACAGGCGCCAGAGGGCAGGGCGTCCGCAGACCCCTCGACGGAGTCACCCGGGGAGCTGTGGGCCGCGGTCACCGAGCATCTGTGCCCGCTCACGGAGCCGCTGGTGATCGTGCTCGACGACGCCGCCGCGCTCGACCGCGAGAGCGTGTTCGACCTGTGTCGCACGATCGCCGCGCTCCCGCTCGTGCGACTCGTCGTCGCGACCAACCGGCCCAGTCCCTTCGACAGCGCCGGGCTGCGCCTGGTGATCGACACCGCGCTTCTCGGCCCGCAGGAGCTCATGTTCGACCACGACGAGATCCGCGCGATGCTCGACCCCGCCGTCGACGATGACACGGTCCGGGCGATCCAGGAGGCGACGGGCGGCTTCCCCGCGGCCGTCCGGGCGGCGGCACTGCACGGGGGCGGGTCGGCCGTCGTCGCGGCGGCATCCGCGACGATCGAGGACTACCTCCGGGCTCGCATCGAGCGGGACGACTTCGCCGAGCGGACCCTGGACGATCTCGTCCGGCTCAGCATCACCGACGCCGTCGACACCCACCTCGCTGCCGCACTGACGGGCAACCCCGACATCGTGCACGCCCTCGAGGAATCCGAGGTGTTCGGCTTCGGGCACTGGGAGCCCGGTGAGCCCCGCCTGTTCCGGCTGGCCCCGCACGCCCGCACCCTGCTGCGCCGCGAGCTCCGCCGCACACACCCGGCCGAGATCCCCCGGTTGCGGCGCCTCGCGGTGGAGGGCGCCGTGCGGCGGGGCGCTCCGTTCGAGGGGCTGCGTCTGGCCGTGGAGGAGGACGACCTCGCCCTCGCGGCACACGTGATCATGTCGGGATGGAGCCACCTGCTCGACCACGACGGAAGGGCGGTCGTGCGACTGCTCGGCGACCTCCCGATGGCACGCCTCAAGCAGGAGCCGCTCGTGGCGATGCTCCTCGGCATCTGCCTCAACGCCAACCGGCTGCGCCGCCTGCGCGGACTCCAGCTCCTGCGCCTGGCGGTCTCGGCAGCGAACGGGCGGAAGACCCGCCTCTCGGCGACCGAGCGCCTCTTCATCTGGACCGCCGAGAGCGCGGCCCTGCGGGTCATCGGCATGCCCGACCGGGCGGGACAGGTCGCGGCCCGTGCCCTCGCGCTGTTCACGGAGACCCCCGAGAGCGAGTGGCACCGCTACGCCCGGGAGATGCCGCTGCTGTGCACCCACCTCGCGCTGTCGCTGTACTACGGAGGCCGCCGCGAACAGGCGGTGGGGCTCTTGGAGGAGGCCGCGGCTCTCGCCGGTGCGCAGGGCACCGGCAACGGGTTCCACGCCATGAGCCTGCTCGCCGGTATCCACGCCAGGGCCGGAGACCTCCCGGAGGCGCGGCACTATGTCGGCCTCCTCCGCGACGGCGGTCACAGCCAGGAGCTGCTCGACGGCTACCGCGGCACGTTCTACCGCGTGGCCGAGGCGATGCTCGCGGTCGAGGACGGCGACCTCCACGCCGCGAAACAGCACGTGCGGGCGTTCCTCCCCCACCGGGCGACGAGCGAGCACTGGACGACCATGGCCGCCGTGGAGGCGTGGATCGCGCTGCACGACGGCGACGCCGCGGGCGGCCTCGAACGCCTGGAGTCCTTCGCCAGGATGCGGGGACGCGAGGGGGCAACACCCCACGCACGCCAGGCCCTCAGCCGCCCGCGGATCCTGCTGCACCTCGCGCTCGGCGACGTCCGGGCCGCCCGCAGCATCAAGCAGCGCGACGCGCCGGGCGACCGCTTCGCGACGCTGCTGGAACGCGCCAGGGTGGCCCTGGTCGACGGTCGTGCGCCGGAGGCGGTGCGCATGCTGGCGCAGACGCGGCTCCAGCCGACCACGTCTCGCGAGCGCGCGGAGGCCGCGGCCGTGCAGAGCGCCGCCCTGCACCGCGTGACCCCGGCCGCCGCGCAGCCGACCACCGACGCGCTGGCCGCGCAGCTCGCCGACCGGGAGCTGCGGACCCCGATCGCCCTGCTCGGCGCCGAGGACTTCGCGGCCGTGCGCGCCGACCTGGCCCCCCTCGGCGGCGCGCCCCTGCCCACGCGTTCCGCGCTGCCGTCGTTCGCGACGCGGCCGCGACTGTCGTCCCGCGAGCAGGTCGTGCTGCACGCCCTCACCTCGGGGGCGGCGCTGCCGGACATCGCCGCCGAGCTGAGCGTGTCGCCGAACACCCTCAAGACGCAGCTGCGCAGCATCTACCGCAAGCTCGACGCGGCCAATCGCACCGAGGCGCTGGAGCAGGCCGCCCGGCACGGACTGCTCCCCGACTGATCCCGAGGGCTCCCGGCCGCGCGTGGGGCGGCGGCCGGGAGCCGGCGGGGGGTCGTCAGGCCTGCATGCGGCGACGGCGCACGATCAGCAGCGCGGCTCCGGCGAGCAGCAGGGCGATCGCGAGCATCAGGACCCAGGGCGCCAGCTGTCCGCCGGTGATGGCGAGGGGCGTCAGCACCCGGTTCTCGGTCGTGCCGGCGTGCGGGGTGATCGTCTCCCCTCCGGGCGGCGTGGCCGAGGCGACGGCCACGTTCCGCAGCGAGGTGCCAGCCGCGTCGGCGTGCACGGTCACGGCGTAGGTGATCACGACGCTCTCCCCCTCCGCGAGACTGCCCGTCCAGCGCAGCGCCGTCCCGTCGATCACGGGGGCGGCCACCTCGCGATCACCCACCGTGGCCGTCGCCGTGCCGCGCAGGTCGGCGTGCCGCAGCACTCCGGCCAGGTCGTCCCGCACGACCACCTCGTCCAGCCCGGTCTCGCCGGTGTTGGTGCCGGTGAGCGTGTAGGTCACGACGCTTCCCGTCGCCACGGCCGTGCCCGAACCGGGGTCCGAGGTCTTCGCGAACGTGAAGCCGGGGGTGCCGACCGGGTTCTCCGTGGTCGTCGGCGGGGGCGTGATCACCGCGCCGCCCGGAGGCGTCGCCGTGCCCTCGACCGTGTTGGCGATGGTCGCACCGCCCGCGTCTGCGTGCACGGTCACCGAGTAGGTGATGGTGACGCGCTGGCCGACCGCGAGGTCGCCCGTCCACGTCAGCTCGTCGCCGGCCACGACCGGGGCGGGCGCGACGCCGTCGACCACGGTGGCCGTCACGTCGCCGTTGTAGTCGGCGTGCGCGAGCACGCCCGACAGGTCGTCGTCGATGCTCACGGGCGCCAGAGCCGTCTCACCCGTGTTCACGCCGGTCACGGTGTACGTGATGACGCTGCCCGGGTCGACGCGGGTGCCGTCCGCGGGGTCGGCGGTCTTGCGCAGCTCGAAGCCGGGCGCGTTGACCGGGTGCTCGGTCGTGGCGGGCGGCGTCTCGATCGGCGGCACGCCCCCGGGCGGGGTCGCGGAGCCGGAGGCCCGGTTCGCCAGCACGGTGCCGCCCGCGTCGGCGGCCACGGTCACGGAGTACGTGAGGGTGACGGTCGCACCCACCGGCAGTGCACCGCTCCACGACAACCGGTCGCCCGCCACGGTGGGAGCCGTGGCCGGGACGCCGTCGATCGTGGCGGTCGCATCGCCGTTGAACGCGGCGTGGGCGAGCACGTCGGACAGGTCGTCCGTGATCGCGACGGGGTCGAGCGCCGTCTCACCCGTGTTCACGCCGGTCACCGTGTAGGTGATGACCGCGCCGGGATCGACCGCGGTGCCCGTCGCCGGGTCCGCGCTCTTCGACAGCGAGAAGCCCGGACGGTTCACCGGCGTGGTCGTGGTGCCGGGAGGCGGCGTGATGACGGAGCCGCCGGGCGGCGTGGCAGACGCGGTCGCCGCGTTCTCGATCACGGTGCCGACGCCTTCTGCGGTCACAGTCACGGAGTAGGTGACGGTCACGGTCTCCCCGACCGCGAGCGACCCGCTCCAGGCGAGTGTCGCGCCGTCGACGGTCACGGCACCCGCGGACGCGCCGCCGATGGTCGCGACAGCGTCGCCGTTGTACGCCGCCGAGGGCAGCACGCCGGACAGGTCGTCCGTGATCTCGACCGGGTCGAGCACGGTCTCGCCGGTGTTCGCGGCGGTCAGCGTGTAGGTCAGCACGGTGCCGGGGTCGACGGCGGTGCCCGTGGCGGGGTCGACCGTCTTCGCGAACGTGAAGCCGGGCTCGTTCACCGGGTGCTCCGTGGTGGCGGGCGGCGGCGTGATCGGCGTGCCAGGCGTGGTCGGGCTGCCGGGGTCGCTCGGATCCGTGGGGATGAGCGGGGTCGCGGCGCCGGTGGCGGTGTTGGCGATGAGCTCGCCGCCCGCGGTGGCGTCGACCGTGACCGAGTAGGTGATCACCACGTCCTGCCCCGGGAGCAGTCGGCCGCTCCAGTTCAGCGTTCCGTCGGCCACGCGGACGTCGCCGCGGGTCGCGGTCGCATCGTCGTTCGAGCTCGCGTGGGCCAGCACGTCGCGCAGGTCGTCCGTGATCGTCGCCGGGTCGAGCACGGTGTCGCCCGTGTTGGTGCCCGTGACGGTGTACGTGATCACGCTGCCCGGGTCGACGCGGGTGCCCGACGCGGGGTCGGCCGTCTTCGAGATCGTGAAGCCGGAGCCGAGCACGGGGTGCTCCGTGGTGGAGGTCGGCGGGACGATCGGCTCACCGGGCACCAGCGGCCCGGTCGGGTCGCCGGGGTCGGGCGTGACCGGGGTGCCGGAGCCCGCGACGGTGTTGCGGAGGATCTCGCCCGAGGCGTCCTCTCCCACGGTCACGGAGTAGGTCACGGTCACGGTCTGCCCGGGCTGGAGGGCCCCGGTCCAGGCGAGGGTGCTGCCGGTGAGGGTCGCGCCGCCCGTGGTGAGGGCCGTGCCGTCGATCGCGGTTGCGAGGTCGTCGTTGTACGCGGCGTGGGCGAGCACGCCGGAGAGGTCGTCCGTGAGCGAGGCGGGGTCGAGCGGAGTCGCGCCGGTGTTGGTGCCGGTCACGGTGTACTGGATGGTCTGGCCGGGCTCGACCGTGCTGCCCGAGGCGGGCGACGAGGTCTTGACGAGCTCGAAGCCGGCGACGGGGTGCTCGGTCGTGACGGCCGGGGGGACGATCGGGTCGAAGCCGCCGGGGGGCGTGCCCGACGCGGTGACGCTGTTGGCGATGCGCTCGCCCTCCACGCCCTCGTCGACGATCACCGAGTAGGTCACGGTCAGCACCTGTCCGGGCTCGAGCGCACCGCTCCAGGCGAGCTCGTCGCCCGTGACGGTCGCGGCGCCCGAGGTCACCGGGTCGCCGTCGATCGCGGTCGCCACGTCGCCCTGGTAGGTCGCGAAGGCGCGCACGCCGGACAGGTCGTCGCTCACGGTGACCGGGTCGAGGCGCGTGTTGCCGGTGTTCTCCGCCTCGACCGTGTAGGTGACGCGCTGCCCCGCGGTCACGGCGGTGCCGTTCGCGGGATCCGAGGTCTTGCGCAGGGCCAGGCCGGGTGCGAGGCGCAGGTTCGTGTACGTGCAGGTGACGTCGGTGCCGAGCGGACCGGATGGCTGGGTGACCTGGCCGTCGGCGGTCACCGCGACCGGGGTCGTCGAGCCGTCGGGGTTGACCTGCACGCAGACCAGGGACGCGTCGTAGCGGGCCGGGTCGGTCGTGCCGGCGGGCGACTCGGAGAGCTGGAAGGTGTCCCCCTGGTTGGTGAACACCGGACCCGCGTAGTCGGGCTGCAGGCCGGGCTGCGCGCCACGCGTCGTGGCATCGGTCTGCGGCACCTGGTAGCCGGTGGGCGACTGCACGCGCAGCGCGAACTGGTCGGTGTCGGCCTGGCGCCCGTTCGGGAGGTCCTTCTTGAGCGTGAGGGTGTTGGGGAACGTGCAGCTGGCCATGTCGGTGGGTCCGAAGTTCCCCAGCGACGTGGTGTTCACGGTCGCCCCACGGGGCAGGTCCACCTCGATGATGCGGTTGCCGCCGCCGGACACCGACACGAAGATGTGCCCGAGGTTGCCGAACGCGATGCCGTTGCCCTGCACGCCCGCGCCCATGTCGTGCACCTGCTTGGCGTCGATCGTGGCGGTGCTCGGCTGCAGCGTGCTCGGCAGGTCGGACGAGTAGATGTAGTTGTCGGCCACGAGCACGAGCTGACCGGAGGCGCTGAAGGCCATGTCGCCGTTGGCGCCGAACGCGCTGCTGCCGGTGGTCGGGCGCAGCGTGCCGACCTGCACGTAGGTCTGCGGGGTGACGTTCTCGTTCCACGCGTAGAGGTTGATGGCGCCGTTGATCGTGCCGCTGGCGAAGTAGTACACGCCGGTGACGGGGTGCACGGCGCCGCGCAGGACCGAGGAGTTGAGCGAGAACGAGGTGCGCGTGGTGGTGTCGGTCACGCGGTCGTGCTTCGCGAGCATCTTGCTGCCGGCGGCGTTCGTGACGGTGTACGCGTAGCGTCCGTTGGACGAGAGCCCGAGCGCGTTGTTGGAGTGGTTCGCGCCGAGGTTGATGCTGCTGAGCGTGCCGCCGTCGCCGGGGGCGCCGCCCTGCTCGTTCACCGCGAACTCGCGCACCTCGGAGGTGCTCTGCACGTACACCGCTCCCGGCGTGCAGAGGAACGGCTCGGCTGCTGCGGCCGGCGCCGCGGTGAGCGTGCCGCCCACCACGATCATCGACGAGGCGACGAGCGCGGTGCTCACCACACCGCCGATCAGCTTCCTGGTCCGGCTCCAGCGGCTCGGCCGCTGCTCACGGGCATCACGGAATCCCACGACTTCACTCCCCATCCATCGCTGTCCGCGGCGCGTGCGCGCACACGGAAGCCCCGCCCCCTCAGGCGACCGCCGAGCACCATCGGGTATGGCGTACTCGGTCCGGGCCTCCGCCAGACTGCCCGGGTGCGCAGCTCCGTCCCGGCCGGACCGGGAGAATTCACCCCGCCTTTTCACCCCACCCGGCGGGCGGATCCCCCTCGCCCGATGCGGACGGGGACGCCCGCCCCGCGGACGCCCCCGTCACACCGCACTACTCGCGCGAACCGATCTCCTCGATCGGCCGACGCCGCAGCGCCGCGCCCGTCGCGACGCGGAGGGCGACCAGCGCCAGCGCCCCCATGCCGCCGATGATCGCGAGCGAGCCGAGGACCGGCATCGCGGGGACCGGCTGTCCGGAGATGCCGTAGCTCATCCCCATCAGCGGCGGGATCGCCACGAGCACGCCGAACACCATCGAGATCGCGGCGACGAGGATCGCCTCGACCCGCATGGTGGCACGCACCTGGCCGCGGGTCGCCCCGATCAGCTGCAGCAGCGCCAGCTCGCGCGAGCGCTCACCGGTCGCCATCACGAGGGTGTTCACCACGGCGATCGCGATGTACCCGAGGATCACCAGCAGCGCGACGAGGTTCACCCAGCCCTGCTGCGAGACCGCATCCGCCCCGGTGGCCTTCTGCCCGGACGCGGGTGCGACGAGCAGCCCGCCCGCCGCGAGCGCATCGGCCGTCTGTGCCGCGTCGCCCTCCACGGACACGAGGGCGAACGCGTCGAGCCCCGCGGAGGTGTGGGCGCGCACGTGCGCGGCGTCCATGGTGAGGGCGCCGAAGCCGAGGCCCCGCTCGTAGACCGCGACGACGGTGGCGTCCAGCGCTGTGCCGTCGCCCATCGTCCCGGTGACCGTGTCGCCCAGGCCGACCCCGAGGGTGTGTGCGGTGTCGACGCTCACGGCGATGGCACGGCCGCCGTCGAGTGCCGCCAGCGCCCCCTCCTGCACCTGCAGGTCGAGCAGCCCGTCCACGGTCGCGGGGTCGACGCCCTGCAGCACGTACTCGGTGCGCTCGAGCTGGCCCTCGATGTCGCGCGAGTCGATCACGGCCGCGCTGAGCGCCACGCCCGAGGCCCCGATCACCCCCGGTGCCTCCCGCAGCGCCTCGACCGTCGCGGGCGAGAGTCCCGCGGGCGCGGACACCCGCAGTTCCGCGGTGACGCCGTCGCGGGCCTGCTGCGCCGCCTCGTCCGCGACGATCGTCGGTCCGCCGATCTGCACCAGTCCCAGCCCGATGCCGAGCGCGATGGGGAGGATCGCGGCCGCCAGCCGTCGACTGCCCGCCGCCGTGTTGGCGGCGGCGAGGAAGCCCGCTGCCGAGAGCCGACGCAGCAGCGGGCCGACCAGCCGCACGCAGACCGCGACCAGCCACGGGCCGAGCAGCCCCAGCGCGACGATCAGCATCAGGGCGGCACCCGCCGAGGCGCCGACGGCCGCATCCCCGCGCACCACGAGCGGCACGGTCGAGACCGAGACCCCGGCGGCGGCGAACACGATCCCGGCGATGATGCGCGGCAGGCCGATGGGTCCCGGCCCGGTCGACGACTCGCGCAGCGCCTCGATGGGGTCCAGGCGCGCGGGGCGCCGCGCCGCGATCCGGGCCGCGCCCCACGCCGCGCCGAGCACCAGCAGCAGAGCACCGGCCGCGGGGATCGGGCTCACGGCGAGCGCGAAGTCGCCCGGGATCACCCCTCCGGCCACGAACGCGGTCTGCAGCACCGTCGACAGCGGGTAGCCCGGAGCGAGGCCGAGCACCGCGGCGACCGCGGCCACCGCGAGCACCTCGCGGGCGATCAGCGCGTGCACCTGCTGCGGTGTCGCGCCCACCGCCCGGAGCAGCGCGTACTCCCGCCGTCGCGCCTGCACCGACAGCGACAGCGTGCCCGCCACGATGAACAGCGCCACGAGGATGCACGTGCCGACGAAGGCGCTGCCGATCGCGACGAGCATCGTGCGGGCGGCGCCGGAGTCGAGGAACTCCACGTCGCCGCGGGCGTCGCCGGTGCGGGCGACCACCCCGGGCAGGGTCTCGCCGATGGCGGTCGCCACGGCCTCCGCGTCCTCGCCGTCCACGAACACGCCGAGCACCTGCGGGGCGCCGCCGTGCGGGTCGAGCTCGGCGATGTGGTCGCCGGTGAGGAACACGGCCGCCCCGCGCTCGGGCGGCACGGGCGCGGTCACCACGCCCACGACGCGGTAGTCCGCCGGCACGCCGCCGTGCGCGAGGGAGAGGGTGTCGCCCACCGCGTGCCCGGAGTCCGCGGTGACCACGACCTCCTCGGCCTCGGCGGGCTCGCGGCCGTCGCTGAGCGCGAAGCCCGTGAGCGCCGTCGCCGCCCAGGGGTGCGCCTCCACGACCGCCGTCGCATCCGGGGCTCGAGGGGCGGCGAGCGGCACGGTCACGTCGGCGACCACGGCCTCGACCCCGGGCAGCTCCGCGATCTCGCGGGCGGCGTCGGCGGGCAGCGGCGCACGCTCGCGCAGTGCCACGGGCAGGTCCTCCGGCACGTCGACCTGCTGCGCGGCGCCCACCACGACCTCGGCTGCCGTGTAGCGCTGCGGGGCGAGGCCGCCGCGGATGCCCGACTCCACGAGCACGCCGAGCCCGGTGACCAGGGCGCTCGCGACGAAGATCGCCACGAACACTCCGGCGAGGCTGCGCCGGTGGTGGCGCAGGTCGGCGCGGACGAGCCGTCCGAGGCCGAGCGACGCGGCGGCCATCACCACTCCCCGAGCGTGCTCATGCGGGCGGTGATCTCCTGCGCGGTGGCGCCGTCGAGGTGTCCCGCGAACGCGCCGTCGGCGAGGAAGACCACCCGGTCCGCGTGCGAGGCGACGACGGGGTCGTGCGTGACGACGACCACGGTCTGGTGCAGTTCCCGCGCGGTGTGGGCGAGCAGGTCGAGCACCTGGGCACCCGTGCGCGAGTCGAGCGCGCCGGTCGGCTCGTCGCCGAACACCACGTGCGGGCGGGTGATGAGCGCGCGGGCGATGGCCACCCGCTGCTGCTGGCCGCCGGAGAGCTCGGCGGGTCGGCGGTGGCGTCGGTCCGCGAGCCCCACCGCGTCGAGCAGTGTCTCCAGCCACCGGTGGTCGATGGCGCGTCCGCCCAGCCGCAGCGGGAGGGTGATGTTGTCCTCCACGGTCAGCGCGGGCAGCAGGTTGTACGCCTGGAACACGAAGCCGACGTGGTCGCGGCGGAACGTCGTGAGCTGGCGCGCCTTCAGGGCGGAGATCTCGGTGCCGCCGAGGTGGACGGTGCCGCTGGTCGGACGATCGAGCCCCGCTGCACTGTGCAGCAGCGTGCTCTTGCCCGAGCCGGACGGCCCCATGATCGCCGTGAAGGAGCCCTTCGCGATGGCCAGGTTCACGCCGCGGAGAGCGGTGACGCGCGCGGCGCCGGAGCCGTACGCCTTGACGAGTCCGGAGAGGCGGAGGGCCTCGGTGGGTGCCGCCTCGACGAGCGGCGCAGGGGGTGTGGTGGTCATGCTTCGACGCTAGGAACACCGAGCGGGCGGCCCCATCCCGCCCGGTCCCCGATCGATGGTGGAGCTGGCTATACCGTGCCGCGCACTCTGCTCCGGCAGACTGGCAGGGTGAAGGACGGATGGGGGCGCCGGTGGCTGCGCGACGCCGGGTATCTGGGGGTCGAGCTCGGGGCGTCGGTCGTCTCCCTCGGGCTGTTCTGCGTGATCCTGGTGCTGTTGCCGCTCATGCTCATCACGGGCGGCGTGCTGCTGATGCCGCAGGCCGTGCAGGTGCTGCACCGGTGGAGCGACGTGAACCGGCGGCGCATCGGCCGGCGGCGGGGTGAGGAGCTTCCGCCGCTCGCACGCACGCTTCCCCGCGGCTCGACGATCGATGAGCGGCTGCGCTTCGCCTTCTCGCGCGCCACGGCCCGCGACGCCCTGTGGCTCACGGTGCACGCGTTCCCCGTGATGTGGCTGTCGCTGCTCACGCTCGCGCTTCCCGTCTCGGCCGTGAACACCCTCGCCGTCACGTGGTACTGGCAGTTCGCGCCGGCCGACGACCCGGTGGGCTCACCGTATCCGGTCACGTCGTGGGAGCTCGCGTGGACGATGCCGCTGGTGGCCCTCGGCTACGCGATCGCCGCGGCGTTCCTGGTGCCGGCGGTCGCCCGCCTGGTGGCGTTCGTGTCGGCGAAGCTGCTGGCGACGCCCGCGCGGTCGCGGCTGGCGGCCCGGGTGGACGCGCTGACGCTGAGCCGGGCGGCGGCGCTGGACGCGCACGCGGCCGAGCTGCGCCGCATCGAGCGCGACCTGCACGACGGGGCGCAGAACCGGCTGGTGAACGTGGTGATGATGCTGGGGATCGCGGAGCGTGCGCAGGAGACGGGCGGCGACGTCGGAGAACCGCTGCGGCGGGCGCAGGATGCCGCGGCCGACGCCCTCGCCGGTCTGCGGCGCACGGTGCACGACATCTATCCGCCGATCCTCGACGAGCTGGGCCTGGAGGGCGCGCTCGCGTCGCTCGCCGGGCGCAGCGTCGTGCCGTGCGCGCTGGAGACCGCCGGGGTGGGCCGGGTGCCGGCGGCGGTGGAGTCGGCGAGCTACTTCGTCGTGGCGGAGGCGCTGACCAACGTGAACAAGTACGCCGCGGCGACGCGCGCCACGGTGCGGGTCGAGCGGGAGGGCGAGCTGCTGCTGATCGCGGTGGAGGACGACGGCGTCGGCGGGGCGGTCGAGCGGCCGGGTGGGGGTCTCGCCGGGGTCCGTCGCCGGATCGAGGCCTTCGAGGGCACGCTCGACGTGACGAGCCCGGCCGGCGGGCCGACCGTGCTGAGGACGGAGCTGCCGTGCGGATCGTGATCGCGGAGGACGACACCCTGCTGCGGGAGGGGCTGGCGCTGCTGCTGCGCAGCGAGGGCTTCGACGTGATCGGTGCCGTGCCCGACGCCGAGGGCTTCCTCGCGCTGCTCGACGATGCCGATGCGGCGGTGCTCGATGTGCGGATGCCGCCGACCTTCACGAGCGAGGGCCTCAAGGCGGCCGCCGAGGCGCGGGCCCGCCGTCCCGGCTTCCCGGTGCTGGTGCTGTCCGCCTACGTGGAGGATCGCTACGCGGGGGAACTGCTCGCCGCGGGAGCCGACGGTCTGGGCTACCTGCTGAAGGAGCGGGTGGGCAAGGTCGCGGCGTTCGTCGACGCCCTGCGCCGCGTGGCCGCCGGGGGCACCGTGATGGACCCCGAGGTGATCTCGCAGCTGCTCAGCCGCCGTCGCGCCGACGACCCCGTGCAGACCCTCACCCCGCGCGAGCGCGAGGTGCTGGGCCTCATGGCCGAGGGGCTCGACAACACCACGATCGCCGAGCGGCTGTTCGTCACGGAGACCGCCGTGAGCAAGCACATCGGCAACATCTTCGCCAAGCTCGGCCTCTCGTCGAGCGACAGCGGGCATCGCCGCGTCCTCGCCGTGCTCGCCTACCTGCGCAGCTGACCCCGTCGCACCTCTCCGAAGAAGTTCGGTATTCGGTGTTGCTAAGTACCGGTACTCAGTGTTACTTTGTACCGGTACCCAGCAACACTGAGTACTGAACCGAGAAGGAGAGGGGGACCACATGGGCAAGCAGATGACCGAGATGCTCAAGGGCACCCTGGAGGGCATCGTGCTGGCCCTCCTCGCCGAGCAGCCGGCCTACGGCTACGAGATCACCACGCGCCTGCGTGACCACGGCTTCACCGACACCGCCGAGGGCACCGTCTACGCCCTGCTGGTGCGCATCGAGCAGAAGAAGCTCGTCGACGTCGAGAAGGTGCCGAGCGAGAAGGGCCCGCCCCGCAAGGTGTACACCCTGAACGCCGCGGGCCGGCAGGAGCTGGAGGAGTTCTGGACCACCTGGAACTTCCTCACGACACACATCGAACGACTGAACACCACTCACACGAACACCCCCAGCGAGGAGAACTGACATGGCCGCCAAGTGGATCGAAGCGCTCACCGGATCGCTCGAGCAGAAGAAGCAGTACAAGCAGGCGAAGGCGCGGATCGAGGCTCTGCCCGAGCCGTACCGCACGGTCGCCAACGCCCAGCACCGCTACACGATGTACTACGGGGGGATCACCGACGGCGACACGCTCGTGCAGATCTTCCTCGACCTCGCCGACCTGTGGGAGCGCGCCGCGATCGACGGCACCCCGATCGACGACATCATCGGCGCCGACCCGGTCGAGTTCGCCGAGACCTACGCCGAGGCCTACGGGGGCACCCAGTGGGTCGACAAGGAGCGCGCCCGGCTGACCAAGGCCGTCGAGGACGCGAAGAAGAAGGAGCAGTCATGACGAACACCGCCCTCTCGGTGCGAGGCATCGAGAAGTCCTACAAAGACCTGCACGTGCTGCGCGGCGTCGACTTCGAGGTGGAGCGGGGATCGATCTTCGCCCTCCTCGGGTCGAACGGTGCCGGCAAGACCACGATGGTGCGGATCCTCTCCACGCTGCTGAAGGCCGACGCCGGCACGGCGACCGTGCAGGGCGTCGACGTCGCCGCGAACCCCCTCGGCGTGCGCGAGAAGATCAGTCTCACCGGGCAGTTCGCCGCGGTCGACGAGATCCTCACCGGGCGCGAGAACCTCGTGCTGGTCGCGAAGCTGCGGCACCTGCCCGACCCGGGCGGGGTCGCCGACCGCCTGCTGGCCACCTTCCGCCTGACGGACGCCGGTGGCCGCAAGGTCGGCACCTACTCGGGCGGCATGCGGCGGCGGCTCGACATCGCGATGAGCCTGGTCGGCGACCCCGAGGTGATCTACCTCGACGAGCCGACCACGGGCCTCGACCCCGAGGCGCGCATCGAGGTGTGGGACGTCGTGAAGCAGCTCGCGCACAGCGGCACCACGGTGCTGCTCACCACGCAGTACCTCGACGAGGCGGAGCAGCTGGCCGACCGGATCGCGATCCTGCACGAGGGCCGCATCATCGCGAACGACACCCTCGCCGGGCTGAAGCAGCTGCTCCCGCCCGCGCAGGTCGAGTACGTCGAGAAGCAGCCCACCCTCGAGGAGATCTTCCTCACCCTGATCGGACCCTCACGAAAGGACGCAGCATGAGCACGCACTTCGCCGCCGACACGGCGACCCTCACCGGCCGCTCCATGCGGCACATCCTCCGCAGCCCCGACACGATCATCACCACCGCGGTCACCCCGATCGCGCTGATGCTCCTGTTCGTGTACGTCTTCGGCGGCGCGCTCCAGCAGAGCACCGGCACCGACAACTACGTGAACTACCTGCTGCCGGGCATCCTGCTCATCGCGATCGCGTCAGGCATCGCCTACACCGCGTTCCGGCTGTTCACCGACATGCAGAGCGGCATCTTCGAGCGGTTCCACTCCATGCCGATCGCCCGATCGAGCGTGCTGTGGGCCCACGTGCTGACGTCGCTCACGGCGAACGCGATCACCCTCGCGATCATCTTCGGCGTCGGCTTCCTGATGGGCTTCCGCACCGGGGCGAGCGTGTGGGCCTGGCTCGGAGTGATCGGCATCCTGATGCTGTTCACCCTCGCGCTGACGTGGCTGGCGATCATCGCCGGGCTGAACGCCAAGACGGTCGACGGGGCGAGCGCGTTCTCGTATCCGCTGATCTTCCTGCCGTTCATCAGCTCGGCGTTCGTGCCGACCGACACCATGCCCGCACCCGTGCAGTGGTTCGCCGACAACCAGCCGGTCACCTCGATCGTCAACACCATCCAGGCGCTGTTCGCCGAGCAGCCCGTCGGCGATGACATCTGGATCGCCCTCGCCTGGTGCGTCGGCATCCTCGTGGTCGCCTACGTGTTCGCGATCATCTCCTACCGGAAGAAGGTCAGCTGATCGTCGCCAAGCGGAACGGAACGCTCCGTCCGGGGTCTCGCACCCCGGCCGGGGCGTTTCGCTGCGCTCGGCCGCACGGTATGGCAGGCAGAGATCTCCTTCACATCATGGGGAAACCGGGTACGCGGAGACCATGAGCACGGACGCGACAGTGATCACGGCAAGACTCAGACCGATCGCCACACCACCGATCACATGCGGCGAGGCCCTCTTGATGAGTGCGATGACGAGCATGGCCACCTCGATGAGCGTGATCACGAGGAGAGCCGCCTTCGTGCCGTCGATCACGACGTTGGCGACATCGTCTCTGCATGAGAACGCGCACCCGTCCCCTCGCATCGCAGTGAGAAAGACGAGAAGCACGCCGCCGCCGGCAACCACGATCTGAGCCGCCGCCCAGAGTCCCGCAGCGACGTACCGTCGCCGTGGGACGCGCGGGAACCGCGCCTGACTGCGGGGCTCGGTCACGAGAAGTCCGTCATCATGTGTTGGACGAACGCTCGCGGATCGGACATGTAGCTCTTATAGGAGCTATGGATCCGGCTGTCAATCGGCGCCCCCGCCTGGCATCTGGCGGCTTCGCGACCAGCCCGTCGGCGAGGACATCTGAATCGCCCGACTCCGGCCGCGCGGTCTGCAGGATCTCGCGCCCGGAAGGAGCCGAGCGCGCCGACGCTCGTTCAGGGCGGGAGGTCTCCTTCACGCCCCCGGAACGCGCCGTCCTCAGCGCAGGCCGAGCGGACCGAGGATCACACGGCGACCGCTGCGCACCCACACGGCACCGTCGGCGCGATGCTCCGCGCGGGTCGCGAAACGGTACCGGTACGACACCGCTCGCACCCATCGCGGCCGTTCACCGTGGAACGGGTCGACGCGCAGCATCCGCAGGGTCGGGCCGTCGGCCTCGAGCAGTCGCAGCAGGAACACCGTGAACCAGTCGTCCAGCGAGTGCCCGAGCGGCAGGAACCACATCAACCAGTCCAGCCGCAGGTGGTACGGGGCGAACTGCCGCGGCACGCGCCGCACGTCTCCGGGCTTGCCGCGGAACCCGTACTCGCGCCAGTGCACCCCCTCCTCGTCGTCCGACCCCTCCACCACGATCTCGATGCGTTCCCGCGTCACCGTGCCGAAGGCGCCGTAGGCGTTGGCGAGCTGCCACCGGTGGAAACTCGCGTTCATCAGCTGCCGCCGCGCGAACAGGTTCCGCACGGCCGGCACGCTCAGCACCACGAACAGCAGGCCGACGGCCGAGGTCACCACGACCCACCACAGCGGCATCCCCGACACGGTCCAGGGCAGCGCCGTCTCGGGTGACCGCTCGGCCGCGCCCACCCCCGGCAGCCCGATCGCCGAGAAGCCGAGCACGATCGTCGCCGCGTTCAGCCACGCGAAGTTGCCGGTGAGCACGAGCCACAGCTGGGTCGCGATCACGACACCGCCGGCGACCGCGCCGACGATCTGCGGCACCGGCCCCGGCACCCACAGCGACAAGACGGGAGCGAACAGGAAGAACGGCACGACCAGCTGCGCGACGTGGTTGCCGATGACCTCCAGCCTGTGGAACCACCGCGGCAGCAGGTGCGCCCGGCGGCTGAGCGGGCCCGGCATCGGCTGCGTCTCGTGGTGGAACGTCATGGCGGTGAGGTCGCGCCACTCGCGCCCGCCGCGGATCTTGATCATCCCGGCACCGAACTCCAGGCGGAACAGCAGCCACCAGAACAGCACGATCACCACGACCGGCGGCGGCTGGTCGTTCGACCCCAGGAACGCCGCCAGAAACCCGGCCTCGAGCAGCAGCATCTCCCACCCGAAGGAGTAGAACGTCTGCCCGATGCTCACGACCGACATGTACCCGAACCACAGCGCGAGGAAGCACACCATCGGCAGCCACGGCGGCCCGAGCTGCGGCACCCCCGCGACCAGCAGCACACCCACCGCGATCCCGGCCCACGACAGCGCCACGAGCCGCCGGTCGGTATAGCGCCAGCGGGTGAACAGCGTGGGGTGCAGCAGCTTCCGTCGCTCGCTCTTCTGCGCGACCCAGTCGAGCAGGGCCGGGGCGGGCAGCAGTCCGTGCTCGCCGAGCAGGGCGCGGAACTGGTTGAGCGTGGAGACGAACGCGACCACGTACAGCGCCGCGATGCCCCGCTGCAGGACCTCGCGGGCGAACCCGAAGTCGACCGCCGCGAACCCGTCCACGGCCACAGGCTACGCCGGCCGCCGCACGCCGGTCAGGGGGTTGCGTCCGTCGCTCGAGGGCTGCGCTCCTCGCTCAGGCGGCCGCTGAGCGAGCGCATCGAGACGACGAGCCCGAGGCGCGTCAGTTCTGCATCGCGATCTGCTGCCCCTCGACGAGCGGGTGCACGGCGAGCGCGGTGCCGTCGAGGTCTTCACGGTGCATGTCGACCCCGGTGATCTGACTGTTCTCGTACGTCGTGTAGTAGTAGACGCCCCGGTCGGTGTTGCAGCAGGACGAGTAGATCGTAATCTCGTACTTCTCCTCGTCGCCGACCTGCACGCACCCGCGCTGCTGGGCGACGGAGCCGAGGATCTGGAAGAACTGGCTCAGCGACTCCGACTCGGTGGTGCCGCAGACCGAGTTCATGCGGGTGAACACCGCCTTGATGAAGCGCGACGACGACGACAGGTCGCCGGGCAGCCCGATCCCGCCCATGCCGCGGCTGTACAGGTCGAGCGACTGATCCGGCGCGAACGTGTTGTCGGGCTGGCGGCGCGTGAGGTGCCGGTAGTCGTTCAGGCGGAAGCTCTGGATGTCGAACGTGGGGTTGTTCGTGAGCACGCCCCACGGGTTGTCGTACACCTTCAGTCCGTCCCGCACGCTCTCCACCACGATCGAGGCGGTCCGGTCGGCGATGATCCAGTGCAGCGGCGACAGCGGGAACTCCGCGCTGAAGGAGATGTCGACGAGGCTCACGGATCGCAGCGCGTCCTTCACCTGGGCGACGGTCTCGAACTGCCCGAGCACCCAGGGGATGAACTCGAACGGGGTGATCTCCGTGCCGCCCGATCCCTCCGCGGGGTAGAAGGCGTTGTCGGGGAAGTTGAGTCCGGCCATGCTCAGGCCTTTCTCGTTCGTGCCGTCGTAGTACAGCGGGTAGCCGTCGGACACGGTCGCGATGCCGATGATCGCGTGGTGGGTCGACAGGGGCGGGATCCGTCGGAACTCGAAGGGGAAGTTCCGTGGTGTCACGGTGACGGTCTCGTGGTACGAGAACTCCAGATCGAGGTTGCGCCCGAAGTAGTGGTCGGCGGTGGTGAAGCTCAGTCCTGTGCACATGGTTCCCTCTCCCGTTGCCGGGGCCCGGTCGGGTCCGCGAACGGTCATGGTCGCACCCTCCCCCGCGGAGCGTAAGGGGGGTGCCACCCGCGGCGGACGAGTGCTCTACGGTGTCGCGGTGCGCTCGTCGGCGCCGCGGATCACGAACGCGACGCCCACCAGCGCCACCACCACCGCGACGATCTCCAGCACAGGGCCCAGCCCGGCCAGCGCTCCTGCGGCGCCGTGCCCGACCGCGAACGTCGAGAAGTCCCAGAACCCGTGCAGCACCATGGCCCAGATCAGGCTGCCGGTCACGCGGCGCAGGACGTAGAAGATGGTGCCGGCGCCGAAGGCGAGGAACACCTGCTGCAGCGTGGGGACGAGGGGCTGCCCGCTGAGCGCGTTGATGAGGTGCATGAGTCCGAACAGCGCGGAGGTCAGCAGCCACACCCACACCTCGGACAGGCGGCTGCGCAGCCCGACGAGCAGCAGTCCGCGCGTGGTCAGCTCCTCGGTGAAGCCGACCAGCAGCAGGACGATCGACGCGGCGAAGAAGGCGCCGTCGTAGGAGGCCCAGTCGGTGGAGGCGAGGTTCACGCCCAGGGCCACCGCCATCAGCACCGGGGCGATGATCGGCCAGCGATGCGCGGCGCGCGTCCGCTCGAACAGAGCGGGACGCCACCACCCGAGCAGGCTCGTCGTGATCGCCAGGAGCACCGCTCCGACGATGAGGGACAGGCCGGCGCCCAGGAAGAGGTCGCGTCCGCTGTCGCCGAGGGCCGTGCAGGGAATGCCGGTCGCCTGCTGCACGGTGAAGACGACCGCGACGTACGCCAGGTAGATGACGAGGCCGATCCAGATCCGCGGCCGGACGCGGAGGGGTGTGGTGCTCTCGGTGGCCATCTCGTCCTCGGGTGTCGCGTGCCGGGTGGGGTTCGGGTTCAGTGAAGCGCACGCCGACCCGCCACCGCAATCGCGAAGGCAAGCCCCGCCCGGGGGAGACGTCGAAGGGAGGGCCCCCGGACGGGAGCCCTCCCTTCGTGCAGAGACGGGTCAGCTCAGCTGACGGTCCAGTCGAACTGGTCGCCGTACTTCTCCAGCCACGCGTCGACCGCGTCGGCTTCCTTGCCCTCGCCGTACTCGTTGACCACGAGGTCTTCGAGCGCACCGTACTGCTCGTCGTCGAGCTTGATCTTCTCGATCAGCTCGGCCGCCTCCGGGAACTCCTCGGCGAAGCCCTTGGTGCCGAGGAAGTGCAGGCCCTCGGCCTCGCCCATCGCGCCCTTCGGGTCTTCGAGGTCCTTCACGGGGAAGGCGTCGTTGGCCCAGAACGGACGCCACAGCGTGACGACGATGTCCTCCTGCTTGTCGGTCGCGGTCTTCAGCTCGGTCAGCATCGCCGCGGTCGACGAGGTCACCAGCTCGTACTCGCCGTCGAGCCCGTACTCGGGCATCATCTTCTGCGTCTGCGCGGTGAGGCCGGCGCCCGGCTCGATGCCGTAGATCTTGCCGTCGAAGTCCGCCCCCTTGCCCGCCAGGTCTTCGATGGAGGTGAGCTCGGAGTACTCCGGCACCGCCAGGGTGAGCTTGGCGTTGTCGTAGTACGCGCCGAGGTCTTCGATGTCGTCGCCGTACTTCTTCATGTACTCGGCGTGCGTGAGCTCGGGCCAGGCCGACGGGTACATGTCGACATCGCCCTGCGCGAGACCCGTGTAGAGGGGACCCGCCTCGGTGAGCGTCTTCATCTCGACCGTGTAACCGATCTTCTCCAGCTGGTCCTGCAGGAGGTACGCGGTGCTGAGGCCGTCGGTCCAGGAGGGCAGGAAGCCGAGCGTGATGGTGCCCTTGTCGTCGGCGTCGCCGCCGCCCGCGCTGGTGCCACCGGCTCCGTCGCCGCTGCATCCGGCGAGGGTGAGCGCTGCTGCGGCGCCCAGGGCGGTGAGGGTCAGGATCTTCTTCTTCATGTGCTTCTCTCTCTTGCGTTCCGTATGTGATTTCAGGAGTGCGGACGAGCCGCGGGACAGCGGGTGGGCGGCGTGCGGGATGGAGAACGGGCCGGAACCCGCCCCCTCGGGCTCCTCTCCGACCCCGCACCCGCGCGTGGGCGGGGGCGGGGCGGGACGTCGCGGTGGGGTGGGGTCAGGCGCGAGTGAGCTCGGGCTCGACGGCGTCGGACGACGCGGGGGTCGCGGACGCGGGGGTTGCGGCGGCGGCGGGCGCAGCGCCCGAACCCGCGCCCGACCGGCGGCGCTTCCACAGGCCCCACAGCGACGAGCGGTTCTCGCCCGGAGCCCCCAGCGCGGCGGTGACCCGGTCGAGGAAGACCGCGATCAGCACGACGCCCAGACCGGCCTCGACGCCCTTCGGGATGTTGATCGTCGAGATCGCCTCGACCACCATCTTCCCGAGGCCGTCCGCTCCCGCCATACCGGCGATCACGGCCATCGACAGCGCGAGCATGATCACCTGGTTGACGCCGGCCATGATGGTCGGCATCGCCAGGGGCAGCTGGATGCCGCGGAGGATCTGGCCGGGGGTGGCGCCGAACGCATGCCCGGCCTCCACGGTCTCGGAGTCGACGCCGCGGATGCCCAGCTCGGTCAGGCGCACGCCGGGAGGCAGCGCGAAGATCACGGTCGCCACGAGTCCCGGCACCACGCCGATGCCGAAGAACACGATCGCGGGGATCAGGTACACGAACGCGGGCATGGTCTGCATGAAGTCGAGCACCGGCTTCAGGGCCGCCCGGACCGTGGCGTTGCGCGCCGACCAGATGCCCAGCGGCACCGCGATCAGCACGGCCACGATCGCCGCGACGAGCACCAGGGCGAGGGTCTGCATCGCGGGCACCCACAGGTCCATCGCCACGATCAGCAGGAACGACACGGCCGTGCCGATCGCGAGCTTCCACGACCGCACGACCCAGGCGAGCAGGGCGGCGATCACGATGATCACGGCGAAGTGCGGGGTGAGCAGCAGCCGGGTGAGGCCGTCCACGAGGAAGCTCACCACGAACGACACCACGTCGAGCAGACCGTCGAGGTTCGCGGTGATCCAGTCGACTCCGGCGGCGACCCAGTCGCCCAGGGGGATGCGGAATCCGTCCATCAGCGCACCTCCTCCGTCTCGGGTGTCGTGGGCAGCGGCTCGGCCGTCCACCCGTCGTCGAGCACCGCGTCGATCTCGGCCTGCGGCATGGGCGTCATCGGCAGCAGGATCTCCTCGGTCGAGCCGGGGCCGGGGCCGAGGGCGGCGAGCAGGGTCACGCGGGGGATCACGCCCGCCAGTCGCCCGTCGGCGTCGGTCACGGCCAGGGGCAGCGGCGACTCCACGGCGGGCACGAACAGGTTCATGAGCACGTCGTCCTCGCGCACGCTCTGCAGCACGGGCTTGATCACGGAGTCGAGTCGCGTCACCCCCTGCCGCACGAGCTTCACCGCATCGCGGTCGGTGACCACACCGAGCAGCTGGCGGTCCTTGCCGACCACGTAGGTGGCCGACATGTAGGCGTCGCGCATCTGGCGCAGGGCCGTGCGCGGGCCGGCGGTCTCGGCGACCACGGGGCGCGGGCGCTCCATGACGTTCGCGGCGGTGAGCACGCGGGCACGGTCCACGTCCTGCACGAACTGCTCGACGTAGTCGTTCGCGGGGTCCATCAGGATGTCCTCCGGCGTGCCGATCTGCACGATGCGCCCGTCGCGCATCACGGCGATCCGGTCGCCGAGGAACATGGCCTCGTTGAGGTCGTGCGTGATGAAGACGATGGTCTTGTGCAGCTTCTGCTGGAGCTCCAGCAGCTGCTCCTGCATCTCGCGGCGGATCAGCGGGTCGAGCGCGCTGAACGCCTCGTCCATCAGCAGGATGTCGCTGTCTGCGGCGAGCGCGCGGGCGATGCCGACGCGCTGCTGCATGCCGCCGGAGAGCTCGGACGGCAGCTTGTCGCCCTGGCCCTCGAGGCCCACGAGCGCGAGGATCTCCTCGGCCTTCGCCTGCCGCTCGGCCGCCGCGACGCCCTTGAGCTCGAGCGGGTAGGCCACGTTCGCGGCCACCGTGCGGTGCGGCAGCAGGGCGAAGTGCTGGAAGACCATCGAGATGCGGTCGCGGCGGATCTCGCGCAGACGACCCGCGGGGATGCCCGTGATGGTGTCGCCGCCGACCGTGACGGTGCCGTCGGTGATGTCGTGCAGGCCGTTGAGCATGCGGATGATGGTGGACTTGCCCGATCCGGACAGGCCCATGATGACGAAGATCTCACCGCGGTTCACGGTGAAGCTGGCGTCGATGACGGCGGCGGTGCCCGCGTCGGCGACGGCCGCGCGGCTCTCACCCGCCTTCAGTCGGCGGACGGCGGCGTTCGGATTCCTCCCGAACACCTTGTACAGATGGCGCGCTTCGAGTGCGATGTCGGACACGTTTCCCCTGCGGCTCGGCCTCGGGTGGCTGAGCCTGCTTCGGTCACGTCCGGGTGATCCTCACGAGGCCGTTCGACATCATCGCTGTGGCGGCGCGGGCGGTGGATTTCGGATCCGCCGCAGAGAGGACCGACCGTACGCCCACGCCTCTTCGCAGCACAGCTCATCGAAAGAAGGACGTGGTCGCGGACTGGTCTTCGGGCCGTCAGGCCCACAGACCAACGTAACGAAATGGCCGGTCAGGGACAAATCCTGGGCCGGGAACGTGCCCGGGTTTCCGGTGCTGACCGGGGGATAGTACGAGCGTCTAGCAATCTCGGCGACGGGGGTTCACGGGCGTCGCACACTGCGCGTCACGGTGAACTTCGGGGTGCGTCGGAGCTGCTCCGTCCGCCCGATCAGCCGCGTCAGCTCGGGGCGGTACGCGAGGCCGGAGTTGTACACCGTGAACAGCTCGCCGCCCGGCCAGAGCAGTCGCGCGGCGGCCTCGAACAGCCGGGTCGCGGCCCCCGTGTGCACGCTGCTGCCGAGGTGGAACGGCGGGTTCAGCAGCACCACGTCGAACGCCCCGTCGGGCAGGTCGGATCCGGCGTCGTCGTGGGTCACGGTGACGCGGTCGGCGACGCCGTTCGCGGCCGCGGTCGCCCGGGTCGAGGCCACGGCCGCGGCCGAGCGATCGGTCGCGGTCACCGCGTCCCCGGGGTGCGCGAGGGCCCAGGACACCGCGAGCGCGCCCGTGCCGCAGCCGAGGTCGAGCACACGGCGCGGATCCTCGGCGTTCACGACTCCGGAGAAACCCTCGTTCTCCGGCAGTTCCGGCGGGGATGCAGCCCCGGGGCGAGCGGTTCTCCGGCGTTGTGAACCGTCGAGCGCGAGCGCCTCGAGCAGCACGCGCGTGCCGATGTCGAGGCGGGGTCCGGCGAACGCGCCGCCGTGCGCGACCAGGGCGAGGCCGTCGTGCGCGGCCCGCACGGGGAAGGGCGGCTGCGCGGGGACGGCCAGCGGCTGCGACGCCACGAGCAGCCGCGACTTGCGCTCGGCCCGCTGCGGCTGCACCTCCCCGAAGCTCCGCCGCAGCACCTCGTTCTGCGCCAGGGTCATGTGCTTGACGCGACCCCCGGCCACGAGCACCGCGTCGGGCGCGGCCCAGCGGGCGACCGCATCCGCGATCTGCTCCAGTTCCGCGAGCGCCTTGGGCAGCTGCAGCAGCACGAGCCGTGCCCCGCGCAGCAGCGTCTCGTCGAGCTCGTGCGTCGTGAAGCCCTCGAGTCCCAGCTCCTCCGCGTTGCGGGCGAGGGCGCGGCGCCCGGTCGCGAGGTCCTGGTGCACCCGGATCCCCCGGAGCCCGGACGCCACGAGCGGCAGGGTGATCGCGCCGTAGTCGTCCCCGATCACGGCGATCTCGGTACCGGTGATCCCGCTGTCGAGCGCCCGCGACGCGAGCAGCAGGTCGGTGGCGTCGTGCGCCTGGAGGTTCTCGGCCTCGACGTCGGGCCAGCGGCGCAGGCGGGCGTAGGGGAACTCCGGCACCAGCCCACTGTACGCGGGCGCCGTAAGGATTCCGCATGCGTCCGCTTCACCGGATTCACAAGTTCGTGAAGCGGGCGTACGCTCCCGCGCATGAGCACCGTGATCGCCACCCAGAGCCTCACCAAGCACTACGGGCACGTGCACGCCCTCGACGGTCTCGACCTGAGCGTCGAGTCCGGTCAGGTGCACGGATTCCTCGGGCCGAACGGCGCCGGCAAGTCCACCACGATCCGCATCCTCCTGGGCCTCGCCCGCCGCACCGGGGGCGCGGTGACCGTGTTCGGCGAGGACCCGTGGCGACGGGCCGTCGAGCTGCACCGGCGCATCGCCTCCGTGCCGGGCGACGTGAGCCTGTGGCCCAACCTCTCCGGGGGCGAGGCCATCGACCTGCTCGCCCGGCTGCGCGGAGCCCGCACGCACGACGCCGCCTACCGGCGCGAGAAGGCCCGGCTGCTGGAGGCCTTCCAGTTCGACCCGCGGAAGAAGGGCCGCGCGTACTCGAAGGGCAACCGCCAGAAGGTGGCGCTGATCGCGGCCTTCGCCGTGCCGGCCGACCTGCTCATCCTCGACGAGCCGACCAGCGGGCTCGACCCCCTCATGGCGGTGATCTTCCAGCGCGAGGTCGCGCGGGCCCACGAGAACGGCGCGACCGTGCTGCTGTCGAGCCACATCATGAGCGAGGTCGAGCAGCTGTGCGACCGCGTGTCGATCATCCGCGCCGGGCGCATCGTCGAGACCGGCACGCTCGCCGACCTGCGGCACCTCACCCGCAGCGACGTGTCGTTCACGGCCCCGGGTGTCCCGCTCGACCGCGTCGCCGCGATCCCCGAGGTGCACGACGCCACGGTGCACGACGACCGCTTCCGTCTCACCGTCGACAGCGACCGCACCGCCGCGGTGCTGCCCGCCCTCGCCACGCTCGGGATCTCCGACCTCCGCGTGGCTCCGCCCTCGCTCGAGGAGCTGTTCCTGCGGCACTACGGCGACGACCTCGCGACGCTCGAGGCGGCGGAGGACGGCGGGTCCGACGCGGAGCCGTCCACCCGGCGCTCCCGCCACGCGAAGGGTCGTGCGTGATGGACCGCTTCGGGGTGCTGCTGCGCCAGCGCATCCGCCGCGACCGGGTGCAGGTGCCGCTGTGGATCCTCGGCACAGCGCTCATGGCGTTCGCGGGGTATGCGGGCGTCACGCAGTCGTACTCGACCCTGGCCGACCGGCAGAACATCCTGGCCGCGGCGCTCGCGAACCCGGTGATCCTGATGTTCCGCGGCCTGCCGTCCGGCACCTCGGAGGGCGCTTTCTTGGCCTTCGAGATCCTGCCGTGGCTGGCGATGCTGGCGGCCCTCATGAGCACGTTCCTCGCGGTGCGGCACACCCGGGGCGACGAGGAGTCGGGGCGCGCCGAGCTCGTGTGGGCGACACCCGCCGGACGACACCTTCCCACCGTCGCGACGATCGTGCACGGCCTCCTCGCCAACGTCGTGCTGGGCGCGCTGACCGCGGTGGCCCTGCTCGCGACCGGGCTGCCCGTCGCCGGTTCGCTGCTCTCCGGCGCCGCGGCCGCCTCCTGCGGCGTCGCCTTCCTCGGCATCGCCCTGCTCGCGGCGCAGCTGCTGCGCACGTCGCGCGGCGCGAACTCCGCGGCGGTGTGGGTGCTCGTGGCCGCCTTCCTGCTCCGGGGCATCGGCAACGCCGCCGGGACCCCGAACGACGAGCTGACCGCGATCGCGAGCGCCTGGCCCGCGTGGCTGTCGCCGTTCGGCTGGGCGGAGCAGACGCGCCCGTACGACGTCGATGCGGCCTGGCCCGCGATCCTGGGACTGGCGCTCGGCCTCGTCCTGGCCGCCGGGGCACTGGCACTGCAGGGCCTGCGCGATGTGGACGCGGGCTTCGTGGCCGAACGCCCCGGCCGTTCCGCGGCGCGGCCCGCCCTCTCGTCGCCGCACGCGCTGGTGTGGCGACTCACCTCGGGCGCGGTCGTGGGGTGGGCGGTCGGCGGACTGCTCACCGGGCTGCTCGCCACGACCCTGGGCGGCGTGGTCGACCAGATCGCGGGCGAGAATCCCGCCGTGACCGACATCCTGGAGAAGATCGGCGGCGCGACCGGCGGGCTCGACGAGGTCGTGGTGACCGTGTTCTTCACGCTGCTGGGCATCCTCGCGGCCTGCTGCGCGGTGCAGACCGTGGTGCGCGCGCGGCAGGAGGAGGCGCGGGGCACGGTCGAGCTCGTGCTCTCGACCCCCACCGGACGGGTGCGCTGGCTGGCCGACCACGTGATCGTCGGCGTGGGCGCGGTGCTCATCGTGGTCGCCGCCGCCGTGCTGGGTGGCTGGCTCGGCGTGTGGTCGCGCGACGGCGACAGCGAGCTGTATCGCATCGTGGCCGTGGCGGGCGCGGGACAGGCGGTCGCGGCGGTGGTGTTCGTGGCGCTCACGGCCCTCGTGTTCGTGGTGCTGCCGCGCGCAACCATCCCCGTGGCGTGGATCCTGGTCCTGCTCGCGGCGCTGCTCGGCATGTTCGGCCCGCTGTTCGGGCTGCCGGACTGGACCGCGAACCTCTCCCCGTTCGCGGTGACCCCGGTGGTCGACGGCGACGGCGTCGACGTGCGCGGGCTGTGGTGGCTCGTGCTCGTGGTCGCCGGGGCCACGGCGGGCGCCCTGGCCCTCATGCGTCGGCGCGAGCTCGCGACGGGCGGGTAGTGCGATGACGCGGGCACCGGGCGGGGAGGCCGCGAACGCCGACGACGGGTCGGACGCGACGGCGGGCGATGCCGAGCAGCAGCGCGAGCACCGGGGCGTGGAACCGGCGGAGCAGGCGGCGGCGATGCTCACGGCGGCGGGGATGCCGCGGATGCCGGCGCGCGTGATGATGGCCCTGGTCGCGGCGCCCGAGGGCGGGTACACCGCGGCCGAGCTGGCCGAGCGGCTCGGCGTCTCCCCCGCGGCGGTGTCGGGGGCGGTGCGCTACCTGCAGCAGCTGCACTTCATCCAGCGGCGCCCGCGGCCGGGTGAGCGCCGTGACCGGTACGCGTTCGTGCACGATCCCTTCTACCGCTCGATCGTGGGCAACCTTCCCGTGTACGCGCGGCTCGCGGAGTACATCGACGACATCGCGGGCGCACACGGCGACGATCCCGACGCGCAGGCGCGGGCGGTCGAGCTGGCCGCGTTCTTCCGGTTCCTGTCCGCGCGCATGCGGCAGATCGTGGAGGAGTGGCACGAGTCGCGGCACGACCGGAGCTGATCGTCGCGATCCGGAGGGTTGACATACGCGTGGGTTACATGGTTACTTAGTCGAGTAAGTAACCCACCAACCCAGCGGAGGACTCGTGATCGAAGAAGGCAAGCCGCTCTTCCTCCAGATCGCCGAGCAGATCGAGGACTCGATCCTCGACGGCTCACTCGCCGAGGAGGCGCAGGCTCCTTCCACGAACGAGCTCGCCGCGTTCTACCGCATCAACCCCGCCACGGCGGCGAAGGGAGTCGCGATGCTCACCGAAAAGGGAGTGCTCCACAAGCGCCGAGGCATCGGCATGTTCGTCTCGGAAGGCGCCAGGGACCTGCTCCTCGGCGAGCGCCGCGCGGCCTTCGCCGACCGCTACATCGACCCGCTCCTCGCGGAGGCCCGCACGCTGGGCCTCGGCGCGGAAGACCTCGCGGACCTGCTCCGGCAGCGCGCCGCACACACCCCCACCCCAGAAGGGAAGAACCCCGCATGACCGCCGTCATCGAGGTGCAGAACCTCACCAAGCGCTACAAGGAGAAGAGGGCGCTCGACAACGTCTCGCTCGCCCTCGAAGGGGGCTCGATCTACGGGCTCCTCGGCCGTAACGGTGCCGGGAAGACGACCCTCATGTCGATCCTCACGGCCCAGAACTTCGAATCGTCCGGCACCGTGAAGGTGTTCGGCGAGCACCCGTACGAGAACGCGCACGTGCTCGGCCGCATCTGCTTCGTGCGCGAGAGCCAGAAGTACCCGGACGACGCCTACCCCAAGCACGCGTTCAAGGCCGCGAGCCTGTTCTTCCCGAACTGGGACCAGGCGTTCGCCGACGAGCTGATCGCGGAGTTCCAGCTGCCGATGAAGCAGACCATCAAGAAGCTGTCGCGTGGACAGCTCTCGGCGGTCGGCGTGATCATCGGACTCGCCTCGCGCGCCGAGATCACCTTCTTCGACGAGCCGTACCTCGGGCTCGACGCGGTCGCCCGGCAGATCTTCTACGACCGCCTAGTGGAGGACTATTCGGAGCACCCGCGCACCATCATCCTGTCCTCGCACCTGATCGACGAGGTGTCGAACCTCATCGAGAAGGTCATCGTGATCGACAACGGACGGATCCTGCTGAACGAGGACACCGATGCCGTGCGCGACCGCGCGGTGACCGTGGTGGGCGAGGCCGCGAAGGTCGACGCCTGGGCGGAGGGCCGCGAGATCCTGCACCGCGACGAGCTCGGCCGGGTGGCCTCGGTCACCGTCATGGGCCGGCTCTCGCCCGAGGAGCGCTCCGCGGTCGTCGCCGCGGGCCTCGACCTCACGCCGGTGTCGCTGCAGCAGCTCGTCGTCCGGCTCACCCAGAAGAACGACGCCGCCGCCGACAGAGCCGGTGCGGTGAAGGAGGAGGTCCGCTGATGCGCACGTTCAACGTCATCCGCCTGCAGCTGATCAACAAGGGCACCTTCATCTGGTACCCGCTCATGATCCTCGGCGCGGCCACGATCATCTCGATCCTGATCTACGCGATGATCCCCGTCGACACCCCCAAGTACGGCGGGGGCGGCCAGGCGCCGCTCTGGTACTTCTTCGCGGTGGGCATGTCGGCGATGACCCTCACGTTCCCGTTCTCGCAGGCGATGAGCGTCACGCGCCGGGAGTTCTTCTTCGGCACGATGCTGACGGCCATCCTCGGCAGCGCGATCATGGGCGTGCTCTTCCTGATCGGCGGCGGCATCGAGATGCTCACCGACGGCTGGGGGGTCAACGGCTACCTGTTCTACCTGCCGTGGCTGTGGGACGCGGGACCCCTGGGCGCCTTCGTGGTGTTCTTCACGCTCGCCCTGTTCTTCTTCGTGGTCGGCTTCACCGGCGCGACGATCTACAAGAGCTGGGGTCAGCTGGTGCTGCTGATCGTGAGCATCGGCCTGGGGCTCATCCTGGTGGGGCTGGTGTTCCTCGCGACACGGCTCGACCTGTGGAACCACGTCGGCGCGACGATCATGGACCTCGGCGCCCTCGGCCTGGCCGTGTGGGGCCTGGTGATCACCGCCGTCCTGACCGGCGTCTCGTTCCTCGCCTTCCGGCGGACCATCCCCTGATCGGACCACCCGGCACGAGGGATGCCGCGGCCGCGCACTCGGTGCGGGCCGCGGCATCCGTGCGTCCGGGCACTACCCGCAGACCGCAGCGGAGGCAACCCCACTCCTCCGCCGTCCGTTCGCGCGTAACGTCCAGGAGCAGAACCCGCCCGTCCGAGGAGAGAGCATGCCGTGACGCCCGAGGAACGCCGCCTCCGCGACCACCCGCGCCTGCGCCTGCGCGAACGCCGGTCGTACCTCTCGCGCACCCTGCGCGACGCCGTGCGACCGCCGCGGCTGCTGCTCGTGGCGAAGACGGCGCTCGCGGTCGGGCTCGCGTGGGCCGTCGCGCCGCACATGCCGGGCGTCACCGACGAGTATCCGTACTACGCGCCGCTCGGTGCTCTGGTGAGCATGTACCCGACGCTGATGGGCTCGATGCGCTCGAGCCTGCAGACGCTGTTCGGGCTCGCCGCGGGCATCGGCCTGGCTGCCCTGATCGTGCTCACCGTCGGTCCGACGTGGTGGACCATCCCGCTCGTGGTGGGTCTGGGCGTGCTGCTGTCGGGCACGGGGTGGTTCGGCGCCGGGCGCGAGTACGTGCCGATGGCCGCGCTGTTCGTGCTGATCATCGGGGGACAGAACGCCGACGACTACTCGGTGGGGTACCTGGCGCAGATGGCCGTCGGCGTGGTGATCGGGCTCCTGGTGAACCTGCTGATCGCGCCCGCACCGCTCGCCGCGGCGGCTGCGTCGAGGGTGGAGTCCTTCCGCACGCAGCTGGGCGAGCACCTGCACGACATCGGGTACGCGGTGTCGGAGTCGTGGCCGCCGGAGACCGCGCAGTGGGCGGAGGACGCGGCGTCCCTCGCCGAGACCACCGCCGATCTGCGGGCGGCGCTGGCCGAGGCCGACGAGAGCGTGCGGTACAACCCACGCGCGCGACGCCGGCACGTGGGGACAGCGCACATCCACGAGGACCTCTCGACGCTCGACCGGATCGCCCACCTGATCCGCGACATCGCCGATGCGACCGCCGACACCATCTGGGACCGACCCGCCGCCATCCCTCTCGACCCCGCGCTGCCCGAGCCCCTGTCGGCGGCCTGTCACGCGGTGGCCGACGTGATCGCCGAGCCCGATCCCGGCTCGAGCGAGGCGCACCGCCGGCGGGGTGAGGCCGCGCGGGCGATCCGCCTGCTGCTGGAGCGTGTGGACGACCGCACGTTCGACGCGCGCAGCACGATGGGTCCCGGCGTGCTGACGGCGATGCACCTGCGGCGGATCCTGATCCTCAGCGGCGAGCGCCCGGACGGCGACGCGTGAGTCAGGGCGACGGGTGAGCCAGGGCGGCGGGTGAGTCACGGCGACGGGTGAGTCAGATGGTGTCGTCGGCGACGACGATGTCGAGTTGCCAGTAGCGACCGTCGGGGTCTGTGGCGTCGTGCGCGTCGTCGGCCGCCGACAGCACGTCGTTGACCTGGCGCATCACGCCTTCGAACTCGGCCTCGGTCAGGCGGATCGTGCGCTGCACGAACGACGCGTGCACCTCGGTCGTGCGGCCGGCGACGTAGTCGGGGCTCCAGGCGAGTACGCGGCGCACCAGCTCGCCGTGCTCCTCCGCCAGGGCGGCGACCACCGCGCCGCCGAGCGCCTCATCGGCCACCGGGTTCTGCGGGTCGCCGAGGTTGAGGGCGCGCTTGCGTCCGGTCCAGACCCGGTCGCGGCGGTCGCGCGCGCGGTCGGGGGCCTCCTCGATGAGTCCGGCGTCGGCGAGCACCCGGAGGTGGAAGCTCGCGCTGTTCGCGGGAACGCCGAGCTCGGCGGCGATGTCGGCGGCCCGCAGGTGCTCGCGGCGCGCGATGAGGCGCAGGATCCGGCGGCGCAGCGGATGCGAGTACGCCTTCAGCATCGCCGAGGTCATGAAGACGGCGTCGTCGCCCGCGCTCGTCCCCGCGTCGTCGGCCATGCCCCGATCCTACCGGCGGACAATTGCGCACCTCTAGTTGCGCAATTTATGTTGCGCATCTATGGTCGAGCCATGACCACCGCCACCACCCCCCACCGCCTGTGGCGCAACACCCGCTACCTCACCTGGCTCGTGAGCGACACCAGCAAGGGGCTCGCCGCCTCCCTGTTCGGCTTCGCCGTCCCGCTCCTGGCGCTCCTCATCACGAACGACCCCGCGCAGGCGGGCATCATCGGCGCCGCCGGACTCGTCGCCCGCGTGCTGCTCACGCTCGCCGGGGGCGTGCTCGCCGACCGCCACCGGCGCATCGTCCTCATGCTGCTCGGCTCCCTGCTGGGCATCGTCCTCGCGGGCGCCTTCACTCTGCTCGCGATCGGCGACGCCCTCACCTTCACGTCACTGCTCGTGATCGACGTGCTGCTCGCCGCCCGCAGCGGCCTGTTCGACGTGGCCGGCGAGAGCGCGCTCAAGGAAATCGTGCCCGACGAGGCGATGGGCCGCGCCCAGGCCGCGAACCAGGGCAGGGACGCGGCGCTCCAGCTCGCCGGCGGCCCGCTGGGCGGACTGCTCCTCGGCCTCGGCGGCTGGGTGGTCGGTGCGGTCATGACGCTGTGCCACGCCGTCGCCGCGGTGACCGCCTGGATGCTGCGCCGCCAGACGCGACGGGCGGGGATCGCCGACACCGGAGCCGAGGACGACGCCGCGCCGGCGGACGAGCTGGCCCTGCGTCCCCACGCGGGGCGCGAGCTGCGGGAAGGCTTCACGTGGCTGCTCTCCCGCCGCGACCTCGGTGGCGTGATGATCATCCTCACCATCGTGAACCTCGGGTTCAACGCGGCCATCACGACCGTCGTCTACGCGCTGCAGCAGGCGGGGCACTCCGAGCTGCTGATCGGCACCCTGAGCGCGGTGATCGGCGCGGTCATGCTGGTCGGGGCCGTGCTGGCGCCGCTGCTCGTGCCGCGCGTCCCCGCGGGCATCCTCACGGTGGGCGGCCTCGCCGTCGTCGCGCTCGGCGCGGTCGCCCTGACCACGGTGCGCGAGCCCTGGGCGATCGCGGTGGTGCTCGGCGCGTCGGTCCTGCTGCTCCCCGCCCTGAACGCCGCCCTCCTCGGCTACTTCATGGTCGCGACACCCTCGCGGCTGCTCGGCCGTGCGAACAGTGCCATCGGGGTGCTCGCGATGGGGGCGATGCCCCTGGCCCCGCTGATCGCCGGGTTCGGGCTCTCCTGGCTCGGCCGCGAGGGCACGATCCTCGTGTGCGCCGGCCTGTGCCTGGTCGCGGCCGCGCTCGCGCTCGGCAATCGCGCGCTGCGTGCCCTCCCGGTCGAGGCGCGGTGGGCCGAGCACGCGGCCACCTTCGCGGCCGAGTAGCGCGAGGGCGGGCGGGAGTCAGGCGCCGATCAGTCGACTGACGGCCAAGCGGTTGAGCGACACGTGCTGCTCCGCCGCGTCGATCGCCAGCCGACGGTGCGCCTCCGGTGTGAGCCGAACCAGGAACTTGCCGGAGTAGGAGCGGTCGGAGATGGCCACGGGCGGCTCCTCCCCGTTCGCCGTCATGTCGTCGAGCACATCGGCGACGAGCTGTCGGATACCCCGGAACGCGTCGCCCTGGTCCTCCGACACCCAGGACAGCGAAGGCAACTCGGCAACCGTGCCGACATACGCGGCGTCCTCCGGGGACCATCGAACGCGGTATGCGTAGTGGTCAGGCTTCACTGTCGACATGTCCCGCTCCCTTCAGTCTGTCGATCGCCGCCAGGACCTGCCGGACCTGGTAGGCCTTCGCCGTTCCGTGATCGCTCTGGATGTTCACCCGCGGGTCTCCTGCCCGAGGCATTCGATACACGCGGTGGGAGGTGCCGCGCTGCCGCGGCTCTCCGAAGTGATGATTGCAAACCTTCACGAGGTCGGCGAATCGCACGCCTTTCGGTTGCGCCCGCATGCGTGCAACGAGGCCTTCCACAGATCCCATGATCGTGGATGGTATCAATAACGATACCATCCACGATCCGGCTGTGGAAAGCCCGCCCTCATGTATCACCGGGCTCTTGCCGTGCTCCTGGTAGGTGTGATCACAATGGGCTTCATGATCGACGGTGCCTCCGGCGCCGCCCCCCTCGATCCTGCATCCGACGACGGCCGGGCACGGTGGGAACGTGCCGCTGACCTGTTCGGCGCATGGCGCGAAGGCGACGGCCGCGCGATGGATGAGCTCGTGCGACTGCTGTCGCCCGTGCTCTGGCACGTCGTCCGCGCCTACGGGCTCGAACGCACCCTCGCGGAAGACGTGGTGCAGACCACGTGGCTGCGGCTCGTCCGCGGTCACGGCTCGATCGCCGACCCGCGCGCCGTGTCGGCCTGGCTCACCACGACCGCCCGCCGCGAGGCGTGGAAGGCCGCGAAGGCCAACGGCCGCATCGACACGACCGAGGCCGACGACCTCGACACCCTCCTGCCCGAACAGGCCTCGGCCGAGGACCACGCGACGCTCGGCGACGAGAACCGCCGACTCTGGCTCGCCGTGCGCCGCCTGACCGAGCGGTGCCAGCGCCTGCTCCGCGTGATCGCCTTCGACGACCGCCCCGACTACGCCCGCCTCGCGACCGACCTCGGCATGCCCGTCGGCAGCATCGGGCCGACCCGCAGCCGGTGCCTCGCCAAGCTGCGCGACCTGCTCGACGCCCCGGCGCCGCACACCGGAGGGGGACGCTCATGAGCGATCACGACGACGCCCGCCTGTTCGCGCGCCTGCGCACCGTGTGGGACGAGGTCGACCCGGTGCCGGCCGGACTGATCGACCGCATGGTCGCCGCGGTCGCCGCCGACGGGCTCAACCGCGAGTACGCGCTGCTGACCCTCGTGGAGGGGCAGCTCGGCGCCGTGCGGGGAGACGCCGACGCGCTCACGCTGCAGTTCAGCGACGGCACCACGAGCATCCTGCTGCACGTGACCACCACCGCGTCCGGACGGCGCCGCGTCGACGGCTGGGTCGACACCACCGCCGCGCGGATCGTGCTGGCCCAGGGCGACCGCACGCGCACCACGACGCCCGCGGAGACCGGGCGCTTCCAGTTCGACGACGTCCCGCCCGGGCTCAGCCGCGTGCGGCTGACCACGCTCGACGGCGACGAGGAACGCACGCTGGAGACCCCGCAGTTCGAGCTGTGACGGCGGGCGATGGAGCCCGCACGGAGAGGATGACCGATGGAGCAGCCCCAGGGATGGACGTGGCAGGACCGCGCGGAGGGATCGATCCGCCGCGGCACCGCTCTCGACCCAAGCACGGAACCCGTGGACGGCATCCGCGCCTTCCCCACCGCGTACCTGCCCGAACGCCTGCTGATCACGCGCACCGTCGGTGACCAGGAGGCGTACGACCGCGAGGTGCGCACGCTGCGCGACGCCGCCGACACCTTCGGCTGGCGGCTCGAGATCGAATCGGCGGAGCGCGAGGTCGGCGGCGACGAGCTGGTACCGGGCGTCGCCGGGTTCCTGCGCGCGCGCCTGACCACGCCCGACGAGCCGGCCAGGGGCGAGTCGCCCGTCGCGCCGGACGCCTGGCGGGTGCTGCAGCGGGCACGGCGCCTGTCGCGGTCGACCATGCCGCGCACGAGCCTCGAGCACGTGCTGTCGATCGACCCGGTCGGCCTCAACCCCTTCACGCGCACGAACCCGTTCACACGCACCAACCCGTTCACCCGCACCAACCCCGTGCGCGGCGCCGGTGCGGGCACCGGCGGCAGCGACGACTACCTGGAGCCGGGCCGCGGGGCGCGGCAGCCCGTCTCGTGGCTGGGGCCCGCCCCGGTGCGCGCCGCCGCGCCGAAGCGCGGACGACGCCCGGTCGTCGCGGTGCTCGACACGGGCTGCGGCGAGCACGCCTGGCTGCCGTCCGACATCGTCACGCGGCACATCGAGCTCGACGGCGTCCCGGTCGGGCTCACCGACGACGCCGACCCCGAACGCTACCCCGACCTGTACGGGCAGCTCGACGGCGAGATCGACGCGGTGGCCGGGCACGGCACGTTCATCTCCGGGATCGTGCGGCAGACCGCACCCGACGCCGACATCCTGTCGATCCGGGTGGCCGGCGCGCTCGGAGTGGTCGACGAGAGTACCCTGCTGGAGACCGTGGCGCAGGTGGTGGAGCTGCTGCGCCGGCACCGGGAGGACCCGAAGACGGGCTTCCCCATCGACGTGCTCAACCTGTCGCTCAGCTACTACCACGAGACCCCGACCGACGGGCTGTTCAGCCGCACGCTGTACGAGCTGCTGGCGAAGGCGCGCGAGCTCGGCTGCGTGGTCGTGTGCTCGGCCGGCAACGACGCGATCGACCGGCCGTCCTTCCCGGCGTCGCTGTGGCCGTGGCCGGGAGCCGACAACGGGCTGCCCGCCGACAAGGGCGCACCGCACGTGGCCGTCGGCGCCCTCAACCCGTCGTCGCGCTCGGTCGCGCTGTTCTCCAACGTCGGGCCCTGGGTGCACGTGTACGCCCCGGGCGCGGCGGTCGTCAGCACCTCGCCCGCGTTCGTCGGCGGTGCCCAGGCGGCGACCAGGGCCGACGTCGACGGACTGGTGCGTGAGACCCTCGACCCCGACGACTACCGGGGCGGCTTCGCGGTCTGGAGCGGCACGTCGTTCGCAGCGCCGTACCTCGCCGGTCGCATCGCGGCGGAGCTCGGGGCCGTCCCGGTGGCGGGCGCGACCCCGGCGGCGGCGGCGAAGGCCGTGTCCGCCGTGCTCGCCGAGCTCCCCGATCCGCACGACCGCGGCTGACCCGCACTCTTCCCCACCGGGGTCGCGGCACGGCATCCTGGACGGATGCCCCTGTCCGCGAGCGAGCTGCATCGGCGCGGCGTCGACGCGGCGAACACGCGACGGTTCGCGCAGGCCCGCCGTGCCCTCGACGCCGCGGCCGCGCGCACCGACGACCCCGAGTTGCGCGCCCGGATCGACGGCACCCGCGCCTACGTGCTGACGCAGACCGGTGACCCCGCGGCCGCCGAGGAACTGTGCCGGGCGGCCCTCGCGCGCGCGGGACTGCAGCCCGAGACGGTGGCGCTGCTCGGCGGCCAGCTCGGCACCCTGCTCATGCACCGCGGACGACTGCCCGAGGCCGAGGCCGAGCTCTCCCGCGCCATCGACGCGCTCTCCGCCGCGGGGACCGAGAGCACCGAGCTCGCGAACTGCCTGATGAACCGCTCGGTCGTGCGCATGCAGCGCCACGAGCTCGACGCGTGCGTCGCCGACCTCCGCCGCGCCCTCGCCGTGTATCAGGCGCATGACGCCCGCGGCCCGGTCGCCGAGGCCACGCACAACCTGGGCTACGCGGCGCTGCTGGGCGGCGACCTCGTGGGCGCCCTCGCGCTCATGACCCGCTCCCGCCCCGCCCTGGCGGAGGCGAGCGACCTGGCCGCCGCGATCGCCGACCTCGATCGGGCCGAGGTGCTCCGCGACGCGGGCCTGACGACCGAGGCGGAGGTGCTGCTCGGGCGGGTGGCCGTGCAGTTCGGGGCGCAGCGCATGCGGCAGGCGCGCGGCGAGGCGGAGTTCCACCTGGCGCGGTCACTGCTGCGCCATGATCCCGCGGCCGCCGAACGCGCGGCACGTCTGGCCGCCCGACGGTTCACCGCCCTCGCGACACCGGGGTGGACGGCGCGGGCCGAGGCCGTGCGACTGGAGGCACGGCAGCGCGCCCACCCCGACCGGGCGATCCCGGCCGAGGAGTTCGAGCGTGTCGCCCGTGACCTCGACCGCAGCGGATTCCGCACCGAGGCGACGGCGCTGCGCCTGACCGCACGGCGCGACGGAGCCGGGCGGCTGCCCCGCATCGCCGCGTCCGCCCCCACGCCCCTGCGGCTGCGCGTCCACGAGGTGCGGGCAGCGAGGGCCCTGCACCGAGGCCGCGACCGGGCGGCGCTGCGGGCCGCGGGCGAGGGCCTCGACCTGCTGTCGTCGTGGCAGCAGTCGTTCGGCGCGCTCGACCTGCAGGCCTCGGTCGCGATGCACGCGAGCGACCTCGTGTTCACCGGGCTCACGGCGGCGGCGCGCCTCGGCGACCCGGAGACCCTGTTCGAGTGGTCGGAGCGGGCCCGTCACCTCAGCCAGCAGGTCGCGCCGGTGCGGCCCCCGCACGACGCGGACCTGGCGGCGGACCTGGCGGAGCTGCGGATGCTGCGGGCAGAGCTCGCGGGTGCCGACTGGACGACCGACGCGCGGGTGCGGATGCTGCGCGACCGGGTGCGCGAGAGGCAGTGGACGGCGACCGGCTCCGGCGCCGCGCGCGAGCGGCTCGGCCTGGCGGCGGCGTCTGCACTCCTCCCGCACGACACCGCGGTGTTCTCCTACGTCTTCACCGGCTCCGAGCTGCACGCCGTGGCGGTGACCGAGGGCCGGGCGCGCATCGTGGAGCTGGACTGGCCGCGGGTGCGGGCGGCGCTCGACGGGCTGCGGGCCGACCTCGACATGGCCGCTCTCACCCGCGGCGGTGCGATGGGTGCGGTCACGCAGCGGTCCCTCGTCGCGCGGCTGGAGCTGCTCGACGCGGGGCTGCTCGCACCGCTGCGGCGGGCCGTGCCGCGGGCGTCGCGCGTGGCGATCACGGTGCCCGGCATCCTCGGGGGCGTGCCGTGGGCCATGCTGCCCGGCATGCGCGGGTTGCCGTTCACTCTCGTCACGTCGGTGTCGCGGTGGCTCGGAGCCGACCGGGCACCGCGCGCCGCGTCGCCCGTCGTGGGCTTCGCCGCCGGTCCTCGCGTGCGCCGCGCGGGCGAGGAGGTGCAGCGTGCGGCCTCGGCCTGGACGGACCGTGCCTCGACGCGCGTGTACGAGGGTGCGGAGGCGACGGTGGGTGCGGTGACGGCCCTCGCGGGCGACGCGGAGCTGCTGCACATCGCGGCGCACGGACGGCACGCGGTCGACAACCCCCTGTTCTCCGGGTTCGAGCTGAGCGACGGCACGCTGTTCGGCTACGACGTGGACCTGATCCCGCGGGCGCCGCGCACCGTCATCCTGTCGGCGTGTGAGCTGGGGCGCTCGTCGGTGCGCTGGGGGGAGGAGGCGCTGGGCATGACGCGGGTGTGGTTGCACGCGGGCACCGAGTGCGTGATCGCGGCACCCGTCGCGGTGCCCGACGACGATGCGTGCGAGCTGCTGGCGGCCGTGCACGCCGGGCTCACCGAGGGCGCTGCACCGGCGGACGCCCTGGCCTCCGCGGCCGTCACGACGGGCGTGATCGCGCCGTTCCAGTGCCACGGCGACGGATTCTGACCTTTTTCTCCAATCGGTGTATCAGAACCGCAGGCGGTGACTCCTGTTCTTCGGAAGGTGTCGCAGGCGAAGGGCCTCGAAGGAGGAGGCGCGAGGGAGGCGCCGTCGGATCTGGGGAAACAGCGCACTGGGGAGCGCGCACGACAGGGACACCAACTGCTCTGGGGAGCCGCGGATGCAGCCGCGACACCTCACAGGGCCTCGGCGATCTGGGGACGCCGGGGCCCTTGGGGTGCGCCCGCGCGGGCTCAGGCGAGGAGCACCGTCACAGGTCGAGGAAGTCTCCCAGCCACAGCCGGACGGAGGCGAGACAGTCCGCGGACACCCTCCCCGCGACGCCCGTGATCCGTTCCCGCGTGAGCGTGCGCGGCTGCTCGGTCATGACCCAGGACGGACGGTCCAGTCCGCTCGGCCCGTCGATGCGGATGTGATTGGGCCACCCACGGTCGGTCGTGGTGATCGGCAAGCCGATCACCAGGGTGGTGACGGCGTCCAGATACCCGGCGGAGGCGACGAGGAGGACGGGTCGGTGTCCGCCCCGTTCGCGGCCGCGCACCGGTTCCAACGACACCCAGACGATCACTCCGGGGGCGAGATCAGGGTCTGCCATCAGGAGGCGTCTGCCGATTCGACCCGCTCCCACGCCGCCGTCTCGGCCGCATGCGAAGCGGCGTCCTCGGGAGAGGAGAGGGCGACCGCCGTGCGCAGCGACTCGAGGCGTCGGCGGCGATCCTCGGCGTCGGCGAGATGGGCGAGGTGAGCGCCCAGTGTCAGCCCGTCGCGAGCCGCCTGATCCTTCAGCCGATCGCGGAGCTCGTCACTCACCTTGATCGTCGTGGTCATACTTTCAGTATACTGAGCCCCCGCCGCGCGGGCTCAGGCGAGGAGCACGACGTACCCGGCGTTGCGCAGCGCCTCGACCAGCGCGGGCTCGGCCCCGCGGTCGGTGATGACGGTGTGGAACAGCTCGGGTCCGCCCACCGCGGAGAACGCCTCGACGCCGAGCTTGCTGCCGTCGGTCACCACGACCGCGCGCCGGGCACGCTCGGCCATCATGCGGTTCACGGCGGCCTCGCGCTCGTCCTGCGTGGTGGCACCCGCCGCGGCGTCCATGCCGTTCACGCCCAGGAACGCGATGTCGAGCCGCACCCCGCGCAGCAGCTGTTCCACGAACGGCCCCACGAGCTCGTACGTGCGGGAGTGGATGACGCCGCCGGTGACCACGACCTTGATGTCGGGCCGCGTAGCGAGCTGTGCCGCGATATTGACCGCGTTCGTGACGACCGTGACCCCGCCGTCGGCGGCCAGGTCCTCCCTGGCGGCGAGGGCGGCCGCGATCGCGGTCGTCGTGGTGCCCCCGGAGAGACCCACCACCATGCCGGGCGACACCAGGTCGGCCGCGGCCTGGGCGATGCTCGCCTTCTCGTGCGTGCGCAGGTGGCTCTTGTAGCGGATGGGCAGCTCGTAGGCGACCGTCTGCGCCACCGCACCGCCGTGCGTGCGCGTGAGCAGGCGCTGCTCGGCCAGGGTGTCGAGGTCGCGGCGGGTGGTGGCCGGCGAGGCGCCGAACCGGTCGACGAGCTCGTCCACCGTGACCTCACCGCTGGCGGCGAGCAGGTCGAGGATCGCGTTCAGCCGTGCCGCCCGCTTCACCGCGTGCTCCCGGAGGGGTGCTGCGGCGGGAACCCGCGACCTCCGTGGTGACGGCCGACCGCGAGCGCCTGCGGCCCTGTCGCCGCCACGCTCATCCCGCGGCCGCCGTGTCGGTCTGCAGCGCGAACAGCCGCAGCATCCGCGCCGCCTCCTGCGCCAGCGCGTCGCGGGCGGGTGCGAGGTACTTCCGGGAGTCGACCAGCCGCTCGTCGCGGTCCAGCACATCGCGCACGGCCCGCGTGAAGAAGCCGTTCAGATGGGTCGAGACGTTGATCTTGGTCATGCCCGCCCGCACCGCGTCGGCGATCACGGCGTCGGCCACCCCGGACGAGCCGTGCAGCACGAGGGGCACGTCCGCCCCGGCCGCCCCGGCGCCGCGCAGTGCCGCCCGCAGCCGCGCGATGAGGTCGAGGTCGAGCGACGCCGTGCGGTCGGTCATGGCGTGCGACGAGCCGACCGCCACCGCGAGGGCGTCCACCCCGGTCGCGGCCACGAAGGCCCTGGCCTCGTCGGGGTCGGTGCGCACTCCGGGTGCGTGCGCGCCGTCCTTGCCGCCCACCTCGCCCAGCTCGCCCTCCACGAACACGCCAGCCCGGTGTGCGCGCGCGGCGACCTCGGCCGTCAGCGCGACGTTCTCGTCGTAGGGCAGCGCGCCGCCGTCGAACATGACGGAGCCGAAGCCGAGCGCGACGGCCTCGTCGACCAGCTCCGGTCGTTCGGCGTGGTCGAGGTGCACCGCGACCGGTGTCTCCGCCCGGCGGGCCAGCGCGAGCGAGGCGAGCGCGATGGGCTCCAGGCCGCCGTGATAGTCGGCGCAGTTCTGCGAGATCTGAAGGATCACCGGGAGTCCCGCGAGGGCGGCGGCGCGCACCAGGCCCTCCGCGGTCTCGAGGTGGATCACGTTGAACGCGCCGATGCCGGTTCCGGCGTCCGAGGCGGCGGTGACGAGTTCTCTGGCGGAGACGAGGGTCACGAGGGGTCCTTTCGAAACAGGGCGGGGTCGGGGCGGGTCACGCGCAGGTGCTGCGCGAGCGCGGTCCAGCGGGGCGAGATGTCGCCGGCGAGCGGCATGAGCACGGCCGCCGCCGACCAGGCCGTCGCGCGGCGGAGCACCGTCTCGGGGTCGCGCTCGCCCTCGGCGTACAGCACGGCGCAGGCGGCGACCCCGGCGTCGCCCGCACCGGTCGGGTTCCCCGCGAGGGGCTCGTCGAGTCGCGCGTGCACGAGCTCGTCGTCGGTCACCGCGAGCATGCCGTCGGCGCCCAGCGAGAGCAGCACGAGCTCGGCACCGCGCTCCAGCAGGGTGCGGGCGGCGTGCACCGGGTCGTCGATGCCGGTGGCTTCGGCGAGCTCGGCGGCGTTGGGCTTGAGCACGGTGGCCCCGGCGTCGGCGGCCCGCAGCAGCGCGGGGCCCGAGGTGTCGACGATCACGGGCACGCCGGCGTCACGCGCCACGGCGATCAGCATCGGCAGCAGCGCCTCGGGGGTGCCCGGCGGCACGCTGCCCGAGATCACGAGCACGCCCGCCGCGGGGAGCCGCTCGACCACCTCGGCCAGCACCGCCCCCCATTCCGCGTCGGAGGGGCTGACGCCGCGCTCGTTCACGATGGTGGTGTCGCCCGCGGATTCGTCGACGAGGGCGATGCTGCGCCGGGTCTCCGCCGCGACGGGCACGAGCACGTGCGGGACGCCGCTGGCGCTCAGCTCGTCCGCGAACTCGGCGCCCACGCGGCCGCCCGCGGTCGTGACGGCGAGCACGGGCGCGCCCTGCGCATGCGCGACCCTGGCCACGTTGAGGCCCTTGCCGCCCGCCCGCGCGGCCCCCGCGTCGGCGCGGTGGGTGCCGCCCTCCACGAGCCGGTCGACGCGCCAGGTCAGGTCGAGCGCGGGGTTGGGCGTGACGGTGAGGATCACGTCAGCTCCCTGGCCCGCAGGGCCGCACCGATCAGACCCGCGTTGCCGGAGAGCTCGGCGGGCACGAGCACCGGCAGCCGGTGGAAGCTGAGCCGCGCGGCCAGGCGGCGCCGCAGCTCGTCGAACAGTGCTCCTCCGGCGCGCGAGAGCCCCCCGCCGATCACCACGGCCTCGGGGGCGACCACCGCGGTGAGCTGCGCGAGCGACATCGTGAGCGCGTCGAGCGCGGAGTCCCAGATCGCGGCGGCGACCTCGTCACCCGCGGCCGCCCTGGCGATCACGTCTTTCGCGCCGTCGGGCACGACCCCGGTGGCCTCCCGATAGCGCCGGGCGATCGCACCGGCCGAGGCGACGGCCTCCAGGCAGCCGCGCGCGCCGCACGGGCAGGCCGGGCCGTCGGCGATGGGCGAGTGGCCGATCTCGCCGGCGTAACCGCCCGCGGTGTACGGCCGTCCGCCCACCAGGAGGGCGCCCGCGATGCCCGTGCCGATGACGAGGATCACGGCGTCGTCGTAGGCGCGTGCTCCACCGAGGCGGTGCTCGGCCCAGCTGGCCGCGCGCACGTCATGGTCGAACGCGACGGGCAGGCCGAGGCGTTCGCGGGCGAGGTCCCGCAGCGGGGCGTCGCGCCAGCCCATGTTGCTGGCGAACACCCCGACGCCCGCGTCGGCGTCGACGATGCCGGGCACCACGAGGCCGACCGCCTGCGGCACGACCTCGGGGTGTGCGTCGCGGAGCTCGGCGGCGAGCGCGTCCAGCCGGTCGAGGATCGCGTGCGTGCGGTCGCCGGCGACGACGGGCGTCGGGGTGCGCCGCAGCCCGAGCGCCGTGCCGTCGGCGTCGAAGAGGGCCGACTTGATGTCGGTGCCGCCCACGTCGAACGCGAGCGCCGGGGCACCGGGGCCGAGCGAGCGTACCGCGGCGAGGGTCTCGCCGGAGGCGTCCTTCTCGACGTCGGGGATCGCGTCCGCTCCGTCGATCGGGGTCATCGTTCGGCTCCGGTGCGTGCGCGGGTCATGCATCCAGGATGACGGATCGCGTGAGGTTGCGCGGCTGATCGGGGTCGAGTCCCCGCGCGAGGGCACGGTCGAGGGCCGTGCGGTGCAGGCGCACGAGGTCGGCGAGGGGGTCGATGGCGCGGTGCTCGAAGCGGGCGCCCGTGGCACGCACCTCGTCGGCGAGCCCGTCGGGGGCGTCGCCGAACTGCCAGGTGACGCGGCCGGGGGCGGCGATCGCGATCGGGCCGTGGCGATAGTCCATCGACGGGTAGGCCTCGGTCCACGACTGCGACGACTCGCGCAGTTTGAGGGCGGCCTCGTGCGCGAGCCCGATGGTCCAGCCCCGTCCGAGGAACGTGTACTGCTCCGCGTCACGCAGCTCGGCGTCGACCTCGGGCTCGGCGAGCACGGCGGTCGCGTCGGCGATCGCCCCGCTCAGGTCTTCCCCGAGCGAGGCGCGGAAGAGGGCGAGGGCCGTGGTGGCGAAGCGGGTCTGCACGACCGACTGCTCGTCGGCGAACGGCAGCAGCACGGCGTCGTCGACGAGCGAGACCAGCGGGGAGTCGGGGTCGCCGATCACGCCCACCGTGCGCACGCGTCCGCGCACGCGCTCGACCAGGTCGAGGACCTCGCTCGTGGTGCCGGACCGCGTGAGGGCGACGATGGCGTCGTAGCCGCGGTCGACGAAGGCCTCGGAGGCGGCGAACGCGTCGGTCTCCCCGTGTCCCGTGGACTCGCGCAGCGCGGCGTAGGACTGCGCCATGAACCAGGAGGTGCCGCATCCGACGACCGCGACCCTGGCCCCGCGGGCGGGCAGCCGCCCCTGCTCGGCGGTGAGATCGGCGGCGCGCTGCCACATCTCCGGCTGCGAGAGGAGTTCTTCGCGCATGTGCGCGCCGGGCAGGTTTTCGGTCATCGGTCGACCCTTTCAGACGAGTAGTTGCGTATTTGTGATTCTTTCGGGTGCGTTTCGATCATAGTATGTCACCACCATCGAGCAAGATCGGGCGAATGCTTGATTTTGTTTGTTTGCCTGACAAATAATCTGTACGTTCCACCCAAGCTTCGGCTTGACCCGAGAGGTCGCCCTCACCGCGATCGATCACCACGCACCGTCGCGTGAAGAGTGTTCTGCGACTGTGCACCACCCCCGCTCCGTCGGACGGCGGCTCGCCCGCCCACCGACCACGGCACACACAGTGAGGAATGCAATGCCCATGAAGAAGTCACTGCGGTTCGGGGCGGCTGCCGTCGCGGCCGTCGCCACGCTGTCGCTCGCCTCGTGCGGATTCGGCGGTTCGGGCGGCGACAGCGGCGGGGACGCCGACGGCAAGACCACGCTCGACCTGCTCGTCCCCAGCTACTCCGACGCGACGAAGGGGCTGTGGGAAGACGTGATCGACGGGTTCGAGAAGGAGAACCCCGACATCGACGTGAAGCTCGAAGTGCAGTCGTGGGACAACCTCGAGAAGGTCATCTCCACCAAGATCCAGGCGGGCGAGGCTCCCGACATCTACAACGGCGGGCCGTTCGCCGGGTTCGTCGGCGACGAGCTGCTCTACCCGGTCAAGGACGTCGTGTCGGACGAGGTCTACTCCGACTTCCAGGACTCCTTCATCAAGAACGCCGAGATCGACGGCACGGCCTACGCCCTGCCGCTCATCGCCTCCGCGCGCGCCCTCTTCGTCAACAACACCCTGCTGCAGCAGGCGGGTGTCGAGGCGCCCACCAACTGGGACGAGCTGCTCGACGCGGCCACCAAGGTCTCCGCGCTCGGCGGCGGGGTCGCCGGATACGGCATGCCCCTCGGCTCGGAAGAGGCACAGGCCGAGGCGGCCGTGTGGCTGTGGGGCGGCGGCGGCTCGTTCGGTGACGCGTCCGAGATCACGATCGACACCCCCGAGAACCTCGTCGGTGCCGAGCAGATCAAGAAGATGATCGACGCCGGTGCGACCCAGGCCGACCCGGGCTCCACGCAGCGCTCCCCGCTGATGGACATCTTCATCCAGGGCAAGATCGGCATGCAGGTCGGCCTGCCGCCCACGGTCGGGCAGATCGCCGACAGCAACCCCGAGCTGGACTACTCGATCGTCCCGATCCCGACCAAGGACGGCTCGCCGTCCACGCTCGGCGTCATGGACCAGCTGATGGCGTTCCAGAACGACGACGACAAGAAGGACGCGATCACCAAGTTCTTCGACTACTACTACGCCCCCGACGTGTACGTGCCGTGGGTGCAGGCCGAGGGCTTCCTGCCCGTCACCAAGTCCGGCGCCGAGAAGCTGTCCGGCGAGGAGGCGCTCAAGCCGTTCCTCGACGTGCTGCCCGACGCGCAGTTCTACCCGTCGACGAACCCGAAGTGGTCGGCCGCCGACGGTGCGTTCAAGTCGCTGTTCGGTCAGCTCCAGTCGAAGCCGGCACAGGACGTGCTGACCGAGATCCAGGCGCAGGTCGACGCGGGCTGACCCGCAGAACGGAGAGGTTCGGGTATCCCATGAGCCAGACCACAGAATCCTCGAACCTCGGGGGGGGGGGGAACAGCCCCCCCCCCCCCCCCCACGCCCTGGGAACCGGGTACGTGGCCCCCCGGGGGGGGGGACCCCCCCCAGGGCAGCCCCCGGTCTCAACCGCACGGGGGTTT
>NZ_JBHWHK010000001.1:0-489717 GCF_042732495.1 Microbacterium sp. NPDC059771 | reverse complement strand
GTAACCGCCAAGGGAGGAAAGGAAGGAACTCGCAAACGTGGAGGGGGAGGGCACCTCCCCCCCCCCCCACCCCCGACGCCGGGGCCGCCGGTCGCGGCCGCCCCGGCGGACGGGACCTCCTCCAGGCGCTGCCCTGGATCGCACCGGCACTGGTGCTCATCATCGGCGTGGTGCTGTTCCCCGCCGGCGTCATGTTCTTCAACTCGACGCGCGACATCTCCCTCTCCGGGCTCGACAAGGGCTCGGTCGGCTTCGACAACTTCGTCACCGTGTTCACGTTCGCGGAGTTCTGGCCCATCTTCTTCCGCACGATCGTGTGGGTCGTGTCGGTGGTCGCGCTCACCGTCGTGATCTCGCTCGGGCTCGCGCAGATCCTCAACAAGGCGTTCCCCGGGCGCCAGCTCGTGCGCATGGCCGTCATCGTGCCGTGGGCGGCCTCGGTCGTGATGACGACCATGGTGTTCTACTACAGCCTCGAGCCGTACTTCGGCATCTTCAACAAGTTCCTCTACGACATCGGGCTCTCCGACGACGCGGTCGGCTACGGGTGGACGAAGAACCCCGCGACCGCGTTCACCTGGTCGATCGTGATCGCCGTGTTCGTGTCGCTGCCGTTCACCACGTACACGATCCTCGCCGGGTTGCAGGCCGTGCCCGCCGACGCGATCGAGGCCGCGAAGATGGACGGCGCCGGTCCCGCCCGCACCTACTGGTCGATCGTGCTGCCGCAGCTGCGCAGCGCCCTCGCCGTGGCGATCCTCATCAACATCATCAACGTGTTCAACTCGCTGCCGATCCTCAAGGTGATGACCGGGTCGATCCCCGGCTACGGCGCCGACACGATCATGACCCTGATCTTCAAGTACATCGAGCTGCAGAAGAAGGTCGACGTCGCCAGCGCCCTGTCCGTCGTCGCCTTCCTCATCGTGATCGTGATCGTCGCGGCGTACGTGAAGATCGTCAAGCCCATGAAGGAGGTCTGATCATGACCGTGACCGAGACCGCCCTCGTGACCACCGCCGACTCCCGTGGTCGCCGCACCCCGCCGATCCCCGGCCGTCGGCGCCGCTACACCGCCGACCAGGTGACGCTGCCGCGCGTGATCCTGCGCACGGCCGCGGGGTTCCTCGTGCTGGCGATCTTCGTGCTGCCGTACCTCGTGATGTTCTTCGGCTCGGTGAAGACCAAGGCGCAGATCCGCTCGGTCGACCCGACCTACCTGCCGACCGAGTGGCACTGGGAGAACTACCTCACGATGTGGTCGACGCCCGAGACGCCGCTGCCGTACAACCTGGTGTCGACGATCGTCATCTCGGTGTTCGCGACGCTGCTCGTGCTGCTGGTGTCGCTCCCGGCCGCGTACTACACGGCGCGGTTCACGTTCCCCGGCCGCATGGTGTTCCTGTTCCTCGTGATCGTCACGCAGATGCTGCAGCCGGCCGTGCTCACGTCGGGTCTGTTCCGGCAGTTCACCACGCTCGGCCTCGGCGACACGTGGGCCGCGATGATCTTCATCAACGCCGCGTTCAACCTGTCGTTCGCGGTGTGGATCATGCACTCCTTCTTCGCGGGCATCCCCAAGGAGGTCGATGAGGCGGCGCAGATCGACGGCGCAGGACGCCTGACGGTGCTCTTCCGCATCAACCTGCCGCTCGTGTGGCCGGGCATCGTCACCGCGATCGTGTTCACCTTCGTGGCCTGCTGGAACGAGTTCGCCGCGTCGCTCGTGATCCTGTCGACCGACAAGAACCAGCCGCTGTCGGTGGCGCTGACGAAGTTCGTGGGTCAGTACGAGACCAGCTGGCAGTACGTGTTCGGCGTCTCGATCGTCGCGATCCTGCCGGTGATCATCCTGTTCATGCTGATCGAGAAGCGCCTGGTCGGCGGCCTCACCGCGGGCAGCGTGAAGTAGCCCGCGCGGGCGGGTTCAGGGGCGGGGGGCCGCGGCGGCGCGCAGCTGCTGCGGACTCCAGCGCACCCCGAGCGCGGCGGTGAGCGCGGCCTGCGCGGCACCGGCGGAGAGCGGGACCCGGGGGTCGGCGTAGCGGATGGGCGGCTGCTGGGTGCCCCGCGCCGGATAGCCGGACTCCTCCCGCACGCGCTCCAGGAACCGGGGTCCGAGCTCGGTCGCCGGTCCGCCGATCACGACCTCGATCGGGTCGAGCAGGGCGCTGATCAGCTTGACCGCACGGGCGAGCGCACGGGCACCCTCGTCGATCTGCCCCTGGTCGGCGCGGGCGACGAGGGCGCGCACGGCCGGGAGGTCGAGCTCGTCGGTGAAGTCCTCGCCCAGCATCGGCCCGAGCGCGGCGGCGGACTCCAGGCACCCGCGCTGGCCGCACCGGCACGGGCGCGCGGCGTCTCCGAACACGACCTGCACGTGCCCGATCTCGCCCGCACGGTCGCGCGGCCCCGGGGCGAGCTCGCCGTCGAGGGTGACCGCTGCACCGACTCCGCCGCCGAGGTGCACGAACAGCCGGTATCCGGACGGCGTCTCGTCCATCCCGGCCTCGGCGATGGCTTCCGCGTCGACGTCGTTGAGCAGCAGCACGGGCGCGCCCGCGATGGCCTCGAACCGCTCGGCCAGCGGCACGTCCTGCCACTCCAGCTGCACGCTCTCCAGCACCGTCCGCCCGTCGGTGGTGCCGGGCAGCTGCACGCCGACGGCGAGGAGCCGGGCGCCGAAGCGGGCCGCCGCCTCGGCCACCGTGTCGTCGAGCACGCGGTCGCGCGTCGCGGGGGTGTAGGCGACCGTGCGTGCGTCGAGCGCGGTCCCGTCGAGCGCGACGAGGGCGACGTGCGCGCTGGTGGGCTGCACGACGAGCACGAGGATCAGGTGGTGGGCGCCGTCGACGCTCAGGGTGGTGGCGCGTTTGCCGCCGGTGCTGACGGCCTGCTCGCCCTCGACCACCAGCCGGCTGTCGATCAGCTCGGCGACGAGCGAGGAGGAGGTGGCGGCGGTGAGCCCGGTCGCCCGGGCGATGCCGGCGCGGGTCTGGGTGCCAGACGCCTGGAACACGAGCTGCAGGGCTCGGCGCAGGTTCGCACGGCGGACGGCGGCCTGGGTGTCCAGCGCGTCGTCGGTGGTGAACATGCTCACGGTCCCCCGGGGGTGGGTGCGGTGATTGACAGCGCGCACGGCGCTCCGTACGCTCGACCCAGTTAGTTTATTCATTAAACTTAGTCGTCCGGGCGGAGCGGGGAGGAACGACGTGCACTACCCCCAGATCCTAGAGCGCCCCGGCGACCGGGCACGAGTCTCGGCACCCACCCACGCGCGCGCCATCCGTGAGCGCAACCGCGCCCTCGTGCTGCGCACCCTCATGGAGCACGCGGCGGCGAGCCGCGCCGACCTGTCCCGCCTCACCGGGCTCGCCCGGCCCACGATCTCCGAGGTCGTGCGCGACCTGCTCGACGACGGCGTGATCCGCGAGAGCGGCATGAGCCAGGACGCCCGTCCGGGGAAGCCGGCCGTCATGCTCGAGTTCGACCAGCGCGCCGTGCAGGTGATCGCCCTCGACCTCAGCACTCCCGGACGGATCACCGGCGCCCTCGCGACCCCCGACGGCCGCATCGACCACCGTGCCGACGTCGCGCTGGACGACGCGGATCCAGCCACCGCGATCGCCGCCCTCGCCGTCGACCTGGCCGGGCGTGCGAGCAGCGCCCCGCTCGGCATCGGCATCGGCGCCCCGTCCGGATCGCCCGCTCTCCTCGGCCTCGGGCCGCGTCTGGCCGACGACCTCGCCCTGCCCGTGCACGTGTTCGACGACGCCGACCTGGTCGCCGACGCGGAGCTGCGGTTCGGCGCGGTCGGCACCGACTTCCTGCTCGTGCGCCTCGGCGGTCGCATCGGCACCGCGATCCGGGTGGTGGGCGACGACGGCGCGCCCGTCGAGCGGTCGATCGGCGCCCGCGAGCTCGCCCACGTCGTCGCCGGCGGAGACCCCGGCGACCGCTGCCTGTGCGGACGCGACGGCTGCGTGCACGCGTGGGCGTCGACGCCCGCGCTGCGCCGCCGTCTCGACGAGCCCGGCGCAGACCGAGACGCGGTGCTCGCCGAGGCCGGGGCGCGACTGGGCACCTCGCTCTCCGTGATCGCCGCGGCCGTCGACCTTCCGTCGATCCTGCTGAGCGGACCGTCCGACATCGCCACACCCGCGTTCGTCGAGGCCACGGCGACCGCGGTCCGCGCGGCGTCGCACCCCTCGCTCGGGCCCGCGGTCGCCTCCAGCACGCTCGACGACGCGGTGCTGCGCGGGGCCGCCGCCCGCGTGGTCGCTGCAGCGTTCAGCCCCCGCTGAGCCCGTCCCGCCGACACCCTGGCCCTCGCGGACCCTCCCGTCGCGAAGGGTGCAAGACTCGAGCGGTGCGCGTCTGCGCGCGGAAGCAAGCGACCCCACGGAGGCACCCATGAAGGCACTGGTGATCGGCGCGACCGGCAGCATCGGCGGCGTGGTGGCCGCGACCCTGGAGACCCGCGGCCACCAGGTGATCCGAGCCTCCCGCAGCGGCGATGAGCGCGTGGACGTGACCGACCCGTCGTCGATCCGCGAGCTGTTCGCGCGCACCGGACGCCTCGACGCGGTCGTGGTGGCCGTCGGCTCGGTGCCCTTCCGGCCGCTCGGCGACCTGAGCCGCGACGACTACCTCGCGGCGTTCACGGGCAAGACGCTCGCCCAGCTCGACGTGGTGCGCGAGGCCCTTCCCGTCGTCGCCGACGGCGGCTCGATCACGCTGACCAGCGGGGTGCTCGCCCGGGAGCCCCTCGCCACCGGCGCCGCCGCCGCGATGGCCAACGGCGCCCTGGAGTCGTTCGTGCTCACCGCCGCCGCCGAGGCGCCGCGCGGCATCCGCATCAACGCCGTCTCCCCCGACGTGCTCGCCAACTCCCCCGGCTACTTCGACAGCTTCCCCGGCCACCGCCCCGTCACCGACGAGGAGGTGGGTCGCGCCTACGTGCGCGCCGTCGAGGGCGTCATCACCGGACGTGTGCTCGCGGTCTGACCCCCGTCAAGGGGGCCGCGCCATGCGCGTCCGTGACGCAGGATGAGAACATGACCGACTCCCGTCTCTCGACCCGCCCCTGGCTCGCCGCGTACGCGGAGGGCGTCCCCGCCGAGATCGACGAGCCGACCCAGACGCTGCCGCAGATGATGGCGGCGAGCGTCCGCCGGTACGGCCGCCGTCCCGCGCTGGAGTTCTTCGGCGCGGTGACGACCTACCGCGAGCTCGGCGCGCAGATCGACCACGCGGCGGAGGGTCTGCGGCGCCTCGGGGTGAGCGCCGGCGACCGGGTCGCCCTCGTGCTGCCCAACTGCCCGCAGCATGTGGTCGCGTTCTACGCCGCGCTCCGCCTGGGCGCCATCGTCGTCGAGCACAACCCGCTCTACACCGCCCGCGAGCTGCGCCACCAGTTCGAGGACCACGGTGCCCGCGTCGCGATCGTGTGGGACAAGGTCGCCGACACGATCGACGGCTTCCCCGACGACGTGCGCGTCGACCACATCGTGAGCGTCGACATCACGACCGCGATGCCGTGGTCGAAGCGGTTCCTGCTCCGACTGCCCCTTCCGAAGGCCAGGGAGTCGCGGGCCAAGCTCACCGGCGCACCGCGCGCACGCCACGTACGGCCGTGGAAGGGGCTCCTCGGTCACGGCCGCATCTCCCGCCGCGTGCCGGCGCCCGCACTCGGCGACACCGCGCTGCTGCAGTACACGAGCGGGACGACGGGCACCCCGAAGGGGGCGATCCTCAGTCATGCGAACCTCCGCGCGAACGCGATGCAGGGTCGCGCCTGGGTGCCGGGACTGCGTGACGGGGAGGAGACGTTCTACGCCGTGCTGCCGCTGTTCCACGCCTACGGCATGACGCTGTGCCTCACCTTCGCGCTCAGCATCGGCGCGACCGTGGTGCTGTTCCCCACGTTCGACCTGGGCCTGGTGACGACGGCCGCCCGCACGCGCCCGCCCACGTTCCTGCCGGCCGTGCCGCCCATCTACGACCAGCTCGCCCGGGCGGCCGGACGCGGCACCATCGACCTGTCCCGCGTGCGCTTCGCGATCTCCGGGGCGATGAGCCTGCCCGTCGCGACCGTGCGGCGCTGGGAGGACGCGACCGGCGGACTGCTCGTGGAGGGGTACGGCATGACCGAGGCGTCTCCCGTCGCGCTCGGCAACCCCATGGGGCCCACGCGACGACCGGGCACCGTCGGCGTGCCGTTCCCCAGCACCGAGATCCGGCTCGTCGACCCCGACGACCCGGAGAAGGACGTCCCCGCCGGCGAGCGCGGGGAGCTCTTGATCCGCGGTCCCCAGGTGTTCCAGGGGTACTGGCAGCGCCCCGGCGAGACGGCCGAGGCGCTGCTCCCCGGCGGTTGGCTGCGCTCGGGCGACATCGCCGAGGTCTCGCCCGACGGGTTCGTGACGATCGTGGACCGCCGCAAGGAGCTCATCATCACGGGCGGCTTCAACGTGTCGCCCAGCGAGGTGGAGGATGCGCTCGACGCCCACCCCGATGTCGTGGCGGCCGCGGTCGTGGGCCTGCCGCGGTCGAGCGGCGGTGAGGAGGTCGCGGCGGCCGTGGTGTTCCGTGAGGGTGCGGTGCCGGACGTCGAGGCGCTGCGCGACTTCTGCCGCACCCGGCTGACCGCCTACAAGGTGCCGCGCCGGATCGTCGCGGTGGATGAGCTCCCGCGGTCCCTCATCGGCAAGGTGCTGCGGCGCGAGGTGCGCGACCGGATGCTGCGGGACCGCTGAGGTCAGCGGCTCTCGGCGGCCTCGGTGTGGTGGCGGATGACCTCGGCGACCACGAAGTTGAACCACTTCTCCGCGAACTCGGGGTCGAGGTGCGCCTCTTCGGCGAGCGCGCGCAGCCGGGCGACCTGCTGCTCCTCGCGCTTCGGGTCGGACGGGGGCATCGCGTGCTCGGCCTTGAGGTGCCCCACCTGCTGCGTGGCGCGGAACCGCTCGGCCAGCATGAAGATCAGCGCCGCATCGATGTTGTCGATGGTGGCGCGCAGACGGAGCAGCTCGGCCTTCGGATCCTCTACGGCGGTCATCCCCCCACTCTAGGGGCGAGGGGCACCCCTGACCGGCGGGGGCCCAGCGCTATCGTGTGCACATGAGCAACGACGAGTCGCCGGCCCCCGCCTCCCACGACGACGCGCTCCCGCAGCCCTCGGACGCGGCCCCGGCACCCGTCGATGCCGCGCTCCCCGGACCGCCCGACGCCGCGGCTCCCGCGACCACCGCGACCCCGCCGCGTCCGGTGGTGATCGAGCCGACCACACCCAGCCGCTCGTTCTGGACGCGCATCGACCGGCCGTTCGTGTTCGGCTTCCTGGTCACCCTGGGCGGTCTCGGCGCGTTCGTGATCGGCCTCGCCCTGTGGAGCCTGTCCACCGTGCTCATCTACATCGCGCTCGCCCTGTTCGGCGCGCTCGGCCTCGATCCGGCGGTGCGCTTCCTGGAACGGCGCGGCCTCTCCCGGGCCATCGCCGTCGTCATCACGATCGTCGCCCTCATCGTGGTCTTCGGTCTGGTGCTGTGGATGATCATCCCGATCGTCGTCGACCAGATCGCCGAGTTCGTCCGGTCCGTCCCCGGCATGGTCCAGGACTTCACCGGAACCGACCTCTACAAGACCCTCAACGACCAGTTCGGCGACCAGTTCCAAGACCTCGTCGGCGAGGTGCAGAGCTTCCTGTCCGACATCGGCAACCTCGCCACCATCGGCGGCGGAGCCCTCGCGGTGGGCGCCTCGATCGCCTCCGGCATCTCCGGCGCGATCGTGGTGCTGGTGCTGACGCTCTACTTCCTCGCGACGCTCCCGGCCATGAAGCAGGGTCTGCTGCGCCTGGCGCCCGCGCGCGACCGGGACCGCGCGAGCGACATCAGCGAGCAGATCACCGACTCCGTGGGCGGCTACGTGATGGGCATGGTCGTGCTGGCGTTCTGCAACGCGACCCTCGCCCTCATCCTGTACGCGGTGCTCGGCCTGCCGTTCCCGCCGCTCATGGCCGCGATCGCGTTCTGCGTGACGCTCATCCCCCTCGTCGGCTCTGTGCTCTTCTGGATCATCGGCACGGGACTCGCGCTGTTCACCAACCCGATCGCGGCGCTGATCTTCGCCGCGATCTACCTCGTCTACATGCAGATCGAGGCGTATGTGCTCACCCCGCGGGTCATGAACCGCGCCGTGGCCGTGCCCGGCTCGCTCGTGGTCATCGGGGCGCTGGCCGGCGGCACGCTGCTCGGTCTGCTCGGCGCCCTGGTCGCTGTGCCCGTGACCGCGTCGATCCTCATCATCATCAAGCAGGTCCTGGTTCCCCGCCAGGACGCCCGCACCTAGCCTCGGCACGCACACGGAAGCGCCCGGCCCCGCGAGGGACCGGGCGCTTCCGTCGAGCTCAGCTCAGGCGAGGTCGTTGTCGGCCAGCCACTGCTTCGCGATCTCCTCCGCCGACTTCTTGTCGACCGTGCTCTGCACGTTGAGGGCCACGAGCTCCTCGGCCGTCAGCTTCTCGCTGATGCCGTTGATCACGTCGGCGATCTCGTCGGCCACATCGCTCGACGCGATCGGCACGACGTTGGACGCCAGGATGATGTTCTCCGGGTCTTCCAGCGACACGATGTCCTCGGTCTGGAAAGCCGGGTCGGCCGAGTAGATGTCGGCCACCTGGATCTCACCGGCCAGCAGCGACTCGAGCGTGGTCGGGCCCGTGGCCGAGAACGCCAGGTCCACGCCGTAGACCTCCTTGGCCTTCGCGGGGCCGTAGGGGCGCTGCTCGAACTCCGGCGCCGCGCCGATCGTGACCGGGGTGGTGACCTTCGACAGGTCGGCGATCGTGGTGAGGCCGTTCTCCTCCGCGAAGCTCTTCAGCACCGTGTAGGTGTCCTGATCGGTCGCCTCGGCGTAGTCGAGGGCGGTGAGGCCGTCGGGCAGGGTCTCCTGCAGTGCGGCGTAGACGTCTTCCGGGCTGGTGGCGGTGGCGTCCTTGTCGAGGTACTCGAGCAGGTTGCCCGTGTACTCCGGGAACAGGTCGATCGCGCCGGACTCCACGTCGGGCATGTAGGCGTCGCGCTGACCGATGCTGAACTTGCGCTCGACGGTGAAGTCGGCCGCCTCCAGCGCCTGGGCGTAGATCTCGGCGATGATCTCGTTCGAGTAGTACGCCTGCGAGCCGATCACGATGGTGTCGCTGCCCCCCGAACCGGAGTCCTCCGTGGGGGTGTCGAGCGGGTTGCTGCTGGTGCAGCCGGCGAGGACGAGCGCTGCGGCGATCGCGGCGCCGCCGGCGAGGGCGAAGCGGGACGTGCGTGCGGTGAACATGGGACTTCCTCTTCTCTGGGACCTGCGGATGCTGTGGTTCGGACGGATGCTGTGGTTCGGACGGATGCTGTGGTTCGGACGGATGCTGTGGCCTCGGTGGCGCTGTGGTTCAGGCGGTCGCCGGAGCGGGCGCGGCGACGGGCGCCTTGGCCCGGCGACGCTGCGGACGGGTGCGCACGCCGCGCGGGACGGCGGCGTGCTGCGCGAGGGCGAGCAGGAGGTCGACGATGAGGGCGAGCACCGCGACGAGGATCGCGCCGCCGAGCACCTGATCGAAGCGGCGCAGGGGGATGCCCTGGATGATCGGCCAGCCGAGACCGCCCAGGTTCACGTAGGCGGCGATCGTGACCGTGGCGATGACCTGCAGGAGCGCCGAGCGCAGGCCGCCGACGAGCAGCGAGAGCCCGAGCGGCACCTCGACCTTCCAGAACACCTGCCACTCGGTCATGCCCATGGCCCGCGCCGCGTCGAGCACCCGGCGGTCGATGGCCTCGAGTCCGGTGTACGCGCCCGCCAGCAGCGACGGGATCGCGAGCAGCACGAACGTGATGATCGCCGCGAGCGGGGTGCGCAGCACGCCCAGCAGCAGCACCAGGAGCACCATGAGGCCGAACGACGGGATGGCACGCGCCGCTCCGGAGACCGCGACGGCGATCTCCCGACCGCGACCCGTGTGCCCGATCAGCCACCCGAGCGGCACGGCGATGACCGCGGCGATCACCACCGAGACGACCGTGTAGTAGATGTGCTGCCCGAACAGCACCGGCAGCGAGTACGCGCCCTGCCAGCGGTCGGGCGAGAACAGCCACGCGAAGGCCTCCGCGAACAGGTTCATGCGGCCGATCCGATCGCCGCCGTGCGGCCGACCGCCGCCTTCGTCGCCGTCTTGGTGACCGCTCTCGTCCAGGGCATGAGCGCCCTGCCGACCAGGAGGAGCAGCAGGTCGACGATCAGGGCGATCACGACGACCGCGACCACGCCCGCGAAGACCTCCTCGATGATGCGGCGCTGCAGACCGTCGGTGAACAGGTACCCGAGGTTGCGTACACCGATCAGGATGCCGACCGTGGCGAGCGAGATCGTGCTGACGGCCGTGACCCGCAGCCCCGCCAGGATCACCGGGCCGGCCAGCGGGAACTCGACAGCCCAGAAACGGCGGAACGGTGCGAAACCGGTCGCGGTGGCGGCCTGCCGCACGTCGTCGTCCACCGAGTCGAGGCCGTCGGCGACCGCGCGCACCAGGATGGCGACCGCGTAGATCGTGAGGGCGATCACGAGGTTCGGCTCGCTGATCGCGGAGTAGCCCAGCACCGCGGGCAGCAGGATCAGCAGCGCGAGCGAGGGGATCGTGTATAGCAGCCCCGTGAGCGCGATGATCGGGCCGCGCACCAGGCGGTAGCGCCAGGCGACCCACCCGAGCGGCAGCGACAGCACGAAACCGAGCACGATCGGCACGACGCTCTGCCGCAGATGCGCGACGGTGAGGTCGAGGATCAGGCCGAGGTTGTCGACCGCCCAGTTCACGGGGCCGCCTTCGCCGCGGCCGCCTCGTCGACCACGTCGTCCGGGGCATCGACGATCGCGCCCTGGGTGCGGCCCTCGGAGTCGACCACGACCGTGCCGCGCGGCGTCTGCTTGAGGTGCAGCGCCCGGCGGCCACGGTCGGCGCCGATGAACGCGGAGACGAACTCGTCGGCCGGGTTCTCGATGATCTCGCTCGGGCTGCCCACCTGCACGACCCTGGCGCCCTTGTCGAGGATCACCACCTGGTCGCCCAGCAGGAACGCCTCGTCGATGTCGTGCGTGACGAACACGACCGTCTTGTCGAGCTCGTGCTGAAGCCGCAGCGTCTCCTGCTGGAGGTCGGCGCGCACGATGGGATCGACCGCGCCGAAGGGCTCGTCCATCAGGAGGATGTTCGGGTCGGCGGCGAGACCGCGGGCCACGCCGACGCGCTGCTGCTGCCCGCCCGAGAGCTGGCTCGGGTAGCGGTCGGCCAGAGCGTGGTCGAGGCCGACCGTGGTCATCAGCTCGCGCGCCCGCTCGTGCGCCTCCTTGCGCTTCACGCCGTTCAGGCGCAGCACGGTGGAGACGTTGTCGATCACGCTGAAGTGCGGCATGAGGCCGGAGTTCTGCATGACGTAGCCGATGCGGCGGCGCAGGGCCACCGGGTCGCCGGCGAGCACGCTCTCCCCGTCGATCTCGACCTCGCCCGACGTGGGCTCGACCATGCGGTTGATCATGCGCAGCAGCGTGGTCTTGCCGCAGCCGGACGAACCGACGAACACGGTGGTCTTGCGCGACGGCAGCACCAGGCTGAAGTCGTTCACCGCGAGCGTCCCGTCGGGGAAGCGCTTGGTGACGTGGCGGAACTCGATCATGAGGGGTTCTCTCCGACGGTCGTGCGGGCGAGGGCGCGGCTCAGGCCGACACCTCGACGCCCGGGGCGAAGGCGACGTAGCCCGAGAAGTCTTTTCCGACGCGGTCGAACGCCGACGGGTACGGGTGCGGGTACGACCAGGCGAGATCCTTGTGCAGCTCTCCGTCGGCCTCGATGGAGTAGTACTGGCACTCGCCCTTCCACGGACACGTGTACGGCGTGGGGCTCTCGACGAGCACGTCGGGCGATACGGATGCGGGCGGGAAGTACCAATTGCCCTCGATGCGGATGAGGTCGTCCTGTGCGGCCTCGGCGATCACGGTTCCTGCGAGTACAGCCTTCATGGTCCTGCCTCCTCGGATGTGGGTTCGAGCGTATAAGACGCGTCCGACATCGGGTGATGCCTTGCGCGCGGGGTCGTCAATATGAGAAACAATCCGGATCGTGTTCGGTGCGGTCGCGGGATCGGATTGCCCGGCTCACGCCGAGTCGCGCCCGTAGCCCTCCAAGAGTCGCAGCCAGATCTCGCTGATGGTCGGGTACGAGGGCACCGCGTGCCACAGGCGCGCGATGGGCACCTTGCCCACGATCGCGACGGTCGCGGCCTGCACGAGCTCCGCCACCTCCGGGCCGACGAAGGTCGCCCCGATCACGACGTCGCGGTCGGTGTCGATCACGAGTCGCGCCTGCCCGGCGAACCCGTCCTCGTACAGGCTCGCGCCGGCGACCCACCCGAGGTCGTAGTCCACGACCTGCACGGCCGTGCCCGCCTCGCGCGCCGCGGCCTCGGTGAGTCCGACGGAGCCGACCTCCGGGATGGAGAAGGTGACCTGGGGGACCGCGGCGTGATCGGCCGTCGCGGCGTGCCGGCCCCACGGGGCGTCGTCGACCTCGCCGCCGTTCGCCCTGGCTGCGATCACGTCGCCCGCCGCCCGCGCCTGGTACTTGCCCTGGTGGGTCAGCAGCACCCGCCCGTTCACGTCGCCGACCGCGTACAGCCAGTCCACCCCGGGCACCCGCAGCGTGTCGTCGGTCTCGATCCAGCGTCCGGGTTCGAGCCCCACGACCTCCAGGCCGATATCGGCGCTGCGCGGCGAACGGCCGGTCGCGACGAGCACCTCGGCGGCCGTGACCTCCTCGCCGCTGTCGAGCGTGATGGTCACGCCGTCGTCGCCGCGGCGCACCGCCGTGGTGCCGGTGTTCGTGCGCACGTCGACGCCGAGCTCCTCGAGGCCGGCCGTCACGCGCTGCCCCGCGAACGGCTCCATGCCGCCCAGCAGCCCGCTGCGCGCGAGCAGGGTCACGCGCGAGCCGAGGGCGGCGTACGCCGTGGCCATCTCGACCGCGACGACACCGCCGCCGATCACCGCGAGGCTCTCCGGCAGCTCTTCGGCGCTGGTGGCCTCGCGACTCGTCCACGGGGAGGCCTCGCGGAGCCCGTCGATCGGCGGGATCACGGCGTCGGAGCCCGTGCTGATCGCGACCGCGTGCCGGGCCCGCAGCACCCGGGTGGCGCCGTCGGCGTCGGTCACGGTGACCTCGCGCTCGCCCGTGAGACGCCCGTGGCCGCGCGCCAGGTCGATGCCGGCCGAATGCAGCCACGACACCTGACCGTCGTCCGACCAGTTGCTCGTGAAGCCGTCGCGGCGCTCGAACACGGCCCGCACGTCGAGCGTGCCGGTCACCGCCTGCGACGCCCCGGCCACGTGCTGCGCCGCCCGCAGCGCCTGCGCCGAGCGCAGCAGCGCCTTCGACGGCATGCACGCCCAGTAGGAGCACTCGCCGCCCACCAGTTCGCTCTCCACGATGATGGCGGTGAGCCCGCCCTGCACGGCCCGGTCGGCGACGTTCTCGCCCACCGGCCCCGCACCCACCACGATCAGGTCGTACTCGTCGGTCTTGTCGGCAGTCATGCGTCGCACCTCTCCGTCGCCCGTGTCAGGCAAGTCTTGCTCATGACGAACGTCGAGTCACGGGCGCGTTGTTCCCGCCGCGCCGAAACTCCCCGGAGACGAGCCGCTCCGGTCGCGTCGGCGCGCGACGGCGACCGGAGCGGCGGACGGCGTCAGGCGACGGCGGCGCGCTCGCGCGTGTCCGCGAACGCCCGCGGGTACGCCCGGCGCAGCGCCACCACGATCAGCGTGGCCGCGGCGACCTTGATCAGATCGCCGGGGAGGAACGCGAGGGCCGACAGCGCCGTGAGGTCGAGCGGCACTCCCGTGACGAGGGCCTGCACGGGGATGCCGAACGCGTACACCACGAGCACGCCACCGACGAGCGCGGAGAGCGCGACCCGCCACCACGCCGGGCGACCGGTGCGCATGACGAGCCCGATCACGACGACGCCCGCGATCCAGCCGAGCATGTACCCCGCGGTCGGCCCCACGAACACGCCGACGCCGCCGCGTCCGCCCGCGAGCACCGGCAGGCCGATCGCGGCGAGCGCGAGCACGACCAGGATCGACAGCGGGGCGACGCGCCGCCCGAGGACGAGTCCGGCGAGCATCACGCCGAGGGTCTGCGCGGTGATCGGCACCCCGCCGGGCAGCGGCACGACGACCGTGCCGAGCACGATGATGAGGGCGGCGAAGACGGCGATGCGGCCGAGCGTCGCACCGGTGTCGCGGGAGGTGGGGGTCATCGGGTGTCCTTCCTGAACGGTGTTCACCTGAACACCGTTCAACAGAGTAGGGAGGCCGATGCCCTCCGCGCAAATCACTCCGCGTCGGGAACGAGCACGACCTTCCCGCGCTGACGGCGATGCTGGATGGCGTCGTGCGCGGCGGCGGCATCGATCAACCGGAACACGTCGACGGGCGGGTCGACCCGCCCGTCGGCCACGGCCGCGAGGGCCGCCGTCTCGAGCGCCCGGAGGTCGGCGATGGCCCGGCCCAGCGGCACGGTCACGGTGAGCGAGTTCTGCACGATGTCGTCGCCGTCGACACGGAGGAGTTCGCCGCTCGACCATCCGATGATCACGACGCGGGAGCCGCGCCCGAGCGACTCGAGCGCCGCGCGTCCCGTCGGACCCCCGACCCCGTCCAGCAGGACCGTCGGCACCGCGCCGTCCAGGAGGCCGGTCAGACGATCCGGCCACGCGTCGTCGGTCGCATCGAGCGGCAGCAGGCGCGCGGCGGAGTGCTCGACCCGACGCCCGAGCTGCGCCACCACCGCGCGCTTCGCCTCGCCACCGTAGAGCGCGACCACGGTCGCCCCGACCGAGAGCGCGAGCTGCGCGACCTGGCTGCCCAGTCCGCCCGAGGCACCGGTGACCAGGACCACGTCGTCCGCGCCGATCTGCGCCGCCTGCCACACGAGCTGCGCCGTGCGCCCGCTGCCGATCGCCGCGACCGCCTGCGGGAACGGCACGTGCGCGGGCACCGGGTGGAGCGCAGCAGCCGCCGCGAGGGCGAACTGCGCATACCCGCCGCTGCGGAAGCCGACGTGCGCGACCACCCGCGCGCCGAGAAGGTCGGCGTCGACGCCCGCACCCACCGCATCGACGATCCCCGCGACCTCGCGCCCCGGGGTCATCGGCAGCACGGGGCGCGGCATCGACGGGGGCGCCGCGTCGCGCCGGATATCGAGGTCGACCGCGTGCACGCCCGCCGCCGCGACGCGGATGCGCACCTCGCCCTCGCCGGGCTCCGGTACCGGCACCCGTTCGATCCGCAGCACGTCGGACTCGCCGAACTCGCGCTGCACGATCGCCGCCATCGTCGCCACCGGCGCCGCGCCGTCTCCACCCCGCCGAGCGGCCGTCGTCTCCACACCCGTCACGTTCCCGCCCCTCACATCCGTGCCCGTCGTGCCCGTACCCGTCATGTCCGCACTCCTCCCGCTTCCGCCTGCCATCGCTTCTCCCGCTCTCCTCGATCCCGCGCTCCCCGGATCCGCCGTGCGGAGGATCCGGGTCGCCAGATCACGCGCGCGCCTCCGTGCTGGCACCCCCGGCGCGAACCCTCGGCGCGAGCACGGCGGCCGCCAGCGCGAGCAGCGCCGCCAGCGCGAACACACCGAGGAAGGGATCGGCGGCGGCCAGCGCGAGGAAGACCATGCTCGTCACCGCGAGGGCCAGCGCGCTGCCGAACGAGTCGGCCACCGTCATCGCACCGCTGTTGAACCCCTGCGTCTCCGGGGTCGACAGGGCGAGGGTGAGCGCGCTCGACCGCGGGCTCATCAGGCCCATGCCGGCCCCCGCCACCACCCACGCGGCCGCGATCAGCACCGCGTCCGCCTCGAACGCGGTGATCGCGACCGTCAGCAGGATCCCCCCGAGCACGAGAGCCGTCCCGAGGCGCACCGCGGTCACGCTCGACAGCCGCATGCCCATCCGCCCCTGCACGGTCGCGGCGAGCGACCACGCGAGGGCGCCGCCGGTGAGCGCGAGCCCGGCGACCGTCGGCGTCAGGGCGTAGCGGTCGGTGAGCAGATACGGCAGATAGATCTGCGCACCGAAGAACGCGGCAGCGGCGAGACCGCGCACCAGGATCACCGACGGCAGGCCGCGCACGGCCCGCAAGGTGCCGCGCGGGACCAGCGGTCGCACGGCGATGAGCGCCACGACGACCGCGACGACGGCCAGCGCCGGGCCGACGCCGGGCACGTCGCCCACCAGGTTCAGGGCGAGCACCGCGACCGCCGCCAGCACCGACCAGCCGAGCCGGGCGACCGCCCACGGCGTCGCCGCGTCACCCTCGTTCGACAGCCCCCGCAGCGCCGGCACGATCATCAGCAGCGCGACGAGCACCAGCACGACGACGCCGAGGAAGACCCAGTGCCAGCTCCACAGCTCGGTCACCGCGCCCGCGATCGTGGGGCCGATCAGCGAGGGGATCACCCACGCGGCGGCGAACCCGGCGAAGATCGCGGGGTGCAGCGCCTGCGGATAGACCCGGGCGACCACCACGTACAGCGCCACCATGAGCCCGCCGCTGCCCAGGCCCTGCGCGAACCGGCCGGCCACCAGCACCTCCATGCTCGGCGCGAGTCCCGCGATCAGGAGGCCGACCACGAACAGCGCGATCGAGGAGTACAGCGGGGCGACCGGACCGCGTCGATCCGCCCAGTTGCCCGCCGCCACCATGCCGATCACGCTCGTGGCGAGCGGTCCGGCGAAGGCGAGCGCGTACAGCCGCTCGCCGTCGAGGTCGGCGCTCACGGCGGGCATCACCGTCGTCACCGCCAGCGACTCGAACGCGCCGAGGAACACCAGGGCGCACGCGCCGATCGTGATCCACACGTACTCGCCGCCGAGGATGCGGGGGGTGGGTGGCGTGGGTGGCGTGGACGGCGCGGCGCGCCCGGTCTCGGTGGTCATGAGGTCGACCGTAGAACCTCAAGTTTCCTTGAGGTCAAGCGGATGACGCGCATCCGCGACGCATCGGCTCAGCGCAGCGGGAGGATGCTCGTGGGCGCCGGGGCCTGCGCCTCATGCCGCACGCCGAGCGGCGCACCCGTGCGCTCGTCGAGGTCGAGCAGCGTCACCGTGTCGGAGCGCTGCCCGGCGACGAGCAGCTTGCCCTGATACACGAGGTGATGGCGCGGCCAGTCGACTCCGGAATCGGCGAGCGCCACCGGCTCCAGCGCCTCCCCGCTGCCGCGCACACGCAGCGCCGCGATCGTGTTGCTGCCGCGCAGCGCCGTGTACAGGAACTGCCCGTCGCGCGTGCGGGCGAGCTCGGCGGGGAAGTCACTGCCGACCTGCGCCACCGGGCTCGCGGTCGTCGCCGACACCACGCTCCAGGTGCCGTCGGCCGCCGCCGCCAGGGTGAACACCTCGCACGAGTACTCCGTGACCACGTGCAGGTGCCCGCTCGGATGCACGACCATATGACGCGGTCCCGTGCCCTGCGGCAGCACGACCTCCTGGTCGAGCGTCAGCCCGCTGCCGGTCAACCGCCAGAACCGCACCAGGTCGAAGCCGAGATCGGTCGTGACCACGCGGCCGTCGGGCAGGAACGCGGCCGAGTGCGCGTGCGAGGCGCGGTCCGGTCCGCCGTAGGGGTCGGTCGCGGCCACACCGTCGCCCGCGGGGGTCGCGGGGGCCGCGTCGGGGTCGCCCTCGCCAAACAGCGCCGCGCGCAGTGCCGCCGCCGCATCCTCCTTCGCCGGCACGAGCCGTCCGTCCGCCGCGATGCCGAACCGCACCACGCGTCCGTCGCCGTAGCAGCTCGCGATGAGGGTCTGCCCGTTCGGAGACACCGCGACGTGGCACACGCCGTCGCCCGTCGCCACCGGATCGCCCAGGGGCGCGAGGGCCGTGTCACCCGTGCGCGCGAACGCCTGCACGGCCGCATCACCCTCCAGCGCCGCGTACACCACGTCGAGACCCGGGTGCTGCGCGAGCCACGACGGCGACGGGGTCGCCGTCACCGCCCCGCGATACGCGAGAGTGCTCGCCTCGCGACCCTCGTCGCCCGCGAGCACGCCGATGCCCTCGGCGGAGCCGTCCATCGCGGGGCCGTAGCCGCCGAGCCAGAAGCGCGTCACGGTCGTCTCCCCTCGATCAGTCGAGCAGATCGTGGCGCACGATCACCTGGTCGCGCTCGGGGCCCACGCCGATCACCGAGATGCGCGTGTTGCTCATCTGCTCCAGCGCCAGCACGTAGTCCTGCGCCGTCTGCGGCAGGTCCTCGAAGGTGCGCGCGGTCGAGATGTCCTCGCTCCAGCCGGGGAAGTACTCCAGGATCGGCTTCGCGTGGTGGAAGTCGGTCTGGTTCACCGGCACCTCGTCGAAGCGCTCCCCGTCGACGTCGTAGGCGACGCACACCGGGATCTGCTCGAGCCCGGTGAGGATGTCGAGCTTGGTCAGCACGAGGTCGGTGATGCCGTTGATGCGCGTGGCGTAGCGGGTGATCGGCGCGTCGTACCAGCCGACGCGGCGCGGCCGCCCGGTCGTGGTGCCGAACTCGAAGCCCTGCTTGCGCAGCCACTCGCCCTGCTCGTCGAACAGCTCGGTCGGGAACGGGCCGGAGCCCACGCGCGTCGTGTACGCCTTGACGATGCCGACGATGCGGTCGAGCGCACCGGGACCGACACCGGAACCCGTCGAGGCCCCACCGGCCGTCGCCGACGACGACGTGACGAACGGGTAGGTGCCGTGGTCGATGTCGAGCATGGTGGCCTGGCCGCCCTCGAACACCACGACCTCGCCGCGGTTCAGGGCCTGGTCGATGAGGTAGCCGGTGTCGGCGACCATCGGGCGCAGCCGCTCGGCGTACGACAGCAGGTCGTCGACGATCTCGTCGCACGTGACGGCGCGGCGGTTGAAGACCTTCACCAGCAGGTGGTTCTTCTGGTCGAGCGCGCCCTCCACCTTCTGGCGCAGGATGTTCTCGTCGAACAGGTCCTGCACCCGGATGCCGACGCGGTTGATCTTGTCGGCGTACGCGGGACCGATGCCGCGGCCCGTCGTGCCGATGTTGCGCTTGCCGAGGAAGCGCTCGGTGACCTTGTCGAGCGTGCGGTGATACTGCGTGATGATGTGCGCGTTCGCGCTGACCTTGAGGCGCGACACGTCGATGCCGCGGGCCGACAGGGCCTCGAGCTCCGAGAACAGCACCTCCAGGTCGATGACCACGCCGTTGCCGATGACCGGGGTGACCCCGGGCGACAGGATGCCGGAGGGCAGCAGGTGCAGCGCGTACTTCTCGTCGCCGACGACCACGGTGTGCCCGGCGTTGTTGCCGCCGTTGAACTTCACCACCCAGTCGGTGCGCTCACCGAGAAGATCGGTGGCCTTGCCCTTTCCTTCGTCGCCCCACTGCACGCCGACGATCACGATTCCTGGCATGGGTTCTCCCCTGCTTTCGCCGGGTTTGCACCGGCCGATGAGCTGGCCCTCTTCGGGCGTCCCCATCCTATCGGGCGGCCTCCGACACCCCTCCGGCGGTGGATGCGGCTGAGGGCGGCGTCACTCGACCTCACGACGGAAGCGCGCGAAGCACTCGATCGCGCTGTCGCGGCCATCCTCGCCGTCGAGGTCCGCGATGTCCTCGATCCGGGCGGTCATCGATCTGGCGAGATCGCGGATCCCCGACCCGTCGTTCTCGAACAGGGGCCCTCGCGCGGACAGCGACGACTGCGCGTCGACCAGCGACGACTCGCCCCGCTCGAGCCGCTGCATCGCGTGCGTCATCTCCGCGAGGACCGAGCGGTTGTAGTCCGACAGCATGGCTGGCCTTTCGGTGGGGATGGACGCTCAGCGCGTCCGTACGAGGCGGTTCGACGAGCGGAGCCGCTCCGGCATCACACGCGCCGTCGCCGTCGCCAGCCTGCGATCGTCGGGGTCGCCGAGAAGGGGCACGAAATCCTCGGGAAGCCAGGAATCCCGGTCCTCCGAAGGTTCCGGAGCCGGCGACATGCGGGAGATGTGGAGGAGGCCGTTGGCGGACTCACGCAACTCGCCGTCGACGAGATGCGGGCGCACGAGTTCGGCGTAGTCGGGAGCGAACCAGCTCAACCAGGGCGCCTCGACGGGGAGCCCGGTCCACTCGCCCCACTTCGCGCCCGCCACCGGCGGCTGGTATCTCGACGGCCGCACGTCCGCGCACGCGTAGAAGCTGCCGCAGCGCGCGGCCAGGTCAACGAAGAACGCCTCGACGGCCGCGGCCGGACGTGGCTTCACCAGTGTCGTCGCGTCGAGCACCAGCCCGAGACGCTGGCGCTCCCCGATCTGCTGATGCGACCACTCCTCGAGGTACCCGTACTCCAGCGGCTTGCGTCCGGCGATCCGCATCCGGTCCGTGGCGCACTCCTCCCGGTAGAACCGGTCGAACCCCGCTGCGCCTTCCTTCGCGAACTTCAGCGTCGGCGACCAGTGGCCGAACGCCCGGGGCAGCGCCCGCGGGAACAACTCCTCGGCCGCCCCGACGTAGTGCGCGGCGAAGTCGGCACTGTGCTCGTCGATGACGCGGAACCACTCCAGGTGCAGGAACAGCTCAGGCTCCGCGGGACGTGCGGCGGGCGGGGGCGGATCCTCGGTCTGCGCGTCGACCACCACGCCGTCGACCCGTGTGGCCAGCCGCGCCGCGAACGCGAGGGCGAGGGCCGTGTTGGCCTCGACCTCCTCGTTGTACGCCACGGAGATGCTGTAGTGCACGCGTCGCCCGGCGAGGTCGGCCCGCCCCTCCGGCATCTCCTCGCGATCCCGGCGGCTCGGTCCGTCGACGAGGAAGCAGTGGGAGCCCCCCTGCGCGCGCACCACCGCCGAGATCCCCGCGGGTTCCGCGGTCACGTCGGCATGGAGCGCGGCGTCCTCCGTGATCACGGAGACCAGGTCACGCGGTCGCAGCGAGCGCTTCCCGTAAACCTCAACGTCGTACGACACCGTGCATCCCCTCCCGTGCGCGTCTCCCCATCCTGACGTACCGCCGTGCCGTCGCCGGACCCGGGGGCGTCAGTGCCACCCCTCGGAGACCACTGTCGTCATCGGGTGCCGCCCTCACGCAGGGGGATGTCGGTGCGTGCGCCGGCTGCGACGCGGACGAAGCGGTCGATGCCCTCCGGATGCGCGTCACTGACGTTCAGCAGTGCATGGAACGGGGTCGGCGGCCGAGCGTGGACCGCAGGACCGTCCACCGGCTCCGACCAGGATTCACCTGCGAAGTGCAGCGTCCGCAAGAACGCTTCCAGGTCGAGCGGATCGTCGACCAGGACCTCTTCCGCGCGCTCGACGACGAGGACGTAGGCACTCGCCGGCAGCCATTCGTCCAGGGAGCGGAGGCAATCGCTCAGCGCCGGCCAGTTCTCGCCGAAGCCGTCGAAGAACTGGAGAGCGGCACCGAACTCGTTCATGAGTCCTTCGTAGGACCGCATCTTCCATCCGCGCAGGGTGCGCACGCACACGTCGTCCCGTCCTGGCTCCGCGTAGAACCACGAGGGGATCCATTTCTCGCGACCTGGCTCGCCGTGACCGACGTACACCCACGGGCCGCCCGTCGTCCAGAGGAAGTCCCGCGCGGTCGACGAGGGACCTGCACCCGATTGTTCGAGCGTCATCGGCGTCCCTCCCCCGGCCGCGCGCCCGACCTGGCTTGCACGTCGCGCGCCCGCGCATAGTGCGCCTCGATGCGCAGGGCCTGGGGCGAGCCCGCGGCGGGATAGCGCAGAGACGCCGGCATGACGGCGGCCGCCCTGCGGCATCGCTCGTCGACGGCGGGGTCGAACACTCCCCGGTAGTCGGCGGGAATCCAGGGGTCGCCGCTCAGTGCGCGCAACTCCTCCGCCTCGGCGGGGTGTTCGGTCCAGCGCAACAGGGTTCCCCGCGCCGTGGCCGTCGTTCGCGCGGGGTCGAGGTGCGGCGCGACGAGCTCGGCGTACTCCGGCCCGAACCAGGTCAGCCACTGCGGGTCGGTCGGCAGCCCGCTCCACGGGTCGTCGAGCTTCACGTCCATGGACGGCTGCGCGGTCCCGTATCGCCTCGTGCTGACCTCGGCGAAAGCGAAGAAGGAGCCGGTGCGTTCGGCGAGGGCGACCACGAACGACTCGACGGCGCCGAGAGCCTTGAGCTTCACGAGCCGATCGAGCTCGAACTTCAGCCCGATCGTCTGCGTGCGCCGGCTCAGGTCGTTGGTCCAGCCGTCGATGGTCCCGTGCTCGATCGGCTTGCCGGCGAGGATGAGGGTGCCGATGTAGCAGGACTCGCGGTACATCGTGTCGAACAGGGCGTCGTCGTCGCGGGGGAACCGCCCCTGGAAGGGTTCGTGCGTGCCGAAACGCGAGGGTACCCCCGGCCGGAAGAACTCGCGAGCGGTGCGGAGATAGATCGCGGCGAGGTCCTGGTCGTTCCGGTCGTCGAGCAGGCGATACCAGCGGAGGTGCAGGAAGCGCGGGCGCGGGGGCTCGGGTTCCGGCGCGGGCTCTGGTTCGCGCGGCTCGACGGTCTGCGAGTCGATCACCGTGCCGTCGATGCGCTCCGCCAGCCGCGCCGCGAAAGCCGTCGCCGCCGCCAGATCGCGCTCGTCGACACGGAACGAGAACCCTCCGTCGGACTGCACGGCATACGGCACGTGGATGCTGTAGAGCACCGTGGAGCCGGCCGCCTCCGTCCACTCCTCCGGGATGTCCTCCGGCTCCAGCAGATTGGGCCCGTCGAGCTCGAACGCCGCCGCACGGCCGCGCTTGTGCACGATGGAGGAGATCGTCTGCGCGCGCCGGTCGACCGTGGCCTTCAGTCCCCGCACCGACGACACCACCTTCGCGAGTTCCTTCGCCGTCAGCGAGACCTTTCCGTACACCTCGAGGTCGTACGACATCGAGCCACCCCCTCCGCATCGTCTGCCCCATCCTGTCGTACGCAACGGACACCGGGTGGCGGTGGGCAGGATTCCGTGCCGCTACAGTGTGCGACGGAGGTCGGTATGACACGGTGGTGGCCCTACGCGCGGCTCGCAGCATCGGCTCTCGCCGTGGCGGCCATCGTCGCCCAGCTCCTGCGCACGCTGGAGATCGCGCGCGACGCCGACACCGCGTGGGGCGGCCACCTCCCCACCGTGATCGCGAACTTCTTCAGCTTCTTCACGATCGAGTCGAACGTGCTCGCGGCGGTCACCCTCGCCGCCGGGGCCGTGTGGGCGCTGCGCCACCGCGACACGACCGACCCCGAGCCGCGCTGGCTCGCGGTCCTGCTGATGTGCGCGAGCAGCTACATGATCGTGACCGGCGTCGTCTACAACACCCTCCTGCGCGGCATCGCCCTGCCGCAGGGTGCCACGGTCGCGTGGTCGAACGAGGTGCTGCACGTCGTGATCCCCCTGCTGATGCTGCTCGACGTGCTGGTCGCCCCGCGTCGACGCGCACTGCGGTGGAGCGCCGTCGCGGTCGCGGCGGTCTTCCCGATCGTCTGGGTCGTGTACACCCTGGTGCGCGCGAACCTCGTGGTCTCCCCGGGGACGGGCGAGCACTGGTGGTACCCCTACCCGTTCCTCAACCCGCACCAGCCGGGCGGCTACGGGACCGTGGCGCTGTATGTGCTGCTGATCGCCGCGATCATCCTCGCCACCGCCGCACTGGTCGTGTGGGTCGGCCGCCGACGGGGTGTCGTCCGCGCGCAGTGACGGCGCGGTCAGTCGAGCGCGCGTCCGCTGCGCGCGGCGGCCGCGGCCAGCTGACGGTCGAACGTCGCGAGACGGCACCCGTGATGCACGGCCGTGGCGAGCACACACGTGTCCCGCATCTTCAACCGGTGCTCGGCGCGCAACCGTGCAAGAGCCAGCGGCTCGTCAGGGCCGAGGGCCGCGACCTCGACGCCGATCTCTTTCAGGTCGTCCCAGGCCTGAGCCTCGCGACCGACCCTGGCCGGCCCGACCAGCACTTCGGCGAGCGTGAGCGGATGCACCAGGTACGGCGGCGGCGTGCGCTCGAGCATCTCCAGTGCCGCCCGGTGGTGCGCGTCGCGGTCGTCGAGCAGACCGATGAGCACACCCGCGTCGACGACGATCACTCGTCCCAGCCTTCGCGGACGCGCTCCAGGTAATCGTCGCCGTAGACACCCGAGTACCGTCCGGCGAGAGAACGGAGTCGCTGCGCCCGCCGGGCATCACGCTCATCCGCGTGCTCTTCGACAGCGCGGGCGCCCTCCTCGAGAAGGAGGAGGATCAGGGCACTGTCGCGCTCCTCCTCCGGCCACCGCCGTCGTGCCACGTCAAGGGCGCGGGCGACCTGCGGCGTGTGCGTGATGTTGGTCCGCGGGTGCTTGGTCGGCATGCGTCAAGTGTAACACCAGCAGTCTGCGGTGTAACACCGACGTCGACGAAAGCGGACATCACCCGGGTGATCGCCCGCCGCTGATCTTGTGGAGCGCGTGACCCGGTGTCACGCTACCCCTGTCGCCACCGAACCGTTGGGTGCAGCGGACGGTGGCGTCGGGCTCCGCCCTTTACCCCGCCAAGGACGGCACCCGACGAGGTGCTCTCGCGCCGCCCAGGGGGCTGATCGTCGCGAGAGCACCCCGACGAATCCGATCAGGCGGGCAGCAGCGCCTCGCGCTCGTCGTCGTCCGCCGCCGGGTCGCCGGTGAGCAGCGCCGCACCACGGGCATCCGGGTCCACGTCGAGGTAGCGGTCGAGCGAGTCGTCGAGCTCCTCCAGCCAGGGCGTGTGATGCACGGCGGCGAGGGTGCCCGTCATGACCGAGGCGTACACGCGGTCGCGGTACCCCATGATGTCCGCCTTCTTGTCGCGCTTCCACGCCAGGAAGATCTCGACGACGCGGTCGAGGTCGAACGCCGGATAGTCGGTGCACTCCAGGAGGTCACGGATGTAGTCCGCCTGGAAGCGGATCTCGGTCGCCGCCGAGTCGATCCGGTCGAAGCGCTCCCGCCACTGCGCGATCGAGGCCGCCCGCTCCGCCTCGTCGGGGAGCTCGATGCGACCGAGGATCACGTCGCGCACGAACCACGCCTGCGCGTCGAACATGTTGAACGTGAACCACTGGTCCTGCGCGCCCAGGTACGCCAGCCGCGGGTTCTGCTGCCACAGCACACCGCGGTAGAGCCCGTCCGGGTAGACGTTGTTGGGCGACGACAGTGCGAGGTCGCCCGGGAGGAAGGGGTACCGGTGCAGGTAGCCGGTGCAGAGGATCACCGCATCCACGCGCGTGGAGGTGCCGTCGGCGAAATGCGCCACGCTGCCGTCGAACCGTTGCACGACCGGACGCTCCTCGAAGCCCTCCGGCCAGTCGTACCCCATCGGCGCGGAGCGGTAGCTGGCGGTGACGGAGCGGGCGCCCATCTTGAACGCCTGGCTGCCGATGTCCTCGGCGGAGTAGCTCGACCCGATCACGAGCACGTCGCGGCCGGCCAGCGCTTCGGCACCGCGGAAGTCGTGCGCGTGCGAGATCGATCCGGGGAAGGTCTCGATGCCGTCGACGTGCGGCACGTTCGGGAAGGAGAAGTGCCCGCTGGCCACCACCACGCGGTCGAACTCCTCCGTGGTCGTCGCTCCGGTGGGCAGGTGCTCGCTGGTGAGCGTGAACACCTCGCGCTCCTCGTCGAACTCCACCCAGCGCACGGCGGTCTGGAAGCGGATCAGGTCGCGCACCCGCGTCTTCGCGAGGCGTCCGGCGATGTAGTCCCACAGCACGGGGCGCGGCGGATACGACGAGATCGGACGGCCGAAGTGCTCGTCGAAGGTGTAGTCGGCGAACTCCAGCGCCTCCTTCGGGCCGTTCGACCACAGGTTGCGGTACATGCTGGAGTGCACGGGCTCGCCGAACTCGTCCAGTCCGGTGCGCCAGGTGTAGTTCCACTGGCCGCCCCAGTCGGCCTGCTTCTCGAAGCAGACCAGGTCGGGGATGTCCGCCCCCGCACGGGCCGCGGACTCGAAGGCCCGCAGCTGTGCCATCCCCGAGGGGCCGGCACCGATGATCGCTACTCGTTCACTGTTCGTCACGTATGGTCCTCACACTCGTCGTCATGTATCGGGCGCAGCCGTATCCGGGTGAGGAGGACAGTCCTTCTCCGGGGGGAGCGGAACGCTCGACCTGCCCGGACAGTGGCTGCTCTTCGACGTTAGCAGTGCCCCACCGGCGGCCTGGCGGGAAAGCGACGACGGCTGTCGCTCCCGAGGATCGCCCGCTGTCGGAGGCCGGTGGGAGGATCGGACGGTGCCGCACACCCCCGCGCCAGAGCCCACGGTCGAGCAGCGCGCGCCCGACCGCCGTCAGGGCGTGCTCGTCCTCCTCGCCGCCGTGGTCACGGTGGTGCTCTGGGCCTCGGCGTTCATCGGCATCCGCGGAGCGGGCCCGCACTACGACCCCGGTGCACTCGCGCTGCTGCGCATGGCCGTCGGCACGCTCGCGCTGACGGTGATCGCGCTCCGCCACGGCATCCGCCTCCCCGACCGGCGGCAGTGGCTGCTCATCGTGCTGTGGGGCGTCGGCTGGTTCTGCGTGTACAACCTGGCCCTGAACAGTGCGGAGCGCACGCTCGACGCGGGGACGGCGGCGATGGTGGTCAATCTGGCTCCGCTCATGGTGGTGGTGTTCAGCGGACTGTTCCTGCGGGAGGGCTTCCCTCGCCCGCTGATCATCGGCGCACCCATCGCGTTCCTCGGCGTGGTGCTGATCGGCATGAACTCCACGAGCAGCACCGGTCCGGACATCACCGGGCTCCTGCTCGCTCTGCTGGCCGCGGTCATGTACGCCGGATGCACGCTGTTGCAGAAGCACCTGCTGAGCGGGGGTGCCGACGCGACCACGCTCACGTGGCTCGGCGCGGCCGCGGGCACGGTCGCCCTGCTGCCGTGGATCGGTCCGCTCGTGGCCGACGTGCAGTCCGCGCCCCTCGACGCGACCCTGTGGGTGGTGTACCTGGGCGTGTTCCCCACGGCGATCGCATTCACCACCTGGGCGTACGTGCTGCAGCGCAGTACCGCGGGCAAGACCTCCGCCACGACCTACGTCGTCCCGGCGCTCGCGATCCTGATGTCGTGGATGATCCTGGGCGAGGTGCCGATGCCGCTCATGTTCGTCGGTGGCGCCCTGTGCCTGCTCGGGGTGCTCATCACGCGCCTGCGCTGGCGCCGCGCCCGCTGATCCGCGGGTTCCCCGAGGCCGACGCCGCCCTGTTCGGCGGGCGCGCGTCCCGTCGTTGCGATTACGCTGGTCGGCGGAGGGGCACGACGTGGTCCCGCGTGTGAACGAGGGAGACGAACCGACCGATGACCGAGCCCGACGCGCAGACTCCGCCGACGATCTCCGCACCCCCGCCCCCGCCCGCTCCCTCCGCCGCGACCTCGCCCGCCGCCACCCCGGCTCCGACGCCCGCGCCCGGCGAGAAGCCCGCACCCACCGAGGCCGAGATGGCCCGCGCCACCGGCGTGCTGAAGACCATCTCCGACGCGTACTCGGCGAAGATGGTCGGCCAGGAGCGTCTGCGCACCAGCCTGCTCGTCTCGCTCATCGCGGGCGGCCACATCCTGCTGGAGAGCGTGCCGGGTCTCGCGAAGACCACCGCCGCGAGCACCCTGGCCGACACCGTGAAGGCGCAGTTCAAGCGCATCCAGTGCACGCCCGACCTGCTGCCCAGCGACATCACGGGCAACCAGATCTACGACGCCGCGACCGGCACGTTCCGCACCGTGCTCGGCCCCGTGCACGCCAACTTCGTGCTGCTCGACGAGATCAACCGCTCCAGCGCCAAGACCCAGAGCGCGATGCTCGAGGCGATGCAGGAGCACCAGACCACGATCGGCGGCGAGATCCACCCGCTGCCGAAGCCGTTCCTCGTGATCGCGACGCAGAACCCCATCGAGCAGGAGGGCACCTACGAGCTGCCCGAGGCGCAGATGGACCGGTTCCTGCTGAAGGAGATCGTCGAGTACCCGAGCCCCGCCGACGAGTTCGAGATCCTCAGCCGCATCGACTCCGGCGTGCTCGACCCCGACCGGCACGTGTCCAGCGCCGTCACGCTCGACGACGTGCACCTGCTGCAAGACGTCGCGAGCCGCATCTACGTCGACCCCGCGATCCGCAACTACATCGTTTCGCTCGCCTACGTCACCCGGAATCCGGCGCCGTACATCGGCGAGGAGCGCGCCCGCTACATCAAGTACGGCGCCAGCCCCCGCGCGAGCATCGCGTTCCTGCAGGCGTCGCGGGCCCTCGCCCTCCTGAACGGACGCGCGCACGTGCTGCCGGAGGACATCCGCGCCCTCCGGCACCTCGTGCTGCGCCACCGCGTGCTGCTGACGTTCGAGGCCGACGCCGAGGGCATCCGCAGCGAGGAGATCATCGACCAGATCTTCGCCTCGGTCCCCACGCCCTGACGCACCGCCATGGCCAGCCTGATCACCCAGGTGAAGAGCAAGCTCTTCATCCACTCGTCGCGCAAGTCCCTGCACGCGCTCGACGGCGCCTACGCGTCGCTGCTGCACGGACGGAGCCTCGACTTCGAGGACCTGCGCAAGTACGAGTACGGCGATCAGGTGCGCGACATCGACTGGCGCGCGACCGCCCGGCTGGGCACGCCACTGGTGAAGCGGTCGCGGGCCACGCGCATGCACACCGTGATGTTCGTGGTGGACACCGGTCGCTCGATGGCCGCCCTGGCCGCCGACGAGCGCTCGAAGAAGGAGCTCGCGATCCTGGCCACCGGGGCCCTCGGCGTGCTCACGCTGCGCCACGGCGACGACTTCACCGTGGTCTACGGCGATGCGTCCAGGGTGCGCCGCCTGGCTCCCGGTCGCAGCGAGGGCGCCCTCGAGCACGCCCTGCGCACACTCGATCGCGCGGTGGACGACGCGGCGGCCCCGAGCGACCGCGACGCGCTGCTGTCGTTCGTCACCCGCACCGTCGCCCGCCGCATGATCGTGGTCGTGCTCACCGACGAGGCTCCGGTCACCTCCGAGACCGAGCGACTGCTGCGGAGGCTGCGCGTGCAGCACGACGTGCTGTGGCTCACGCTGCGCGACGCCGACCCCGTGCTCGACCACCGCACCGGGCGGCTGCGCGTCGACGTGGACAGCCGGTGGCAGGTGCCCGACTTCGTGCAGGGCGACCGCGGCATCGTGCAGGAGCTCACGGCGCAGCGCGACGCCGACGCCGCCCGCCTCGCCGACCTCCTCACCCGCATGGAGATCAGCCACGCCGCGCTCGACGGACAGGACGACGCCGTGCCGCAGCTGCTGCGGCTGCTGAACCGGAGGTCGAATGCCCGGCTCTGACGAGCTCTACCCGCCGGCGCAGTACGGCTGGGGCTGGATGCTGCTCGCGCTCGGCATCCTGGCGCTGCTGGTGCTCGGCGCGTGGCTGCTGATCGTGCTCACGCGACCCCCGCGCACCCCGGCCCCGGCCGCCACGGGCGCGACGCCCTCGACGCTCGACGTGCTGTCGGTGCTGCGCACGGAGTACCTCGACCGCATCCAGGCCGTGGAGAACGACTACCTCGGGCGCCGGCTGTCGGCGCGGCAGGCCAACCTCGAGCTCAGCCGCGTGGTGCGCGCGTTCGTGAACGAGTACAGCGGCCTGGAGGCGCCCGTGCTCGCGCTCGACGACCTGGTCGCCCGTGGCGTGAACCCGGCCCTGATCGACGCGATGGGCCGGCACTACTACCCGAGCATCTTCCGGCAGGGTCCGGCGATCGACCCCGTGGCGGGGGCCGCGGCCGCCAGGACGGTGGTGCGCGCATGGCACTAGCGAACGTGTGGATGCTGATCCTCGCCGCGGCCGTCGTGGTCGTGGCGGTCGCGGTCGGGCTCGTGCTGGGGTTGCGGCGGCGGGGCGGTCGTGCGGCCGGTGACACCGCGCGGGTCGCGCGAGCCGAACGGCTGCGCACGCTGCCGTCGTTCCGCCAGGCGCTGTCACGGCGGGTGCTGGCGCTGTCGGGGATCCTAGCGCTCGGCGCGGTCGCGGCGCTCGTGGCCGGCGTGGTGGCCGCGCGACCCATGGCCGCGCAGACCATCCAGCCGGTCAACAGCAGCCGCGACATCATGCTGTGCCTCGACGTGTCGGGGTCGATGAGCGAGGTCGACGTCGAGGTGCTGTCGGTGTTCGAGGAGCTGCTGGACGGCTTCGAGGGCGAGCGCATCGGGCTGACGATCTTCAACAGCTCTCCCGTGCAGATCTTCCCCCTGACCGACGACTACGACTTCATCCGCGAGCACCTGACGAGCATGGTGTCGAGCTTCGACTACGTCGACCGCATCCCCGAGCACTGGGTCGGGACCCTCAACGGCGACGGCGCCTCGCTGATCGGCGACGGCCTGGCGGCGTGCGCGATGGGCTTCGACCATCCCGACGACGACCGGTCGCGGTCGGTGATCTTCGCGACGGACAACGAGGTGAACGGCGCCTCGATCGTGACGCTGCAGGAGGCGGCGGCGTACGCCGCGTCGAACAGCGTGCGGGTTTTCGCGATCAACCCGGTCGAGGGCAAGGACGCCGCGGTGAGCGCCGAGCTGACCGCCGCCGCCGAGGCCACCGGCGGCGCGGCCTTCGGTCTGCGCGACACCACGACCGTGTCGGACATCGTCGACCAGGTGCAGGAGCAGGACGCGACGGCGCTGCGCGGTGAGGCGCAGGTGGTGTGGACCGACGCCCCGAACCTGTGGATCGCGGTGCTGTCGGTCGTGGCGCTCGGCTTCGTGCTGCTGGCGTGGAGGGTGCGACTGTGATCTTCCAGCCCGTCCTCCCCCTGATCCTCGTGGTGCTGCTGTGCGGTGCCGTGGCCGCCGCCGCGGTGTGGATGCTGGTGCGCGCACCCCGGGCCGGCGGCGAGCGCGTGACCGACCGCCGTGCGATCGCCGCGCACCGCTCGCTGTGGGCCCTGCGACTGCTGATGGTGCTCGCGTGCTTCGCGATGCTGCTGCGCCCTGGCATCCCCGGCGGCGCGACCCAGACCCTCGCGACCGACACCGACGTCGTGCTGGTGGTCGACACCACCGCCAGCATCGTCGCGGAGGACTGGGACGAGGGCTCTCCGCGGCTCGACGGGGTGCGCGCCGACGTGCGCGAGCTGGTGGGCCAGTACCCGGGGGCACGGTTCGCCCTGATCACCTCCGACGCGTCCGCCCAGCTGCGGATGCCGCTGACCACCGACACCACCGCGCTGATCGGTTCGCTCGACGTGCTGCGCCCCGAGGTCACCAGCCAGTCGCGCGGCAGCTCGATCGGGGTCGCCGCCGGGCTGCTGGAGGACACGCTGCGCTCCGCCGCCGAGGCCTCGCCGGACCGGTCGCGCATGGTGTTCTACCTCGGCGACGGCGAGCAGACCACGGGCACCACGCCCGAGTCGTTCGACAAGAGCGCGAAGTACACGGATGCGGGGGCGGTGTTCGGCTACGGCACCGCGGAGGGCGGTCCGATGCGGGTGACGAGCGGTGGCGTGAGCGGCGGCGAGGGCGAGTACATCCAGTACGAGGGCTCGGACGCGCTGTCGGTGATCGACGAGCAGAACCTGCAGACCGTGGCCGAGCAGCTGGGCGTGGAGTACCAGCACCGCACCGCCGACACCGAGCCCGTGCTGCCGGAGGCGCCGTCGACGACGACCAGCTACGCCGAATCGGGCGAGGTCGGCAACGTCACAGAGCTGTACTGGATCGCGGCGCTCGTGCTGCTCGCGCTCCTCGGGGTCGAGCTGCTGCGGGCGACCACGCTCATCGCGCGGCTTCGGGGACTCGCACCCGCCCGCCGCCGCGACTCCGTCGACCCCGCACCCGCGAGAGACGGAGGCGGCGCATGACCGCGCACGACGACACGGCTGCCGCGCTGCTGCGGTCCCACCGACGCCGCCGCCGCATCCGCCGCTGGGTGGCCATCGGCACGCTGCCGCTCACTCTCGCCGCACTGCTCGTGGTGGGCAAGATCCTGAGCATGTACGCGTTCGCGCACCAGTCGATCACGTCGTACGTGGTCGACGACTTCGCCGGGTCGGAGTCCGCCGCCCACGGCCAGGAGTTCCTGAACTGGTTCGAGCCGTACAAGGCGCCGTACAACATCGGCACCGCCCTCGCCGGTGCGGAGGAGCTGCCGGCGGCCAGAGCGGAGCTGGAGCGGGCGCTCGACCTCGCCACCGGACTGGAGGTGTGCGCGGTGCGCATCAACCTCGCGCTGGTCGTGGAGCGGATGGGCGATGCGGCCAGGGCGGACGGCGACGGTGCCGCGGCCGCGGAGCTCTACGACGAGGCCCTCACGCTCACGGTGGAGACGCCGGAGGAGTGCCGCAGCGAGGAGGCGCAGCAGCAGTCGCCCGACCCTCAGCGCGACATGTCCGACACCCTCGACGGCGCGGAGGACCGGCTCAAGCAGAAGCAGCAGGAGCAGGAACAGGAGCAGCAGCCGCAGGAGCCCGAGGAGCAGGAGCAGGAGGAGCAGCCACAGCCGTCCGACGACAAGCTGCAAGACCTCCAGGACAAGCTCAACCAGGGCACGCAGGAGCGCGACCAGCAGCAGGGCGACGATCCGGGCGGCTCGGGAACGGACAAGCCATGGTGAGCGACAACGAGCGTCAGCGCGCCCGCTACGTGGGCGGGGCCGAGGGTGCGCCGCCCGTCCCTCCCCCCGGCGGGTATGCGGGGGCCAAGCGGCGGCAGCCCGACCTCACACCTCCGCCGCTGCCCGCGGCACCGGTCGACGAGAAGCGCACCCCGGGCTCCGCGTTCGGCTGGATCGCCCTCGTCGCGGCGATCCTGTTCTCCCTGACCCTGCTCGGGGTGCTGGCCGCCGGCGGCACCGACCTGCTGTACGGGGTCACGTTCCTCACCCTGCAGCTGGTGGTGCTCGGCGTCGTGGTCGCGGCGCTGTTCTCCCCGGGTGCACGACGGCTCGGCGCGATCGCCCTGGTGGTGACGGTGCTGCTGAACGTGGCGACCGTCGGCGCGCTGAGCGCCCTGCGCACGTCCGCCTCGGGCGACTACGAGGGCGTGAAGACCGCGGAGCAGCGGCACGCGGAGGGGTATCCGGGCATCAAGGGCACCGACCCCCAGCAGGCGCTGTCGCAGCAGTCGCTGGAGGAGGTGCGGGCCACGGCCGACGAGCTGTTCGCGGATGTGCGCGCCCGGCTCACGGACGAGTTCGGCTACACGTGGACGCCGGTGGGCGCGGAAGACCTGCGGCCTGAGCGCAACGGCTACGGCGGCGAGTCGATGCTGTACGAGTTCACGACGGCCGCGTGGGCGACGAACGAGCCGGTGCAGGACTACGACCGCAAGCTCGAGGTCATGCGGGTGGTGAACGAGGTCGTGCTCGACCACGGGCTGTGGGATCTGTACGCGTTCAACGACCCGGCGAACTCGGGCATCGACCCGTCGATGATCGCGAAGCTCTACGGCAGCGACGACCCGCGCACGCAGACCACCTGGGAGTACTACACCGAGAACTACCCGGATCCGCTGCGGTTCTACGCCAACATCTACGACCTGTCGAACGACGTCGACGGCGGTTTCCGCACCTCGCGGGAGGCGCAGAGCGCCCGCACCGGCGAGCCACTGGAGGGCCTGCAGCTCGTGGTGATCGCGAGCGCCGTGCTGAGCGAGGCAGACCGTGCCGAGTTCCAGGAGAAGCTGCAGGACTACCCCGGCTTCGAGTGACCTCAGTCAGTCGCGCTGCCTACTCGTCGACGTCCGCCTGGCGCCGGATGAACCTGTCCATGTTGGGCACCGTGAAGCTGACGTACCCCCGACGTTCGGCATAGATGATCCCCTTCTCGATGAGAGACTGCCGAACGGGACTCAAGGACGTCGCCGCGGTTCCGAGCTGCTCCGCGATCGCCGACGTGCTCGCCATGTCTCCCCCTCCCACGTCCACCATCGCGCGCAAGTACTGCCGCTCACCGGGAGTCGTGCGATCCCACCGAGCCGGGAAGAAGCTCTGATCGAGATCGGCGTTGCCTTCGGCGATTCCCGCGACGGCGATCTCACGATCGATGTTCCGATCGGGGGCGATGTCCCAGACGGCTTTCCCGAACGTCTGAAGGAAGAACGGGTACCCCTGCGCCTCGCCGAGGATCGCCTCCAACGCATCATCGGAGATCTTCGCTCCCAGCGCCGTCGCTGGGTTTCTGACCGCGGCTCTCGCTTCTTCGTCCGGCAGCGCCCCGACCTCGCGGATCGTGAACCGCTCCGCGTAGGAGCGGGCCTCCGCGAGCGTGCGGCGAAGCGTCGACAGTCCCGCTCCGATGATGAAGAAAGGCCAATCCGACTGCACTGCGCGATGCTGAACGGCGAGGAGCGCCGTCAGCAGATCGACATCCAGGTCCTGCATCTCGTCGACGAAGATCGCCAACGCACTGTTGTTCTTCCTCAGCGGCTCAGCCAGGTCGGCCACGAGTTCTTCGAGATCGACTTCGAGGAGCCCGGAGTTCGCACGATGGTCGGAGCGGTCCACGCCGAGGTTCATCGACACGCCCGCGACGGTGAACGAGAACGCCGAGATCGTCGAGATCGCCGTCTTGACCTCCTCGACGGCGGAACGGAATCGAGCCATCTGCCGTCCTGCCATGGCGATGCCTCGTCCGAGCGATTGACGAACGGCCAGCCGCCCGGACTGACCCGGCCTGGCTTCGAGCTGGACCGTCACCCATCCGGCGCGGCCGACCAGCTGCTGTAACTCATTGAGGAGGACGGTTTTTCCCACTCCGCGGAGGCCGTACATGATGAGACCGCCCGGCTCCGGGTCGGAAAGGGTTGAACGCGGGCTGCACCTGGGCAATCTACATCTTTATTGATCTTTATTGCAGAATACGAATATTTCGAGTGACCTCAGTCCCCGAGGGCGAGCAGCATTCGCGCCGCCACGTATCGAGCCTGCCCGAGCGGAGTACGGGGGTCGTAGCCCAGGGTCTCGATCAGTGCCGTGAGCCGCTCCTGCACGCTCGAGTGATGCCGTCCCAGACGCACGGCAGCGGCGCGCACGCTGTGCTCGTCCACGACCGCATCGAGCAGTTCGCGATTGCGGGCGTCGATGCGGCTGAGGGCCACCACGTCGGGATGCCGGGAATCGCCGTCCGCGGTCTGCGCGACCAGGAGCAGGGCGCCCAGGTCGGTCGCGTCGACGAACGGTCGCTCATCGCTGGTCAGCCGGACGGCCACGAGCGCCGCCGACCAGGACGAAGGCAGGTTCTCTGCACGCGCGACCGTGCCCGCACCGAGCCGCACCGCCCCGGAGGCCTCCCATGCGGACGCCGGCTCGACGTCGGCGGGGAGAATCGTCGCGCGCGTGAGGCCGTGGCGAGTGGCGACGATCGCCGACGGGTGCGCGGGCGACGGCGACGGATCGGGCGGCGACGCCACCACCCGCAGTGCTCCCGGGGCGAGACGCAGTCGGGGCAGCACCGCCGCCCGCTCGTCGACGGCCGCGTAGGAGCTGATGGCGAGCTCGACGGCGCCGTCCTCGCCGACCCGTCGCCGAGCGCGGATGATGCCGAGCGCGAGAGCGAGGCGTTCCAGGATCATCGCGTCGTTCGTGCGCGGCTCACCCTCCCGCTCGATCCAGACCACGGCGTCCGGGCCGCTCTCGCGCATCGGCCAGGTCGAGGGCAGCACGACGGGATCGATGCGGACGCCGTCGGCGCGGACGCGCACGACCTGCGCACCATCCCTCTGGCCGACCGTCGCGCCGCTGAGCACGGCCGCACCCCTGAGCATGCTCTCCACGCCGACGGAGCGGGAGACCAGCGCGTCGAAGTACGTCACGACCTTCAGAGTCTCGCTGGCATCGGGATCGAGGGCGGTGATCCGCCCCAGCAGATCTTGCATGTCGGGCTCCATCGCGCGGGGGTTCCACCCTACTGCGGCCGCTCCCGTCGCCGTCTCCTCGCTCCCGGCGCTGGCGGGCGACGGAACGGGCGACGGGAGCGGGTCGAGCAGGGGCTCAGGCGAGCAGGCGGTTCACCCAGTTGTCGCGGGCGGCCAGCATGGCCTGCGCGACGGCGGCGTGCGGGGCGAACATGTCGAAGCCGTGGAAGCCCCCGGCCCAGACGTGCAGCTCGGCGTGCACGCCCGCTTCCCAGAGCTTCGTGGCGTAGGCGACGTCCTCGTCGCGGAAGACCTCCGCGCTGCCGCAGTCGATGAACGCGGGCGGGAGACCGCTGAGGTCGGTGGCCCTGGCCGGTGCCGCGTAGATCGAGACGTCGTCGCCGCCCCGGCGGTCACCCAGGAGCGCCGTCCATCCGGTGAGGTTGGAGCCGCGGTCCCACACCCCGATGCCGTCGATCTGCCGCGTCGAGACGGTGGCGTCGCGGTCGTCGAGCATCGGGTAGATCAGCAGCTGCCCGATCAGCTCGGGGCCGCGCCGGTCTCGGGCGAGGAGCGCCGTGCCGGCCGCCAGGCCTCCGCCGGCGCTGCCTCCGCCGATCAGCAGGCGGGTCGGGTCGATGCCGAGCTCGTCCGCGTGGTCGGCAGCCCAGCGCAGCCCCGCGTAGCAGTCCTCCACCGGGTAGGGATCCGGGAACTCGGGGGCCAGCCGGTACTCGACGGTCACGATGACGCCGTTGTAACGCTCGGCCCAGTCCAGGAAGCCGACCACGCCGAGCCAGCGGTTCCCGATGATCATGCCGCCGCCGTGGGTGTGGAAGAAGCCGGGCCCGGTGCCGGTGCGGCCCTGCTTCTCGATCACCGACACCACGATCTCTCCGTCGTCGTGGCCGGTGATCGACTCGTCGCGCCAGGTGAAGCCGCGCTCCGAGAGCACCGAGAAGATCTCGTCCTCGCCGCTGACGGGGCTCTCGCGCAGGAGCGGGATCATGTCGGCGGTGAGCGTGGGGGGCAGTTGGTCGCCGACCAGGGCGAGGGCCGCCTCCAGCTCGGGGTCGAACGGGGGACGGGCGAGCGTGTCGGTCATCAGAACTCCTTTGTCCTCGCCACCGACGAGGTGGCATGCCCCCAGGATCGTGCGGGCCGCACCCGAGGGTAACCCGCCACCTGCGGCGGATACGGGCCGATCACTCCGCCGTCCGTCGGGGTGCTGCGAGGATGGCGGGATGCGGCAGGGTGCGGTCGGGACGGTGCGGCTGGTCGAGCGCGACGGGCGCCGGCTGGTCGAGAAGCGGTTGTCCGACCCGGCGCGTCACGACACCGAGGTGCGCGCGCTGCGTGCCCTCGCGGATTCGGGGCTGCCGGTGCCACAGGTCGTGGAGGAGCGCGCCGGGGTGATCCTGATGACCGAGCTGCCCGGCGCCCGGCTGGACGAGGGTGATGCGGACACGCGGCTCGCCGCACTGCGGGCGTCGGCCGTCCTCCTCCGGCGGCTGCACGACCTCGTCGCCCCGGAGGACCTGCCGCCCGCGCCCGACGACGCCGCGATCATCGCCCGGTACCGCGCCGCCGACGGTCCTGCCCTTCCCCTGGCGATCCCGCCCTCGGCCGGCGTCGTCTTCTGCCACGGGGACTGGACCGACGGCAACGTGCTCGCGGCGGACGGCCGCATCACCGGTGTCGTGGACTGGGAGGCCGCGCACGCGGGCGATCCGGTGCGCGAGCTGTCCCGCGCGGCATGGGGCGCCGCGCGCAAGGATCCCCGCTCGGCCGATGCGCTGATCGAGGGGTACGGCGCCGACCCCGCGGCGGTGCGGGCGTGGTTCCCGATCCATGCCGCGGAGCTCTGGCTGTGGTTCGCCGGGGCCGGTCCACCCGAGTACTTCGCGCAGCTCACGGCCGAGTTGCGCGCCTGGCCGGGCTGAACGAAGCCGGGCCGAACGAAGGAGCCTCGTCCGGTCCGGGCGATGGGCCCTCGAACATCCACCGGCCGCTGGCTACACTGGCGCCAGACGGAGGGAGCATCCGCATGATCCGAGAGCTCGAGCCCGATCAGTCCTACGAACTGCTGACCACCACCACGGTCGGCCGCATCGGCTTCCTGCACGACGGCCGCGTGCACATCCACCCGGTCAATTACGCCCTGTCCGGCCGCGACATCCTGTTGCGCACCTCGGCGGAGGGGCTGCTGGCCGCCGTGACGACGGTGCCGGCGGCGGTCGCGTTCGAGGTGGACTATCACGACCCGCTGGGCGCCACGGCGTGGAGCGTGCTGATGCACGGCACCCTGTCGCGCGCGCCCGAGGAGGATGCGGCCGGCATCTCGGCCCGCGTGCACCCGTGGGCCGGAGAGGACCGCGACCTGGCCCTGCTGCTGCACATCGAGACGATGTCGGGCCGCAGCGTGCAGCGCGACAGCCGCACCCCGAAGGTCTGACCCCGCGTCAGGACGCGAAGGCGAGCCCCGCGGCGAGCGCGAAGCCGAGCACGGTCGCGAGCCCCGTCGACTCCTTGGCCTTGGACTGCGCCTCGGGCACCATCGAGTCGACGAGCATGACCAGCAGCGCGCCGGCCGCGAAGCCGCTCGCCCCGGAGCGGAAGACATCGCCGGTCACACTGGCGAGGGCGAACCCGGCGACCGTGGCGGCGGCGCACGCCACCGCGACCCCCAGCCACAGCAGCAGCACGCGCGACTTCGCCATCCCGCCGTCGAGCAGGTCGGCGGCAGACCCGATCGACTCCGGCAGGTTCGACACCAGGATGGCGACCACGAGCGCGATGCTCACCGGCTCCCCCGAGGCCAGACCGATGCCGAGCACGAGCTGCTCGGGGATGCCGTCCAGCAGAGCGCCGACGGCGAGCTGCCCGCCCCCGGCCTGCCCCTTCGTGCGGGCGGCGCGGGCATCGAGGATGCGGGCGGCGACGTAGTAGCTGAGGGCGCCGAGCGCGACACCGGCCACGAGGGGGAGCGGTCCGCCGCGGTCCAGCCCCTCCTCCCACAGCTCGAACGCGATGGAGGCCATGAGGGCTCCCGCGCCGAAGCCGAGCACGATGCCGAGCCAGCGCGGCGGCCAGGTGCGCAGCAGGGCCAGGACCGCACCGACGAACAGCGGCGCCGCGGCGACGGCTCCCCACAGGATCGCTCCACCCATACGCACCTCCGGCCCCACTCTGGCACGGGAAGACGACTTCGGACGCCAAGCCCCGGCGTGGCCGTCCACGACCAGAACCCGGCGCACGGCGATGCGCTCGACGCCACCCGCGGGCGGGCGCTGGGACTGGCGGGCGGCACTCGGTGTGCAGGTACGCCTGATCTGACGCACGGAAAGGCGACACGCCGCCCGCCGATAGACTGGAAGGCATGTCCAAGGTCCTCCAGTCCCTGCCCGTCGGCGAGCGCGTCGGCATCGCCTTCTCCGGAGGACTCGACACCTCCGTCGCCGTCGCCTGGATGCGCGACAAGGGTGCGGTGCCGTTCACCTACACGGGCGACCTGGGGCAGTACGACGAAGACGACATCGCATCGATCCCCGGCCGCGCGCTGGAGTACGGCGCCGAGGCCTCCCGGCTGATCGACTGCAAGACCGCGCTGGTCGAGGAGGGCTTCGTCGCGCTGTCGTGCGGCGCGTTCCACATCCGCTCCGGCGGCAAGACCTACTTCAACACCACGCCCCTGGGCCGCGCCGTGACGGGCACGCTCCTGGTGCGCGCGATGCGCGAGGACGGCGTCGACATCTGGGGCGACGGCTCCACCTACAAGGGCAACGACATCGAGCGGTTCTACCGCTACGGCCTGCTGGCCAACCCGCGTCTGCGCATCTACAAGCCGTGGCTCGACGCCGACTTCGTGACCGAGCTCGGCGGCCGCAAGGAGATGAGCGACTGGCTCGTCGCCCACGACTTCCCGTACCGCGACTCCGCCGAGAAGGCGTACTCGACCGACGCGAACATCTGGGGCGCGACGCACGAGGCGAAGACGCTGGAGCACCTGGACGTGTCGCTGGAGACCGTCGACCCGATCATGGGCGTGAAGTTCTGGGACCCGTCCGTCGCGATCGAGTCCGAGGACGTGTCGGTCACGTTCGAGGGCGGCCGTCCCGTCGCGATCAACGGCGTCGAGTTCGCCGACCCGGTGGCGCTCGTGGTGGAGGCGAACGCGATCGGCGGACGTCACGGCCTGGGCATGAGCGACCAGATCGAGAACCGCATCATCGAGGCGAAGTCGCGCGGCATCTACGAGGCCCCGGCCATGGCGCTGCTCTTCATCGCGTACGAGCGCCTGGTCAACGGCATCCTCAACGAGGACACCCTCGCGACCTACCACGAGCAGGGCCGCCGCCTCGGCCGCCTCATGTACGAGGGCCGCTGGCTCGAGCCGCAGTCGCTCATGCTGCGCGAGTCCATCCAGCGCTGGGTCGGCTCGACGATCTCCGGCACGGTCACGATCCGCCTGCGCCGCGGCGACGACTGGACGATCCTCGACACGGTGTCGCCGAACCTCTCGTACGGCCCGGAGAAGCTGTCGATGGAGCGCGTCGGCGACGCCGCGTTCGGTCCGGTCGACCGCATCGGTCAGCTCACGATGCGCAACCTCGACATCGCCGACTCGCGCGCACGCCTCGAGCAGTACGCGGGACTCGGCCTCGTCGGCGGCGCCACGGGCGAGCTCGTCGGTCGCGTGACCGCGGGCGAGTCCGCCGAGATCACGGGCGCCGTCGAGGGTTCGGTCTCCGAGGCCGACGAGACGCTGGCCGACGCGGTGGACACGGCATCGGAGCGCGCGGCCTTCGACTCCGGCACCGACTGAGCACGGTCACGGCGAAGGGGCGCTCCACGCGGAGCGCCCCTTCGTCGTGTCAAACGTCGGCCGGCGGCACGTCCACGTGGCGGCTGCGCTCCTCGGCGCGGTCGATGACCGCAGGGAGCACGGTGTCGAACAGGGTGATGAGAGCGGCGCGCGTGCCGACCGCGTCGCGCTGCGTCATGGCGAGACCGATCCCGGCGGTGGCCGAGCGGAGTGCCGCGAAGTCGAAGTCACCCCTCGCCTGCGCGCTGAAGCGACGGATCTGCGGGCCGAGGAACTCGATCACGTTCGAGCGCGTGGCGTTTCCCTCGATGCGCGCGTACGCCACCGCGATCGTGCGCAGGGCGGCGCTGAACGCGGCGACGTCGGACGCATCCACGGCGGATGTCATGTCCTCCAGCAGCTCCGACAGATAGGTCACGTCGTCGTCGCCCATGAGCGGGGTGGCGTATCGCACCGAGCCGATCCAGACGTCGCCGAACAGGGCGATCGCGTCGCGCACGTCGTCGAGGTCGATCGGAGCGACCCGGGTGAAGCGATTGCGCTGCATGTCCACGAGGCCCAGCTCGGCAAGGCGGTCGAGCGCATGCCGCACGGGCGTCTTCGAGGTCCCGAGAGCGTCGGCGAGCTCGTGATCCCGCAGCCGCTCCCCCGGTCGCAGCTCGCCCGTCACGATCGCTTCGCGCAATCGGTCGTACACGTCGTCGCTCATCGTCCGCCGCTCCAGCGGACTGTCCATCCCAGGCACACCGCACCCCTCTCCGTCATGGCGGTTCCCCCCGCCTCCTCGGACACCGCTGCCGTCGGATTCGCTCCGATCCACAGGGCCCCCCTGAATCCGCGCCCGAGCGCAACGCGTAACATAACACAGTTGAAATGGGAAGGACCGACATGTCAGCGCGGCGGTAGCGACCAGTATCCGAGATACTATCTTGCACAACCTTGTGCATGAAAAGTATCCTGGATGCATGACCACCCGTGCCCCCCGCCGCGACGCCGTGGAGAACCGCGCCGGCATCCTCGCCGCCGCCCGCGCCGCCCTCGCCCTGGACCCGCACGCCTCGATCGACGCCATCGCCCGTAGCGCCGGCCTGTCGCGCCGCACGCTCTACGGCCACTTCGACGACCGCGAGGCACTGATCCGCGAACTCGTCTCCAGCGGCGCGCAGCGCTTCAACGCCATCGCCGCCTCGGTCGACGACGCCGACCCCCGCGTCGCCCTCGCCCGCCTCGCCTCCCTGCTGTGGCGGGAGGCCGTGCACGTGCAGGTCGCCGCGGCCCTCGCCCTCGACGAGGCGCACGTCACCCACACGGCCGCGGCGCTCTCCCCGCTTCGCGACACCCTGGCGGCCCTGGTGCGGTCGGGGCAAGACGCCGGCAGCTTCCGCACCGACCTGAGCGGACCGACGCTGGCGCGGCTCATCGAAGAGATCGCCCGCACCGTCGTCTCGCGCACCGAGGCCGCCGACCCCGCCACGGGCGACCTCGCCGTGCGCGCGGTCCTGAGCATCGCCGGGCTGTCGTGGCGTGAGGTCGACGAGCTGCTCTCCGACCACCCGGAGCTCGCCGCGACCGGGCAGGAGGTCCGCGCATGAGAATCGCCCTGCACGAGGTGAGCAAGGGCCGCAACGGCCAGGCGCTCCCGGTCACGAGTCTGGAGTTCCACACGGGGGCCGTGCGCTACGCCCTCGCCGAGACCGAGCAACGGCCCACCGTGCTCGGCCTCATCGCGAGCGGGCGCATGCGCCCCGACAGCGGGCGGGTGAGCATCGACGGGGCGAGCGACGCCAAAGACCTGCGCCACCGCGTCGCCCTCGTCGACGCCCCCGATGTCAGCGACCCCCACCCCGACATCACGCTCGCGGGGGTCGTGGGCGAGGAGCTGATGTTCGCCGGGGCGGGTGCCACCCCGCTGCACGCGCGGCGCTGGCTCGCGCGACTCGGGTTCGAGGAGCTCGCGTCGGTCCCCATCGGGAACATCGACCCTGCCGCGCGCGTGCGCCTGCTGTGCGAGCTCGCAGTCCTGCGGCGCGGTGTGGAGGGCATCGTGCTCGTCGCCCCCGACCGCCACGGCGGAAGCCCGGACGGCTGGTGGCGCATCGCGGGCGAGTTCGCCGACCGCGGCTACGCGATGCTCGTGATCGTCGGGGGCTCGGCCGCCGTGGCCCTCGAGCGCATGCACGAGCTCGACGCCGTCAACGCCTCAGGCCCCGTCGAGCCGCTGGTCCTCGCCGCACCCGAGCCGGTACCCGCACCCGAGCCCGCACCCGAACCCGAGCCAGCACCCGAACCCGCACCCGAACCCGAGGCCGAAGAGAGAGGAGACGCGCGATGAAGGTCCCGTCCATGATCGCCGCCGAGCTCCGGCGTCTCACCGCCAGCCGGATGGGCATCCTCGCCCTGGTCGCCCTGGTCTGCGTGCCCATCCTCTACGGCGGCCTGTACCTGTGGGCCAACCAGGACCCGTACGCAAAGTTCCCCGAGGTGCCCGTGGCCCTCGTGGTCGACGACGAGGGCGCCCCCGCCCCCACGACGGGCACGGAGTCCGCGACCGGCGAGACCGTGAACTACGGCGAGGAGGTGGCCGAGAACCTCCTCGACGGCAACGCGTTCGACTGGCAGCGGATGACCGCCGACGAGGCCGCCGACGCACTGCGCCACGGCACGGTCGACTTCACCGTCACCATCCCGTCGGACTTCTCCGCCGCCCTCACCTCGGCCGCGGGCACCGACCCGCACCAGGCGCGCATCGAGCTGGAGACCAACGACGCCAACAACTACCTCGCCTCCTCCATGGGCACGCAGGCGGTCGAGAAGATCCGCAGCTCCGTCGCCGAGATGGTCGGCAGCGAGGCCGCCGAACGGCTGCTCACCGGGCTGAGCGACATCCGCGACAGCCTCGTGTCGGCGACCGACGGCGCGAGCCAGCTCGCCGACGGCGCAGGAACCGCCGCGTCGGGCAGCTCCGCCCTCGCCGACGGCACCGCCCAGCTCGCCGACGGCACGGCGCAGCTCGCGAGCGGCGCCCAGACCCTCGCGAACGGCGCGCAGCAGGTCAGCGCGGGCAACCGCCAGCTCGCCGACGTGGCCGACCGTGCGGGCGCCGCCGTGCAGGAGGCCACCGCCGCCCTGCCGCAGGTGCGCTCCGACATCGCCACCGCCCTCGCCGACCAGGGCCTCACCCCCGAGGAGATCGACCGGGTGCTGGCGCGGCTCGACCCGCTCGGCACCCGCCTGGAGGAGGGCAACGCGCAGGTGCAGGCCGCGGTCGGCAAGGTCGACCAGCTCGCGGCCGGCGCCGCCGCCCTCGCCTCCGGTGCCACGGACCTCGCGAGCGGCGCGGGGACGGTCGCGACCGGCGCCGCCTCAGCGAACGCCGGCGCCGCCCAGCTGCGCGACGGTCTCGCCACCCTCTCGTCCGGCACCGTCGAACTCCGCGACGGCCTCGCCGACGGGGTGCAGCAGATCCCGGAGTCCACCCCGGAGCTTCGCAGCCAGCAGGCCGACACCATCGCCGACCCCGTGAAGGTGTCGAGCGACAAGGTGGCGTCCGCGGAGGACTACGGCGCCGGACTGGCCCCCTTCTTCGCAGCACTGTCGGCCTGGATCGGCATCTACGCGCTGTTCCTCATCGTGAAGCCCATCTCGCGCCGCGCCGTCACCGCCCTGCACTCCCCCGTGCGCATCACGCTCGCCGGCTGGCTCACACCCGCCATGCTCGGCGCCGTGCAGATGCTCGGGCTCATGGGCATCCTGGCGCTCACGCTCGGCTTCACGTTCGACCACCCCCTCGGCACGCTCGGGGTGTTGATGTTCGCTTCTGCCACGTTCGCGGCGATCATCCTGGCGCTGAACGTCTGGCTGGGCTCGGTCGGACAGTTCCTCGGCCTCGTGCTCATGGTGCTGCAACTGGTCACCGCGGGCGGCACGTTCCCCTGGCAGACGCTGCCCACCCCGCTCGCCGCACTGCACCACGTGCTGCCGCTCGGCTACGTGGTCGACGCGATGCGGCAGCTGATGTACGGCGGCGACTACGCCCGCGCCGGATGGGATCTGGCCGTGCTCGGGCTGTGGCTCGTCGGTGCCCTCGTGCTCGCGGCGATCGGGGTGACGCGCATGACGCATCGCCGCACGCTGCGCGATCTGCAGCCCAGCCTGATCGGCTGACGCGGTCGCTCGTCGCGGGACGTGCCGCGGCGAGCGCGGGCGGGCTAGGATGCGAGAGCGCGGCCCTGAAACGCGCACCGGGGCTCGGTGGGACTGAGTCCCAACCGCGACCCGAAAGAGTTCTCGACGATGATGACCGTTTCGCCGGTGTCACCCGCACCCTCCCGCCCGTCGCTCGGTGTCCGCATCGGGCGCATCGCGTTCCTCGTCGTCGCCGCGATCGTGGTGATCGCGGTGGCCGCGGCGTTCTTCGTGACATGGACCATCCAGCGCTCGTTCCCGCAGACCTCGGGCACCCTGCGGCTGGACGGCCTCGCCGCCGAGGTGACCGTGCAGCGCGACGCGAGCGGGATCCCGACCATCACCGCCGACTCCTCGGAAGACCTGTTCTTCGCGCAGGGGTTCGTGCACGCGCAGGACCGCTTCTTCGAGATGGACTTCCGCCGGCACGTGACGTCGGGCCGCGTGGCCGAGCTGTTCGGCGCGTCCCAGGCCGGCACCGATGCGTTCCTGCGCACGCTCGGGTGGCGCACGGTCGCCGAGGCCGAGGTCGAGGCGATGGACGACACGACCCGCGGCTACTACGAGGCGTACGCCGACGGTGTGAACGCCTACCTGTCGTCCCGGTCCGGAGCGGAGCTGTCGCTCGAGTACGCGGTGCTGGGCCTGCAGAACCCCGACTACGAACCGGAGCCGTGGGAGCCGGCCGACTCCGTCGCGTGGCTCAAGGCCATGGCCTGGGACCTCCGCACCAACGTCGAGGACGAGACGGAGCGCGCGCTGCTCGCGGGCGCCCTCGCCGACGGCGGCGACCCGGAGGACACGCACGCCCTGCTCGCGAAGCTGTACCCCTCCTACCCGTTCGACCGGAACCCGGTGATCGTGCCGCAGATCTCCACGGTGGAGCCGCTCGACACCACCGCAGACGCCGCCGCGTTCACCCTGCCGCCGAAGGACGGCGAGGTGCAGCAGGCCGTCACCACGATCGAGTGGCAGGAGACGGCGAACGTGATCGAAGCCGCGAGCGTCCTGGTCGGAGACGCCGGCGAGGGCATCGGCTCCAACTCCTGGGTCGTCTCGGGAGAGCTGACCGCGTCGGGCATGCCGCTGCTGGCGAACGACCCGCACCTCGGCGCCTCCCTGCCCTCGGTCTGGTACCAGGTGCAGCTGAAGTGCTCGACGGTGGGCGCCGACTGCCCGTTCGACGTGGGGGGCTTCTCGTTCTCCGGTCTCCCGGGCATCGTGATCGGCCACAACCAGCGCGTCGCATGGGGCTTCACCAACCTCACCACCGACGTGACCGACCTGTACGTCGAGCGCATCGAGGGCGACGCGTACTGGCGCGACGGCGCGCTCGTGCCACTCGAGGAGACCACCGAGACCATCGCGGTCGCTGGTGGCGACGACATCGAGCTCACGATCCGCTCCACCGTGCACGGCCCCATCATCTCCGGCCTCACCGACGACTTCACCGCGATCGCCGACGCGCCGGACCCCGCGCTCCGGGCCGAGGGCACCGCCCCCGCTCCACCGGGAAGCGACGCCGCCGAATACGCCCTGAGCCTGCGCTGGACGGCCCTCGATCCCGGCACCACCGCGACCGCGATCTTCGCCCTCTCCACCGCGCAGGACTTCGACGACTTCCGCGCCGCCGCCGCCCTGTTCGACGTTCCGGCGCAGAACCTCATCTACGCCGACGTCGACGGCAACATCGGCTACCAGACGCCGGGGCGGCTCCCCATCCGCGGGGCCGGCGACGGGTGGATGCCGCAGCCCGGGTGGGACAGCGGCTACGACTGGACCGGCTACATCCCGTTCGAGGAGCTGCCCGTGGCGTACAACCCCGCGTCCGGCTACATCGTGACCGCGAACAACGCGATCGTCACCGACGACTACGAGTACTTCCTGTCGCGCGACTGGGACCAGGGGTACCGCGCTGCCCGCATCGCCCACCTGATCGAGCGCCGCGCGGCCGCCGCGCCGCTGACCGCGCAGGACCTGCGCGACATCCAGATGGACGGCGAGATGTGGATCGGCAAGCAGCTGGTCAGCGCCATGGGCGACGTCGAGGTCGACGGTACCGGACCGCGGACGGCCGTCGAGCTGCTCCGCACGTGGGACGCGCAGAACGACAAGACCTCCGCGGCCGCCGCGTACGCGAACGTGCTGTGGTCGCGCCTCGTGCAGAACCTCTTCGCCGAGCGCGCCGTGCCCCTGCCCACCGACGGCCAGGGACGGCTGTTCACCGTGGTCGGCGACCTGCTCGAAGACCCGTCCGACCCGCTGTGGCGCAACGACCGCATCGACGTCGACGGCATGCCCCAGATGCTGGCCCGGTCGGCCGAGGAGGCGTACGACGAGCTCGCCGCGCTGCAGGGCACCGACACGACGCGCTGGAACTGGGGCGACCTGCACGCCATCACGCTCCGCAGCGGCACGTTCGGCTCGTCCGGCGTCGCCCCGATCGAGGCACTGTTCAACCGCGGACCCTACCCGGTCGGCGGCGGCGCATCGGTGGTGGACGCGACCGGCTGGACCATCGGCGAGTCGTACGCCACCACGACCGTGCCCTCCATGCGGATGGTGGTCGACCTCGACGACCTCGACGCCTCCACGTGGATCCATCTGACGGGTGCCTCCGGTCACGCCTACCACGAGCACTACGTCGACCAGACGGAGGACTGGGCCTCGGGCGTGCAGCGCCCCTGGGCGTTCACACCGGGCGCGGTCGACCGGTCCGCGCGCGACACTCTGATCCTGGCCCCCGCCGGCTGAGAGACCCGCAGAGGTTCCTCGGCTAGCGTGGACCGGTGCCCTCCAGTTATCTCGCCCCGAAGGGGACGACCGCGACGCTGCTGGAGTTCGAGCACGGCGGCGCGACCCTCATCGCGGAGAGCTTCGGCGAGGGGCCGCACACCTACCTGCTGCTGCACGGCATCGGCATGGGCCGCAGCGTGTACCTCGACCTCACCCAGCGGCTGAACGGACGCGTGATCGCGCTCGACCTCCCCGGGTTCGGCGAAGCGCCCGAGCCCACGCGCACCCTCACCATGCAGCGCCACGCCGACCTGGTCGCCGCGTATCTGCGCCACGTCGACGCGGAACCCGTGGTGGTGATCGGGCACTCGATGGGCAGCCAGATCGCGGCCGAGCTCGCCGCCCGGCACCCCGAGCTCGTGGCCGGGGTGGTGCTCGCGGGACCGACGGTCGACAAGGCCGCGCGCAACATCGGGGCCCAGGCGCGCTACCTGCTGCAGGACCTCGTGGGCGAGCGGCCGCTCGTCATCTGGCGCGGCGCGCGCGAGTACCTCCGCGGCGGTCCGCACCTGATCCGCAAGATGCGGGCGACCATCGTGCATCAGCCCGAGAAGGCCTTCCGCCGCATCCACTGCCCCGTGCTCGTGCTGCGCGGGGAAGACGACCCGCTGGCCCCGATGAGCTGGTGTCAGGTCATCCTCGACGCCATCCCCGGCGCGGAGCTCTCCGTGATCCCCGACCACGGGCACGGCACCCTCATCAGCGACTCCGAACCCGCCGCACGCCTGATCGAGGCGTTCGCCGACCGCACCTGACGCGCGGGCGAGGTCAGCCCGCGGCGGGCGGCGTCTGCTTGGACTCGGCGAGCTCGTCCACCACGAGCCCGCGCTGCTCGATCGTGCCGTTGCGATACGCCTGCCGTCCGACCATGTGCGCGGACAGGGGCGCCGTGGCGAACTGCATCAGCACCACCGGGGCGACCAGCACTAGGCCGAACAGCACGCCGCCGATCGACCGCTGCGACAGCGCGATCGCCACGCAGATCATCAGCAGCCCGAGCACCTGCGGCTTGGTCGCGGCGTGCAACCGTGTCGGCACGTCGCGGAAGTGCAGCAGCCCCACCGCGGCGGAGAGGCACAGCAGCGCACCGATCAGGATCAGCACCAGCACCGCGACGTCGATCACGGCGTCGGGGATCATCAGGCCGAACACGTTCATGGCGTCGTGTTGTCCCTTCTCGCGACGAACCGGGCGACCGCGATCGACCCGAACACGCCGACGGCGGCGATGATCAGCAGCACCGGGATGTTGCGGGTGTGGCCGTTGATCGCCATCTCCGCGCCCAGCACGCACATGACCTCGGTGAGCAGCACGTCGGCGGCGACCGCGCGATCGAGGATCGACGGACCCCGCACGATGCGGATGACGGCGAGGATCGCGGCGACACCGAACACCGCCATGATCACCAGGAGCAGCACGTTCATCGGGCACCCCCCACCCTGGCCGGATCGATGCGACCCGCGCGCTCATCGGCCTTGAGGCGGCGGTACTGCGACGGGTCGCCCAGCGCGCGCACGACCCGCTTCTCCCAGCCGAGCACCCCCTGCCGCTGCTCCTCGACGTCTTCCTTGCTGCGCACGCCGATCACGTGCAGGTAGAGGATGCGCCGGTCGCGGTCGGCCTCCACCACGAGCGAACCGGGGATCAGCGACGACACCACCGCGACGTGCGTCATGACGAGGTCGTCCGCGTACCGCAGCGGCACGGCGACGATCGCGGTGCCCGGCTGCCGGCGGAAGTCGAACACCTGCACCGTGACCGACAGGGCGCCGCGCAGCACTGCCCAGAGGAACTGCACGATGAACAGCGCGGCGTACCAGAGGTTCACGCGGCCGGACAGCTCGACCGTCGGCAGCCGGAACACGCGCGTCACGAAGATCGCGACCACGAGCCCGGTCAGGAACGAGAGCACGGTGAACTGCGCCCACAGCAGCATCCACAGCACGATCAGCCAGGCGAGGAACGGCAGCTGCATGCCGATGTCGCGCCACAGGCGCCGCGTCTCCGGCCTCATCCCTCCACCTCGTCTTCCAGTTGGACGAGGTTGACCGGCTGCAGCAGGCCAGCCCCGATGCGATCGCACAGAGCGTACAGCGGACCGGCGAAGATCGTCAGGGCCACCGTGACGGTGACCATGCCCGCGGTGGCGACCGTCATGATCTTCGGGATGCGCCTGGTCTCCTGCTGCTCGTCGGCCGCGGGTGCGCCCGTCAGGTAGGAGATGCGTCCCTCGGTCTCGGTGGAGTCCTCCTCCTCGCGCCAGAACGCCAGGTTCCACGCCCGCATGAGCGCGTACAGCGTGAGCAGCGAGGTGATGATGCCGCCGAAGATCAGCACGATCATCAGGGGCGTTCCCACGGAGGCGGCGGCCTCGAACAGCGCGAACTTGCCGATGAACCCGGAGAACGGGGGCAGACCGCCGAGGTTGATGGCGGGGATGAAGTACAGCACCGCGATCACGGGCGCGATCTTGAGCAGCCCCTTGACCCGCAGGATCGAGGTGCTTCCCGCCCGACGCTCGATGAGTCCCACGGCGAGGAAGAGGGTGGTCTGCACCACGATGTGGTGCACGATGTAGTACACCGTGGCGCCGATCGCCGCGGGCGTCGCGATCGCCAGGCCGAAGATCATGTAGCCCACATGGCTCACGAGCGTGAACGACAGGATCCGTTTCAGCTCCGCCTGCGCCACGGCACCCAGCACCCCGACGACCATGGTCGCCAGCGCGATGATGAGCAGCAGCGTGTCGATGCTGTTGGAGGCGAAGAGCTGCGTCTCGGTGCGGATCAGCGCGTACACGCCGACCTTCGTCAGCAGTCCGGCGAACACCGCCGTGACCGGGGCCGGCGCGGTCGGGTAGGAGTCGGGCAGCCAGAAGGAGACGGGGAAGATGGCGGCCTTGATGCCGAAGGCGACCACGAGCATCAGGTGCAGCACGAGCTGCGTGTCCTGCGGCAGCTCCGACATGCGCTCGGCGATCTGCGCCATGTTCACGGTGCCGAGGGCGCCGTAGATCATCGCGATCGAGGCGAGGAACAGGATCGACGACACGAGCGAGACCACGATGTACACCGCACCCGTGCGGATGCGCGACTCGGTGCTGCCCAGCGTGATCAGCACGTACGACGCGACGAGCAGGATCTCGAAGCCGACGTAGAGGTTGAACAGGTCGCCCGCGATGAAGGCGTTGAAGATGCCCGCCGCGAGGATCAGGTAGGAGGGGTTGAAGATCGAGATCGGGGTCTCGTCCGCGCCGTCGGCGACGCCCTGACCGATCGAGAAGAGGAGAACCGCGAGCAGCACGACGCTCGACACGAGCACGAGCAGCGCGGCGAGCCGGTCGACATAGAGCACGATGCCGAACGGCACCGGCCACCCGCCGACCGAGACCGCGAGCGGGGATCCCGCATCGACCACGACCAGCAGCACCCCGGCGATGACCGAGACGATCGCGAGGGTGGCGACCGTGACGAGCACCTGGAGCCGGGCATTGCGCCCGAACACGAGGGTGACCGCGGCGCCCAGCAGCGGCAGGGCGACCAGGAGCGGGACGAGCGTGGTCATGACCTGCCCTCCCCGTCTGTCGTGTGGTCGTGGTCTGGATCCTCGTCGGCCTCGGGTTCGGGTTCGTCCTCCCGCTGCGCGCTGTACGGCGAGTCGTAGGGGGCGTCGTCGTGGATGTCGGGGTGGTCGCGCATGTGCAGCACCGTGATGGGCGCGGTCTGCACGCCGACGAAGTCGGTGGTCGCCTCGTCGTCGTCGGTCTCCGACTCGTCGTCCATGAGGTCTTCGTCGGCGTCGGTGCGCTCGCGCAGGGCGATGTCGGCCTCGTCGTCCTCGACCGTGTCGGCCTGGCCCAGCTGCCAGGAGCGGTAGATGAGGGCGAGCAGGAACGCCGACACCGCGAAGGTGATCACGATGGCGGTGAGGGTCAGCGCCTGCGGGAGCGGATCGCTGAGGTCGCCGTTCGTGCCGAAGAAGGGGGCGTTGCCCGGCACGCCCATCACGATCAGCAGCAGCAGGTTCGTGGCGTTGCCGAGCAGCAGGAAGCCGATCAGCACCCGGGTCAGGCTGCGCTCGAGCATCGCGTAGACGCCGCACGCGAAGAGCACGGCCATGATCGCGATGAGGGCCAGGGAGACGTCCATCAGCCGTTCCCCCCTGTCCGCGAGGTGAAGTCGATCGCGGTGCTCTGACCGGGGCGGAGCGCGGACTGCCGGTCCACCTCGGCGCCGAGGCTGCGCAGCACGTCGAGCACCAGCCCGATCACCACGAGGTAGACGCCCACGTCGAAGATCGTCGAGGTGACGAACTCCATGTGACCGATGCCCGGGATCTCCCACTCCCAGAAGGTGCTGGTGAGCGGGGCCATCCCGAAGAACAGCGGCACCACGGCCGTGCCGACCGCGAGGATGAGGCCCGCCCCGAGCAGGCGTCCGGCGTCGGTGGGCGCGGCGGCGCCGAGCTCCCAGCGACCGCCGGCGATGTAGCGCATCACGAGCGCCATGCCCGCGACGAGTCCGCCGGCGAAGCCGCCGCCCGGCAGGTTGTGACCCGCGAACAGCAGGAAGATCGACACCACGATGATGGTGTGGAACAGGATGCGCACGATGACCTCGAGCAGGATCGACCTGTTCTCCGGCTTCATCTTCTGTCCGCCGACCAGCCAGGCGCGCGGGGCGCTGCGGTTCTCGGACGTCTGGAAGCGCACGCCGTCGGTGGTCTCGACGAGCGGACGGCTGCGGGCGGCCTTGCGCACGGAGCGCGGCAGGGTCTTGGTGGCGGCGAGCAGATCGGCGCGGTGGGTCACGAAGACGAGGGAGGCGACACCGGTCGCCGCGAGCACGAGCACCGACAGCTCGCCCATCGTGTCCCAGCCGCGCAGGTCGACCAGGGCCACGTTCACCACGTTCTTGCCGTGGCCGATCTCGTAGGCGATCTGCGGGAAGATCTCCGAGATCGGGTCGGCGACGCGCGACTGGGTGGCCACGATCGCGACGAACGCCATGGTGAGGCCGACGCCGATGCCGAGCAGCGCCCGGGGGATGCGGCTGACCGAGGCGTTGTGCTCGCCCATCCGCGCGGGGAGCCGCCGCAGCACCAGGGCGAACGTGACCATGGTGACCGTCTCGACGAGGATCTGCGTGAGCGCGAGGTCGGGTGCGCCGCTGGTCGCGAAGAGCACGACCATGCCGAGCCCCGTGACCGAGGCCAGCACGACGCCGGTGTACCGCTTCCTGGCGCGCACCGCCACTACGCCCGCGACGGCCATGATCGGCGCGACCGCGAGCTGTGCCGGGGTGTGCCAGAGCGACAGCTGGTAGCGGTCGATGTCGCTCGCGATGAGCGCGGTGACCTCGGCCGCGACGAACACCACGAAGATCGTGCCGACGTAGACGGGCAGCGAGCCGCGCTGCGTGAGGGTGGTGCTGAGCACGGACAGCCGGTCGATGCCGCGCATCACGAGGTAGTAGGCGTCGGCGGCGGTGAAGGGCAGCAGGCGCGGGCGACGGTCCCAGCCGCTGCGTCGCGTGAGCAGGAACAGCCCGATGCCCAGCAGGACAGTGAGGATGGAGATCCCGAGCGCTGGTTCGAACCCGTGCCAGAGCGCGAGGTGACCGGGGCCTTCGACGGCGGCGCCCTCGTGGTCGAGGCCGGGGTTCGCGGTGAGCGCGTAGGGCTGCAGGGCGATGTCGAGCGCGGGGGCGCCGATGCCCGCCGCGAGGGTGACCCCGGCGAGGATGATCGGCGCGGAGAGGAAGCCGACGGGCGGGTCGGGCCACGCGGTGTCGGGCAGCCGGTCGCCGCGGTCGTCGCGTTTGGTCCAGAACGCTCCCCACAGGAAGCGCACGCCATATGCCGCGGTGAGCATGGAACCGAGGACGACCCCGATCAGCGCCACGAGTCCCCAGATCGAGCCGCCCTGCGCGTCATCCAGGAGCGCCGTGAGCGTGGACTCCTTGGCGACGAAGCCGATGGTGGGCGCGATGCCCGCCATCGACGCGACCGAGATGAAGGCCGCGGTCGCCATGACCGGCGCCTGCCGTCCGACCCCGGAGAGCTCGGTGATGTCACGCGTGGAGAGCTGCCGGTCGATCACGCCGACGATCAGGAACAGCGCCGACTTGAACAGGGCGTGCCCGATCACGAGCGCGAGTCCGGCGAGGGCGGCGGCCTGCGTGCCGTAGCCGACCACGACGGCGAAGAACCCCAGCTGGCTGACGGTGCCGAAGGCGAGCACGCGCTTGAGGTCGGTCTCGCGCAGCGCCTGGATCCCGCCGAGCAGCATGGTGAGGATGCCGAGGCTGATGATGATCGGTCGCCAGGTGGCGCTCAGCGCGAAGATCGGGGCGAAGCGCGCGATGAGGTAGATGCCCGCCTTCACCATCGCGGCGGCGTGCAGGTAGGCGCTGACCGGCGTGGGGGCGGCCATCGCACCAGGGAGCCAGAAGTGGAACGGGAACAGCGCCGACTTGCTGATGGCGCCGATCAGCAGCATCACGATGGCGGCGTCGACCAGGGGCCCGGTGGGGGCGAGCGCGAGGATCTCGCGGATGCTCGACGTGCCGGCGTCCACGACGAGCAGCACGACGCCGACGAACATCACCAGGCCGCCGAGGGTCGTCACCAGCAGAGCCTGCAGCGCGGCTCGACGGCTGGCGGCGCGGCGGCGGTAGTGCCCGATCAGGAGGTACGAGAGGATGCTCGTCACCTCCCAGAACATCACGAGCATCACCAGATCGTCGGTGAGCACGAGGCCGTACATCGCGCCGGCGAAGCCGAGCAGCACCCCGGCGAACTGGCCGATGCCGGCCGCGTCGTCGTGGAAGTACCAGCGGCAGTAGAGCAGCACGAGCGCGCCGACGCCGGTCACGATCAGGGTGAGGACCCACCCGAGCACGTCCATGTTCATGGAGAGCGAGAGCCCGAGCTGCGGGATCCACGGCAGCGATTCGAACGGCACAGGGCCGTCGAGCACCTGCGGCGTGAGCACCAGCGCGTGCACGAACGCGGCGGCGGGGACGAGCGCGGCGACGGCGAAAGCCTGTGCTCCCAGCCAGCGCACCAGAACGGGCAACAGCAGCGACCCGAGGAGGAACACGGCGAGGAGCATCAGCATATACGCGGCTCCTCGGGGCTCGTCGGCCTTGCGGCTCAGGCGGGCGGTGTCCGTCCAGTTTACCGGGATGATGGGGCCGGGCGGTTCGCGGGTCTGCGCGACGTGCCAGAGTGTTCGCATGCACGGGGGCGCACGGAGGGAGCTGGCGGGGTGGCTCACGGCCCTCGCGATCGCCCTCGTCGCGGCGGGTCAGCTCGCCGCATCGCCCCGCTCCTCGCTGCTCTTCCGTGACGGGGATTCCCTGGTCGTGGGACTGATCTCGCGCGCGATCCTCGATGGCGGCGGGGTTGGCGAGTGGGCGCTGTCGAGCGTGCTGTTCCTTCCGGAGTCCGCCGTGCACGTCGCCCTCGGCGCGCTGCTGCCGCTCGACGTCGGTGGCCTGCTCGCGGTGAACGCGGTGGTCAACCTGCTCGGGTTCTACGGCGTGGCGCGGCTCGTCGCCGGTCGTCGCCGCGCGGGTGCCGCCCCGGTCGCGTGGTCGCTCGCGGCGCTCGGGGTGTTCGCGCTTCTCGTGGTCACCGAGGCGTCTCCGTCGCGCGATGCCCTCGAGCTCGCGTCGCTCTCGCTCACGACCACCTACTACGCCGCGACCACGATCGGAGCGGTCGCCGCGGTCGGTCTGGCCCGCCGCTTCCTCGACCGCCCGGGCGGCGGGGTCGTGCTGCTCTGGGCGCTCGGCGCGACGGCCGCCGTGTCCACGCTGACCAATCCGCTGTTCGCGGCCTGGGCAACGGTGCCGCTGCTGACCGTGCTGGTCGTGCTCGGGTTCTCCGTCCGGAGCCGGCGGTCCGCGCTGATGCTCGGCGCGGCCCTGCTCGGCGGCACGCTGCTCGGCTTCCTCTGTCGCATTCCGTTCTCGGCATGGATCGCGAACACGGGCGCCGGCTACGTGCAGCCGTGGCGCTGGCGGGAGTCGCTCGAGCTGTACGCCGGGCTGTTCGCGGCCCGGCTCTCGACGCCGCCGGGGGTGCTCGCGCTGGTCGTGGTCGCCGCCCTCCTCGCCCTCGCGGTGATGCGCATGCGGCGGGCATCGGCGCCCGGCGCGCGGCTCGTCGCCGCGGTCGCGTGGGTTGCTCCCGCCCTGGTGCTGCTCGGGGCGGTGGCGCTCGGCACCCAGGCCGCGCGATACCTCCAGCCGCTGGCGTTCGCGCCGGTCCTGGCCCTGGTCGCCGATCCGCGCGCCGTGCTGCCGTCGTCCCGGCTCGTGCGCGGTGCGGTCGCGGCGCTGGGTGCCCTGCTGCTCCTCGCCGCCGGACTGAGCGTGCCGCGACTGGCGGCCGCCGCGCAGGCACCCGACGCCGACCTGACCTGCGTCACCGACTGGGTCGACGCATCGGGACGCACGGGTGCCGGGCAGTTCTGGACCGTGCGGCTGCCCAAGCTGCACCTCGACGACCCGTCACGCCTGGTGCAGGTCGACCACGCGCTGAACGGCTACGCCTGGCTGGTCGACCGGCGGGACTTCACGGTGGGGGAGGTGTCGTTCCTGGTGGAGGACGCGCAGACCGTGCCGTGGCAGCTGCCCGCCGGGGTCGAACCGGTGGCGACGATCGAGTGCGGGCGGTACCGCATCCTGGACTTCGGCGAGACGGCGCTGCGCCTCGGTCCCGCGCATTCCTGAGGGCAGGCGGCTCAGCGCGCGGGGGGCGGCGCGGTCGTGGTGCCCGCGCGGAAGCGGCACGAGAGGTCCTGCGTCTCGCCCGGCTCCCCGCGGAGCATGCGCGCCACCTGCTCCCCCGCCGCGCGACCCTTCTCGACCGCGGGCTGCACGCTCGTGGTGAGCGTGAGGTCGCCCAGGCCGTCCAGCGCGATGCCGTCGAACCCCGCCACCGACAGGTCCTCCGGCACGCGCAGCCCGAGCTCCTCCGCCGCGCGGATCACGCCGACCGCGAGCAGGTCGCTCTGCGCGAGCACGGCCGTCGGACGCTTCTCCGGGTCGGACAGCAGCATGCGGCCCACCAGGATGCCCTCGTCGATCAGGCTGCCCGACGCGGAGATCGCCGGGGCGTCGGGGAAGATCTCGCGCATTCCCCGGAGCCGGTCGACCGTGACGTCGACGGTCGCGGTGGCGAGTCGCTCCGGCGTGATGAGGGTGCGCTCGCGGTCGGCGTCGAGCGCGAGCGTGACCAGTGCGACGTCGCGGTGCCCGAGTTCGCGGACGTGCCGGGCGACGTCGGCGGAGGCGGCCACGTTGTCGAGCGTGATGCGCGGCACGTCGAGCCCGGCGTCGCCCTCGATCACGACCACGGGGAGGCCGCGCCCCCGCACGATCTCGAGTGAGGCCCGCGTGCGCCCGGAGCACCCGATCAGCACGACCGCGTCGACCGGGGCGCTCGCGATCGCGGACCCGTCCTCGCCCGGCTCGTCGCGCATCAGCAGGATCCCGGCGCTGAGGTCGGCGAGTCCATCGGTGAGGCCGTCCATCATCGCGGTCGTCACCGGGTCGAGGAACGCGGCCCGCAGGTGGCCCTCCAGCACGACCGCGACGATGCCGCTGCGGCCGCGACGGAGCGAGGCGGCGCGGGGGTCGGGTCCGGTGTAGCCGAGCTCGGTCGCCGCGGCGAGAACGCGGTCGCGCGTGGCGGGGGCGACCTTGGCCTTGCCGCTGAAGACCACGGACGCGGTGGAGGTCGCGACCCCCGCCTCGCGCGCGACATCCGCGATCGTGGGTCGGCGCGGGGTCTCCCTGCTGCTCATACTCCGAGGATAGCCGGGATCTGCACTCCGGCGTCGAATCGATTCGATATAGGCTGTGGGTCATGGACACCGCCCTCACCCGCTCGCAGTTCGTGCGCTGGCGCACCGCGATCTTCGCCATCTTCCTGGCCAGCGGCCTCTCGATCGCGACCTGGGCATCGCGCGTGCCGGGTATCAAGGAGGCCCTCGGTCTCGACAACGCGCAGGTCGGACTGATCCTGCTCGGCATGGGCATCGCCTCCATCCTCGGCGTCTCCACGAGCCCCGCGGTCATGGCGCGTACGGGTGCGCGTCGCGGCATGCTCCTGTCGATGCTCACGTTCGCCGCCGGCATCGCGCTCGTCGGACTCGGAGCCACCGTGTTCGCCTCGGTCCCCCTGGTGCTGGTCGGCATGGTGCTGTTCGGCTTCGGCAACGGCTGCGTCGACGTGATGATGAACGTCGAGGCCACCGCGATCGAACAGCAGATGGGCCGCACGATCCTTCCCGTCTTCCACGCGTTCTTCAGCTTCGGCACCGTCCTGGGCGCCGGTATCGGTGCGCTCGCGGCGCACCTTCGAATCGATGTCGGCACGCACGCGATCTCCGTCGGGGTCTTGATCGCCGTGATCGCGGTGATCTGCTTCTTCCAGGTGCCGGTGCGAGAGGCGGCCCTCGACCCGGAGGAGCACGAGAAGCCGCCGTTCCGCCAGCGCCTGCACACCGCGCTGGAGGCGTGGCGCGAACCGCGCACCTACCTGCTCGGCACCGTCATGCTCGGCATGTCGTTCGCCGAGGGCGGCGCGAACGACTGGATCGCCCTCGGCACCGAGCAGGGCCACGGTCTCGCCGAGGGTTCCGGTGCCGTCGCCCTCGCCGTGTTCTCGACCGGCATGACCGTCGTGCGCCTGTTCGGCGGCCCCCTGGTCGACCGCTTCGGCCGGGTGCTGGTGCTGCGCATCCTCGCCGCGACGGCCGCCAGCGGCATCCTGCTGTTCATCCTCGCGCCGACGCTGCCGCTCGTGCTGCTCGGCGCCGCGCTCTGGGGTGTCGGCGCCTCGCTCGGGTTCCCGCTCGGCATGTCCGCCGCGGCCGACGACCCGGCCAAGGCCGCCGCCCGCGTGAGCGCCGCGGCCACGATCGGCTACGTCGCGTTCCTCGGCGGCCCGCCCGTGCTCGGCGTGATCAGCGAGCACATCGGCCTGCTCAACACGCTGTTCATCCTGGTCGCGCTGGTCGTGGTCTCCGGGCTGTTCTCCGGGGCCGCCCGCCCGCTGCGCGACGACGAGAAGACCCCCGCCACGACCGCCGCCCGGAGCTGAGGCTCAGCCGCCGCACGCCCGGACGAGTGCCGCCGCGTGCGAGCGGCTGCGCGCACCCAGCTTCGCGAGCACGTTCGACACGTGCGTCTTCACCGTGGGCACCGAGATGCGCAGCCGGGCGGCGAGCTGCGCGTTCGACCAGCCCTGCAAGATCCCGTCGAGCACCTCCTGCTCCCGCGCGGTGAGCTCGCCCAGGGCGGGGGTGGCGGCGGCGGGCGGACCGTCGACCGCGGACTCCGCCACCGCGGCGAGCGCACGCCTGGTCACGCGCGGGTCGAGGGCGCCCTCGCCCGCCGCGACCCCGCGCACCGCCTGCACCAGCGTCGACGCATCCACGGTCTTGAGCAGGAACCCCACGGCCCCGGCGCGGATCGCCGCGAGCACGAGCTCGTCCTCGTCGAAGCTGGTGAGCACCAGCACGTCCGCCAGACCCCGGTCGACGATCTCCCTCGTGGCCGAGACGCCGTCGCGCCCCGGCATGCGCAGATCCATCAGCACCACGTCGGGGCGCAGGGCGGCGGCGTTGCGCACGGCCACCTCGCCATCGGCCGCTTCGCCCGCCACCACGATGTCGTGCGTCTCGAGCATGATGCGCAGCCCCGCACGGATCGCGCCGTGGTCGTCCGCCAGCAGCACCGTCGGGGCGCTCACGACCGCGCTCCCGCCGGCAGCCGCGCCTCCACGGTCCAGCCGTCGCCGTCGGGCCCCGCCTGGAACACGCCCCCCAGCGCCGCCACCCGCTCCCGCAGCATCTGCAACCCCCACCCCTCGCTGTCGTGTCGCATCGGGGCGACCGCTGCCGTCCCGCCGAGCGACCGCACCCGCACCAGCGCCTCGTCGCCGGAGCGTGCGATCCGCACCTCGACCTGCGCACCCCGCGCGTGCCGCACGCAGTTGCCGAGCGCCTCCCGCACCACCCGCACGACCGCCTGCTCGCCGCCCCCGCCGAGATCGCCGAGGTCGCCGAGCTCCGCCGCGTCGAGGCGGACCGTCAGCCCCGACCGCCGCGCCTCCTGCACGATGCCGTCGAGGTCCGCCCAGCTCGGCGTGGGCATGAGCGGGCCGCCGCCGCGGCGCAGCACCGAGATCATCGACCGCAACGCACCGTGCGCGTCGAGGCCCGCGTCGCGCACGGCCCGCAGCGCCGCCCGGTCGTCGGAGCGGTCCGGACGCGTCGCGAGCGCCGCCTCGGCCCGGATCGCCATCGCCAGCACGTGCCCGGCCACCACGTCGTGCAGCTCGCGCGCCATGGCCTCCCGCTCCCGCTGCACGGCCTCGGTGCGGTCGCGTTCCGCGGCGGCGGCGGCGTCCTCGGCGCGTTGACGGTGCAGCTCCGCCAGCTCGTGCGCCTGCGAGACCGCGACCGCCCACCAGTAGTCGGTTCCGAAGATGGCCCCGAACTGCACTCCGAACAGCACGGCCACCGGCACGTCGACGTCGGCGAACAGCAGTGCGGCGAAGAACAGCGCCGCGGTCGCCGTGCCCAGAGAGATCAGGAGCACGCGGCGGCCGCGCGGTCCGGCGCGGAACGCCGCCATCCACAGCACGTCCAGCAGCACGACCAGGGTGCCGACGCCCCCCACGGTGAGCAGATCGGCGAGGAACAGCACCGCCACCAGCACCAGCACCGTCCACGGCCGTCGTGCCTTGCCGAGCGAGAGCACGCACGCCGGAACCGCGAGCACCAGCGCCCACCACGGCGACACGTCGTCCGACAGCAGCGAGAACGGACCCCAGAGCCCGTGGAAGCCGAAGGCGGCCATGACCACGGAGAGCACCAGCGCCCCGAGCGGATCCGCCCACCAGCGGTGGCGCCGATACCAGGCGCCGAGACCGCCCTCGCCCCGTTCGTGCATGACCTCATGCAACCACGGTGACCGCGGGGTCGCATCCGACGAAGGGATGAGGGTCGTGCGGCAGACGGTACTTTCGCCCGATCCGCCCGGCCGCGCCGGCCACGACGGTGGAGGCATGGAACTCTTCGGCGGACTCCCCCTCCCCCTGTCGCTCGCGGTGCTGGCGCTCATCGACGGGCTCAGCGTGGGCACCCTGCTGATCCCCGTCTTCCTGCTGCTGCACCCGGGGCGCGTGCGAGCGGGTCGCATCGTGCTGTATCTGGTGACGATCGCGGGGTTCTACCTGGCGGTCGGGCTGCTGTTCCTGTGGGGACTGGTGAACCTGGCGGACGTCGCGTCCGACTTCCTCGCGTCCCCGGCGGGGATGATCACGCGGCTGCTGGTGGGCGTCGCGCTGCTGATCACCGCGTTCGCGATGCCCACCTCGAAGCCCGCAGCGGTCGGCGATGGGGAGCGGCAGCCGCCGCGGGTGTCGCCGTGGACCGGGAGGCCGTCCGCCTCCGGTCGCGCCTCCGCGGCGACACCCGACCCGGCCCCGCTGTTTCGAGCGGCCGCCTCCGACCCGGAGCCCGAACCGCGATGGACCGGCGCGTCGTCCGATTCGCCCGTCGCCGCCACGGGTTCCGCTCTCGAACGCCCCGAGTCCGCGACCACGGGGCACGCACCCGCGCGCCCTGGACGCCTCATGCGGTGGCGCGAACGCCTGCTCGACCCGCGCACGCGAGGGTTCGCGGTGATGGCGGTCGCGATCGCCGCGGGGCTCGTCGAGGTCGCCACGATGCTCCCCTACCTCGTGGCCATGGCGATGCTCGCCGACGCGGGTGTCGACACCCCGTTCCGCGTGCTCGCGCTGGTCGGCTATTGCGCGCTCATGATCGCGCCCGCCCTCGTCCTCTTGGTGCTGCGGCTCGTGGCGGCGCCGCTCGTGCAGCGCCCGCTGGAGCGCTTCGCGGCGTGGATGGAGCGCACGGGCGCCGAGAACACGGCATGGATCATCGGCATCATCGGGTTCCTGATCGCGCGGTCGGCCGCCACCGAGCTCGGGCTGTTCGACGCGCTCGGCTCGATCCTCTGAGCCGGTCGGCGCAGCGTCGGCGACGAAGTAGGCTCGTCGGGTGCGTCTCGTCATCGCCCGCTGCTCGGTGGACTACTCCGGCCGGCTCAACGCCCACCTCCCGCTCGCCACGCGCCTGCTCGTGCACAAGGGCGACGGGAGCCTGCTCGTGCACTCCGATGGGGGAAGCTACAAGCCCCTCAACTGGATGAGCCCGCCCTGCTCCCTCGCCACGGAGGTCCCGGGCGAGGAGGAGGCGACCGCCGGCGTCGTCGAGGTGTGGCGCGTCACGCACAAGAAGACGGGCGATGCGCTGCGTGTGCAGATCTACGAGATCATCCACGACTCGCAGCACGAACTGGGCATCGACCCCGGGCTGCAGAAGGACGGCGTCGAGGCGGACCTGCAGCGCCTGCTGGCCGAGCAGGTCGAGCTCATCGCCGAGGGCGCGACCCTGGTGCGCCGGGAGTATCCGACCGCCATCGGTCCGGTCGACCTGCTGGTGCGTGACGCGGAGGGCGCTGCGATCGCCGTGGAGGTCAAGCGCCGGGGCGACATCGACGGCGTGGAGCAGCTGACGCGCTACCTGGAGCTGCTGGGCCGCGACCCCCACCTCTCCCCCGTGCAGGGCGTCTTCGCCGCGCAGGAGATCAAGCCGCAAGCCCGCGTGCTCGCCGAAGACCGCGGCATCCGCTGCCTGGTGCTCGACTACGACGACATGAAGGGCATCGAGTCGGGCATCCCCCGGCTGTTCTGACACCGCTCGCCGCGGTCAGCGCACGGAGATCAGCCGTCGCGGTGGCCCTTCCAGCCGGGCGACCGCGATCCTGACCTCGGTCACCTCGTGCTCGATCCCCGTCAGCCGTTCCTCCAGGGCCCCGAAACGCGCGTCCATGCCGGAGAATCGCTCCTCCACCATCGCGAACCGCGCATCCGACGCCGCGAACCGCGCATCCATCCGCTCTTCCATGCTCGAGAACCGCCCCTCGACCATCGCGAACCGCTCATCCATCCGCGCATCCGACGCTGCGAACCGCGCATCCATCCGCTCTTCCATGCCCGAGAACCGCCCCTCGACCATCGCGAACCGCTCAGCCATCCGCGCATCCGACGCTGCAAATCGCGCATCCATGCGCGTGACGAGCCAACCGAAGCCGCTTGCCATCGCGACGATGATCGTCACCGTCGACCCCAGGATGGTGATCACTTCCATCGACACGAACATCTCCCCAGTCTCACTCGCGTTCCCGCCGCTGTCACGACCCTACGGTGCAGCATTCCGCCGTTCGCGCCGCGGCCACGCGATCCGGGGAGCACGCGTGAGACTGCACACCCGTGCAGCAGGACCGGGCAGGCGTCCGCGGACCCATAGGCTGGAGAGATGGCCCCCTCCCCTTACACCTGCGTGCTCTGGGACGTCGACGGCACGATCGTCGACGCCTCGGTCGGCATCCTCCGTCGGCTGCACGTCGCCCTCACGCACTTCGGCCGTCCCGCCCCGACGCGGGAGGAACTGGTGCACTGGATCGGGCCGCCCATGTTCCAGTCGTTCCAGGACCAGGCCGGCATGACGCCCGCGGAGTCCGCCGAGGCCGTGGCGTTCTACCGCACGCTGGGCAAGGCCGACGGTTACACCACGGACGTGCGCACGTATCCCGGTGTCGCCGAGCTCATCCACGACCTGCATGCCGCGGGAGTGCCGCAGGCGACCGCGAGCTCCAAGCCGGAGAACCAGGTCGATGCGCTGGTCGACCACTTCGGTCTCCGGCCCGCCTTCCTCACGACCGTCGGCGCGACTCCGGACGAGGCGACGCTCGCGTCGAAGACCGACATCGTCGCCGAAGCCCTGCGCCGCCTGGGCGCGCTCGGCGTCGACACGTCACGCCCCGTCCTCGTCGGCGACCGCCATCATGATGTCGAGGGCGGCAAGGCCAACGGCGTCCCCGTGATCTTCGTCGAGTGGGGCTTCAGCGACCCGCACGAGGGAGACGACGCGGCGTTCCGCGTCGCCTCGGTCGACGAACTGCGGGCTCTGCTGCTCGGCTGAGCCCGTCACCACTGACGCAGAAAACGGAACTCCCCGTCGAAAGGACGCTCGAGTGCGTTCTTCAGACGGGGAGTCCCGGTGTCGTCCGCGTCAGAGCGGGCGGATGTTCTCTGCCTGCAGGCCCTTCGGACCCTGCGCCACATCGAACTCGACTCGCTGGTTCTCGTCGAGAGACCGGTAGCCGGATGACTGGATGGCGGAGTAGTGCGCGAAGACGTCAGCGCCTCCGTCGTCGGGGGAGATGAAGCCGAAGCCCTTCTCCGAGTTGAACCACTTGACCGTGCCCTGGGTGCTCATGTACTGCCTGTTCTGCTGATCTAGAAGCCGACGCAGGGGTGCACCGACATCGCTAACGCTAGTGGAGGCGACCCCGGCGGCAATAGGAGAGGCAAGAAGGTAATCCAAATGTTGCATGAGCGTCATGCGACCAGCGCGGCGGGGCTCTCGATCCGCTCCCGGAAAATGGTGTGGCCCTCACCGCGGGGGGAGCGATGAGGGCCGAAGACGACCGGAGGGTGCGTCAGAGACAGCCTAACCCCTTTCGGACCTCCTTGTCCCCCTTTTGGGGGACAAATCCGAAAATTGGTGGGAGAATGAACGAGAGCGGCCCCCTCGAGTAGCCCATTGGGGACTGAACTACTCGAGAGGGCCCAATCGCATACACGGATCGTCGTGCCCCTGGGGTGGGCCGTCCGTCTCCTGGGGAGAGACGGAGACGATCAATCCCCTGTGCATGCACCTTCACCATAGGGGAGGACGACCGTTCCCGCCACGGATCCTCGCCGCCGGTAGCCTGAGGCGGTGACGATGCTGAACAAGGACATGACGCTGTGCATCTCGCTGTCCGCGCGACCCAGCAACAACGGAACCCGCTTCCACAACCACCTCTACGAGGCACTGGGGCTCAACTGGATCTACAAGGCCTTCGCGCCGACCGATCTGGCCCAGGCGATCGCCGGTGTCCGCGGACTCGGCATCCGCGGATGCGCGATCTCCATGCCCTATAAGGAGGATGTCATCGCCCTCGTCGATCAGATGGACGCCTCCGCGCGCGCGATCGACTCCGTCAACACCATCGTGAACGACGACGGGGTACTGACCGCCTACAACACCGACTACTCGGCGATCGCGACCCTGATCGCCCGCAACGGCATCGACCCGCGGTCGTCTGTGCTGCTGCGGGGTTCGGGCGGCATGGCGAAGGCGACCGCTGCGGCCTTCCGCGACGGGGGCTTCACCGACCTCACGATCGTCGCCCGCAACGAAGCCCGCGGGCGTGCCCTCGCGGACCAGTACGGCTTCGACTGGCGTCCGGAGCCCGGCGAGGCGACAGCGGACGTGCTCGTCAACGTCACGCCGATCGGCATGGCGGGCGGGGGCGAGGAGCACGCGCTCTCGTTCAGCGAGCAGGCGATCGCGGCATCGACGGTGGTGTTCGATGTGGTCGCGCTGCCGGCGGAGACCCCCGTGGTGGCTGCGGGGCGTGCGGCGGGCGCCACGGTCATCACCGGCGCCGAGGTCGCGACCCTCCAGGCGCTCGAGCAGTTCGTGCTCTACACCGGTGTGCGTCCGACGCCGGCCCAGGTCCAGGCCGCCGAAGACTATATGCGATCCGGGGCATGAATCCCCGCGCAACCGATCACCCGGCACGCCCTTCGGCCAGATAGGCCAGCCGATGCAGCGTCTCGGCGTTGCGCCACCGCAGGATCGGTGCGGTCAGGAAGCGGGGGAGCAGGGTCGCCGGGCCCTTCACGGGTTCCTCGTCGATACGCACCTGGCAGCCGGTCGCCGTCGACCTCGCCCGCAGGGTGACCTGCGCCTCGCCGACCGGCCAGCCGCGCGCACGCAGCACCGCCCGGTGCGGCGGATGCCACTGCAGCAGCTCGGTCGTGTCGTCGAGCAGCGCGGGCCACACGCCGACCGAATGGTGCAGCTGCGCGCCCGGAGCGGGCCAGGCAGCGTCGACATCGCGCATGCGCGACGCTCCGACGACCCACGCGGGGTACAGCCAGCCGTCCGCCAGCACACGGAACACGTCCTCGGTGGTGCACGCCAGGTCTCGGGTGTTCGTCGCCATGGTTCCTCCGTTCCGCCGCCAGTGTGACGGGCGCGCACACCGCCTGCACAGGCGCTTGACAAGCGTCGTCCCCTCACCGCTAGCACAGTCCATCGCCGAACGCTCCCCCCTGGAGGACCGGTCCCAGCGCTGCGAGGGTCGAGTCATGCTCCACAGACTCACCGGCCGGATCTCGCACGGCGTCGAGACGATCGTGCGCGACGACTCCCCGTTCCTCCTGACCCGCGGCTACGACTTCGGAGCCCGCATCTGGCGGCGTGCACGACCGGGCGCCCGGTCTGCCCCGATGCGCCTGCTCGGCGACGAGGCCGCCCTCGTCCGCGGCGCCGAGGGCATCGACCTGTTCTACGACGACAGTCGCATCGCCCGGCACGGTGCGATGCCCGCGATCGTGCAGGAGACGCTGTTCGGGCACGGCTCCGTGCACAGCCTCGACGGCGACGCCCACCGTCACCGCAAGGCGACGTTCGTCGCGGTCGCCTACGAGGACGAGCAGGTCGCGCGGCTCACGCCCTGGCTCGAGCGGGAGTGGGCGCGGGAGCGCGACGCCTGGCTCGACGGCGGCACCCGCAGCGCCTATGACGCGGCCGTCGGGGCGTTCGGACGCGCGATCATGGGCTGGGCGGGCCTTCCGGGGACCCCCGCCGCGAAGACGCGCTGGGCCGCTCGGCTGGCCCAGATCGTCGACGGGTTCGGCGCGCCGTACTCGCCCGCCTACCTCGCCGCGACCGCGAACCGGATGTGGTCCGACCGGCACGCTCAGCGCCTCATCGAGGCCGTCCGCGCCGGAACGCTCACGGCTCCCGAGGGCACCGCGCTCGCGCTGTGGGCCGCGCACCGCAGCGCCGACGGCACCCTGCTTCCCGCCAGGACCGCGGGCATCGAACTGCAGAACAGCATCCGGCCGATGATCGCCGCCGCCCGGTTCGTGGCGTTCGCGGCGAAGCAGCTCCACGACCACCCGGAGTGGCGCGCCCGCATCGCGGCCGAGACCGCGGAACGGCAGGCTCTCGTGGGCGGCGCTCTCGCCACCCGGTTCGCGCAGGAGGTGCGGCGCACGGGACTGTTCGTGCCGATGCTCCCGGGGCGTGCGCTCACCGACATCGAGATCGACGGCGTGCGGGTGCCGAAGGGCGGTCGCGTGGTGCTCGACATCCTCGGCACCGACACCGACGAGCAGTCGTGGGCGCACGCGCACCGCTTCGCCCCGGAGCGCTTCACCGACGTGACCGACCACGAAGAGGTGAAGACGTTCATCCCGCAGGGCGGGGCCGACGTCGCCACGGGACACCGCTGCCCCGGCGAGAAGCTCGTGGTCGCGGGACTCACGGCTGCGATCGCGGTGCTCAGCGACCCGCGGCTGCGCGTGCTCGACGAGGGCCTCGCGGTGAACCGACGACGGCTGCCCACCAAGCCCGCGTCCGGCGGACGGGTGCGCGCGGCCGGCTCCGGCCGCGGCTGCCCCTTCCACTGAGCGCGGGATCGCATGCGCCACGGCACCTGTCAACCGGGTGTTCACACCGACCGGCGACGCGGAGGCTGGGACGACCACAGTCGACCGGAGCAGAGGACATCATGAAGGCACTGACCTGGCAGGGCAAGCGCACGGTGACGGTCGAGGAGGTCCCCGACCCGCAGATCCAGCAGCCGGAGGACGCGATCATCCGCATCACCTCATCGGCGATCTGCGGCTCCGACCTGCATCTGTACGAGCTGCTCGGTCCATTCCTGGGTCGCGGCGACATCCTCGGGCACGAGCCCATGGGTGTGGTGGTCGAGGTGGGCGCGAACGTCACCTCGCTGCAGCCCGGAGACCGCGTCGTCATTCCGTTCAACATCGCGTGCGGGGAGTGCTTCTTCTGCCGTCGCGGCCTGCAGTCGCAGTGCGAGACCACGCAGGTGCGCGAGTACGGCAGCGGAGCAGCCCTGTTCGGGTACACCAAGCTCTACGGCCAGGTGCCGGGCGGACAGGCGGAGTACCTGCGGGTGCCGCTTGCGGACTACAACCACATCAAGGTCGCGCCCGACCTTCCCGACGAGCGCTACCTGTTCCTCAACGACATCCTCCCCACCGCGTGGCAGGGCGTGGAGTACGCGCAGGTGCCGGAGGGCGGCACCCTCGCCGTGATGGGCCTCGGCCCGGTCGGGCAGTTCGTCGCCAGGGTGGGCCGTCACCGCGGGCACCGCGTCATCGCCGTCGACCCGGTGCCCGAGCGGCGGGCCATGGCCGAACGGCACGGCATCGAGACGCTCGACCTCACCGACACCGTCGTCGCCGAGATCCGCGACACCACCGAGGGCCGCGGGGCCGACTCCGTGGTCGACGCGGTGGGGCTCGAAGCCCACGGGAACAGCGGCATCGAGTTCGTGCAGAAGGCCGTGGGGCTGCTGCCCGATCCCGCCGCGCGACAGCTGCTCGACAAGGCGGGGATCGACCGCCTCGCCGCGGTCTATGCCTCGATCGACGCGGTGCGACGGGGCGGGACCGTGTCGCTGAGCGGCGTCTATGCGGGTGACGCCGACATCCTGCCGATGAAGACGATGTTCGACAAGCAGGTCACGCTGCGGATGGGGCAGTGCAACGTCAAGAACTGGATCGACGACCTGCTGCCGCTCGTGGAGGACGCCGCCGATCCGCTCGGCGTGATGGACCTCACCACGCATCACGCCCCGCTCGACGACGCACCCGACCTGTACCGCACGTTCCAGCAGAAGGAGGACGGCTGCATCAAGGTCGTGCTGCATCCGTCCACGGTGTGACCGTGGGGTGATCAGTCCTCCGCGCGACGAGTGCCGATGCCGGGCTCGTCGTTGTGCTCGGACTCGTCCGGTACCGAGGCGTCGGATGACGGGTCCACGCGGGCGGCCTGCCCGGCGCCCGCGTCGGCCCCCGCACCGCCCGCCGGCACGTTCTCGATGAGGTCGGCGTCGTCCCCGCCCCGCTCGGCGAGGTGCTCCGAGATCGGACCGGCACCGGGTCGGGCGGACCCGGCATCGGGGGACGGATACGTGGGGTCGGTGGGCTCCGCGCCGGACTCGACCCTGTCCTCCTCCTCCGGCTGCATGCGCTCCGGATCGTTCAGGTGGCCCTCGTCGAGCGTCATGGCGTGCTCCTCTCGTCGGATGAGACGTCCAGGGTGCGCCGGATGCCGCACGAGGGGAGGGCCGTTGACAGCACCTCGTCGCGCGGGTATCCGGCGCACCTCTCGGACGCGCATCCGCAGCGTCCGCCGCGATGCCGCCGTCCGGGGAGTCCTCAGCCCTTCGCGCCCTTGCGGGGCTTGAGGAACTCGTCTGGAGCGTTCTTGGCCTTCTTGGCGGCCCGCTTCTCCTTGAGTGAGAGCTGCGGGGCCTTCTTGCTCGCTCGACCCTGGGTGGACTTTCCGGACATGTGCGCTTCCCCTTTTCGTGGCTGGCGTAACCCCTGACCATACCCGGAACGGCATAGAAGTCAAATTTCCTGCTGAGCGGCAAAAAAGCCGTCATCGCCGGCCGGTCGGGAACGGCGTCTCGCGAGGGAGCGGTCGGGGTGATGGCACGGCCGCCGGAAGCGATCGAGGCGCTAGCGTGTGCGCTCATGAGCGTCTACCGCGACCTGGGACTTCGACCGCTGATCAACGCGTGGGGCACGGTGACCGCGGTCGGCGGCTCGCTCCTGGCGCCCGAGGTGCTCGACGCGATGCGCGAGGCCGCCGGGGCCTACGTCGACCTGCACGCCCTGCAGGCTCGGGCGGGGGAACGCATCGCCGCCGCGCTCGATGTGGAGGCCGCCTGTGTCACCGCGGGAGCGGCCGCGGGGCTCACGGTCGCCACGGCCGCCGCGATGACCCGCGACCACCCGGAGCTGCGCGCCCGGCTGCCGCGCGCCTCCGGACTGCCGGACGAGTGCCTGATGCTGCGCGGCCATCGCAACCGCTACGACACGGCGGTGGCGGTCGCGGGTGCCCGCGTGGTCGAGGTGGAGGACGCGACGGGGGCGAGCGTGGAGGAGCTGCGCCGTGCCCTCAGCGAGCGGACCGCGCTCCTGCTGTGGATGGCGGAGGCCCGGTCGCTGCCCGGCTCGCCGCCGCTCGCGGAGGTCGCCGCGGTGCTGCACGAGCACGGCATCCCGCTGGTGGTGGACGCCGCCGCCGAGGTGCCGCCGCGGGCGCTGGTGCGGCAGATGCTCGACGAGGGTGCCGACCTCGTGGTGCTCAGCGGTGGCAAGGAGGTCCGCGGACCGCAGTCGTCGGGGATGATCCTCGGTCGGCGCGAGCTGGTGGCCGCGTGCGCGGCCGTCGCCTATCCGCACCACGGTGTCGCCCGGGGGATGAAGACCGACAAGGAGACGATCGTGGGGCTGGTGGCGGCGGTCGAGCTGTTCGCTCGGCGGGACGAGGCCGTGGAGCAGGCAGCCCGGGAGCGGATGGTGTCGGAGCTGGTCGCGGGGCTCGCGGGGTGCGCGGATCTGCGCGTGCGGCGCCACGTGCTGGAGCGCCCCGGCATCCAGCCCGCCTCGATCCCGCGCGCCTACGTACGGCCGCTGCACGCGACGGCTGCGGCGGTTGCGGAGCGTCTGCGCTCCGGTGATCCCGAGGTCGCGGTGGGCGTGGACGGCGACGAGATCGCACTGAATCCGCAGTGCCTCACGCCGGAGCAGGTGCCGGTGGTGGTGCAGGCGGTCATCCGGGCGTGCGCGCCGGTGTCATGAATTTTCATTGACGGTCGCGCGTTCGTAGTTTAGTTTCGTCGTGAACAGGCCGCCCTCGACCGAGAGATGCTCATGCCCGCGCTGCGCGACCCCGCCCTGAGCCGCCTCGCCCACAGCCTGCTGTGGCCCGGATTCGCCGGACGCACCGCCCCCGACTGGCTCCGGCGAGCGCTCGACCACGGTCTCGCCGGCGTCGTGTACTTCGCGCAGAACCTCGATCCCGCCGACCCCGATCAGCCGCGCGCGCTCTCGGCGGAGATCCACGGACGACACCCCGGAGCGCTGATCGGCGTGGACGAGGAGGGCGGCATCGTCACGCGCCTGGAAGCGGCCGCGGGCTCATCGACGCCCGGCAACGCGGTGCTCGGCCGCCTCGACGACATCGACCTCACCGAGCGCGTCGCCGCCTGGACCGGGCGGCTCGTGGCCTCCGCGGGCATCGACGTTGACCTGGCGCCGACCGTCGACGTCAACGCCGACCCGCGCAACCCCGTGATCGGCGTCCGCTCGTTCGGCGCCGACCCCGACGTCGTCGCCCGCCATGCCGCCGCGGCCGTCCGGGGGATCCAGTCCGCCGGGGTCGCCGCGTGCCCCAAGCACTTCCCCGGTCACGGCGACACCGTCACCGACTCGCACCTGGCGCCGGCGACCGCCGATGTGACGCTCGAACAGCTGCACGCCGTGCATCTGCCGCCGTTCCGCGCCGCGATCGAGGCGGGCGCGAAGACCCTCATGACGGCGCACATCCGCGTGCCCGCGCTCGGCGACGCACCGGCGACCCTCAACCCGACGAGCCTGCGCCTGGCCCGCGACCTGGGCTTCGACGGGGTGCTCATCACCGACGCGGTCGACATGGCGGCGATCCGCGGCACGGTCGGCTCGGGGCCCGGCGCGGTCGGGGCCCTCGCCGCGGGCGCAGACCTCGTGTGCATCGGCAACCCCGCCCTCAACCCGCAGGTCGGCGGCGAGCGCACCGACCAGGTCGAGTTCGAGGAGGTGCTGCACGCCGTGTACGAGGCGCTGCGGTCGGGCGCGTTGCCTGTCGCGCGCGCGGAGGAGGCGGCGGCGCGGCTCGCCGAGCTCTCGGCCTGGCGCCGCGACCACGGGGACGACGCCGAGCGCCCGGCGGCCTTCGAGGGCGCAGACCTCGTCGCCCGGGCGGCCACGGTGGTCGGTGATGTGCGCCTCGGCAGTGCGTCGGCGACGGTGGTCGACGCCCGCACGAAGCGCAGCGTCGCGGTGGGGGAGGCGTCGGACTTCTTCACCGTGGCGCTGCGCGAGCGGATGCCGGTGGAGCGCGCATCGCTCGCCGGACTCGATGCGACGGCGGCTGCCGCACGGGCGGCCGCGGTCGCCGCGAACCGGACGGAGGACGTGGTGCTGCTGGTGAATCAGCCGCAGAGCAGTCCGTTCGAGGCGGCCGTGCAGGAGGCGGTGCTCGCCGTGCGCCCCGACGCCGTGGTCGTGTATGCGGGGTGGCCCGCAGAGGGTGATGTGCGCGCGGGTCGGGCGGTGCTGGCGCTCGGGGCGTCGCGTGCGTCGGCGGTGTACGTCGCTCGGGTGTTGTCCGGAAGCGCCTGAGACGACACACCGCTCGGTAGCACGTTGTTTTGAATGACTCAAAACAACGTGCTACGGTCGGAGGGAACCGGACGGCCAGACCGAGGCTCCCGCGCCGCACTCGACGGTGATCAGGGGAGCACCGCGGGCCGCAGAACCGCACGACCGCACAGGGGGCGAGACCCCCGCTCCGGCGTGCGCGCCGCCAGGGGCCGCCGGCCCCTCCGCGCGAGCCTGCCCTCCGGACGAGAGAGGAACACGCATGAAAGAGTCACGACCCGCCGCCCGCCCCGGCATCCGCTTCATTTCGATGCCGCACGCCCTGGGACGCGGCGCCCGCGAGGACATCGTGTGGGAGGCGCTCGAGCGCATCGACGGCAAGCCGACCCCGGACGTCGGCACGATGCAGGCCGCGATGGGCAACGAAGCTGAGATCCGGCTCGTGCACGACACGGTGCGCGCGTACCTCGACGCCCGTGGCGTGCGGGACACGGCCGCCTGGGCTGCGCGCATCGGAGCGGCGGAGTGAGGCCGCTGGGCCCGCGCGCCGCCGGCGCAGCGGTGCTGCAGGTGCGCGGCGAGTACGCACTGCCGGTGACGCCGATGGATCTGCACACGACACCTCCGCGACCGAACGACGGCGGGATCGTGGTGCAACTGCGGTCGTCGGGTCTCGGCGGCAGCTCCTACGTGGTGGCTCCCGCCGGTGCCGTGCCGAGCGCGATCGTGCTGGAGTACGGCGACGGCCGGGAGCGGCACTGGCGTCGTGGACGCGGGAGCTCCGCTGATGTGGTGCCGTATGTGCTGGTGGACGACTCGGGCTCGACCGGGTACGTGACGGAGAACAGTTGCCTCAAGCAACAAAAGGCGTAGACTGAGGGCATGGCGAACGCCCAGAGCATCGCCGACATCCACGTCGCCCTCGTGAACGTGGTGTCGGCGTGGAGCGAGAGCGACGTGCAGACCCAGGTGGCCGAGAGCGTCGGCGTCGCCCTCGACCCCACCGCCATCCGCGCGGTGTATCTGCTCGGGCTGCACGGGGGGGCGCTGGGGTTCGGTGCCCTCGCCGAGCACGCCTCGATGTCGCGCCCGACCACGTCGAAGCTCGTCGCCCGCATGGCCGCGCAGGGCGTGGTCGACCCGATCCGCACCGGCCGCACGGTCGAGGTGCGCCTCGCACCCGCCGGCGAGCAGGCCTACGCACGCCTGGTCGACGCCGGTCACCGCCTGGTGGCAGACGCCCTCGCCGGCTGGGACGCGGACGAGATCTCCGCGTTCCGGCACCAGCTCACGCGCTTCGTCTTCGCCCTCGCCGGCACGCCGTCGGCACCGTCCATCCAGGAGGAATCATCATGACCCGCACCTACGTCGTCACCGGCTCGGCATCCGGAATCGGAGCCGCCACCACCTCGCTGCTGCGCGCCCAGGGGCACACCGTCATCGGTGTGGACCTCGCCGGCGCCGAAGTGGCGGGCGACCTCTCCACGCACGACGGCCGCATCGCCGCCGCGGAAGCCGCGATCGAAGCCGCGGACGGCAGCATCGACGCCGTGATCGCGTGCGCCGGCATCGCCGCCCCCATCGCGAAGACCATGGCGATCAACTTCTTCGGCGTGACCGAGTTCCTGGAGGCCCTGCGCCCCACGCTCAGCCTGGCCGACACTCCGCGTGCGGCCGTGGTGTCGTCGATGGCGTCGCTGCAGCCGGTGTCCGCCGAGCTCGTCGACGCCGCCCTGGCCGGTGACGAGGCCCGCGCGCTGGAGATCGGCGACCGGCTCGCCGCGACCCCCGAGGGCGGGTTCCTCAACTACTCGTCGAGCAAGCGCGCGGTGTCGCGGTGGGTGCGCCGCGAGTCGGTGACGCCCGCGTGGGCCGGAGCCGGCATCCCCCTCAACGCCGTCGCCCCCGGCACCGTGATCACCGCCATGACCGCCGGTCTGCTCGGGTCGCCCGAGGGCCTGGCGCAGGTGGACGCCGCCGTGCCGATGCCGCTCAACTACCACCAGCCGGCGTCGTCCATCGCAGAACTGCTGGTGTGGCTGACCAGCCCGGCGAACACGCACATGGCCGGTCAGACGATCTACTGCGACGGCGGGGCCGACGCGGTGCTGCGCGGCGACGACATCTGGTCGTGGAACGACGCCCCGCAGAGCTGACGCGACACCGCCGGCGGGAGCCGCGGCCTGACCTAGACTGACCGCATGGGGGAGTTGTGGCGCCGGATGTCGCCGCGCTCCTGGGGTCGTCTGTTCTTCGGAGCGCAGGCCCTCGCCGGCGCCGCGTGGTGGATCGCGGTGTTCGTGTGGCCCGGCATCCGCACCGCGACCCTCGGCTCTCTCGACGCGCCGCTCGTCGCGCTGCTCGACATCCCGCTGTTCGTGCTCGGGTCGGCCCTCGCGGCAGCGGGACTGCGCGCCGCGGTGTGGTCGACCACCGGCTGGACGACCCTGGTCGCGGCCGGCATGGCGCTGTACGCCACCGTCACGGGCGCGGCCGGATGGGGCGCGCTGCTCATGGCGGCCGCGGCGCTGGGGTCGATCGGCGCCGCCGTGCTCGTGCTCACCGGCCGGGTTCCGTCCGAGTGGCTGCTGCGGGGGCCGTTCCGGTTCCGGCTCGCGGCGACCGCCCGGCCCGTGGCGCATCTGTCCCGCACGGCCGTGCAGATCCTCGTGTTCTCCGCCGTGTTCCTGGTGGCACTGCCCGCCGTGATCGTCGTCGCCGAGCATCGGTGGGGGCTGCACGTGCCGTTCCCCGTGGCCGTGCGCATCGCCGGTGCGGTGCTGTTCGCGCTCGCGTTCGCGCTGTCGATGTGGTCGGCCGCCTCCATGTCGGTGCGGGGCGAGGGCACCCCCCTGCCCTCGGCGATGCCCCGGCGGCTGGTGGTCGCCGGGCCCTACCGCTTCGTGCGCAACCCGATGGCGGTCGGCGGCATCGCGCAGGGCGTGGCGGTCGGCCTGATGGCGGGCTCGTGGCTCGTGGTGCTGTACGCCCTGTGCGGGTCGCTGGTGTGGAACGCGCTCGTGCGACCACTGGAGGAAGCCGACCTGGAGGCGCGGTTCGGTGCCGACTTCCGCGCCTACCGCGACCGCGTGGCCTGCTGGATCCCGCGGCGTCCGCGCATCACCGCCTGACCGATCCCGCGGGGGAACCTCCCGCCCGGGAGCCGTGCAGCAACCCGTACGCGCCGAGCACCGGCGAGCGCACTGTGCGGTCGGGGTCGAGCGGCCACGCCTGCTCCGGCACCGCGAGCAGCAGCACCCACCCCGTCCGCTCGGCGGCCGCACCCCACCCGCCCGGCACGGCCCCCCGGCGCATCGCCTCGGCGTAGGCGGGCCCGGGCACCCCGAGGTCGCGCAGCCGCAGGCCGTCGTCGCCGCGGAACTCCACGCCCACCCGCCGCACCGGTGCGACCGGACCGTTGACGGGCGGCTCCAGGGTGCTCCACCCGTGCGCACGCAGCACCTCCGCCACGGTCTCGTCCGCGTCGGGCGGCAGAGACAGCAGCAGGCACGGGGCGCCGTCGCCGCCGACATCGACCACGGCGAACGTGAACGTCAGGCGGGGTAGTCGCTCCGGGCGGCGCCGGGCACGGCGGACCGCGCCGAACCCAACCACGACGGCGAACGCCCCCAGGGCCGCCGGTGTTCCAGCGACGAGGAACGCGACCACGACCACCCCCACGCCGAGGGCCACCCGCACCCCGCGGAGCCTGCCTGCGTCAACGGTCGGTCTGTGCGCCATGCTCCGGGCCGTCTCCCGCGGTGCCGTCCGCGTCCGGAGCCTCCACCGCCGCGTGCGACCCGTGGGCGCTGTCGGCCGCGTGCACCTCAGCCCTGGTGAGCGGCAGCAGCCTGTCCTCGAAGAACCACCGGGACACGGCGGCGCGCAGGTTCTGATGCCACGGGATGCGCCCCTTCGCGTTCGGCCGTACGACCAGCAGCTGATACGACTCCACGTCGATGAGTTTCCAGCGCTCGTACTCGTCGACGGGCTGGTGCACCTCGACGAACTCGCCGCCGGGCAGTCGCACGATGCGACCCGTCTCGAAGCCGTGCAGCACGATCTCGCGGTCCTTCTTCTGCAGCGCCAGGCAGATCCGCTTCGTCAGGACGTATCCGAGCACGGGACCGAGGATCAGCAGCGCCTGGAGCGTGTGGATCACGCCCTCCATCGTGAGCATGAAGTGCGTGGCGATGAGGTCGGACGACGCCGCCGCCCACAGCACCGCATAGAAGAGGACGCCCGCGACACCGATCGCCGTGCGCGTGGCCGCGTTGCGCGGCCGTTCGGCGATGTGGTGCTCGCGCTTGTCGCCCGTGACCCACGCCTCGATGAACGGATAGAACAGCACGGTGAGGATGAACAGCCCCATCACGGCCACCGGCACGATGATGCCGAACGACCAGGTGCGGTCGAACAGCACCACGTCCCAGTTCGGCGGGGCGAGGCGCAGCGCACCGTCCGCGAAGCCGATGTACCAGTCCGGCTGCGTGCCCGCCGAGATGGGCGAGGGGTCGTACGGCCCGTACACCCAGAACGGCAGGATCTGGAAGAAGGTGCCCAGCAGCGCGATCACGCCGAACACGAGGAAGAAGAACCCCCCCATCTTCGCCGCGTAGACCGGCATGATCGGGTAGCCCACGACGTTGTCGTTCGTGCGGCCGGGGCCGGCGAACTGCGTGTGCTTGTTCACGATCATCAGGATCAGGTGGAGGGCGATCAGCGCGATGACGAGCATCGGCAGGATCAGGATGTGCAGCGTGTAGAGCCGTCCGATGATGTCGGTGCCGGGGAACTCGCCGCCGAAGAGGAGGAACGACGTCCAGGTGCCGATCAGGGGCAGGCCCTTGATCATGCCGTCGATGATGCGCAGACCGTTGCCCGAGAGCAGGTCGTCGGGCAGGGAGTAGCCGGTGAAGCCCTCGGCCATCGCCAGGATGAACAGCGCGAAGCCGATCACCCAGTTCAGCTCGCGCGGCTTGCGGAACGCGCCGGTGAAGAACACCCGCAGCATGTGCAGGCCGATCCCGGCGACGAACACCAGCGCCGCCCAGTGGTGCATCTGCCGCACGAGCAGCCCACCGCGGATGTCGAACGAGATCCGCAGGGCCGAGTCGAACGCGGCCGTCATCTCCATGCCGCGCATCGGGGCGTACGCACCGGTGTAGTGCGTGGGGACCATCGACGCCTGGAAGAAGAACGTGAGGAACGTGCCCGTGATGAACACCACGACGAACGCCCACAGGGCGATCTCGCCCAGCATGAACGACCAGTGGTCGGGGAACACCTTGCGCCCCAGCTCCTTCATCAGTCCAGAGATGCTGGTGCGCTCGTCGAGGTAGTTGGCGGCGGAACCGACGAAACGGCCTCCGAGGGGTCGTCGGGAGGTGTCGTGGTCTGCCTGGTCGCGAGTGCGCGTCGTGGCCATGGGGTCCTCTTCGGGTGGTCAGGTGAGCGGGAGCGGGGGAAGGAGAAGGGGGCGGGCGGGCGTCAGCGGTCGGCCCGGAGCTGGGTGGCCCGGCGGCGCAGGCCGCTCATGCGCCGCTCCAGGGCGCGCAGGCGTAGCCACGCGTCCACGTCGCGCGTCTCGAGCGCCGCGAGATCGCCCTCCGTCAGGGCATGCAGCCGGTCGACCGTCAGATCGTCGTAGCGCACCCCGTGGCGGTATCCGCGTGCGAACGCCCGCGAGATCCCGAGGATGACGAGGAGGATGATCACGCCGATGATGGATCCGAAGAGCGCGTCCACGGAGTCTCCCTTCGCTGTGTGCCGGAGGCACGTCGGCGGGAGAGCGCGGCGCCAGGAGGGTCGCAGTGTGCGGCGAAGCGGAGGCGGGGACGGTTCCACCGGCAAGAAGCGACACGAGACGACCTTCATGGTCAGTCTTGTCGCTTTGCGGGTACTGCGCCCTCGTCCGCAGGTCCGGAACTCGGACCTGCGGCCACCGTAGCAGAGGTCGTGGAGGCCCGGCCAACCCGGGTCGCGCGTGCACAGGTGCTGTTGCGGTTCCGCCGCTACCCTGGGAGTGTCCCCGGTCACCGGGGCGGCGGACGAGGGAGCAGTACCCGCACACGACGACTGACTCACGAGGGAGTCGTCATGTCCAGGGAGAGGCCGACCGGCGAGGAGCCGACCATGAGCCGACCGTCGATCAGGCAGCTGGTGACCCCCGTCGATGTGGTCCGCGTGGCGCTCGGCTGGGGTGCGTTCGGTGCGCTGCTGCTCGCCCACCCGTTGCTCGCGCCGCCCGTGCCCGGTCCGCTGCTGGTGATCGCGCTCGTGGGCATCGTCGCGGTGATCCTGGTGTGCGCGTTCGGCGTGGTGAAGCAGGCGGAGGCCCTCGCGCACCGCCTGGGCGACCCCTATGGCTCGCTCGTGCTCACCCTGTCGATCGTGCTGATCGAGGTGATCCTGATCTCCGCGGTCATGCTCGGTCCCGGCGAGCACGCCACGATCGCCCGCGACTCGGTGATGGCCGTGTCGATGATCATCCTGAACCTCGTGATCGGGCTCGCGCTGCTGCTGGGCGGGCTACGTCACCGCGGGATGGCGCACAACCGCACCGGCACGTCGTCGTACCTGGCGATGCTGGTGGTGCTCGTGGCGCTCGGGATCGCCCTGCCCGGGCTCATCGGCGACGACGGCGCGTACACGGTGGGGCAGGAGATCCCGATCATCGTGCTGACGCTCGCGCTGTACGCGTTCTTCCTGTTCCGGCAGATGGGCGCGCAGGCGGAGGACTTCACGGAGGTCGACGAGCGACTGCGGACCGCGGCTCGTACGGAGGAGCCGCGCCCCGGCATCCGGGAGGTGCTCGCCGCGCATCGCACCGAGGTCGTGACGCGGCTGCTCCTGCTCGTGGTCACGGTGGTGCCGATCGTGCTGCTGTCGCACGACATGGCCGCGCTGCTCGACGACGGTCTCGCCAGGGTCGGGGCGCCCGTGGCCCTCGCGGGGCTCCTCATCGCGGGCATCGTGTTCCTGCCCGAGTCGATCACGGCCGTGCGGGCGGCACTGAACGGTGAGGCGCAGCGCGTCACGAACCTCTGCCACGGCGCGCTCGTGTCGACCGTGGGGCTCACGATCCCCGCGGTGCTGGTGATCGGCATGCTCACGGGGCAGACGGTGGTGCTGGCCGAGTCGCCCGCGAACCTGCTGATGCTCGGCGTCACGCTGCTGCTGTCGGTCACGACCTTCTCCGCGAAGCGCGTGACGGCGATGCACGGCGCCGCACACCTCGCGACCTTCGCCGTGTACGTCCTCATCCTGTTCAGCTGACGGGGGGGTCGCGGCCGGAAAGAAGTGTGTAAGGAACTCCCCGGAGCGGCAAGGCGCGGTCGGCGGTCGACGGGGACGGCGGCGACACCCGAGATTGGAGGGACACACCCCTTCCTCCACACCCGGACGGTCCGCATGAAGACGAAGCTCCTTGTCACCCTCGCCGCGACGGCGCTGCTCGTGGGGGGATCGCTCGCCCCCGCCCACGCCGACGAGAGTCTCCACCAGGATGTCGTCTACGCGCTCGAGCACGTCCCCGGGGGCGTCGCCGTGGACGCGTACACCGCGGAGTGGCCCGATCTCGGCATGCAACTCACCGTCCCGTCGCCATACCAGCGGGCCGTGGGCAGCTGTGCGACCGGACAGTACTGCGCCTACTCGGAGCCGAACCGCGGCGGAACGCGGTTGAGCTTCAGCGTCTGCTCGATCGTCAGCACCGCCGGCCTCAGCACCGTGCGCTCGATCGCCAACGCCCGCTCCTCCGGGACCGTCCAGGCCCGCAATGCCGCGAGCACGGTGCTGGCGTCGGCGGGCGCGGGGGTCACGGCGAATGTCGTCGGGGCGGTCACGAACCTCCGTTGCCTGTTCTGATCATGCCGCTACCCTGTTCACACCGGATCGCGGCGTGAGGGAGGGGCGCATGTTCCGCTTCACGTTCACGCACCCGCTCGCGCTCGCTGTCGCGGCGCCCGGTTCCGGCGACGCCGCCGGCTTCCTGCGCGTGGCGCCCGGCCGCGTTCGGCCGACGTCGCGCGCGGCCGAGCACGACGGCGCCGGCACGAAGGCGGTGGTGTACCGACAGCTGTTCGACCAGTACTGGCCCCGCATCCACCGCCACCTGGAGTGCTTCATCGACGACGCCGAGGAGGTCGAGGAGCTCACGGCCGAGGTGTTCCTGATCGCCTGGCGCAAACTCGACCCCGCGAGCCCCATGGGATTGCGGTGGTTCCTGCGCACCGCCGACAACAAGCTGCGCGATCGCAGCCGGCGTGCGCGGTCCCGCGACAGGGCCATCGACGCGCTCACGCGCGGGCTCAGCAACCCGGCCGAGCCGCTCGACCCGATGGAGGCACTGGCGCTGCGGCGCGCCCTCCGGTCGCTGAGCGCCAGGGAGCGGCAGGTCGTGGTGCTCACGTACTGGGACGAGCTCAGCGCCGGTGAGGTGGCCGAGGCGCTGCACACCAGCCCCGGAGCCGTGTGGACCACCCTGACGCGGGCACGCACCAAGCTGCGCGCCCAGCTCGAGACGGGACGGGCGCGATGAACATCTCCGACACCGAGCTCGACCGCCTGTTCCGTGCGGCGAACCCGGCGCCGCGGACGACCGACGACAGCGGCCTCACCGCGGCCGAGATCGCGATCCGCGAGGGCATCATCCGCGGCGACTACCGCCCGCAGAGGCGCCGCCGCCGCCCGGCCCTGGTGTGGGCCGGAGTGGTCACGGCGACAGCGGCCGTCGCGGCTGCCACGGTCGTCGCGGTGTCGGTGCTGGTGCCCACGCAACCCGCGGTGGCGCTCACCCCGCCCGCCCTGCACTACACGGCAGCCGGTACCGCGGCGGAGGTGTTCGCCGACGCGGAGCGCACCCTGATGGTCGACGCCGCGGTCGCGCAGGCCCCGGTCGTGCACTCGGTGTCGTGGAACTGGAGCGTCGACCTGGCGGACGAGCACGTCGAGGTCGTGCCCCAGGAGATCACCCTGGAGTGGGGTCCCGGTCAGCCGACCGTCTCGACCATCGTCGCGGGGGAGCCGTACTGGCCCGACGGCGAGCGTCCGGATGGCATCGCCGCGAGCCCGTACGCGCCCGGCGAGCTCATCGACACCGTGGCCCTGTCACCGGAGGAGTTCGCTCTGCCGACCGCGGTCGCCGGACTCTCCGGAAGCTCGCGCGCCGAGCTCGACGCGGCCCTCGGTGCATTCGGGGCCACGTCGGCGTCGTCGTCCGGGGAGCTGCTGGCCGCGATCACCGGCTTGCTGCAGTACTGGACGCTGACGGACGCCCAGCACGCGGCGCTGCTGGAGCTGCTCGACGAGGCAGGGGGCGTGACCGTGCGGGGCGAGACGACCGACCGCCTGGGGCGCGACGTGATCGGCGTGCAGGTGTCCTCGGTGGTGCCCGAGCGGGTGGAGACCGCGTTCATCTCCGTCGAGTCGGGCCGGATCGTCGGTGTGGAGAGCGAGCTCGTGGCGCCGCTGGAGGGTCTGCCGGCCGGCGTGGTGTCGTACACGATGTGGGATGCCGCGCGCTGAGAGGCGGCCGTCGCGACCCTCCGGAGAAGCCGTGTAAGGAACACGGCACTCGTGCAAAAGGGCTTCCCGTGCACGCCCCGATCCGCGCGCACACTGAAAGCTCGCGGTAAGGACATCGGCGTCAGGGCGACGGCAACATCGAGAACAACTCGGGCCTCGTGTACGGCGTCACGTGGGATCCCGCGTCGGCGAAGTTCATCTGACCCCTCACCCCTGGAGCGTTCACCCGTGTCGAAACACCTTCGTCTCGGCGGCGCGATGCTGGTGGCGGCTGCGACTCTCGCAGCCGCCACCGGCTGCGTCTCCGACACCCCCGCCGCCGAACAGACGCCGACGGGCAGCGTGGAGAAGAACATCTCCGCGTGGACGCTGCCGCTGGACCCCTACGTCCTGACCGACAAGATGCTCAAGAAGGCCGCCTACGCGGGTGCGCTCGTGATCGCCGAATGCCTGGAGGAGAAGGGCACGCCGCTGCCGGTGCCGTACGTCGACTTCGACAGCGCTTACGAGGGCCGCGAGACCACGCGTTCCGCGCTGACCGAGGAGGTCGCGAGCACGTACGGATACCACCTCCCGCAGGAGGCGCTGCCCCTCGAGGTGCTGCCGTGGGAGGCGTATCGCACCGCCGACCTCGATGCGGCGACCGCCGCGGTGAGCGACGAGTGCTCGGCCGAGCTGCAGGGGCGGATCCCCGGGTACTCCTCCGACATGATGAACTTCTCCTCCATGTTCGTCGGGTCGGCGTTCGAGGGCGCCCTGGCCGACCCGGCCGTGAGGGAAGCGGCCGATCGGTGGAACGAGTGCATGGTGCCCCTCGGTGTGGAGGATCTTCCCGCCCTTCCGATCGACATGCCGTCCGACTCGGTGCGGCAACGGTTCACCACGAGCCCCCTCAGCGGAGACGACCCGAGCACGGGCGACATCACGCGTGAGGAGGTGCGGCTCGCGCTGGAGGATGTGGATTGCCGGGAGTCGTCGGGCTTCCAGCAGGCGTTCTACGACGCGCTGTGGGAGCGGGAGGCCGCGTCGTACGAGCAGAACGCGGAGGCCTTCGAGTCGCTGCGGGCGAAGGTCGCCACGGTGTCGGCGGAGATCGACGCGACGATCGCCGAGCTCGCGACGGCGGAGTGACGGCCGGATGGTGAAGGAGGCCGCCGTCCCCCGCCGGTCACGTCGCGTCGTCCTGATCACGGCGTCCGTGCTGGTTGCCGGTGCCCTGTTCGCCGGCGGATGGGCGGCGGCGCTCGTCTTCCGGTCTCCCGCGCAGATCGACGCGGCCGCTCAGCCCCCGATCCCTCCCTCATCACCGCGACGGTGGTCCGCGGTCAGCTCGCCGATGTGATCAACGCCCAGGGCACCGTCGCCAACGTCGATGAGATCTCCACCGCGGTGCCGACGCCGGACGGCGGCGGGAGCGTGACGCTGTCTCCCGTCACACCGGGGCAGCAGGCCTCGGCGGGGACGCTGCTGCTGGAGGTGAACAACCAACCCCTGTTCGCGATGCCCGGGTCGTTCCCCTTCTTCCGCGACATGAAGACGGGCGACACGGGGCGCGACGTCCTCCAGCTGCAGAACGGCCTGATCGCGGCGGGCTATGCGCTCACGGCGGACGGTGCGTTCGGACGCGCGACCGCGGAGGCGGTGGCCGGACTGTTCCGGGCGAACGGCTACGCGGTGCCCCTGGTCGACCCGGCGGCGGATGCCACGGACGGCGATGCCGCTCCGGTGGTCCCGGCGACGCCGGCTCCTCCGTCCACGAAGGTGGTGTCGGCGCCCGCTGCCGCGTTTCTGGTGGTGCCGCAGCTTCCAGCCGCGGTGCTGGCGATCCCGGCGACCGGCGCGCTGCCCGAGAAGGCGGCCGTGGTGACGTCGTCCGGAGAGACCGTGGTCAAGGCGACGGTCGTCCCGGCGGTCGCCGCTCAACTCGAGGAGGGGATGTCGGCCACGATGCTCGCGGGCTCGACCACGGTCGCGCTCACGCTGCTGCGCATCGTCGAGGTCGAGAACGAGGACGGCGAGAGCTCGTTCGACGTGCTGTTCGCGTACACCGACGCGAGCCAGCGCCCGCAGCAGGCCGGAGCAGAGGGGCTCGTCAGCATCACGCGGGAGATCGTGGCGGAGGAGTCGCTGCTCGTGCCGTCCCGCGCCGTCCTGTCGCGCGGGGAGAGCCGCTACGTGCTCGTCGCGAGGGAGGGCGGGTTCGTCGAGGTCGCGGTCTCTGAGCGGGGGGCTCTGGACGGCACGAGTGCGGTGACGGCGGTCGACGACGGCGAGCTCGACGCGGGCGACGAAGTGCGGGTGCAGTAGTGCCGACGCTGTCGCTCGACCGCGTCTCGCGGGTGTTCCCGACGACGCCGCCGGTCGTGGCGCTCGACGGGGTGGACGTCGTCTTCGCGCAGGGCGAGTACGTGGCCGTGGAGGGCGAGTCCGGCGGGGGGAAGTCGACGCTGCTGGGAATCGTCGGACTCCTGGACCGTCCGTCGTCCGGCCGCTACCTGATCGACGGGGACGATGTGGCGGGGCTCTCCGATCGTGCTGCTGCCGCGGCCCGATCGGACCTGCTCGGCTACATCTTCCAGAGCTTCCATCTGCTCGACCGGCGCACCGTGGTCGAGAACGTCGAGCTGCCGCTGCACTATCGGGCCGTGGACCGCGACGAGCGGCGTGGGCTCGCGCTGCGCGCGCTGCAGGATGTCGGGCTCGGGGAGTTCGCGCAGAGCCGTCCCGGCGTGCTGTCGGGCGGGCAGCGGCAGCGGGTGGCGATCGCGCGGGCGATGGCGGCGCGGACACCGATCCTCCTGGCGGACGAGCCGACGGGAAACCTGGACTCGGAGAACAGTGCCGCGGTGCTCGAGCTGTTCGACGAGGTGCGGCGGTCGGGCACGACCCTGATCGTGGTGACGCATTCCGCTGTGGTCGCCGAGCGGGCGGACCGGCGGGTGCGGGTGGCGGACGGGCGGGTGGTGTCCGATGGGTCGCGGCGTGCACCCGTGGGGGAGGACGGCGCACGCCGCCACCCGCCCGTCAGCGGACCGCATCCCCCGGGCCGCGCCTCGACCGTGCGGTTCGGCGACCTCGTTCGCGACGCCTGGCGCAACGTGACGAGTCGCCCTGGTCGCACCCTGGCCCTGGTCGCCGCCCTCGCGGTCCCCCTGGCACTCGCACTGACGACACTGGGGCTGGCGTCGTCCGCGAGCGTGCAGGTGTCGAGCGATTTCGACACCGTCGCCGCACGGGAGGTCGCGGTGCAGGCGCCGGGCGACGGGGTGTCGCCCACGCTGACGACGTCGCTCGACGCTGCGGCGACCGAGCTCACGGAGTTGAACGGGGTCACCTCGGCCGCTGTCGTGGAAGACTCCGGCACCCACGCGGTGCGGGTGGGTGCGCCGCGGCCTGAGGTCGAGACGGGGGTGTTCGCGGCGGCCGGTGATCCGGTCGCCGCGCTGCGGCTCGAGGTCGACTGGGCGGAGGGGGCGGACGCCCTCGGTCCCGGCGAGGTGCTGGTGGGCACGCACCTCGCGGCGAACCTGGGCCTCGGCCCGGTCGAGCGGGCGCCCACCGTGAGCATCGACGGGGAGACGTTCGTGGTGGCCGGGGTCGTGTCGTCGTCGCCACGGCGCACGGATCTGCTGGGCAAGGCGATGATCCTCGCGGCGGCCGACGCGGCACCCCCCGTCGGCTCGGTGTCGGGCTACCTCGTGACGCGCGCGGGTGCTGCCGGCCAGGTCGCGGCGGAGGCCCCGGTGGCGTTGGATGCGTTCCGGCCGGAGCGCTTCGACGTGTCGCAGCCGCCGGCGCCGAGTGCGACCCGCGAGAAGGTGGAGGCCAGCGTCGGCATGAGTCTGGCGGTGCTCACGGCCGTGGCACTGGTCGGCGGCGTGCTGTCGATCGTGCTGGCGACGGTGAGCTCGGTCGCGGAGCGGCGCGCGGAGATCGGACTGCGGCGAGCGCTGGGGGCCAGACGGCTGCACGTGAGTGCGATGCTGGTGGCGGAGTCGATGCTGCTCGGCGTGCTCGGCGGGCTGGTGGGGGTGGTCCTGGGGATGTCGGCGATCCTGGCCGTCACGCTGGCGCGGCAGTGGACGCCGGTGTTCGACGTGCGACTCGCGCTCCTCGCCTTGGGCGGCGGTGTCGCGATCGCCTGTCTGGGCGCGATCGCCGGGGCCGTGCGAGCCGGGGCGGTCCTTCCGAACGCGGCCCTGCGCTCGTAAGCGTGTGCCCGAGTCCGCGACGCTCTCAGTGTTGCGTTCGCGGGTGCGTCGCCCGCTGCATCACCCGCGCGCGCATCGAAGGCGGCGATCACCGCGATCATGTCCTGTCCGCCCAGCCCCGCCCGATTGGCCTCGTCGAACAGGTCGCGGCTCGCGTGGATGAGGGGGTGCGCGGTCCCGGCGGCGATGAAGCCCACGGTGCGTGTGTCCATCCCCGCCTCCTCTCAGGTCAGCCGGTCGGCGCAGTGGACCATTTGTTGCGTTCCGCATGAAGAGTTCGCGCTGGCTAACGGCCCTTCACATAGTGGCCGAGCCGCCCTTCACGAACCCGGAAGAAGCCGAACGCCGTTCCCGTAAGCGTGCCCACGGAGAAGGAAAGCGCGATCTCCGCGGATCGGAGCGCCAGGCTGGGCAGCTCAGTGGGCGCGGTGATCGTCGCCGTAAGGAATCCCGCCATCCATGCCGCCGCGACAGCGGGCAGCGACCAGGCCACGCTCTCGATGAGGTGCTGAAGGTAGAGAGTTCCACGGCTCGCGCCAGCGTGCAGATTGGATGCGATCTCTACGCGACGGAACCAGACGGCCATGGCCGACAAGACGAAGCCGACCAGCGCTGCAAGGTAAGGCGCGTACCGGGTGATCCGAGACTCGTACTCGGTGGACCCAGCGAACGTGAGACCGTACTTCGTGTTCAGCTGAGAGACGATGGGTTGCTCGCTGGCCGCGGCGCCAGCTGCCGCAGGCGTGACGGAGGTGAGAAGCAGCTGTCGGAGGTCAGACCGTTGCGGCCAGGACAGCACCCAGCACTCGTCGAATGCCCCATCGCTTGCGCTGGTCGGCGACAGCACCGCCCAGCCGAAGCCCGCGCGGCGACCGTCCGGCGGGTACGGGTAGGTGCCGCGGACAGGCGTGGGAGCGCCCGCCGTCAGAGGCAGAGCAGTCGACCCGAGATTCGAGGCGACATCCGTGCTGACATAGACTCCAGAGCCGCCGTCCTCCGCTCCAAGTACCCGTGCGAACGCAGGGGTCGTCGTATACAGGTCGAGCGGCTCGCCAGGTAGGGTTCCGGCTGTCACCTTGCCTTCCGGGCGCATCGCGCCGGCGGCGAGAACGTTCGGGGTGTCGGCGAGCGCATCGCAGGATGCTCCGTTGATACGTCCGGGGAGCGCCAGAGTCATCACGGCCGCGCCGGAGCCGCGATACTCGATCGCGTCGTCCACCGTCCGCGAGATGGTGAGGACGTCGGAGAGAACGGCGACGGTCAGGGCCAGAGTTGAGATAAAGAACAGCGCCCCGAGGCGGGACGTGCCTGAGGTGAGGTTGCGGATGATCTCCCGAAGCAGCGCGTGTGCTCTCATTCGGCGAAGGCCCTCGGCGAGTACTGGGCGAGGTCAAGGTTGATGTCGCAGGCATCCCGCGTCTCCTCATCGTGTGTTGCGACGATGACGATGGTGCGGGAGGACGCGACGTTCGAGAGGACAGCGTTTACGACATGGGCGGTTGCGCGATCCAGCTGCGCGGTCGGTTCATCGACGAGGAGAAGGTCCGGTGATGAGGCGGCCGCCCGCGCCAGCATCAGTCGTTGCGCCTCGCCACCCGAGAGGTGGCGAAACTGTCTGTCGCGGACATCGTGCAAGTTGAATCGCCCGAGGAGCTCGAGGGCGCTCTCATCCGCCTCATCGGCGCGCATGCCGGAGGCGATGAACGGGAACGCGACGTGGTCGATCGCGGTTCGTTTCGCCACGCCGTAGGGGTTCTGGAAGACCCAACTGGTCGAGTCCACGCCGTCCATGCTCACGTGGCCGGCCGCTGGCGCGGTCCACCCCGCGAGGATCGCCATCAGCGTGCTCTTCCCCGACCCGGATGCACCGGTCAGCGCGTAGATGTGCCCCGGCGTGAACGTGTACGACAGCCCCCGGAACAGCCACGCATCACGCGAGTACGCGTGTCCCAGGTCCGACACCTCTACCCGCATGTCGGCCGTTTGCCGGGTTGCGCATCGACCGAGGCGGGCGATTCGTCTGCCGAGAAGACGACGAAGGAGTTGCCGAATTCCGACCCGACCACCGTGACGACCAACGGATCGTTGTCGACGAACACGCAGGAGGAGCCCGTGGAATCCGTCATGACAGCAGTTGCGGGGATGGCCGCGACCTGAACAGGTGTCTGCAGAACCACCGTGCCTTTGAGGGTCAGCGACGTTGCCTCCGGGGATGCGCTTGCCGCTTCCCGGAAAGCATCGGTGTTGCGGACGGCGTCGCTGGTCACCTCGGGCGGCAGTTCGCCCGCATCGCCCAGCGCTACCGGCTCCGGGAGGAGATCCAGATACCGTGCGCCGGGAAGCCGGCCTTCGGGGAGCGACACCGCAGAGATGACGACCCCGGAGTCGACCGTGGCGAGTGAGCCGCCCGGCGCCACGGAGCCACTCAACTGCGCGTCGCATTTCTCCACCGTCACGGCGGGAGAGGGGAGCCAGACGACGAGGTCTCGTGTCAGAGCCCCGTCGAGCTCGACGCCGACGGTCTTCGCGAGCGTGGTCAGCGTTCTCATCTCGTCGCGCGAGAGTGCGGAGTCGACGTTGGCAGGTTGCCCCAGACGAACGAGTTCCTCTTCGAGCGCCCGCACGTCCTGTCCTTTGTCTCCGGGAACGAGATCCCGCCACAGGGGTACAGAGGTCGAGAGGCTGAGCAGGTTGACGCCATCGACCGCCACAGACGACGTTGCCGAGCTCAAGGTCGTCCCCCGGGTACACGCCCACGACGTCACGGTTCCGGGGCGGTTCACCGCGATACTCATCGGCGGCAAGATCTCCGCCGTGAGTTCGACGCTTCGCGGATCATCGAACTCCTGCATCGTCACGGCGATGGTGGAGAGTTCGTCCTCACCCTTCAATGTGCCCGGGGTGTTCGCGGTCAGAAGCGAATAGGCCAGGCCGATGCCGAGCGCCGCGCCCACGACGAGCGTGCACCCGACGATCGTCAAGCTCGAGGAGACGGAACCTCTCATTTGTTGAAGGAGAAGTCCGCGTTGCACGCTTCGAAGATCGCGAAGCCGTGTTCATCGGTGAAGGGGAACGCCAGGTTCGGGGCGTCCTCGAGGTACTGCTCCTCCGTGTAGGACGCGGGAACAGCCTTGTTGCGGATCAGGCACTCGGTGAGCAGCTGGGTCGCGGGAACGTTCTCCGGGTTGGACGTCTGGGAACGATAGAGGTACCCGACCCAGGCCTCGCCGCTTTCCTCTTCACACCCGCCCATTCTCTGATTGGCGATCTCGCCATCCATCCCACCAGCGTTCACCTCGTAGCTCCCGTTGGCCTTGTACTCCGTCAGGGAGATGCCGTTGTCGTCGAGGCACGTCTCAAGCGTTTTCAGTACCTGCGACCATTCCTGGTCCGTGATCTGCTCATCCTCGAGGATCGCCTTCACGTCGTCTGTCTTGCTCTTCTTCCACGCCTCTTGGTACTCGGCGGCGAAGTTTCCTTGAAAAGCCGGCACCCCTGCGGTGCTTTCCGCCTCGGTTGAACTCGATGAGTCGGGTGCCTCTCCCGCACTGCACCCTGTCATGAGCGCCATCAGCACGCTCGCCGTCATCACGAGCCGAAGCGAGCGGGACTTCATTCTCATCACATACCTCTTTACTGGGCGCCGGTCGTGGTTTCGGCTATGCGGTGGCCGCCGAACGGCCCCCGCAATACATCGCAGTCGCGAGGAGTCTCACACGACTACCTGACTGTTCGGATCGGACCGACGTGGATGTCGTCGGTCCGATCCTTGTGAGTTCAGCGAACACGACACGGTCGTGGCGGTGGGCTGAGAGACCGTGGCGGGCTGCGTCAGCTCAGTACGTGAACCAGTAGGCCTCGTTGCCGAACGCGGTTCCGGGCTGCCATGCGCGGGCCCAGATTCCGCCGTTCTGGTCTGAAGACCGAACGATGGAACCCGTGCTGTTCTTCACGCTCGACCGATGCTTCTTGGAGGCGTGGTAGTAGCTGCTGTCGTTGCCACGGTTCGACCCGTTCAGGTTCTCGTGCACGCCGTACCAGTGCTTGCCTCCGCCAGCAGCCGCTCCTTCCACCTTGGAGCTTGCGGCCCAGCCGTAGCCCAGGTCGTGGGCGCTCGCGGACACGGTTCCTCCGGCCACGATGCCGACTGCCAGCAGACCCGCCAGCAAGGATGCAGTGCGCTTCTTCATCGAAATAACCAATCTGTCATCACACACGGATGGCGATTTACCCCCCGGTCAGAGAACGGTCCCGCATGGCCACGCCGAAGTCTCGCGTAGCTCAGCTTCTCGCCTCGTGTGACGACTCTCCCAGGATTGGTGTCTTCCGCGGTCGGCACCGCTGGCCCCTTTTTGGGTGCTGCGACGAGTTCCTTACGAACCTTGTTGCACACCGGATCCATGTCGGTGGCGCCCGACAAGGCACGGTGAGCTCGCATAAACGTCGAAAGAGCCGGTCAAGAACAATGCCTGACCGGCTCTTTCACTCGCTGTGCGCGAGGGGGGACTTGAACCCCCACGTCCATACGGACACTGGCACCTGAAGCCAGCGCGTCTACCATTCCGCCACTCGCGCGAGTGTCTCGTTCCGAAGAACTCAACTTCCCGAGGATATCACGCGTTTTCGGTCGCGTTGCACACGCCCCGGGGGGCCGCGGCGGCGTTCCCCCAGGTCACCTGGCTACGATGTCCCTACCGGTCGGCATGCCAGAGGAGCCCAGTGGGACTACTTGACAGCTTTGAGAAGGGTCTCGAGCGCGCAGTGAACAGCGCGTTCGCGAAGACCTTCCGCAGCGGCATACAGCCGGTGGAGATCGCCTCGGCTCTGCGCCGCGAGGCCGACACGAAGGCCGCGGTCGTCAGCCGCGACCGCATCCTCACCCCCAACAACTACGTGGTGCGGTTGAGCCCCGACGACGCCGACCGCATGCGTGGTCTCGGCGGCGCCCTCACCGACGAGCTGCACGCACTGCTCACGACGCACGCGAAGTCCCAGGGCTACAGCTTCGCCGGGCCGCTGTCGCTCACGCTCGAAGCCGACGAGAAGGTCGCGACGGGCACGGTGCGCGTCAACTCCGGCACGGTCGAGGGCCGCGTCGACTGGCAGGCCGTGGTCGACGTCGACGGCCGCCGCCACGCGCTCACCCGGGCTCGCACGGTGATCGGCCGAGGGTCCGACGCCGACATCACGATCGCCGACGCGGGCTCGAGCCGCAAGCACGCGGAGATCCTGTGGGACGGCGAGCGCGCCATGCTCCGCGACATGGGCTCCACGAACGGCACGAAGGTGAACGGCCAGAAGCTGCGCGAGGCCGCGCTGCCCTCCGACACCACGATCACGATCGGCCGCACCGACCTGGTGTTCCGCATCGTCCCCGTTGCCGCCCCCTCGCGCCCCCCGCGCCCGGGCGACGACGCGACCAGGGCGTTCGGAGCCTTCTGATGAGTGAACTCGTCCTGCTCCTGCTCCGCATCGGCTTCCTCGTCCTGCTGTGGTTCTTCGTGTTCGGTGTCGTGTACTCCCTGCGCGCCGACCTGTTCGGGGTCAAGGCGCGCAAGCTGCCCGCCGAGGCCGCCGCCGGCGCTCCGGTCGCCGCCGCGCCGGCCGCCCCCGCGAAGCCCTCCTCGTCGTCGCGCCCGTCGTCCGGCCCCGCGACCGTGGCGACCGCGAAGCGTCTGGTCATCACGTCGGGGCCGAAGGCGGGGCTGGAGCTTCCGCTCGGCGCCGACTCGATGACGATCGGCCGCTCCAGCGAATCCGCCCTCGTCATCCGCGACGACTACACCTCCAGCCACCACGCCCGCCTCCTCCTGCGCGGGGACACGTGGGCGATCCAGGACCTCGACTCCACGAACGGCACCTTCGTCGCCGGGCAGCGCGTGACCGGGGGACCGGTCGCCCTCAGCCTCGGCACCCCCGTCAAGGTGGGCGCCACGACGTTCGAGCTGAGGGCCTGACGCCGGCATGGTCTTCGAGGGCTCGAGCGTCGCGATCTCCCACACCGGGAAGGTCCGCTCCAACAACCAGGACTCCGGGTACTCCGGGGCGAACCTGTTCGTCGTCGCCGACGGCATGGGCGGTCACGCCGGTGGAGACGTCGCCTCGAGCATCGCGATCCAGCGCCTGGAGCCCCTGGACCAGCCCTACTCCTCGACGGAGGATGCGCAGGCCGCGCTGCAGGCCGCCGCGACGACCGCCGCGGGCGACCTGATCCGTGCGGCGAAGGACCGACCGGAGCTCGCGGGCCTCGGCACCACGCTCAGCGCGATCATCATGGTCGACGAGTACGCGGTGATCGGGCACATCGGCGACTCCCGCATCTATCTCTATCGTGACGACGCGCTCACGCAGATCACGGCCGACCACACGTTCGTGCAGCGCCTGGTCGACTCCGGTCGCATCACGCCGGAGGAGGCCCGCTACCACCCTCGCCGCTCGGTGCTCATGCGGGTGCTCAGCGACATGGACTCCGACCCCGAGCTCGACATGTTCGTCATGCACACGCAGCCCGGCGACCGGTGGCTGCTGTGCTCCGACGGGCTGTCCGGTGTGGTCGACGAGGCGCGGATCCTCAAGGCCATGCAGCTGGGGCTCGCCCCGGGCCGCACGGCCGACAACCTCCTCAAGCAGGCGCTCGACGGGGGCGCGCCCGACAACGTCACGATCGTGCTGGTCGACGTGGGCGGGCAGCATCCCATCCACTCGGGCACCGCGACGATCGTCGGCGCCGCCTCCAACCCGTCCGGTGTGTACGTGCCGCCGGTGCGCGCACCGCGCAGCAACTGGCTGCACCCGGTGCGTCAGGCCGCGAACGAGCCGAGCCACTTCGAGCCGGCGCCCGAGTACCTGGAGGAGCTGATCGAGGAGGACCGGCGCCGTGCCAAACGCCGCCGCCTCGGCTGGATCGCCGGAGTGCTCGTGGTGATCGCGATGCTGGCCTTCGCGGCCTTCGCCGCCTACAGCTGGACGCAGACGCGGTACTTCATCGGCGCCGACGACGACAGCGTGGTGATCTTCCAGGGCGTGCAGCAGAACATCGGCCCGATCACGCTGTCCACCCCGGTGGAGGACACCGACATCCTCCTCGCCGACCTGCCGCCGTATCAGCGGGCCTCGGTCGAGCGCACGATCTCGGCCCGCTCGCTGTCCGACGCGATGGCTATCGTCGACCGGCTGCGCACGGGCGCCGAGGCGAACGTGATCGAGCAGACCCCGCTGCCCACGCCGGCGCCCACCCCGAGCGACACTCCGGCGGGGGGTGACGGATGAGCACCGACGTGCAGGCCGACACCACCGTCATCAAGGCCCTGCGGCGCCTGCGCATGCCGCAGACGCAGCGCAACCGGGAGTTCTGGCTGCTCCTGTTCGCGTGCGCCATCAGCGGCGCCGCGCTGACCCTCGTGCAGCTGGGCGCCCTGGGCGTGATCGACCCGATGATCCTGGCGATCGGCGGCGGTCTGGCCGTGCTGGCGTTCGCCCTGCACATCGTGCTGCGCTTCGTGGCGTCCGACGCCGATCCCTTCGTGCTGCCGATCGCGACCCTGCTGACCGGGCTGGGCGTGGCGATGATCTACCGGATCGACATCGCGTTCAAGAACACCGGGTGGGACGCCTACTCCACCAAGCAGCTGGCGTGGACGGCGATCTCCCTCGCCGGTGCCATCGCGGTCGTGATCCTGCTGCGCAACTATCGTGTGCTCTTCCGGTACACGTACATCTTCGGCCTCGCGGGCATCCTGCTCCTGCTGCTGCCGTTCGTCCCCGGGCTGCGCATCGCCGACGCGAACGCGCAGGTGTGGGTGTCGCTCGGCGGCATCTTCGCGTTCCAGCCGGGCGAGCTCGCGAAGATCTGCCTGGCGATCTTCTTCGCCGGCTACCTCGTGCGCACGCGCGAAAGCCTCACGTCGGTCGGCAAGCGCGTGCTCGGCATCACGTGGCCGCGCATGCGGGAGCTGGGCCCGGTGCTGGTCGTGTGGGCCATCTCGCTGGGGATCATCGTGTTCCAGCGCGACCTCGGCACGGGAACGCTGATCTTCGGCATGTTCGTCGCGATGCTGTACGTCGCCACCGGCAAGACCAGCTGGGTGCTGATCGGGCTGGGACTCGTGGTCGCCGGTGTCGCCGTCGCCACGCAGATCCTCAGCTACGTGCGCGGCCGCTTCATCAACTGGCTCTTCCTGTTCGACTCGTCGCAGGTCGACCCCGACGTGGCCGGATACCAGCCGATGCAGGGCCTCTTCGGTCTCGCCCGCGGCGGCCTCATCGGAACCGGATGGGGCCAGGGACGCCCCGAGATCACGCCGCTCGCGCACAGCGACTACATCATCACGAGCCTCGGGGAGGAGCTCGGGCTGATCGGGCTGTTCGCGATCCTGTGCCTGTACATGGTGTTCGTGAGCCGCGGTGTGCGGATCGGTCTCGCGGGTCAGGACGACTTCGGCAAGCTGCTGGCGACGGGACTGTCGTTCACGATCGCGCTGCAGGTGTTCATCATGGTCGGCGGTGTCACCCGGCTGATCCCGCTGACGGGTCTGACCACGCCGTTCCTCGCGGCCGGCGGCTCCTCGCTCGTCGCGAACTGGCTCATCGTGGCGCTGCTGCTGCGCATCTCCGACGGCGTGCGCCGTCAGCCCCGGGTGGTGATCGGCTGACATGACCAGGGAACTCCGCCGCCTCAGCATCATCATGCTGTTCATGTTCATCGCGCTGTTCGCCGCGACCAGCTGGATCCAGGTCGTCGAGTCCGACAGCCTCGCGCAGAACCCCCACAACAAGCGCACCCGTCTGGACAGCTTCGAGATCCAGCGTGGCGCGATCATCGTCGACGGCGCGGCGATCGCGAGCTCGACGCCCAGCGACGACCAGTACCGCTTCCAGCGCTTCTACACCGATCCGGCGCTGTGGGAGACGGTCACGGGGTACTTCAACCCCGCGCTCGGCTCGACCACCGGCATCGAGAAGGCGATGAACGCCGACCTCTCCGGCACCGGCTCCAACGCGTTCTTCTCCGAGATCGAGCGCATCCTGTCGGGTCAGCCGCAGCGCGGGTACAGCGTCGAGCTGTCACTGAACACGGCCGCGCAGCGGGCTGCCGCCGAGGCGCTCGACGGTCTGCAGGGCGCGGTCGTGGCGATGGACCCGAAGACCGGGCGCATCCTCGCGATGGTGTCGACCCCCGGCTTCGACACGAACCTGATGGCGACGCACGACGCGAACGCCGCGAACGCCACCTATGACCAGCTGGTCGCCGACCCGGGCAAGCCCCTGTCGAACCGCGCGATCGCCGGCGACCTGAACCCCCCGGGCTCCACGTTCAAACTCGTCACGGCGGCCGCGGCGTACGCGAGCGGCAAATGGACGCCGGAGTCCACGCTGCCCAACCCCGCGCTGTACACCCTGCCCGGCTCGTCCAACCGCGTGTCCAACGCGTGGGGCGGCACGTGCGGTCCCGGTGCGACCGTGACGATCGCCGAGGCCATCCGCCTCAGCTGCAACATCCCGATGGCGGAGCTCGCCGTGGAGCTCGGCGACGACGCGATCCGGGAGATGGCGGAGAAGTTCGGCTTCAACCGGAGCTTCGACACGCCGCTCGCCTCGACCCCGTCCAGCTACCCGCGGGCGCTCGACGACGCGCAGACCGCGCTCAGCGGTTTCGGGCAGGGACAGGTCACCGCGACACCGCTGCAGATGGCGATGGTGTCGGCCGGCATCGCGAACGACGGCGTGGTCATGAACCCGCAGATGGTGGATGCCGTGATCGGCAACGACCTGTCGGTGATCAAGGCCTTCCAGAACAGCGAGTTCGGGCGGGCGATGGAAGCCGATGTGGCGAACGAGATCACCTCCGCCATGGTCGCCAGCGTCTCAAACGGCGCGGCCCAGGGTGCAAGAATAGACGGGGTCGACGTGGCCGGTAAGACGGGCACGGCAGAGAACGGAAACAGGCCGCATACGCTGTGGTTCACCGGGTTCGCCCCGGCGGACGACCCATCGGTCGCCGTGGCGGTCGTCGTCGAGAACGGCGGCGGGCAGGGACAATCAGGGAGCGGTGACACCATCGCCGCTCCGATCGCGAAGAAGGTCATAGAGGCGGTGCTGGGCAGATGAGGCCGACGCAGGGTGTGTCGTTCGGTGGTCGTTACGAGCTGCAGTCGCGGATCGCGATCGGCGGCATGGGCGAGGTCTGGGAGGCGACGGATCACGTCATCGGGCGTACCGTCGCGATCAAGATCCTCAAGGACGAGTACATGGGGGACCCGGGGTTCCTCGAGCGGTTCCGCGCGGAGGCGCGGCACGCCGCGCTCGTCAACCACGAGGGCATCGCCAGCGTCTTCGACTACGGCGAGGAGAACGGCAGCGCCTACCTCGTCATGGAGCTCGTGCCGGGTGAGGCCCTGTCCACGATCCTCGAGCGCGACGGAGCGCTGAGCGCCGACAAGACGCTCGACATCGTGGCGCAGACGGCGTCCGCCCTGCAGGCCGCGCACGCCGCCGGCCTGGTGCACCGCGACATCAAGCCGGGCAACCTGCTGATCACGCCAGACGGCCGCGTCAAGATCACCGACTTCGGCATCGCTCGCATCGCCGACCAGGTGCCGCTGACGGCGACCGGTCAGGTGATGGGAACCGTGCAGTACCTGTCGCCCGAGCAGGCGTCCGGCCACCCCGCATCTCCCGCGACCGACACGTACTCGCTGGGCATCGTGGCGTACGAGTGCCTGGCCGGCAAGCGTCCGTTCACGGGCGAGTCGCAGGTGGCGATCGCGATGGCGCAGATCAACGAGCAGCCGCCGCCGCTGCCGCCGACCGTGCCGATCCCGGTGCAGAACCTCGTGATGGCGATGATCGCCAAGAAGCCCGCCGACCGCCCGTCCTCGGCGGCGACCGTCGCGCGGGCCGCACAGGCGCTGCGGCGCGGAGACCTGAACTCGGCGGCGATCGCTGTTCCGGCGATCGCGACGGGCGGGATCGCCGGCGACGACGACGCCACGCGCATGCTGACGGCATCGAACGACGGTGCCACGCGCATCCTCCCCACCACCGCGCAGCTGCCCACCGAGGAGGCCGTCGCGGAGGAGGAGAAGGAGAAGAAGAAGCGCAGCGCCTGGACCTGGCCGCTGATCGCCCTGATCGCTCTGCTGGTCATCGTGCTCGTGGGCACGTTGTGGGCGATGTTCGGCAACCGGGGGGAAGATCCGAAGCCGTCCGACTCGCCGACCACCGCGCAGACCACGCCGCCCCCGTCGCCCTCCACGAGCCCGACGCCCGAGGTGACGCGCGTCGACGTGGCTGCGCTGAACCTCAACGGCATGGACTGCGCCACGGCGACCGCGACGCTGGCCGACGCGGGCTTCACGAACAACGTCACGTGCGCCGACGGCGACCCCGCCCCGAGCGACGCGGAGGTCGGTCAGGTGTACCGGGTTCAGCCCACCGGGAACGTCGAGACCACGACGCCGATCGCGTTGACCGTGTACGCCGCACGCACCCCGCTGCCCACGCCGACCGACACCCCGACGCTCACGGGCGACCCGGTCGCGGGCAGCACGGTCACGGTGGCCTGGGGCACCGGTTTCACGTGCCCGAGCGGCACCACCCTGTCGGGCTACGTCGTGTCGCTGCAGAACGGCTCGTTCGTCTCGGGCGGCCCGAACTTCCAGCCGACGCAGCGCAACACGCAGGTGAAGGTCGGCGACGCGGTGGGCCAGCAGCTCATCGTCACCTACCAGGCCATGTGCTCGGGCGGCGACCAGCGCACGTCGAACGCGTCGCCCCCGCTGTCGGTCACCATCACGGCCCCCGACGACGGCGAGGGTGACGGGGGTGGCGGCGCCGAAGGGTAGCCTGTAGTCCAGCTGTTTTGTAGTTTCAGGGGGGTCATCCGTGTCGACAGAGCCACAAGTCATCGCGGGCCGGTACCGCGTCGACGAGCTCATCGGGCACGGCGGAATGGCGAAGGTGTACCGCGGGTACGACCTGACCCTCGGTCGCGAGATCGCGATCAAGATCCTCGACCCCGAACTGGCCAGGGACACGAGCTTCCGCACGCGGTTCCGGCTGGAGGCGCAGGCGGCGTCGCGCATGTCCCACCCGTCGATCGTGCGGGTGTACGACGCGGGCGACCCGTCGACGAGCGACCCCTCGTCCGATGAGCCCCCGTACATCGTGATGGAGCTCGTCAAGGGCACCCTGCTGAAGAAGATCATCGCCGAGGGCCCGGTGCCCGTGGCCGACGCCGTCCGCTACGTCGACGGGATCCTCGAGGCGCTGGACTACTCGCACCGCGCGGGTGTGGTGCACCGCGACATCAAGCCCGGCAACGTGATGGTGACCGACAAGGGTCAGGTCAAGGTCATGGACTTCGGCATCGCCCGCGCGGTGTCCGACTCCTCCTCGACGGTCGCGGAGACCACGCAGATCATCGGCACCGCGGCGTACTTCTCGCCGGAGCAGGCCAAGGGCGAGCCGGTCGACGCCCGCGCCGACCTGTACTCCACCGGCGTGGTGCTGTACGAGCTGCTCACCGGGCGCCAGCCTTTCCGCGGCGAGTCTCCGGTCGCGGTGGCGTACCAGCACGTGAGCGAGACACCGATCCCTCCGTCCGAGGTGAACGAGGAGTCCCCGGCGGCGCTCGACCCGATCGTGCTGCGCGCGCTCGCGAAGGACCCGTACCAGCGCTTCCCCGACGCGGCGCACTTCCGCGCGGCCCTCGACTCGGCCGTGACCGGTGCCGCCCCGACGCGCAAGCAGATCGGCGCGCTCACCAGCGAGCTGTATGGCCCGAACCCGCGTCAGGCGCAGGAGACGGCGCGGTCGCTGCGGCAGCTCAGCAGCGACACCACCATGACCCGCACGCAGTCGGGCCCGCCGGTCGCGTGGATCTGGGCGGGCGTCGCGCTGCTGGCGGTGCTTCTGGCGTCGGTCCTGTTCTGGGTGGTCACGATCAGCATGCGGCCGTCCGAGGTGCCCAGCACGTCGAGGGTCGTGCCCGACCTGACCAATGTGGCGTCGGAGCGTGCGCAGGACGACCTGGCCAAGCTCGACCTCTCGTCGAAGATCGTCATCGAGTCCAGTCCCGACATCGCCGAGGGCAACGTGATCCGCACGGATCCGGAGAGCGGGGTGTCGGTCGAGCAGGGGTCCACCGTCACGCTCTACGTGTCGTCCGGCGAGGAGACCGTGGTGGTGCCGAAGCTCGAGGGCATGTCCCTGGCCGCGGCCACCGAGGCGCTGGAGAAGGCGGGGCTGCAGCTCGGCACGGTCACCCAGCGCAACGACAAGGGCCTCGCGGCGAACACCGTGATGACGGCCAGCGAGAAGGCCGACACCGAGGTGGCGCCGAACACGGTCGTGAACCTGGAGGTCGCCAGCGGCAAGGTCACCCTGTCGGATGTCGTGGGCTGGTCGGTCGATTCCGCATCGAAGGCGCTCACGGATCTCGGGCTCACCCCGGTGCCGATCGAGGAGAGCGACTGCCCCGCCACCGACCCGGCCACCGTGCACTCGATGTCGGTCGCTCCGGGCGACGTGCCGATCAACTCCTCGGTCGAGCTGCGCTACTGCACCGGTTCCTGACGCGCAGCCGTTCGACACCCCGGGGTCAGCGCGTGAGCGGGTGCAGTCGTTCTGCCCGCGACACGGCGTCCGGGTCGCCGCACAGTCGCAGCCAGTTCGCCAGCAGACGGTAGCCGCCCTCGGTGAGCACGCTCTCCGGGTGGAACTGCACCCCGTGGAACGGGAGCGTGCGGTGTTCGAGCGCCATCACCGTGCCGTCCGCCGTCCGTGCGGTCACCGCGAGCTCGGCGGACAGGTCGCGCTCCGCGAGGGCGAGGGAGTGGTAGCGACCCGCCGCGAACGGCGAGGGGATGCCGTCGAACAGCGCCGAGCCGTCGTGCGCGACCGCCGACACCATGCCGTGCATGAGCTCCGGTGCGCCGGTCACGGGGGCACCCAGGGCCGCGCCGATCACCTGGTGACCCAGGCACACGCCGAGCGTGGGAACGGCGGAGCGGGCGGCGAGGCGGACCGCATCGAGCGAGACGCCGGCGTCGTCGGGCGAGCCCGGCCCCGGCGACAGGAGCAGCGCGTCGTGCGCGGTGAGCAGTCCCTCGACCCGCGCCGCATCGACCTCGTCCGCCTCGACGATCGTGGTGTCGGCACCGAGCTCGTGGAGATAGCCGATCAGGGTGTGCACGAAGCTGTCGTGGTTGTCCACGACGAGCACGCGGGTCATTCGACGTCGACCTCACCCGGGGAGATGAACGGACTGATCCAGGGGAACACGTACCAGAACAGGGCGTAGAGCACGGCGGCGACCACGACCAGCAGGATGAGCACACGCAACCACCAGGGACCGGGCAGCAGGCGCCAGAGTGCGGCGTACATGGGTGGTGTCTCCTGATCGTTCGTGGTCACACCGACGGAGCGGCGGGCGGGGGAGGCGGGTCGGTCAGTGCGGACGGTGGCCCTTCGGCGCGCGGCTGGAAGCTCTCGAACACGCCGTAGGCGACAATCCGCTCGGCGAGCGAGTACAGGGGGGAGCACGCCGTGAGGGTGATGTACTGCTCGCCGGTCTGCTGTGCGGGCATCTGCGGCACGTCGGCCAGCACGTCGGTCTGCGTGGGCGTGACGTACTCGAGCGTGCGGAAGCGGTACGTGTACCAGCCGTCGGGGGTCTCGACCACGATCGCGTCGTTCAGTTGCAGCTTGTCGAGCTGGTTGAACGGCTTGCCCCAGGTGGTGCGGTGGCCCGCGAGGGAGAAGTTGCCGACCTCGCCGGGCATCTTCGAGTCGGTGTAGACCCCGATGCCCTTCTGGTCGAGCGTCCTGGCCCGGCTGGTCCCGCCGTAGATGCCGAAGTTGTACTCGGCGCCGAAGCGCGGGATGTGCATCTGCCCGAACCACGCCCCGTCGGCGGGGGCGGCGGGCACCGGCGCCTGGTACACCGTGGTGCCGTCGTCGGTCTCGACCTTCGGCGGCAGCGCGGGGGGATCGGCCGCCGCGAGCTGCTGCGAGATCGCCGCACCCTCGTCGTTCTTCTGGGCGGCGATGATGATGTCGCCGATCCACATCTGCCATGCGACGAAGAGGAGGACGAGGACCCCGGCGGTGAGCAACAGTTCGCCGAGCACGCTCGCGAACGTGGCGCGCGACCGGGGCCGCTGCCGACGTCCGTGGCGCCCCCCAGGCACGGCGGATGCAGTCATGGCGTGATCTTATCCGTCGACACTGAACACGGGCTCGTGCGGAGGCACCCGTCTGTGACCGCCTCTCGTGGGCGCAGAGGTCTCCCGGGTACAATGACGGCATGGCACGTGACCGCAAGACCGAAGAACCCGTCGTCGAGCGCGCCGAGGGCGACGCCGCTCCCAACGCCGTCTGGTTCAAGCCGGTGATGATCGGCTTCATGCTTCTCGGTCTCGCGTGGATCCTCGTGTTCTACATCTCGGGGATGCAGTTCCCGATCCCGGGCCTCGACAACTGGAACCTCGCGATCGGTCTCGGCATCGCTCTCATCGGGTTCCTCATGACCACACGCTGGCGCTGACCAGCCCCTTCTCTTCCGAAGCCCCCTCGCCGCGCGAGGGGGCTTCGTCGTGCCGGCGGTGGTGTGCATCGGGCTCCTCGCGCTCGATTCGGATTTTCCGAGATTCTCCGGTAAAGTCTTGGAGGTTGACGGGGCTATAGCTCAGGCGGTTAGAGCGCTTCACTGATAATGAAGAGGTCCCAGGTTCAAGTCCTGGTAGCCCCACCATTCAATTCAAGAAATCCCTCACGGGGCCTTAGCTCAGTTGGTAGAGCGCCTGCTTTGCAAGCAGGATGTCAGGAGTTCGAATCTCCTAGGCTCCACCACCTCGGATCTCCTCCCTCCCGCGCACCGACCCCCTTCCGGTCGTGCTTCGGCATCGATCCTCACCACCGTCGCGTCGTGCTGCCGGTGTGCTCCGACTCTTCCAGGCCGCGCCCCGCCGGAGCCCGGTCCGGTGTGCTCCGCCTCATCCGGGCACGCGCCCCGCCGGAGCCCGGTCGGACGCCCCACGATGTGGGTGCGCCCGACCGAGCCCCGTCGCTCGGCCCCCCGGTCGAGCTATCCGATGTCCGTCGGGCGGCGGCGCGCTCCCCTCCGGACGACGACCAGCGTGACTCCGCCCAGGATCAGGGCGAGCGCGAGCAGTGCCGCGGCCGTCTGATCCCGACCACCCGTCGTCGGCAGTCGTGCGGGTTCCGGTGTCTCCGGATCCGTGGGCGTGCTCACCGTCGACGGGTCGCTCGTGATCGGATCATCGGTCCCCGTACGTCCCGTGGCGGTAGCGACGTTGGTCAGGTCGCCACCGGTCGCTTCCGCCGCGGTCACGACATGGTCGGCCGTACAGAGAGCCTGCTCACCGGGCGCCAGCGGCACGAGCGGGCACGTGATGGCGTCGCCGCGCTCGTCCAGCATCGGGTCGTCGATGCCCAGATTCTCGATGGTGACGTTGCCCGTGTTCGCGACGGTGAAGGCGTAGTGGATCACTTCTCCCTCGTCGGCGGCGCGGTCCCGGTCGGCGTCGTCGATCACGGCCGTCTTCACGAGGGTCATCGACGGCACCTGATCAGTCGGCGTCACGACGGTGTCGGGTTCGGACGGGACGGGGTCGCCTCCGGGAGGCGTGCCGGTCGCGGTCGCGGAGTTCTCGACCCCGCCCGCGTCGACGTCGGCCTGCGTGATGACGTACGGCGCCGCGGTGCAAATCGCGACCTCTCCGGGGGCGAGCGTCGTGACATCGCACGTCACGGTGCCGACCTTGAGGTCGTTCACCCCGACATCGGCGAGAGGGACGTTGCCGGTGTTCGTGATCGTGAACGAGTACGCGATCGTGTCGCCCACATCGGTCAGGCCGTTGCCGTTGACGTCCACGGGGGCGCCCGCGGTCTTGTCGATCGTCGAACTCGGGGCGGACGCGACGGCCGGGGTGGTCGTGCTGTCGGGGTTGGACGGGACCGGGTCACCGTTCGGATCCGTCCCCGACGCGGTCGCCGTGTTCGCCACCTCGCCCGCCTGCTCATCGTCGGCCGTGACCGTGTAGGTCGGCGCGGTGCAGTTCGCGACCTCGCCCGGGGCAAGGGTCGTGACATCACACGTCACCGTCCCGACCTTCGGGTCGCTCACGGCGATGTCGGTCGCCGTCACGGTCCCCGTGTTCGTCACGGTGAAGGTGTAGTCGATCGTGTCGCCCTCATCCGTGATGCCGTTCGCGTTCACATCCACCGGAGCACCGGCGACCTTGTCGAACGACAGTGATGGCACCTGATCGACCGGCGTCACGATCGTGTCGGGCTCAGACGGCACCGGGTCCTCCCCGGGAGGTGTACCCGTCGCGGTCGCGGAGTTCTCGACCCCGCCCGCGTCGACGTCGGCCTGCGTGATGACGTACGGCGCCGCGGTACAGGTCGCGACCTCACCGGGGGCGAGCGTCGTGACATCGCACGTCACGGTGCCGACCTTGGGGTCGTTCACCCCGACATCGGCGAGGGGAACGTTGCCGGTGTTCGTGATCGTGAACGAGTACGCGATCGTGTCGCCGACATCGGTCAGTCCGTTGCCGTTGACGTCCACGGGGTCACCCGCCGTCTTGTCGATCGTCACCCCCGGGGCCGAGGCCTCCGACGGGGTCGTCGTCGAATCCGGGTCGGACGGGACCGGGTCACCGCCGGGCTCCGTCCCCGTGGCGGTAGCGGTATTCGCGACCTCGCCCGCCGCCTCATCGTCGGCCGTGACCGTGTAGGTCGCCGCCGAGCAGCTCGCGACGGCCCCGGGCGCCAGGGTCGTGACATCGCAGGTGACGGTCCCCGCCTTCGGGTCACTCACGGTGATGTCGGTCAGGGTCACGTTGCCGGTGTTGGTCACCGTGAACGTGTAGTCGATCGTGTCGCCCGCATCCGTGATGCCGTTCGCGTTCACGTCCACCGGAGCACCCGCGGTCTTCTCGAACGACAGCGCCGGCGCGGCCGGGACGGCCGGGGTGGTGGTGCTGTCGTCGTCGGTGGGTGCCGGGTCGCCCGCGGGGTCTGTCGCCGAGGCGGTCGCGGTGTTCGCGACCTCGCCGGCGGCCTCGTCGTCCGTGGTTACGGTGTACGCCGGGGCGGTGCAGGTGGCGACCGCGCCCGGTGCCAGGGTCGTCACATCGCAGGTCACCGTGCCGACCTTCGGATCAGCGACCGCGACATCGGTCAGGGTCACGTTGCCGGTGTTGGTCACGGTGAAGGTGTAGTCGATCGTGTCCCCGGCGTTGGTGAGGCCGTCCCCGTTCACGTCGACCGGCGTGCCGGCCACCTTGTCCAGCTCGAGCGCCGGGGTCTGGTCGGTGGGGGTGGTCGTCGTGTCGGGCTCAGACGGAACAGGGTCCTCTCCGGGCGGGGTGCCCGTGGCCGTGGCGGAGTTGTCGACCGAGCCGTTGTCCACGTCGGCCTGCGTGATCACATACGGTGCCGCCGTGCAGTTCGCGACTCCACCGGGGGCGAGCGTGGTGACATCACACGTCACCGCGCCGACCTTCGGATCGTTCACCGTCACATCGGCCAGCGGCACGTTGCCGGTGTTCGTCACCGTGAACGTGTACGCGATCGTGTCGCCCACATCGGTCACCCCGTTGCCATTCACATCCACCGGGGCACCAGCGGTCTTCTCGATCGTCGAACTCGGAGCCGACGCCTCCGACGGCGTCGTCGTCGAGTCCGGGTCGGACGGAACAGGGTCACCGTTCGGAGCTGTCCCCGACGCCGTCGCCGTGTTCGCCACCTCACCCGCAGCCTCATCCGCCGCCGTCACCGTGTACGGCGCCGACGCACACGAAGCGACCGCACCCGGCGCGAGCGTCGTCACATCACACGTCACCGCACCCACCTTGGCGTCCGTGACCGCGACATCCGTCACCGTCACGTTGCCGGTGTTCGTCACCGTGAACGTGTACGCGATCGTGTCACCCGCATCCGTGATGCCATTCGCATTCACATCCACCGGCGTCCCCGCCGTCTTCTCAAACGACAGCGCCGGGGTCTGGTCGGTGGGGGTGGTCGTCGTGTCGGGCTCAGACGGAACAGGGTCCTCTCCGGGCGGGGTGCCCGTAGCCGTGGCCGAGTTGTCGACCGAGCCGTTGTCCACGTCGGCCTGAGTGATCACATACGGTGCCGCCGTGCAGTTCGCAACTCCACCGGGGGCGAGCGTGGTGACATCACACGTCACCGCGCCGACCTTCGGATCGTTCACCGTCACATCCGACAGCGGCACGTTGCCGGTGTTCGTCACCGTGAACGTGTACGCGATCGTGTCGCCCACATCGGTCACCCCGTTGCCATTCACATCCACCGGGGCACCAGCGGTCTTCTCGATCGTCGAACTCGGAGCCGACGCCTCCGACGGCGTCGTCGTCGAATCCGGGTCGGACGGAACAGGGTCACCGTTCGGAGCCGTCCCCGACGCCGTCGCCGTGTTCGCCACCTCACCCGCAGCCTCATCCGCCGCCGTCACCGTGTACGGCGCCGACGCACACGAAGCGACCTCACCCGGCGCGAGCGTCGTCACATCACACGTCACCGCACCCACCTTCGGGTCATCCACAGCGACATCGGTCACCGTCACGTTGCCGGTGTTCGTCACCGTGAACGTGTACCCGATCGTGTCACCCTCATCCGTGATGCCGTTCGCATTCACATCCACCGGCGTCCCCGCCGTCTTCTCAAACGACAGCGCCGGCGCCGGCGTGACGACCGGAGTGGTCGTGCTGTCGGGGTCGGAGGCGACCGAGTCGCCGTCCGGGTCCGTGCCCGCGGCGGTCGCGGTGTTCGCGACCTCGCCCGCGGTCTCATCGGCAGCGGTGATCACGTACGGCGCCGCGGTGCAGTTCGCGACCGCACCGGGGGCCAGGGTGGTCACATCACACGTCACCGCGCCGACCTTCGGGTCGTCCACCGTGATCTCCGACACCGCCACATTGCCGGTGTTGGTCACCGTGAACGTGTACGCGATCGTGTCACCGGCGTTCGTGATGCCGTTGCCGTCGACGTCCACCGGGGCGCCCGCGACCTTGTCGATCGTGAGAGCCGCGGCCGAGGCGACGACCGGGGTCGAGGTGCTGTCGTCGGCGGTGGGGGCGGGGTCGCCGCCGGGGTCGGTGGCCGCGGCGGTCGCGGTGTTCGCCACCTCGCCCGCGGTCTCGTCCGCTGCGGTGATCGTGTACGGCGCTGCCGTGCAGGTGGCCACGGCCCCGGGAGCGAGAGTCGTGACGTCACACGTGACGGTGCCCACCTTCGGGTCGTCGACGGCTACGTCGGTCAGTGTGACGGTGCCGGTGTTCGTGACGGTGAACGTGTACGCGATGGTGTCGCCCTCGTCGGTCAGGCCGTCCGCATTCACGTCGACCGGTGTGCCCGCGGTCTTGTCCAGCACGAGCGACGCGGTCTGGTCGGTCGGGGTGCTCGTGGTGTCGGGGTCGGAGGTGATCGCGGGTTCTCCGGGCGGGGTGCCCGTGGCCGTGGCGGAGTTGTCGACCGAGCCGTTGTCGACGTCGGCCTGCGTGATCGTGTACGTCGCGGCGGTGCAGCTCGCGACCGCACCGGGAGCGAGGGTGGTCGCATCACAGGTGACCGCGCCGGCCTTCGGGTCGTCCACCGCGACATCGGCGAGCGGCACGTTGCCGGTGTTGGTCACGGTGAAGGTGTAGGCGATCGTGTCGCCGGCGTCGGTCACCCCGTTGCCGTTGACGTCGACCGGAGCACCCGCTGCCTTGTCGATCGTGAGACTCGGTGCCGAGGCGACGACCGGCGTCGTCGTCGTGTCGGTGTTCGACGGGACGGCGTCACCGCCCGGGTCCGTGCCTGCGGCCGAGGCGCTGTTCACGACCTCGCCCGCGGTCTCGTCCGCGGCGGTGATCGTGTACGGTGCCGCGGTGCAGCTCGCCACCGCTCCGGGAGCCAGCGTGGTGACGTCACACGTGACGGCGCCGACGAGGGCATCCGTGACCGCGATGCCCGCCACCGTGACGTTGCCGGTGTTGGTGACGGTGAAGGTGTACGCGATGGTGTCGCCCTCGTCCGTGATGCCGTTGGCGTTCACATCCACGGGGGTGCCTGCGGTCTTGTCGAACGACAGCGCCGGCGCCTGGTCGGTGGGGGTGGTCGTGGTGTCGGGGGTGGTCACGACCGGGCCGCCCGTCGGGTCCGTGCCGTTCGCGGTGGCGGAGTTGTCCACCGAGCCGTTGTCCATGTCGGCCTGGGTGATCACGTACGGGGCGGCCGTGCAGGTCGCGACTCCCGTCGGCCCGAGCGCCGTGACATCACAGGTCACCGTGCCGACCTTGGGGTCGTTCACGGCGATGTCCGACACGGTGACGTTGCCGGTGTTGGTCACCGTGAACGTGTACGCGATGGTGTCGCCGACGTCCGTCGAGCCGTTCCCGTTGACGTCCACGGGTGTTCCCGCGGTCTTGTCGATCTCGAGGGCCGGTGCGGGTGCGACCACCGGAGTGGTGGTGCTGTCGTCGTTCGACGGGACGGCGGTGCCGCCGGGATCGGTGCCGGTGGCACTCGCGGTGTTCGCGACCTCGCCCGCGTCCTGATCCGCGGCAGTGATCGTGTAGGCGGGCGCGGTGCAGCTCGCGACCTCACCGGGAGCCAGGGTGGTCACGTCGCAGGTCACCGCGCCGATCTTCGGATCGGTGACGGTGATGCCACTCATCGTGACGTTGCCCGTGTTGGCGACGCTGAACGTGTAGGCGATGGTGTCGCCCGCGTCGGTGATGCCGTTCGCATTCACATCCACCGGGGCGGCGGCCGTCTTGTCGAACAGCAGTGCCGGGGCCTGCTCGGTGGGTGTCGAGGTGGTCGACTCGTTCGAGGCGATGGGGTCGCCGCTGGGGTCGGTGCCCGCCGCGGTGGCGCTGTTGTCGACGGCGCCGGCATCGGTCTCCGCCTGGGTGATGACGTAGGGCGGCGCGGTACAGGTGGCCACGGCGTCGGGTGCCAGGGTCGTGGCGTCGCACGTGATCGCGCCGAGCTTCGGATCGGTGACGGCGATGTTCGCGATGGTGGTGTTACCGGTGTTCGTGACGGTGAAGGTGTAGGCGATGGTGTCGCCGGTGTCGGTGGTCCCGTTGCCGTTGACGTCGACCGGGGTGCCCGCGGACTTCACGAGATCGAGGGTGGACAGGGCCTGCACGGTGTCGGTCGTGCTGATCGGCGTCGGCTCCTGGGTGGAGCTGGCGCTGGCGGTGTTGGTGTACGAGTCGATCGTCTCCGGCGCGGGAGTGTCCACGGTCACCTGGTAGGTGACCACGAGCGATTCGCCCGGAGGGATCGTGAACGGATCCGTCGGTCCGACGAGCGACCCGGCGACGGGATCGCCGCCGACGAGGTCGGGGTTGGTCCCGCCCGGCGCGTTGTCGCGCACGGTGGTGCCCTGCGTGGCGACGGTGGACCCCGGCACATAGGTGACGCCCGCGGGGAGCACGTCGTCGACGGTGACGCCCGTCTGCGGGATCGTCCCTGCGTTGGTCAGCGTGATCGAGTAGGTCAGCGTCTGTCCGCCGTCGACGATCCCGTCGGCGTCGTCGTTCGACTTCGCGATCTGCATCGCCGGGGGAAGCACCTCGATCGGTGCGGAGAACGAGTTCGCCGTCTCGCCCACGATGTTCGCGGAGAGAGCCCCCGGCTCGATCGTGTTGGTCTGGGCGCCGGGTGTGACGCCGATCACCGGCACGGTGATGGTGCAGCTTCCCGGCACGATCGCCCCGTTCGGCCCGGTGGCCGCGGGGATCGAAGCACCGCTCAGGCTGACGGTCGTCCCGCCGGGGGGCGCCGTGAGTGTTGCGGCGGTACATGTCGTCGTCGCCGTGCCCGTCGGTGCGATGCGGATGTTGGAGGGCAGGTTGTCGGTCAGCGCCGCCCCGGTGATGCCGGTGGTGGGGGCGAGGTTGGTGTTGTTGATCGTGATCGTCAGGGTGGTCGTCTCGCCCTGAGCGATCGGCGACTTGGCGAAGGACTTGGAACCCGAGAGCGGCGGCAGGCAGGAGAACGCGGGGGTGTGGCCATCGGGAGCGTTCTGCAGGGCCGTCTGATTGGCGGTGTAGGTCCAGGTGGCCGGAGCCCCGGTGGTCACGAGCCGGTCCAGCGTGCCCGTGGGCGTGGAGTATCCGGCGATGTAGACCTCGTTGCTGATCGGCGAGGCCACGGGCACGCGCATGTTCGAGCCACCCGCGGTGAACGTCCGCAGCAGCGCCCCGGTCGACGCGTCGTACACGAACGTGTGTCCGGCCTCGCCACTGGCCACGAGGTAGTTGGTGTTGGGGACGAACGTGAGTCCGTGGATCTGCTCGGTGGTCGTGATGGTGCGCACGAGGGCCGACGGCGCGGTCCTGTTGCGGATCGGGATCGACAGGACGGTCTCGCTGGCGGCGGCGATGTACGTGGCGTTGACGGCGACCGTGTGCGCCGGAGCCGCTCCCGCGATGACGCGGGACGTCGTCGTCGAGGTGCTGCTCATGTCGATCACGGAGATCCCGCCGTTGGTGCCGTCGTCCTTGGCGACGAACAGCTCGTTTCCGTAGGCATCGACCCATCCCGGACGAGAACCGGCGGCGCCGACCGTGATCACGCGGGACACGGTGTTGGTCGCGGTGTCGATCACGCTGACGGTGTTGGACCCGATGTTCGAGATGAACACCTGCGAGCCGTCGGCGGAGCTCCACGCGCCGACCGACGCGGAGAACGACGGGTGGTTGATCGTCGTGACCGCGAGGGTCGCGGTGTCGATCACCTGTACGGACCCGTTGCCGTTCGCCACGTAGACCCGCGATCCGTCCGGGAGCGACGTCACACCGTAGGGGGTGCCGCCGACGGGGATGTTCCGGATGTTCGTGTCGGTGCCGGTGTAGATCATCGAGACGGAGCCGGAGCCCGTGTTGACGAAGTACCCGACGCCCTCCGTACTCGTACAAGAGAACTGGAACTGGGCTTCGGCCGGCTTGGGCGGCGCGACGACCGTCACGAGGAGGCTGGCGAGCAGCGCGAGCAGGGCGATGATCGCCCAGCGGCGTCTCGTCTCGTTCAGTCCTGCAGTCGGCGCGATGAAATTGTGGTGTTCTGAGGCGAACATCCGACCCTCCGGCAACCCCCGCCAGATGGAATCAGCAATCGCCGGAGCACGGGGCTCCAGCACTCAGCAGGCTAGCCCCGCCGGAAATGCGACGATAGGTGACTTTAGGAATTCACCGTGATGACTTTAGGTATTCGCTGATAGCCGAAGGTCACTGCCGAGCGGCGGAGACGAGGGCGTGCGGGGCCAGGTTCACCCGCTCCGCTCCGGTGTCCGTCACGATCACGATGTCCTCGATCCGGGCGCCCCACCGACCGGGGAAGTAGATGCCCGGCTCGATGCTGAACGCCATCCCCGGCCGCAGCACGAGGTCGTTGCCGGGAGCGATGTAGGGCTCCTCGTGCACCGAGACACCGATCCCGTGGCCCGTGCGGTGCAGGAACGCCTCGCCCAGTCCGGCCTCGGCGAGCACCGTGCGCGCGGCGGCATCGACCTCGGCGGCCGTCGCCCCGGGACGCACGGCATCGACCGCGGCCTGCTGCGCCCGCACGAGCACGGCGATGCGTTCGGCCTCCTCCGCGCCGGGGTCGCCGACGACGTAGGTGCGTGTGCTGTCGGAGTTGTAGCCGCTGGGCACCGCACCGCCGATGTCGACCACGACGATGTCGCCCTCCTCGATCACCCGGTCGGAGACCTCATGATGCGGGTCGGCACCGTTCGGACCGGATCCGACGATCACGAACTCGACCGTGCGGTGGCCCTCCTCGACGATCGCGGCGGCGATGTCGTCCGCCACCTCGCGTTCCGTCCGTCCGGCGCGCAGCCACTCGGGCACGCGGCGGTGCACGGCATCGATGGCGGCACCCGCACGCCGGAGCTCCGCGATCTCCGCGTCGTCCTTGATCATCCGCCCCTCGCGCAGCACCGGGGTCGCGAGCTCCACCCGCACCCCCAGGCGTTCCGCGATCGGCACCACGTGGAGCGCGGGCAGCGCGTCGGAGACCCCGGCCCGCTGGACCTCCCCCGCCGCCGCGAGCACCAGGGCATACGGATCCTCCCCGTCCACCCAGTCGGCGATGGTCAGACCGAGTTCGCCGGCCGCGGTGCTGCGGATCTTCGCCAGCTCCATGCGCGGCACCACGATGGTCGCGCGCGCGTCGGGGGTGAGCACCAGCGCCGTGAGCCGTTCGATCGTGTCCCCCTCGACCCCGAGCAGGTACTGGAGGTCGGGCCCCGGTCCGACGACCACGGCGTCGAGTCCGGCGTCCGCGGCGAGCGCGGCTGCACGGGTGAGTCGGGAGGCGTAGACGGAGGCGGGGAACGGGGGAGTGCTCACGGTTCCACGGTAGTGCCGGGGTGCCGTCGCTGTCTCGGGTTCGGAGCGCTTCAGCTGATGGCCTGGCGCAGCCGGTCCGCGAGGAACTCCCGGTCCTTCGGCGTCAGGTCGATCACAGCGTACGCCGTGGGCCACACGGTGCCGTCGTCGAGGTTCGAGATCGGCTCGAACCCGAACGTCCCGTAGCGCACCTTGAACTTGCTCGCGGGCTGGAAGAAGCACAGCACCTTCCCGTCTCGACCCCACGCGGGCATGCCGTAGTACGTGCGCGGCACCAGGTCGGGGGCGACCTCGGAGACCAGGTCGTGCAGCTTCCGCGCCAGCGCCCTGTCGTGCTCGTCGAGCTTGTCGATGGCCTCCGTGATGTCGGCTTCGCCGGCCGCCCTCAGCTCCTCGGGCGACTTCTTGGCACGCGACCGTCGGGTGCGGGCCTCCTTCGCGGCGGCCTGCATGGCCTCGCGCTCCTCGGCGGTGAAGTTCTTCTCGTTGTCGGCGGCCATGGTTTCCGTCCTCTCGGTGTGGCTGATCTCCACAGAATAGGAACGATCCGAGCGCCCTCGCTTCTCGATTCGTGATCGATGTGCGCCGGCCGACACGTGGTCGGAGCGTGGCGTGCCCGGCGGATAGGGTGTGAGCCATGGACCTGCGCGTCGCCGCATACGGGGTCGTCACCGATGAGGGTGGCCGGCTCCTCCTGGCGCGCTGGATCGAGGGGCGTCGCACGGCGTGGACCATGCCGGGCGGCGGGCTCGAGCCGGGCGAGGCCCCGGAGGACGCGGTCCGCCGGGAGTTGCGCGAGGAGACCGGGTACACCGTGCGGGTCGGCGCGCTGCTCGGTATCCATTCGCGGGTGATCCCGGCAGGGCGGCGGGTGCAGAAGGCGGCGGAACCGCTCCACACGCTGCGCATCGTCTACCGCGCCGAGGTCACCGGCGGACGGCTGCGCTTCGAGACCGAGGGCTCGACCGACAGGGCCGAGTGGTTTCCGCTCGCGGCCGTCGCGGGGCTGCAGCGGGTCAAGCTGGTCGACATCGCCATCCGGATGGCGGGACTCGCCTGAGCGCTGGCGGTCAGCGCTCCTCGGGAAGGGAGATGTCGGCGACGGTGGCGCCGTAGGCGGCGATCAGGTCGTCGGCGTCCACGAACAGGCTGTAACCGTGCGCACCCGCTCCCATGGCGATCCGCTGCCCGACGATGGACTCGTCGGCGTACACGGGCCAATCGGTCGTGCTGCCGATCGGGACGATCGTGCCCCGCTCGTACCCTGTGGCCGCGAGGGCGAGCTCGGGTTCGGGCAGTCGCAGCTTGTTGACGCCGACCACGGCACGCAGCTTGGGCCACGAGATCGACCGACCGCCGGGGACCAGGGCGAACAGATAGGTGTCGTCGGAGCGCTTCACCACGAGGGTCTTCACGATGCCGGACGGCGGTATGCCCAGGATCTCCGCGGCCTCATGCAGGCTGCGCGCCTGCGGCCGCTCGCGGATCTCGATGTCGAGTCCGCGGGCGGCCGCAGCATCCCGCACCCGCGCGTGCGGGTCGGGGGTGGTCACGCGTCGGGAGCCGACAGCGGGTCGTCGGCGACCCAGAGCTCGTCGTCGGCGCGGAGGGCCTGCCAGGCGGCGTAGAGCACTCCGACGGCCGCAGCCGCACCCAGCACGATCGCGATGACCGAGCCGAGGCCGGGGCCCTTCTTCGGAGCGACGGCCTTGCGGGCCTTGTATTCGATGCCCTGACGCTTCGCGTTGGCGACGTCCCACGCGGTGAGCGCGGTGCCGACGACGCCGCCGACGATCGGCACGACCTTGTCGTCGACGACGTGCCTGCCGACCTTCACGCCGCGGTCGACCACGGGGGCGACACGACGGTTGTAGGTGTCCTGGACGGCGGGGACGAGCTGTTCCCGATTGAAGTTGCCGAGCTGACGGCCGGCCTCTCGGGCGACGTCGGCGGCGTGGCCGACGAGCACCTGCTGGTCCTCCCACAGCTGGTTGGCGTCCTTCTGAAGACGACGAAGCTGCTTCTTCCGCTTGCGGCTGAGGCTCACGATGCTCTCCTGTCCATTGGAGTACGGGTTCCCCATCTTGCCACGACACCCTGGATGGGGGGAGGGAATCGCCCGCCCCTTGCATCATCCGCCGAGGGGATGTACAGACCCGGGCCACTCATCGGAAGCTCTGCGAGAATGAGGGCATGGTTCATGCTTCCCACGTCGCAACTCTGCACACCAACCACGGTGACATCGTCATCAACCTCTTCGGCGACCACGCTCCCAAGACGGTCAAGAACTTCGTCGGCCTGGCCGACGGCACCCAGGAGTGGACGCACCCCGCCACCGGCAAGCCGGGCGAGGGTCCTCTCTACAAGGACGTCATCTTCCACCGCATCATCCCCAACTTCATGATCCAGGGCGGCGACCCGCTCGGTCAGGGTGTGGGCGGCCCCGGCTACAACTTCGATGACGAGATCAACGGGGAGCTCGACTTCAACGAGCCCTACATCCTCGCGATGGCCAACGCCGGCCTGCGCCGCAACGCCATCACCGGCAAGGTCGAGGGCACGAACGGCTCGCAGTTCTTCATCACGACCGACCCGACCCCGTGGCTGCAGGGCAAGCACACCATCTTCGGCGCCGTCGCCGACGACGCCTCGAAGAAGGTCGTCGACGCCATCGCCGCCGTGCCCACCGCGGCCGGCGACCGCCCGGTCGAGCCGGTCGTGCTGCAGTCGATCGACATCGTCGCCGCCTGACGGAAGCCACGGCCGATCCGGATGTCGACGCCCGAGTTCACGAGTAATCGCGACAACTTCTGCTACCGGCATCCGGATCGGCAGAGCTTCGTGCTCTGCCAGCGGTGTCTGCGCACCATCTGCCCCGAGTGTCAGACCCAGGCCGCCGTCGGCGTGATCTGCCCGGAGTGCATGGCGGCCGAGCGCAAGAACCGCACTCCCGCCCAGAAGAAGGCCGCCCGACGCTGGGGGAACCGCGGCGGTGCTCTGGCGATGACCCGCGGCGGCAAGCCCGTCGTCACCTACGTGCTGCTGGCGATCACGTCGTTCATCGGCCTCGTGCAGCTCATCCCCGGGCTCAACCAGCCGATCACACAGGCGCTGGGCTTCTACGCACCGTTCCTCTACCCCAACCTGTTCGCGGTGCCGTTCGAGCCGTGGCGACTGCTGACGGTGCTGTTCGTGCACGGCGGCTTCGTGCACCTCGCGCTCAACATGCTGGCGCTGTGGATGCTCGGCCAGAGCCTCGAACCCATGCTGGGGCGGGCGCGCTACCTGGCGCTGTACCTGATCAGCGGACTGGGTGGATCGGTCATGGTCGCGATCCTCGCGCCGGGCTCATGGACGGTCGGAGCATCGGGCGCCATCTTCGGTCTCCTCGCGTCGCTGTTTATCATCGGCCGCCACATCGGGGCGAACGTGACCGGGATCCTCGTCATCCTCGCGATCAACTTCGCCTTCGGGTTCTTCGCCGGGGGGATCTCCTGGCAGGCGCATCTGGGCGGGGCGATCGTGGGCGCGATCGTGGCCTTCATCTATACGCGCACGAAACGCCGTGAGCAGCGCGTGTGGCAGATCGTTTTCCTCTCGGCCCTGGTGGTTCTCCTGCTCGTGATCGTGGCGTTCGTTCCGCCGCTGCTCCTTTTGGCCTGATCCCGAGTTGTTAACAGAGTTGTTAACGCCTGTGAATAACATCGGTGTAATTCTCCCCATGCTGTGGAGAGAACTGTGGATAACTTCGCCGACGCCGTGAGCGACGGCGCCGAGGGGCCGGCACTCTCCGAGTACCGGCCCCTCCGTGCTCCCGCGTCTCAGCGCCCGGGTCGGATCGTCACGTTCCCCGCTGCGAGAGAGACGTCGATCGTGTGTCGCGCGTTCGACCCCTGATCGACGGTGGCATCGAGCGAGCCGGCGCTCACGTCCTGGGTGAGGCTGTACTCCACGTCGGGCAGCGTGAGGTCGACCGATCCCGCGCTCGCATCGACCGATGTGCGCGCGGGCGCCGAGCCCGTGAGCTCCACCGTGAGATCGCCCGCCGAGATGCCCAGGTCGGCCTCGGCCACCGAGTCCAGCACGATGTCGGCGCGCCCGGCGTTCATCTGCACGTCGAGCGTCTCCGCCGCGCCCTCGACGTCGAGCGACCCCGCGTTCACGTCGAGCTCGAGGTCACCGAAGTCACCCGTCACATCCAGGCTGCCCGCGTTGAGCGTGAGGTTCGCATCCAGACCGGCGTCGCGCAGGCTCTCGGGCAACGTCAGCACCGCGACCTCCTCGTCGCCGAACCAGTTGCCGAACCACCAGCCGAACACACCCCGCGGGCTCTTCACGACGAGTTCGTCGCCCTCCCGCTCGAACGTCCAGGCCTGCCCGCGGCCGTTCGTGACCGCCAGTTCGGCGTCGTCCACGTCACCGAACTCCACCCGCACGCTGCTCGCGTCGGCATCGAGGTCGACGCCGTCGATGCCGTCCACGCCGACGGTCTGGACCGAGTCGGGTCGGCTCGATGACATCACGGAGCCCGCGGCTGCGGCCGCCGCCGTGCCTCCGGCGCCGAGCAGGGCGAGGCCGCCCACCACGGCGGTGATCACGAGGATCGCCGTGGCGCCCGAGGAACGTCGGGGCTCGGTACCGGAGCCGCCCGGCACCATCGGTGCGGGCTCGGCCGGGGCGTGAGGTGCCGTCGCAGGGGGAGGGGTGAGCGGCGTGTGGCCGCCCTGGGGGCCCTGATCTTCGGTGGTCATCGTGCCATTCCTGTCTGTCCGGTCGGCGGCGTGGGGCCGCCCGTGTTCTCGATGTGTGCCAGGGCCGCCAGCACGCGACGGTTTCCCGACTCGTCCTGCTCGAACCCCAGCTTCTGGAAGATGGAGGTGATGTGCTTCTCGACACTCGCCTCGGAGACGAACAGCAGTCCGGCGATCGCTTGGTTCGACTTGCCCTCCGCGATCAGTGCCAGCACGGTGCGCTCACGTTCCGTGAGGCGCAGCATCCGGTCGTCGCGGTTGCGTCGCGTGAGCAGCTGCGCCACGACCTCCGGGTCGAGCACGGTCGCTCCGTCGGCGATCCGCTGCACGGACTCGATGAACTCCGCGACGTCGGCGACCCGGTCCTTCAGCAGGTAACCCAGGGGCCCTCCCTGCGCCGCGATCAGGTCAGACGCGTAGCGCTCCTCCACGTACTGCGACAGCACGAGGATCGGAAGGGACGGATGCGTCGCCCGCAGCGCCAGCGCCGCACGGATCCCCTCGTCGGTGAACGTCGGAGGAAGCCGCACGTCCAGGATGCAGAGCTCCGGGTCGGCGGATGCCACGGCCTCCGCCACACCGTCGGTGTCGGTGAGCGCGGCCACCACCTGATGACCCGCGTCTTCCAGCAGACGCACGAGCCCCTCCCGCAGCAGGACCGAGTCCTCGCAGATCAGGATGCGCATGGCACGTTCACCTCCAGGCTGGTCGGACCACCGAGCGGGCTGTCCAGGCGGAACGTTCCGCCGGCGGCGAGGATCCGGTTCGCGATGCCGTCGAGGCCGCCGCCGGGGAGCACCTGCGCGCCGCCCATGCCGTTGTCCTCCACGCGGGCCCACAGCACGTTGCCCTCGCGCAGTCGCACCGTGACCCGGGCCTCGCTCGCGCGAGAGTGCTTGGCGGCGTTGGTGAGGGATTCCGCGATCGAGAAGTACACCGCGGCCTCGGCCTCACGACTGCACCGCCCGTCCATCCGCACGTCGAGGTGCACGGGGATGTGCGAACGGCCGGCGAGTGCGGACAGCGCCGCGTCCAGCCCGCGGTCGTCGAGGACCGAGGCGTGGATGCCCCGCGCGAGCTGCCGCAGCTCGGTGATCGCCGCCTTCGTCGAGGTGTGCGCCTCCGAGATGAGGTCCTTGGCCGCGTCGGGATCGGTGTCGATCTTCTGCTGGGCCAGGCCCAGGGTCATGCCGACCGAGACGAGACGCGGCTGCACGCCGTCGTGGAGATCCCGCTCGATGCGGGTGCGCTCCACGTCGGCCGCACGCACGGCTCCCTCCCGCTGCGCCGTCGAGGCACGCACCCGCTCCGTGAGCTCGGTCTCCCGACTGCGGGCGACGATCGCCAGGGACAGGGTGCGGTGCAGGAATGCGAGTCCGATGATGCCGGCCGCCGATGCGGCGACGCCCAAGATCCCGATGAGCGGAGCCCAGGCGACGGGGATCCCGGCACCGCCGAAGGGTCCCATGATGCTGTCGGCAGAGGTCAGGGGGGCGAAGGAGATGATGATCGACCACACGAGGCTCCAGGCCAGGCGGAGCACGACCCAGCCCAGCACTGCCGAGATGGCGAAGTTCGCGACGGCACGCCACATGCGTCCGTCGACGGCCTGTCGCCCGAGGGCGCGGAGCCAGCCGGCGAAGCCGGGACGATCGCGCGGCTGCAGTCGCAGGGGCGCGAGCGGGGTGCGGTAGAGACCGGCGACGCGCGCGACCTCGAACCAGCCGAGGCCGTAGAGCGCGTAGACGAGACCGACGAGCAGGACGATGCCGATGCCGGCGACGAACACGAGGCCGATCCCCGTCCCGAGCAGTGCGCCGAGGGTGGCGAAGATCCCGCCACCGAGGACGCCGATGCCCGCCAGATGCAGGACCGTGAGGAAGAGGCGCAGCGGTGGCTTCGCCGGAGCGGCGGCCGGAGGCGCAGGCTGAGTGGTCATGATTCCACGGTACGGGGGAGGGTGCCACGCGGGCACCGAGGCAGCCGGACACTCCGGTTCGGGTTTTCCCTACCCGGGACCGCCCTCGCCACTGTCCTCGTCTGCTTCACTGGTGGCATGACAGCCCACGAGGGAGAACCGCACGGCACCGGAGTGGGTCAGCGCCTCAACTGGCTGCGCGCCGGTGTCCTCGGAGCGAATGACGGGATCGTGTCGGTGGCATCGCTGGTCGTGGGCGTTGCCGGTGCCACCACGGATAACGCCGCGCTCCTCACCGCGGGCGTCGCCGGTCTGGTGGGTGGGGCGATCTCCATGGCTCTGGGCGAGTACGTCTCCGTGAGCAGCCAGCGCGACAGCGAGCGCGCGCTCATCGCCAAGGAGAAGGAAGAGCTGCGCACGATGCCGGAGGCGGAGCTCGCCGAGCTCACCTCCCTGTACCGCGACCGGGGGCTCACGGAGGACACCGCGCGCCGTGTGGCCGAGGAGCTCACCGCGCACGACGCTCTGTCGGCACACCTCGAGGTGGAGCTCGGCATCGATCAGGACGACCTGGTCAACCCGTGGCACGCGGCGCTGTCCTCCGCGATCGCGTTCACGCTCGGCGCGCTGCTCCCCTTGCTGGCGATCCTGCTGCCCCCGCCCGACTGGCGAGTCCCGGTGACCTTCGTCGCGGTGTTGATCGCCCTGGCCGCGACGGGCACGATCTCGGCGAGGATCGGAGGATCCGCGCCGGGCCGAGCGGCACTGCGGCTCGTGATCGGCGGAGCGCTCGCGCTGCTCGCGACGTGGCTGATCGGCACGCTCCTCGGAACGACCGGGGTGGTCTGAGCCGCCGCGCCGTGCACACGACGAAGGGCGGGTGCTGCGGCACCCGCCCTTCGTCGTGACTCGCGTCAGTTCGACATGAAGCCGACGAGCAGGCCGCCCGTCACCTTCACGGCGAGGTTGTAGATGCCGGCGATCACGGCGCCGAGCACCGTGAAGACGATCAGGTTCAGGATCGCCACGACCGCGGCGAAGGCCATCACCTGCGGCAGGCCGACGACCTCGGACAGCACGAACGCGTTGTCCGTGATGCCCTGGAGGAACTCGTCTGCGGTCGACATGATGCCCGTCGCCTGGAGCACCAGGAAGATGAGGAAGAAGGAGACCATCGTGACGACGGCGAGAGCCACGGCTCCCAGGAAGGAGAGCTTCACCGCTGACCAGAAGTCGACGTACACCAGGCGGAGGCGAACCTGTTTGCCACTGGTCTTGCGGGTCGACTTCTTCGCCAGCTTGTCGGCCACTGTGCTCATGCGTCTGTATCCTCGGGTGTCTCTGTCGTCTGGGGGGCCTCGGTGTCGACATCCGCTTCGGCCTCGTCTTCTGCGAGACCGCGCTCACCGTTACGGGCGATGGCGAGGATGCGGTCGGCCTCCGTCGTGCGGGCGAACACCACTCCCATGGTGTCTCGACCCTTCGCGGGGACCTCGGCCACGGCAGAGCGTACCACCTTGCCGCTGGACAGAACCACCAAGACCTCGTCGTCCTCCGCGACGATCAGACCACCCGCGAGAGTGCCCCGATCGTCGTTCAGTTTCGCGACCTTGATGCCCGTTCCGCCACGGCCCTGGACCCGGTATTCCTCGACCGCCGTGCGTTTCGCGTACCCGCCGTCGGTGACCACGAAGACGAACTTCCCGGCGGCCGCGACCGAGGCGGACAGCAGGCAGTCGCCGTCGATCTTGAACTTCATGCCGCGCACACCGGCGGTCGCGCGACCCATGGGGCGCAGTGCCTCGTCGGTCGCCTCGAACCGCACCGACATGCCACGGCGGCTGATGAGGAGGATGTCGTCCTCGGCGTTGACGAGCAGCGCGCTGACGAGCTCGTCCTCCTCGTTGAGTCGGATCGCGATCACGCCGCCCTGACGGTTCGTGTCGTACGCGTCGAGTCGGGTCTTCTTCACCAGACCGTCGCGGGTCGCGAGGACGAGGTAGTCGGCGACCTCATAGTCGCGGATGTCGAGCACCTGGGCGATGCTCTCGTCGGGCTGCAGGGCGAGCAGGTTGGCGACGTGGGTGCCCTTCGCGTCGCGACCGGCCTCCGGCACCTCATACGTCTTGGCGCGGTAGACGCGGCCCTTGTCCGTGAAGAACAGCAGCCAGTGGTGCGTGGTGGTGACGAAGAAGTGCTCCACGATGTCGTCGGCGCGGAGCTGAGCGCCCTTGACGCCCTTGCCACCGCGGTGCTGCGAGCGGTAGTTGTCGCTGCGCGTGCGCTTGATGTAGCCCTCGCGCGTGACGGTGACGACCATCTCCTCTTCGGCGATGAGGTCTTCCATGGAGACGTCGCCGTCGAAACCGTGCAGGATGTGCGTGCGACGCTCGTCGCCGAAGCGGTCGACGATCGCGGTGAGCTCCTCGCGGATGATCGTGCGCTGCCGGCCCTCGTCGGCGAGGATCGCCTTGTACTCGGTTATCTGCGCCTCGAGCTCGGTGGCCTGGTCGATGATCTTCTGGCGCTCGAGGGCCGCGAGGCGACGCAGCTGCATCTGCAGGATCGCATCGGCCTGGATCTCGTCGATGTCGAGGAGCTTCTGCAGGCCCTCGTTCGCGTCGGCCGTGGTCTGCGATCGGCGGATGAGCGCGATCACCTCGTCGAGGGCATCGAGCGCCTTCAGGTAGCCGCGCAGGATGTGCATGCGCTTCTCGGCCTCGTTGAGGCGGAACTGGGTGCGCCGCACGATCACGTCGATCTGGTGCGCGATCCAGTTGGTGACGAAGCCGTCGATCGCGAGCGTGCGCGGAACACCGTCGACGATCGCGAGCATGTTCGCGCCGAAGTTCTCCTGCAGCTGCGTGTGCTTGTACAGGTTGTTGAGCACGACCTTCGCGACCGCGTCACGCTTGAGCACGACGACGAGGCGCTGACCGGTGCGGTCGGAGGACTCGTCACGGATGTCCGCGATGCCGGTGATCTTCCCGTCGCGCGCGAGGTCGCCGATCTTCACCGCGACGTTGTCGGGGTTCACCTGATACGGCAGCTCGGTGATCACGAGGCACGTGCGGCCCTGGATCTCCTCGACGTTCACGACCGCGCGCATCGTGATCGAGCCGCGTCCCGTGCGATAGGCCTCGTGGATGCCCTTCGTGCCGAGGATCTGCGCGCCGGTGGGGAAGTCCGGCCCGGGGATCCGCTGGATCAGACCGTCGAGCAGCTCCTCGCGGGAGATGTCCGGGTTGTCGAGGGCCCACAGCGCCGCGTCCGACACCTCGCGCAGGTTGTGCGGCGGGATGTTCGTGGCCATGCCGACCGCGATGCCGACCGAACCGTTGACGAGCAGGTTCGGGAACCGGGCCGGCAGGACCGTCGGCTCCTGCGTCTGTCCGTCGTAGTTGTCGGTGAAGTCGACGGTCTCCTCTTCGATGTCGCGCACCATCTCGAGCGCGAGCGGAGCCATCTTCGTCTCGGTGTATCGGGGCGCCGCCGCGCCCATGTTGCCGGGGGAGCCGAAGTTCCCCTGGCCGAGCGCGAGCGGGTACCGCAGCGACCACGGCTGCACCAGGCGCACGAGAGCGTCGTAGATCGCGGAGTCACCGTGCGGGTGGTACTGCCCCATGACCTCGCCGACCACGCGGGCACACTTCGAGAACGACTTGTCCGGGCGGAATCCGCCGTCGTACATGCCGTAGATCACGCGGCGGTGCACGGGCTTGAGGCCGTCACGCACGTCGGGGAGCGCGCGCCCGACGATCACGGCCATCGCGTAGTCGAGGTAGCTGCGCTGCATCTCCGACTGCAGGTCGACCTGGTCGATCTTGCCGTGGTCGTGGCCCTCGTTGATGTCGGGACGTTCTTCGTCAGTCATGTGTTCTCTTCAATTTCCGGTCGTTGAGCGAGCGAGGAGGCGAGCTCGCGCTCAGATGTCGAGGAAGCGGACGTCCTTGGCGTTGCGCTGGATGAAGCTGCGTCGCGACTCGACGTCCTCACCCATCAGCACGCTGAAGATCTCGTCGGCGGCCGCGGCGTCTTCGATGGTCACCTGACGCAGGGTGCGCGTGGTGTGGTCCATCGTGGTCTCCCACAGCTCCTTGGCGTTCATCTCGCCGAGACCCTTGTACCGCTGGATGCCGGCGTCCTTCGGGATGCGCTTGCCGTTGTCGAGCCCGTACTTCAGGAGAGCGTCGCGCTCGGCGTCGCTGAACACGTACTCGTGCGGGGCGTTCGACCACTTGAGGCGGTAGAGCGGCGGCATCGCGAGGTACACGAAGCCGGCCTCGATGAGCCCGCGCATGTAGCGGAACAGCAGCGTGAGCAGCAGCGTGGTGATGTGCTGACCGTCGACGTCGGCGTCGGCCATGAGCACGATCTTGTGGTACCGCGCCTTCTCGATGTCGAACTCCTCGCCGATGCCCGTGCCGAAGGCCTGGATCATCGCCTGGACTTCCTTGTTGCCGAGCGCCTTGTCGAGGCGCGCACGCTCGACGTTGAGGATCTTGCCGCGCAGCGCGAGGATCGCCTGCGTGTGCGGATCGCGGCCCTGCACGGCCGAGCCGCCGGCCGAGTCACCCTCCACGAGGAAGATCTCGCTGATCGACGGGTCCTTGCTCGTGCAGTCCTTGAGCTTGTCGGGCATGGCCGCAGACTCGAACACGCTCTTGCGGCGCGCGGTCTCGCGGGCCTTGCGGGCGGCGAGTCGGGCGGTCGCGGCGTCGATGGCCTTGCGGATCACGTTCTTCGCCTGGTTCGGGTTGCGCTCGAACCAGTCGCCGAGCTGGTCGCCGACGACCTTCTGCACGAAGGCCTTCGCCTCCGTGTTGCCGAGCTTGGTCTTGGTCTGGCCCTCGAACTGCGGCTCCCCGAGCTTGATGGAGATCACGGCCGTGAGGCCCTCGCGCACGTCGTCGCCGGAGAGGTTGTCGTCCTTCTCCTTGAGCAGGTTGTTGGCGCGGGCGTAGCGGTTGACCAGCGTGGTCAGTGCCGCGCGGAACCCCTCCTCGTGCGTGCCGCCCTCGTGGGTGTTGATCGTGTTCGCGTAGGTGAAGACGTTCTCGGTGTACGACGTGGTCCACTGCATCGCGACCTCGAGTGAGATCTTGCGCGCGGTGTCCTCCGATTCGAAGGCGATGATCTCGTCGTTCACGACCTCGGCCTTGCGCACCTTGTTGAGGTACTCGACGTAGTCGACGAGGCCGCGCTCGTAGAAGAACACATCGGACGGCTGCTTCGTGACGGCCTGCCCGTCCTCCTCCGTCTCGTACGCGGAGTCCGGACGCTCGTCGGCGAGCTCGATCCGCAGTCCCTTGTTGAGGAAGGCCATCTGCTGGAAGCGCGTACGGAGCGTGTCGTAGTCGAACTCGACCGTCTCCTGGAAGATTTCCGCGTCCGGCCAGAAGGTGATGCTGGTGCCGGTCTCGTCGGTCGCGGCACCCTTCTCCAGCTTCTGCTGGGGGACACCGCCGTTCGCGAAGCTGTGGTTCCAGACGAAGCCCTTCTGCTTCACCTCGACGTCGAAGCGCGTGGAGAGCGCGTTCACCACCGACGAGCCGACGCCGTGCAGACCGCCGGAGACCGCGTACGCGCCGCCGCCGAACTTGCCACCGGCGTGGAGGATCGTGAGCACGACCTCGACCGTCGACTTCGACGGGTCGGACGAGTGCGGGTCCACGGGGATGCCGCGGCCGTTGTCGACGACGCGGACGCCCCCGTCGGCCAGCAGGGTCACCAGGATCGTGTCCGCGTAGCCGGCGAGGGCCTCGTCGACCGAGTTGTCGACGATCTCGTAGACCAGGTGGTGCAGACCCCGCGGTCCCGTCGATCCGATGTACATGCCGGGGCGCTTGCGGACGGCCTCGAGGCCTTCGAGGATCTGGATCGAGTCGGCGCCGTACTCTCCCGGCTGCTGCTTCGGGCGGTTGGCGGACGACTCGGTGGTTCCCTCGGGTGCGGGGGTTCCCCCGGTGTTCGATTCCGTCTCGTCAGCAGGGGATTCAGGCGTCATCAGAGGGCATTCTCCAGATCGATAGCTCGAACTCCCATTCTAGCCGGGTTTCGAGTCGATATGCCGCTCAACGGCCGCGTGTGGCCCTCTGAGCGTGTCAGACCCCTTGCATGGTGCCCTACCCGTAGGTATCGCGCGGGCCCCGTCCTGGAACGACTCTGGGACCCCATTTCCAGGAGGGGACGTCCGGTCCGATGAAGCGGAGGTTCTCGACGCCCGCTTCCGGATACCGTCTCCCGATCTCCGTCAGGATCGTCGCGCGCATGAACTGCAGGTTCTTCGCCCACGCGGTCGAGTCGCACTTCACCGTCAGCAGTCCACGCTCCAGCGACACCGGCTCGGAGTGCTTCGCGGTGTCGGCGCCGGCCAGGTCGGCCCATTGCCGGACGAGGTCCTCCCTGGCGAGCGTGGTCTCCCACCCCGCGTCGCGGCTGAGCCGGTCGAGCACATCGCCGAGCGTTCCGGGGTCGCGGCCCGGTGTGAAGGGGGCGTTGTCGTCGTCGACCGTGATCCGACGCTTGCGCTTCCAGTTCTTCGCACTCGGCGTCAGACCGCGCAGACGCAGGTAGGTGGCGACAGTCTCAGGAGCTTCGATCACGGCGTCGGCGGCCACGTCACTCATCCGGTGCCTCCCGCTCGTCGGTGATGGTGCCCGCCGTGATCCGCACCACGTGTGCGTGCAGCACCTCGGGGATATCCTCCTCCACGGCCGCGGTGACGACCACCTGTTCGTAGCCCGCGGTGAGGGACGCGAGGCGCTGGCGTCGATCCGCGTCGAGCTCGGCGAACACGTCGTCGAGGATCAGGACCGGATCACCCGCGGGTGACTCGCTGCGCAGCAGTTCGGCCGAGGCGAGCCTCAGCGCGAGGGCCACCGACCAGGATTCCCCGTGCGAGGCGTACCCCTTGACCGGGAGGTCCCGCACGCGCAGCACAAGGTCGTCGCGGTGCGGACCCGACAGCGTGAGCCCGCGGTCGAGCTCCTGGGTTCGCTTCGCGGTCAGGGACGCGCGGAACAGCTCGGCCGTGCGAGCGACGTCGATGCGCTGCTCGGCCGCGGCCGACGACACCTCCTGCTCCTCGGCGTCGGCATCGTCCTCCGGATCGGCACCGGCCACGGACAGCGCCCACTCCAACCGGGGCCGGTGGTCGGCGCCGGCGATCGCAGCGTAGGCCTCGGCCACGGGCTGCTGCAGATCCGCGGCGAGACGCTGGCGCGCGGTGATGATCTCGGCGCCGAGCGCGACCAGCTTGTCATCCCACACGTCGAGCGTGCTCAAGCCCTCGCCGCGGACGCCCCGCGCCCTGGCTGACTTCAACAGGGCGTTGCGCTGCTTGAGCACGCGGTCGTAGTCGCCGAGCACCGCAGCCATCCGGGGGGTGCGCTGGATCAGCAGCTGATCGACGAACCGTCGTCTGGCTGACGGATCACCACGGACGATCTGCAGGTCTTCCGGCGCGAAGAGGACGACGTGGGCGTAGCGTGGCAGCTCGTTCGCCTTCGATGGCGAGCCGTTGATGCGGGCTTTGTTGGATCCCTGCCGGTTCACCTGCACCTCGACCAGCACACGCCGTTCGCCATGGGACAGCCGCGCGCGGATGACCGCGAAGTCCTGTCCGTCTCGCACCAGCGGCGCATCCGACGACACCCGGTGCGAGCCGAGCGTGGCCAGGAAGACGACGGCCTCCGCGAGGTTCGTCTTGCCCTGTCCGTTCCGTCCGACGAGGACGTTGGGGCCGCGATGAAGAGCCAGATCAGCGGTCGCGTAATTGCGGAAATCGACCAGGTTCAGGTGCTCCACAATCACGGAGCCAGCCTACCTTTCGGGTCGGACATCCTCCCCGCCGCCGGGGCGACGCGACGCGCTCAGCGCAGGAGCAGGTTCGGCTGCAGCAGGTACTTGAACGAGTCCAGGCCCGCCTGATCCACCGACGTCTGGCTGGTGATCAGGACCGGGCTCAGCTTGTTGGCGTTGTCGCTCGACGTGAAGGTGACCCGCACGAACTCGCTCTTCACCGCGCCGAGCGCCTCGATCAGGTACTGCGGGTTGAGGCCGAGCGTGACCTCGTCACCGCCGGACAGGATGGCGTCGACCGATTCGGACGCGCGTGCGTGCTCGCTGCCGGACGCATCCATCGTGACGCCGTCGGCCGAGAAGGTGAAGCGCAGCGGGGCGGCGCGGTCGAGCACCAGGGACACGCGGCGGACGGCCTCGATCAGGTCGGCGGTGTTCACGACCGCGTAGTGATCCGTCTGCTCGGGGAACAGACGACGCACCGGCGGGAAGTTGCCCTTGATGAGCAGCGAGGTGACGGTCTTGTTGCCCGCGGTGAACGCGATGATCTCGCGGTCGCCCGCGCCGGAGAACGCGATCTGGATCGTGCCGGCGTGCCCGAACGTCTTCCCGACCTCGAGCAGGGTGCGGGCCGGGACCAGCGCGGTGGCCTCGACGGCTTCTCCGTCCCACGGCACATCGCGCAGCGAGACCCGGTAGCGGTCGGTGGCCACGAGGCTGAGCGTCTGGCCGGTCACCTCGAGCTGCACGCCGGTGAGGACCGGCGTGACGTCGTCACGCGAGGCCGCGAAGCCGACCTGGGCGATCGCGGTGCCGAAGTCATCGGCGGGGACGACACCGGAGCTGCCGGAGACCTCGGGGATCGAGGGGTATTCCTCGACCGGCATGGCCGCGAGCGTGAATCGCGCAGAGCCGCAGGTGACCGCGATGCCCCCGTCGTCCTCGACGGCGATCTCGATCGGTGCGTTCGGCAGACGACTCGCGATGTCGGACAGGAGTCGGCCGTGCACCAGGATCGTCCCCGGGGTCTCGACCGTGGCCTCGATGGTCGTCCTGGCGGATGCCTCGTAGTCGAAGGCCGAAAGGGTGAGCCCTGAACCGTCTGCCTCGATCAGCACACCGGCCAGGATCGGCTGCGGGTTGCGCTGGGGGAGGAGCTTGACGACGAAGGACACAGCCTCGCTGAAGACATCGCGGTTGACCTGAAACCTCACGGGTGCTCCCTTGTCGTCGTCATGACGGGTCGTCGTCGGGTCCTGCCAGTGCAGGGCTTCCCATGCTAGCCCTACAGTCCCGCGGATCCCTACGCCGGAGCACCGGCGACGCACCTGTCGGGTTGTCCCCACCGTCTGGTGATCGGATCGCCCCTTGAATGACTTAACTCCTTAACGGTGTTAACCGCTGTGGATACTGTGGATAAGTCGGTGGAAAGCAGACGCGAGTAGGGAACTACACGACTGTCACTTGTGGAGACGCTGAGGAATCCGCGGGTTATCGAGGATGTGGAGACTCGAGGGCTCGTGACGGTTATCCACAGGTTTCCCCACTCGGCCCACATCCTGAGCGCCGCGATCCCGAATCATCCACAAGTTATCCACATGTGCATAGACGCATTTATCGGAGACGTCCGGCCGTTGTCAAGAACGACGAAGGGCGCCGTCCTCGACGGACGACGCCCTTCCTCCGGTTCCGTCAGCGACGGCCGAGTTGCGTGGTGATCTCCGTGACCTGGTTGTAGATCGAGCGGCGCTCCTTCATGAGCTCGCTGATCTTCTTGTACGCATACATGACCGTGGTGTGATCCCGGTTGCCGAACAGCTGCCCGATCTTCGGCAGAGAGAGGCTCGTGCGCTCACGGCACAGATACATGGCGATCTGCCGGGCGGTCGCGATCTGCTGCGACCGGCTGGAGCCATAGAGGTCGTCGACCGTGAGCTTGAAGTACTGGGCGGTCGCCGTGATGATGTCGGTCGGCGAGATGATGTTGTCTTCCGCCGTGTCGATGATGTCGCGAAGCACGGTCTGCGCCAGCGAGATGTCGAGCGCGGAACGGTTGAGGCTGGCGAACGCCGAGACGCGGATCAGCGCACCCTCGAGCTCACGGATGTTGGACGACACCACGGTGGCGATGTACTCCAGCACCTCGTCGGGGATGTGGAGCGCCTCGCTCTGCGCCTTCTTGCGCAGGATCGCGATACGGGTCTCGAGGTCGGGCGCCTGGACGTCGGTGATCAGTCCCCACTCGAAGCGGCTGCGCATGCGATCTTCGAAACCGGTCAGGTGCTTCGGTGCCACGTCGCTCGTGATCACGACCTGCTTGTTGTGGTCGTGCAGCGTGTTGAACGTGTGGAAGAACGCCTCCTGCGTCTCGGCACGGCCCTGGAGGAACTGGATGTCGTCGATCAGGAGGATGTCGACATCGCGGTACCGGGCCTGGAAGGCGGCACCCCGGTTGTTCGCGATCGAGTTGATGAAATCGTTCGTGAACTCCTCGCTGGACACGTAGCGCACCTTCACGCCGGCGTAGAGGGACTGGGCGTAGTCGCCGATCGCGTGAAGGAGGTGGGTCTTGCCGAGCCCGGAGTCGCCGTAGATGAACAGAGGGTTGTATGCCTTGGCCGGTGCTTCGGCGACGGCGACCGCGGCGGCGTGGGCGAAGCGGTTGGACTGGCCGATGACGAAGTTGTCGAAGGTGTACTTCGGGTTCAGCCGTGACTCGTGGCGCAGCTGCGTCGGCTGCTCCATCGGCGACTCGCGCGGCTGCTCCTGGCGACCGAAGTCGGCGACGGCGATCGGCGCGGTCGGCTGATCGGCCAGTTCGTGGTTCACCACGACCCGGTACGACGTGACCTCGTCGCCGATGTGGGCGAGGGCTTCCATGATCGGCAGCCGGAGACGCTTGTTGATCTGCGCGGCGGTCAGATCGTTCGGCACCTCGAGGTACAGCGTCGCGGCCATCACTCCCGCCGGGACGGCGAGGCTCAGGAACCCCTGCAGCTGAGGAGTGACGCGATCGTCGGCTTCCAGCAGCTCCTGCACCGTGGTCCAGATCGGGACGTCGGGCTGGGCTGGTGAGGACATGGTGCTCCGGACGACGGTTCGGGTCGCGGTCGACGTGCCGTGCCCCTGTGGATAACTTCGGATGCCACGGTAGTCACACCGGCCACGAACGGCAACCTGCCCTTGAAAACACGGGGGCGTGTTGTGCGCATCGGGCGCGTCCGGGTTGTGGATAATGGCTGTGCGGTTCGCGAGAGGACTCGAGCGTCGCAGGGCGCTAATTTGCCCTGTGCGCCGCCAAGACGTACCCTTAGTCGGTTGACTTATGCCTTTTTGGGCAGTTCCCCATGTCTCCGGTCGAAGTGAATCCGGTGGCAGCATTCCCGGAGTGATCTCATGAGCAAGCGCACCTTCCAGCCCAACAACCGTCGTCGCGCCAAGAAGCACGGTTTCCGTGCTCGCATGCGTACCCGCGCCGGCCGTGCCATCCTGTCGGCACGCCGCGCGAAGGGCCGCACCGAGCTCTCTGCGTAAGCAGCCGTGCTCGCCCGCCCGTTCCGTCTGACCCGCGGGAGCGACTACCGGATGGTCGTTCGACGCGGATCGCGTTGTGGCGGGGCGCGCGTCATCACCTCGATCCTGTCGACGGGTGAGCGGCGTGAGCCGCGGTTCGGTTTCATCATCAGCAAGCAGGTGGGCACCGCTGTGGTGCGCAATACCGTGCGTCGGCGTCTGAAAGCCGTCTGCGCGGAGGCGCTCCCGCGTGTTCCTCAGGGCACGGATGTCGTCATCCGTGCCCTTCCTGCATCCTCCGTGGCGTCGTTCGCCGAGCTGCGCACCGACGTCGAGAGGTGCCTGCAGCGTCTGGCTCCGAGCGAGGTCTCCTCATGACCGCGCTTCCCGCCTCGTCGGTCGGGACCGGGGAGATGCGCGGACGCGACATCGTGCGCAGCATCCCGCTGCTCCCGCGGAACGCGGTCATCGCCTTCCTGTCCGGGTACCGCAAGGTCATCTCCCCGCTCTATGGCGATGTCTGTGCGTACTACCCCTCCTGTTCCGCCTACGCTGTAGGTGCGGTGCAGCAGCACGGTGCCGTGCGCGGAGCCCTGCTCTCCGCGTGGCGCATCCTCCGCTGCAATCCCTGGACCAGCGGAGGCGTCGACGACGTCACGCCGCACCAACACTTCCGCTACGACCTGACCTCCCATGGTTTCGTCGTTCCCTCCCGAAAGGACTGACCGGTGGGTCTTGACCTCCTGCTCGCCAGCACCACCCCCAGCCCCGAACCGGCTGCCGGCGGGTTCGACCTGCTCGGCACGATCCTCTGGCCGCTGAAGTGGGTCGTCGAGCTCATCCTGGTCGCCTGGCACTGGCTGCTGACGGCCGTCGGCCTTCCGGCAGCCTCCGGTATCACGTGGGTGCTGTCGATCGTCGGCCTCGTCGTGGTGGTGCGCGCGGCGCTGATCCCGCTCTTCGTGAAGCAGATCAAGAGCCAGCGAAAGATGATGGAAATTGCTCCTGAACTGCGAAAAGTTCAGGAGAAGTATCGCGGGAAGAAGGATCAGCTCTCTCGCGAGGCCATGAGCCGCGAGACGATGGCGCTGTACAAGAAGCACGGCACGACGCCGATGTCGAGCTGCCTGCCGCTCCTCGTGCAGATGCCGATCTTCTTCTCGCTCTACAGCGTGCTGAGCGATGTCAGCAAGCACGCGCGAGACAACATCGGCGGTGTCGGTCTCCTCAGCCCCGAGCTGACGAAGGAGTTCTACGACGCGAAGCTCTTCGGCGTCGCCTCGTTGCACGAGACGCTGGGCAACGCGATCGATGCGCAGAACACGACGGCCATCATCATCCTGGTCACGCTCGTGGTGCTCATGATCGGGTCGCAGTTCTTCACGCAGCTGCAGATCATCTCCAAGAACCTGTCGCCCGAGGCCAAGACCGGCCAGGCGTATCAGATGCAGAAGATCATGCTCTACGTGCTGCCGCTGGGCTTCATCTTCTCGGGCGTCTTCTTCCCGCTCGGCGTCGTCGTGTACTGGTTCATCTCCAACCTGTGGACCATGGGGCAGCAGTTCCTCGTCATCCGTGAGATGCCGACCCCGGGTTCTGAGGCGGCGAAGGCCCGCGAGGAACGCCTGGCGCGCAAGGGCAAGGCCATCGATTCGTCGGGCAAGGTGGTGCCGATGTCGGTGTACGAGGCCGAGCAGCAGCGTCTGCTCGAGGAGGCCGAGAAGGCCAAGGCAGAGGCACCGAAGCGTCAGCAGCCCGTGGGTAAGAAGCGGGCGAAGAAGAAGGGAAGCGGTTCATGAGCGAGGTCGTGACCGGGAGCACGGAGCCGACGGTGGCGCAGCTGGAGCTCGAGGGCGACGTCGCCGCCGACTACCTCGAAGAGCTGCTCGACATCGCCGACATCGACGGCGATCTGAACCTCGATGTGCGTCAGGGCCGCGCCTATGTGTCGGTGGAGGCCGAGGGCGATGGACTGTCCGTGCTCTCTGCACCTGACACGGTCCAGGCGCTGCAGGAGCTCACTCGACTGGCGGTGCAGAACAAGACCGGTTCGTTCTCCCGGCTGATCCTCGATATCGGTGGTTCGCGCGACACCCGGCGTCGGCAGCTCGAAACGCTGGTCGACGCCGCGGCCGCGAAGCTCGACGAGGGGTCGTCGCAGGCGTCGCTTCCCTCGATGTCGAGCTACGAGCGGAAGCTGGTGCACGACATCGCTGCCGACCGCGGCCTCGTCTCCGAGTCGTACGGTGAGGGCGCGGACCGCCACACCGTGTTGCGTCGTCGGTGATGGCGGCGTCGGACTCGTCCACCGAACCCGGCGCACCCGAAACCGGTGTGGTCGAAGCAGAGCCGGCCGTCGCCGCTGAACTCTTCGGCGACCGTATCGACGTCGCGCGACAGTTCACGGCCGCTCTTGCTCGTGAGGGTGAGGAGCGGGGCCTGATCGGACCCCTCGAACTCCCGCGGTTGTGGACCCGTCACATTCTGAACAGCGCGATCGCCGCGCCCCTCTTCCACGGCACCGTGGCGGACATCGGGTCGGGCGCCGGGCTCCCTGGTCTGGTCCTGGCGATCGCGCGACCGGATGTCACCTGGACACTGGTCGAGCCGATGGAACGCCGGATCACCTGGTTGAACGAGCAGGTCGCGGCTCTGGGACTCGACAACGTCACGGTGCTGCGGTCGCGCGCGGAAGACGTGAAGGCGGGCGATGGATTCGACGTCGTGACCGCTCGCGCCGTGAGCGCGCTTCGGACTCTCCTTCCCCTCACAGCTCCGCTGGTCCGTGACGGAGGGGAACTCGCCCTGCTCAAGGGTGCGAACGCGGCGAACGAGATCGAGGCTGCGCAGAAGCAGATCAAGAAGTACCGCCTTTCCGACGTGCGGGTAGAAGTCCTCGGCGAGGGAGTGCTTCCCGAGACGACTCGCGTCGTGCGTGCGCGCGTGCGGTGACGTCGCCGTTTCACGTGAAACATCCGGCCTGACGAGGCGTACTCGGCACGGCTATGCCGCGGAAGTTTCGGCGGTTGCTGGGGGGTGCGGGCTGCATCCGACGTGCGGGAGCGGACGACTCTCGCCGCAGGGGATGACCTGGCGCCGCCGTGTCTTCGTCACGCGCCGAGCGGCGTGTCTGACCGAGCGCGTCCAACACGGACAGCACGGCGACGGTCGGTCCGGTCGGGCGAGCGTGACATCGGCGACTCGCGGTCGCGCGATGCGATGCCTGCGATCGGTCCCGCCCGGTTTGGGGCGAGACCCCACCTGGCCACGTGTCCTCCCCTCGCGGTTAGAACGTGGTGCCCGACATGCGAACACATCCCTGACCGCCGACGGAGCGTCAGCCGTTGGTGAGGGGTGTGACGGCGGCATTCCTAGACACACACGCCCAGCGCAGTTGCACGGCGGATCGACATCGTGTGCGGTGCAGCTGGTGATTGACCGGGCGCGGGCTCGCGAGGTGGGGATGTGGTTGACCGTGCCACCAGCCGGAGGTTGCAGGCCCGCGCCCTTCCGGTGCCCGACGTCCTTACAGGTTCGATGCGCGCCGGCAGCCCGTTTCACGTGAAACATCGAAGTCAGTACCTCAGGCGGAGGCTATGTTTCACGTGAAACACGGCGAGGTCGGGCAGGTGACGGTGGCGTGGCTTGCATCGCGACCGAGTGGTCCTAGTGCGGCCTTCGGTTGAGATCGATGGGCAGCGCGGTGCTGGCGGATTGATGAGCAAATCTGAGGGCATACAGGGGGTGAGTACCGCTGTTCGTGCGCTGCGGACGAACTCCGGGACGGTGGGTCGCAATCGTAGGGAAGGACTGGCCGCGGGTGCCGATGGGGCCTGCGGGGTGGTGCGCATCCTGCTCCCGCGGCGAGTCGTGTGAGAGTTTCCGCGGCCGCGGATTCACTGGGTGTCCCCAGAAGGAGCGGTGTCGGGGGAACGCAGGTTTACGTCAGCGCCCTGTATGTCGGGTGGTGCGGGCCTGACCGCGGTAAGACACTGCAACCGATGATCCGAGCGGATACGACGAGGAGCCCGAGTCCGGGAGTCATCGATGCGGGAGATGGCCATGTTGCGTGAGCTTCATGGTGGTCAGCTCCCGGGAGGGGAGAAGGCTTTGGGGTGGCGGGAGGTCGGATGCGCCGGGCACGGGGCGGTGGTGCGCTTGTAAACACAGCGGAACGGGCGGGGACTCGAGATGTGTGGGCGATCGGTGGCGCAGTCGGTAGGGCGTGAGGGAGTGTGCGGCTGCATACGTCGCGCAGCGTCAGGGACTCCGGTAGTCGGGGCACTACAGATGAGGGAGATGAGGCGCCTCAGAAAGGGGCTGTCACGGGCCGAGGGTCGAGGCGTCCCTGTATCGAACGGGAAGGTCGTACGGGAAGGTCTGATGGGCGCCGGGGGTGACGGCGTCGCGCCGACGAGGGGAAGACGATGGGTGGTTGCACCGCTGGTACTGAGGGTTCGCTGAGCTGGGGTCGACAGTGACCCGTGTGGTGAGGCTTCGATGAGCTGGTGTCCACAGGGCTCCGTGTACTGGGGCTTCGATGAGCCGGGGGTCCACAGTTCCCCGGTTGGGGGTGGGGGAGGGCAGGGACGAGCGCGAGGTGCGGCGGCCGGGTGGGACGACGTGGTGCGGGCGTGCAGGGTCGGGGCATTCCGCGCGTGAGGGTTGCTCAGGTGAAAGGGGTGGGCAGGGCGCGGATGACGATGGAGTCGGGGACGTGTGGGTGCGGTGCGGGGGGTCGTGCGGGGTGTCCTCTGGGTGGGGAGAAGCATGAGAGTCGGTCGGAGAGAACCGCCGGGCTCAGCTGGGGATGTCGTGCGGGCCTTGCTTGCGTGAGGGGTGGGTGCGCGGTGCGGATGACGATGGCGTGGGGGAGTGGAGGGCATGTGGCACGCGGCGGCACGGTGTCGGCGGAGTGCCCAGGTGCGGCGAGGGACATCGGGGCCAGCTGCACGAGCCGTGAGTGCAGGGCATCTGCCCGAATCGGGCCGTTCCGCACCGGAAGCTGTGGGGCGAGGCACGGGGAGACGGGACTGCACGGCCATGAGCGGGCCTGCCGAGTCAGGAGCGGGGGGCTCCGACCGGCTGTCGCGGGCTGGTGGCGAGTCGTCGGTGAGCGCAAGACGCACGAGCGGGCGCGACCGCCGAAGGTGTGGTGTTCATGCGGGGGAGGAGGTGGGCGTGAGGAGGAGGCGGGTCTGGGGAAGAGGCGGGCGTAGGGAGGGGGCGGGCGTAGGGAGGAGGCGGGCGTAGGGAGGGGGCGGGCGTACGGAGGAGGCGGGCGTAGGGAAGAAGCGGCCGCTGGGGAAGAAGCGCGCGTAGGGAGGAGGCGGGCGTAGGGAGGAGGCGGGCGTAGGGAGGGGGCGGGCGTGGGGGAGAAGCGGGCGTGGGGCAGAAGCGGGCGCGGGGGAGAAGCGGGCGCGGGGGAGAAGCGGGCGTGGGGGAGAAGCGGCCGCAGGGACGAAGCGGCCGCAGGGAAGAAGCGAGCCTGGGGAAGAAGCGTGCGTAGGGAGGAGGCGGGCGTAGGGAGGAGGCGGGCGTAGGGAAGAAGCGCGCGTAGGGAGGAGGCGGGCGTAGGGAGGAGGCGGGCGTAGGGAAGAAGCGGCCGTTGGGTAAGAAGCGGCCGTTGGGAAGAAGCGAGCCTGGGGAAGAAGCGGGGTGGGGACGAAGCGGGGTGGGGAAGAGCGGGCGCCGAGGGTGGAGGCATGCGGGCCCCGACAACACGGAGGTCCGTCGGCTCACGAGACGCAGTGGACGACGGACCGCACCAGGGAAATGCGCGGACATGCGGTGTTGGCCCGATGGGGGCAAGCCCGGACGGAGACGGGACCGCGTGTGCTGGATCGCGGGGAGGGCTGGGTGAGCCGCGAGGTCGGGGCCATGAAGGGCGAGACGACGCGGTCGCTGACGGACCGAACACGCCGCGGAACGGGCGCAGTGTTTCACGTGAAACGGTGAAAGGCGCTCATGCGGGGCGGCGTTCGCCGGGGGGCAGGTCGGGGCTTCTTCAAGAACCGTCGCGGGTGGGGGAGGAGGTGCTGAGGGGGCAGCTCACGCGGCGGTTCATGTAGACGTGATCCTGGATGCGCCTGGTCGGGGATCTCCGGCGCGAGCGAGGAGGCCCGGCAGCTGTTTCAGACGACCGATTGCGGTCATCGATGCGGCACCGTGAGCGCGCGGCGCTCGCTCGCTGCGACGAGGAACTCCCGGAATCGATGCGGCTGCCGGTCGTGGGCCGGCACGAGCCGCGGACGGAAGTGCGCTCAGCGTCGATGCTGACGGGCGTGCGCGGTTCGAGGTCGGTCCCTGCGATTAGAGTGGGATGCGGCCCCGAAAGGAGTGGATGTTTCACGTGAAACAGTCCGAAAAGACACCGGCGAACGACTCGTTCGGGATGGATACGCCCCTCGCGCGTGAACTCGCCGACCTTTCCGCGCGCCGCAGGGCGCTGGAAGCCGTCGAGGTGGAGTTCACGGGGGAGACTCGGGTGCTCACCGTGTCGAACCAGAAAGGCGGCGTCGGCAAGACCACGAGTGCGGTGAACATCGCCTCCGCGCTGGCCGGACTCGGTGCCTCGGTTCTCGTGATCGACCTCGACCCCCAGGGGAATGCGTCCACGGCACTCGGGGTTCCGCACAACGCGGACACGCCGAGCGTGTACGACGTGCTGATCGATGAGTTCCCGCTCGCGGAGATCGTGCAGCCCAGCCCGGAGAACCCACGACTGTTCTGTGCTCCGAGCACCATCCACCTGGCGGGCGCCGAGATCGAGCTGGTGGCACAGGTCGCGCGGGAACATCGGCTCCGACGCGCTCTGCAGGACTACCTCGTCGACCACCCGGTGGACTTCGTGATCATCGATTGCCCGCCGTCGCTCGGGCTTCTGACGATCAACGCCTTCACCGCAGCGTCCGAGGTCTTCATCCCCATCCAGTGCGAGTACTACGCGCTGGAGGGTCTGAGCCAGCTTCTGGGAAGCATCCAGATGATCCAGAAGCACCTCAACCCGGCTCTGCACCTCTCCACCATCCTGCTGACGATGTTCGATGGCCGTACCCGGCTGGCGCAGCAGGTTGCGGAAGAGGTTCGGACGCATTTCCCCACCCAGGTGCTGAACACCGTCATCCCTCGGTCGGTCCGCGTGTCCGAGGCCCCCAGTTTCGGCCAGACGGTCATCGCGTACGACGGACAGTCCGCCGGCGCGATCGCCTACCGCGAGGCCGCTGTCGAGATCGCGTCGCGTGTGACGCAGAGCAAGGAGAAGTAATGGCGAAGCGCACTGGACTCGGCCGGGGCATCGGTGCCCTCATTCCGACCGCGGATCAGGCGGAGCGACCCGTCGACGTGTTCTTCCCCGGCGCGAGCCTGCGCCCGGACACGACCGACTCCGGCGCAGCCGCGGTTGCGGAAGCTACCCTCGAGGCGGTCCCCGGCATCCACCTGGTGCAGGTCGACCCGCACGCGATCGTGCCGAACCCGCGTCAGCCGCGGACGCACTTCGACCCGGAGGACCTGGCCGAACTCGTGCACAGCGTGCGGGAGTTCGGGGTGCTCCAGCCGGTGGTCGTGCGCAAGAACGGCGACGGCGACTACGAACTCATCATGGGGGAGCGTCGGACGCGGGCTGCACGCGAAGCCGGGCTCGACGCGATCCCGGCCATTGTGCGCGACACCGCCGACGAGGACCTCCTGCGCGATGCGCTCCTCGAGAACCTGCACCGCTCCGAGCTGAACCCGCTGGAAGAGGCATCGGCCTACCAGCAGCTGCTCGAGGATTTCGGCATCACCCAGGAAGAGCTCGCAACCCGCATCGGCCGGTCTCGTCCGCAGATCAGCAACACCATCCGCCTGCTCAAACTGCCCGTCCCGGTGCAGCAGCGCGTCGCCGCAGGAGTGCTGTCGGCCGGTCACGCCCGCGCGATCCTGAGCCTTGACACGCCGGAGGCGATGCAGCGCCTTGCCGACAAGGTCGTGAACGAAGACCTGTCGGTGCGCGCGACGGAGGTCGCCGCCAAGGCGCAGCCGAGCGCGGGGAAGACCCCGAAGGCCACGCCGGGAGCGCGACGGGCCTATCTGGACGAGGTGGCGGGCAAGCTCGGCGATCGCCTGAACACGCGGGTGAAGATCTCGCTCGGGACGCGAAAGGGCCAGGTCACGATCGATTTCGCGTCGATCCAGGACCTCAACCGCATCCTGGAGGAGCTGGGCGAAGAAGGGTACGGCTCCGCGCGCTGACCCCGCACGGTGTCAGGGAGGGCCTAGACTCGCGTCATCTTGACGATGCGGGGGTAGGTCATGAGCAGAGCAGCTGACGCGGCGAGCATCAAGCGCCGTGTGATCGCGGTCAGTATCGCCGCGGCATTGGGTGGCTTCCTCTTCGGCTTCGACACCGCGGTGATCAACGGTGCCGTCGACGCTCTCGCGGGCGACGTGTCCGGGTTCGACCTCGGTACCGGCCTCAAGGGCTTCGCCGTGTCGTCCGCGCTGATCGGTTGCGCGGTCGGCGCCTGGTTCGCCGGCCCGATCTCGAACAAGTTCGGGCGCATCCCGGTCATGGTCGTCGCAGCCGCCATGTTCTTCGTCTCCGCGATCGGCTCCGGTCTGGCCTTCAGCGTGGTCGACCTCATCATCTGGCGCGTGATCGGCGGACTGGGCGTGGGGGCAGCCTCGGTCATCGCTCCGGCGTACATCGCCGAGGTGTCGCCGGCCGCCATCCGCGGAAGACTCGGCTCGCTGCAGCAGCTCGCGATCGTCACGGGTATCTTCGCCGCCCTCCTCTCCGACGCGCTGCTCGCGGGAATCGCCGGCGAAGCGGATCAGCCGCTGTGGGGGCTCACCGCCTGGCGCTGGATGTTCATGGTCGCGGCCATCCCCGCGCTCGTCTACGGGCTCGTCTCGCTCCGGCTGCCGGAGTCGCCGCGTTACCTGGTGCGCAAGGGCGAGACGAAACGCGCCGCAGAAGTGCTCCAGACCGTCACCGGCACGATCGACACCGAGGCGAAGATCAAGGAGATCACCGGGACGATCGACACCGAGCGCGCCGAGTCGCTGCGTGACCTGCGAGGAAATCGCCTCGGGCTCAAGCCGATCGTCTGGATCGGCATCCTGCTGTCGGTGTTCCAACAGTTCGTCGGCATCAATGTCATCTTCTACTACTCCACGACGCTCTGGCAGTCGGTCGGGTTCGACGAGTCCAGCGCCCTGTTGACCTCGGTGATCACCTCCGTGACGAACATCGTGGTGACGATCGTGGCGATCCTCCTGGTCGACAAGGTGGGTCGACGGATCATGCTGCTGGTCGGTTCGGTCGGCATGACCGTCACCCTCGGATTGATGGCGCTGGCGTTCTCCTTCGGCACGCTGGATGCGCAGGGCACCGCGACGCTGCCCGACCCCTGGGCCACCGTCGCCCTCGTCTGCGCCAACGGATTCGTGGTGTTCTTCGGCGCCAGCTGGGGACCGCTCGTCTGGGTGCTCCTCGGCGAGATCTTCCCGAACTCGATCCGCGCGGGCGCCCTGGCGGTCGCGGCCGCCGCGCAGTGGGTCGCGAACTTCTTCATCTCCACGACGTTCCCGGCGTTCGCGGAGATCGGACTCACGTTCGCCTACGGGTTCTACGCATTCTTCGCCCTGTTGTCGTTCTTCTTCGTGTTCTTCAAGGTGCCCGAGACCAAGGGCCGGGAGCTCGAGGACATGACCGAGGACGCGAAGGTCGAGCGCCGACGGGGTCCCGCACGCGCGTAGGCTGGACGGATGACCGAGTCCGTCCCGCGCCGCGCCAGCCTGGAAGTGCTGCGCGCCGAAGCGGCCGACGAACTCGCCGTGCTGATCCAGGAGCGGCTGCTGGGCGGGGAAGACCCGTGGGAGTTCATGGAGGAGCTGCCGAGCGTCGACGAGCTCGTGGTGTACCTGCTCCGCGCTGACAACATCGCCGCGAACGACGGCGTGCGACCCAACGCCGCGCGGCACTACCGCGTGCTGCGACAGATCGCCCTGGAGTACCCGGAGCTCACCCCGGCGGTGTGGGGACTGCTCGACGAACAGCAGCGCCACCGCCGGTGGGATCCGCGCATCGCCGACGCCTCCTGACGGCTCTTTCGATTCCTCCGCGCGGCGTCCGCACGCATCGGCGGTGAGGCTCGACACGCGTGGATGCGTGGGGCGGTGCAACGGCGTGTGCGCGCGATGCGGCGGCGCGGGAAATGCGTGGGCTGGGCGGGCGAGGGGACGGCATCGGGCGATGCACGGGCGTGCGGGCGCGACGTGGCGGGGCGGGCGATGCGTGAGGCGGGCGCGATGCGGCGGCGCGGGGGATGCGTGGGCCGGGCGCGCTGCAGCGCGGGGGGCGGTGTGGGGGCAGTGCGAGGTGGGTGCGCGGCCGGCGCCGGGGCGAGGGAGGCGCAGGATCAGGGACGGGCGCGACGCACAAGACTTCTGAACATGATTTTCATAAATCGCTTCATGCTGGTAAAAAGGTGACAGCAACGCGGCGGGGCGGGCACTGACCGGCACTTCCGTGTGTTCATGAAAGACAAGGGAGTTCGCCATGACGTCACGCCTACGCATCGGAGCGGAGCGTGCAGCAGACCGGGCCGACCTGATCCCCGGGAGCAGGATCGGCCTGCTCACCAACTTCACCGGGACCATGCCCGACCTGTCCCGGAACATCGATGCGTTCACGGCCGCGGGTGTGCGACTGCATCACCTGTTCGGGCCCGAGCACGGTCTCGACGGCTCGGTGCAGGCGGGGGAGAGCACCGCGATCGAGCGCGACGAACGCTCCGGGCTCCCGTTCAGCGACACCTACCTCACCGAGGGTGCGGCGCTGGACGACATGATCGCCGCGTCCGGCGTGGATGCCCTCGCCTTCGACATGCAGGACATCGGGGTGCGCTTCTACACCTACATCTGGACCATGTACGACGCGATGCGCAGCGCCGCGCGCCTCGGGCTGCCGTTCACCGTGCTCGACCGACCGAATCCGTTGGGCGGCGCCGTGCTCGCGGGCCCCGGGATCGAGGGCGAGCGCTTCACGAGCTTCGTGGGGCGCAGCGACATCCACCAGCGCCACGGCCTCACCGCCGGGGAGCTGGCACGCCTCTTCGCGCGCCGCGACCTCGCCGCGGAGGGCCTCGAGCTCGACCTGCACGTGGTGACGCTGACGGACTGGGACCCCACGCGGGACTGGACCGCCACCGGACTGCCGTGGGTGCCGCCGTCGCCCAACATCCCCACGCTCGACTCGGTGTACGCGTTCGCCGGCACCGGGCTCGTCGAGGGCACGACCCTGAGCGAGGGGCGCGGCACCACGCGGCCGTTCGAGACCATCGGCGCTCCGTTCCTGACGGCCGCGTTCGCGGAGGACCTGCGCGGGCGCGACCTGCCGGGTGTGCTGTTCCGCGACATCGCCTTCCAGCCGACGTTCCACAAGCACGTGGGGGAGACCGCTCGGGGCGTGCAGCTGCACATCACCGACCACCGGGCGTATGACCCGGTGGGGACCGCCCTGGCGGTGCTGGAGGCCGCCCGTACGTCGGCGCCGGAGGACGTGCACAGCCTGGATGCGGGACAGCGGCTCGATCCAGGCGACTCCGGCTACGCGCTCGACCGCTTGTGGGGGTCCACCAGCCTCCGTGAGGCGCTGAACGCCGGGCGAGACCTGGCGGCGCTGTCCGCGGGGCCTCAGCGAGTCGCGGACGCGTACGGCGACGACGTGCTGCTCTACCCACGCTGAAAACTATTTCCGTCATGTTAATCGTGGCCAAAACTTATTGACATCGACGCGACGGTGAATGTACTTTCATTCCCATCGCGCTGCCGCACCCCCCTTCACCCGAGGAGATATCAATGGAGAGCATCGTCCGGACCTTCCGCGCGGGAGACGGCCCCGAGATCGCGCGAGCCTGGACCGAAGCGGCGCCCGCCGACGGCATCAGCTACGAGCGGTTCCGCGACCTGATCCTGCTCGACCGCAACTTCGACGCCGACGGCCTCTTCCTCGCCGAGTCCGACGGCGACATCGTCGGCGCGGTCTACGCCGTCCGCCGCCAGATCGCGGCCGACGGCGACGACCTGGAGCCCACCTCCGGCTGGATCCCGTTCTTCTTCGTCGTCCCGTCCGCCCGACGCCACGGCATCGCCACCACCCTGATGGCCGCCGCGAAGGAGTGGCTGCGCGGGCACGGCGTCGAGACCGTCTACTTCTCGTCGTACACGCCCAACTACTTCCTCCCCGGGCTCGACGCCGACCGCTACCCCGAAGCCGACGCGTTCCTGCGCTCCGTCGGCTTCCAGACGCAGTACACCTCGGTCGCCATGGACCGCACGCTCAACGACTACGCCATGCCCGACGACGTGCGCGCCCGCATCGCCGAGCTCCGGGACCAGGGCTGGACGTTCTTCTCGCCGACGGGCGACGACCTGGTCGACCTGATCGAGATCGCCGGCACCTTCAACGCCGACTGGTCGCGCGGTATCCGCGAGGGCGTGCTCGGCGGACAGTCGCTCGAGCGCATCATGGTCTGCCGCAACCCCGAGGGCGCCATGCTCGGCTGGGCCATGCACGGCACGTACGAGAACGTGCTGGAGCGCTTCGGCCCGTTCGGGGTGCTGCCGGAGAGCCGCGGCACGGGACTCGGGAAGATCCTGCTGCACCTCACGCTCGAGCGCATGCGTGCCCTGGGCGCCCACAGCGCCTGGTTCCTGTGGACCGAGGAGACCTCCGCCGCCGGACACCTGTACCTGAACACCGGGTTCGAGATCACTCGCACCTTCACGATCCTGCACGCCCCCACCGCCGCCTGACGCGGCCCACCCGAGAGGAATCACATGAAGTCTGCAGCACAGCGTCACCGCCGACGCCTGGTGACCACCGTCGCGCTCACGGGCGCGGCCGCGCTCGCCCTCGCCGGATGCACCACCGGGGCGGAAGGGGGCGGAGACGACGGCGTCGTGAAGCTCACCTTCCTCAGCCACTACGGCAGCGACCCGTTCAAGACCGGGATCGGCGACCTCATCGACCAGTGGAACGAGGAGAACCCCGACATCCAGGTGACCTCGCAGGCCGTCAACTTCGACGAGCTGCTCACCACCCTCAACGTGCGCCAGACCGGCGGACGCGGTGCCGACATCGTCAGCTCGTACTCCCTGTGGGGTGGGCAGCTGCAGGCCAACGGCGTGCTCTCCGCTCCGCCCAAGGACGTCGCGGCCGACATCACCGACAACTACAGCCCCGCGGCGCTCGCCTCGGTCACGACCGGTGACGGCGAGATCCTCGGATACCCGACCGAGTTCAACACGTACGCGCTGTTCTACAACAAGCAGCTCCTCGCCGACGCGGGCTACGACGCCCCGCCGGCGAACTGGGACGAGCTGGTCGAGGCCGCCAACGCCACCACGAAGAAGGACGGCTCGGGCAACACGATCGTGCAGGGCCTCTCCCTCATCCAGGACGGCGACAACCACACGGTGCACCCGTTCCTGTCGCTGCTCGACTCCGCCGGTGGCGAGTTCCTCGCGGCCGACGGGAAGTCCGCCATGGACGATAAGGCCGAGGACGTGATGCAGCTCGAGTCCGACCTGGCCGAGACCGGCGCCACCTCGACCTCGATCATGCCGACGAAGGCGTTCCCCACGGGCGGCGTGGCCATGGCCGTGCAGGCCGGCTGGTGGATCGGCAGCCTGAAGGCCTCGATGGGCGACGACTACGCCAACGTCGGCGTCGCCCCCGTGCCCGGCCCGGAGACCGGTGACGTGGGCTCCCTCGCCTACAGCTTCTTCACCGGCGTGAACTCCGGCAGCCAGCACCAGGAAGAGGCCTGGAAGTTCCTCAGCTGGCTCAACTCGCACGAGAACGAGGACGGCGTCACCGCCCTCGGCGACTTCCTCGCCACGCAGGGCCTGATCCCGCCGCGCACCACGGACGCGGAGATCCTCGGCCCGAAGTACCTCGCCGAGGAGCCGAACCTCGAGGCGATCTACGCCGCCGCCGACTACGCGATGGCCGAGTCGAACGCGTCGAACGCCTACGAGGCGAAGACCGCCACCAACACGGCGCTCAACGACATCATCGTCAACGGCGCCGACGTGAAGACCACCTTCTCGAAGCTGGTCAAGGAGATCGACGCCCAGTAGCACCACCGGAGGGCGGGGACCACGCGCGTCCCCGCCCTCCACCCCGAGACCACCCACGGAGGGCCGATGGCCAACCCCACTCTCATGACGGCGGCGCAGGAAGCCGCGGAGGACACGATCGCGGTGACGACGGTCGGGAAGAAGGCCAAGCCGCGTTCGCGTCGCTTCCGCCGCGAAGCCCGCGCCGGCTACCTGTTCCTCGCGCCCTCCCTGCTGTTCTTCACCGTCTTCCTGATCCTGCCCACCTTCTTCGCGATCTTCCTGTCGCTGTCGACCTGGGGCGGATACGACCTCACGAAGATCGAGTTCACCGGGTTCCAGAACTACCTGGAGATCCTGCAGATCGACAGCACGTTCGTGCAGCCGATCCTCATCAACACGTTCCTGTTCGCGATCATCGCCGTGATCCTCGCGGTCGGCGGCTCGGTCGTCGTCGCCCAGCTCATCGAACGCCTCAAGTTCCAGGGATTCTGGCGGTTCCTGTACTTCCTCCCCGTCGTGGCCACCGTGGTCGCGATCGGCAATGTGTGGAAGATGCTCTACCAGCCGGCCGGCCTCATCAACGCCGTGCTCAACGCCCTCGGCGTGAACTCCATCGGCTTCCTGTCCGACCCGAACCTCGCCCTCCCCGCGGTCGCCGTGGTGCAGGCGTGGGCCTCGATCGGCGCGGCCGTGCTCATCCTCACGGCGGGCATCAAGGGCATCGACAAGACCATGTACGAGGCCGCGGAGATCGACGGCGCGAACTCCTGGCGCACGTTCTGGAGCATCACGCTGCCGCTGCTGCGGCCCTCCCTGGTGTTCGTCTTCATCACCCAGTGCATCGCCGGCCTGCAGTCGTTCGCGCTCATCATCGTGATGACCAAGGACGGCGGACCCGCGAACGCCACGAACGTCGCCGCGTTCGAGATGTACCAGCAGGCGTTCAAGTTCGGCGCCTGGGGCACCGCGAGCGCCATGGCCATGGTGCTCTTCCTGATCATCTTCATCATCACGCTGCTCCAGCTCTGGATCAGCCGTCGCACCGGAGGAGACGACTGATGGGCGTCCGTCAGCGCAAGCGCCACCCGTTCCCGTGGATCTCCTACCTCGTGGTCGCCATCGGTGGCGTGATGATGGTGGTCCCGTTCTTCGACACGGTCTTCAGCTCGCTGAAGGGCCCCGGTGAGTACGGCATCTTCCCGTACCGGTTCTTCCCGGAGAACTGGACCTGGGACAACTACACCGCCGCGTTCGAGCAGCTGCAGCTGGACAAGCTGTTCTTCAACAGCACGGTCGTGACGCTCGTGGTCACCGCGTCGGTGCTCATCACCTCCGCGATGGCGGGCTACGCGCTCGCGAAGCTGCGGTTCCGCGGTCGCGACGTGATCTTCCGGTTCGTGCTCGCGACCATGATGCTGCCGCCGTTCCTGCTGCTGATCCCCGACTTCCTGATCATGCTGAACTGGCCGCTGGTGGGCGGCAACAACATCCTCGGCCAGGGCGGGTTCGGCGGTATGACGAACAACATCGTCTCGCTCATGCTGCCGTTCCTCGTCAGCGGGTTCGGCATCTTCCTGATGCGCCAGTTCATGGTGGGCGTGCCCGACGAGATGCTCGAGGCCGCGCGCATCGACGGCGCGGGGGAGTGGCGGCTGTTCTTCAACATCGTGCTGCCGCAGGCGACGCCGGTGGCCATCACCCTCGGCGTGATCACGTTCGTCGGCCAGTGGAACGAGTACATCTGGTCGTCGCTGATCGCCTCCGCGAACCCCGACCTGATGACGCTGCCCGTCGGCATCCAGATGCTGCAGAGCTTCATCGACCCGAACCGCACCATGCCGATCGTGATGGCCGGCATCGTCATCAGCACCCTCCCGGTGCTGCTGATCTTCCTGTTCCTGCAGAAGTACTACGTCCGCGGCGTCATGCTCAGCGGAATGAAGTGACCCCCACGAAACGGAGTGATGACAATGGGTAGGACCGTACTCGCCATCGGCGGGCACATCGGCGACATGGACCTCACGGCGGGTCCGACCCTCGCCAAGATGGTGCAGGAGGGGGACCGGGCGATCATCCTCGCGTGCACCTACGGCGAGCGGGGCCACCCCACGATCGCGCCCGACGAGTACCGGAAGCAGAAGGTGGCGGAGGGCGAGGCCTTCGCGGCGGCGATCGGTGCCGAGTTCCGCGTGCTGGACTACTCCGACGGCTTCCTGCCCGACGACGACTCCGCCGCGGAACAGATCGCCGACATCATCCGGCAGGAGAAGCCCGAGATCCTCATCACGCACTGGACCACGAGCATCCACCGCGACCACGAGCGCGCGGCGATCCTCGCGGAGCGCGGCCGGTTCCTCGCGTCTCTCCCCGTGGACAGCCCGTACGGACGCCACGGCATCTCGCAGTTCCTGCACGCGGACAACTGGGAAGACGCGGAGGGTTTCACGCCCGACCTGTACGTGGACATCCCCGACGCCGCGTTCGAGACCTGGCGGGCAGCCATCCAGGGCCAGGCCTTCGCCCGCGGAGAGACCTACGGGTTCCGGTACATCGACTACTACAGCGCGAACATGCTCGCGAAGGGCTGCCTGGCCGGCACCACCCGGGCGTGCGGCTTCAAGCGCGGCGACAAGGGCGCCGAGCTGGCAGGGCCGTGAGCCCCGAGCGCTCGACCGAAGGGCCGGAGGTGCGTCTGCGCCTCCGGCCCTTCCGCGTGGGCGACGAGGACGACCTCGCCGCCGTGTGCCTGCGCACCGGAGACTCGGGCGCCGACGCCACGGGCCTCTACCGCTCGCCACGGCTGCTGGGGGAGGTGTTCGCGCTGCCCTACGCGGCGTGGAGCCCCGAGACGTGTCTCGTGCTCGACGCCGGCGACCGCGTGGTCGGGTACGTGGTGTGCGCGCCCGACACGACCGCGTACGAGCAGTGGTTCCGGCACGCGTGGTGGCCTCCCCGCGAGGCGCGGCACCGGGGCGACCGTGCCGACGAGGGCAGGGATGCGACCATCGTCGCGTTCGCCCGGAGGATCGGTGAAGGTCGGGTGCCGTTCGTGGACCGCTACCCCGCGCATCTGCACATCGACCTGCTGCCCGAGGCGCAGGGCCACGGGTGGGGGCGGCGGTTGATCGACACGCTCGCGACGCTGCTGCGCGACCGGGGCGTGCCGGGGCTGCAGCTGACCGCCGGGACGCGCAACACCGGCGCCATCGCGTTCTACCGTCGCCTCGGCTTCGCGGAGCTGCATCGGACGGACGACGGCGTGACGTTCGGGATGCTCCTCGACGACGTGACCCCGCGGCACTGAGGGGCGGGGACGCAGAAGGGGCCGCACCCCCGGGAGGTGCGGCCCCTTCTCGTCGTCCGGGAGGATCAGCCGATGAAGTCGGCGAGGTCCTTCTCGAGGGCGAACTTCGGCTTGGCGCCGATGATGGTCGTCTTGACCTCGCCGCCGTGGAAGACCTTCATCGCCGGGATCGACGTGATCTGGTACTTCATGGCGAGCTCGGGGTTCTCGTCGACGTTGAGCTTGAGGATGGTGATCTTGTCGGGGTTGTCGGCCTGGATCTCGTCCAGCACCGGCGCGACCATACGACACGGACCGCACCACTCGGCCCAGAAGTCCACCAGCACGGGACCATCGGCCTGCAGCACGTCCTGCTCCCAGGTCGCCTGGCTCGTTGCCTTTGCACTCATCAGAGTTCTCCTTGTTCGAGGTTCGCCTGCTACAACAACGGGCGAGGGGAAAGTGTTCCCGGCGCTGATCAGGCCGTGATGACCTCGGCGGCCTCCGCGGCGGGGACCTCGACCGAGGTGTCCTCCAGGTCGGCGAGGAAGTGCTCCGCGTCGAGCGCGGCGACCGTGCCGGTGCCGGCGGCGGTGATGGCCTGACGGTAGGTCGGGTCGATCACGTCGCCCGCCGCGAACACCCCGGGGACCGAGGTGCGGGAGGAGCGGCCGTCGACCCAGATCGTGCCCTCGGACGTGAGCTCGAGCTTGTCGTGCACGAGGTGCGTGCGCGGGTCGTTGCCGATCGCGATGAAGAGGCCGTCGAGGGGCAGGTCGCGCAGCGAGCCGTCGACCGTGGACCGCAGCTGCACACCGGTGACCGCGGTCTCGCCGAGGATCTCCGCGACCTCGCTGTTCCACACGAACTCGATCTTCTCGTTCGCGAACGCCCGCTCCTGCATGATCTTCGAGGCGCGCAGCGTGTCCTTGCGGTGGATCACGTACACCTTGTCGGCGAAGCGCGTGAGGAAGGTCGCCTCCTCCATCGCCGAGTCGCCGCCGCCGACGACCGCGATGGTCTTCTGGCGGAAGAAGAAGCCGTCGCACGTGGCGCACCAGGACACGCCGAAGCCCGACAGGCGCTCCTCGCCCTCGATGCCGAGCTTGCGATAGGCCGAGCCCGTCGCATAGATGATGGTCTTCGCCTCGTGCGTGGCGCCGGAGCCGAGCGTGACCTTCTTGACCGGGCCGGCGACATCGAGCTCGGTGACGTCGTCGTACAGGACCTCGGTGCCGAACTTCTCGGCCTGCTCCTGGAACTTGGCCATCAGCTCGGGGCCCTGGATGCCCTCCGGGAAGCCCGGGTAGTTCTCGACCTCGGTGGTGTTCATCAGCTCACCGCCGACCTCGACCGAGCTCGCGATGAGCAGCGGCTCCAGGTTCGCGCGTGCGGCGTAGATGGCAGCCGTGAATCCGGCGGGGCCGGAGCCGATGATGATGACCTGACGCATGTGATCTCCGTTAGAAAGGCGGTGCCGTCGAAAGACGTCCGACTGCTTCAACCCATGGTAACCGCGGGGCATTCCCCAGCGGCAGGCGCGCGCGGGCCTCAGCGACCAGGGAGGAAACGGCGCACCAGGCCGCCCGCCGCCTTCAGCTCGGGCGCCCGCATCGCCGCCAGCAGCGCGATGTACACCGCGACCACGACGAGGCCGATGATCGCCGTGCCCACGGCGCCCTGGATTTTGTCTGAGGCGGTCCAGCCGCCGGCGCCGCCCATCAGCTGGAACACGCCCCACCCGGCGAAGCCCGCGGGAATCGCCGCCACAGCGAAGCGGCCGATCGAGGTCGCCCACGTGCGCACGCCGAGACCGCCGAGGCGACGATGCAGAAGCCAGGTCGCGACGATCGTCTGCAGGGTGCTCGCGACGGACTGGCCGAGGGCGACCGCGGCCGCGAGCATCGTGATCGGGATCACCCCGGCCTGGTACAGCCCGCCCGCGAGCAGCGCCGTCGCGACGATGAGGACGCACTGGAAGATCGTGAACCAGAACGGCGTGCGGGTGTCGTCGTAGGCGTAGAAGGTGCGCTGCACGATGAACAGGATCGTCAGCGAGATCAGGCTCACGAGATAGCAGAGCAGCACCAGCGCGGCGGCCTCGGCGTCGGGCGCGGAGCTCGTGAACACGCGCGACGCGGGGATCGCAGCGGCGGCCACGGCGGCGACGGCCGCCACGATGAAGAACAGCAGCGTGCGGATGCTGCGCGAGATGTCGGCGCGCACCTCGGGGTCGCGTCCGGCCGCGGCGTGCTCGCTGATCTGCGTGAAGTAGGGCGTCCCGATCGACAGCACGATCACGGAGTACGGCAGCATGAAGATCAGCCACGCGTTCGCGGTGACCGTCGCGGAGGCGCCCGAACCGGAGGCCTCGCTCACGATGTTGCCCTGGAGCACGCCGGCGGCCAGGCTCGCGAACGCCATCAGGAAGGTCCAGCCGGCGAGCTTGCCGACCGTGCCGAGGCCCACGCCGCGCCAGTGGAAGTCGGGCTTGAGGGCCAACCCGGTGCGCCGCCAGAACACGAGCAGCACCAGCGCCTGCAGCGCGATGCCGAGCGTGGCCGTGCCGCCGAGCGTGGCGATCATCGCGGGCGTCCACTCCGCCGCCTTCGTCGGCACCGGGGCGAACAGCGCCCCCAGGATCAGGAAGCCGATGATCGAGACGATGTTGTTGACGACCGGCGCCCACGTGAACGGGCCGAAGATGCGTCGCGCGTTGAGGGCCTCGCCCAGCAGCGCGTACAGGCCGTAGAAGAGGATCTGCGGGAGGCACCAGTAGGCGAGCGCGGTCGCCAGGGCCTGCGCCTCCAGCGGCGCCCGGCCAGCGACGAGCACGACCAGCCACGGGGCGGCGATCGTCGCGACAGCGGTGGTCGCGACCAGCACGACCGTGCCGAGCGTGAACAGCTTCGAGATGAACGCGTTGCCGCCGTCGGCGTCGGCCGTGGCCTTCACGATCTGCGGCACGATCACCGCCGTCAGCACGCCGACCGAGATCAGCGAGAACACGCTGTTGGGCAGGGTGTTGGCGAAGGTGAAGGCGTCGGCGGCCTCCGAGCCCACGGCGCCCAGCACGCCCACCAGCACGATGCTGCGGAGCAGACCGGTGAGGCGTGACACCAGGGTGCCGGCGCCGATGATGGCGCTCGCGCGTCCGAGGCTCGTCACGGGGTCTCCTTCGTCGGCGGGGCGTCGCGGTCGAGTGCGCGCTCCTGCGCCGCCGCCTCGGCCTCCTTCTCCTCGATCAGCTCGTCGACGGCCACCTCGACCGCGTGCTCCTCGATGGCCTCCCGGCGCTTGCGGCGCACCGTGCGCACCACGCCGAGGGCGATGAGCAGCACGGCGAGGCCGCCGAACACCACGAGCCCGATCGTCTCCCACTCGGCGCGCACCGCCACCCTCACCGACTGCTCGGACTGGATGGGCACGCCCGTGGGGCTGGACAGGCTGAGGCGGAGGTCGAGCTCGCCGCTGCCCACCCGCGCCGACACGGGCACCTTGACCCGCGTGCTCGACTGGGGCTGCACGACCGTCTCGATCATGGGCTTCACCTCGAGGCGCGGGTCGCTCGGCGAGGCGGACAGCCGCACGGTCACGGGCCACGGGAGGTCGTTGCGCACCGCGATCGGCAGGTCGGCGTTCGCGGTGAGGAGCTGGATGGTGCTCGACGGGGGGATGCTCACGCTCGACAGGGTCGTGGTCGTGCGGGCGCGGTGGGCCGCGACCTTCTCGGCAAACGCGGCGTCGGACGACCCCACCGCGATCGTGCGCAGGATACGCATCCGCTCCGGGGCGAGCAGCACGTCGGGCTCGCTCAGGATCGACGAGAACGCGGTGAGCGACTGCTCGTCGGTGAGCAGGTTCACGAGGTCGGCCGAGCGGGGGGCGGCGGCCGCCTCCGGCAGCGTGACCGCGACGGGAGCGGCGGCGCGGACCGTCGACAGCTCGAAACCGACGGAGTCGGCGGCGGAGATCGCGTCGCGCAGTGCGTCGGCCGTGCGGGTCTCGTCGCGGTCGAGTCCGACCAGCAGCGGTGCGCCGCCCGTGGCGCCCTGCGCCAGGAACAGCTGCGCGGCGGCCTCCGCGAGCAGACGCTGCCGCACGACCGGATCCGACGCCCCGGCGGCGCCCGAGAGCGCAGCGGACGTCGCGGCGTCGGTCACCAGCAGGTCCTGTCCGCCCGCGGTGGCGTGTGCGGCGGTGGGTCCGCCGACCGTGTCGGACGACACGACCGTGGTCGTGCCCTGGCCGAGGTACCCCGCGAACGCCGTCACGTCGGCCTGGGTGAGGTCCTCCTCCGGCCACACGATGCGGGGGAGAGCGCCGTCGACCTCGGTGAGCGTCGCGTCGTCGGGCAGGGCGGGCGCGTTCGTGCTCCCCGGCGAGGGGCTCGGTGTCGACCCCGGCGCGGACGTGGGCTCGGCGGTGGCCTGCTGCTGCGGGAACGCGGCGGGGTCGAGGAGGGCGGCGAACGGCAGCGGGGACAGCAGCGCGCTCAGGCCCGTCTGCGCCTGCACCGTGACGTCGGCATCACCGAACTGCAGCGCGAACCGGGGGTTGGGGAGCTCGTCGAGCCGCGTCAGCCACTCCCTCGCCGACTCCGGTGCCGCGGTGCCGAGGGCGCGGATCGACGCGAGGATCGCGGGGTCGATCGCGAGTACGGCCGTGGTGCCGGAGACCCCGTCGAGCTGCGCCGTGAGCGCGCCCTCCGGTGCGGTCAGCGTCGTGAGCTCCTCCGCCGTCAGCAGGGCCCCGCCGGCCGGGGTAGCGGTGACGGGCACGAGGACGCCGACCGGGCTCGCCGAGGGCGCGTTGACCACCAGCACGCTCGTGGCCGTGGTGTCCCACGTGGCCGCGCGCTCGCCGCCGGTGTCGCCCGTGCGCGCCCCGGTCAGTGCCGCCCGCAGCGGGTAGACGCCGGGGGCCAGGGTCTCGATGGTCTCCTGCGGCACGAACACCGTGGTCGTGGCGATGCCGTCCGGGTCGGCGGCCTTCGACGCCTCGTCGCCGAGGGAGATGAAGGAGCCGGTTGTCTCACCGTCGTCGAGCCAGTCGCTCACGGCGTCGGAGGTGGTGAGGGGCGTGCTGCCGAGCTCGATCTCGACCCGTCCGGCGCTCAGCTCGGTCTCGGTGCCGTTGGTGATCGTGACGACCGCTGACGTGGAGGTGCCGGGGGCGACCACGCCGCGCAGCCCGGCGGAGACGTGCAGCTCGACCGTGCGGGTGTCGTCGTCGCTCTTCTGATCCGCGGCGGCCGCGACCGCGGGAACCGCGACAGCGCACACGGAGGCGGCGATCACCGCGGCCGCCAGCCGTCGCAGGCGCACACGGAGGCCCGTGTGGGGGGTGATCGCGGTCATGAAGGTCTTCCTCGAACGCCGGGGAGGGGCGGATCGTGAGTACTGACCCTGCGATTCTAGGAGGCGCGAGGGAGGAGAACCCTGAAGACGCGTAGAGTGACGGCCGTGTCCGACGCCCCCGCACCCGTCCCCGACCCCGTCCGCAGCGCCCGCCTCGCCGCCGATCTCGACGCCGCCGACCTGCGGTCGGACCCGCTCCGGCAGCTGTGGGGCACGGAGGCCGACGACGCGCTCGGCCGCGGCATGCGCGAGCCGATCCTCCGCGCGATCGCCGACGACGACGGTGTGCTCGCGACCCTCGGCCGCCTGTTCGTGCTCGGGCTCCCGCAGCCGGAGGCCGCCGTCGCGTCGGCCCTTCCGACGCTCGGAGTGGATGGACTCGTGGCCCTGGGGCTCGCGCGCGTCGAGGGCGACACGGTCGCACCGTGCGCGCTGCTGCGCCCGCAGTCGTTCGTCGACGCCGACGGGGTGGGCGAGTGGTGGATCGCGAGCGACCTCGACGAGGTGGCGCTGGACGGCCCCTTGCCCGCCGACCACGTGCTGGGCGTGGGCGGGGCGTCGCGCACCCTCGCGGAGACCGTCGTGCCGGTGCAGGTGGAGCGCGCGCTCGACCTCGGCACGGGCTGCGGCATCCAGGCGCTGCTGGTCGCCCGGCGCGCGGGAACGGTGGTCGCGACCGACATCTCCCGCCGCGCCCTCGCCTACGCCGAGCTCAACGCGCAGCTCAACGGCGTGACGAACATCGACTTCCGTCACGGCAGCATGTTCGACCCGGTCGCCGGGGAGGCGTTCGACCTGATCGTGTCGAACCCGCCGTTCGTGATCACCCCGCGCACCGAGGGCGTGCCCGCGTACGAGTACCGCGACGGCGGGCTCGTCGGCGACGCGCTGGTGGAGACGTTCGTGCGCGCGGCCCCGGCGCACCTCACCCGCGGGGGCATCGCGCAGCTGCTCGGCAACTGGGAGTCGCGGCAGGGCGTCACCGGGCTCGCGCGGCTCGAGGCGTGGGTGCCCGCCAACCTCGACCTGTGGGTGATCGAGCGCGAGGAGCTGACGCCCCTGGCGTACGCAGAACTGTGGATCCGCGACGGAGGGACCACGCCCCGCGATGCCGCGTTCGTGCCGCTGCTCACCGCGTGGCTCGACGACTTCGCGGACCGCGGCGTGACCGCGGTCGGGTTCGGGTACGTGCTGCTGCGCCGCGGCGACGGCGAGCCCCTACGGCGGGTGGAGCGGCTCGGACAGTCGGTGTCGCACGTGGGCGCGGCGCTCGCCGCGGGGCTCGCGGCGCACGACGTGCTCGCGGCGGGGCTGCCGTCCACGCTGCTCGTGGCGCCCGACGTGACCGAGGCCAGACACCTCATGCCGGGCGACGACGACCCCAGCGTGATCGAGCTGCGGCAGGGCGGTGGCTTCGCGCGCACGGTGGGGGTGGACTCCGCGCTCGCCGGGTTCGTCGGCGCGTGCGACGGGGAGCTCACGGTGGCGCAGATCGTCGGCGCGCTGGCCGACCTGTTCGACGTGCCGCTGGCGGACCTGTGGGCCGACCTGGAGCCGAAGATCCGCTCCCTCGTGCGGGACGGCTTCCTGACACCGGGGGAATAGACGCGGCATCCATGCGTTCGAATACATCATGAAGGCTTTCGGATTCCTCTCCTTCGGGCACTACGCAGACGTGCCCGGCTCGGCGACCCGCACCGCGGGCGACATGCTGAAGCAGACGATCGAGATCGCGGAGGGGGCCGACGAGCTGGGCGTGAACGGCGCGTACGTGCGCGTGCACCACTGGGCGCGCCAGGCCGCCTCCCCCATGCCGCTGCTGACCGCCATGGCCGCGCGCACCGAGCGCATCGAGGTCGGCACCGGAGTGATCGACATGCGCTACGAGAACCCCTTCCAGTTCGCGGAGGAGGCCGCCGCGCTCGACCTCATCGCCGACGGCCGCATCGCCCTCGGCGTGAGCCGAGGTTCACCCGAGACCGCGCTGCGCGGCTACGAGACGTTCGGCTTCCGCGACACGGAGGACCCGGAGCGCGGCAGTGTGCTGGCGCGCGAGAAGTTCGAGGTCTTCCTGCGCGCCATCGACGGGGAGCGCCTCGCCCCTGGCGACCCGCGCATGGTGGGTGCCGGGCAGTACCTGGCCATCGAGCCGCAGTCGCCCACCCTCCGCGACCACATCTGGTGGGGCTCCGGCTCGCGCGCCACGGCCGAGGAGACCGGACGCCAGGGCCTCAACATGATGAGCTCCACCCTCGTGACCGAGGCCACGGGACAGCCGTTCCACGAGCTGCAGCGCGAGCAGATCGACCTGTTCCGCGCCGCGTATAAGGAGGCCGGGCACACCGGGACCCCGCGGGTGTCGGTGAGCCGCAGCGTCTTCCCGCTGATCTCCGACATGGATCGCGCCTACTTCGGGCTGCGCAGCGAGGAGAACGGCGACCAGATCGGCGTGATCGACGGGTTCCGCTCCACGTTCGGCAAGACCTACGCCGCGGAGCCCGACGTGCTCATCCAGCAGCTGCTCGCGGACGAGGCCGTGATGGCCGCGGACACCCTCATGCTCACGATCCCCAACCAGCTCGGCCCGGAGTACAACCTGCACGTGCTGGAGGCGTTCGCGGAGCACGTGGCCCCGGCGCTCGGGTGGAAGCCGAACACGGAGGGACCCGTGCAGGGCGACCCGGTCGCCTGACGCCGGTCGCCCCGCGCCGTCCGCGGCTCGGATCAGCCCTTCGCGGGGCCGAACAGCTCCTCGCCGTGCTCGTGCAGGAGCTTGTACGCGTCGGCGAAGGTCTGCGGCTCAGGCTCGCCGGGCGTGCCGTAGCGCGCGATGAGCAGGCCGAGCAGCCCGCGTCCCGGCGGGGTCAGCGGCTTGAGGTGGTCCGCCTCGTTCGGCTGCGGCGTGCCCTCCTCAGGGTTCGGCGGCGTGTAGGCCGGGGTGGTCACGGGCCAGTCGGCCGGATGCCGCGGCCTGTCGAGGTTCACCACGTTCATGAGAGTGTTCGCCGACTGGTCACGGTCGTTGAGCGGCTTCAGGCCGTGCAACCGCGACAGCGTCGCGGTGACCGAGCCGTGGTGCATCTCGTCGTGGATGATGGTGCCGCGGCGTGTGTACGCCGACACCGCGATCGCGGGCACCCGGCAGCCCAGACGGTCGAACGTGAAGCCCATCTCGCCGGCCTTCGTGTCGGGCGTCGGCTTCGTGGCGGCGGGCGGCGGCACGTGGTCGTAGCAGCCGCCGTGCTCGTCGAACGTGATGAGCAGCAGGGTGTTCACGGCGTTCGAGCCGTCGGGCGTCGCACTCGTGCGCACCGCCTCGTAGATGTCGTGGATCAGGCGGTCCCCGGCGCGCACGTCCGAGATGGCGCTGTCGAACACCGGCTCGCCGTCGACCACGCTCTCCCGCGGCGACCCGAACGGCGGGTGGAAGTCGTTGTGGTCGTAGACCATCCGCGGCTCGATGAACGCGTAGGCGGGGAGGGTGCCGTTCTTCGCATCGGCGTAGAAGTCCTCCATCGTGCCGAAGTGCTCGGTGCGCCAGTACTTCTCCAGCACCGCGGCGTGCAGCATGCCCGTGAACGACACGAGCTGCAGCTTGTCGATGTAGATCTTCCAGCTGACCTTCGCGTCTTCCAGCCGGTTGAACACGGTGGGTGCCGCGGGGGCGTCGATCCACTTCTTGTAGCCGCCGCCGGCCTGGTTCGTGACGAACCCGTGCGAGGTGGACGCGTGGAAGAACGAGCGGTTGCAGAACGTCTGCGAGGGGACGGCCGCGTACCAGTGGTCGAACACGGCGAACTCCGACGCCAGGGTCGACAGCACCGGCAGCATCTCGGGCGAGAACGAGCCCATGATGTGCCGGGCCTCGTCGACGCTCGGCTCCGTGCCGCCGCGGAGCCGCCGGAAGTTGATGATGTAGTCCTCGAGGAAGCCCGACATCGTCGCCTTCTCACCGTGCGTCGGGGCGTTGAACGGCGCGGACATCTGGTCGACGAACAGGTCGGCGTTGGTCTTCGGGTCGACCGTGCCGAAGATCTGGGTGTTGACGTGCGGGTACTCCTCGCCCGGGTCGGGGTCGGGCAGGCTCATGATCCGGTCGGTGTCGCCCTGGTAGACATGCGCATCGACCACGGTGCCGTCGGCGGCCGTGTTGCTGTGCGAGCCGAACGCGAGACCCTCGAACGTCTCGCCCTTCGGCAGGTTGTCCTTCGTGTAGAGGTAGCCGAGCAGGTTGTCGAACGAGCGGTTCTCGCCCATCACCACGACCACGTGGTCGAAGCCCGGCTCCTTCCGCGGCGTGAGGGCGGCGAACGGATCATCGCCGGTCGCGAAGCCGTCGCGCGGGTTGTTCCCCGCCACGGACGCGCCGATCGCCGCGCCTCCGGCCCCGCCGATGACGGCCCCCGCGAGTGCGGCACCCCCCACCTTGAAGAACCCGCGGCGGGACGTGTCGCGGGGGGCGGGAGACGGGGAGGGGGAGTCTTCGTCGGCCATGCGCCGATCCTATGACCGGGCGGGGCGGCTCCGCAGGGGTTGGGCGCTGTTCACAACTCCGGAGAAATCGAGCCCCATGGCCGGATCGCAGCGCAGGAGACGACGTGTCGCCCGAGAACTCCGGAGTTGTGAATGGTCGAGGGCGGGTCAGGCGGCGGGGATCCAGAGCACGGCGCCGTCGCGCCAGCCGAGGCCGGCGGGGCCCTCGGGGATCGGCTGCTCGTGGCGGGGGCGGACGACGCGCAGCCGCTTCCCGGCGAACTCGACGATGTAGACCACGTCGGCACCGCGGTACACGTGCGCCACGACCTCGACCGCCACCGGGGCGTCCGCGCCGACCGCCGGCGCCAGGTGCAGGTCCTCCTGACGCAGCACCACCTCGCCCGAGCCGTCGGCGCCCGCACCGGTCAGCGGCACCTGCACGCCCGTGCCGTCGACCGTCGCGGTCACACCGGAGCGGGTCGCGGGGAGCAGGTTCGCCGCCCCGATGAAGTCCGCCGCGAACGGGGTGCGCGGGGAGCCGTACAGCTCGGCGGGCGCACCCTCCTGCTCGATCACGCCGCCGTTCATCAGTACGATCCGGTCGGACAGGCTCATGGCCTCCTCCTGGTCGTGCGTGACGAACACCGTGGTGAGGCCGAGGGTGCGGTGCAGCTCCTTCAGCTCGACCTGCATGTCTTCCCGCAGTCGCGCGTCGAGGTTCGACAGGGGCTCGTCGAGCAGCAGCACCCGCGGCTCGAACGCGATCGCTCGGGCGAGGGCCACGCGCTGCTGCTGGCCGCCGGACAGCTGGGCGGGCATGCGGTCGGCGAGGTGACCCATCTGCACGCGCTCCAGCGCCCGCACCGCGAGCTCCTTCTGCTCGGCCTTGGGCTTGTCGCCGGCCATCCGCAGCCCGAAGCGCACGTTCTCGACCACGCTCATGTGCGGGAACAGCGCATAGCTCTGGAACATCATGCCGAGGTGCCGCTTCTCGGGCGGCAGCTTCGTGACGTCCTGTCCCGCGATCTCGATCGTGCCGCTGGTGGGCGACTCGAGCCCGGCGATGCAGCGGAGCAGCGTGGTCTTGCCGCAGCCCGACGGACCGAGCAGCGAGACGAACTCGCCGGACCGCATCGAGAGGTCGATGCCCTTGAGCACCTTCGTCCCCTTGAAGTCCTTGGTGAGTGAGGTGATGGTGAGCGTTGTCATCAGACGAACAACCTTCCCAGGCCGATGATGCGTTCGAGGACGATCATGAGGACGACGGTGAGCAGGACCATGAGGGTCGAGACGGCCGCCACGGTGGGCGACGTGCTGAACTCCAGCTGGCCGTAGATGGCGATGGGCAGCGTCTCCAGCTGCGGAGTGCGCAGGAAGAGGGCGATGACCGCATCGTCGAACGAGATGTTGAAGGCGAAGAACGCGCCGGCCGCGATGCCGGGGCGGGCGATGGGGAGCACGACGAGCCGGTAGCGGTTCCAGGTGCTGGCGCCGAGGGTGCGCGCGGCCTCCTCGGTGAAGTGGTCGGCGCGCGTCATCACCCCGGTCACGGTGCGCATCACGTACGGGATGGCGATGACCACGTGGATCGCGATCAGCACGCCGACGTTCGGCGAGCCGATCGTCAGGGACGCGATCGACAGCGCACCGATGGCGAGGATGATCGTGGGGATCGTCAGCGGCGACATCAGCAGCGCCTGGATCGCGGCCCCGCCGGGGACGCGGAAGCGGGTGAGCGCCAGCGCGGCCGCCGTGCCGATCGCCGCGGCGACGATCGCGACCGTCACACCCACCACGAGGCTCAGGCGGAACGGCTCCAGGTAGGTGTCGGAGGTGAGCGCCTCCACGTACCAGTCGAGCGTGAAGCCCTGACCGGGGAACGTGAGGAAGCGGTTCTCGCCCACCGAGGCGCCGGCGACGACGAGCAGCGGCACGAGCATGTACAGCGTCACGACGACGCCGAGGAGGATCGCGAGGATCCGGCCGAGGATCGGAACGGAACGGACCATGGTCACACCTTCTGCTTCCCGAGCCGGGACGTGGCCGCGAGCACGAGCATGACGCCCGCGAACAGCAGCACGGCCTGCGCCGCCGCGAACGCCCAGTCGAGGTTGGTGGTCGCGTCGACGTAGATGGTCTGCGCGAACACGGGGATCTGCGAGCCGCCGATGAAGCGGGGGGTGATGAACGAGCTCACCGACAGCACGAACACCAGCGAGGCGCCCGCGACGATGCCCGGCACCGACAGCGGCAGCACCACGTGGCGCAGCGTGCGCCAGAAGCCGGCGCCGAGCGTGCGCGACGCCTCTTCCAGCTGCGGCCTGATGCCGGAGATCACGCCGAGGATGCTGAGCACCGCGAACGGCAGGAGCACCTGCACCATCGCGATCACCACGCCCGTCTCGGTGCCGAGGAAGCCCTGGGTGCCGCCGACGAGGAGCTCCGCGCCGGGGATCTGCATCATCAGGCCCGACGGACCCATCAGCACCACCCAGCCGAACGTGCGCACCACGACGCTGGTCATCAGCGGCAGGATCACCACGATCAGCAGGAACGAGCGCACCTTCGAGCCGGCCCTGGCCATGATGTACGACAGCGGGATGGCGATGACCAGCGTGATCACCGTCTGGATCACCCCCAGGCGGAGCGAACGCAGCGCCGCCTGGAGGTGATATTCGCTCGCGAACAAGCGGGTGAAGTTGTCGAGGGTGAACCCGCCTGCCGGCGATTGCACGCTCATGAGAAGCATGCCGGCCACCGGGGTGAGGAAGGCGAGCGCGAGCAGCACGATCGCCGGCAGGAGCAGGAGCCAGGGCTCCCTACGGGTTCGGACGCTCATTTGGTGATCAGCGCATTCCACTCGTCGGTCCACGCCTGACGCGACGCGGCGATGTCGCCGGGCGCGTAGACGACGACGTCGTCGAGCTCGTCGCCGGTCAGCACGGACTCGGCCGCCTCGTCCGACAGCTCGGCCTTGGTGTTGACCGGGGAGTAGCGCATGTTCTCCGCGAAGACGGCCTGCGCCTCCGGGCGCAGCTCGAAGTCGATGAACAGCTTCGCCAGGTCGGGGTTGTCGCGACCCTCGACCACGTTCGCGGTGATGAGCGACGCCGTCGCACCCTCCTCGGGCACGATGAACTCCACCGGGAGACCCGCGTCCTGCAGCGTGCCCGCGTAGTCCATGGCGTACGGGGCGAGCCAGGTGTCGCGCTGGGCGAACGCGGTCTGCAGGTCGGGCGAGGTCGGCACCACGATCGCGTCGCCCGACGAGGCCAGGGCCCCGAGCTCCGAGATCGCCTCGGACGGGTCGTCGATGCCGCCGCCGAGGGTGTCGGCCACCCGCAGCATCGACAGCACGCCGTACGTGTTCGAGAAGTCGGTCAGCGCGATGTGACCGGCGTACGCGTCGTCGAACAGGTCCTCCCACGAGGTGGGCGCCGGAGCGTCCGCCTCGGTGTTGTAGACCAGGCCGATCGGGGCGAGCTGGATGACGGGGCCCTCGCCGCGCTCGAGACCGGCGGTCGCGATGTCGATCAGGTCGCCGGACTCCGACAGGTCGTCGGCGGCGATCGGCGCGATGAGGCCCTGCTCGGCGGCGGTGAACTCCTGGCCGCCGGAGAAGTGCACGACGTCGATCTGCGGGCTCGCCTTCTGGGCGGTGACCTGCGCGAGCGCGTCGGCGCTGTACAGGGTGATCAGCTCGACCTTCGCGCCCGTCTCCTCTTCGAACGGGTCGACGACGGCCTCGATGAAGGCCTTCTCCCAGTCGCCGCCGAACGACGTGACGACCAGGGTCTCGCCGGCGAACTCCTTCTCGCCGCCGGACGCGGAGGACTCGTCGTCACCGGCGGCACAGCCGGCGAGGACGAGGGCGCCGGTGGCGACGAGCGCTCCGGCGGTGAGGATTCTGCGGGTGTTCATGCACTGCTCCTTCGGGATGGGTCCAGCACGGGGGGAGGGGTGACGCCTAGAGGCGTCCGAGGGTGAGCTGCTTCGCTCCGTCGATGCGGATCGCGGCGCTCTCCTGAGCGAACTCCGCGAGTCCTTCGGTGATGCCGGCCCAGATGTTGACGGGTGTCCATCCGAGCGGGCCGAGAATACGGGCACCACGATCGTAGAAGACGCCGATCTCATACCACTCGAACGGCAGTCCGCCCATCTGCATCGGGCGCTGCCAGTACCACTGCAGATCACCGGGTGCGGGCACGACCTGCTGGTTCTCGGCGGGCACGGCCTCCGGGTCGAAGTTCTGCGCCTCCTCGGGCAGTCCCATCATGACCTCGGGCCCGGCGTACATCGCGTGCATGGTCTGCATGGTGACCGGCTTCTCCAGCGCGCCCCACATCGCCTCGCACGTGCGGGGGGCGAGGTCCTCGAACAGCGTGGCGACGGCGCGGACGCCGTTCTCGTACTCGAGGAAGATCTGCTTGGTCATCGGGTTCCTTTCTTTGCGGCGGAGGATTCCGCCGCTCGTTCACGGGCGGCCTCGACGAACGCCGCGAACAGCGGGCGCTCCTCGGCGGCCTCATCGGGGTCGATCATCTTCTCGGGGTGCCACTGCACCGCCCAGAAGGGCCAGTCGCCGTCGGTCTCGACGGCCTCGACGATGCCGTCGGGCGCCCAGGCCACGGGCCGCAGGCCGGGCGCGGACCGATCGACGGACTGGTGGTGGATGGTGTTCACGGTCCGCTCGGTCGTGCCGTACAGGGCGGCGAGGCGGCTGTCCTCGGCGAACACGACGGGGTGGCGTGCCGAGAGCTGCTCGTCGGCGCCGCGCACCGGATGGTGATGCTCGGTGGCGGGGATGTCGACGATCAGCGAGCCGCCGAAGGCCACGGTGCTCACCTGCAGGCCGCGGCAGATCGCGAGCACGGGGAGGCCGCGGTCGCGGGCACCGAGGGCCAGGGCGATCTCGTAGCCGTCGCGGGCGGAGTCGTACGTCTTGTCGTCCTGCGGGGCGGCGCCGTAGCGGGAGGGGTGCACGTCTTCCCCGCCGGAGAGCACCAGCCCGTCGAGACGGTCGAGCACCTCGTCCACCCCGCCGGTGGGCGGCAGCAGGACGACGGCGCCGCCGGCCGCCTCGACCGGCGCGGCGTACTCGGCACCGAGCGTGTGGGCCGGGCGACCCGTGCCGAGGTCGGTGTCGATGAGGCGGCGCCACGTGGTGATGCCGATGAGCGGGCGGGTCACGACAGCTCGATCCAGGTGGTCTTGAGGTCGGTGAACTTCTCCATCGCGTGCAGGCTCTTGTCGCGCCCGAAGCCGGAGCCCTTGACGCCCCCGAACGGGATGGTCATGTCGCCCTCCTCGAAGCAGTTGACCCACACGACCCCGGCGCGCAGGCGCCGCGAGAGGGTGTGCACGGCGTTGAGGTCGGTGCTCCACAGCGCGGCGGCGAGCCCGTACTCGGTGCCGTTGGCGATGGCCAGGGCCTCCTCCACGTCGTCGTACGCGATGACCGAGAGCACCGGGCCGAACACCTCGCGCTGTGCGACCTCGTGCTGCGGGGTGACCCCGAGCACGACGGGGGCGAAGTAGCTGCCGCCGTCGACCGCGGCGAAGCGCTCGGGGCTGCCGGCCGCCAGCTCGCCGCCCTCGGCCTGTGCCCGCTCCACGAAGCCGGCGATGCCGGAGAGCTGCTTCTCGCTGACGATCGCGCCCATCGAGGTGCCCACGTCGAACGGGTCGGCCGGGAGCGTGGTGCGGGCCACGTCGGCGGCGATCTCCAGGGCGCGGTCACGCTGCGCCCGCGGCACGAGCAGCCGCGACGAGGCCGTGCACATCTGGCCCTGGTTGTAGAAGCAGCCGTCGGCGGTCGCCCGCACGGCGCGCTCCAGGTCGGCGTCGGGGAGCACGAGGCTCGCGGTCTTGCCGCCCAGCTCGGGCCACACCCGCTTGCCGTTCGAGGCGGCGGCGTAGCCGAGGAACCGGCGGCCGACCTCGGGGGAGCCGGTGAAGGTGACGACGTCGACGTCGTGGTGCTCGCCGAGGGCCCGGCCGGCGATGTGCCCGGCACCGGGGGTGACGTTGAGCACGCCGGCGGGGATGCCCGCCTCGTGCGCGAGCTCGGCGAGGCGGAGTGCGGAGAAGGTGGTGTGCTCGGCGGGCTTGAGCACCACGCTGTTGCCGACCGCGAGCGCGGGGGCGAGCTTCCACGCGGTCATCGTGAGCGGGAAGTTCCACGGTACGACGGCGGCGACCACACCGGCGGGTTCGCGGGTGACGAGGGCGAGGCTGCCCGGCGCGGTGACGGGCAGCTCGTCGAGCACCTTGTCGACGGCCTCGCCGTACCAGCGGAAGCAGTTCACCACGGCGCGCAGTTCGGTCTGCAGGGCCTCGCGCACGGGCTTGCCCATCTCCAGCGAGATGGTGAGGGCGAGCTCTTCGGCGTTGTCGTGGATGAGCTGCGCGAACGCGATCAGGCGCTGCCCGCGCTCGCGGGGGGCGATGCGCGACCAGACGCCGGAGTCGAACGCGGCGCGGGCCGAGCGGACGGCGCGGTCGACGTCGGCGTCCGAGGCGGCGGCGATGGGCGGCAGGGCGCGACCGTCACGCGGGCTGACCGGGGCGAGCGGCTCGGCGGTGCCGTCCTCCCACGCGCCGTCGATGAACATGCGGGTGCGCAGGGTGAGCGTCGCCGCGCGGTCCGCCCAGTCGTCTCCAGTAGCCGTGAACACGATCGTCCTCTCCAGGGGTGATGGCCCTGGAGAGGATACTCGCCCTATTTCGCCACTAGGTCAAGCTATAGCGAACGATCTCGCCATTTCTTTACACTCCCGTAACAGAATCGGCCTATAGCCGGATGGCTCCCGTCGGCATGTCCTGCGCCAGCGCCTCGGGCGCCTCGTCGACGATCAGCGAGCCGCGAAGCACCGGGGTGATCACGACGAGCGACTCCACGACCTCGAGCCCGTCGTGCCCCGCGACCGCCGGTCCCGTGAGGAAGTCGTAGAACGCGTCGGCATCGGTCACCAGCACGTTCATGAGCAGCTGCGAGGTGCCCGTCGTCGCCACGATGAACTTCACCTCCGGAGCCGCGGCCAGAGCCGTGCCCACCTTCTCCAGCCGGTCCATCGGCACGCGCAGCCACACGAGCGCCTCCAGGCCCAGCCCGAACAGGCTCGGCACGATCTCGGTGCGCGGATGCATCAGGCCGCGCCGGTTCAGCGACTCCATGCGGCGCCGGGTCGTGGTCACGTTGAGGCCCAGGGCGCGGGCGAGCTGCGCCACCGGCATCCGCCCGTCCTTCAGCAGCAGCCGGATCAGCGCCTCCTCGTCGGCGCTCAGCGCATCGGCCGGATCGACCTCCGAGCCCGACGACTCGTCGAGCATGTGCACCTGCTCGTCGGTCAGCACGCCCACCCGCCAGTCGTGCCCCGAGCGGAAGAACTTCAGCACCGTGGTGACGTTGATCGACGCGATGCCGTCGACCTCCGGGAAATCGGTGAACAGCAGCTCGCGGATCGACGCGTCGTCGTGGGGGAGCAGCATGCCCGCGATGTCGCTGCTGCCCTCCAGGACCGACACCGAGGAGGCGTCGGTGCGCCGCGCGAGCGTGCGGGCGACGTGCCACAGCGCGTGCGGCTCGGTCGTGATGCGGAACAGCACGGCCCGGGCGTGCAGCACCCTCGCCGGGTCGACGTAGGTGGAGACCCGTACGAGGCCGCGATCGAGCAGACGCTGTCCACGGCGGGCGACCGTGCGCTCCGGCAGGTCGATGGCGCGCGCGATCTCACCCCACGACGCCCGCCCGTTCACCTGTAGGGCCGCGGCCACGATCCGGTCGGTCTCGTCGGCCATCACATCGTTCGCGGGCACGGGTTCTCCTTCGCGGGTTCGGGCACGTGAAGGTTATCCCAGGACCACGACGCGCGAAGGCGCCGCCGGAGCCGAAGCCCCGGCGGCGCCCTCGGTCACGCGGGCGGCTACTCCGCCTCGGCGGACTCCACCGTCGAGGCCTCCGTCGCCAGCGCACGACGGCGGCGCAGCGCGAACAGGCCGAGGCCCGCGGCGAGCAGCACGACCGCGGCGACGATGTACGGCACGCTGTCGGCACCGGTCGTCGCGAGATCGCCGTCGCTCGCGCCGCCCGAGCCGCCCTGGCCCGGAGTGGTCGCCCCGCCGCCCGCGGCCGCGGTCACGGTGATCGCGGCCGTGACCTCGGTGCCGTCCGGCAGGATCACGGCGAGCGTGTGCGCACCGGCCGGGGTGGCCGCGGGGATCGTGACGGTGCGGGAGAACGACCCGTCGGCCGCGGCCGTCACCGTGCCCAGCGACACCGGGTCGCTGCGGAGCTCCAGCTGCAGCTCGGCACCCGCCGCGAAGCCGCTGCCCGAGACCGTGACCGTGCCGCCGGCCGCGACCGTGGTCGCGCCCAGCTCGACGGACGCGGGCTGCTCGGGCTCCGGCTCCTCGGTCACCGGGGGAGTGACCCCGGCCTCGGTCACCCACTTCTCGCCCGCGTCGGACTTCGTCACCGTGAACGTGTCGTACACGGCGCCCACGGGCAGGTCGGTCGACGCGGACGCCGTCTTCTCCGCCAGGTACGACCGGTACACGAGCTGGTTCTTCGACACGTCGATCACCTGGTACGTGGTCACGCCCTCGCCGCGCAGCACCTGGGTGGCGCCGTTGTTGGTCCAGACGTTCTTCTCCGGCGTCTCCAGGTCGTAGTGCTTCGCGCCCGAGTTCGACACCACGTACACGGGTCCCGTGGTGAGGCCGGGGGTGTCGGTCGCGTCGGTGTTCACGTAGCCGCGGGCGTACGTGTGGTCGTGGCCCATCAGCACCAGGTCGATGTCGTTGCGCTGGAACACGGGCAGCCACTCGGCACGCAGCACCGGCTCGTCACGGCCGGCCGACGCCGAGAACACCGGCTGGTGGAAGGTCACGACGTTCCACTTCGAGGGGCTGTTCTGCAGCAGCAGGTCGAGCCACGCCGCCTGGAACCGCGTCCACAGCGTGCCGATCTGCGACGACGGGCAGTCCGCGCCCGAGCACGACGGGAGGCCGGCCGGGGTGAGGAAGGTCGTGTCGCGCGTCGCGTTCAGCGTGATGAAGCGCACGCCCTGGTAGTCGGTGTAGTACGCGGTCTCCGCGGCGAACGCGCTCCAGTGCTCGAAGAACGCGCGGTACTGCTGCGCCACGGGGGAGTCGCCCTTCGCGAGGTCGGCCAGGGCTCCGATCGAGCTCATCGAGGGGTTGTTGTGCGGGTACTCGAAGGCGGCCTTCCACGCCGTGAGCAGCTTGTCGCCGGAGTACTCGTGGTTGCCGGGGGCCGCCATCACGTTGGTGCGGACGGCCGAGTCCTCCATGCCCTTGAACCAGTTGAGCCACTCGTTCTCGTTGCTCGACGTGTTGATCAGGTCGCCCGCGTGCACGGAGCCGATCGAGCGCGGTGCGTTCGCCTCGGCCTGCTTCACAACGCTCGGCCACGTGGTGTCCAGACCGATCTGGGCGTCGCCGTAGTACAGGAACTGGAAGTCGGTGGCGTTCGGGTCGGCCGTGCGGAAGGTGAACCAGTCGCTCCAGCTGCCGGGGAGACCCACGCGGTAGCGGTACTCCGTCGCCGGGGTGAGTCCGGTCACGGTGGCCGAGAAGTGCTTGTTCGGGTTGCCGTTCACGACCCCCGCGTCGTACGCGTCGACGACGCGCGTCTCACCGCCGGCCGCCGCGCCGATCTCGACCTGTCCGACCGTGTGCGAGGCGTCGCCCGCGAGCCACGAGAACGACTGCGACACCTCGGGCCGCTCGGTCGGGGTGAGGATCACGCGCGTGGGCGGGGCGATCACCGGGGTACCGGGGTCGGACGCGGGCACGAGCGTGAGCGACGACATGTCGAAGTAGATGTCGGAGCTGGTGGCGCGGTCCTGGAACAGCGACACCGCGATGGTGTTGGTGCCGTCGTGCAGCAGTGCGCCCTCGGCGCTGAACGTGCTGGTGAGCGGGTCGCCGTTGGAGTCGCCCGCGTACTCGACGTTGGTGGTGTCGGTGATGCGGCCGTCGACGTAGCGCGCGACCTCCGTGCCGTTGATCCACACGACGAGCGCGTCGTCGTAGGTGACGGTGCTCTGCAGGGCTGCGACCTGCTCGGCGACGCCGGCCTCGAGCTCGAACGTGGTGCGGAAGAAGTACGTCGGGACCGTGGGCGCCTTCACCCCGTCGAGGTAGTGGTTCAGGAGCGTCTTCGGCGTCTGCGGCCCGACAGCGCCGAGCTTGCCGTTCTTCGCGCCGAAGCTGCCCGGAGCGGTCTTCCAGGCGCTGTCGTCGAAGGCGGGCAGGGTCCAGTCGCGCAGGGCGGCCGGGGCGGGCGACGGGTCGGTGCCGTCGTCGAGATAGTGCCAGGCGGTGTCGCCGGTGATGAGCGAGCCGGTGGGCACCTCGGGGTCGGGTGCGGCGAGGGCCGCGGGAGCGACGACGGCGCCGCCGAGCACGGCGAGCAGCGCGACGGACGTGAGTCCGCGACGCCGCCACCGCACCGCAGGGGTGGGGGAGGTCATGTCAGTCCTTCGTGGGTGGGGTTCCGTGCTCAGCCGCACGGGGCCCGCCCAGCCCATCGAAGCCGGATGACCGTCACCTGACGCCGAGACGACGGGGAGGTGAACGCGGGCGCCCCGGTACGCTGGAACCCATGCTCAACATGGCCGACGGCCTCGCCCGTCTCGGCGCGCTCGCCGAGAATCCCGTCGTCCGCACCCTCGCGCAGGCGTTCGCCGAGGCCGGGTTCGAGCTCGCCGTCGTGGGCGGACCGGTGCGCGACGCCCTGCTCGGCCGGGAGACGCACGACCTCGACTTCACCACGAACGCCTCGCCCGACCAGATCCTCGCGATCGTGAAGCCCGTGGCCTCGGCGCACTGGGACATCGGTCGAGCGTTCGGAACGATCGGCGCGCGCGTGCGGGGCGAGCAGGTCGAGATCACGACGTACCGCGCCGACAGCTACGACGGGGTCACCCGCAAGCCCACGGTCGAGTTCGGCGACACGATCGACGGCGACCTCGTGCGGCGCGACTTCACCGTGAATGCGATGGCCCTCCAGGTGCCGGCGGTGAAGCTGATCGACCCGACCGGAGGCGTGGAGGATCTGGTGGCCGGGGTCCTCCGCACGCCCGCCGATCCGCGGGTGTCGTTCGGCGACGACCCGTTGCGCATGCTGCGGGCCGCCCGCTTCAGCGCCCAGCTCGGCTTCCGCGTCGACGACGACACCGCCGCCGCGATCACCGAGCTCCGCGAGACCCTGGCGATCGTCAGCCCCGAGCGCATCCAGTCCGAGCTCGTGCGGCTGATGCAGACCGACGACCCGGTGCGCGGCATCCGCGTGCTGGTCGACACCGGCCTCATCGAGGAGTTCCTGCCCGAGGTCAGCGAGCTGCGCCTCGAGGTCGACGAGCACCACCACCACAAGGACGTGTACGAGCACTCGCTCACGGTGCTGCGCCAGGCGATCGCGCTGGAGCACTCCCGGCACCCCGGCGCCGCGCCCGACGTGCCGCTGCGCATCGCCGCCCTCCTGCACGACATCGGCAAGCCGCGCACCCGCAAGCTCGAACCGGGCGGGGCCGTGACCTTCCACCACCACGACGTGGTCGGCGCGCGCATGGCCCGCAAGCGCCTGCAGGCCCTGCGCTTCGACACCGCCACGACCGACGCCGTCGCCGCCCTGATCGAGCTGCACCTGCGGTTCTTCGGCTACGCGGAGGGCACCTGGACGGACGCGGCCGTGCGCCGGTACGTGCGCGACGCGGGCGACCTGCTGGAGCGCCTCCACATCCTCACCAGGGCCGACGTGACCACGCGCAACAAGCGCAAAGCCGCCCGGCTCTCCGCGGCCTACGACGACATCGAGTCGCGCATCTCGGCGCTGCGCGAGCAGGAGGAGCTCGACGCGATCCGCCCCGAGCTCGACGGCAACCGCATCCAGCAGGTGCTGGGCATCCGCCCGGGCCGCGAGGTGGGCGAGGCGTACAAGTTCCTGCTCGACCTGCGCCTCGACGAGGGCGTGCTCGGGCCGGAGGTCGCCGAGCAGCGCCTGCGCGAATGGTGGGCCGCCCGCGGCTGACCGCCCCCTCCCCGTGCGGGGCTCAGTGCAACGGCGGACCCACGACCGCGGCGCTGTCCGGCGGCAGCGTGAGCAGGCCGTCCGCGCGCGTGTGGGCTCCGGTCGACACGAGCTCCACCGCCTCGTCCGCGACCGCGAAGACCGCCCGGGCGGGGGAGAGGTTCACCAGCACCGACAGCGCCCCCCGGTCGATGCGGTACACGCGATGCTCCGGGCGGCCGTCGGTGGCGCGCACCTCGACCCTCGCGTGCGTCGTGTCGGGCTCCGTCAGCTCCGGCCGCTCCCGGCGCAGTCGCGCGAGGTCGCGGTACAGGCGCAGCAGTCGCGTGTGCTCCGGTCGCTCGACCTCCGCCCAGTCCAGGTGCGAGCGGGCGAAGGTGCCGGGGTCCTGCGGGTCGGGCACCGCCGCCGGATCCCACCCCATGCGCGCGAACTCGGCCGTGCGGCCCTCCGCGACCGCGCGGCCCAGCTCCGGCTCCGGGTGCGAGGTGAAGAACTGCCAGGGCGTGGTCGCCCCCCACTCCTCGCCCATGAACAGCATGGGCGTGCCCGGGGCCGTGAGCGTGAGCACCGCGGCGACCGCGAGGCGATCGGGCGAGAGCGTGGCGGAGAGCCGGTCGCCCGCCGCCCTGTTCCCGACCTGGTCGTGATCCTGCGCGAAGGTCACCAGCCGCCACGACGGGACCTCGGGCGGGATCGGTGCTCCGTGCGGGCGGTCGCGGAACGTGGAGAACGTGCCGTCGTGGAAGAAGCCCCGGTCGGTGACCTTCGCCACGGCCTCCGGCGATGCGAAGTCCTCGTAGTAGCCCGTGGTCTCGCCGGTGAGCGCGACGTGCACCGCGTGGTGCCAGTCGTCCGACCACTGCGCCGTGAGCCCGTACCCTCCGGCCTCGCGCGGCAGGATCAGCGTCGGGTCGTTGAGGTCGGACTCGGCGATCAGCGTGAGCGGACGGTTCTGCTGCGCCGACAGCGCGTCGACCCGCTCCGACAGCTCGCGCAGCAGATGCACGGGCCGGGTGTCGTGCAGGGCGTGCACGGCGTCGAGCCGCAGGCCGTCGACGTGGAAGTCGCGCAGCCACATCAGGGCGTTGTCGATGATGTACGCCCGCACGGCCGGCTCGTCGAGGTCGACCGAGTCGCCCCACGTGGTGCTGTCGCCCTCGCGCAGGTACGGACCGAACAGGGGCAGGTAGTTGCCGCTCGGGCCGAGGTGGTTGTACACGACGTCCTGCACCACGGCGAGGCCCCGGGCGTGCGCGGCGTCCACGAAGCGCTGATACGCCGCCGGGCCGCCGTACTCCTCGTGCACCGCGAACCAGAGCACGCCGTCGTAGCCCCAGTTCCACCGTCCGTTGACGGCGTTCACGGGCAGCAGCTCGACGTGGGTCACGCCGAGCTCGACCAGATGGTCCAGCCGGGCGACCGCCGCGTCGAGCGTGCCCTCGGGTGTGAACGTGCCCAGGTGCAGCTCGTAGATCAGCCCGCCTGCGAGCTGCCTCCCGGTCCAGTCGCTGTCGGTCCACGCGAACGCGGCGGGGTCGAACGCGGCCGAGGCCTCGTGCACGCCGTCCGGCTGCCGCCGCGACCGGGGGTCGGGGCGCAGGTGCTCGTCGTCGTCGATCAGGAAGCCGTAGCGCTCGCCGTCCGCCAGGATGCCGTCGCCCCGCCACCAGCCGTCGGCCGCAGCCGTGAGCTCCGTGTCGGTCGCGGTGCCGTCGGCCGCGAGCCGCCGCAGCCGCATCCGCCGTGCCCGCGGAGCCCACACCTCCATCACGACCGTGCTCCCCTCACCGTGCGTGTCCCCCTCACCGCGCGAGCTCGATCAGCGCCACGGGATACGTGTCCAGCAGCTCGGCCAGCCGCACGGGGCCCGGGGCGATGCGGCGCCCCGTCAGCAGGTCGGTCCCGGGGATGTCCGGCCGCATCATCACGGTGTCGCCCCAGCCGCCGCGCCGGGCGAGGCCCACGGGCAACCGCGTCGCGATCGCGGTCGCCCCGCCGCGGTGCACCGCGACGGCATGCGCAGCGGCCGCCCCCTCGACCACGGCCGGGCGGTAGAAGCGGAACAGCTCCGGGTTGTCGCGGCGCAGGCGCAGCGCCCGGGAGGTGACCAGGAGCTTCGCGGCGCCGGAGTCGTCGATCGGCGGGAGGATGCCGCGGGCGACCTCGGCATCCAGCTCCCTCAGCATCCGCGCCCGCAGCGCGAAGTCGACCGGACGACGGTTGTCGGGGTCGACCAGCGACAGGTCCCACAGCTCGGAGCCCTGATACACGTCGGGCACGCCGGGGCCGGTGAGCTGCAGCAGCTTGGCGGCGAGCGAGTTCGAGCGGCCGTGGCCCGCGATCTCCGCGACGAAGCGGTCGAGGATCGGGGCGGCGTCGCCCTCGACGGCCTGGGCGACGGCCGCGAGACCCTCCTCGAACGCGGCGTCGGGGCGCTGCCAGGTGGTGCGCTCCGCCGCCTCGCGCGCGGCCTTGGTGGCGTACGCCAGCAGACGCTCGGACGGGATCGGCCACGCGCCGACCGCGGCCTGCCACAGCAGGGCGTCGAGCGGACCGTGGCCCGTGGTCGCCACGGCCCGCAGCTCCTCCAGCACCTCGGCCCATCGCTCCGGGACCTCGGACAGCACCGCGAGCCGCGCCCGGACGTCTTCCGAGCGCTTGGTGTCGTGCGTGGAGAGCGTGGTCATCGAGTACGGCCAGGCGGCGAGCCGGGCCCGCTGCGCCTCGTGGAACTCCTCGACCGTGACCGCGGGGATCGACGGGTCGGCCCCGACCTCCGTGAGCGTGCCCAGCCGCGTGTACCGGTAGAACGCGGTGTCCTCCACGCCCTTCGCCATGACAGCGCCGGTCACCTGGGGGAACCGCTGCGCGACCTCCAGCGACGTGTCCCTCAGCAGGGGTTCGAGCTCGGTGAACGCCGCGTCGAGGTCGGGGCGCCGCCGCCGCGCCTCCGCGAACGCCGCGCGCAGGTGCTCGCTGCCCTCGGGCAGATAGGCGCGGTACACCGGGAAGCACGCGACCAGCTCGGCGAGGGCGTCGTCGGCGTGCACGATGCCGCGCGGCAGGGTGCGCACGAGGCGCCGCACCTCCGCGACCAGCAGGGTGTCCGCGATCATCCGCTTCGTGTCGTGGATCAGGTCGGGCCATGCCAGTGCGGGCAGAAGCCCCGTCTCGGCGCGCAGTCGTGCGTCCAGGCGGTCGAGTGCGGCCACGCCGTCGCGGTCGACGAACAGCCGGTCCAGCTCGGCCAGCGCGTCGTATCCCGTGGTGCCGTCCGTGCGCCACCAGGCCGGCAGCGCCTCGCCCGGCTCCAGGATCTTCTCCACGAGGGTGTACGCGCGACCGGTCGCGTCGGCCAGCTGCTCCAGGTAGCCGCCCGGGTCGACCAGGCCGTCCGGGTGGTCGACGCGGAGCCCGTCCGCGAGGCCCTCGCGCAGCCAGCGCAGGATCTCGCGGTGCGAGTCGGCGAACACGTCCGGCAGTTCCACGCGCACCCCGGCGAGCTCGGACACCGCGAAGAAGCGCCGGTAGGTGAGGTCGGTGTTCTGGTCCTCCCAGTACCGCAGCTCGTAGTGCTGGGCGGCGAGCAGTCGCGGCAGGTCGTCCGCGAGCGCGGCGGTGCCGGGGGCGAGGGGCAGCTCGTGCTCGAAGTAGCGCAGCACGCCGTCGGGGGCGTCGGCGGCCGGGGTCGCGTCGACCACGAGCTCGCCGTTCGCGCGGGCCTCGTCGGGCGCGGAGCCGAGCAGCGGCAGCAGGATCCGTCCGCCGCCGGCCGCCCAGTCGATGTCGAAGGCCGCCGCGCGCCTGGTCTGCCGCCCGAGCCGCAGCACCTCCCACCACCACGGGTTCTGTCGCGGCACCGCGACGCCCACGTGGTTGGGCACGATGTCGACCAGCATGCCCAGCCCCGCGTCGTGCGCGGCCGCGGCGAAGCGCTCGAGACCGGCCTCGCCGCCGCGGTCCGCGTCCACGCGGGTGTGGTCGACCACGTCGTACCCGTGGGTGGAGCCGTGCACGGCCGCGAGCAGCGGCGAGACGTACACCCACGAGGCCCCGAGGTCGGCGAGGTACGGCGCGAGCTCGGCCGCCGCGTCGAGCGGGAGGTCCCGGCTGATCTGCAGGCGGTACGTCGACAGTGGCCGTCGGGTCATGCGTCGGCCTGCTCGCTCTGCGAGCGGAGCGAGGCGTCCACGGAGTCGTCGGTCGCGAGGGGTTCGCCGTCGATCTCGCGCAGCACGATCATGGCCTTGCCCTCCAGCGGGATCGTGGCGCGGGCATCGAGCGGACGGGTGTCGTCGATGTCGCCGGCGGTGTCGACGGCCACCGACCACTCGCGGCCGTGGCGTTCGTCGGGCAGCACCAGCTCGACGGGTTCGTCTCCGCTGTTGAAGTACACCAGGAAGTTCACGTCCTCCACCGGGCGGCCGCGGCGGTCGTTCTCGCGGATGCCGCGGCCGTTGAGGAACATCCCCACCGAGCGTCCGAAGCCCGAGTCCCAGTCCTCCGGTGCCATCGGGCCGCCATCGGGCCGCAGCCAGACGACATCCGGGATCCGCTCGCCGTCGTCCGCGCTCGCCGGTCGCCCGTCGAAGAAGCGGCTGCGGCGGAAGGTCGGGTGCTCGCGCCGGAGTCGTGCGACCGCGGCGGTGAACTCCACGAGCGGCAGGTCGGCGGCGTCCCAGTCGATCCAGGTGAGCTCGTTGTCCTGCGCGTAGCCGTTGTTGTTGCCGTGCTGCGTGCGCCCCAGCTCGTCGCCGTGCGAGATCATCGGCACGCCCTGCGACAGCAGCAGCGTGGCGAGGAAGTTGCGCTGCTGGCGCGCTCGCCGCCGGTTCACCTCGACGTCGTCGGTCGGGCCCTCGACGCCGTTGTTGTCGGAGCGGTTGTGCGATTCGCCGTCGTTGTTGTCCTCGCCGTTGTCCTCGTTGTGCTTGTCGTTGTACGACACGAGGTCGCGCAGCGTGAAGCCGTCGTGCGCGGTGACGAAGTTGATCGACGCGACCGGCCGCCGTCCGGAGTGCTCGTACAGGTCGGCCGAGCCGGTGAGGCGGGCCGCGAACTCGCCCAGCGCCTGCGGTTCGCCGCGCCAGAAGTCGCGCACGGTGTCGCGGTACTTGCCGTTCCACTCCGACCACTGCGGCGGGAAGTTGCCCACCTGATAGCCGCCGGGCCCCACGTCCCACGGCTCGGCGATCAGCTTGACCTGCGACACCACCGGATCCTGCTGCACGAGCTCGAAGAACGCGGCGAGGCGGTCGACGTCGTAGAACTCGCGGGCGAGCGTGGAGGCGAGGTCGAAGCGGAACCCGTCGACGTGCATCTCCGTGACCCAGTAGCGCAGCGAGTCCATGAGCAGCTGCAGGGCGTGCGGGTTGCCGGCGTTGAGGCTGTTCCCGGTGCCGGTGTAGTCGGTGTAGTAGCGGCGGTCCTCTTCCAGGCGGTAGTACGCCTCGTTGTCGATCCCGCGCATCGAGAGGGTGGGCCCGAGGTGGTTGCCCTCGGCGGTGTGGTTGTAGACCACGTCGAGGATGACCTCGATGCCGGCCTCGTGCAGGGTGCGCACCATGGCGCGGAACTCCTGCACCTGCTGGCCGTGCTGACCGGTCGCCGAATAGGCGTTGTGCGGGGCGAAGAACCCGAGGGTGTTGTAGCCCCAGTAGTTCGACAGACCCTTGTCCTGCAGCACCGAGTCGTTGACGAACTGGTGCACGGGCATGAGCTCCAGCGCGGTGACGCCGAGGCGCTGCAGGTGCTCGACGACGGCGGGGTGGGCGATGCCGGCGTAGGTGCCGCGCAGCTCCTCCGGGATCTCGGGGTGACGCTGGGTGAGGCCCTTCACGTGCGCCTCGTAGATCACGGTCTCGGCGTACGGGGTCTTGAGGCGACGGTCGCCCGCCCACTCGAAGAACGGGTTGATCACGACGCCCTTGACCATCGCGGCGGCGGAGTCGTCGTCGTTGCGGGAGTCGGGGTCGCCGAAGTCGTAGCCGAACAGCGACTGCCCCCAGTCGATGTCGCCGGCGACGGCCTTGGCGTAGGGGTCGAGCAGCAGCTTGTTCGGGTTGAATCGCCGGCCCTGCGCGGGGTCGTGCGGGCCGTGCACGCGATACCCGTACAGCTGCCCCGGCTGCACGGTGGGCAGGTAGCCGTGCCACACGTACGCGTCGACCTCGGTGAGCGGCACCCGGGTCTCGGTGCCGTCGTCGTCGAACAGGCAGAGCTCCACGCTCTCCGCGCCCTCGCTGAAGAGGGCGAAGTTGGTGCCCTGTCCGTCGAACGTCGCGCCCAGCGGGTAGGCCTCGCCCGGCCAGATCTCGCGGCTCATCCGGCGAGGGCGTGGTGGCGCGAACCGGCGGCCATGGCGCTGACGATGCCGACGGCGTGGTCGAACTCGTAGACCTGCGCGACCTCGACGGCGCGCGCATAGGGGTGACCGAGGTAGCAGACGTAGAGGGGCGGCACGACGTCAATGTAACCCACGGGCGAGGCGGGGTCGACGACATATCTGTCGAAGTCGATCCGCTCGCAGGACGGCTCAGCGGCACCGGCGGACGGAGGCGTCTGCGTGCGCTGCGGGGAGCCAGTGGGGATGGGGGTCTCGACGTTCATGGCGTCTCTCCTGACTCGTGGGTGTGACCTCACGATAGGAAGCGGGACGGATTCGGAGAACGCCATTGCCAGGGCGGCCCGGAGGGGGTATGGGACCCGCCCTCCGGGCCGCCGGGCGCTCAGTTCTCGCGGCGTCTCTCGAACTCGGAGAACACGACGCCGGACTCGTACGCGGTCGTCTCCACGGCGTCGAACCGCTCGGGGCGATACGGGCGCTCGCCGAAGAGGGGGATGCCCGCGCCGAAGAGGAGCGGCTGGCGTTTGAGCACGAGCCGGTCGATCTCGTCGGCGAGGGTGGCCGCGAGGGCGCCGCCTCCGCACAGCCAGATCGCACCGCCGTCCTCCTGCTTGAGCCGGCGAACGACCTCGACCGGGTCTTCCGCCGTCACCTCCAGGTTCTCGGCCTCGGCCGTGTGCGCGCGGCTGAACACGATCTGGCGCAGGTGCCGGTACGGGCTCGGCAGGCCGCCCACCTGATAGGTGTTCCAGCCCATCAGCACGGTGTCGAACACGTCGTTGCGCTGCTCGATGCCCAGCGCCTCGGCGGCGACCGTGGGGATCGTGTCGGCGAACCGGGCGTTGATGCCGTCCATGTGGTCGCCCTCGACGAGGAAGGCGTCGAACTCTCCGCCCGGGCCGGCGATGAAGCCGTCGAGCGTGACGGCCACGTAGTACACGAGGTCTCGCATGATTCTCCAATCACTACATCTGTCGCGGTTGAGACTACAACAGCCGTAGTGATTGCGCTAGGGTCGAGACATGGTCAAGAACGAGTCGCGTCGCCGCGTGATCGCCGACGCCGGGCTGACGGTGCTGGCCCGCGAGGGCTCGCGCGGACTCACCCACCGGGCCGTCGACGTCGAGGCGCAGGTGCCCACCGGGACCACGTCGAACTACTTCCGCAGCCGCGAGGCCCTGATCGAAGGACTCGTCGACCGCATCGGGGAACGGCTCGCTCCGACCCCCGAGGATCTGGAGCGTCGCGCCGCCGGCACCCCCGGCCCCGCGCTGTTCGCCGACTACGTGCGCGACATCGTGCGTCGGCTCACCGGCGACCGCGACGTGACGCTCGCCCTGTTCGAGCTGCGCCTGGAGAGCGCCCGGCGCCCCGAGCTCGCGGCCGTGCTCGGCGCGTGGCAGCGCGCGGGCTTCGACGCCGACGTGGCCTTCAACACCGCGGCGGGCCTGCCCGGCGGACGCGCGGAGATCGCCCTGTTCCACTACGCGATCGACGGCCTCCTGCTCGACCGCCTCACCACCCCCATCGACCCTGACACCTCGACCGATGCCGTGATCGACGCCCTGGTCGCGGGCCTGCTCCGCTGAGCCTTCGAGCCCTTGCCCGGGAGGAGTCCCGCGGGGGCGCGAGGCGATATTCCGCCGCAGGTCCAACGCTCCTACACTGAGGGCACGCCCGTTCTCGACGAAGGAGATCGCGTGTCTGCACCGTGGCAGGGAACCCACGGGTCTCTCCCCGAGGCCCCGCGCCTGCTCGTCGAGCGTGCGCACGAGGAGCTCATCGCCGGGAACCTCGACGACCGCCGCCTGCAGGAGGTGCGCCCGCTCGTCCGGGAGTCGTGGGAGCGGTCATGGCGGGGTCGCGTCGGACCGGAAGGGCTTCCGCCGCTCGACCTGCACGCCGAGGAGCTGGAGGAGTACCGCCTCGCGCATCCGCTCGCCTCCGCGATGGACCTGATCCGTGCCCTGCTGCTGCCGGGCTCCTCGGAGGACTCCGGGGTCGTGATCGCCGTCGGCGACCAGGCCGGGCGGCTGCTGTGGATCGAGGGCGACGCGCAGCTGCGCTCGCTCACCGACGGCATGGGCTTCGTGGCGGGGGCGAACTGGTCGGAGGCCGCCGTGGGCACCAGCGCACCGGGCACCGCGCTCGCCCTCGGGCAGTCGGTGCAGATCCGCGGCGCCGAGCACTACAACCGGCTCGTGCACCCGTGGTCGTGCAGCGCGGCGCCCGTGCGCGACCCGGAGACCCAGCGGGTGCTCGGCGTGATCGACATCACCGGCGGCGCCGAGGTCGTCACCCCGCAGGCCCGGCTGCTCGTTGACGCGACCGCCCGTGCCGTCGAGTCCGAGCTGATGGTGGCCCGGCTGCGGCGGCGCGCCGAATCCCCGCGCAGCCGTCCCTCCCCGAAGCCCCGAGCGACGGCGACCGCCCGCGCGCGGCTGCACGTGCTCGGCCGCGACCGCGCGCGGCTGGAAACGGAGTCCGCGCACGAGGAGGCGGTGATCGAGCTGAGCGCGCGGCACGCCGCCATCCTCCTGATGCTCGCGGTGCACCGGCAGGGGCTCTCCGCCGAACGGCTGTGCGAGCTGGTGTACGGGCCCGACGTGTCGCCCGACACCCTGCGCCCGGAGATGGTGCGGCTGCGGAAGGTGCTGGAGCGCACGGCTCCCGACCTGGTGCCCGAGTCCCGCCCGTACCGGCTGCCCGTGCCGCTCGAGACCGACGCCCACGACGTGCTGTCGCTGCTCGACCGCGGCGCCCACCGCGTCGCGCTCACCGCCTACCGCGGCGCCGTGCTGCCCGAGTCGACCTCACCGGGCGTGGAGGAGTTCCGCGACACCGTGCGCGCGGCGCTCCGGGAGGCGATGCTGTCGGAGGCGAGTCTCGACGTGCTGCTCGCGTACGCGGACATCCCCGAGGGGCGGGAAGACGCGGAGGTGCTGCGGCTCGCGCTGGAGATGCTGCCCGCGCGCTCGCCGCGGCGGGCGGGCCTGGTCACCCGCATCGAACGCGCTGTCGGTGGCCCCGCGTAGCGTCCGGGCATGACCGAGATCCGTCCGTTCCGCGTGCACGTGTCCGACGAGGTGCTCGACGATCTGCGCGCCCGCCTTCGACGCGCGCGGCTGCTCGACGACTCACCCCGGCGCATGCGCTCCGGCATGAACGCGGCCTGGCTGCGTGAGCTCGTGCAGTCCTGGGCGGAGTGGGACTGGCGGGCGCGGGAGGAGTGGCTCAACGGCTTCCCGCAGTTCCTCGCCGAGGTCGACGGCACCGACATCCACTTCGCGCACCTGCGCTCCGAGCGGCCCGACGCCCCGGCGCTGCTCCTCATGCACGGCTGGCCGCACACGTTCGCGCTGCAGCTCGACGCCGCGGCGCTCCTCGACGACGTCCACGTGGTGGTCGCCAGCCTGCCCGGTTTCGCGTTCTCGCAGCCCTACGCCGACGGTCCGGCCGACGAGCGGCGCTTCGCCGCCACGATGCACCGGCTGATGACCGAGGTGCTGGGCTACGACTCCTACGTCACCTACGGCGAAGACGTCTCGGCGAACGTGAGCGATCTGATCGCCGTGTCATACCCCGATCGGGTGGCGGGCATCGTCGCGACCCATGCGCACTTCGGCACGCCGGAGGAGCGGGCGGCCAGCGACGACCCGGAGGTGCAGGCGTTCTTCGCCCGGCTCGACGCCGAGCACGGACCGAACGGGTCGTACGGGCACGTGCAGTGGGCGCGGCCCGACACCCTGGCCGCGGCGCTCAACGACTCCCCGGCGGGGCTGCTCGCGTGGATCGCCGAGAAGCTGTCCGAGTGGGCCGACACCGACGGCGACGACCCGGCGGCCGTGCAGGCCGTGATCTCGCGCGACCGCATCCTCACCGAGGCGATGATCTACTGGGTCACGCAGAGCATCGCGAGCTCCTTCCGGCCGTACTACGAGGGCGCCGACACTCCGGCCCCGATGCCGCCGGTCACGGTCCCCGCCGCGGTGTTCATCCAGCGCCACGAGCACGACTACCCCGAGGGGCTCGCCCGCGGCTACTACCGCGACCTGCGCGTGTTCGAGCGGCTCGAGCACGGCGGCCACTTCACGATCGCCGAGGTGCCGGGGGCGATGGCCGAGCGGTTCCGCGCCTTCCTCGCCGCGCTCCCCTGAGGCTGCAACCTCCTGCAACGTTGCGCACGGGGCTGCAACGGGGAGCCGCCTACCGTCGGAGACAGCCGCTGAGCATCGAGGCCGCGGCCCACCCGTCGAAGGAGACCCCATGACCATCGTCGAAGAAGACGTGTCCCTCGCCTACGCCGCTCCGGGGCAGCCCGGTGCCGTGGCCACCTATCGCCCCCGCTACGGGCACTACATCGGCGGCGAGTTCGTCGAGCCCGTGAAGGGCCAGTACTTCGAGAACATCAGCCCGGTCAACGGCAAGCCCTTCACCGAGGTGGGCCGCGGCACGAGCGAAGACGTCGACCGCGCGGTCGACGTGGCGTGGAAGGCGTTCGCCACCTGGGGCAAGACCAGCCCCGCCGAGCGCTCGGTGCTGCTGAACCGCATCGCCGACCGGATGGAGCAGCACCTGGAGGCCATCGCGGTCGCCGAGACCTGGGAGAACGGCAAGCCCGTGCGGGAGACCCTCGCCGCCGACATCCCCCTCGCGATCGACCACTTCCGCTACTTCGCCGGGGTCCTGCGGGCGCAGGAGGGCGGCATCAGCCAGCTCGACGAGAACACCGTCGCGTACCACTTCCACGAGCCGCTGGGCGTGGTCGGACAGATCATCCCGTGGAACTTCCCGATCCTGATGGCCGTGTGGAAGCTGGCGCCGGCGCTCGCCGCGGGCAACTGCATCGTCATCAAGCCGGCCGAGCAGACCCCCGCCTCGATCCTGTTCCTGTTCGACCTGATCGGCGACCTCATCCCGGCCGGCGTCGTGAACATCGTGAACGGGTTCGGCATCGAGGCCGGGGCGCCGCTCGCGCAGCACAAGCGCATCCGCAAGGTGGCGTTCACGGGCGAGACCACGACCGGGCGGCTGATCATGCAGTACGCGTCGCAGAACCTCATCCCGGTGACGCTGGAACTGGGAGGCAAGAGCCCGAACGTGTTCTTCGAAGACGTCGCGCGCTCCACGACCGACCCGTTCTACGACAAGGCGCTCGAGGGCTTCACGATGTTCGCGCTGAACCAGGGCGAGGTGTGCACGTGCCCGTCGCGGGCGCTCATCCAGCGCTCGATCTACGACGGCTTCCTCGCCGACGGGCTGGAGCGGGTGAAGAAGGTCGTGCAGGGCAACCCGCTCGACCCGGCGACGATGATCGGCGCGCAGGCGTCGAACGACCAGCTGGAGAAGATCCTCAGCTACATCGACATCGGGAAGCAGGGCGGGGCGCGACTGCTCGCGGGCGGTGAGCGGGCCGACCTCGGCGGCGACCTGAGCGACGGGTTCTACGTGCAGCCGACCGTGTTCGAGGGCACGAACGACATGCGCATCTTCCAGGAGGAGATCTTCGGCCCTGTGCTGTCGGTCACCTCGTTCGACGACTTCGCCGACGCGATCTCGATCGCCAACGACACCCTGTACGGTCTCGGCGCGGGGGTGTGGAGCCGCAGCGGCGACACGGCCTACCGCGCCGGCCGGGCGATCGAGGCCGGCCGGGTGTGGACGAACACGTACCACCAGTACCCGGCGCACGCCGCGTTCGGCGGGTACAAGCAGTCCGGCGTCGGCCGGGAGAACCACAAGATGATGCTCGACCACTACCAGCAGACGAAGAACCTCCTGGTGTCGTACGCCGAGGGCCCGATGGGCTTCTTCTGATCCGCCTCCCGGGCGGGCGCGGCAGCGTCCGCCCGGGATACTCCGGTCGTCGAGCGAGCGACGCGCGAGCGGCGGGGTCTCGCTCGACGACCGGGCACCACGGAAGGACGAGCACATGACGGCGAGCACCCCCGAGCGGGTCGCGGTGACGGAGCCCGCGGCCGCACTCGTGCGTGAACTGACCGCGCAGCACGGTCCGCTCATGTTCCACCAGTCGGGCGGCTGCTGCGACGGCTCCGCGCCCATGTGCTACCCCGTGGGGATGTTCCTCACCGGTCCGGGCGATGTGCTGCTCGGACGGCTCGACGTGGGGCTGACCGAGCCCGTGGAGGTGTTCATGTCGGCGTCGCAGTTCGAGTACTGGAAGTACACGCACCTCACGATCGACGTGGTCCCCGGCCGCGGCGCCGGCTTCAGCGTGGAGGGCCCGACGGGTCTGCGGTTCCTCATCCGCTCGCGCATGCTCGACCCCGCCGAGCTCCTCTCCCTCGGGCTCGCCTGATCGTACGGTGATCTGCCGTACACTGGGGCGATGAGTACTCCCCTGAAGAACGCCCGCCTGGAGTTCCGCGTCACCTCGGAGCAAAAAGCGGCGATCGAGGAGGCGGCTGCCATCGAGGGCCGCACGGTGACCGACTTCTCCGCTGCGGCCCTCGTGGAGCGGGCGGAGGAGGTGATCCAGCGCGACCGCAGGATGCTCGTCGACATGGTGCGCTTCGACGCATTCATCGAGGTGATGGACCGCCCGGCGCGGTCCATCGACGGGCTGCGCACGCTCCTGGACCGGGAGTCCGTGTTCGTTGACTGAGTTCCTCACGCCGCGGCCGCTCGCCGTGGGCGACGCGGTCGCCGACTTCCGGTGCGGGGTGGAGAGCCTCGATATCTGGCTCCGCGGGCGCGCGCGTCGCAACGAGAAGAGCGGCGCATCGCGCACGATGGTCTCGGTCACGCGCGAGGGCCGGGTGGCCGGGTATTACTGTCTGTCCGCGAGTTCGCTCGACCGTGCCGAGGGTCCCCTTCCGCTGTCGGCAGGGATGCCGTCGTCCGTGCCGGTCGTGCTCCTCGGTCGGCTCGCCGTCGATCAGGAGTTCTCGGGGCTCGGGCTCGGGGCCTCGCTGCTGCAGCACGCGACACTCCGTGCGCTGGAGGCCGCGGCCACGATCGGCATCCACGCCGTCCTGGTGCACGCGATCAGCGACGAGGTCGTGCCCTTCTACGAGCGCTTCGGCTTCACGGGCTTTCCCGGAGAGCGCCGCACGCTGTACCTGCTGACAAAGGACGCCCGCGCGACGCTCAGGCGGTGAGGCCGTCGAGCATCGCCCGGGAGGCGCGGGTGCGGGCGCGCAGCGCGTCGGCGAGGGCGGCGACCGCGGGGAGCCGCAGCGACTCGGGCCGGGCGACCATGTAGTACGGCAGCTTCTCGGCGAACACCGACGGCAGCAGTCGCACCAGGTCGTCGTGGCGGTCGGCGGCGAAGCACGGCAGCAGCCCGATGCCCGCGCCCGCCCTGGTCGCCTCCACGTGCACGAACACGTTCGTCGACGTGAGGCCGTCCTGCATCCCGGGCACGAGCCGGCGCGGGAGGTCGAGTGCGTCCACCTGCAGCATCGAGTCGACGAAGTACACCAGGCGATGCCGCTCCAGCTCCTCCCGCGTGGCCGGCGTGCCCGTGCGCGCGAGGTAGTCGCGCGAGGCGTACATGCCGAGCGTGTAGGTGCCGAGCTTCACCGCGTGGGCTCTGCGGGTCTGGGGTGCGCCGACCACCACCTCCAGGTCGAGCCCGGCGCGGTGCTCGGCCGCCCGCCGCGTCGCGGCGACGATCTCGACGGTCAGCCGCGGATGCTCGAGGCGCAGGTCGGCGATGGCGGGCGCCGCGATGTAGGCGCTGAAGCCGTCCGTGGCCGACATCCGCACGACGCCCGCGACCGGGTCGGGGGTGTCGCCGCCGCCGTCGTCGAGCTGCGATAGTGCGGCCTCGATGCGTCCTCCGGTCTCGGCGGCGGTGCGCCCGAGGTCGGTGAGCTCCCATCCGGATGCGGACTGAGCCACGACCCGTCCGCCGAGGGCGTCTTCCAGGGCGGCGATGCGCCGGGCGACCGTGGTGTGGTCGAGGCCGAGGTGCGTCGCGGCGCTCGTGTAGCGACCGGTGCGGGCGACCGCGAGCAGCACGAGCAGGTCGTCAGCCCGGGGTCGCCTCGTCGCCTCCATTCTGCAATTATGCACAGGGGCTGCGCGTGACTGGGCATTGCTGCAGCCTCAGCGCCCGCCGACACTGGTCGGGAGGTGTCACCGTCGACACCCGAAGGAGAGACATGGCATCCCCCACTGCTGCATCCCCGACCGCCGCACCCCCGTCGAAGCTCAAGCGCGTCGTCGCGGCCTCCATGGCCGGCACCGTCGTCGAGTGGTACGAGTTCTTCCTCTACGCCACCGCCGCGAGCCTGGTGTTCGGCACCTACTTCTTCCCCGCGACCGGATCCCCGCTGGACGGCATCATCGCCGCCTTCGTCACCTACGCGGTCGGCTTCATCGCGCGCCCGCTCGGCGGCATCGTGTTCGGGCAGATCGGCGACCGCTTCGGCCGCAAGCCCACCCTGCAGGCCACGATCATCATCGTCGGCGCCGCGACGTTCCTGATGGGCTGCCTGCCCGGGTTCCAGAGCATCGGCTACTGGGCCCCCGCGATGCTCGTGGCCCTGCGGTTCATCCAGGGCTTCGCGGTCGGCGGCGAGTGGGGCGGCGCGGTACTGCTGGTCGCGGAGCAGAGCCCCGACCGCTCGCGCGCGTTCTGGTCGAGCTGGCCGCAGGCCGCCGTCCCGGTGGGCAACCTGCTCGCCACGCTCGTGCTGCTCGTGAGCTCGTGGGTCATGAGCTCCGCCGCGTTCCTCGAGTGGGGCTGGCGCATCGCGTTCTGGCTGTCCGCCGTGATCGTCCTCGTCGGCTACTACATCCGCCGTCACGTGGAGGAGGCGCCGATCTTCCTGGAGGCGAAGGCCCAGGTCGAGACCGAGAAGGCCACCTCCTACGGCGTCGTCGAGGTGCTGCGCCGCTACCCGGTCGGCATCGTGCAGGCGATGGGTCTCCGGTTCGCGGAGAACATCGTCTACTACATCGTCGTCAGCTTCACGATCGTGTACCTCAAGACCGTGCACGAGTACGACACCAGCCAGCTGCTGCTGGCGCTGCTGATCGCACACGTGGTGCACTTCGCGGTCATCCCGCAGCTCGGCCGGCTCGCCGACCGCTGGGGCCGCAAGCCCGTGTACCTGACCGGCGCGATCCTCAGCGCGACGTGGGCGTTCTTCGCCTTCCCGCTGTTCGACACCCTCAACCCGGTGCTGATCGTGCTGGCGGTGACGATCGGGCTCTGCTTCCACGCGTTCATGTACGCGCCGCAGCCGGCCGTGATGGCGGAGCTGTTCCCGACGCGCATGCGCTACTCGGGCGTCTCGCTGGGCTCGCAGGTGACGGCCATCCTCGCCGGCTCGCTCGCCCCGATCCTGGCGATCCAGTGGCTGCGCGACTTCGGCTCCTGGCTGCCGATCGCGATCTACATCGTGATCGCCTGCGTGGTCACGGCCATCGCCGTGCTGTCGCTGCGCGAGACCACCGGCATCTCCCTGCAGGCGATCGACGACGAGGACGCGGCGCGCACCGCGGCGCGGCTGGACGCGGAGAAGGCCACCGCATGACGGATCTGTCCGGACGCCGGGCCCTCGTGACGGGCGGAGCGAGCGGGATCGGCGCCGCGTGCGTGCGCGCGTTCGCCGCCGCGGGGGCCCGGGTGACCGTCGCCGACATCGACGGCGACGCGGCGCGGGCCCTCGCGGCGGAGGTGGGCGGGGAGGCGTGGCAGGTGGACCTGTCCGACGTCGCCGCGCTCGCCGAGGTGCGGATCGACACCGACATCCTCGTGAACAACGCGGGTGTGCAGCACGTCAGCCCCATCGAGGAGTTCGATCCGGAGCGGTTCTCGTTCCTCCTGCGGCTGATGCTGGAGGCGCCGTTCCTGCTGATCCGCGCCGCCCTCCCCGGCATGTACGAGCGAGGGTTCGGGCGGGTGCTGAACGTGTCGAGCGTGCACGGCCTGCGGGCCTCGCCGTTCAAGGCGGCGTATGTCGCGGCCAAGCACGGGCTGGAGGGCCTGTCGAAGGTCACGGCGCTGGAGGGCGCGGCCCACGGGGTGACGAGCAACTGCCTGAATCCGGGCTACGTGCGCACGCCGCTGGTGGAGAAGCAGATCGCGGATCAGGCGCGGCTGCACGGCATCGCGGAGGACGAGGTGCTGGAATCGGTGCTGCTCACCGAGTCCGCGATCAAGCGGCTGGTGGAACCGGAGGAGGTCGCGGCGCTCGCGCTGTGGCTCGCGGGCGACGCGGCGGGCATGATCACCGGAGCAAGCCACACGATGGATGGCGGCTGGTCGGCGCGCTGACGCGCAGGCGCGTCAGGGGCGTGTGACCTCGGCGAGCACCGTCGTGCGCAGCCATTCGGCGTAGCGGGCGGGCGTCCACCCGGACTGCGCGACCAGCTGCTGGTAGCTCTCGGGCGACAGCAGGAACGACAGGGCATCGGCGGTCGCGTCGGTGTCGGTGGCCGCGGGGGCGATGCCGCGCCGCACCAGCTCCGCCACGAACCCGCGGTAGTCCGCCGCCCGGTTGTCCAGGATGCGGCGGAGCGCTTCGTCGACGACGGGGTCGGACAGCGCGGCCCCGAGCAGGACGGTCCACAGGCCGTGCCCGCGCTGGTTGGCCGTGGTGATCTGGGTGAGCACGCCGTCGAGGAACGCGTCGTCGGGCAGGTCGAGCAGTCCGGAGGCGACCTCCGTCTCCACGAGTGACTCCGCGGCCTCCGACCCGGAGAACGTCACCTCGAACGCGGCGATCAGCAGCTCGGCCTTCGCCGCGGTGGTCTTCACGGTCTCGGCCGACACCCCGGCCTCGCGGGCGATGGCAGCGATCGTGGTCGCCTGGTACCCCTGCGACGCGAAGAGGCGGGCGGCCGCGGCGACGATGCGCGCTCGCGTCTCCTGGGCCTGGCGGGTGCGCAGGGCGGACGTGTAGGCACGCGGGGCGGCTTCAGCCATTGACTTTCCTCAGGGGGTGATGAATACTTCGACGGTACAGTCAATCCTAACCGAAGGCACCCCATGTCCAGCTACCTCCTCACCTGCACTCCCGCTCACGGGCACGTGCTGTCCCTCCTGCAGGTCGCCCGGCACCTGGTCGACGCCGGGCACGAGGTCGGATTCCTCACCAGCGCCCGCTACGCCGACCGCGTGCTGGCCAGCGGCGCCCGCTTCCTTCCGCTGCCGCCCGAGGCCGACGTCGACCTCGACGACGCCGACGGCGCGTTCCCCGAGCGTGCGGGTCTCACCGGCCCCGCAGCACTCCGGTTCGACATGAGCACGCTGTTCGTGCGGCCCGGTGCCGCCCAGCTCGCGGCCGTGCGCGCCGAGCTCGCCTCCCGTCGCATCGACGCCGTCCTCACCGAGCCGCTCTTCGTCGGGGGTGCGCTGCTGCAGCTCCTGCCCGCGGCCGAGCGGCCGCCCGTGATCGCGCTCGGGATCTTCCCCCTCGGAGCCCGCAGCGTCGACACCGCGCCGTTCGGTCTGGGCGTCACCCCGATGCGCGGGCCGCTGGGGCGCCTGCGCAACGCGGCCCTGCGGCTCGTCGCCGAGCGCGCGATCTTCGGCGGGGTGCAGCGTGAGGCCGACGACATGGCGCGGCAGACCGTCGGCCGCGACCTCGGCGGCTTCGTGCTGGACTGGGCGGGACGCACCGACGCCTACGTGCAGTTCACGGTGCCCGAGTTCGAGTATCCGCGCGGTGACCTCCCCGACACGGTGCACTTCGCCGGACCGCTGCCCACGACCGCGTCCGACGCCCCGCTGCCGGACTGGTGGGACGACCTCGACGGCGACCGCCCGGTCGTGCACGTCACCCAGGGCACCATCGCCAACTCCGACTTCACCCAGCTCGTGCTGCCCGCGGTGCACGGGCTCGCGCCGTCCGACCTGCTCGTGGTGGTGACGACGGGCGGGCGCCCGAGGAACAGCCTTCCCGCCGACCTGCCGGAGAACGTGCGGGTGGCGGAGTACCTGCCGTACGACCGGCTGCTGCCGAAGATCGACGTGCTGGTCACCAACGGCGGGTACGGCGGTGTGCAGCAGGCCCTCGCCCACGGGGTGCCGATCGTCGTCGCCGGCCAGACGGAGGACAAGGTGGAGGTCTCGGCGCGCGTGGGCTGGTCGGGCGCCGGCGTGAACCTCCGCACCAACACCCCGGCGTCCGCCCAGATCGCCGCGGCCGTGCACCGCGTGCTGGCGCAGCCCTCGTTCCGCGTGGCGGCGGAGCGCATCGGCACGTCGATGCGGTCGGCCGATGCGTGGTCGACCCTGGATGGGGTGCTCGACCGGGTGACGCGGTCGTGGCCGGCGCGGGAGACCGTCGCGGAGAGCTGAGCGCGCGGTCCATTCCGGCGCATGGACGCAACAGGACGCAACGTCGACCGGTATACCATCCTGGGCAGGCGCCTCCCGGTGTCAGTCCCCAGCTGACCTGGCGGGCGCGACGGCATCGCCGTCATGCGGAGGGAACGTCGGAATTCCTTTCGATCCCGAGGGGGGATGGGGTGGGAGTCGATCCCCAGACGACACCCACCCCCACTTCGCACGCGGTCAGTTCCAGCGCGTCAGCAACCAGAACGCCGCGAAGCCGATCACCACGATCAGGGGAAGCCACGTCCCGGTGCGCTTGAGGCGTCGTCCCTGCGGCGCGACGCCCGGCGGCGGAGTCAGCAGGCCGACCGGCGGAGCGAACGGCAGTGCGTGCCCGCCGGAGGATCCCGCCGTGACGGGCGGCGTCCCCTGCGCAGCCAGCCGATCGTCGCGCCATCGCGCCCACTGGTCGAACTTCGTCAGCAGCGCGCCGACCGCGCCGAACAGCCACGCCCAGGTCGCCGGATCCAGCGTCGACACCTTGCGCTGCGTGTACAGGAACAGCCAGTCGTCGACGATCTCCACGTCGAGCTGTGCGGCGTTGTCGATGAACCGCGCCATGATGTCGGGCGTGAAGAGGTAGAGCGCATCCTGCTCGTAGCCCTCGGGGCAGTACAGGGTGAAGTGCCGGTCGAAGTCGCCCTCGAGCGACAGCCGCTGCGCCCGCTGGAACGACGCCGGAAGGTTGGAGCCGAAGCCGTTGTTGCCCGTCGCGTCGAGCACGATGTTGGGCAGCGGCACGTCGAGCTTCACGGCCACGTAGCCCCAGCGGTAGGTCGTGGAGTTCTTCCCTGACTGCACCGTGTACTGGTAGTTGCCGAACTCCACGAACCGCGGGTGGCTGCCGCGCACCAGGTCCGTGGCGAGGCGCGACCGGCCCAGCTGGAAGATCATGCCGGGCAGCGGCGGGTCGTCCACGCGCGGCTCGTACGTCATGCCGTTGGCCTGGGCGAAGCGGTGCAGCCGGTAGCGGGTGGCCTGACCGTTGCGCACGGCCATCCAGATGAGCACGCCGACCGCGGCCGCGAGCAGCACGATCAGCACGAGCGGGATCGCGGCCGCGCCGGGGGATCCGGTGGATGCGGCCAGGCTCAGCACCACCGTGAACAGGATCGGCAGCATCACCAGCCCGGCGATCGACACGGCGACGATCGCGATGATGGAGGACACCGCCATGCCCGATGTGCGCCGCGACCGCAGCTCGGCGGCGAAGGCGCGCACGGCGGCCGGGTCGACCGGTTCCGTGAGGGGACGGGCGTCGAAGCTCGGCGCCGGAGCGGGCGCCGTCACCGGTTCACCTCGTCGGCGTCCCACGTGAGGTCGGCGCCCTCGCGCAGGGCCAGCGCCTCCAGCCGCTCGTCCGTGCAGATCGCGCGGATGAGCTCGGGCGAGCCCGCGACGATCGTCGAGTCGAAGTCGATCTCCGAGACCATGACCCAGGCGCGGTCGTCGGGCCACAGCAGGCTCGGACTCTGCGCCGACGGCGGGAACCCGTGCTCCTCGGCGGCGAGGTCGCGCCACGGCGCCCGCAGGACCCAGTCCGGATCGGCGAACTCCGATGCTCCGGCGGTGAACGGCACGTGGTCGCGCTGGGGGAGCCGCAACCGGGGCCCCTCCGAGATCTCGCGTGACAGGATGCCCTCCTGCCAGGTGGGCTTGCGGAAGCCGTTGTTGAACGGATCGTGGGTGCTGCGCTCCAGCATCGCCCGGTGGTGGGGGTCGTCGTCGAACCCGAGGAACGCGCGCGACGGCGTCTGTCCGAAGAAGCCGACCAGCCCGCCCCATCCCTCCCACAGCGCCGCGACCCCCGCGTCGGGTGTCGCGGTGTGCGCGGCGAGGTGGCCCGCCAGCACGGACAGCAGGTCGGGGTCGAGCTCCCCCTCCGCAGGGGCGTTGTACTCGCGCCCGTCCGGGCCGATCCGGGTGCGCCAGTCGCCGTCGACCGGGGTGCGCACGATCCGCTGCCACTGTGCCAGTGCGTGCATCGTGGTGCCGAAGACCGCGGCGGTGTCGGCCCAGGTCACGCGCTCGCCGGAGAACTGCGCGTCGAGCCGGCGGCGCTCGGGTTCCGGCAGGCGCTCCCACTCCTCGGGGGTGGGGTACGGGCGGTCGGGCAGGGAGCGCACGACCCCCGGATGGAACACGCGCGCGTAGGCGGGGAACCCGCGCGGCACCACGCCGTGCATGCTCGCGGTCACGTCGTCGTCGAGGCGGTCGCGCAGCCAGGCGCCGGGGCTCGGGTCGGCCATCCACTCCATGCGACCCACGGTACCGGCCGGGCCCGGGCGCCCGGCCTCCCGCGCGGCGGCGTCTGCGGCATCCTCCATAATCGAGGGGTGACTGCGACTGCGACCCTTCCCTCCCTCGACGGCCGACGCTTCCGCATGGTGTCGTCCACCACCTCCGCCGTCGACCCCGACGCCCCCAGCATCTTCGAGTACTTCGAGCGCGACGGCGCCATCTGGGGCGGGTACGAGGGCGACACGGTCACGTTCGGCAAGTTCGTCGGAACCCGCACCGCCGACACCATCTGGGTGTCGTTCGTGCACGTGCTCAAGACCGACGGCACCGTCGTCACCGGCGACGGCGAGAGCGAGCTCGAGCTCACCGACGACGGCCGCATCCGCCTCGTCGAGCACTACGAGATGCACGGCCTGCCGCAGCTGAGCGTGGTCGAGGAGATCCCCGCCGCCTGACCCGGGTCGGCGGGGCGGCCTCGTGCCGGGTTCATGATCACCCGCGAGGTCCGCTCGTCCAGTAACGTGTTACCTGCGCGCACTCGGGTGAGTGAGGGGAGGCGCGCGACGGGCGAAGGTCGAGGTCGACCGGAACGGAGTCACGCGCATGGACGTTTCCGACGAGGAACCCCCACGCGATCCGGCGGTGACGCGGCGAAAGATGCGGCGCCTCGCGCGGCTCGGCGTCTGGGTCCTGGCGATCGCCTCGGTGTGGACGGGCATCGCACTGACGGTCTCGCGAACCGTGACCGTCTGGGAGCCGGTCGACGGGTCGGCGGGAACCTACGCCGCCCATCCGGTCGACGTGACCGGGGTCGGGCTCGCTCTTCTCGTGGTGGGTCTCGTGATCCTCGCTGCGCTGCTCATCCTCGAGGGATACGGCCGGAGCGACACCGAGCGCTGACCCCGGGTCAGCGGGGCGGGAGGGTGTCGCGGCCGGGGGAGGCGGGCGTCCAGCGGGTCATGCCGAGCGGCACCTCGGTGTCGCGCTCCGGGAGGTCGGCGGGCAGCAGGTAGGGGCGGCGGACCACCTCGTCGAGCACCACGACGCTGACCACGGTGCGCACCTCGGGCAGCTGCGCGATCACCCCGGTGGAGAACTCGTGCACCCCGCTGACGTCGACCGCGCGGATCAGCAGCATCGCGTCGTGCTCGCCCGTGGTGATGGCGCACCACTCCACGTCGGGCATCTCGATGATGCGCTCCCGGAACGAGGCCCAGGCCTGCGGCATGACCGTGACGAACACGAGCGCGCCGATCGACAGTCCGGCCTTGGCGTGATCGACGCGGGCGCTGAAGCCGGTGATGACGCCGTCGTGCACCAGGGACTCGACCCGGGTGTAGGCGCTGGCGCGGGAGATGCCGACCTTCTCGGCCAGTGCGGCGATCGAGACGCGACCGTTATCACGCAGCACATCGAGGATTCTGTACGCCGTCTCATCCAGTGGGGCGGCACTTCGTCCAGAAAGCTTCGACGGATCCGCATCCTTGCTGGACATATTGCTCCTGACATCCGAGGTTCTGGACAAAGCGTGCCGATGTGACCCGCACTTGCTGGACACATCGTCGCATATGATGCGAATCTGATCACCGGTCGTCCACATCGGACATCACCGGAACCCGAATGTACTCCTCGCCCTTGGAGGCCCTCATGTCGTCACGCCGTTTCACGCCGGTCATCGCGCTCGGAGCCGTCGCGCTCCTGGCGCTCGCGGGTTGCTCGGGAGGGAACTCGGCGAACAACTCCGACGCGTCCCAGGGCTCCGACTCGCTCGTCATCGACACCGCGTTCTCGATCGAGACCGCCGACCCCGGTCACACCTACGACCCGACCGGCAACATGATCGCGAAGGCCCTGTACGAGACCCTCGTCGACTTCGAGGGCTCCGACGTCTCCACGCCGGTCCCCGGTCTCGCCTCGTGGGAGCAGAACGACGCCGCGACCGAGTTCACCTTCACGCTCGAGGGCGACCGCGTGTTCTCCGACGGCTCGCCCGTCGAGGCGAAGGACGTCGTGTTCTCGCTGCAGCGCATCCAGGGCATGGAAGACGCCAAGCCCAACTTCCTGCTCGGCGGCCTCACCATCACCGAGGTCGACGACAAGACCATCCGGTTCACGTCCGAGACCCCGCTGCTGCAGCTCCCGGCCATCCTCGCGAACCCGGCCCTCGGCATCGTGAACTCCGACGTGGTGATCGAGAACGGCGGCGCGATCGACGGCACCGACTCGGCGCAGGAGTTCCTCGACGGCGAGTCCGCGGGCTCCGGGCCGTTCGTGCTCGACACGCTCGACCTCAGCTCGCAGGTGGTCCTGAAGAGCAACGACGAGTACAACGGCGACGAGAAGTCGGCCTACAGCCGCGTGGTCGTGCGCAACGTGTCGGAGAGCGCCACGCAGCTCGCCAACCTCAAGGGCGGCGACTCGATGGTCGCGATGGACCTCAACGGCGACCAGGTCGCGGGCCTCGGCGACGACATCACGGTCGACTCGGTCCCGTCGGGCCAGACCATCTTCCTGCTGCTGAACCAGTCGCCCGCCGTGGCCGGCGAGCTGGCCAACGTGAAGATCGCCGAGGCGATCCGCTACGCGCTCGACTACGACGCGCTGCTCGAGCTCGCCGGTGCGGGCGCCGTGCAGGCGACGGGCGTGATCCCGCCCGGATTCGAGGGTGCACTCGACGGCGGCGTGGAGCAGGACCTCGACAAGGCGAAGGCCGCGCTCGCCGAGGCCGGCTACACCGGCCAGACGCTGAAGCTGCAGTTCCCGAACGACTACCCGGTCGGCGGCGTGGAGTTCACCCCGCTCGCGGAGCGCGTGCAGGCGCAGCTCGAAGACGCCGGCATCACGGTCGAGCTCGCCCCGGCCCCGTTCGCGACCGAGCTCGACGCGTACGTCAACGGCACCGAGGGCTTCGGCCTGTGGTTCTGGGGTCCGGACTACGCCGACTCGGCGAACTTCCTCCCCTTCGCTCCCGGTCTGAAGGTCGGCCTGCGCGCCGGCTGGGCGGCCGAGGCCAACCCGGAGATCGCGGGCATCGCGGCGGGTGCCGCGAGCGCCACCGACCCCGCGCAGCGCGAGGCCGCGTTCACCGAGTTCGCCGAGGCGATGCAGGAGCAGGGTCCGTTCGTGCCGCTCATCGTCCCCGGCCGCAACATCTCCTCCGCGAGCGACGTGACCGGTGCCGTGTACAACTCCGTGTGGGAGATGGACATCGCCGAGATCGCCCCGGCCGGCTGAACGGACCTTCCATGACGACAGTGGCCGTGCAGAGGCAGGCGCAGCGGCGCCGTTCGCCTCTCGTCGGATACCTGCTGCGGCGGGCCGGGACCTCCCTGCTCCTGTTGGTGGGCGTGACGATCGTCACGTTCGCGCTCACCAACCTGGTGCCGGGAGACCCGGTCTCGGCCGCCCTCGGTGAGGGCGCGTCGCAGAACCCGGCGACTCGCGAGGCGTTCATCAAGGCGAACGGACTCGACCAGCCACTGTTCGTGCAGTACTTCATCTATATGGGGAACCTGCTCCGCGGGGACCTCGGCACGTCGCTGGTGACCGGACGCCCGGTCACCAGCGACCTCGCCACCGCGGTGCCCGCGACGATCGAGATCGCGATCGGGGCGATCATCGTCAGCCTCGCGGTCAGCATCGTGCTCGGCACGCTCGCCGCCTACCGCCGGGGCCTGGTCACCGACCAGGTCATCCGCGTGGTCACCCTCGTCGGCCTCAGCGTCCCCACCTTCTGGCTCGCGCTGGTCAGCTTCTACGTCTTCTTCCTGGAGCTGCGCATCGCGCCGGGCTCGGGGCGCATCTCGCCGTCGATCACCCCGCCGCCGCGCGTGACCGGGCTCTACACGGTCGACTACCTGCTCAACGGCGACGGCGTCGGCTTCTTCGATGCGCTCGCCCACCTCGCTCTTCCCGTCATGGTGCTCTCGCTCGTGACCATCGGCCTGCTCACCCGGTTCATCCGCACGTCGGTGCTGGAGGTGCTGGGCAGCGACTACGTGCGGGCCGCCCGCGCCAAGGGCCTCCCGGCCATGCGCGTCATCCTCGACTACGTGCTCCGTGGAGCCTCGCTGCCGATCCTCACCGTGGTGGGCGTCGCATTCGGGGCCCTGCTGTCGGGCACCGTGCTCGTGGAGTCGGTGTTCGCGTGGCCGGGCCTGGGCACGTACGCCTACAACTCCGCCGCGAACCTCGACCTGCCCGGCATCATGGGCGTCGGCCTGGTCGTCGGCGTGATCTACCTCCTCATCAACTTCATCGTCGACCTGCTCTACGGCGTGCTCGACCCGAGAGTGAGGATCGCATGAGCCGCATCGACGCCGCCGCCGGCCCCTGGCGCTTCCGCTTCCGCTGGCCCCGCGCCTGGCGCACCCCGCTCGGCATCATCGGCACCGTGATCGCGGCGGCCTGGATCGTCATCGCCTTCACGGCGCAGTGGTGGGTGCCGTACCCGCCGAACGCGCAGGTGCTGCCGCGACTGCAGGAGCCGGGCATCGACACGATCCTCGGCACCGACGGCAACGGCCGCGACATCTTCTCGCGACTGATGACCGGAGCGACCGTGAGCCTGCCGCTCGCGCTCATGCTCGTGATCGCGGCGATGATCATCGGCACGCTCATCGGCGCCGTCGCGGGCTACTTCGGCCGCGCGGTCGACGAGACGCTGATGCGCATCACCGACCTCTTCATGGCGTTCCCGACCGTGATCCTCGCGATGGTGGTCGCCGCGTCGCTCGGCCCGTCGCTGTTCAACGCGGTGATCGCGGCGATCGTGGTGTCGTGGCCGCAGTACGCCCGCGTCACCCGCAGCATCGTGCTCGGCCTGCGCGGACAGAACTACGTGATCGCCGGACGCCTGCTCGGCCACTCGCCGCTGCGGACCCTGTTCGTCGACATCCTCCCCAACATCGCCGGGCCCGTGCTCGTGCTCGCCACGCTCGACATCGGCGCCGCGATCCTGCTGCTCTCCGGCCTCTCCTTCCTCGGCCTCGGCGCGCAGCCGCCCACCGCCGAGTGGGGGTCGATGATCTCGGGGGCCATGCAGAACTTCGACGCCTGGTGGCTCGGGGTGTTCCCCGGTCTCGCGATCCTCACGGTCGTGCTGGCGTTCAACTTCCTCGGCGATGCGATGCGCGACGTGCTCGACCCGACCGCCGAGGTCACGCACGAGAAGGAGGCCGACCACCAGGCCTCCGCGACGGGGGTGCCCGCATGACCGCCGCGCTGAGCATCCGCGATCTCACGGTCGACATCGGCCGTCCGCTCGTGAAGGGCGTGTCGCTCGAGCTCGAGGCCGGGCGCATCCACGGCCTCGCGGGCGAGTCGGGCTCCGGCAAGACCCTCACCTCGCTCGCGGTGCTCGGGCTGCTACCGCGGCAGGCCCGCACGGGCGGCTCGATCACCCTCGCGGGGGAGGAGCTGCTCGGCCTGAAGCGCCGCGGCCTCAACCGCATCCGCGGGAAGCGCATCGCGATGGTGTTCCAGGACCCGTCGGCGTCGCTGCACCCGCAGCTCCCGGTCGGCCGCCAGCTCACCGACCACATGCGCGTGCACCTCGGCCTCACGGGCGCCGCGGCGCGCGAGCGGGCGGTGGAGCTGCTGCAGACCGTGCAGGTGCCGAACCCGGCCGAGGCGCTGAAGCGCTACCCGCACCAGTTCTCGGGCGGGCAGCGGCAGCGCATCGCGATCGCGTGCGCCCTGGCGTGCGACCCCGAGGTGCTGCTGGCGGACGAGCCCACCACGGCGCTCGACGTCACGGTGCAGGCCGGCATCCTGCAGCTGCTGCGCGACCTCGCCATCGAACGGAACCTCGCCGTGCTGCTCGTGACGCACGACCTCGGCGTGATGAGCGCGATCGCCGACACCGTCGCGGTCATGAAGGACGGCCGCATCGTGGAGCTCGCCGACCGCGAGACCCTGTTCCTGCACCCGCAGCACGAGTACACGCGGATGCTGCTCGCCGCCCTCCCCGGCTCGCGCATCGAGGCGCCCGCGGTCGACGCGACGGACCAGGTCGATGCGGTCGACCCGATCGAGGAGGATGCGCATGAGTGAGGTCAGCGTCCTCGACGCGCGCGACGTGGTCGTGCGCTACCCGGGCAACCCGCCGGTGATCGCCGTGAACGGGGTGTCCGTCCGCGTGGCCGCGGGGGAGACCGTCGCGCTGGTGGGCGAGTCGGGCAGCGGCAAGTCGAGCCTCGCCCGCGCCGTCGTCGGCATCGAGAAGACCGCCGCCGGCACGGTCGAGTTCCGCGGGGCCCCGGTCGCGCCGCTCGGCATCCGCCGCCGGTCGACCGCCCTGACCGGGATCCAGATGGTGTTCCAGGACCCGTCGACCTCGCTGAACCCTCGCCGACGCATCGGCGACCAGATCTCCGACGGCATCGCCACCGCCCGAGCGCGCGGTGCCGCCGGATCCACCGTGGAGGAGTGGCTCGAACGCGTCGGGCTGCCCGCGAACGTCCGCACCCGCTTCCCGCACCAGTTCTCGGGCGGGCAGAAGCAGCGCATCGCGATCGCCAGGGCCCTGGCCGCGCGGCCCTCGCTGCTCGTGGCCGACGAGCCCATCTCGGCGCTCGACGCCTCGACGCAGACGAGCGTGGCCGGACTGATGCGCGACCTGGTGGCCGAGTCGGGCGCCGGCATGCTCTTCATCTCGCACGACCTCGCCGTGGTGCGCCGCATCGCCGATCGCACCCTGGTCATGTTCGCGGGACGGGTGCTCGAGTCGGGCCCCACGGAGCAGCTGTGGTCCGCGCCGCAGCACCCCTACACGCAGGCCCTGCTCGCGGCCATCCCCGAGCCGGACGGCGCCGGCCGCATCCCCGACGCCCCCTCCACGGACGACCGCGCCGTGTGGGCCGAGGTCCCGCCCGTCGCCTACTGACGCGGGGCCGGACGGCGAAGGGCCGGGGCGCATGCCCCGGCCCTTCGTGTCATCCCCGGATCACACCGGGGCGACGATGTCCTGCTTCACGTCCCACTCGGTGATCTCCATCGCGATCTCCAGCGACTGGCCCTCGACGGACGCGGTGCTCTTCGATGCGAGGTTGACGTAGTCGGCGGTGACCTCGAACGCCACGTCGACCGTCGTGCCCTGCTGGTCGACCGAACCGGTGATCAGGAACACCTTCTGGCCGAGGCGCTCGCCGGTGCCGCTCACGGTGAAGTCGCCCGCGAGGGCCTCGGCCGCGGCGGCGGGGTCCATGGCGGCGACGTCGGCCGCGCTCGTGCTGAGGCCCGCGATGATCGGGTCGCTGGAGTCCGGGTCGGCCGGCTGCCAGTCGCTCGACGGCGACTTGACCCACACGTCGTCGCCGATCGCGACGATCGAGCCCATCGGCGAGATCGACTCGAGGGCGTTCTCGGAGGGGTTCACGCGGGCGGTGCTCTCCATGCCCAGCACGCTCGTCTTGGCGGCGTAGCCCGCGGAGTCGGCCATCGCGTCGGCGATGCACGTGCCGAGCGCCGTGCCGTCGACGGTCGCGCCCTCGGCCAGCTCGGGGCAGTCCGTGGCCGGTGCGTCGGCCTCCTGCGATGCGGCCGTGCTCGGCTTCGCGTCGGCCGGCTTGTCCGATCCGCCAGCCGAGCATCCGGTGAGCATGACGGCGGCGGCGAGAACGACGCCGACCCCCCACTTGTTGACGCGCATGGCGCCCCCCTCCAGTCATGTGCCCGATGACGGTCATCGGGCACGCCCTCCAGCATGCCAAGCCGCGGGCCGATCGGTGGGAGGCGGCTCGGAGGAATGTCCGCTAGACTGTCGAGGTTGTCTGCCTTCCGGCACCCACTCGGGTTCCACGGGCGGGCACGTGCACACACCCTCCTGCTCCCGGGAAAGTCCCGAGAGCCGTTCTAGTCCGAAGGAGGTGGGTAAGTGACGCACCAGTACGAACTCATGGTCATTCTGACCCCCGAGATCGACGAGCGCCAGGTCGCCCCGACGCTCGACAAGTTCCTGAAGGTCATCACCAACGATGGTGGCTCGATCGAGAACGTCGACATCTGGGGCAAGCGCCGTCTGGCCTACGAGATCCAGAAGAAGACCGAGGGCATCTACGCCGTCGTCAACTTCACCGCGACCAGCGCCGCCACGCAGGAGCTCGACCGTCAGCTCAAGCTGAACGAGCAGATCATGCGCACCAAGGTCCTGCGCGCGGAAGAGGCTCAGGCGATGATCGCGTCCGAGGCCAAGCGCTCCGAAGAGAAGGCTGCCCGCAAGGCCGCCAAGGCTGCGAAGGCCTAAGTCTCATGGCCGGCGAAACCGTCATCACCGTGGTGGGAAACCTCACGGCCGACCCCGAGCTGCGGTACACGCAGAACGGGCTGCCGGTGGCGAACTTCACCATCGCATCGACGCCGCGCAACTTCGACCGTGCCGCGAACGAGTGGAAGGACGGCGAAGCGCTGTTCCTCCGCGCGTCGGTCTGGCGCGAGTTCGCGGAGCACGTGGCGGGCTCGCTGACCAAGGGCATGCGCGTGATCGCGCAGGGCCGTCTGCGTCAGCGTTCCTACCAGGACCGCGAGGGCAACCAGCGCACCGCGATCGAGCTGGAGGTCGACGAGATCGGCCCCTCGCTGCGGTACGCGACCGCGCAGGTCACCCGTGCGGCCTCGAGCGGTGGCGGTGGCGGGCAGTCCCGTCCGCAGCAGCAGCAGGTGTCGGAGGAGCCGTGGTCCACGCCCGGCTCGTCGACCAGCGCCGACGCCTGGAGCACTCAGGGCAGCTTCGGCGACGACACCCCGTTCTGATCAATTCTCCGGATGCGCGCGAGCGCGCAGCGTCCGATCATCATCACTAAGGAAGAGCAATGGCTGGAAAGTCGAGCGGCGACCGCCGCAAGCCGCGGAAGGGCGCGAAGAACGCCGCCCCCGCGAAGTCCATCCGGGTCGGTGTCATCGATTACAAGGATGTCGCCACCCTCCGCAAGTTCGTCTCGGAGCGCGGCAAGATCCGCGCCCGTCGCATCACCGGTGTGTCGGTGCAGGAGCAGCGTCTGATCGCCACGGCGATCAAGAACGCGCGCGAGATGGCGCTCCTGCCCTACGCTGGCGCCGGCCGGTAAGGGGTACTGAGATGGCAAAGCTGATTCTCACGAACGAGGTCGCCGGGCTGGGTAGCGCCGGTGACGTGGTCGAGGTCAAGAACGGGTACGCCCGCAACTACCTCATCCCGCAGGGTTTCGCGACCGCGTGGACGCGCGGTGGCGAGAAGCAGGTCGCGTCGATCCAGGCCGCACGCCAGGCGCGTGCGATCCACGACCGCGACGAGGCCGTGGCCCTGAAGAACTCGCTGGAGGCCGCCAAGGTGCGCCTCGCGGTCAAGGCCGGCAAGGAGGGTCGTCTCTTCGGCTCGGTCAAGACCGCCGACGTGGCCGACGCGGTCGAGGCCGCCGGTCTCGGTGCGATCGACAAGCGCAAGGTGCACATCACGTCGCCCATCAAGGCGACCGGTGAGCACGAGGCGACCGTGCGTCTGCACGAGGACGTCACCGCGGTCATCACGCTGCAGGTCGTCGCCGCCAAGTAAGGCACGTCTGTCGAACGCCCTCCGTCCTCCGGGACGGGGGGCGTTCGTCGTTCTCCGGCCGCGACGCGTTCGGTGATCTTGGATCCAGAATGCAGAGTTTGAGGGCTTCGATCCGATAGCCTCTGACCCATGGTGAAGTCAGGGGACGCGGCCGCGTCTGCGAAGGATCGCGCCGATGCGCTGCAGAAGCTCGCCCAGCGACACGGGGCCGGGTATCGGTCGGTCGGCGCGATGGCGTACGACATCATCCGCGACGCGATCCTCGATGGCACGCTCCCGCCCGGCATGAAACTGCGCCAGGAGACCCTCGCCGAATCGATCGGCATCTCCCGCCTCCCGATCCGCTCCGCCCTCATCCAGCTCGAGGCCGACGGGCTCGTGGTGTTCCACGCCCGCCGCGGCGCGATGGTGCGGGCGCTGTCCACGGAGGAGGCCGGGGAGGTCTACCACCTGCGCATGCTGCTCGAGAAGGAGGCGCTGCGCCTGGCGATGGCGGAGATCACGCCCGAACGGGTCGAGCGCCTGCGGGAGCTCGCGAAGACCGCCGACGACATCTCCGAGGGCGGCGAGTTCGTCGAGGCGCGCACCGAGTTCTACGCCACCCTGTACGACGCGCAGGCCCGCCCGCTGCTGTGGGAGATGATCGAGCAGCTGCGGCTCAAGCTCGGGCGCTACGTGCTGGGGTGGCGGCTGGGGCCCGCGGGCTCGCACGATCATTCGCACACCGAGCTCGTCGACGTGGTCGCGGCCGGCGACGCGAAGAAGGCGCTGGGCGTGCTGGAGGCCCACCTGACCCAGGTGCGCGACGGCGTGATCGCCCTGCTCGACGACGCGGCCGCGGAGGGCGCGGACAACTCCTGACGCGGCGCACGACTCGCGGCGGGCGACTCCGCGGACACACCGCTCCGCAGGCGCAGGACAGCCCGGGGCTCAGGTGACGGTGCCGCGGCGCGCGAAGCGGGGCTCGCGCCACACCTCGGTCTCCAGCACGTCGTGCAGCACGTCGACCGCATCCCATACGTCGGCGTAGGAGGTGTAGAGCGGGGTGAACCCGAAGCGGATGAGGTCGGGCGCCCGGAAGTCGCCGATGACCCCGCGCTCGATGAGGGCCTGCATCACCGCATAGCCGTCGTCGTGTCGCAGCGACACCTGGCTGCCGCGGCGGGACGACTCGCGCGGTGTGACCGACACGATGCCCCAGCGCTCTGCGAGCCGCGCGTCCACGAGCGACAGGAACAGCTCGGTCAGCCGCAGGCTCTTCTCGCGCAGCAGCTCCAGGTCGACGTCGTCCCAGATGTCGAGGCTCGCCTCCAGTCCCGCGACCGACAGCAGCTGCGGTGTGCCGACGCGGAACCGCTCGATGCCGGGCGCCGGGGCGTAGTCCACCGTGAAGTCGAACGGACGGGCGTGGCCGTGCCAGCCGGTGAGCGCGGGCCGGGCGGCGGCGTGATGGCGGGACGCGGCCCACAGGAACGAGGGTGACCCCGGGCCGCCGTTGAGGTACTTGTAGGTGCAGCCCACCGCGAAGTCGGCCCCGGCGGCGTTCAGGTCGATCGGCAGCGCCCCGGCGCTGTGGCACAGGTCCCACACCACCAGCGCCCCGGCGGCCTGCACGCGGCGCGTGACCTCGGCCAGATCGTGCAGCCGCCCGGTGCGGTAGTCGACCTGGGTGAGCACGACCACCGCCACGTGGTCGTCGAGCACGTCGTCGAGCGTGGGGCCGTCGTCGGCGATCAGCCGCCGCTCCAGGGGTTCGCCGCCGCCGAGCAGCTCCTGCACGGCCTCCAGCATGTACAGATCGGTGGGGAAGTTGCCGCGCTCGGCGACGATCACGCGCCGCCCCGGCCGCATGCGCACCGCCGCGACCACGGCCTGGAAGAGGCTCGCCGACGTGGAGTCGCCGAGCACGACCTCGCCCTCCGCGGCGCCGATCAGCGGGGCGATCCGGTCGCCGACCGTACGCGGCTTCGCGAACCAGCCCGCGTCGTTCCAGCTGCGGATGAGCCCGGTGCCCCACTCCTCGGTGATCACGCGCTGCACGTGCGCCGGGGTGTGCCGGGGGAGCGCGCCGAGGGAGTTGCCGTCGAGGTAGATCACGCCCTCCGGCAGCACGAAGCGGTCGCGGAACGACCGGAGCGGATCGGAGGCGTCGAGCGCCTCGCAGGTGGCGCGGTCGAGGGCGGTGCGGGTCGTGGCGCTGGGCGGGGTCGTGGTGCTCATGGGGCGGGTCCGTTCGGGTCGTGCGGTCAGCGGCCGAGGAAGCGCAGGGCGTTGTCGCGGAGGATGGCGGTCTTCTCGGCGTCGTCGAGGAAGGCGGAGCGGTGGACGACGTCGCCGACCGGTCGCTCGCCCAGGGGATACGGATAGTCGCTGCCGACCATCACCTGCGAGGCGCCGAGCGTGTCGACGAGCAGGCGCAGCGCGGCCGGGTCGAACACGACGCTGTCGACGCTGAACCGGTCGAGGTAGGCGGAGGGCGGCTGTGCGCTCACGCCGATCACATCGGGCCGCTGCCGCCACGCGTTCTCGAAGCGGCCGAGCCAGAACGCGAACGAGCCGCCACCGTGCGCGAACGCGAGCCGCAGCGACGGCGGCACGCGGTCGAACACTCCGCCGAGGATCAGCGCGATGATCGACAGGTGCGTCTCGGCGGGCATGCCCGTGAGCCAGCGGGCCATCCAGCGATCGAGTCGCGGCGAGCCGGCCATGTCCCACGGATGCACGAACACGGGGATCCCGCGCTCGGCGCAGTGCTGGAGGAACGTGACGATGCCGGCGTCGTCGAGGTCGCGGTCACCGACGTGATTGCCGATCTCGACGCCGGCGTGACCGGAGGCGATCGCGCGGTCGGCCTCGACGCACGCGGCATCCGGATCCTGCAGCGGCACCTGCGCGAACGGGATGAGCCGATCGGGTGCGGGGGCGCAGATCTCCAGCGCCAGGTCGTTGAAGAGGCGCGCGACCTTCACCGCCTCGTCTCCCGACTTGTCATAGGAGAAGAACAGCGGGGTGGGGGAGACCACCTGCATCTCCACCCCGTCAGCGTCCATGTCGGCCAGGCGCACCTCGGCATCCCAGCAGTCGTCGCCGATGCGACGGAACTCGGACTCGCCGAGCATGATCATCGCCTCGCGCTCGGAGTCCACGCGCAGGGTGGGCCAGAGCCCCGGCCCGACCTGCGTGGACAGGTCGGGCCAGGCGCTCGGCACGAAGTGCGTGTGGACGTCGATCGTGCCCAACGCCGCGTCAGCCCTTGCCGGGATGGACGGTGCCGCACTCGGGGCAGGTGCGCCCCTCCTCGCTGTCGTAGAACTCGCGGAACACCGGCGGCAGGTCCTCCACGATGTCGCGCACCTGCAGCTCGACCTCGTGCACCTTGGTGTTGCAGTTCGGGCAGAACCACGCGAACTTCTCCAGCGTGCCCTCCTCGCGGATGCGCTCGATCACGATGCCGATCGACCCCTCCTCGGGGCGCTGCGGGGAGTGGAACACGTTGCCGGGCAGCAGCCACATCTCGCCCTCGCGGATGTCGATGCGCTGCGGGCCGTCCTCCGTCTGGATGTTCACGTGCATGTTGCCGCGGTACTGGTAGAACCACTCCTCGTACGGATCGAAGTGGAAGTCGGTGCGCTGGTTGGGGCCGCCGACGACCTGCACGATGAAGTCGCCCATCGGCGTCCAGGCGGCCTTGTTGTTGACCGGCGGCTTCAGGAGGTGCTCGTTCTCCGTGATCCAGGCGGCGAAGTCGATGACGGGTGGGATGGTGCTCATTTCTCCTCCTCGAGAGTGGCAGGGGTGGTGCGGTCGGGGCGCCTCGCGATCGCCTGGATCTCGAGGCGCAGGTGCGGATGCGGCAGGGCGTGCACGGCGACCGTGGTGCGGGCCGGGCCCTGCTCGTCGAAGTACTCGGCCCAGACGGCGTTGTAGGGGGCGAAGTCGTTCATGTCGACCAGGAACGTCGTGGCCTGCACGAGGTCGTCGAGGTCGCAGCCCGCGGCGGCCAGCACCGCGCGGATGTTCTCGATCACGGCGCGGGTCTGCACCGCGACGTCGAGCCGGGTCGCCCCGAACTCGTCGACCTCGGCGCCCGCGATCGTGTTGTCGGGGCGGCGGCTGGAGGTGCCCGACACGAACACGAGGTCGCCGCTGAGCTTGGCGTGCGGGAAGCGTCCGCGCGGGGTGGCCTTGCCCTCCACGAGGATGCCGCGGGACTCGGTCATGATGCGCCCTTCGGGCCGGACGACGCGGAACCGTCGTCCGTGCGGATCGTGACGCCGCCCAGACCGGTGACCGTCGCCTCGACCACACCGCGGTCGGGCAGGGGAACCGCGGCGGTCGCGGCCCCGGCGAGGAGCACCATGCCCGCCCGCAGCACGAAGCCGTGGCGGGCGCCGAGTCGAGCGGCCGCGAGGACGGCGCGACCGGGGTCGCCGAGGATCGCGGCGGTCGAGCCCGTCGCGGCGATGCGGCCGTCGACCTCGAGCCGCACGGCCCGGTTGTCGATGGCGCCCGCGCGGTCGAGCGGCGTCCAGGGGCCGATCGCGTAGGCCGCGGCGGAGGCGTTGTCGGCCACCACGTCGGCGAGGCTGAAGCGGAAGTCGCGGTACCGGGAGTCGATGATCTCCAGGGCGGGGGCGACCGCGGCCACCAGTTCCGACAGCGGCCGGTCGACCGCGGATGCGTCCAGGTCGGCGCGCAGGAGGTAGGCGACCTCGGGCTCGATGCGCGGGTGGATGGCGAACCGCCGCGCGAACACGCCGTCGTCGTCCAGGCGCATGGCATCGGTCAGGGTGCCCAGGATCACGTCGTGCACACCCATCTGCTGCGCCTTGGCCCGACTCGTGAACCCGAGCTTGACCCCGGTGATGTGCTCGCCGCGGGCGACCCGTCGGGCGATGAGGGCGTGCTGCGTGGCGTAGGCCGTGGCGAGGTCGACCTCCTCCGTGGGCGACAGCTGGTTGATGGGCGCGGCCGTGCGCTGGGCGGTGTCGAGGGCGGCGGCGTAGACCGCGTCGGTGCTCATGAGGCCGCCCCCGCGGAACGCGCGGCGACCAGGTCGAGCGCGACATCGACGATCATGTCCTCCTGGCCGCCCACCATGCGCCGTCGTCCGAGCTCGACCAGGATGTCCCGCGCGTCGAGGTCGTGCTTCGCGGCCGCGCGCTCGGCGTGCAGCAGGAAGCTGGAGTACACGCCGGCGTAGCCGAGGGTGAGCGTCTCGCGGTCGACGCGCACCGGACGGTGCTGCAGCGGACGCACGAGCTGTTCCGCGGCGTCCTGCAGGGCGAACAGGTCGCAGCCGTGCTCCCACCCGAGCAGATCCGCCACCGCGACGAACGCCTCGACGGGGCAGTTGCCCGCTCCGGCGCCCTGGCCCGCGAGGGAGGCATCGACGCGGTATGCGCCGTGCTCGACGGCGGTCACGCTGTTGGCGACGCTCAGCGACAGGTTCTCGTGCGCGTGGATGCCGATCTGCGTCGCGGGGTCGAGCACGTCGCGATAGGCGTCGACGCGTGCGGCGACATCGTGCATCGTGAGGCGTCCGCCGGAGTCGGTCACGTACACGCAGTGGGCGCCCGCCTGCTCCATGATCCGCGCCTGCTCGGCGAGCCCGCGCGGATCGTTCAGGTGGCTCATCATCAGGAACCCCGACACGTCCATGCCGTGCTCGCGCGCCCACGTGATGTGCTGGATCGCGACGTCGGCCTCGGTGCAGTGGGTGGCGACCCGCACGCTCGCGACGCCGAGGTCGCGGGCGCGGGCGAGGTCGTCGATCGTGCCGATGCCGGGCAGGATCAGGGTCGTCAGCACCGCCCGGTCCAGGACCTCGGCGGCGGCCGCGATCCACTGCCAATCGGTGTGGGCGCCGTGCCCGTAGGCGACGCTGGATCCGCCGAGGCCGTCGCCGTGCGCGACCTCGATCGCATCCACGCCCGCCGCCTCCAGGGCCCGGGCGATGTCGCGAACCTGGTCGGTCGTGTAACCGTGGCCGATGGCGTGCATGCCGTCGCGCAGCGTCACGTCCTGCACGTACACGCGCGGAGTCGAGCCGGTCATGCGGGAACCCCCGTCCGTCGGGCGACGAGTCGCTCGGCGGTGCGCAGGGCGGCCGAGGTCATGATGTCGAGATTGCCCGCGTACTCCGGAAGGTAGTGCCCGGCGCCGGTCACCTCCAGCAGCACGGTCACGCGCGTGCCGCGGAACGCCCGGTCGAGCGCGGGGACGTACCCCTCGTCGACCGCGTCGAACTGCACGTCCTGCGCGAGCCGGTAGCCGCCCACGTACCCCTGCACCGCGGCGACCATGTCGGTCACCGAGGTGCGGACGGCGTCGCGGTCGAGCGTGGCGGGGTCGCCCTCGACCAGGCAGTACACGGTGTCGCGCATGATGAGCGGCGGGTCGGCGGGGTTCAGCACGATGATGGCCTTGCCGCGCTCGGCGCCCCCGATCACCTCCAGCGCGCGGGCCGTGGTCTCGGTGAACTCGTCGATGTTCGCGCGGGTGCCGGGTCCTGCGGACTTCGAGGCGATCGAGGCGACGATCTCGGCGTATGCGACCGGGGCCACGCGCGACACGGCGGCCACCATGGGCACGGTCGCCTGCCCGCCGCACGTGACCATGTTCACGTTGGTGGCACCCGCATGTGCGTCGAGGTTCACCACGGGCACCACGTAGGGGCCGATCGCGGCGGGGGTGAGGTCGACCATGAGCCGTCCGGCGTTGCGCACGAGGGCGTCGTTGCGGGAGTGCGCGCCGGCCGAGGTCGCGTCGAACACCAGCTCGACATCGGCGAACTCGGGCAGGGCGAGCAGCCCGTCCACACCCTCGTGCGTGGTGGCGACACCCAGGCGGCGGGCCCGCGCGAGGCCGTCCGAGTGCTCGTCGATCCCGGCCATCGCCACCACGTGCAGCGTGGTCGACAGCCGCTTCACCTTGATGAGCAGGTCCGTGCCGATGTTGCCGGAGCCGATGATGGCGATTCCCGTGGTCATGCCGCCGCCCCTTCCGTCGCCGTGCCGGAGGCCGTGCCGTGGAAGTCGGCGCGCACCTCTCCGAGTCCGTCGAGCCGGGCGCGGAACACGCCGGCCGTCGCGTCGACCATGGGCCCGAGCGCCCCGGACAGGATCACCTCGCCCGCGCGCAGCGGCTGTCCGCGCCGGGCGACCTCGCGCGCCAGCCAGGCCACCGCGATCACGGGGCTGCCCAGGCACGCGGCGCCGCTGCCGGTCGAGACGGGGCGCCCGTCGCGGTCGAGCGCCATGCCGAGCGCGGTCAGATCCAAGCCGTCGAGCCGGCGGGGGGTGGTGCCCAGCACGACCGCGCCGCTGGACGCGTTGTCGGCGATGGTGTCGGTGAGGCGGATGTCCCATCCCGCCACCCGGGAGTCCACGACCTCGATCGCGGGCAGCACGAACTCCGTCGCCCGCAGCACGTCGGCGACGGTCGCGGTGGGGGAGTCGAGGTCGCGCCCGAGCACGAACGCCACCTCGGCCTCCGCGCGCGGCTGCAGGAAGCGCCCGAGGTCGAGCGGCTCCCGGTCGGCGTGGATCATGTCGTCGAGCAGCACGCCGTAGTCGGGGCTGTCCACGCCGAGCTGCGCCTGCACGACCGGCGAGGTGAGGCCGATCTTGCGCCCCACGATGCGCCGGCCCCCGTCCACGTGACGGGCGATGCCGAGCGACTGCACGGCGTACGCGGCGTCCTGGTCGGTGTCGCCGAGCAGGTCGCGCACCGGAGCGCACGGGCGACCGGTCTCGGCCGCCCGCCGCAGCCGCTCGTCGGCGGCCCGCACGGCCTCGGTGTCGAGGACCCCGGTCACAGCTGCACGCACACGTTCGTCGGCTCGGTGTAGAACTCGAGCGAGTGGTGGCCGCCCTCGCGACCGATGCCGGAGAGCCCCACGCCGCCGAACGGGCTGCGCAGGTCGCGCAGGTACCAGGTGTTGACCCACGACATGCCGGTGCGCATCTGCTGGGCGACGCGGTGACCGCGGGTGAGATCGGTGGTCCAGGTGACGGCGGCGAGCCCGTAGTCGGTGTCGTTCGCGAGCCGGATCGCCTCCTCCTCGCTGTCGAACGGGATGAGGGCGGCGACCGGGCCGAACACCTCCTCGCGCACGGTGCGGTGGCTGTTGTCGAGCCCGGTCCACAGTGTCGGCTCGATCCAGGAGCCGCCGTCGAGTCCGTCGCCGAGGGTCGGCACCCCGCCACCCGCGAGCACCGTGGCGCCCTCCGACACCGCGAGGTCGAAGTACGACTGCACCTTCTGCCGGTGCGCCTGCGAGATCAGCGGGCCCGTGGTGGTCGCGGGGTCCTCCGGCCGACCGAGGCGCAGCCGCCCCGCGTGCTCGGCGAGCCCGGCCGCCACATCGTCGAACACCGACCGCTCGACGTAGATGCGCTCGGTGCACAGGCACACCTGGCCCGTGTTGAGGTAGGTGCTGCGGGCGAGTCCGGCCACCGCGGCGTCGAGGTCGGCGTCGGCGAACACGAGCGCGGCGTTCTTGCCCCCGAGCTCGAACGACACCGGACGCACGCGCGGTGCGACGGCCCGCATGATCGCGGAGCCCGTGGAGGACTCGCCCGTGAAGGTCACACCGTCGATGCCGGGGTGCTTCGTGAGGGCCTCGCCCGCGGAACCCGCGCCGAAGCCGTGCACCACGTTCACCACCCCGGCCGGCACCCCCGCCTCCGCGAGGATCTCGGCGAGCAGCGTGGCCGACGACGGCGTCTCCTCGGACGGCTTGATCACCACGGTGTTGCCGGTGGCGAGGGCCGGCGCGAGCTTCCACGTGAGCAGCAGCAGCGGTAGGTTCCACGGCACGATCACCGCGACCACGCCGAGGGGCTTGCGCACCGCGTAGTTGAGGGCGCGGCGGCCGTCGGGCAGTTCGGTGAGGAACGAGTCGAGCCCGGTGGCGGAGACCGTGTCGGCGAAGGAGCGGAAGTTCGCGGCGGCCCTGGCCACGTCGAGGTCGCGGGCGAGGGACTCGGGCTTGCCGGTGTCGCCGACCTCTGCGGCCACGAGCTCGTCGGCGCGGCGGTCGATCGCGTCGGCGACGCCCCGCAGCAGGCGGGCGCGCTCGGCCACCGTCATGCGACCCCACGGTCCGTCGAACGCGGCACGGGCGGCAGCCACGGCACGGTCGACCTGCTCGGCCCCGGCCTCGTGCACCTCGGCGATCAGCGTGCCGTCGATCGGGCTGATCTTGGCGAAGGAGCCGGTGCCCTCGACGCGCTCGCCGGCGATCAGGTTGTGGATCGCGCGGGGCGCCCGGCCCTGCTCGGCGGCAGGGCGGGGAGGCGTCATCGTCTCGGAAGGCATGCGCTCAGGCTAGGAACGTCGAAGGGATGCCGACAAATACTCTCTTGATGCACTGCCATGCCCCCACGGCTATAGTCCCGCTCATGGTCACCGATCGACTGCTCGACGGCCGGGTCAAGATCCGGCACCTCGTCCTCATCACCGCCATCGCCGACGAGGGCACGCTCGTGCGCGCGGCCGAGTCGCTGCACATCACCCAGCCCGTCGTCACGCGCGGACTGCGCGAGGTGGAGGAGGTGCTCGGGGTCGCACTGTTCGAGCGCCTGCCGCGCGGGGTTAGACCGACGCCGTACGGGCACGCGTTCATCGAGCGGGCCCGGTCCGTGCTCGCCGAGCTGCGGGCGGCGGGGGAGGAGGTGCGGCTGCTGCAGTCCGGGCAGCTGGGCACGGTCACGGTCGGCACGCACCTGGCGGGGTCGAACCTGCTGCTGCCGCGGGCGATCGCGGGGCTGAAGGCCGAGCATCCCCGGCTCACGGTGGTGGTGCGCGAGGGCACGCCCGACACCCTGCAGCAGCTGCTGCTCGCGGGCGACCTCGACCTCACGGTGGGGCGGCTGTCGCCCACGGTGCCGGTGCGACTGGAGCAGGAGCGGCTGCACCTCGAGCCGATCCGCCTGGTCGCGCGGGCCGGGCATCCGGTGCTCGGTGGTGCCAAGGCGCATTCGCTCGCGGAGCTCATCTCCTACCCGTGGATCTTCCCCGTGGCCCAGACCGCCCTGCGCGCGGAGCTGGAGGCGGTGTTCTTCCACGAGGGGCTGCCCCTGCCTCCCGACCGCGTGGAGTGCACGTCGATGCTGACGCTGCGCACGCTGCTGATCTCGACCGACGTGATCGCGGCGCTGCCGATGTTCATCGCGGTCGACGACCGCGAGCTGCGGATCCTGCCCACGCCGCTCAGCTCGATCCGGCGTTCGGTCGGCGTCACGCTGCCCAAGGACCGGGCGCCCTCGCCCGCCGCGACCGCCCTGCTGACGCACCTGCGCGAGGAGGGCGCGCGGCTCGCGGCCCTGGAAAGCGAGTACACGGAGGGGGAGCCGCGACCGCTCGGCTGATATGCCCGGATGGTCATGGCTCTGACCCGTATGGATATTGGACAGCATCGCGGCACCGGGTGAATCTGAGGGGGACGACACGACGTCGTGACGATCCCACCCGATTCAGCCAATGGAGGCGACATGGCCGGCTCTCCCTACGTGCCCGATGCGAAGAAGTACCGTCCGGAGGACTTCGAGCGCGTCGCCGGAGAACCGGCCGATCCCGACCCCTCCACGTGGGGCATGCAGCCCGACGGCACGTTCCTGCCGCCCGCCCACACCCCCTCCGTCCCGCGCGACGTGTTCGTCGACTGGCCCGGTCAGCTCGACTACCGCGACCCGGAGACCTACACGCTCAACGCGAAGGCCGAGGCGTTCTACCCGATCGTGGTGAACACGAGCCATTCGTGGCAGTGCATCTACGACTGGGACGGGCGGCGGCTGATGCTGCACTACGGCGGCGGCAACCACTGGAAGCTGTACGACATCACCGACCCGCGCGACCTCACGATCGTCGACGAGGAGCAGTGGGGCTGGGGCGACCCCCGCCCGCAGTTCGGCGCGACCACCGTGCAGTGGAACCAGGAGCTCGGCGCGTACATCGCGATCCAGGCGAGCGAGACCCCGCGGTACTTCCTCCAGGGGCGTGTCGCCAACAAGTGGCTCGACGACACGGTCGAGGGGCAGCTGAAGGAGTGGGAGGGCCTGCGGGGCTTCCGCACCTGGCGGATGGACGGCCCGAGCCCGCGCGAGTGGACCCTGCTCACCGAGGTGTCGACCGACCCGAACCACTCGCCCGGCGAGATCCAGGAGGGCAACGGCGTGCTCGACCTCCCGGTGTACTACGGCGACAAGTACCTGTTCGTGGCCACCGCGCCCGACAACACCTTCACCAACCAGCCGTACCGCACCACGCTGTGGACCGCGGGCCACGCGGCCTACGACGTGTCCGACCCCGCGAAGCCCGAGCTGCTGTCGACCTGGTGGGTGCCCGGCTCGCGTGCCGGCGAGGAGGACGACTCCCCGTACCTGGCCGACAACGACCGCTGGAACAACAAGACCTCCTGGTTCGGCTCGCGCATGGGCGTGTTCCTGCCCCGCTCGGTCGAGTCGGGCTGGAAGTACGGCTACGCGGCGCAGGGCGGCCAGGGCTTCTTCGTGCTCGACGTCTCCGACCCGACGGACATCCACCACGTGGGCTGGTGCCCGCTGCCGACGAGCGTCGCCGGCACCGAGGGCGACAACGTCGACACCACCCAGGTCGAGGAGACCGGGTACGTCTACGTCTCCGGCTATCCGATGAACACCGACTGCTACGAGCCCGCCAAGGAGATCTACCAGATCGACGTGAGCGACCCGACGAACCCGCGGGTCGTGCGCACGCTGCCCCGGCCCACGCCGCCCGCGGAGGCGGCCTTCACCGACTGGGCGCAGCGCCGCGGCTCGTTCGGCCCCAAGCGCTCCGGCTACTTCACCAACACCGGCACGCCGCACGGCGGGGTCATCCCGTACGCGTTCTACGCCGCCGGTCTGCAGATCTTCGACGTGCGCGACCCCGAGGACCCCAAGGTGGGCGCCTACTTCGTGCCGCCGATGGGACTGAAGGACGACGACGATCTCGCCGCACCCGTGCACGGCATCTTCGTCGAGTGGGACCGCAACCTCATCTGGCTGTTCGCGAACCACGGCATCTACGCCGTGTCGACGCCGCTGCTGGGGGAGCCCGTCACCGGGATCCCCTCCGCCGACGGCTGACCCCGGCCCCCGGAACTCCGGCGTCCGTCCTGCACTCGGGGGCGAACAGGACGGACCCCGGACCACCCGCCCCCCGTGACGCCCCACCCGAAAGCAGCTCATGACGCAGACAGTCCGGCCGTGGCCCGCCCTGTGGGCCCTGTGCATCGGCTTCTTCATGATCCTCGTGGACACGACGATCGTGGCGATCGCCAACCCGGTCATCCTCGCGGCGTTCGACGCCGACCTCACGACGGTGATCTGGGTGACCAGCGCGTACCTGCTCGCCTACGCGGTGCCGCTGCTGATCACGGGCCGCCTCGGCGATCGGTTCGGCCCCAAGCGGGTGTACCTCGCGGGACTCGTGCTGTTCACCCTCGCCTCCCTCGCGTGCGGCCTGTCCGGCAGCATCGAGATGCTGATCGCGGCGCGGGCCGTGCAGGGCTTCGGCGCCGCGCTGATGACGCCGCAGACGATGGCGATCATCGCCCGCGTCTTCCCGCCGCGCGGCCGGGGCCAGGCGATGGGGGCGTGGGGTGCCGTGGGCGGCCTCGCGACGCTCGTCGGGCCGATCCTGGGCGGCGTGCTCACCGACACGGTCGGCTGGGAGTGGATCTTCTTCGTGAACGTCCCGGTCGGCGTGGTGGCGTTCGTCGTCGCGTGGCGGCTGGTGCCGGATCTGGACGGCCACCCCCATCGGTTCGACCTGCTCGGCGTGATCCTCTCGGGTGCCGGGCTCTTCCTCCTGGTCTTCGGACTCCAGGAGGGGGAGGTGTACGACTGGGGTGTGATCGCCGGTCCGGTCACGGTGTGGGGGCTGATCGCCGCGGGCGTCGTGCTGCTGGTGCTGTTCGTGGTGTGGCAGCGCGTTAGCCGCGCCGAGCCGCTCATGCCGCTGGCCCTGTTCCGCGACCGCAACTTCTCCGTCGCGAACGCCACGATCTTCCTGGTGGGGGTCGGCATCACCGCGATGCCCGTGCCGCTCGCCTTCTACTTCCAGGTCGCCCGGGGCCTCGACCCCACGCTCGCGGCCCTCATGCTCGCGCCGATGGCGGTGGTGTCCGGGGTGCTCGGGCCGTTCGTCGGAAAGCTCAGCGACCGGGTCGGACCGCGCTGGGTGACCTTCGCCGCGTTCACGATCTCGGCGGTCGCGATGGCCTGGTACGCCGCGACCATGACGCTCGATGCGCCGTTCTGGCTGCTGCTGCTGCCGTCGGCGCTGCTCGGGGTCGGGGTGTCTGGCATGTTCGGGCCGCTGGCCTCGACCGCCACGCGCAACCTGCCGCACACGCAGGCCGGGGCGGGCTCCGGGGTCTACTCGACGACGCGGCAGATGGGCTCCGTCATCGGTTCCGCCCTGCTGGCCGTGCTGATGAACGTGACCCTGGCGGCGCAGATCCGCGGGTTCGTGCCCGGTGCGATCCACCCCGGCAGTGTGCTGTCTGACGAGGACGGCGCGGGGCTGGCGCGGGCGATGTCGCAGTCGCTGCTGCTGTCGGCCGTGGCCTTCGGGGTGTGCGCGCTCGTGGTGCTGTTCTTCGTGAGGCCGCGGCCGTGGGGTGCACCCGCCGCCCCGCAGCCGGTGGCGGCGACGACGGGAGAGGGACGATGATGGCAGCGACGATTGTGGATCCAGAATCCAGAACAGAGGCCCGGGAGAGGACGCCGATGACCGCGAACGCCGGGGGCGGACGACTCGTCGTCGACGCCCTGAAGAAGGACTACGAGCTCGACGGCGCGGCCGTGCCCGTCGTGAAAGACGTCACGTTCACGATCGAGCCCGGCACGTTCTACTCCCTCCTCGGGCCGTCGGGCTGCGGCAAGACCACGACCCTGCGCTGCGTCGCCGGGCTCGAGCGCAGCAACGGCGGAGTCATCTCGCTCGACGGGGGCGTGCTGTCCACCGGCACCCAGCACGTGTCGCCCGACAAGCGCGACATCGGCATGGTCTTCCAGAACTACGCCATCTGGCCGCACATGACCGTGTTCGCCAACGCGATCTTCCCCCTCCAGGTCGCCGGCTCCCGGCTGCCGAAGCAGGAGGCGAAGAAGCGCGCGATGGAGGCACTGGAACTCGTGCAGCTCGACCACCTCGCGCAGCGCCCCGCCACCGCGCTGTCGGGCGGGCAGCAGCAGCGACTCGCCCTCGCCCGCGCGCTCGCGCACCGTCCGCGGCTGCTGCTGCTGGACGAGCCGCTGTCCAACCTCGACGCGAAGCTGCGCGACACCATGCGCAACGAGCTGCGCAGCCTGCAGCGCAGCCTCGGCATCAGCGCCCTCTACGTCACCCACGACCAGTCCGAGGCGCTGTCGATGTCCGACCGGGCGGCCGTGATGAACGGCGGCCGCATGGTGCAGGAGGCTGCCCCGCGCGAGCTCTACGACCAGCCGGCCGACCGCTTCGTGGCGGACTTCGTCGGCCGCGTGAACATGGTGCCCGCCCGTGTGGTCGACCGCGACGGCAGCGGTGACGCGGTGGTCGAGGCGCTCGGCACCCGGCTGCACACGCCCGTCCCCGACGGGGTCACGGCGGGCGACGAGGTCACGCTGACGCTGCGGCCCGAGGCGGTGCGCTGGCATGAGACCGCGGTCGAGCGCCCCAACGTCGTTCCCGTGCGCATCGTGCGGGTGGAGTTCCTCGGCGAGATCGTCGAGTACGAGGCCGAGGTGCTCGCCGGTGGCGAGACGGTCGGCACGATCGTCGGCCGCGGAGCTCCGCTGGCGACACCCCCCGAGGGCGGCAGGGTCTTCCTCGAACTGGTCCCGCACGCCTGCCGCGTGCTGGCCGCATGACGCAACCCGCACCACACCCGAGATCACGCACCTGATGTCAGAGAGGACATTCGGATCATGAAGAGAACACTGGGAGCCGTCGCCGGAGCGGCGGTCGTCGCACTCGCCCTGAGCGGCTGCGGCACGCAGGCCGAGGCGGGCGACGGCGAGAGCTCGCTGAAGGGCGACGCCGCCGCGGCCACGTGCGACGCGGTCGACGTCGGAGCCATCACGCGCTGCGAGAACTTCTACGACGACTACTGGCCCGAGATCGACAAGCAGCTCGACGCCCTCTACGAGCAGGCGAAGGAGGAGGACGGCGGCACCCTGGTCATCTGGGACTGGTACGAGCTGTCGCCCGACGTGATCGCCCAGTTCAACGAGCGCTTCCCCGACATCAAGGTCGAGACGCGGGGCCTCACCTACAACCTGTCGTCGGCGATCATCTCGGCCAAGGCCACCGGGTCGCGCAACACCGACGTCGTCTCCGGCTCGATCACCTCGATGGCCGCGATGTACGACGAGGGCTTCTGGGAGAAGGTCGACTGGCAGAGCTTCGGCGTGCCGGAGGAGTACCTCACCCTCGGTGCCCCCGAGCTCATGCCCGACAGCATCAACGGGTCGCTGCTGCAGTACAACACCGACAAGATCGCGGAGGTCCCGGCGTCGCTCGACGGCCTGCTCGCCCCCGAGTACACCGGCAAGGTGTCGGTCGCCGGCTACAACGCGGTGGTCTTCGCGGGCTACGGCATGGCCGAGGGCGAAGACGCGATGCTCGACCTGATCGACGAGCTGATGTCGTCCGGCACCATGAAGCTGCTCGAAGACCAGGGTGCCCCGCTGTCGAGCGGAGACGTGCCGGTCGCGCTCAACCAGACCCTGTTCAACCCGAACCCGTCGCTGCAGGTGGCGCCGTTCGAGCACTCCGGGGTGTGGGCGCAGTTCTCGGGCGTCAACTCCGATGCGAAGAACAAGCCGGGCGCCGCGCTGTGGACCCTGTGGAACGCGTTCGACCCCGACTGGATCCACCTGCGCATGACCGACGAGCGCTTCGCCAGCACGCAGGTGCCGTTCGCCGGGCTCCCCGCCGCGACCTTCGGCGAGGCCACGGGCCTCATGAAGACGAACGCCGATGCGCTTCTGCTCGGCCTCGACAGCGGTGCCGAGACCGAGACGCAGGACACCCGCGACGACTGGCAGGCGATGATCAACGCGGCCGACAAGGCGCTGAACGGATAACCATGTTCCAGGCACGACGGACCACGGGACGCCGGCGTCCCACCTCGATGACGATCGCGATGGTCGTCTCCGGGATCGTCATCTTCCTCCTGCTCGCGGTGCCGCTGATCGTTCAGGTGATCACCGCGTTCCGTGGTCCGTTCCTGCCCTTCGGGGTCTCGTCCGCCCGGTGGGGCGTCGAGAACTTCGTCACCCTGTGGCAGCTGCGCGAGGACTTCTGGGGCGTGCTCGGCGCGACCGGGGCCTTCGTCGGCGGCTCGACCCTGCTCACGCTGCTGATGGCGTTCGGCCTGGCCTGGGTCACCGTCCGCACCGACGCCCCGTGGCGCCGGCTCATCTCGGTGCTCGTGATCGTGCCGTACATCATCCCGCCGATCGTGAAGGCGCAGGCGTATCTGCTGATGCTGTCGCCCGAGTCGGGTGTGCTGAACCAGCTGCTGCGGCTGCTGCCGTTCGCGAGCGACGTGCCGATCGACCCGTATGCGTTCCCGACGATGATCGTCATCCAGGCGCTCACCAACGTGACCTTCCCGTACCTGATGATCGTGCCGATCCTGACGAACATGGACGGGTCGCTCGAGGAGTCGGCGCGGGTGTCGGGCGCGTCATGGCCGCAGACCCTGCGGCGGGTGACGCTGCCGATGCTGTGGCCCGGGCTGCTCGGGGTCACGGTGCTGACGTTCATCCTCGGCCTCGGCAGCCTGGAGGTGCCGCTGCTGTTCGGCCAGGAGTCGGGGCGCAGCATCTTCGCCCTGAAGCTGTGGACGCTGATCAGCTCGAACGCGGGGGAGCTGCCGCAGTACGGCCTCGCCGCCGCGTGGGGCCTGGTGTTCCTGGTGATCACCACGATCGCGTTCGCGGTGTACCTGAGGGCGACCAGGAACGCGGAGCGCCGCGCCTCCGTGTCGGGCAAGGGCTTCCGGCCGTCGACCATGCGGATGGGGCCGTGGAAGATCCCGGTCATGGTGCTGGTGGCCGTGTTCGTGCTGCTGACCGCGGTGCTGCCGCTGCTCGCGCTGCTGTGGGCGGCGATCACCCCGTACCCGGTGGCGTTCTCGATCGACGCGATGCTGAGCCGCACCGACTTCGGGGCGTTCGGGGTGGTGCTCGCCGACTCCGAGTTCTGGGTGTCGCTCGGGCGCACGGTGCTCATCGCGGGCGGGAGCGCCACGATCGCGGTGGTCTTCGCGACCGTGCTCGCGTACGGCATCGCCCGCAGCAAGAAGACCGGGTGGGTGAAGGCGCTCGACCTGTTCGCGTCGTCGTCGGTCGCGATCCCCGCGACCATCGCCGGCTTCGCGATGTTCCTCACCTTCATGGTGCTGAACCCCTACATCCCGCTCGCCGGGACGCTGTTCGCGCTCGTGATCGCCTACTCGTACCGGGTGTCGATCGCGTACCGCTCGTCGTACAGTGCGACGCTGCAGATCAGGCCCGAGCTGGAGGAGGCGGCGCTCACCAGCGGGGCCAGCAGGTTCCAGGGGTTCCGCCGCATCATCGCGCCGCTGCTGATGCCGACCGTGATGGCCGTGTGGATCCAGATGTTCATCCTCGGCACGAACGAGTTCACGCTGCCGGCGTTCCTGGCGACGCCGTCGTCTCGTCCGCTGTCGATGTACATCTACGCCATGATCAACCCGCGGTCCGCGCAGCTCTACGCACCCGATCAGGGTGCCGCGATGGCGCTGATCTTCACCCTCATGGTGTTCGCGATCGGCTACGGCCTGCAGTGGGTGCTGTCGCGCCGCGCGATCGGTCGCACGCGCAAGACCGTCGCCGCCGGCCTCCCCGACCTCGCCGCCGCGGCGCCCGCCCCCGCCGACTCCGCCACCGTGACCCTCGCCGTGCAGCGCCGTCGCCGCTGAGTGGGCGGTACAGGCGGGTCGGTCGCGTCGGCTGTCTCCTGGACGATCGGTCTTGCCGCCCTCCTCGGATGGCGGAGGGCGTGACTCCGAAAGAGGACGGGTCGAGTACCGCGGCCGCGTATCGGCCCGGCCTTCCGGGCATCGAGTTCGTGCTTAGTGCCGGAATACTGCTGAGCCTGCATCGACGAGCTCCTGCGGTTTGACGGGGAACTCTCTGCGGCGTCAGCCTCTCCTGAAGCCGAGTCCCCCGAACGGCGGACAGACAGGTTCGAATGCGCGTCATAGCTTGAGCTGCGGCGGGTCGGCTGCTCACGGTGAGCGCGATGGATGGAGAAACTGTGCGTGTACATCAGAATCGGCGGATTGCGCTTGGCGCGTGTGTGGCGGTGAGCCTGCTCGCGACCGGGTCGCTGGGCTACATCGCTGGCTCCGCTTCGGCCCGGCCGGCTTCGACCCTCAACGGGACTCTGACGTCCGAGGCCTCGAGCGGCATAGAGGCCGTATCAGCCGGCGGTGAGGCCTCGACTCTGACGGGTGAAGCCGCCGAAGCCTATGAGGAGAACACGACTCCTATCGACCAGACCGACGTGACGTTCGACGAGAACACGGCGTTGTCGAGGGCGGAAGTTGAGGAACGAAAAGATGCACTAGCCGACCACTATTCAGTGGGACAGCCACTGAGCGCTGAGGACCTTGAGTTCATGCGCGCGTACTTGATAGACGCGGAGCCTCCCGCAAGTGCCAGTTCACCCGCGATCGAGGCTGCGGCATACGGCGGTGCCGAAGCCCGCATCGTCCCCGCTGCGTTGTACAACCTCAATCAATCGTTCAACGTGACAAGATCGGGGGCTGGCGCCACAGCGAACGCTAGTGGCCGCATTACTGGTGGTATCAATCTCGTGGATGCCAACTGGGGCGTTTCGTGGACGACCAAGCGCACGGGTGGCAAAGCGCTGACCAAGATCACGAGTTCGGTGAAGGCAGATGCATTCGGGGCGGTGGCTGCTTGGCCGTTTGTCGGACTGATCTACTCGAAGTCTTACAGCGCCACCTCACCAAGCGGGGCGAGTGGTTGGTCGTTCTCCCGGAACGGAAGAGTGACGGGCGCAGTAGCGTACATGCAGATGGATTGTCGGTCTTACGTGTACACCACCTCCGGGTCGTTTGCGCTGCCGTAAGGAGTACGAAGATGGACGCGTCACTTTTCAGCTGGTCGGGGCTCATCATCAGCTTGCTGGTCGTCGCGGCGATTCTCGCTGTCGCCTTCATTCTCGTGCGCGGCGTTGTTCGTTTCATCCAGCGACGAACTCGGCATCGTGCGAATGGAGGCGCGTTGGATGAGGGGCCGTAGTTCGGTCAACGAATGACGAGGGTGTGGGTGGTGTGTTCAGGCACGCCACCCACGCTTTTGTGCTCGACGCCAAACGCATGGCGCCGACCCCGGGAGCAACAAATCTCAATCGCACAGCTAGCCGCTTGACTTTTGGATCCAGTATCCATTCAATGGAGACAGCGACGACGCGAGAGGAGGGGCCATGCACATCGGGTACGCCGCGATGCTGGAGCAGGTCCAGCCCTCCGCCGTCATCGAGAACTGCATCGCCGCCGAGGCCCACGGGTTCCGCGGCATCATGGCCACGGACCACTTCCAGCCGTGGCTCCCGCGACACCGGGCCTCCGCGCACGTGTGGACCATGCTCGGCGCGATCGGCGCGCACACCACGGGCGACCTGGGTCCCGGCGTCACGACCCCCGGGTTCCGCACGCACCCGGCCGTGGTCGCGCAGGCCGCCGCCACGCTGGCCACCCTGTACCCCGGCCGCGCGTGGCTCGGGGTCGGTTCCGGCGACGCGCTGAACGAGCACATCACGGGCGGCTACTGGCCCGAGCCCGCCGAGCGCATCGACCGCATGTTCGAGGCCGTCGACATCATCCGCAAGCTCTTCACCGCCTCGCTCGCGGGCCGCGACACCCGCCACCGCGGCGAGCACTTCCGCATGGAGTCCACCCGGCTGTGGACCATGCCCCCGGCCGCGCCCCCGGTGTTCGTCGCCACGGCGGGCCCCGTCACCGCGCGCCGCGCCGGCCGCAACGCCGACGGCCTCATCACGGTCGCGGCCGAGGTCGAGCGCCTCGCCCCGCTGCTGGCACGCTTCGCGGAGGGCGCGAGGGAGGCCGGGCGCGACGCCGACACCCTGCCGCGCGTGCTCCAGCTGCCGCTGTCGTGGGCGCCGACGGAGGAGCAGGCGCTCGCCCAGGCCCACGCCGAGTGGCCCGTCGCGGCGCTGCGCATGCGGCGAGGCGACGTGCGCTCGCCCTACGACTTCGAGCAGCTCGTGCGCGGCGTGACTCCCGACGACATGCGCGCGTCGATGCTGATCTCCGCCGACCCCGACGTGCATCGCGCGCAGATCCAGCGCTACGCCGACCTCGGCTTCACGCATATCTATCTGCACAACGTCGGACCGAACCAGCGGGAGTGGCTCGAGGTCTTCGGGCGCGACGTGCTGCCGAAGGTGCGCGCATGATCGCCCCCGGCCTGCACGTGTTCGCCCTCCCCGGCATGGGCGAGGTGCGCCCGGGCGACGACCTGGTCGGGCTCATCCTCGCCACGGGCGTGGAACTGCTGCACGGCGACATCCTCGTCGTCACGTCGAAGATCGTGTCCAAGGCGGAGGGGCGCTACGTGCAGGCCGCCGACCGGGAGGCCGCGATCACCGCGGAGACCGTGCGCCTCGTCGCCTCCCGCACCCACGACGGGCACACCATGCGGATCGTCGAGAACCGCCTCGGCATGGTCGCCGCGGCCGCGGGCGTCGACGCCAGCAACACCCCCGACGGCTGGGTGCTGCTGCTCCCCGAAGACCCCGACCGCTCCGCCCGTGCGCTCGCCGCGGGGCTCCGCGACGCGACCGGGGCCGAGGTCGGTGTGCTCCTCAGCGACACCCTCGGGCGGCCCTGGCGCGAAGGACAGACCGACGTCGCGATCGGCGGCGGCGGCGTGCACATGGTCGCCGACCTCCGCGGCACCACCGACCAGGCGGGCAAGGTGCTCAGCGTCACGACCCCGTGCGTCGCAGACGAGCTCGCCGCCGCCGCCGACCTCGTCAAGGGCAAGGCGAGCGGGAACCCGGTCGCCGTCGTGCGCGGCCGCGGCGACCTCGTGGGTCCGCTCGACCTGCCCGGCGCGTCGAGCATCGTGCGCGGCGCCGACCGCGACCTCTTCTGGCTGGGCACCGCCGAGGCGCTCGACCAGGGCTACCGCGACGGCTATGCGGCCGCGCGCGCCGAACTCTCCCCACCCGAACAGAAGGATGCGACATGACACTGACCCTCGGATACAAGGCCAGCGCCGAGCAGTTCGACCCGCGTGAGCTGGTCGAGATCTCGGTCGCGGCCGAGGCGCACGGCATGCAGTCCGTGTTCGCGAGCGACCACTTCCAGCCGTGGCGGCACACCGGCGGTCACGCGCCGTTCTCGCTCACCTGGATGGCGGCTGTCGGCGAGCGCACGTCGAGCATCCGCATCGGCACGTCCGTGCTCACCCCCACCTTCCGCTACAACCCGGCGGTGCTCGCCCAGGCGTTCGCGAGCCTCGGCTGCCTGTACCCCGACCGGGTGATCCTGGGGGTCGGCTCCGGCGAGGCGCTCAACGAGATCGCCACCGGGTTCCGCGGCGCCGGTGAGCAGGACTGGCCCGAGTTCAAGGAGCGCTACGCCCGGCTGCGCGAGTCGGTGCGGCTCATGCGGGCGCTGTGGTCGGGCGACCGCGTGAGCTTCGACGGCGAGTACTACTCCACGCACGACGCCTCCATCTACGACCGGCCCGAGGGCGGCATCCCCATCTACATCGCCGCGGGCGGCCCGATGGTCGCCCGCTACGCCGGCCGCGCGGGCGACGGCTTCATCTGCACGTCGGGCAAGGGCCAGGAGCTCTACGTCGACCAGCTGCTGCCCGCCGTGAAGGAGGGCCTGGAGCAGTCCGAGCGCTCCTTCGACACGTACGACCGCATGATCGAGATCAAGCTGTCGTACGAGGAGACCAGGGAGGCGGCGCTGGAGAACACCCGGTTCTGGTCCCCGCTGTCGCTGTCGAAGGAGCAGAAGCACGACATCACCGACCCGGTCGAGATGGAGAAGGCCGCCGACGCGCTGCCCCTGGAGACCATCGCCAAGCGGTGGATCGTCGGTAACGACCCCGACGCGGTCGCCGCCGAGATCCAGCAGTACATCGACTGGGGCTTCAACCACCTCGTCTTCCACGCGCCCGGTCACGACCAGCGCCGGTTCCTGCAGCTGTTCGAGCGCGACATCGCGCCGCGGCTGCGCGGGTGAGGGCGCGGCCATGACGGGCGGTCTGCGTGCCGGGGCGTCACCGCACGCCCCGGCGCGGGAGTGGGTGGTCGTGATCCCGGTGAAGCGGGCGGAGTTCGGGAAGACGCGACTGCGGCTCCCGGGCGTCGACCGCGAGCCGCTCGCCAGGGCGATCGCGCTCGACACGGTCGAGGCCGCCGCGCTGTGCCCGCGGGTCGCGGAGGTCGTGGTGGTCACGAGCGACGAGGTCACCGCGGCCGCCCTGCTCCCGGTGCCCCGCGTGCGGATCGTGCGCGACCGCGTCGAGGGGCTGACCGCGGCGATCGCGCAGGGGGTGTCTGCGGCGTCGACGCGGCTCCCGCGGGCCGTGCTGCTCGGCGACCTCCCGGCCCTGCTGCCCGACGAGCTCACCCGGGCGCTCGACTACGCCTCGGCCCACCCGCGGGCCTTCGTGCCCGACGCGGAGGGCACCGGCGCCGTGCTCGCGACCGCCCGCGCGGACGTGCCGCTGCGGCCCTGCTTCGGCGACGACTCGGCCGCCGCGCACCGCGCTGCCGGGTTCGCCGAGGTGGGGTTCCCCGTGCTGAGCGGGCTGCGCCGCGACCTCGACCACGCCGATCACCTCCGAGCCGCCCGACGGTGCGGTCTCGGTCCGCGCACGGCGGCGCTCCTCGCCCCACGTCTCGTGCTGGCATCATGACCGGGCCGGAGGACCCCGGCCCGTCCGGCGTCGGTGCCGGGCGGGCTGAGCCCGTCTCGTCTGCGACCCCGTCGGCGCGCGGGGCCACGCTCGCCGGAGCGGCCGCCTCGACCGACGTCGAACCCGGGCCCGAGGCCGCCCCGCGGATCGTCGTGCTCGCCGGGGGCGTCGGCGGCGCGAAGTCACGGTGGGGGTGCGCGAGGCCGCACGGCGATGCTGGCCGGACGGCGCCGGGGGCACGCGCGCCCGGATCACCGTGATCGCGAACACCGGCGACGACCTGTGGCTGAGCGGCCTGCGACTCCAGCCCGACGTCGACTCGATGGTCTACGCGCTCGCCGGGGTCAACGACACCGCGCGGGGCTGGGGCCGGGCGGGCGAATCCGAACGCACCGCCGCGGAGCTGCACGCCTGGGGTGCCGGGTGGCCGTGGTTCACGCTCGGCGACCTCGACCTCGGCACGCACATCGCCCGCACCGGGTGGCTGCACGAGGGCGCGACCGTGACCGAGGTCGTCGCGCGGCTCGCGTCGCGCTGGCCGCTCGGGGTCGCGCTGCTGCCGATGACCGACACCGAGGTCGACACGCACGTGGACACGACCCTCGGGCGCATGCACTTCCAGGAGTGGTGGACGCGCCACCGGGCGACCGTCCCCGCGCAGCGCTTCGACAACCCGCGGATCGAGCGCGCGACCCCGGCGCCGGGCGTGGTCGAGGCCATCGCCGCGGCCGATGCCGTGCTCTTCGCCCCGTCGAACCCCGTGGTGTCGCTCGGGCCCATCCTGGCCGTGCCCGGGCTCGCCGCGGCCGTGCGGGCGGCCCCCGGTCGGGTGGTGGGGGTGTCGCCGATCATCGCGGGATCCCCCGTGCGGGGCATGGCCGATGCGTGCCTGGCCGCGGTCGGCCTTCCCCCCACGGCCGATGCGGTCGGACGGCACTACGGCCCCCGCGCCACGGGCGGCCTGCTCGACGCGTGGCTGATCGCCGAGGAAGACGCCCCTCTCGCGCCCGACCTCGAGGCGCGGGGGCTGCCCGCGCCCGTGCACCCGCTGTGGATGCGCGACCTCGACACCGCCGCCGCCCTCGCCGCGGCCGCTCTCGGGGAGGCACTCGGGGAATCACCCGGCTTATTTCCGGCCGTGCCGCGAGAGGCGCAGCGGCCCCGGCCCTAGCCTGGAGGCGCAGTCCCGAGGCGAGGAGAGCGGCCATGAGCGAAGCGACCGAGACCACCGAAGTCCGTCACCCCGACGACGGCAGGAGACGGATCGTGAAGGTCGTCGGCGTGCTGGGCATCGTCGGCGGCATCGTGCTGATCGTCGCCGGCATCGTCGTCTGGATCATGGTGTCGTCGCAGCTGCGGGCGGAGAACATCACGATCCCCGACGACGCGATGGCCTTCCAGGGGCAGACGGTCGCCGGACCGCTCACCGCCTACGTGCAGGCCGACATCATCCAGCACCACGCGCTCGAGGCGTCCGACGGCAAGACCTACGCGGAGCTCGCGATGGACGACCCGGTGCGGGCCACCCTGATGAACGCCTCGTTCCTGCGGGCGTCCCTGTTCACCTCCGTGGTGTCGTTCGGCGTCGCGGCGTTCGCGATGGGTATCGGCGTGCTGTCGATCCTGTTCGGCTGGGCCCTGCGCTCGCTGGCCGTCCTCCGCCCGCGCTCCGCCTGAGCACACGCACGCGCGGGGTCACCGCAGCACGGCGGGCTCGGGGTCGAACACGATCAGCGGGCGGCCGCTGCCCGCGCGGGACAGCACCTGCGCGTCGACCTGCCAGACGCGGGCGATGAGCTCCCGCGTCAGCACGTCGCCCGGGGTTCCCGCGGCCTGAACCCGTCCGTCCGCGATCACCACGATGCGGTCGGCGAAGGCGGCGGCGTGGTTGAGGTCGTGCAGTGCGGCGAGCACGGTCATGCCGTCGTCGGCGAGGTGACGGAGCAGTGCGAGCGCGTCGAGCTGGGCGCGGATGTCGAGGTGATTGGTCGGCTCGTCGCACAGCAGCAGCGACGGGCGCTGGGCGAGCGCCCTGGCGAGGTTCACGCGCTGGCGCTCGCCGCCGGAGAGCGTCGCGGCGTCGCGGTCGGCGACCGCCAGGGCCCCCGCGCGGACGAGGGAGTCGTGCACGGCCGCGGCGTCGCCCTCCTCGCCGTCGAAGGACAGCCATCCGCGGTGGGGCAGCAGCCCGAGCGCCACGATGTCGCGTCCGGTCAGCCCCTCGGCCGCCGACCACTCCTGCTCGACCAGGGCCACGCGTTGCGCACGGGCGCGGCGGCGCAGGTCGGGCAGCGACACCCCGTCGAGCGCGAGAGCCTCCACCTCGCCGCGAAGGGTGCCGGCGATCAGGCGCAGCAGCGTGCTCTTGCCGGAGCCGTTGGGGCCCAGAAGCGCCGTGACCGCACCGCCGGGCGCCGTGAGGGACAGGTCGTCGAGGATCGCCCGGTCGCCGTGGCCGAACCGGAGCCGCCGCGCGTCGAGGCCGTCGGTCGCCGGGCTCACGAGCGTGCCGTCCGTGGGCGCTGCCGCGGAGCGGATGCGGGTCCGGCGCTCGGCGCGCTCAGCCCACCAGTCGCCCCGCTCATGCCCTGGCCTTCCGCATGCGCAGCATCAGGGCGGCGAACACGGGCCCGCCGATCAGCGCCGTGACGATGCCGACCGGCAGTTCGCGCGGATCGAACACGGTGCGGGCGATCGTGTCGGCCCAGATGAGGAACACGGCCCCCGCCAGGAACGACACCGGCAGCAGCACCCGGTGCCGTGAGCCGACGACCGCGCGCACCGCGTGGGGCAGGATCAGCCCGACGAAGCCGATCGATCCGCTCACGGCGACCAGGGCCCCGGTGAGCAGTGCCGTGCAGACGAACAGCAGCACGCGCAGCCGGGTGACCGGCAGGCCCAGCGCCTCGGCGGCGGTGTCGCCGAGTACGAGGCTGTCGAGCGGGCGGGCGGCCGCCAGCAGCGGCACGGCGCACACGAGCGCGGCGGTCCCGGCCAGCGCGACCGAGGACCAGTCGGCGCCGCCGAGGGAGCCGAGCAGCCAGCTGAGGATCTCGCGGTAGCTGTCGGTCGTCGCGCGCCAGAAGATCACGAGGCTGGTCAGCGCGCCGAGCACCGCCGACACGGCGAGCCCGGCCAGCACCACGGCGGTCGCGGAGGAAGCGCCGGCGGCCCTGGCCAGCCCCAGTGTGAGCGCCAGGGCGAGCAGTGCCCCGGCGAACGCCGCGAACGGCAGGGCCACGGCGGCGCCGAGCACGATCACGATCACGGCGCCCGTGGACGCTCCCGACGACAAGCCGAGCAGGTACGGGTCGGCGAGGGGGTTGCGGGTGAGGGCCTGCATGACCGCGCCGCACAGCGCGAGGCCGCCACCCACCGCGGCGGCCGTGAGCACGCGGGGCACCCGTCCCTCCCACACGATCGCGTCGCGGATCGGACTCAGCCCGCTCGCGGCCCCGGTCAGGTGCGACCACGCGCTCGCCAGCAGCTCGGACGGCGTGATGTCGGCGGGACCGATGGCGACCGCCGCCACGACCGACCCCGCGAGCGCGAGCAGCAGCACCGCGGTCGCCGAGGCCGCGCGCCCCCGTCGCCGTGCCGGGCGGACGACCGCGGCCGGGGCCGCCGTGCGCAGCGGCGCCGCGACGCTCACAGCTCTCCGAGCCGCGCGACGATCGCGGCCACCGCGTCGACGTTGCGGATCCCGGCCTCCGTCGCCGGGAAGTCCACGACCACGTACCGCTCGTTCCGCACGGCGTCGAGCTGGGCGGTCACCGGGTTCGACGCCAGCAGCTCCTGCTTCGACGCGGCGGTGTTCCACGCGGCGTCCACCAGCACGATCACGTCGGGGTCGGCCTCCGCGATCAGCTCCCACGAGGTCGAGGTCCAGGTGTCGTGCACCTCGGCGAACACGTTCTCCAGCCCCGCGGCCGCCATGATCATCTGCGGGGCGCCGATGCCCGCGCCGACGAAGGGCTGGTCGCTGCCCGACGAGTACCAGACGGCGGAGAGCCCGCGGTCGTCGGGGGCGATCGCGTCGAGGGCGGTCCGCTGTTCCGCGACGAGGGCCGCCGCGGCCTTCTGCTCGCCGAGCAGCTCGCCCGCCTCGGTGAAACCGTCGAACACGTCGTCGAACGTGAGCGGGTCGGGCATGTAGCCGGGCGCCTTGCACGCCGCCGGGGCGACGTAGGTGGCGATGCCCAGCTGCTGCAGGTCGTCGCGCTCGCCGGCGCCGTCGACCGAGAAGTTCGACTCCCATCCGGCGAACACCAGGTCGGGTTCGAGCTCGAGCACGGCCTCCTTCGAGGGCACCTTGTCCGACACGGTGGGGATGCCGTCGGCCTCCGCCGCGAGCGCCTCGGGGAGCGGGCCGTCGGTGAAGGCGGAGCCGATGATGCGGTCGCCCGCGCCGAGGGCCAGGGCGAGCTCGAGGGTGGAGGACTTGACCGTGAGGATGCGCTGCGGCGGTCCGTCGAGGGTCACCTCGGTGCCGCAGTTGTCGAGGGTCGCACGGGGCCGGTCGGCGTCGGCGGCTGCGGGGGAGGCGGGGCCGCTCGCGCAGCCGCTGAGGCCCGCGGCGAGGAGGAGGGCGAGGACGGGGGTGGCGCCGAGCGCGCGGGCGGTGGGGGTCATGGTTCTCCGGAGGACGTGGGCGGGGAGGCGCGGGTGTGTGCGCGGTCGCAGTCCAGGTCGGGACCACCGGCGCCGGCCAATCGGGTCGGCGCGATGCGGTCATGCTAGCTCGGATTTTGGATCCAATCAATACTGGATTCTGGATCCAAAATGGGTCATGATGAAGAAGCCCCACCGCCGCGGCGCACATCGCCCGATCGCGACGCCGCGTTCAGCCGAGAGGAATCCATGCAGACCACACCCGTCTCGTTCTTCAGCGAGGGCTCCCGCATCTCCGCGATCTGGCGGACCCCCGACCATGACGGCCCGTACCGCGCGATCGTGCAGGGGCCCGGCTGGCTCGGCCTCAAGGACGCCAAGCTCTACGTCCGCTACCACGAGGCCCTCGTCGCGGCCGGCTTCGCGGTGCTCGTGATCGACTACCGCGGCTTCGGCGACTCCGACGGCGACCGCGGCTACCTCTCGCCCGCCTGGCAGCTGCAGGACCTCGTCAACGCCGTCACCTACCTCACCACGCGCGACGACGTGATCGCCGACGCCATCGGGGTGTTCGGCACCGGCGGCACCGGCGGTGGCAACGCGGTGCTGCTCGCCGACGTCGATCCGCGCGTCAAGGCCGCCGTCAGCCAGGTTCCCGTGGCCGACGGCGAGGACTGGCTGCACCGCATGCGCAGCGAGTACGAGTGGCTCGACTTCCAGAAGTCGCTCGACGACGACCGCCGCCGGCGCGTCACCACGGGGGAGGGCCGCATCGTGCACCCCCGCGAGGAGATCATGATCCCCACGGCCGAGCGCCGCGCCACCACCATCAAGGCCGACGTCGACGACCGCATCCCGTCCGCGGTGCCGCTCGCGTGCGCCGAGGGCATCATCGCCTACCGCCCCATCGACGCCGCGGCCCGCCTGACCACGCCGCTGCTCGTGATCGGCGTCGAGGGCGATGCGACCACGCCGACCGATCACGCCGAGGCGCTGTACGAGGCGGCGCGCGGCCCCAAGCAGCTCATCATGCAGCGGCACACCACGCACTACGCCGCCTACGACACGTACTGGGAGCAGACCACCCCGGTGATCGTCGGCTGGTTCGACACGCACGTGCGCCCCGCGCATCTCATCCACCGGACCACGCCGTCGCCCGCGATCGGCGAGTCCATCCAGACAGAATCCGTTCAGGAACAGGAGGTCGCGCGATGAGCGTCGATCTGAAGATCACCGGCGGCACCGTCGTCACCCCCGCAGGACCGGTCGTCGCCGACCTGCTCGTCGCGGACGGCCGGGTCGCCGGCATCGTCGCGGCCGACACCGACATCGACGCCGCGCGCACGATCGACGCCACCGGCAAGCTCGTGCTGCCGGGCATGGTCGACGTGCACGTGCACACCCGCGAGCCCGGCTACGAGCACAAGGACGACATCTACACGACCAGCCTCCAGGCCGCGGCCGGCGGTGTCACGACGATGTTCGGCATGCCCAACCTCAAGCCGCCCACGACCGACGTCGCCACCCTCACCGACGTGTTCCGGCGCTACGAGGAGTCGTCGATCGTCGACTGGAACCACAACCCCGCCCCGACGAAGTTCGCCGAGATCGCGGGCATGAGCGACCTCGGCATCCGCGCCTACAAGATCTACATGGTCGTCGACACGGGCCGCGACTACCCGCACCCCTCCGGAACCGGCATCCACGACCACGGGCACCTGCTCGAGATCATGGACCACATCGCCCAGACCGGGAAGCGCTTCATCGTGCACCCGCACGACCAGGCGCTCATGGACTACATCGAGGGCGCCTACCTCGCCCGCGGCGAGAACACCCCGCAGGGCTACGCCTCCGCCTACGCCGCGCGCGAGGGCGTGATCTGGGACACCGCGATCGACGTGGTGCTGCGGCTCGCCGAGGCCTCCGGCTGCCCCGTGCACATCGCGCACATCCAGACCCGGCGCTCGATCGAGGCCGTGCGCCGCGCCAAGCAGAACGGAATCGACGTCACGTGCGAGGTCAACCACTGGGCGCCGTTCCTGTCCACGTGGGACGACGTGGAGACCCTCGGTCCCTACGCCCTGAGCTACTGGGTGCCCGACGACAACCGCACCGCCGTGTGGGAGGGCATGCGGGACGGCACGATCGACATCGCCGCCAGCGACCACGCCCCGCACACCCGCGAGGAGAAGGAGGTCGGCTGGACCAAGATGTGGAGCTCGCACACGGGCACCCCGGGCATCCAGTACTACTACGAGCTCATGCTCGACGCCGTGAACAAGGGCGAGCTCGACCTGCAGCGCGCGATCGACATGGTCGCCCACATCCCCGCCGCGAAGTTCGGCCTGGAGGGCGTCAAGGGCTCCCTCACGATCGGCGCCGACGCCGACATCGTGATCGCCGACCTGGCCGACGAGTGGACCATCACGAACGACGACGTGCTGTCGAAGATCGGCTGGACCCCGTACGACGGGCGCACCATCAGCGCCCGCATCCAGCGCACGCTCGTGCGCGGAGAAGACGTGTACGTCGACCGCGAGGTCGTCGGCGACCCCGCCTTCGGAAAGCTCGCCGCCTCGGCGGAAGACAGGGCGGCACTGGCCGCAGAGAGGAACTGACATGAAATTCGGACTGCTGCTGCCGCACTTCGGCGAGGAGGCGAGCAAGGAGAAGCTCCTGGAGGGGTCGAAGCTCGCCGAGAGCTTCGGATTCGACTCCGTGTGGGTGCGCGACCACCTCGTGTTCGAGCCGCACGGCGAGATGGAGAAGCCCAACCGCACGTTCTACGACGCGCTCACCACGCTCACCGCCATCGGCGCGGTGACCGAGAAGATCGAGCTCGGCACCGGGTCGCTCATCCCGTTCCGGCACCCGCTCGTGACCGCGCTGATGGCCGGCACCATGACCCAGCTGCTCGGCCCGCGCCTGATCCTCGGCTTCGGCGCCGGCACGTTCGACCACGAGTTCGAGGCGATCGGCTGGGGCGACCTGGACCGCGTGGAGATGGTGCGCTCGAACGCCGAGATCCTGCGCCGCGTGTTCACCGAGAACGACGTCACCTACGACGACGGCATCTTCTCGTTCGAGAACGTCACCATCGAGCCCAAGCCCGTCGGCGGTCGCATCCCGTTCTGGTACTGCGGCGCGACCCCGCGCTCGGCCCGCCTCGCGGCGGAGTTCGCCGACGGCTGGATGCCCGGTCGCACCGGCCTCGCCACGATGGAGAAGCGCATCCAGACCATGCGCGAGATGACCGACGAGAACGGCCGGCCGATGCCGACCATCGCCGTGATCCCTCCCACCTCCATCGAGGACACCCGCGAGGAGGCGCTCAAGCACGTGAACATCCCCGGCCTGCTGGCGTGGGCGAACAAGGCGAAGTTCGCGGTGAAGCCGCCGTCCGGCAGCTTCGAGACCGTGGAAGACCTGGAGGGTCAGCTCATCGTCGGCAGCCCCGACGAGGCGGTCGATCAGATCCGCCGGTTCGAGGAGATCGGCACCGAGCACCTGGTGTTCGACTTCCGGTTCAAGTTCGATCGGTTCTTCGAGCAGATCGAGCTTCTCGGCACCGAGGTGCTTCCTAAGCTGCGATAAGCCGCGCACCCGAGCGCGGCGACAAGACGAGAGGTCGACGATGACTGACGTGAAAGACACCGCACCCTCCGCCACGGACCCGTTGATCTCGGTCACCGGACTCTCCGTGAGCTACGACGTGGCGCGCACGGGGAAGAAGCTGATCGCGATCGAGAACGTCGATCTCGACGTGTTCGAGGGCGAGTTCATCACGGTGCTCGGCCCGTCGGGGTGCGGCAAGACGACGTTCATGAACGTCATCGCCGGCCTCGTCGCGCCGAGCACCGGGTCCGTCCTGGTGGATGGCACGGAGGTCGACGGCCCGGGACCCGACCGGGCCGTCGTCTTCCAGGACTACGCGCTGCTGCCCTGGCGCACGGTGTTCGACAACGTGAAGTTCGGGCTCGAGATGCAGAAGGGCCTGCGCACGGCCGACTGGCGCGAGCGCGTGCAGGAGGCCATCGACATGGTGGGCCTCAAGGGCTTCGAGTCGTCGTACCCGCGGGAGCTGTCCGGCGGCATGCAGCAGCGGGTGGGTCTCGCCCGGGCGTTCGTCGCCGAGCCGCGCATCCTGCTGATGGACGAGCCGCTGGGCGCCGTCGACGCCCTCACCCGCGAGGTGATGCGCGACGAGATCGAGAAGCTGATCGAGAAGACCGGCAAGACCGTCCTGTTCATCACGCACTCGATCGAGGAGGCGATCCTCCTGGGCGACCGCATCGTGGTGTTCAAGAGCCACCCCGGCGCGATTAAGGAGATCATCACCACCGGGATCGAGCGGCCGCGCTCCGAGCGGTCGGTGCAGCACGATCCCCGCTTCCTCGAACTCCGCGACCACCTCTGGGAGGCGCTGGAGGGCGAGGCCACGGCGGCAGCGGTGTCGAAATGAGCGCGCTGCTCGCCACGGGACCGAACCTCGGACGCGGCGGGGTCGCCGCCTGGCTCGCGGGGCTGAGCACGCGCGGCAAGGCCGCGGTCATAGCGGTCGAGGTCGTCGTGCTCCTGCTGCTGTGGCAGCTCGTGGTCGGAGTCCTCGGCTGGATCAACCCGGTCTTCCTGCCGCCCCCGCTGTCGATCGCGCAGGGCTTCGGGGAGATCATCGCGAACGGGTCGCTCGCCGCGAACGCCGGGATCTCGGCGCAGGCGTGGCTGACCGGCTTCGCGCTCGCCGTGGTCGTGGGCATCCCGGTCGGCCTGCTGATGGGCTCGTCCCTCCCGGTCGACCGCGTGGTCGGTCCGATCGCCTGGACCATCTACGCCACCCCGTCGATCGCATACCAGCCGCTCGCGAAGGCCTGGTTCGGCTTCGGCATCGGACCGGTGATCTTCCTCGTCACGATTAGCGCGATCTTCCCGATCCTGCTGAACGTCGCCGCGGGCATGCGCACCACGAACCCGTCGATCATCCGCGCCGCGCGCGTGTACGGCGCGGGCCGCCTGCGGCTGTACCGCTCGGTGTACCTGCCGTCGACGATCCCGTTCCTGTTCGCCGGTCTCCGCCAGGCGGTCGTGCTCGCCACGATCGGCATGGTCGTGGCCGAGCTCGCCGGGTCGTCGAGCGGCATGGGCGCGCTCATCATCCGCGCCTCCAACACGTATCAGACGGATCAGGCGTTCGCGGCGATCGCGATCGTCGTGGTGTGGAGCGTGGGCATGACCCAGGTGGTCACCGCGATCGAGCGCGGGGTCGCGCCGTGGACGAGGAAGGGCAGGCGATGAGCGTCGTCTCGGCAACCGGCACCGTGCGGATCGTGCGGCCCCGGCGCGTGGTGCGTGCGGGCGAGGGCAGGTGGACGCTGCTGCTGATCGCGGTCGTGGCCGCCGTGCTGCTCGTGTGGGAGGCGGCGGTCACCTGGTTCCAGTGGGTGCCCGAGGCGTTCCTGCCCGCCCCCAGCGCGATCGCCGTGGCCTTCGGGCGGCTCATGGTCGACCCGGAGTTCTGGGGCGCCTTCGGCTTCAGCGTCACGAACCTGCTCATCGGCCTGGCCATCGCGATCGTCGTGGGTGTGGTCGTGGGGCTCGCGGTCGGCTGGTCACCGGTGCTGCGCTTCATGGTGGCCCCGTTCCTGTGGGTGCTGTACTCCACGCCCAAGGTCGCGCTCGCTCCGCTGTTCATCCTGGGCCTCGGGCTCGGCAGCGAGTCGAAGATCGCCCTCGTGATCCTGCTCGCGGTGTTCCCGATCCTGCTGAACACGATGGAGGGCGCGGTCACCGTGAACCCGTCGCTCGTGAACGCGGCGCGCGTATACGGCGCGAAGGGCATCGGGCTGGGGTGGAAGGTCATCTTCCCGGCGACGCTGCCCTACAGCCTGTCCGGCATCCAGCGCGGTGCGGCCCTCGGCTTCACGGGCGAGGTGCTCGGCGAGTTCCTCGGCGGGACCGGGGGCCTCGGTCACCTGCTGGAGTTCGCGGCGTATCAGTTCCGCATGGACGAGGCGATCGCGATGGTCGTGGTGATGGTGATCATCGCGAACCTGACGCTGTTCCTCATCTCGGTGCTGCGCCGCAGGCTGGCGCCCTGGTACGACGAGCGGAAGATCGTCGGCTGACGCCGCCCCCGACTCCCGGCCCCCGTCTCATGCGCGACGGGGGTCGGGTCCGCCTTCTCGCTCCGCCGAGTGGTACGCTTTTCTGTACCACTCAGGAGGTGACGAGATGACGGCGATCTCCGCGACCGAGGCGCGGAAGAGTCTCTTCGGTCTCATCCAGCAGGTGAACGACGACCATGCTCCGGTCGAGGTCGTGTCCCGCCGCGGCAACGCCGTGCTCATGTCGAAGGACGACTACGACGCGCTCACGGAGACGGCCTACCTGCTCCGCAACCCCGTCGGCGCGGAGCGGCTCCTCTCGGCACTCGAGCGCGCCCGCCGAGGTGAGTCCGAGCAGCACCACCTGATCGACGAGTGAGCAGGCGGCTCGCCTTCGACCCGCACGGGTGGGAGGACTACACCGACTGGCAGGGCCAGGACCGGAAGACGCTGCGACGGATCAATCAGTTGATCGCCGATGTCCTCCGTGACCCGTTCGAGGGCATCGGCAAGCCGGAGCCCCTGAGGCACGTGCTCTCCGGCGCCTGGTCCCGCCGCATCGACCAGACCCACCGCCTCGTGTACTACGTGAGCGACGAGCAGATCGTGATCCTCCAGGCCCGCGATCGCTACTGACCCGCGGACGCGACGAGGCCCCACCGCCATGCGCAACGGTGGGGCCTCGTCCGGGGGCGTGCGGCTCAGGGGTAGGGGAGCGTCGCCGGTCCCTCGTTGTCGAGCCCGAGCAGCTCCTGCGCCTTGAACAGGTGCGCGAGCTGCGCGTCGTCGAACTCCAGCGGCTCGAGCTTCTGCGTCTCGATCGTGGTGTCCCAGGCGTCCGCGTCGAAGTACAGGTTCGGGCAGGCGAGGTGGCCGTCGAGGATCCAGACGCTGTCGGAGTCGCGGAGCTCCTGCACGTCGAAGTCGTTGGCCTCGTAGATGTCCAGCGCCTCCTCCGCGTTCTCCGGGAACTCGCCCGGTGCCGGCGCGGTCATGAAGTCGGTGGCCTTGAGCGTGGCGCGCAGGAACCGCACGAGCGAGTTCGGGTTCTCCTTCACCCAGGCCGTGCCGGCGATCTGCACGTCGTTGGCCCAGTTGCGCAGCGACTCCACGACGATGTTCGCGCCGTGCTCCTCGAGCGCCGCACGGTCGTCGGCGTAGAAGGGCTGCAGCGAGATGCGGTCGTTCACGAAGAACTCGGTCCACGATTCGGAGCCGGGTCCGGGGTAGACGACCTCCGCGTTGACGCTCTCGAGGTCCCAGCCCTCTTCCGCGAGCACCTGTGCCCGCTGGAACTCGGCCGGGTCGCCGGGGGTTCCGGCGAGGACGATCGAGGTGCCGTCGAGGTCTTCGACGCTCTCCACGTCGGACTGGGCCGCGAAGTCGAAGTTCTGGCGGCAGTAGTGACCCGACACCAGGTCGATCTCCACGCCGCCGCGGATGGCGTCGATCACGGTGCCGGTGGACTCCACGCCGATGTCGGCGCTGCCGCTCGCGACCGCGGCGGTGACGTTGTCGGCGGTGATGACCTCGACGGTGAGGCCCTCCTCCTCGTAGTAGCCGAGGTCGGTGCCGAGGACGAACATCGAGTACATCGTGACGTCGGGGAAGGGGATGGCCACCGTGATGCTGGTGTCTTCGGCGGCGCCGGGTTCCCCGTCGCCGAGGTCGACCGGGCCGTCGGGTGCGGGTGTCGGCGAGGTGCAGCCGGCGAGCAGCGTCAGTGCTGCTGCGCCTCCGGCCACGGCGAGGCCGAGCCTGGTTCTTGTCGTGCGCATGACTCTCCATTCGGGCAGTGCGTGCGCCCCTTCGTGAGGGGGGCGTCTCACGCGGATTTTGGGATACGGTATCCAATTTGGTATCGGCTGTCCATGCTTCGGCCGATATCGTGCTGACAACGGGGTCTGGACGACCACGATGAAAATTGGATACAGTATCCGAAACAGTCCCGCGATGAAGAGGTGACCATGCGTGCCGCCGTGCTGAGCAGCCACGACCTGGACGGCCTGACCGTCACGGAGTCGGCGGTGCCGTCGGCCGCTCCGGGCGAAGTGCTGATCCGCGTCGAGACCGTGGGCATCAACCAGCTCGACCTCAACGTCATAGCCGGCGTCGGCCCCGGAGCGCACGCCCGGCTCCCGCGCATCCTCGGCATCGACCCGGCGGGGGAGATCGTCGCCGTCGGCTCCGGCGTCGACCCCGCGCGCCTCGGCCAGGCCGTGGTCGTCAAGCCCAACATCGCCTGCGGCACGTGCCCGCGCTGCCACGCCGGAGACGAGGCCGACTGCCCATCGCAGACCGTCGTCGGCGTGCACCGCGACGGCGGCGCCGCCGAGTTCGTCGCGGTGCCCGCACGCAACGCGATCGACCGCCACGGCCTGACCGCTGCCGACGCCACGGCCGTGGTGCACAGCGCCCCCATCGTGCTCAACGCCCTGCGGATCGCCGCGCTCGCCGCCGACGAGCGGATCCTCGTCACCGGTGCGGGCGGAACGCTCGGTCGCGCAGCCGTCGCGATCGCGCTCGCCCGGGGAGCCCGCGTGGTCGCCGCCTCCCGCCGGCCCCTGACGCCGGTCGGCGACGAGCGGCTCCTGCACGCGCCCGATCCCGCCGCCCTCACGGCCGCCCTCGCCGCGGAGGACGGCTTCGACGTGGTGCTCGACGTCTCCGGCCACGGCCACACGCTGAGCGCCGGGGTCGCTGCGCTCGGCTGGGGTGGACGGGCCGTGTTCTGCTCGGCCTCGGTCGACCCCGACCTGCGGATCGATGCGCGCGACTTCTACCTGCGCCGCAAGCGCCTCGCGGGTGCCGCGAGCGCCCGGTACGACGACGTGGCGGAGGCCCTCGCCCTCGCCGCCGCCGGAGTGCTGCCGCCGCTCGCGGGCGCCCGGTACGCGCTCGACGACATCGCCACGGCCTACCGCGACTTCCCCCGCGCCGGCGACGGGAAGGTGATCGTGGATGTGCGCTGACCACGGGTATCGAAGAGGAGACCAGACGTGACGAGTACTGCACTGCCGGGCGCCGGGGCGCTCGCCGGGATCCGGGTGGTCGAGCTGGGCCAGTACATCTCCGGCCCTTTCGCGGCGAAGCTCCTGGCCGACCTCGGTGCCGAGGTGATCAAGGTCGAGTCGCCGGAGGGCGACCCGATGCGGCGGTGGGAGGGTCGAGCGACCATGAGCCCGCAGTTCGCCGCGTACAACCGGGGCAAGCGCGGGGTGGTGCTCGACCTGAAGAGTCCGCAGGGGCTGGCGGCGCTGTTCGCCCTGGTCGCCGACGCCGACATCGTGCTCGACAACTTCCGACCGGGCGTCGCCGAGCGGCTCGGCTTCGGTCCAGAGGCCCTGCACGCGCACAACCCGCGCGTCATCACCTGTTCCATCACCGGCTTCGGCCCCACGGGACCCTCGGCGAAGCGTCCCGCCTACGACACGGTGATCTCCGCGACCGGCGGCATGTACAGCCAGGTCGTCCCCGCCGACACGATCCGCCCGCTCGGCCCGGCGTTCTCCGATCTGCTGTCGGGGATGTCGGCGGTGCAGGCGGTGCTCGCGGCCCTCCACGCCCGCGACGTGAGCGGGGAGGGCGAGCACGTCGAGGTGTCGATGGTGGGTGCGCTGCTCGACTTCCTCACCGAGTCCGCCTCCGCGTTCCTGGAGACAGGGCAGGTGTCGTCGCCGGACTCGCGTCCGCGTCGCGCCCAGGCGTACGCGTGCCGCGGCTCCGACGGCAAGGCGTTCGTGATCCACATGTCGGTGCCGGAGAAGTTCTGGACCGGGCTGCTCGACGTGCTGGAGCGGCCCGACCTCGCCGACGACCCCCGGTTCGCGACCAGGGAGGGGCGCGTGCGGAACTACGACGAGCTCGACGCGGTGCTCAAGGAGATCGCCGCCACCCGTCCGCGCGCCGAGTGGCTGGAGCGCCTGGCCGCGCACGACATCCCGCACGGCCCGCTCAACACGATGGGCGACCTGTTCGACGACCCGCAGATCGCGAGCATGGGCCTGGTCGAGGAGATCGCGGGACCGGGCGGCGCGGTGCGCGTGCCGGTGCCGAGCACCCGGTTCCACCGCAGCGGCCGGCCCGAGCTGGTCTATGCGCCCGCGCTCGGGGCCGACACCGAGGAGCTGACCGGCCTGCGCATCGCGGCCGGAACCCTGAACGAAGGAGCGGCCTGATGCCCGGCATCGACGACCTGGTGGCGATCGACGTGCACACCCACCCGCAGACCGAGGAGTTCATCGCGGCGATGGGTGCGCGGCACACGCAGATGGCCGCGCACTTCGGGCGGGAGCGGCCGGTCGTGTCGTTCGCCGAGCAGGCCGACCAGTACCGCGACCGCAGGATGATGGCCGTGATCGTCAACTCCGACTCGGAGACGACCAGCGGGATCAAGGGCGCGCCCAACGACCTGCTGGGCCGGGCGCAGCGAGACCACCCCGATGTGTTCCTGGCCTTCGCGGGCATCGACCCGTGGAAGGGCGAGGCGGCGATCGCCGAGATCCGCCGCATGCACGACGAGTACGGCATCAAGGGCGTGGGCGAGCTGAACCCGTCGCGGCAGAGGTTCCTGGCGAACGACCGTCGGTTCTGGCCGATCTGGGAGACCTGCGCCGCGCTCGGGCTGGTGGTCATGTTCCACTCCGGGTTCCCCGGTGCGGGCGCCGGCACCCCGGGCGGCGGAGGGTACCGGCTGGAGAACGCCCGCCCCGTGCCCTACATCGACGACGTCGCGGCCGAGTTCCCCGAGCTGAACATCATCAGCGCGCACCCGGCGTGGCCGTGGCACCTGGAGAACCTGGCGATGGTGTGGCACAAGTCGAACGTGTACCTCGACCTCTCCGGCTGGGCTCCGAAGTACCTGCCACCCGAGGTGGTGCGCTACGCGGACTCGCTCATCTCCGACCGGGTGCTGTTCGGCTCGGACTGGCCCGTGATGACCGCGGACCGGTGGATGGCGGAGTTCGACGAGCTCGGCTTCAAGGAGGAGTCGCGCCGCAAGATCCTGATCGACAACGCGCGGAAGCTGTTCCGGCTGTGACCGCGGAGAAGGGAGCCGACCGTGGCTGAACTGGTGCTGGCGGCGGCGACCCCGCACAACCCGCTGCTGTGGCGCGCGATGCGGGAGCCGTATCCGCCCGACCTGGTCGCGGTGGAGGCGAACTTCCGGCGCATCCGCGAGGCGATCGCCGAGGCCGAGGTCGAGGCGCTGATCGTGCTCGGCACCGACCACGTGCGGCAGTTCTTCGCCGACAACTCGCCCGCGTTCATCGTCGGCAAAGCCGCGACGTACCACGGCACGTACGAGAACGAGGTGCGCACGTTCGGCATGGAGTACGCCGAGCTCACCGGGCATCCCGAGCTCGCGGCGCAGATCGCCGGACGCGAGGTGTTGCCCGAGGCGATCGACTTCTCGGTGTCGCACGAGTGGCGGCTCGACCACAGCTTCGTCCTCCCGCTGCAGTACGTGCGGCCCGAGCTCGACCTGCCGATCGTGCCCATCCACGCGAATGCCATCCTGCCGCCGCTGCCCTCGGCCGCGCGGTTCGCCGCCCTCGGACATCACCTGCGCGCCGCGGTCGAGTCGTGGGACGGCGGGGCCAGGGTGGCGCTGCTCACCTCGGGCCACATGGCCACCGACGTCGGAGGGCCGCGCACGTTCAACGGCTCGCCCGACCCCGCGTTCGACGCCGAGGCGGTCGGGTGGATGCGCGACGGCGACCTCGACGCCGCGATCGCCGGCTGCCGGTTCGACCGCATCATGGTGGCGGGCAACGTTACGTACCAGTACGTGAACATCGTCGCGGCCCTCGCCGCGATGCAGGGCCGCCCGGCCGAGCTGGCGGAGGCCACCACGTCGCGTTTCGCCTCGAGCCCGTTCTTCCTGTGGAGGTCTGCATCGTGAGCAGGTACATGGTCGGCAAGTTCATGCGGGCGGTCGAGATGAGCACGGCCAACGTGAACGCGTACGTCGCCGATACCGAGGGCTTCGTCGACCGGTGGCTGGCGGGCGGCGCCGGGCCGGATGCGGTCGCCGACGACCGGGAGCTGACGCCGCAGGAGCGGGCGGCCTTCATCGCGCGCGACTACGGGGCGCTGTACGGGCTCGGGGCGCATCCGTACCTGCTGTGGCACTTCACGGAGGCGGTGTACGAGCACGAGTACACGGAGGGCTTCGGCTGGCGCGAGCTCGTGGAGCGCTACCGGGCGGCGATCATCCCGCACGGCGAGGTCGACGACATCCTCTGAGGCGGGCGGAGAAGATCCGCTCTTGACAGGATTTCCGCACGTGCTGTTTATTTAGCTACGTGCAAAAAAAACTATCCGAGGTCCGGCTCGACGCCGCGGCGATCCGCGCGCACCACCGTCGCGTGCTGCTGCAGCTGCTGCGCTCGCACGGCCCGCTGTCGCGTCGCGATCTGTCCCGCGCCTCGGGCCTGAGCGCCGCCGCCGTGATGAACGTGGTCGTGGAACTGGTCGACGCAGGCCTCGTGGCGGAGGAGATCCCCGCCACCCGGGAGGCCAGGGTCGGCCGCCCGAGCACCGACGTCGCCCTCACCGGCACCCACCACGTGCTCGCACTGCAGATCGGCGCCGGGTTCCTCCAGGCAGGAGTGGTCGAGCTCACCTCGCGCGTCGTGGCGTCCGAGCAGATCCGCTTCCCGGTCCCCACCGCGCCCGAGGGTGTGCTCGACCTCGCGGACGAGCTCCTGCAGCGGGTGATGGACACGGCGGGCATCTCGCTGGAGCAGGTGCTCGGCCTCGGCGTCGGCGTGGCCGGCATCGTCGACGCGAGCCGCCGCGTGAACATCTCCGCCCCCACGCTCGGCTGGACCGACGTGCCGATCGCCGAGCACTTCGAACGCACCCTCGGGCTCGACGTCGTGCTCGACCACAACGTGCGCGCCATGGCCGCCGGCGAGTCCCGCTACGGCACCGGCCAGGGGCTCGAGAGCCTCGCCTTCGTCTACGTGCGCACCGGTGTCGGCGCCGGCCTGATCCTGGGCGGCGCCGAGTACCGCGGCGGCACGCACGGCGCGGTCGAGATCGGTCACCTGCGCGTCGAGCAGGACGGCCCCACCTGCACCTGCGGCGGCCGCGGCTGCCTGGAGACCGTGGTCAGCGATGGCGTGCTCCGGCGGCGCATGATCGACGCCGGGCTGCTCGACGACGACCGCGCTTCCGACGACCGCACCTGGACGGAGGACTTCGTCGCCGCCGTCGAGGCCGCCGACCCGCGGGCGCTGGAGGTGCGCGACGACCTCGTCCGGCACCTCAGCACCGCGCTGCTGAGCATGGTCAACCTCCTCAACCCGCAGCAGATCGTGCTGGGCGGACTGCTGTTCGACCTGGCCCCGGTCGTGATCGAACCCGTCAGGGCGGCCCTCGCGGAGCAGGTCATGCCCGTGCTGCGCGACGGCATCCGCGTCGAGCCGCCGCGCTTCGGTGCCGACGCGGGCATGATCGGCGCCGCCACCATCGCCCTGGACACCTTCGTGTTCGGGCCTCCCCTCCTTCCGACCGCCCCGGTCGGCTGACACCAACGGGCTCCCACGCAACGAAGGGAAAGAGCCATGATCGACGCCACACCCGAGACGGCGACCACGACGCTCTCGGTGCCGCGCGCCACGAGAGCGCGCCGCACGACCGTCCGCACCGAGAAACCGCTGACGCTGCTCTACCTCTCCACCCTGGTGCTCGGCATCGCGGTGTGGTGGATCATCGCGGTCGTCAGCGACAACCCGCTCGCCCCCACGCCGATCGCCGTGGTGCAGAGCTTCTGGGAGGGACTGCTCGACGGCAGCCTGCTGCTGAACACCGTGGCGAGCGTGCAGCGCGTCGTCATCGGCTTCCTCCTCGGCGTGATCGTCGCCGTCCCCGCCGGCTTCATCATGGGCTGGTATCGCTGGGGCCGCGGGCTGCTCGAGCCGTGGGTGCAGTTCTTCCGCACCGTGCCACCGCTCGCGCTCATCCCGCTCGTGATCGTGTTCCTCGGCATCGGGGAGCCGGCGAAGATCTTCGTCATCTTCCTCGCGTCGTTCCTCTCGTGCGTGCTCGCCACCTTCCAGGGCGTGCGCAACGTCGACACCACCCTCGTCAACGCGGCTCGCGTGCTCGGCGCGAGCGACGGCACGATCTTCCTCCGCGTGGTCGTCCCGGCCTCGCTGCCGTTCATCTTCGTCGGCACCCGCGTCGCCCTCGGCGCGGCCTGGGCCACGGTCGTCGCCTCGGAGCTCATCGCGGCGGCCTTCGGTCTCGGCCGCATGATGCAGGCCGCCTCGCAGTTCCTCGACACCCCGCGCATCGTCGTGGGCATCATCCTCATCGGCGCGCTCGGGTTCGCGATGGACCGTGCCCTGCTCTTCGCCGAGAACAAGCTCACCGCCTGGCAGGAGGTCCGGAAATGACCGCGATGATCTCGATCCGCGGGGTCTCGAAGCACTACGAGACCAGCCGCGGCACGGTCCGCAGCCTCGACGACGTCGACCTCGACGTGGCAGACGGGGAGTTCATCACCCTCGTCGGGCCGAGCGGCTGTGGCAAGAGCACCCTGCTGAACCTGATGGCGGGGCTCCTCGACCCCACCGAGGGGGAGGTGCTCGTGGGCGGCCGACCCGTCACAGGGCCCGGGCCCGACCGGGGCGTGATCTTCCAGCAGTATGCGCTCTTCCCGTGGCTCACGGCCCGGCAGAACGTCGAGTTCGGCCTGCGGATCCGCGGCATGAAGAAGGCCGAGCGCGAGCAGGTGGCCCAGCACTACCTCGACCTCGTGGGCCTGGGCGACTTCGCCGGCGCGCTGCCGAAGGAGCTCTCGGGCGGCATGAAGCAGCGCTGCGCGATCGCCCGCGCCTATGCCGCGCAGCCGTCGATCCTGCTGATGGACGAGCCGTTCGGCGCGCTCGACGCGCTGACCCGGGTAAGCATGCAGGAGAACCTGCTCGAGACGTGGCAGCAGGAGCGGCGCACCGCCGTGTTCATCACCCACGACGTGGACGAGGCCGTGTTCCTCGCCAACCGCGTGATCGTGATGAGCCCGCGGCCCGGACGGATCACCGAGGTGATCGACGTGCCGCTCGCCTACCCGCGCACCGAGGAGATGCGCCTGTCTCCCGAGTTCGCCGCCCTCCGCGCCCGCGTCTGGCGCGGCGTGCACCACCAGCCGGAACCCACCACCGCCTGACCCGGCGGATCCGCACCCGCACGACCCACCGCACTCCCACCCGATCACGTAAGGAACCCGATGATGCGCTTCCCCACCCGGACCCGTCGCGCGGCCGTCGCCGCCGCGGCCGTCACCGCACTCACGATCGCCCTGTCCGCCTGCACGGGCTCGGCCGAACCGGCCCCCTCGTCCGACGCCGGAGGCGAGGCCCGTGAGCCGGTCTCCCTGAACGTCGGCTACATCGACACGAGCATCAACGGCGTCGGCGTGATCGCCGCCGCGAACGAGCTGGGTCTGTGGGAGAAGTACGGCCTGGACGTGACGCTGACGCCGTTCACGAACGGCCCCACCCAGATCCAGGCGATGCAGGCCGGCCAGATCGACGTCGGGTACATCGGCGCCGGGGCGACCTGGCTTCCGGCGACCGGACAGGCGACCGTGATCGTGCCCAGCGAGACCTCGCTCGGCGACGTGGTGCTCGCCCGCCCGGGCAGCGGCGTCGAGGATCCGAAAGACCTCAAGGGGCAGCGCGTCGGCGTGCCCGAGGGCGGGTCGGGGGAGATGATCCTCGCGCTCACGCTCCTGGAGGCCGGGCTCACGTTCGACGACGTCGAGCGCGTGGTGCTCGACCCGCCGAGCGTCGTCAGCGCCTACGTCGGCGGGCAGATCGACATCGCCGCGATCTTCTCGCCGCTGAGCGCGCAGATCCTCGACAGCGTGCCGGACACCGTGACGGTGGCCGACAACGCCTCTTTCCCGGAGACGTCGTTCCTCGGGTCGTGGGTCGCGTCGAACGAGGCCGTCGACGGCAAGGCCGACGCCCTGCAGCGCTTCCTCGAGGTGTACGCCGAGGTGAACGACTACCGCATCGACGACACGGAGCAGGTCGTCGAGTGGGCCTCCGCCGCGTCCGGTGCCCCGGTCGACCAGCTGACGCAGCAGGCGAGCATCTCCGGGTGGACGCCGTCCGACGAGATCCTCGCGAACAACGAGGACGGCACCACGTTCGAGCAGTACGAGTCGATCATGCGGGTGTTCGTCCAGTCCGGTCGCATGGAGGACATGACCGATCCGGCGTCGTTCGTCAACACCGAGCTGTTCGCCGCCGCCATGAAGGACCGCTCGTGACGGGTCCCGTCGGGCTGGGCATCGTCGGCTCCGGTTTCGTCGCCGAGTTCTACCTCCGGGCCCTGGCGGAGGTGCGCGACCACGAGGTCGTCGCCCTCGTCGCGCGCTCGCCCGAACGGGGCAGAGAGCTCGCCGACCGGTTCGGCGTGCGCGACGTGGTCGCCAGCGTTGAGGAGCTGGCCGCCCTGGCCGATGTCGACATCGTGGTCGTGGCCGTGCCGCAGGACGCGCACCTCGACGCGGTGACGGCGGCGGCCGCCGCGGGCAAGGCCGTGATCTGCACCAAGCCGCTCGGGCGCAGCGGCTCGGAGGCCGCGGCGTGTCTCGCCGCCGTGACCGCCGCGGGCGTGTGGCACGGCTATGCGGAGACCGCGGTCTTCTCGCCCGCGGTCATGCACGCCAAGGCGATGGTCGACGCGGGCGGTATCGGTCGGGTGCTCACCGTGCGCGCCCGCGAGGCCCACGGCAGCCCGCACAAGCACGCCAGGGAGATCGCGCGCATGGGCGGAGGGCCGCTGCGCGGTCTCGGCTGCCACGGTGTTGCTGTCGGGCGCTGGTTCCTGGAGGGCGCGACCCCCGTGGAGGCCTTCGCGTGGGGGGACCGGCTCGACCGCGACGACGTGGACTCCGAGGACAACGCGGTCCTGCTCGTGCGGTTCGACGACGGTCGTGTCGCCCAGGTCGAGGCCGGCTGGACGCATCGCCCCGGGCTGGACAACCGGCGCGAGATCCACGGCTCGGACGGCTGGCTCGGCGTGGACGAGACCGGCCCCGGTGCCCTCGCGGCGTTCGCGGGACAGGAGCTCGGTTACGTGGGGGAGAAGGCCGGCTCGACCCGCGGCTGGCTGCGGCCCGTGCTCGACGAGCCGCGCACGTACGGTTACCACGGCCAGTTCGCGCACTTCATCGAGAGTTTCCGCGCGGGTGTCGCGCCGCGGCAGACCCTGGCCGACGGCGTCATCGACAACGCGGTGATCGACGCGGCCTATCGCTCCATGACGACCGGTCGCTGGGAGCCCATCGACCTCTCCGGGCTCACGGCCCCTCGCGCCGAGATCGTCACCGACGCGTACCACCGCCCCGCAGAGAGAGAAGCACGATGACCGCCCGGCGACCGAACATCCTCATGATCCTCACCGACGACCACGCCACGCATGCGATCGGCGCCTACGGGTCGGTGGTGAACACGACCCCGCGCATCGACGAGATCGCGCAGTCCGGTCGTCGCGTCGATCACTGCTACTGCACGAACTCGCTGTGCACCCCGAGCCGCGCCAGCATCCTGACCGGCACGTACAGCCACGTCAACGGCGTCTCGACCCTGGTGACCCCCATCGACGCGAGCCAGCCGACGTTCGTGTCGCAGCTCAAGGAGGCGGGCTACCGCACGGCCATCGTCGGCAAGTGGCACATGGGGGAGGGGCCCGGCCATGATCCGCAGGGCTTCGACTACTGGGCGGTGCTGCGCGATCAGGGCGAGTACTTCGATCCGCAGATCCTCACCGCCGACGGCGTGCACATCGAGAAGGGTTACGCGACCGACATCATCACCGACCTGTCGCTGCAGTGGCTCGAGTCGCTGGAGGGCGATGAGCCGTGGTGCCTGCTGATCCATCACAAGGCGCCGCACCGCGCGTGGGAGCCCGACGAGGCGCACGCCCACCTGTACAGCGACCCGATCCCCGTGCCGTCCACGTTCACGGACGACTACGCGGGCCGGGCGAGCGCGGCGAAGCATGCCACGATGCGCATCGCGGAGCACCTGACGCTCGACGACCTCAAGGTGGAGCCGCCGCAGGACCTGACGCCCGACGAGCTCGCGCTGTGGAAGTACCAGCGGTACATGGAGGACTACCTGCGCTGCGTGGCCTCGGTTGACGACAACGTCGGGCGGGTGATCGACTGGCTCGGCGCGCACGGCGTGCGGGATTCGACCCTCCTCACGTACAGCTCCGACCAGGGCTTCTTCCTCGGCGACCACGGGTGGTTCGACAAGCGCTTCATGTACGAGGAGTCGATCCGGATGCCGCTGCTCGTGTCGTGGCCGGAGCGGATCGCGCCCGCGGCCCCGATGGAGCAGATCGTGACGAACGTCGATTTCGCGCAGACCTTCCTGGATGCCGCCGGGGTCGATGCGCACGAGCGGATGCAGGGGAAGAGCTTCCTTCCGCAGCTGACCGGATCCGACGAGCCGACGCGCGACGCGTTCTACTACCGCTATTACGAGAACGACGACGAGAACCACCACGTGCTCGCGCACTACGGCATCCGCACGGAGGCCCACAAGCTCATCTACTTCTACAGCGACGGGATGGGTCTGCCCGGGTCGTCGCCGTTCCGGTTCGCGCCGGAGTGGGAGTTGTACGACCTGGAGGCCGACCCGGACGAGCTGGTGAACGTGTACCACGACCCCGCGTACGCCGACGTGCGCGAGCAGCTCAAGGTGCGGCTGTGGGAGCTGCAGGCCGAGCTGGGCGACCAGCCCCACGCGAGTCAGCCGATACCCGCGCTGACGAGCTGAGCGCAGGCGTGAACGGATGCCCCGTGGCGGTTCGCCACGGGGCATCCGCTTGTCGCGCGGCCGTCGCGCTCGGCAGAGGAGGTGCGGGGGACGCACCGCACGAGCGGACGCTGCCGCGCACCGGCGGAGCCGTGTCTCCTCCCCCGAGGACACCGGCGCCGCCGGGGCTCAGCGCCTACGCCGTGCGACGGCGCAGCAGGCCCGCACCTCCCAGAAGCAGGAGGGCGGCGATCGCCCACAGCGCGGGCGACGGTGCACCGCCGGTCATGGCGAGACCGGTGGCCTCGCCGGAGACGGCTGTGCCCGACGCCCAGGCCATGCCGGACGCGCCCGGAGTGGTGCCGGGGTTCGTTCCGGGGGTGGTGCCGGGGTCCGTGCCCGGGTCGGTTCCGGGGTCGGTTCCCGGGTCCGTACCGGGGTCCGTGCCCGGGTCAGTACCGGGGTCGGTTCCGGGGTCGGTTCCGGGCGTGGTGCCCGGGCCGGTCACGGTGCTCTCGCCCACGACCGAGATGGCGTTGCCGCCGATCGTGATCGGAAGCGTCACCGGCAGACCCAGCTGGGTGCCGCCGAGGATGCCGTCCTCACCGGTGGTGATCCCGCCGCCGGCCGCCGGAGCGGTCGGGGCCGTGCCGGTGCCGGTGGTGCCGCCGGTGACGGTGGCGTCGTCGAGCACGGAGATCGCGTTGCCCGTCACGCCGATGGGGGCGGTGACGGGCGCGGTCACCTGGGTGCCGCCGAGGATGCCGTCCTCACCGGTGGTGGTGCCGCCGGCCGCGGGTGCGGCCGGGGTGGTTCCGGTGCCGGTGGTGCCGCCGGTGACGGTGGCGTCGTCGAGCACGGAGATCGCGTTGCCCGTCACGCCGATGGGGGCCGTGACGGGTGCGGTGACCTGGGTGCCGCTGGCGGTGCCGTCCTCACCCGAAGTGGCGGGCATGCCGCCGGTGGCGGGTGCGGACGGGGTGCCGCGGGTGCCGGTGGTGCCGCTCGTGGCGCTGTCTCCCAGGAGCGAGATAGCGTTGCCGGTCACGGTCACGGGGGCCGTCACCGGGGCGACGACCTGGGTGCCGCTGGCGGTGCCGTCCTCACCCGAGGTGGCGGGGGCGCCGCCGTTCGCGGGTGCGGTCGGGGCCGTCGTGCCGGTACCGGTGGTGCCGCCGGTGACGGTGGCGTCGTCGAGCACGGAGATGGCATTGCCGGTCACGCCGATGGGGGCGGTGATGGGTGCGACGACCTGCGAGCCGCCGACGACGCCGTCCTCACCCGAGGTGGCGGGGCTGCCCCCGTTCGCGGGTGTGGTGGGAGCCGTGCCGGTGCCGGTGCCGCCGGTGCTGGCGCTGTCGCCGAGCAGCGAGATGGCGTTGCCGGTCACGGTCACGGGAGCCGTCACCGGGGCGACGACCTGCGTGCCGCTGGCCGTGCCGTCCTCACCGCTGGTGCCCGCATCGACGCCGGTCGCGGGAGCCGGTGCTGCGGCCTCCGCGTCGGTCGAGGCCGACTCGGCGTCGCCCAGGAGCGACAGCGAGTTGCCCGACACGGTCACCGGAGCGTTCACCGCGAGCAGGGCCTGCGTGCCCGAGAGCACACCGTCCATGCCGTCGGTGTCGAGGGAAAGCACCCCGGCCGCGTCAGGGGCCTGGGGAGCCGCGCTCTGGGGTGGAGCGGCGGCCGGGGTGCTGGTCGTGGAGTCGTCGGTGAGGCTGATCGCGTTGCCCGACACGGTGACGGGCAGGTTCACGGTCACGACCGCCTGGGTTCCCGACGCGGTGCCCGAGCCGCCGTCCGTCTCCGCAGCGGGTGCGGGAGCCGGAGCGGGCTCCGCAGCGGGTGCGGGAGCCGGAGCGGGCGCCGGAGCGGGCGCGGGGGCCGGAGCGGGGGCCGGTGCCGGAGCGGGCGCGGGGGCCGGAGCCGGAGCCGGTGCGGGAGCCACCGCATCGCCGAGCACGGAGATCGCGTTGTCCACGACCGTGATCGGCGCCGTGATGGGTGCCACCGCCTGGGTGCCGGAGAGCAGTCCGTCGTCTCCGGATGTCTCGGCCGCATTGGCGGCCGTCGCGCCGAGCAGGGTGATCCCGCCGGCGAGGAGCGCGCCCCACAGGGCTCGCTTCGCGTAAGTACGCATGATGGTTCTCCTGACATGACTGGGGTGTCTGATGGGTGCACGCGATGAGGTGCGCGCGCAGCACGGCATCTGCCATCCGCGGGGATGGCGCGACGGTCAGTCAGTCAGGTGAGACGTCGGTGTCGGCGACGGGCGAGCCGGGAAGGGCATCGTCCGAGGCGCCGGCAACCCGCTCCCAGGCACGGAGCGGGAGCACGCCGTCGTCGCCGAGGCGAGCGTGGGCGTACGGGGTGCCTCCGCCGGAGGTGGCGGAGGAAGACGGGGCGGCGGGGGCACCGGGTGGTGCGTTGCCGGGCGTGGGGGTGTGATCGCCCGCGGCAGGGTCGGCGGGCGGCGCGGCCCCCTCGGCGCGTTCGTCGGAGGCGCCGGAGATCGCGGCGGACACGCCGGGCGTCACCGCGCCGGGCAGCGCGGACGCGGGCGCGGAGGTGAGAGCTACCGCGGCGGCGGGGAGCGATCCGTCGCTCACCGGCGGAATTCCGGGCTGGAGGCCGTCGATCACGGGCGGCACGGTCTCGTCGACGGTGCCGCTGATCACGCCGGTCACGTCATCGACCACGCCCACCACCTCGGTCACGAGGTCGGACGCGCCGGAGTCGACGACGATCCCGCCGACGATCGGAAGGCGGCCGACGGCGTCGAGGATCGGTGCGGTCACGCGCGAGATGGGCGAGTCCGCGAGGAGGTCGGTGGTGGTGTCGACGACCGACGAGGTCGCGTCCGTCACCGTGCCGAGCACGGGCGCCGCGACCGACCCCACGACCGGCACGCTCTCGACCGTCTCCGTGACCGTCTCGACGACGGCGGGCGCGGCCTGCACGGGGGCGACCGCCTGCGAGACGACGGGGGCGACCACCTGCGTCACCACCGGGGTGACCACCTGCGTGACGACGGGCGCGGCCACCTGGGTCACGACCGGGGCGACGACCTCGTTCACGACGGGTGCCGTCACGGCGGTCACCGTCTGCGTGACCGCGGTGGTCAGGGAGTCGAGCGGGCCGGGCTTCTGCTCGTCCGCCTGAGCGGATCCGCCACCGGTGAGCACCGTGAGTGCGGCCCACGCGAGCGCGCCGAGGCCACCCCAGAGAACGACGGCGGGTACGCCGCGTCGGGTCGCTCGAGCGCTCACGTCGTCCTCCCCCTCTGAAGGCAACGCCATATCGATACGGGTGTGTCGATGGGGAGCAGAATACTCGCGGGGTCCCACCCTGTCCAGGCCCATTTACAACCGCGACGGGTGGTGTCAGATCGTGACGCGCCCGGCGGATTTCCGGCTTGACTTTCCCCAAGTTCTACACATGTCGCTCCGGCAGGGGAAACCTTCAACGCGCGATTTAACCTCGTTTCCATCCACAGGGTGGGGAAACGAGAAATCCCAGGTCAAGGATCATAAAAAAGTTCTTCTTCACCACACTCCACCGGGTTATCCACACCCGTTCTGCACAGACACTCCGCGTTTCTCCGCACGCTCTCCACATGGTTATCCACAGGCTGTGTTGCACCGTGTGAAGACCGCTCATAGCGTGGTCGAGCGACCGAATGTCGGGGGCCCCTGTTTGTCTGGAAACGGCCGCCGCGCGGGCGTGGAACCACCGACGACCACTCGTCATCCGCTGTCGGAGTTCCGCATCGGAACCGTCGCATCGAAGGGAACACTGTGTCGATCGCCGACATCTCGGAGGAGCGCCTGGGAGGGCAGCGTCCGCCCGAGCGCACCCCGCCGCACGACCTCCTCGCCGAGCAGAGCGCCCTGGGCGGCATGCTGCTGTCGAAGGACGCGGTGGCCGACGTGATCGAGACCCTCAAGGGCGCCGACTTCTACATCCCGAAGCACGAGCTGATCTTCGAGGCGATCCTGTCGCTCTACTCGCACGGCGAGCCGACCGACGTGGTCGCCGTCACCGACGAGCTCATCAAGACGGGCGAGCTGAGCAAGGCCGGCGGTGCCGACTACCTGCACACGCTTACCTCGATCGTGCCGACCGCGGCGAACGCCGGCTACTACGCGGGCATCGTGTCGGAGCGGGCCATCCTCCGCCGGTTGGTCGACGCGGGCACCCGCATCGTGCAGCTCGGCTACGACGGCCAGGGCGACGCGACCGACATCGTCAACAACGCGCAGGCCGAGATCTACTCCGTCACCGGTTCGGAGACCGCCGAGGACTACGTGCCGCTGACGGTCGCGGTCGACGCGGCGGTCGAGGAGATCGAGGCGGCGAACGGCCGCGACGGCTCCATGACGGGCATCCCGACCGGGTTCCGTGAGCTCGACGAGCTGACCAACGGCCTGCACGGCGGCCAGATGATCGTCGTCGCCGCCCGACCGGCCATGGGAAAGTCGACGCTCGCGCTCGACTTCGCGCGCGCCGCCTCCATCGGCCACGACTTCCCCTCCATCTTCTTCTCGCTCGAGATGGGCAAGAGCGAGATCGCGATGCGTCTGCTCAGCGCCGAGGGAGCCATCCCGCTGCAGAACATGCGCAAGGGAACGCTCGACCCGCGCGACTGGACCACGGTCGCCGCGACCCGCGGCCGCATCAACGACGCGCCCCTCTACATCGACGACAGCCCGAACATGACGCTCGTCGAGATCCGCGCCAAGTGCCGGCGGCTCAAGCAGCGTGCCGGGCTGCGCATGGTCATCATCGACTACCTGCAGCTGATGACCTCGGGCAAGCGCGTCGAGTCCCGTCAGCAGGAGGTCTCGGAGTTCTCGCGAAGCCTCAAGCTCATCGCCAAGGAACTGCAGGTGCCGGTGATCGCGCTGTCGCAGCTGAACCGTGGTCCCGAGCAGCGGCAGGACAAGAAGCCCGCCATCAGCGACCTGCGTGAGTCGGGCTCGATCGAGCAGGACGCCGACATGGTGATCCTGCTGCACCGCGACTCCGTGTACGACAAGGACGTGCGTCCGGGCGAGGCCGACCTGATCGTGGCCAAGCACCGTAACGGCCCGACGGCCACCATCACGGTCGCGTTCCAGGGCCACTACTCCCGCTTCGCCGACATGGCCCCCGGCGGCGACTTCAACTGACCTTGAACTTCGGGCTCTATATCGAGAGCGCCGCAATCCAGGCCGCGAACCGAGACGCAGAGGGAAGAGCGCGCGGGAGCCGGCCTTCGAGCACGGACACCCCGTCGCGGACCTTTCGGTAGTCCGGTAGCACCTCGAGGACCCGCTTGGACGGTGCTGTCTGCGGTCCGTTATTGATCTGTTCTGCATCGCCGTCGTGCTCATCAAGAAGGGCTGCGAACCTCGACGGAGCATCAACATCGCCGAGGACATCGCTCATCGTCGCGCCGGCGGCGATAACGAGAGTTTCGAATTCGTGGAGGGCGACGAAGGGAAGGAATCGCGAGTCGTACGGCAGCGAGGCGGCGATGTTGGCCTCGCGACTCGCGACGCAGGAAGGCTGATTATGTGCGGCAGGGCAGCTGCACGGAGGGGCATCGGCGGGATAGCCGTAAAAGTCGATCAGCGTCGTCACGCGATCCCAATGCGGCTGGCTCAGGAGCATGCGGAGTTGCTTGTCGTAGTGCTTCCAATATCCGCCGCCGCGAAACGTTGTGCCATTGGCAGTGCGGGAAGTGTGCACGACGATCGGCGTGAGCGTCGCTGTCTCGAACCCGATGTAGGGCTGAAGGACCCGGGCCACGAACGCTTCCTCGGTTTGCCCTTCTACGAGCAGGGCCACCCGTTTCGTCATGAATCCGCTCCCTCGGTGAAGGACGGATGTGAGGGCCCGGGCCTCCCACCCAGCAAGTTCATCTCCCAGAGCTCTCCGAGGGAGTAATCCATGAGCCAGGCTTCGAGTGTTTCGCGGTCCGGGCGCGAGACGGTGGTGTCTCCACCCCTTCGTTCCACGACCGCGACTTCGTCGATGCCGAACTGGCTGAGAAGGGTGACCGACTGTGTGGCCGCGACGATCCGTTGTCCGTCGGCTCGGTTCCGAAAGAGGTCGGCAAGCTGATGGATGGCGGCGGGATGCAGACCCAGCTCCGGCTCGTCCAAGACGATGGTTGCTGGCTGACGGGGCTGCTGAAGCAGAACGGCGAGGCAGATAAACCGGAGAGTGCCTGAGCTCAGCGCGCTCCCAGAGAAGACATCATCCAGTCCCCGCTCCTTCCAACGGAGGATGACCCGACCTCCGTCGGGCCGGAGTACGAAATCGTCGAAGAATGGGGCGACGTTCCGAATGCTGCGAAGGATTTGTAGATAGGTCTTGGGGTTGTTCTCACTGATGTCCAGCAGCACGGCGGCGAGATTGCGTGCGTCGCTGTGGAGGGACTCCCGATCTGCGGTGTCCGCCCATCGCAGCGGTGGGGCGTCGTGGCTGGTGTCGTCGAAATGAAAAACCCGGCATCCAGAAAGGACGTCGAAGAGATATCGGTTGGCTACGTGTTCCGAGATGTAGTCGTGAAGTTGCGACTCCCGGCTCAAGCCGAGGCTGTGCTCGTACGGAGTCGGATAGTCGGTGCGGTGAGTCAGCGTCGTCTCGTTCAGTAGTGCGGCATCATCTGGACCCGCGCTCAGCGTCATCCGATATCCGTTTCGGAATGTGCCCTTAATCGAAGGATTCCAGTCCCCCCAGGCTTTGACGGATATGGCCTCCGCGACGCCGTACTTCGGAGAGCGGTGTGCGAGTTGAGAGAACCCTCCACTGCGCAACGTGTAAGCCTGCAAGCCCTGGTCAACGGTGTACCCGAGAAGCTCCAGGGCGTCGACGACATTGCTCTTGCCGACACCGTTGGCACCGATGAGGAGCGTCACTGCGGAAGACAGCTCCAAGCGGAGTGCGGCAATGGAGCGAAACCCGGTGATCTCAATCGAGGCGAGCGCGGCAGTCATGGCAGTCCTGTTCGATCGGTAGGGGTCATCGCCGACTCTATCGAGCTTGGCTGTCTACCCTGGTATGCCGAGTGATCAGCGGCCCGTCGCGCTGGCGCGGGCGGGCGCATCCTGACAAGCTGACGGGATGAACCGCACCCGCGCCATCGTCGCCGTCGTCGCGGGGGTGGCGGTCGCCGGTGTCGCGGCCCTCGCCGTCCCGGCTGTCGTCTCCGCCGTCTCCGCGCCATCCGAGACGTTCACGCACGCGCCCGCACCGGCCCCCGCCGCGGTCGACGAGTCGGAGTCCGCACCGGGCGAGGGCGACCTGGTCGATCTCGGTGACGGCGTCTCCGTGCCCGCGGGCGGTCCGGGGGAGTGCACCACGAACTCGCTCATCAACATCGTCGCCCAGGACGGAGAGGCGCCGCATGCGAAGCTGCTCGGCGACCTCGTCGAGATGGGGGCGTCCGACCTCGCGAACGGCACCCCCGTGCTCGGCGACGACGGGAAGGTCTTCGCCTACGAGGTCGCCCCGGGCGACAGCCTGATCGCGATCGGCCAGCGGTTCTGCATCGACTACGTCACCGTCTCGATGTACAACCACGTCGACGGCATGACCGTGCACCCGGGCGACGTGCTGATCCTCCGACCCGACCCCGCCCTCCCGTGGATCGACCAGTACGGGCCGTTCCGGGCGGAGGCCGGCACCTCCACCATCCCCTACGCCAACGCGTTCATCGAGTTCTCGAACGCGATCGCCGCGGGCGACCTGGGCGCGGCGCGCGTCGTGTGGCAGCGCCTCGGCCCCGACGTCTCGCCGGAGGGGCAGGCCGTGGTCACGCAGGCCCTCGCCGACGAGGACTGGGACGTGCTGCACCAGCTCTTCCCCTGACCTCGCGCCACAGGCCCTTGTGGCTCCCGCCCCGGCGGGTGTAAGACGGAGCCAGTCGAAGTGGACTGGGGTTCGACATGGGGACGTGGACGCGCGCACGGCGTCGTGCGCTGGCGGTGGTCGGAGCGACCGTGATGCTGGTCGGCGCGCTCGTGCCCGCCGTCGCCTCCGCCGCCGACGAGACCTTCACGATCGTGGTGCTGCCCGACACACAGGGCTACACCGTGTCGAGCACGTACGAGCAGACGATGGCCGCGCAGACGCAGTGGATCGTCGACTCCCGCGCACAGCTCAACACGAAGTTCGTGATCCAGGTGGGCGACCTCGTCGAGTCGTGGCCGAACGTGAACCACTGGGAGCGCGCGAGCCGGTACATGAAGACGCTCGACGACGCGGGCGTGCCGAACTCGGTGCTGCCGGGCAACCACGACCTCGACATCACGACCGGCGAGTCGAGCACGTACGACACCTACTTCCCGCCGAGCCGGTACTCCGCCGCCTCGTGGAACGGCCCGACGGTGTCGTACGGCGGATACCTGGGGCAGAACCAGTTCGGGCCCGACGGCATCGACCGCAAGAACAAGGACAGCTACAGCCTGCTCACGGTCGGCGACACGAAGCTGCTGCTGCTGAGCCTCGAATTCGAGTCGCCCGCCTACACCCTCGCGTGGGCCCAGCGCGTGCTCGACGCCCACCCCGACCGCAAGGTCATCCTCGCCACGCACGGCTTCATCAACACGGGCGGCACGCGCGCCACGCACGTCATCCGCACCGACGTCACCCCGGTGTCCGCGGTGACGCTGTGGAACGACTTCGTGTCGCAGAACTGCTCCATCTTCCTTGTCGTCAACGGCCACTGGCACGACGGCGACATCGGCGAGGCGCGACGCACCGACCCGAACTCCTGCGGCACGCCCGTGCACCAGATCCTGTCGAACTACCAGAGCCGCGCGAACGGGGGCAACGGCTGGCTGCGGTACTACACGTTCGATCCCGCCGCGGGCACGGTCGACGCCTTCACCTACTCGCCGACCCTCCAGCAGTACGAGACCGACGCCGGGAGCCGCTTCACCCTCCCGGTCGACCTGGAACCCGGCACGGATGAGGTGCTGCTCGCGGGCGGGTCGACGTGGAAGTGGCGCAACTCGACGCAGGCGTGGCCGACCGGGTGGACGACCCTCGGCTTCGATGATTCCGGGTGGGGTTCGGGGAGGGCCCCACTCGGATGGGGCACCGGTGCCGTCACCTCGATCGACCTCGGGCCGCCGAGCACCAACCGCGCCCGCGCGATGCTCTTCCGCACCACCGTGACCCTCGCCGACATCGACGAGCTCAGTGGCGTGACCGTGAGCACCCGGGCCGACGACGGGGTGGCGGTGTGGGTCAACGGCACGCTGCTGGGCACCTCGCACCTGCAGTCGACCGCGCCGACCAGCGCGACCTATGCCGACGCGGTGCGCTCGACGAGTGTCGCGACCGCCGACCCCGCCGTGTTCGCGGTGCCGTCCGGACTGCTGCGCGAGGGGGCGAACGTGATCGCCGCCTCGGCCCACGTGAACTACCGCGGCACGCCGGACAGCACGTTCGACCTGGTGATGACCGCACGCCGCACGACCGTCGACCCCCCGCAGGACCCTCCGGGCGCCCCCGCGGCCACCGCGACCGCCACGTCTCCCACGAGCGTGGACATCGCGTGGTCGCCGGGCCCCGGAGGTGCGGTGAGCGGTGTGGAGGTGTCGCGCCCTGGAATGACGACGCTCACGGGGACAGGGGCGACGGGGGTGGTGACGGACGCGGCGGCACCGGCGGGGAGTGCGGTGTCGTACGCGGTGGTCGCGATCGGGCCGGACGGTGCGCGGTCCGCCGCGACCACGGTCTCCGTCACCACACCTCCCGCGGCCACGCCCGTGCCGGTCACGCTCGTACGCAGCGACGCCGCCTGGCGCTTCCGTTACGCGGCCGGAGCCTGGCCGACCGGATGGTCGGGCGTCGCGTTCGACGACACGGCGTGGGGGCAGGGCGCCGCACCGCTGGGCTTCGGCAGCGGCATCACGACCGTCGTCGACGTGCCACCCCCCACCACGCAGCGCCCCATCAGCATGCTGTTCCGCACGTCGTTCACGGTCACCGACCCCGCGAAGCTCTCCGAGCTGGTGCTCACGGCGCGCGCGGACGACGGGGCGGTGGTGACGGTCAACGGCGTCGAGGTCGGCCGGCTCCGCATGCCGACGACGACCGTCACCTCGACCACGTACGCCACCGCGGCGCCGAACACGGCCGCCGCGGTCGCCTCACCGCTCGTGATCCCGATCCCCGCGTCGTCGCTGCGCGCCGGCGTCAACGTGATCGCCGTGTCGACGCATCTGAACTACCGCTCGACTCCCGGCGTCTCGTTCGTCGCGACGCTGGAGGGCAAGACCCTTCCCTGAGCCGCGTGCTCGCGCAGGGCGAGGTGCACGCGACAGGAATGCGCGTCGGTGAACGGCAGCACGCGATCGATCACGACCGGTCCGCCCGCGCGCTCCAGCAGTGAGCGCAGCAGCTCCTCGTGCACGCGGCAGGCGACCGGTCCGTCGTCGGCGAGCAGGGCGTGGAAGCGGCACGGTGCGAGCTCGATCGTCAGCGCCTCCTCGTCGACCTCGGGCTCCAGCCCCACCTCGTCCAGGTGGTGGTAGAGCGCGTCGAGCTGGTGCGTCGCGTCGGTCGGCAAGGTGGACTCGGTCGCCGGGAGCACCGCACGCATGAGATCGCCGTGCCGGATCGCCTCACGCAGATGCCGCTCCGCGACCTCGTTGCGATCGGTCGCTGTCACCACCGCGAAGCGCAGCCGGGGTCGTCCACGGCGGCCGGTGTGCTCGACCTCGGAGCGCACGTGCCCCTCCTTCTCGAGGATCCGGAGGTGATCGCGGAGGGTGTTGACGTGCAGGCCGGTGATGGCGGACAACTCGGCGAGACCGATCCCCGGGGTGTCGAGCAGGGCGTCGAGGACCCGTAGGCGACTCGACTGGGCAAGACCGCGGTAGGCGTCGATAGGACGTGGCATGTTACCTATTATCCGCGCAGGTCGGAGAACGGGCGAATTGCACGGCCCGCGTCTGCGCAGGCTCCCGGCCGCCTGGGTAGCGTGGGGCCATGACCGGCGGGCGTCTGACCACAGCACTGCGACTGCTGCTGCCCGCGTTCCTGCTCGGCGCGATGGTCGCCATCTCGTTCCTCGAGGCGCCGCTCAAGTTCCTGGCGCCGGGCGTGACCATCCCGATCGGACTCGGCATCGGGCGCCTGGTCTTCACCGCGCTCAACGTGCTCGCGGGTGTCGTGCTCCTCGTGCTGACGGTCGTCACGGTGCGGGCGCGTGCCGGACGCACGGCCGGGGTGCTGCTCACCGCGATCTGGGTCGTGTTCGCCGTCGAGGTCGCGGTGATCCGCCCCGTGCTCAACCGCCGCAGTGATCTGGTGATCGCGGGGTCTGCCGCTCCCGGGACCGACGGGGCGCACTATGCCTACATCGCGGCCGACACGATCCTGGTCGTGCTGCTCGTGGCGCTCACGATCGTCACCGTGCGCTCGGTGCTGCCCGATCCTGCGGCGACGCCGGCTCCAGCAGCGTCCGTGCGCAGTCCCGGGCCACGAGGAACGGACCGTTGAACGTCCCCATCCCGACCGTGACGATCGCCCCTTCGTAGAGCAGCATTATCGCCTCGGCACGCCGGTCCGGATGGTCGAAGCCCGCCTCGGCGAGCAGCTCGTGGAACACCGACAGCAGCCACGTCTTCTGCCGCGACGCCTCGGCGAGCACGAGGCGCTCGTCGTCTCCGCCGTCGATCTCCGCGCGGGCGTTGATCGCGCTGCACCCCTTGGGGCTGTTCTCGTCGGACCAGGTGATGGCGGCATCGAACACGGCGAGCACGCGGTCGACGCCCGGCTCCGGCACGCGGGCGAGGTGCGCGGCGACGTGATCGCGCCAGCGGGCGTCTCGGTGCTGGAGGTAGGAGACGACGAGCGCCTCCTTCGAGCCGAACCGGTCGTACAGCGTCTTCTTCGTCACTCCGGCGGCCGCCGCGATGGTGTCGACGCCGACGGTGTGGATCCCCCGTTCGTAGAACAGCCGGGACGCCGCGTCGAGCACGCGCTGTGCTCCCGGGGTCAGGGGAACGAGCTGCGGGGTCTCCTGGGGCATGACACGAGTATACCGCCCTGTATAGTCAGGATGATGAGTAAACAGATCGGTATACTTCACGGGGCGTTGACCGTGGCCGCCGCCGTCGCCTTCGTCGCCACGTGGAGCTCGGGTTTCGTGATCGCCGCCTTCGCCACGGCCGACACCTCCGCCCTCACCCTTCTCGTCTGGCGGTTCGTCCTCCTCGCGATCGTGCTGCTCCTTCTCGTCGGCGCGACCCGGGCGGCACGGGGTGTCACGCCGCGCGAACTCGGCGTCCAGGCCGCGATCGGGTTGTTCGCGCAGTTCGGCTACTGCGCCGCCGTGTGGGGCGCCGTCGCGGCCGGCATCGCCACCGGGACGGTCGCCCTCATCGACGCCGTGCAGCCGCTCGTCGTCGCCGCCCTGGTCGGCCCCCTCCTCGGCCTGCGCGTGCGCGGCGCCCAGTGGGCGGGGCTCGGGATGGGTGCCATCGGCGTGGCCCTCGTCGTGCACTCCCAGCTCGGCTCCGCCGCGGCCACTCCCGCGGCCTACCTGCTGCCCGTGACCGCGATGGTGTGCCTCGTGATCGGCACGTTCCTCCAGCGGCGGTCGTCCGCGCACACGGGGGTCCTCGTGACCCTCGCCGTGCAGGTCACCGTCACGGCCGTCGTGCTGCTCGTGATCGCCCTGCTCGCCGGAGCCCTCGTCCCTCCGGCCACGGCGGGATTCTGGATCTCGGTCGCGCTCGCCGCCGTGTTCCCGACGCTCGGCGCCTACGGCCTGTACTGGTGGCTGCTGCGTCGCGTGGGCATCACCGCCCTGCAGGCACTGCTGTTCCTCATCGCACCGGCCACCGCACTCGCCGGGGCACTGCTGCTGGGTGAGCCGTTGACCGTGCTCACCGTCGCCGGCTTCGTCCTGTGCGCCGGGGGTGTAACGCTCGTGCTCGCGGGCGAGCGGGAGGCGCGGACCGAGGGGGCGGAGGCTCAGGGCCGGACGCGCACCGCCCGGCCCTCGAACGCGACCACGTCGCCATCGTGCAGTTGACGACCACGGCGGCGGTCGACCTCACCGTTCACGGTCACGAAGCCGTCGATGATGACCTCCTTCGCGTCGCCGCCCGAATCGAGCAGACCGGCGAACTTGAGGAACTGGCCGAGGCGGATGACCTCACCGCCGATGGAGACCTCGTCGATCGGATCGGAGTTCGTCATGCCTGCATCGTATCGGCCGCCCGCCGCGTCTCAGTCGTCGAGGTCCGTGCCGACCACGGCGAAGGAGGCATCGAACTCGATGTCGACCGAGCGGTTGTCCGCCGTGAGCACGGAGGCGTCGTAGGGGCTCACATCGTCGGCGTCGACGTCGAGGTCGGTGATCATGCCGTCGGCCTCCGCGAGCGCGGCCTCGACCAGCGCCCGGATGGTCTCGTCGTCGAGCGTGAGCGTCGGCCCCGTGTCGTCGTCGTCCGCCTTCTCGGTCGCCACGACGGACGCCTTCAGGTCGTCGTCCACGCGCACGTCGCTCTCGTCGCCCGTGGCCGTGGTCAGCTGCACCTCCCACGTGCCGTCGCGCTTCGCGTCGATCGAGGTCACCTCGCCGTCCGCGGCTCCACGCGCCGCCTCGGCGATGTCGAGCAGCTCGTCGATCGAGGCCGTGCCGATACCGGTCACCGGTCCACCCGCACCGGCCGGCCGGTCGTCGCGGTCGCCCTCGCGCGGACCGTCGTCGTCGCGGGGGCCGTGGTCGCCGTCGCGGTGGTCGCCGTGGCGCGGTCCCTCCATCGACGGGTGGTCGTCGTCGCCGAACTCATCGCCGATCGCCGCGCCGACAGCCACCCCGCCACCCGCGAGCAGCACGGCCGCGGCGATGCCACCGCCGATGAGCAAGGCGCGCTTGCGTCCGGGCTTCGCCGGGGGAGTCGCCTCGCCTGCGGGCGCCGTGGAAGCGGGGGCGGGCTGTGCGGCGGCGGGCGCGGTCGGCTCGACCGGAACGGTGGGGGTGTCGGCGGCGGGGGTCGCGTCGGGCTGCGCGGGGGCCGGGCTCTGCGCGGCGGCGGGCTGCTCCGGGGTGCCGGGCTGCTCCGGGGTGGGGTTCTCGGGGGTGGGGTTCTTGTCGTCCATGTCCCGATGGTCTCCCGGGGGCGCTGAAGCCACCCTGAAGCGTCCTGAAGCGCTCTTCAGGAATGCCGTGCGGCGCCTCAGTCCGCCGAGGGCAGGGTCACGACGAACCGCGCCCCGCCCCATCGCGAGTCGTCCACCGTGACGGTGCCGTGCGCCGCGGTCGCGATGCTGCGGGCGATCGCCAGGCCCAGACCGCTGCCGCCCGCATCACGGCTGCGCGCCTCGTCGAGTCGCACGAACCGCTCGAAGATCCGCTCCCGCTCGGCCGCCGGCACGCCCGACCCGTCGTCCTCCACGGTCAGGAACACGTGCTGCTGCACCGTGGTGACCCCGATCGCCAGACGACCGCGGGCGTGGCGGGCGGCGTTGTCGGCGAGGTTGCGCACGAGCTGCGCGAGCAGCCGGGGGTCGCCCGACACCCGGGCGGCGCCGATGCCCGAGCCGTCCACGTCGAGCCCCGCCGCGCGCAGGCGTCGCACCTCGGTGAGGGCGATGTCGTCGAGGTCCACCGGCTCCGCGGCACCCGCCACCCCCTCGTCGAGGCGGGCCAGCAGCAGGAGTGACTCGACGATGCCCTGCAGGCGCAGGCCCTCCTCCGACACCACGTCGGCGAGCTCGCGGATGCTCGTGACCTCGGGGTGCGACTGTGCCAGCTCGGCGTGCTGACGGATGGTCGCGAGCGGCGACCGCAGCTCGTGCGAGGCGTCGGACACGAAGCGGCGCTGGGCGGTCGCGGCGGCGTCGAGCCGGTCGAGCATGCCGTTCATCGTGGTCGCGAGGGACGCGATCTCGTCGCCCGTGTCGGGCACGGGCACGCGGCGGTCGAGGCGCTCGGCCGTGATGCCGTCGACCTCCGTGCGGATGCGCGAGACCGGACGCAGGGCCCGCCCCGTGACGAGCCAGGTGGTCGCGGCGACGAGCACCAGCAGGGCGGGGACGGCGACGGCCAACAGTGTCGCGACCGTCGCGAGCGTCTCCGCGTCGTCTTCCATCGGCACCGCCAGCACGAGGCTCTCACCGTCGTCGAGGTCGTCCGACACGACCACCATCCGCTCGCCGTCGATCACGAAGCTGCGCGGGTCGTCATGCACGGGCAGCGACCCCGACCCGAGGAGCTCCTGCGCCTCCTCGCTCGCGCGACGCACGGTCCCGTCGCGTCCGATCAGCTGCACGATGTCGTCGTCGAGCAGCTCGGGACCGGGGCGCCCCGGACCCTCGAAGCGCTGCACCAGCTCCTCCAGGCGCTGCTCGGCGGCGCGCTCCCTGGCGCCGTGGATGCTCGCGCTGAGCACGCCGTAGAAGGAGAAGGCGCCGATCAGCAGGGCCACCGCCACGACCACCGTCGCGCCGAGCGTCGTCCGGCCGCGCACCGAACGGAGGAACCGGCTAGCCACCGTCGGCCGCCAGCCGGTAGCCCGCCCCGCGGATGGTCTCGATGGCCGCGCGCCCGAACGGCTTGTCCACCTTGCGCCGCAGATGGCCGACGTACACCTCGACGATGTTCGGGTCGCCGTCGAAGTCGTCGTCCCAGACCCCCGCGATCAGGTCGCGCTTGGAGAGCACCTGGCCGCGGTGCCGCATCAGGTGCTCGAGCACCGCGAACTCCCTGGCCGTGAGGCTGATCGGCGTGTCGCCGCGCCATACGTGATGCGCCGCGGGATCCAGGCGCAGATCCCCGGCCTCCAGCACGGTCGGACGGGCAACGGCCCCGCGGCGCACCAGGGCCCGCAGCCGTGCGACCAGGATCGCGAACGAGAACGGCTTCGTGACGTAGTCGTCGGCGCCGGTCTCGAGGGCCTCGACCTGATCCCACTCGCCGTCCTTCGCGGTGAGCATGAGCACGGGCGTCCAGTTCTCCTCCGCCCGCAGCGCCTCGCACACCTTCCAGCCGCTCATGCCGGGCATCATCAGGTCGAGCACGATCGCGTCGTACCGCGTCTCCCGTGCCCGCCACAGTCCGTCGACCCCGTTGTGTGCCACGTCGACCGCGAAGCCCTCGGCCTCGAGCCCCCGACGCACGCCCTCCGCCAGGCGCACCTCGTCGTCCACCACCAGGATCCGCATCACCCCAGTGTGGCGGCTCGACGCTGAATCGCCGCTGAAGCGCGGCGTGCAGCGGGGTCAGGCGAGTGCGGCCTGCACCCGCCGGATCACCGCGCCGAGGTCGCCCGCGGCCAGCAGCCCGGGGCCGAGCGGTCCGGCGGTGTCGGTGCCGAGGAGGGGCAGGGAGCGCAGGGCCGAAGCTGCGGCGGGGGAGAGGAGGGCGAGCTGCTGCGTCACCTCCCGGTCGCGGGCGCGGGGGTCGTCGGGATGCGCGAGCCCCACGGCGACCGCGGCATACGCGGCCGCCCCGAGTGCATGCGCTCCCATGTGCGCCACCCCCGCGGCCTGGGCGGCGGCACGCGCGGCCGCTCGCCCGGCCGGGGTCGCGGCACTCCCCGCCGCCCGGCCCGCCACGAACCGCCGCCGGATCTCACCCGCGGCGGAGAGCTCCCCGCGTGCGAAGGCCCTGCTCCTGGCGATGGCGTCGCGTGGGCGGTCATCGCCGGGGGCGTCCGCCTCGAACAGCGGCAGCACGCGGTCGGCGCAGTCCGCGGCCCACACGGCGACGGTCCGGCGCTGCCCCTCGGTCATGCCCTGAGCGGTACCCACCGTCACCGCCCTCGGCGCTCGGCCCGGCGGCGGGCGGTGTCGTGTGCTTCGCGGAGCAGGTCGAGCACGGTGTCGGCGGTCCGCTCGCCCGGTTCGATCACGCAGACCCACCCCGCGTCGCCGTACAGCGGATGGCGGCGGAACACGTCGGACGCTGTCGGCTCGGGGTCGGACGGCACCAGGGCCGCGGCGCGCTCCCGGCCGACGTGGATGTTGACGCGGAACCGTCCGGTCGCGGTGAGGTCCGACGACGCGTCGTCCGGGTAGTCCTTCGTGATGATGGTGCCGAAGGGCTGCGTGCGCTCGGGCATCCGTCCGTCGGGGGCGAAGAAGAAGTAGGCGTCGCCCCACGACAGCTCAGGGAACTCGCTCCCCGGCTGCGGTGTCATGGCGAGCGCGCCGTCGAACGATCGCACGGCCTCGATGATCTGCTGTCTGTCCATGCTTCAATGGTCCGGTTGCAGTGCTTATGGAGACTCGGCTGCGGAGAACAGGGGGTTATGGGTGAGCAACCCTCCAGAGCGGGTCAGGAGCACGGCGGAGATCGGCCGGAGCGTCGGCTACTCGGTGCAGCAGGTCCGCGACCTGGAGCGGCTCGGCATCATTCCCCCGGCGGTCCGCGCGGCGAACGGCTACCGGCGCTACGGTGCACGGCACGAGACCGCGGCGCGGGCGTACCGGGAGCTGGCCGCGGCCATCGGTCCGGTGGCGGCCCGCGCGCTCATGCCGATGCTCATCCGGTCGTCGGTCGAACGGGCCGCCGAGCGCATCGATGCCCTCCACGCCGACCTCGCCGACGAGCGCACCCGGGTGCGGGAGGCGCTGCGCGGTCTGGAGGTCGCGGTGTCCGACGCCGACGACGTGTTCGACGACGCCGACGAGATGACGGTCGGTGAGCTCGCCCAGGCTCTCGGCGTGCGGACCTCGGCGCTGCGCCACTGGGAGCGCGAGGGGCTCATCCGCCCGATGCGCGACGGCAGGAGCGCCCGCCGCTACGGCTCGGGCGCGATCACCGAGGCCCGCGTGGTCGCCGCACTCCGGTCGGGCGGCTACGGGATCCCGGCCATCACCCGGATCCTGGAGGAGCTGCGGGCGCACGGCGAGAACGGAGGGCTGCAGAGCATCCTCGCCGCCCGGCTCGACGCCCTCACCCGCCGCAGCGTCGCGCTGCTGGCGGCGGCGGGCAGCCTGCATGCACTGCTCGCCGACACCGACCGCGCGGGCGGCGCGGACACCGCGACGCCCGCCGGAGCCGGCGGTCCGGGAGGGGAGGATCCCGCGGCCCGCGCCCCTAGGCTGGACGTATGACCAAGAACATCTGGACCGTGCTCGGCGTGATCCTCGCTGTCGTGATCGCGTGGTGGATCGTCAGCGCCCTGTTCTCGGTGCTGTGGTTCATCGCGAAGCTCGCGATCGTCGCGGTCGTGGCCGTCGTGGTGTTCCTCGTGCTGCGGAACCTGTTCGCCCGCGACGCCGACTGACGCCGCTCAGGCCCGCGCCGCCGCCCCCACGCGGTACTGCGCGGCGCGGTGCGTGTCCTGCACGCGGTCGCCGCGCCCGTGGAGCTTGTGGCGCAGCGTGCCGGGCGTGTACTCCTCGGGGTACGCGCCGCGCTCGCGCAGCACCGGGATCACGTGCTCGATCACGTCCTGCCACGTGCCGGGCGTGACCGCGTAGGCGAGGTTGAAGCCGTCGATGTCGGTCTGCTCCACCCACGACTGCAGTTCGTCGGCGATCTCCTCGCCCGAGCCGACGACCGTGGGGCCGAGGCCGCCGATGGCGTTGTGCCGCCCGAAGTCGCCGACCGTCCACTCCCGGCCGAGATCCGCCTCCTCCTTCAGGTGCTGGAGCACCGACTGGATCGCGTTGGACTCCACGTTCCCCACGGGCTCGTCCTCGCCGTACTGCGACAGGTCGACGCCCATCCAGCCCGACATGAACGTGAGGGCCCCCTCGGGACTCGCATACGACAGGTACTCCGCGTGCTTCGCGGTCGCCTCCTCGCTCGTCGCCGCGGTGATCACGGTCAGCAGCGTGTAGATGCGGGCGTCGTAGCGGTCGCGTCCCGCCGCCTCGAGGGCGTCGCGGATGCGCTTCACGGTGCCGGCCAGCACCTCCTTCGACGGGGCGGCGACGAAGATCGCCTCGGCGTTCTCGGCCGCGAACCGCACGCCGCGGGGGCTCGCACCGGCCTGGTAGATGACGGGGGTGCGCTGCGGCGACGGCTCGGAGATGTGGATGCCCGGCACACGGAAGTGGGTGCCCTCGTGCCGGATCGGGTGCACCTTGGCGGGGTCGGTGAAGATGCCGCGCTCGCGGTCCTCGACCACGGCGTCGTCCTCCCACGACCCCTCCCACAGCTTGTACAGCACCTCGACGTACTCGTCGGCGTGGTCGTAGCGGTCGTCGTGTCCGAGCTGATCCTCCTGGCCCATGTTGCGGGCGGCGCTGGGGAGGTAGCCGGTGACGACGTTCCAGCCGATGCGGCCCTGCGTGAGGTGGTCGAGCGTGCTGAGCCGCCGTGCGAACGGGTAGGGGTGCTCGAACGCCGTGCCGGCCGTGATGCCGAAGCCGAGGTGCTCGGTCACGGCGGCCATCGCGCTCACGAGCAGGATCGGGTCGTTCACCGGCACCTGGGCGCCGTTGCGGATCGCGGCCTCGTTGGTGCCGCCGTACACGTCGTAGGTGCCGAGCACGTCGGCGATGAAGATGCCGTCGAAGGTCGCGCTCTCCAGCAGTGTCGCCAGCTCGGTCCAGTACGAGATCGTGTTGTACTGCCGCGACCGGTCGTCGGGGTGCCGCCACAGCCCGGACGACTGGTGGGCGACGCAGTTCATGTCGAAGGCGTTGAAGCGGATCTGTCGGGTCATGCGACCCATGAAACGGGACACACGGGGCCGCGGTCGAGCACCGCCGACACGCACCGAAACAATCGCGAGGGCGGCGGGCGGGGTCAGCGGTCGTAGACGTCGCGGCGGGTCAGAGGGCGTCCTCGTCGAGGCGTCGAGGGCTGGGGTCGGGAGGCAGGATCTCGATCCCGTGGTCGGCACGGCGCTGCGCCCGCCACCAGATCACGAACCCGACCGCGGTGAACACGCCGTAGAACACGTACATGAGGCCGGTCGCGTAGTAGCCGGAGCTGAACAGCAGCGGCACGCCGACCACGTCCACGGCGATCCAGATGAGCCAGAACTCCGTCCACCCCTTCGCCATGCCGTACGTGGCCAGGAGCGAGCCGACGAACGTCCAGGCGTCGGCCCACACCGGCTCCCACGACCCGAGCGCGCGGAACACCGGGGTGAGCGCGACCGTGCCGACGATCATCACCAGCACGATTCCGACGCGGGCGCTCGTCGGTGCCCAGCGCGGCACCACGCGGCCGCCCTCGGCGTTGCGCCAGCGGATCCAGCCGTACACCGCGACGGCGATGAACATGACCTGCCGGCCGGCCTGGCCGAGCAGGTGGGGGAGCGAGGGGTCGGGGCTGAGCGCCGAACCGAGGAACACGGTCAGCAGCAGCAGGTTGCCGACGATGCCGACCGGCCATGCCCACACCTTGCGCCGCATGCCGCCGAGCGCGCTCGCCAGTCCGAACGCGTTGCCCACCACTTCGCGCACCAGCAGGGTCTGCCCGCCCGGCAGCAGCCACTGCGAATTGAAGGCGTCGACGAGCCACTGCAGCAGGTCCACCGGCGTCAGTCCTCGGTGCCGGGGCGCGCGTCGGGCGAGGGGCGGTCGTCGAGCACGAGCTGCAGCATGCTGAGGTCGAGCCAGCGGCCGAACTTCGCGCCCACCTGCGGCATGCGTCCGACCTCGCGGAAGCCGAGGCGCTCGTGCAGGGCGATCGACGCCGCGTTCCCGCTCTCCACCCCGCCGATCATCACGTGCATCCCGGCGGTGCGCGCGTGAGCGATGAGCTCCTCCATGAGCGCTCGGCCGATGCCGCGGCCGCGCTGATCACCCCGCACGTAGACGGAGTGCTCGACCGTGAGCCGGTAGCCGCTGTGCGGCCGCCACTGCGCGTACGACGCGTAGCCGAGCACGCCGGTGTCGTCGGCGGCGACGATCACCGGGTATCCGCGGGCGGTCCGGTCGGCGAGCCACGCGGCGCGGTCGGCGCGGTCCACCGCCTCCTCGTTCCAGATCGCCGTGGTGTGCACGACGGCGTGGTTGTGGATCTCGGTGATCGTGTCGAGGTCGGCATCGTGGGCTGGCCTGAGCTGCACGGCGGTCATGGGGCGCTCACCAGCAGGGTCGAGACGGGGATGCAGTCACGTTCCGCACTCTATCGGGGGTGACCAGCGCATCGCGTCATGGACAGGGTGGGGAACAGGCCCGCGGGGTCGAGGCCGACCGATTCGGCGCGGCCCGCCGGGGGTGAAGCGCAGCGCCCGGGCTGGTCGGGCGACCCGCCGTGGCCCCGGCGGTCAGCCGATGCGCTCGGAGTCGGACAGCGCAGCGCGGACGAGGATCGCGCGCCGCATGTCGGCCACGATCGGTTCCGAGAAGCGGGCGCGGTAGCGGCTCTCGCTCACGGCCGAGAACACGAACGGCAGCGCCGAGACGATGGCGACCAGCGTCGCCGCCTTGAGGAGGTTGACCGTGAGCGGAAGTGCCACGCCCTGCACCACGAGCGGCTGCACCACGAGCGCGTGCACCGACGTGGGATCACCCAGCCAGGTCTGCGCGAGATCCGGAGGAACGGCGATCGCCCCGATGAGAACGAGCAGCACGGCGAGCAGCAGAGCGAAGACGGCCGCCTGGACGAGGTGCGCGAGGGTCATCGCGAGCAGCATGTTGATCCGCTGCGGACGGCCGACGGTCGACGCCGGATCCGTCGACGCCGGGCGACCCTCGGCCGGTGTGCCCCGCAGCAGGTCGCGCTCCTCGTCGACGGTGAGCGCGAGCGTCGCCGGGTCGACCTCGGTCGCGCTCACCTGCAGCACGACCGCGCCGGCGAGCGCGGCCACCACCAGTGCCAGGAGCCCGAGCGCGGACCACGACAGCACGGATGCCATCTGCCAGACCTCGACCGAGAAGAACGCGAACAGCACGAGCATGAGGATGACGGGAAGTGCGATGGTCGCCATGTGCCCGATCGCGGCGAGGTTGCGGGCTGCGAGCCTCGTGGCCCACGACAGCAGCGCGCCGCCGCCGAACGCGACCAGCAGCACGCTCCCCGCGACGATCGAGAGGGCTTCCGCGACCGGCGCTGCGGGCGCGCCCTCGGTGACGCCTCCTTCGAGCATCACGCCGGCAGCGCAGAGAGCGATGACCACCATCGCGGCCGCCGTGCGTCGAACCCCGCGCAGGTGGCGGAGCGTGACGCGCACCACGGCGAACCCGGCCCAGGCGAGGACGAGACTGGTCAGCAGCGCGGCGAGGATCGCGAACGCGAGGCCCGTGCCGTCCTTGGTCTCCACGAGCAGGTGCAGGGCGAACGAGAAGTCGTCGATCCCGTCGCCCGCGAGGGTCCAGTAGACGGACGCGGCGGCGATGAGCGGCGCCGACCGCGGCACGATGTCATGGAACCAGCGACGCCAGGGCACGAAGGTCGGGAGCCCCTGCGCCCGGAACCACCGGTCTGCAGCGAAGGAGGTGACGGTGATCGGCGACGGCGGACGTGGGCGCATCGGTGAAATCTAACATCTCACCCCGGACATCCCCTGGCGCAACCGGTCTCCTCTGGTGCGATCGATCTCCCCGGGCGCGACGCGCTCAGGCGTGGACGTCGGCGGGGGAGGTCTCGCCCTCGTGGAAGCTCGGCTTCTTGCCGAAGAGGCGCGCGATGCCCAGCACGATCCCGACGATCACGAGGCCCCACACGAGGCCGGCGATCGCGGAGATGAGGGTGTCGACGATCCACGCCACGACGCCGCCGAGGGGTTCGAGCGCGTGCTCGACCGCGTGCAGCAGATCGGCGGGGGCGTGCAGGCCGACCTCGCCGAGGTTGATCAGCACCAGGTGACCGCCGACCCAGAGCATCGCGACCGTGCCCAGCACGCTGATGAAGCGGAACACCGCCGGCATCGACCGCACGATCCGGGTGCCGGTGTGGCGCACCCGCTGCACCGGGTTCTTCGCCATCTTCAGCCCGATGTCGTCGATCTTCACCAGCAGCGCGACCACGCCGTACACGGCCACCGTCATCAGCAGCGCGATCACGGCGAGGATCGCCAGTGTCGACCAGACGTCGAGGCCCTTGTCGAGGCTGGCCAGCGAGATGAGCATGATCTCGGTCGACAGGATGAGGTCGGTGCGGATGGCGCCGAACACGAGCTTGCGCTCGTCGCGCGCGCCCTCGTCGGCATGACCGTGCTGCACCCCGAACCACTCGAGCACCTTCTCGGCACCCTCGAAGCACAGGTACGAGCCGCCCAGGATCAGCAGGTAGGGGAGCACCCACGGGGCGAATGCCGTGAGCAGCAGCGCGATCGGGATGATGATGACGAACTTGTTCACCAGCGACCCGAGCGCGATCTTCCCCACCACCGGGAGCTCACGCGCCGGCGTGATGCCCTGCACGTACTGCGGGGTGACGGCGGCGTCGTCGATCACGACGCCGGCGGCCTTGGCGGAGGCCTTCATGGCCGCGCTCAGGATGTCGTCGACGACGGCGAGCAGTCCAACGGACATGGCAGTCCTCTTTCCGGTGGGGGGAAGGTCAGACTACCGACTCCCTGGGTCAGGCTCGTGCGTCCTCCGCGGTGGCGAGCACGCGCTGCAACGGCTGGTAGTGCTCGATCACGGCCCGGCGGTACCGCTCCACGTCGCCGGCGCGTGCCGCGTCGAGCATGTCGCCGTGCGCCTGGGCGGTCTGAGTGATGTCGTCGGGCTGGGCGATGCCGAGCTGCGGGAGCACCGCGGTGTGCACGTCCCAGAATGCGCCGACGAGCTGTCCGACCAGGCGGTTGTCGATCGCGCCGAACAGCCGCGTGTGGAAGGCCCTGTCCTCTTCGAGGAAGTACTCGCCGCGCCCGGCCTTGTCGACCATGTCGGCCACGAGCTCGTCCAGCTCCGGATCCTCCTGTGCCTGGGCGGCCTCGACCACGCGCTCGGCCATCGACAGGTCGAGGGCGAGGCGCACCTCCACCACCTCGCGCAGCGCCTGCAGCGACCCCTCGGGCGAGAGCACGCCGCGGAACACGAGCGCCTCCACCATCGGGTCGAGCGACATCGGGCCGACGTAGGTGCCGTGGCCGTGGCGGACGTCGACGATGTCGAGGGTGGAGAGCGTGCGGATGGCCTCGCGGACGGAGGAGCGCGACACGTCGAGCTCCTCGCACAGCTCGGCCTCGGTGGGCAGCGGGTCGCCGGGGGTGAGCCCGCGCGTGAGGATGAGCTGCTTGATCTGGTCGGCCGTCGTGGCACGGCGCATGCGCGATGCCCTCCCCGTGGTGGACTTCATGGGGCCCCTCTCGTGCCTGACAGAAAACGCTCCGATCATCTCACTCTTGTGATCTGATCGAACGTGTGTTTAGAGTACATCAGACATCAGATGTCCTCAAGATGTCCCCCCTTCACCCTGGAGCACACATGAACCGACACATCACCCGCCGCCGCGCGGGTCGATTCGCGATGGCGGTCGCCGGCACGGTCGCCGCGTCCCTCGCCCTCGCCGGCTGCGGCGGCGGCGCCGCCAGCACGCCGGACGAGAGCCCCGCCGCGAGCGAGGTCGACCCCGACGGCATCATCGAGGCCGGCATCTCCTACACGCTCAACGGCAGCTTCGACCCGATGGTCGCGTCCGGCGCCGTCACGGTCTCCGCCAACTGGCACATCTTCGAGGGCCTCGTCGACCTCGACCCGGTCACGCAGGAGGCCGCCCCCGCGCTCGCCGCCGACTTCCCGACCAAGGTCGACGACACCACCTACGAGATCGACCTCCGCGAGGGCGCCACGTTCCAGAACGGCGACCCGGTCACCGCCGACGACGTGGTCTTCAGCTACGAGCGCGTGCTCGACCCGGCCAACAACTCGCTGTTCCGCTCGTTCGTCGACTTCATCGACACCGTCACCGCCGTCGACGAGGACACCGTCCGCATCACCACCGACTACCCGTTCTCGCTGATCGACGACCGCCTCGGCGTCGTCAAGATCGTGCCGAAGGCCGTGGTCGAGGCCGACCCCGAGGACTTCGGTGCCCACCCGATCGGATCCGGCCCGTACTCCCTGGTCTCCGCGGTGCCCGAGGACAAGCTCGTCTTCGAGCGCTACGACGACTACAACGGCCCGCGCCCCGCGCTCGCCGCCGGCATGAACTGGAACCTGCTCGCCGACGCCTCCGCCCGCGTCACCGCGATGTCGACCGGCACCGTGCAGGCCATCGAGGACGTGCCCTACATCGACGCCGACGCGCTCGCCGCCTCCGCCGACGTGGAGAGCGTGCAGTCGTTCGGCCTGCTGTTCATGATGTTCAACACGAAGGCCGCGCCCTTCGACGACGTGCGCGTGCGCCAGGCGCTGCACTACGCGCTCGACATGGACAAGATCATCGAGACCGGCATGCTCGGCAACGCCACCCCCGCCACCTCGTTCCTGCCCGAGGACTACCCGAACTACCACGAGGCGTCCACCGTCTACACCTACGACCCCGACAAGGCGAAGGAGCTGCTCGACGAGGCCGGGGTCTCCGACCTCGCCATCACGCTCCGCATGACCGACACCGGCTGGGTCAAGGAGGTCGCCCCGCTCATCAAGGAGTCGCTCGACGCGATCGGCATCGACACCACGCTCGACATCAGCCAGTCCGCGTCGATGTACGAGAAGATCGACTCCGGCGACTACACCGTCGCCATCGCCCCCGGTGACCCGTCGGTGTTCGGCGTCGACCCCGACCTGCTCATGAACTGGTGGTACGGCGAGAACGTCTGGACCCAGACGCGCACCGCCTGGGCCGACTCGCCCGAGTACGCCGAGCTGCGCACGCTCCTCGACACCGCCGTGACCCAGGAGGGCGACGAGCAGCAGAAGACCTGGGACCAGGCGTTCGACCTGATCTCCGACCAGGCCGTGCTGTACCCGCTGTTCCACCGCAAGCTGCCCACCGCCTGGAGCAGCCAGGAGCTCGTCGGCTTCCAGCCCGTCCCCACCACCGGCCTGTCGTTCCTCGACGTCGGCGTGGCGGCGAAGTAGCCCCGGCCCCACCCCGCGGGGGCGCGCTCGCCCGAAGAGCGCGTCCCCGCCACCACCCCCACCCGGAAGGAGCGGCACGTGTCCAACACGCTCCGCCTCATCGGCCGGCGACTGCTGCAGCTGCCGCTGATGATCCTCGGCATCACGTTCCTGGTCTTCTTCGTGATGTCGTTCTCGCCCGTCGACCCGGCGCGCACCGCGCTCGGCGAGACCGCGTCCCCCGAAGCCCTCGAGGCCTACCGCGAAGAGCACGGACTGAACCTTCCGCTGTTCGTGCGCTACGTGAACTTCCTGTTCGGCCTCGTGCAGGGCGACCTCGGCACCTACTCCGCCCGCAGCCTGCCCGTGATCGACGAGGTGGCCCGCGCGTTCCCCGTGACCCTGGCGCTGACCTTCCTCGGCCTGCTCATCGCCGTGATCGTGGCGTTCGCGATCGGTGTGCTCGCCGCCGTCTACCGCGACCGCTGGCCCGACCAGGTCATCCGCGTGTTCGGCGTCGCCGCCCTCTCCACGCCCTCGTTCTGGCTCGCGATCCTGCTCATCCAGCTCTTCACGCTCGGGCTCGGACTGCTGCCGGCGTCCGGCCCCCTGCCCGACTTCTGGACCGATCCGTCGGGCTGGCTCGCCCGCATGACGCTCCCCGCCGTCGCCCTCGCCGTCCCCGTGATCGGCCAGCTCTCGCGCGTCGTGCGCACCTCGATGGTCGAGGAGCTCGACCGCGACTACGTGCGCACCGCGCTCGGCGCCGGGATCCCCCGCGTGATCGTGGTCGGCCGCAACGTGCTGCGCAACGCCCTCATCACCCCCGTCACCGTGCTCGGCCTGCGCATCGGCTACCTGCTCGGCGGGGCCGTGGTGATCGAGATCATCTTCGCGATCCCCGGCATGGGAACGCTGATCCTCAACGGCGTCACCAACAACGAACCCAACCTCGTGCAGGGAGTGACGCTCGCGGTCGCCCTCGCGTTCGTCGTGATCAACATCATCGTCGACCTCCTGTACGTGCTCATCAATCCTCGAATCCGGGCGGTGTGACATGCGACGCAGACTCACGGAACGACTCTCCGTCCCCGGCCTCCGCTGGGGCCGCCTCTCCCTCGGCTCGATCATCTGCCTGACGGTGCTCGCGCTCATCGCGCTGGCCGCCGTCCTGGCCCCGCTGATCTCGCCCTACGACCCGCTGGCCTCGGGCACCCCCGTGCAGCCGCCGAGCCCCGAGCACTGGTTCGGCACCGACCGTCAGGGCCGCGACATCTTCTCGCGCCTGGTCTACGGCGCCCGCTACTCGCTCGTGATCGGCCTGGGCGCGACCCTCGTGGCCCTCGCCGTCGCCTGTGTGCTCGGCACGATCGCCGCGACCGCGCCCAAGTGGATCTCCGAGACGCTGATGCGCGTCATGGACGTCATCATGTCGTTCCCCGGCATCGCGCTCGCCGCCGTGTTCGTGGCCGTGTTCGGCAAGTCCCTCCCGGTGCTGGTCCTCACGATCGCGTTCCTCTATGTGCCCCAGCTGACCCGCATCGTGCGCGCCAACATCCTCGACCAGTACGGCGAGGACTACGTCTCCGCCGTGCGAGTGATGGGAGCGGGCACCCCGCGCATCATCGTGCGGCACGTCGCCCGCAACGCGATGGCCCCCGTGCTCGTGTTCGCCACGGTGCTCGTCGCCGACGCGATCGTGTTCGAGGCATCGCTGTCGTTCCTCCAGGCCGGGGTGCCCGACCCCGAGCCGTCCTGGGGCAACGTGATCGCCGCCGGCCGCAACCTCCTCATGAGCGGTGCGTGGTGGGCGACCTTCTTCCCCGGCATCCTCATCATGATCACGGTCCTGTGCCTCAACATCCTGTCCGAGGGCATGACCGACGCGATGGTGTCGCCGCGCGCCCGCAAGGTCACCGCGGACGCCGCGAACACCGAGGAGTCGACGCAGGAGCTGGAGGCCGCGGCCGCCCCCGACGACACGCACGTGATCCCCACCGTCGACACGTCCGTGAACCTGTCCGTGCCCAGCGGCGTGCCCGACGTGCTCGTGCCCACCGCCGAGGCCGTGCCGCTCGCCGCGCGCCTGGCCGCGCTGCGCGCCCGCGAGCTCGACCGCACCGACCGCCTCGTCTACGCGGGCGACCAGGCCCCGCTGCTCGAGGTGCAGGACCTGTGCATCTCCTTCCCGCGCCACGGCGACGTGAACGTGGTCGACCACGTCAGCTTCACCGTGCGCCCCGGCGAGACGATGTCGCTCGTGGGCGAGTCGGGCTGCGGCAAGTCCATCACCTCGCTCGCGATCATGGGCCTGCTCGACCCGAAGGCCGACATCCGCGGACGCATCCTGTTCGACGGCAAGGACCTGCTGCAGATGTCCCCGAGGGAGCGCAACGCCCTCCGCGGACACGACATCGCGATGGTCTACCAGGACGCACTGAGCTCGCTGAACCCGGCGATGCTGATCCGCTCGCAGATGAAGCAGCTGACCTCGCGCGGCGGCACCCGCACCGCCGAGGAGCTGCTGGAGCTGGTCGGGCTCGACCCGCAGCGCACCCTCGCCTCGTACCCGCACGAGCTGTCGGGCGGTCAGCGGCAGCGCGTGCTGATCGCCATGGCCCTCACGCGCGACCCGCGCCTGGTGATCGCCGACGAGCCCACCACGGCCCTCGACGTGACCGTGCAGGCGCAGGTCGTGGAACTGCTGATGCGGCTGCAGCGCGAGCTCGGCTTCGCGCTCGTGTTCGTGTCGCACGACCTCGCCCTGGTCGCGGAGCTGTCGCACCGCATCACCGTCATGTACGCGGGGCAGGTGGTCGAGCAGGGCACCACGCGCGAGGTGCTCACGCAGCCGGTGCACGAGTACACGCAGGGCCTCCTGGGGGCCGTGCTGTCGATCGAGGCCGGATCCGACCGGCTGCACCAGGTGTCGGGCGTCGTGCCGTCGCCACGCGACTTCCCCGCGGGCGACCGCTTCGCGCCGCGCTCGTCCGACCCCGCCCGGTACGCGGGTGTGGAGCCCGTGCGGCGGCACATCGAGGGCACAGAGCACTACTACTCCGCGCATCCCGACGATGCGCCCGTCGAGGCGATCGGAGCAGGACGATGAGCGACCCGGTCATCCAGCTGCAGGACGTGCACGTCCGCTACAAGACCCGGGCGTCGTCGCTGTTCCGGCCCCGCTACGTCGACGCGCTCGACGGCGTCTCCCTCACGGTGCGCCGCGGCCAGACCCTCGGCATCGTGGGCGAGTCCGGATCGGGCAAGTCGACCTCGGCCAAGGTGCTGATCGGACTCGAGAAGCCCACCAGCGGGCAGGTCGTGTTCGACGGCGAGCCCGTGCGCTCGTTCACCCCCGCCGTGCGCAAACGCCTCGGACGCATCCTCTCGGTGGTGTTCCAAGACCCCGCGACCGCGCTGAACGCCCGCATGACGGTGCGCGACGCGCTGCTCGACCCGCTGCAGGTCCACCGCCTCGGCACCGCCGCGACCCGGTCGCGGAAGGTGCGCGACCTGGTCGGGCTCGTCGGGCTCCCCGCCTCCGCGCTCGACGCCCTGCCCAGTCAGCTCTCGGGCGGGCAGCGGCAGCGCGTCGCGATCGCCCGCGCGCTGGTGCTCGACCCGCAGGTGATCGTCGCGGACGAGCCCACCTCCGCGCTCGACGTGTCGGTGCGCGCGCAGATCCTGAACCTGCTCACCGATCTGAAGGAGCAGCTCGGCCTCGGCATGGTCTTCATCTCCCACGACATCCAGACCGTGCGCTACCTCTCCGACGAGATCGCCGTGATGAACAGGGGGAAGGTCGTCGAGTTCGGCGACGCGGCCCGCGTGTTCGACGATCCCGCCGATCCCTACACCAGAACGCTGCTGGGCGCCGCGCCCTCGCTCCTCGAACCCCACCACTGAAACGACCGGAACACACACATGTCCTCTGCTTCCCCCGCCCCTTCGTTCTCCGGCGTCGTCCCTCCCGTCGCCACCCCGCTCCTCCCGGACGGCACGATCGACCACGCCTCCCTCACCCGGCTCGTCGAACGGCTGATCGACGAGGGCGTCTCCGGCCTCTTCGCGCTCGGCTCGACCGGGGAGACCGCGTACTTCACCGACGACCAGCGCGTCGAGCTGCTGCGCACGATCGTCGCCGCGAACGCCGGCCGGGTGCCGGTGATCGCGGGCGCCATCGAGCTGACCGCCCCGCGCATCATCGAGACCGCCCGCCGCCTGGTCGAGGCGGGTGCGCAGGCCATCGTCACCACCGCCCCGCTGTACACGCTCAACTCGGCCGCCGAGGTCGCCGACCACTTCCGCACCATCGCCGCCGCGATCGACGCCCCGCTGTGGGCCTATGACGTACCCGTCCGGGTGCACACGAAGCTCGGGGTCGACCTGCTCGTGCAGCTGGGCACCGAGGGCGTGATCCAGGGTGTGAAGGACTCCTCGGGCGACGACGTGTCGTTCCGCCGCCTGGTCGCCGCGAACGAGGCGGCCGGCCGCCCGCTGCAGCTGCTCACCGGGCACGAGGTCGTGGTCGACGCGATGGCCCTGGTCGGCGCGGCCGGCGTGGTCCCGGGCCTCGCGAACGTCGAGGCTGCGGGCTACGTGCGCCTGTGGAACGCCGCGCAGCAGGGCGACTGGACGGCCGCCCGCGCCGAGCAGGAGCGCATCAACCGCCTGTTCGACATCGTGTTCCAGCCGCGGGGCCTCTCCGGCGACGCGACCGGGGTCGGCGCGTTCAAGGCGGCCATGCACGCCCGCGGCATCATCGACCACGCGACCATGGCCGACACGGTGCAGGCGCTCGACGCCGACGCGGTCGCCGGCATCCGCGCCATCCTCGACGAGCTCGGGCTGCTCCCGGTCGCGGTGTGATGGGCGAGGTCGTCCTCGCCGTCGACATCGGCGGCACCAAGACGGCCGCGGCGGTCGCCGACCGTTCGGACGTGCTGCTGCGCACCGAGGTGGCCCCCACGCCCGCCGCCGAGGGGCCGGCCGCGGTCGTCGCGACCGTGGCCGCGCTGGCCGAGCGGCTGCTCCCCGATGGCACGACGCTCGCGGGTGTCGGCATCGGCACGGCCGGGGTCGTCGACGCGTCGACGGGCACCATCGTGTCGGCCACCGACACGTTCGCCGACTGGCCGGGCACCCCGCTCGCCGCCCTCGTGCGCGCGGCCCTCGGTCCGCGGCTGCAGCCCGACGCCGTGGTCGCCGTGCAGAACGACGTCGACGCCCATGCCGCCGGGGAGCACCGCCACGGCGCGGCGTCCGGGGCCGCGAGCGCCCTGATCGTCGCGGTCGGCACGGGCGTCGGCGCCGGGCTGATCCTCGACGGCCGCGCGGCGCGCGGCGCCCATCACGTGGCGGGCGAGATCGCGCACCTCCCGACACCCGGGGCCGAGCATCTGCGCTGCCCCTGCGGTCGCCGCGGTCACCTGGAGGCGATCGGCTCCGGCATCGGCATGCACCGGCACTTCCTGTCGCTCGGTGGCGACCCCACGATCCGCGACGCCCGCGGTGTCGCGACCGCGGCCGCCGCCGGAGACCCCGTGGCCCGGCGCGCGCTCGAGGAGTCCGCGGCCGCCGTGGGCCGTGCGCTCGCGGGTGCCGCCACGATCCTCGACCCGGAGCGCTTCGTCGTCACCGGGGGCGTGCCGAACATCGGCGAGGCGTGGTGGGGTCCGATGCGCGCCGCGTACCGCACCGAGGCCATCGACGCGCTGCAGTCCACCCCGATCCTGCCGGGTGCGCTCGGCGATGACGCACCGCTGCGGGGAGCCGCCGCATCGGCCTGGAGGAACTCATGAGATTCACCGACACCATCGACCGGCTGCGCGGCGGCCTGATCGTCTCGTGCCAGGCCTACCCCGGCGAGGCCATGCGCGACCCGCGCACCATGGCGCAGGTCGCCGCGGCCGCCCTCGCCGGCGGTGCTGCGGGCATCCGGGTGCAGGGCATCGACGACATCCGCGCGGTCGCCGACCTCCCGGTGCCGGTCGTCGGCCTGTGGAAGGACGGCGAGTCCGACGTCTTCATCACCCCGACCCTGGCGCACGCGCAGGCCGTGGCGGATGCCGGGGCCGACATCGTCGCGATCGACGGCACCCGTCGCCCGCGGCCGGACGGCCTCACGCTCGCGCAGACGATCGCCGGGCTCCGCGCCCACACCGACGCGCTGATCATGGCCGACTGCGGCTCGCTCGACGACGCGGTCGCCGCGGAGGAGGCGGGGGCGGACCTGCTCGGCACCACGCTCTCCGGGTACACGGGCGAGCGGCCGAAGACCGACGGGCCCGACCTGGAGCTGATCGAGCTGATCGCCGGGCGCTGCACCCGTCCGATCGTGGCGGAGGGCCGCGTGCACCGCCCGGAGCACGCCGCCGCGGCCCTCCGCGCCGGTGCCGCCTCCGTGTGCGTGGGCACCGCGATCACGCACCCGTCCACCCTCACGTCGTGGTTCGTCGACGGCATCGCGGAGGCCAGGGCGTGACCGCACCGCTGCTCGTCAGCGCCTACCCGCTCTCGCCCGCTCACGCCCAGTGGGATCCGGCGCTGGAGGCCGAGCTGCTGCCGGCGCTCTGCGCCCTTCCCGGGGTCGCGGGGCTCGAGGTGCCGTGGATGGGCGGCCTCCACCCGCACGACGACGACTGGTTCCTCGCGCACGTGCCCGGGGTGCCGCTCGCGGTCACGCCCGTGCCGTTCGTGATGCGCCGCGTGGGGGAGGACCCCCGCTACGGTCTCGCGTCGCCCGACGCCGAGGGCCGTGCGGCCGCGGTCGCCGATCTGCGCCGGGTGGCCGCCGACGTCGTCCGGCTCCGCGACGAGAGCGCCGCCGACGTGGCGGTGGTCACGCTGCACACCGCGCCGCGCGCGACCGGAGACGCCGCCGCCCTCGCCCGGTCGCTCGACGAGGTGACCGCGCTCGACTGGTCCGGCGCCGTCCTGGCGATCGAGCACTGCGACGCGCACGTGCCGGACCGGACGCCCGAGAAGGGGTTCCTGCCCCTCGCGGACGAGATCGCCGCGATCCGCCTCGCCGACGTCCCGGTGGGGCTGTGGCTGAACTGGGGGCGCTCCGCGATCGAGCTCCGCGATGCCGACGCGGTCACCGCGCAGATCGCCGACGCCGCGGCGTCCGGCCTGCTGACCGGGCTCGCCCTCTCCGGCGCCGCCCCCGTGGAGAGCCCCTACGGCTACCCGTGGATCGACGCGCACCTCCCGATCGCGGAGACCCACCCCGCGTCGCGCTCTCTGCTCGACCGCGCCCACGTCGCGGCGGCCCTCACCGCCGCCGGCGACGTCGCGTGGCTCGGCCTGAAGGTCGCGCGACGCCCCGACGACCGCACGGTCGCCGACATCCTCCGCACCGCCTCCGCGAACCTGGACCTCGTGCGCGCCTCCGCCTGAGCCGTCGAAAACTCACAGCCCGCTCCCAGCCCCGCGGGACCAAAACGGGGACGGTACGGGTTCTCCTCTATGACGCCGCAGCCAGCGGCGCCGGACAAGGAGCCACTCATGTCGAACGACTACGGCAAGACCCCCGAGGCGGTCAGCGCCCTGACGAACCTGCAGTACGAGGTGACGCAGCAGGACGCCACCGAGCCGCCCTTCCGCAACGCCTACTGGAACACCCACGACGACGGCATCTACGTCGACGTGGTCTCCGGGCAGCCGCTGTTCTCGTCCCGCGACAAGTACGACAGCGGCACCGGCTGGCCGAGCTTCACGCGCCCGATCGACGCCGAGGCCGTGACCACCAAGACCGACCGCACGCTGTGGATGACCCGCACCGAGGCCCGCTCGACCGGAGCCGACAGCCACCTGGGTCACGTGTTCGACGACGGACCGGCGGCCGAGGGCGGCCTGCGCTACTGCATGAACTCCGCGGCCCTGCGCTTCATCCCGGCTGACAGGCTGGAGGAGGAGGGGTACGGTCGCTACAGCCGCCTCTTCGCCGCGGACCCCACCACGACACCCGACACCCCCGACACCGCTGAGGAGCAGTCATGACCGACACCGGAACCATCACCCGCACCCCCGGGACCGAGACCGCCGTGCTGGCGGGCGGCTGCTTCTGGGGCATGGAAGACCTGATCCGCCGCCAGCCCGGGGTGCTCGACACCCGCGTGGGCTACACCGGTGGCGAGAACGACCACGCCACCTACCGCAACCACCCCGGTCACGCGGAGGCGGTCGAGATCGTGTTCGACCCGACCCAGACGACCTACCGCGACATCCTCGCGTTCTTCTTCCAGATCCACGACCCGTCGACGCTGAACCGTCAGGGCAACGACATCGGGTCGAGCTACCGCTCCGCGATCTTCCCGCTCACTCCCGAGCAGGAGCAGGTCGCGCGCGACACGATCGCCGACGTCGACGCCTCCGGGCTGTGGCCGGCGAAGGCCGTCACCACCATCGAGCCCGCCGGGCCGTTCTGGCAGGCCGAGGAGGAGCACCAGGACTACCTGATCAAGTACCCGAACGGCTACACGTGCCACTTCCCGCGCGCGGGCTGGGTGCTGCCGAAGCGTGAGGACGCCACCGCGAGCTGACCGCGGTCAGCCCTCGGCGAAGAAGGCGAGCGCGGCTTCCTTGAAGTCGCGCGAGCCCGGCGCGTTGAAGTGATGCCGGTTCGGGATCTCCACGAACCGGCCGTCGGGGGCCGCGGCCGCCAGTGCCCGCGAGCCCTCGATGATCGCGTCTTTCGACCCGGTCGCGAACAGGATCGGCCGGGTCGGGGCGTCGGCCGGGTCGGGGTCGATCGTGCCGGAGCCGCGCAGCCCCTCCGCCAGCGCGACCAGGGCCCGCAGGTCGTTGCCGGGCACGCGCTCGGTCAGGGCGATGTAGTTCTGGGTGGTGCGGTCGGTCACCGGCGTGCCGTCGGCGAGATACGCCCGCACCTCGTCCAGGTCGAGCCGGGCCAGGGGGATGCCGTCGGGAACCCCTCCGAGCACCGCCCGGCCGATCCGGTGCGGGAGCTCCCGCACGACCTCCCAGCCGACGCGCGCACCCAGCGAGTAGCCCAGGTAGAAGGCGTCGTCGACGAGGTAGGTGTCCATCACCGTCTCCACGTCGGTCGCCAGGGCGCGGATCGCGTAGGCGTCGGCCTCGTGCGGCTTGTCGCTCTGGCCGTGCCCCCGCTGGTCCAGAGCCAGCACGCGGTAGCCGGCCGCGGTGAGCTCGCGCACCCAGCCCGTGAGCACCCAGTTGTCGCGCGCGCTCGACGCGAAGCCGTGCACCGCCACCACGACCGGGGCATCGAGCTCACCCCACGTGTAGGTCGCCAGCCGGGTGCCATCGGGGGCGTACACGTGCTGGGGAGCGGGCATCGCGGTCAGGTCGGAGAGGGGAACGGCCACCCCTCCATCCTGCTCCCTCTCGCGCGGCAGCGGCCGCACCGACGACGAACCCCCTCCTGCGGGCACGGTGCAGAAGGGGGCGTTCGTCGGGGTCCCCGCCGGCGGCGCCCCTCCCCGGATGACGGAGGGAGGGGCGCCGACCCGGGTCAGACCCGGTCGCGGAGCGCGGCGCCGAGCTCGGCGTCCACGTTCGTCCAGTACTGGAAGAAGCGCTCGCGGATCGCGTCGATCGTGATCGAACGGCCCTGGCCGGTCAGCGTCTCCAGGAAGCGGGCGCGCTGCTCCCCGTCGAACACCTCGCGGTAGAGCGTGCCGGCCTGGCCGAAGTCGTCGTCCTCGGCGTGCAGGGTCGCCGCGGAGCGGGTCAGCTCGCCGTCGGCCGCCCAGTTCGCCTCGACACCCTTCGCCGGGTCGGCCTCGGGGCCGCCGGCGGGGCCGAACGAGTTCGGCTGGTAGGTGCGGTGCGCGGCGTCGTTGTACTGGTACCGCATCGAGCCCTCGTGCTGGTAGTTGCGCACCTCGGCGGCGTGCGGCTGGTTGACCGGCAGCTGGTTGTAGTTCGCACCGATGCGGTGACGCTGCGCGTCCGGGTACGCGAAGATGCGGCCCATCAGCATCTTGTCGGGGGAGATGCCCGTGCCGGGCACCTGGTTGCCGGGCGCGAAGCCCGCCTGCTCGATCTGCGCGAAGAAGTTCTCCGGGTTGCGATTCAGGGTCAGCGTGCCGACCTTGATGCGCGGGTAGTCCTTCTTGGAGATCGTCTTGGTCAGGTCGAACGGGTTGAAGCGGTAGTCCTTCGCCTCGTCGTACGGCATGATCTGCACGTACAGGTCCCACTTCGGGAAGTCACCCTGGGCGATCGACTGGAACAGGTCGCGGCGGTAGTGGTCGGCGTCGGTGCCGGCGAGCTTCTCTGCCTCCTCCGGGCTCATCGCCTCGACACCCTGGTGCGCCAGGAAGTGGTACTTCACCCAGAACAGCTCGCCCGCGGCGTTCACCCACGAGTAGGTGTGCGAGCCGTAGCCGTTCATGTGGCGCCAGCTGCGGGGGAGCCCGCGGTCGCCCATGAGGTACGTGACCTGGTGGGCGGACTCGGGCGAGAGCGTCCAGAAGTCCCACTGCATGTCGGCGTCGCGCAGACCGGAGTCGCCCAGGCGCTTCTGCGAGTGGATGAAGTCGGGGAACTTGATGGCGTCGCGCAGGAAGAACGTGGGGGTGTTGTTGCCGACGATGTCGAGGTTGCCCTCGGTCGTGTAGAACCGCAGCGAGAAGCCGCGCACGTCGCGCCAGGTGTCGGGGGAGCCCTGCTCACCGGCGACGGAGGAGAAGCGGATCAGCGTCTCGGACGTGGCACCGGGCTGGAACACCGCGGCCCTGGTGTACTGCGACACATCCTCCGTGACGACGAACTCGCCGAACGCGCCACCGCCCTTGGCGTGCGGGTTGCGCTCCGGCACCCGCTCGCGGTTGAACGAGGCGATCTTCTCGACCAGGTGCTGATCGTGCAGCACGGTGGGGCCGTCGGCACCGACCGTGAGGGAGTGGGTGTCGCTCGCGATGGGCGTACCCGTCTGGGTCGTGGTGGCCGGACGGTTCGACCCGGTGGGGTTCGACATGGTGTTCTCCTTCTGCGCGCGGGCACGCCGAACAGCGCCGTCGGGGGACGGGCGGTCGGAGGCGGGCCTACGCGGCGTTCTGGCAGCTGGGGCACAGGCCCCAGAAGGTGACTTCGGCTGTCTGGACGGTGAATCCCCCCGTGGAGGAGGGGGTGAGGCACGGCGCCTCGCCGACGACGCAGTCCACGTCGCCGATCGCACCGCAGGAGGTGCACACGACGTGGTGGTGGTTGTCGCCGATGCGCCGTTCGTAGAGCGCCGCGGATCCTGCCGGTTCGATCCGGCGGATGAGCCCCGCCGTCGTCAGGTCCGCGAGGATGTTGTGCACCGACTGGATCGACGTGGTCGGCAGCGACTCGGAGACCGCGCGGTAGACGCGCTCCGCATCCGTGTGGGCCATGGAGCCGAGAGCCTCGAGAACGGCGACGCGGCCCGCGGTCGCACGCAGCCCGGCGCCTCTCAGCGCCGAGTCGAGTTCTGTCTCCATGCCCCCGACTCTACACGTTCTTTTGAGTGACTCAAAAAGAGCATGCCGGCATGGCGAGTCGCCCCGGCGGCCGCGGGCCTCAGCGCCGCGTCACCGTGAAGCCCCGCCCCCGCACGCGCACGCGGCCGCCCGGGGTGCCGTTCCCGCGCGGTGCTCCGCTCTCGTCGTAGGCCGTGCCCGCTCCGGGTGCCAGGGGTGCCACGCGCTGCTGCTCCGCGGTCGCGTTGGCGTACAGCACCGCCGCGCCGCCCGTGGTCGCGTACACCGCCGTGGTCACGCGGGGTTGCACCACCAGCGCGTCCAGGCGCAGGTCGCCGCGGCTGGTGCAGCGCACGGTCACGGGGCCGTCCGGGAGTCCGCCGCCGAGCAGCTGCGGCACGAGCATGCCGTCCGCCTCCGTGAGTCCGCGGTCGCCCGTGCCCCCGGCCGCGGTCTCGGTGCTCCACAGCCGCCGTCCGCCGCGCCGCGCCTCCCACACCGCGGTCCCGGCGTCCGCGGCCTGCCGCCACACGAGCCCGTGCAGCACCCCGCCGGGCTCGGTGAGGTCGAACTCGACCCACTCGCCCTCGGGCACCCGCACGAACGCGCCGCCCGCGAGGTTGCCCTCGCCGGTCCACGCGCCGTCCGCGGGACGCTCGACCGTGCACCCGGGCGAGAGCCGTGCGGCCTCGGCGTCGAGCGCCCGCAGTCCCGCGAACGACGACAGCCCCGTGATCGAGGTCGCCAGCCGCGCCACGTCGGGGTTCGCGTCGAGCAGCTGCATCGTGAGCAGGCCGTGGATCGTCGACTCCGCGCCCGAGTTGCGGTTCACGCGGCCGTCGGTCTCGACGCCGTCGAAGGTCACGCCGGTCGCGGGGTCGTACACCGGCACGCCCGCGGTGTTGGCGCCGAAGAACCATCCCGCCGCGAGCCCCGCGATCACCCGCAGTCCCTCGCCGCCCGCGCTCGCCGCCTGCAGCGCCCCGGCCACGCGGCCGTGTGCGCCGTAGGCGATCTGCGCCTCGGCGGGCAGCGGCGCCCACGCGTTGTGCGGTCCGCCCGAGGTCAGCACCTGCGGCGTGAAGCGGGCCGCGTCCGCCACGGCCGCGGCGGAGAGGTCGGGGCGTCGCAGCACGCCGCCCGCCCTGGCCAGCGCCTCGGGAGCCGCCGCGCCCCACGCGTGCCAGAACCCCAGCGAGCCCGTCCACGGCAGCACGGCCCCGAACGGCCAGCCCTGCTCGGGGTCGGTCGCCATGGCCGCCACGCCCTCGGCGTACGTCTGCAGGGCCGTGCGGCTGCGGTCGTCTCCGGCCTCCGCGGCGGCGGCGAGCCCGAGCATCGCCTCCGCGGTGGCGTCGGCGCCGCCCGCGATGAGCCACGCCGGCAGGTCGCGTCCGTCGCTGCGGACCCACTGCCCTGCACGGCCGAGCGACTCGCGCGCCAGCGCGTCCAGGCACAGGTGCAGCCGCGCTCGCAGGAACTCCGCGAAGGCGGGATCCTCCGTGCGGAACGCGGTGTATCCCTCTCCGAAGGCCCACACGGTGCGGGCCAGCCAGTACGACTCCGCCGAGTCCGAGGGGTCGGGCAGCTCCACCGGGATCGCGCTCGGCGTGAGTGTGCCGTCCTCCTGCTGCCACAGCACCACGCGTCCGGCGTTCGGCCCCGACACGGTCTGGAGGAACGCGAGGGAGCGGAGCACGTCGCGGGCGTCGTCGCGGCTCTGCGGGTCGCCCGTGGCGCGCCAGTCCCGCAGGAACACCACCGCGGCGCGGGCGATGTCGTCGGCGTTGTACGCGCCCTGCGACCAGTAGCCGGTGGCGGCGTCGCGCGTGCCGCCGCCGACGGGACGGTAGCCGCCCGCGCCGTCGGTGTCGGCGTAGGTCCACGGCGCCCGCACGACGGGGCGCTCCGCGATGCCCTCGGTGGTGTGCGTGTCGCTCGCGGCGACCGGCACGTCGGCCAGCAGGAACCGCAGGTGCGCGAGGTTCGTGAGGCGGCGACCGCGGGCGCTGGCCGGGCGGAGGGCCGATCCGGCCGCGGTGCCCTGGGCCACCGCGGCGTCGACGGGCAGCAGCGCCAGGGCGGACGTGGTCGCGGCGAGCGTCAGGAAGGTGCGGCGCGTGGTCTCCATGGCCTCACTCCTCGCCCTCGGCCTCGCGCAGCGCGCGGCCCCACGGCTCCGCGGGGTCGTGGATCGCGACGGCCAGGGTCGTGTCGGACTGGCCGTAGTACGCGAACCACTTCCCGTGGAACTTCACCAGTCCCTCCACGAAGGTCACGTTCGACACCAGGCCGTGCAGATCCTCGAAGCTCTGCGGGCGCAGCCACGGCTCCTGCATCCGGGCGATGACCTTCGTCGGCTCGTCCGGGTCGATGGCGATCTGCCCGCAGCGGTAGTCGACGTCGACCGTGCCGTCGTCGTGCACCGTGCGTGTGGCGCCGTTGGTGAGCATCACCAGCAGCCCGTTGTCGGTGACCACGGGCGAGGTGCCGATCTCCACCAGCGCCTCGTCCCAGGTGCCGGGCGTGGGCGCGTACATCGGCTCGGTGTCGGGGGTGCCGGGTGTCCAGTGGAGGAGGTCGTCGCTGGTCGCCCAGTAGATGCCGCCCTCGCCGAAGTACATCCACCACTTGCCGTGCATCTTCTGCGGGACGATCACCCCGGCCTTCGACCAGTTGAACCCGCGCGGGTCCATGGTCTTGAAGGTGTCGAAGTCGTCGAACAGCGGGCCGTGCCTGGTCCAGGTGCGCAGATCGGTCGAGGTCGCCAGGCACAGCTGCGCGCTGTGACGGTCCCAGCCGGTGTAGGTGAGGTAGTAGGTGCCGTCGATCAGCGCGATGCGCGGATCCTCGCAGCCGTAGCGCTCGTAGTCCTCGACGGGGGAGAGGATCGGCGCGTCCTCGCGCGTGAACGTGACCCCGTCGCGGGAGCGGGCGAGCCCGATGTGCGACACGATGTCGTCGGCGTGCGCGCGGTACAGCAGCAGCACCTCGTCGCCGTCGACCAGGGCCGCCGGGTTGTAGAGGTTCGCCGACTCCCAGCTGTCGCCGCGCGGACGCAGGATCGGGTTCCCCTCGTAGGGGGTGAACGGACCGAGGGGGAAGGATGCTCCGGTGAACATGGATGCCCTTTCTGGCTAGCCCTTGACGGCCGCGCCGAGGTCGGTGGCCTTGAAGAAGCGCTGGAAGACGATGAACAGGATGACGACGGGGAATGCGAGTGCCGTGGCGCCCGCGAGGATCGCCCCGTTCGGGTTGGCGGTGGACTGCGCGACGTTGGAGATGTAGTTCGCGAGCGACACGGCGAGCGGCTGCAGCGACGCGTCCTTCGTGATGAGGAACGGCCACAGGAACTCGTTCCACGGGCCGATGAAGGTGACCAGCACCACGGTCACCAGCACGGGGCGGATCAGCGGGATCGCGACCGAGGTGAGCAGGCGGATCTCGCCCGCGCCGTCGATGCGCGCGGCCTCGAAGATCTCCGTGGGCAGCGCCCGGAAGAACTGCACGAAGATGAACACCGCGGTCGTGTTGATGAGGAACGGCAGGATCATGCCCAGGTACGAGTCGCCCAGACCGTAGTTGCGCGTGATCTGCACGTACAGCGGGATCATCAGCAGCTGGAACGGCACCATCTGCACGAGCAGCATCAGCACCCAGATCACGCCGCGGCCGCGGAAGTCGAGCCGGGCGATCGCATAGCCGGCGAGCAGCCCGAACACGACCGTGCCCAGCAGCACGCCGAGCGTGAAGATCATCGAGTTGACGAGCGAGCCGACCAGGTCGATGCGCGAGTCGATCGCGACGAAGTTGTCGACCGTCCACCCGCCCGTGGGGATGAGCTGGCTGGGCGAGTTCGTCGGGTTCTCCTGGAACGCGCCGACCAGCATGAAGTAGAACGGGAAGGCGAAGCCGATCGCCGCGATCGTGAGCGCGATCACGCTCAGCACGCGGGGCAGGGTGTTCTTCCGGCGCATCATCGCTCCCTCGTCGCGCGGTTGGCGGCCAGCGACAGCATCCCCACGAGCACCACCAGGATCATGCCGATCGCGGCCGCGGTGTCGGGGTTCTGCTGCTGGATGCCCAGCTGGTAGATGAGCAGCACCGGCGTGGTGGACGCGCCGTCCGGCCCGCCGCCGTTGGTGAGCAGGTACGGCTCGGTGAAGAGGTTCGCCCCGGTGATGATCGAGAGGATCAGCACGAGCGTGGTCGCACTGCGCACGCCGGGGACGGTCACGTTCCAGAACCGCGCGAGGGCGCCGGCGCCGTCGGTCTCCGCCGACTCGTACAGCTCCTTCGGCACGTTCTGCAGCGCCGCCAGGTACAGCAGGATGTAGAAGCCGAGCTGCTTCCAGGTGACGTAGAGCGCGATCATCGGCATGGCCAGCGCACTGTTCACGAGCCACGACGGGTCGGGCGCGAGCGGCCCCAGGATCGTGTTGACGAGCCCGTTGCCCGAGAACAGCAGCATCCACACGCCCACCAGCGAGACGCTCGCGGTGAGGTACGGCACGTAGAAGGCCACGCGGTACGCGGCCACCCAGCGGATGCCGGTGTTCAGGGCGGCTGCGAGCACGAGCGCCAGCACCGCCGTGAGCGGCACGTTGATCACCAGGAACACGAGGGTGTTGCGGAACGCTCCGAGCACGCGCGGGTCGGTGAGCACCGTGACGAAGTTGTCGAAGCCAACGAAGGGCCGGTCGACCTCGGCGCCCGGCGCGGTGAAGAAGTAGTCGTGGAAGGCGATGTAGACCGCGAAACCGAGCGGATACGCGAAGATCGCGATCACGAACACGAGGTACGGCAGCGCGAAGAGGCCGCCGATCGGCTGCGCACCCAGCCACCGGGTGCGCAGCCGTCGGTTGTCGGTGGTCATGTCACTCGGCGACGAGCTCGTCGACCTTCGCGGCGGCGTTCTTCAGGAAGTCGGAGGTCGACTCCTTCGCGAAGATCACCGCGGACGAGTACTCGTCGCGGAACGCCTGCCAGGCCTCCACCGAGTTCGGGATGCTGGGCACGTCGGCCGTGTTCTCCGCCTGCTCCGCGAACGCCACATAGTCCGGGTTGGCGGAGAAGTAGTCGGCGTACGTGTCGGTGAGGTCCGTGCGCATCGGCATCTGGCCGGTCGCCTCGAGCAGCTGGCCGTCGGCCTCCTCGCTCGTGGAGAACTTCAGGAACTCCCACGCGGTCGCCTGGTTCTCGCAGGCGGTGAACATCGACACGCTCTTGGAGTCGGCGAACGTGGTGGGGTTCTCCCGGCCGTCGCTGGTCGGCACGGGCATGAAGCCCACGTCGACCGTCTCGGCGTACGACGGGATGGCCCAGGGGCCGGCGAGCTGCATGGCCGTGGTGCCGGCGGACATCGCGTCGTCGGTCGCCGCCTCGTTCGGCGCGAGCTTCTCCTCGTACACGGTGGCCCAGAAGTCGGCCACGGTCTTGCCGTCGTCCGAGTCGAACGTGGCCTTGCCGTCCTCCACGAGCATGGTGCCGTCGGTCTCGGCGAGGTACAGCGGATAGAAGTCGAACCACGGCTGGTAGAACTCGCTCGTCGGCGCGGGCCAGATGGCGCTCTGCACGCCCGAGTCGACGATGGCGCGCGCCCCCTCCAGGAACGCGTCGTACGTGTTCATCTGCGGGTCCTCGGGGTCGAGCCCGGCGGCCTGGAACAGGGTCTTGTTGTACATGACCATGACCGGGTTCGACTTCCACGGCAGCTGGTAGTACTTGCCGTCCGTGGCGTAGGGCTCGACGTCGCCGCTGCGCTCGGTGATGTAGTCGCTGCCGCCGTCCATCGAGCTGAGGTCGACCAGGCCGCCCTGCTTGACCCAGCCCGACACGGCCGCCGGCGCGACGTTGTAGACCAGGCACGGGGCGGTCCCGGCGGTGATCGCCGCGGTGATGGCCTCCTCCGAGGACGAGCCTGCCGGGATCTCCTGCGCGGTGACCTTCTCGTCGGGGTGCTCCTCGTTCCAGGCGTCGACGACCGCCTGACCCCAGGCGACCTCCTGCTCGTTGTTCGACAGCCAGATGTCGATGGGGCCGGTGCCCTCGGCGGAGCCTTCGCCGCCTCCGCCGCCGGACGAGCATCCGGTGACGACGAGCGCGACGGCGCCCACGAGTGCTGCTGCGCGGATCTTCTTCATGGTGTCCTCCTTGACGCGATGGGTGGTGCGGGGGGCTCAGGAGCCGGTGCTCTCCCGGAAGTGCACGACGTTGCAGTCCACGACCTCGGTGCGCGGTTCGGCGCCGAGGATGCTCTCCTGCAGCAGCCGGGCGGCCGCGCGGCCCCGGGCGGCCGGGTCGGACGACACGCTCGTGAGCGCGGGGGAGAGGTGGGCGGAGAGGTGGTCGTCGTCGAAGCCGGAGATGGCCAGGTCGCGGGGGATCGCGAGACCCTGCGAGCGGGCGAGGGAGAGCCCGGCGATGGCCATGGTGTCGTTCGAGTAGAGGATCGCCGTGGGGCGGTCGGGCAGCGCGAGCAGTTCCTCGGTCACGTCGCGCCCGCTCGCGGCGGTGAAGTCGCCCTCGCGCAGCAGCTCGTCGGAGCCCGCGGCCTCGGTGTAGGCGGCGGCACGGGCGGCCGAGTGCACGTAGTCGAGCGGGCCGGACACGTGGGCGATGCGGGTGTGCCCTGCGGCGCGGAGCCGGTCGAGGATCTCGCGCATCGGTGCGGCGTCGTCGGTGCGCACGCACGAGAACGGGCTGGGCTGGTCGTACGCGCCGACCAGCACGGTGGGCAGCCCGAGCTCGTCGAGGAAGGGCACGCGCCAGTCGTCGGTGCGCAGGTCGAGCAGCAGCGCGCCGTCGGCCCGGCCGCGGGCGAGCATGCGGTACGCGCGCTCCTCGGCCTCGCGACCCTGCACCACCTGGAGCACGAGCGCGGTCTCGGTCTCGGCGAGCACCGACTCGACCCCGGCGATGAACGCGGGGAAGAACGAGTCGTTCGCGATGACCTCGGGGTCGCGCGCGAGGACGACGGCGATCGCGTTGGCGCGGCGCGTGGCGAGGGCTCTGGCGCTCTGGCTCGGAGCCCAGTCGAGCTTGCGGGCCGCGGCGAGCACCTTCGCCCTGGTCTCCTCGGAGATGGGGCGGTTGCCGCTGAGCGCGTGCGACACGGTGGCCTTGGTGACGCCGGCCTCGCGGGCGACGTCGGCGATCGTGGTGCGGCCCATGCCGCCTCCTCGCGGGTGTCGGGCTCACTCGGGTGCGTGAACCGGTTTGACGAGTGTAAACCGGTTTGACGAAAGGCGTCAAGAGCGGGATCGCGGACGAGCGGAGGGTCAGACGAACCGGACGGTCTGCTGCAGGCGCGTGCGCACGTCGAACAGCTCGTTGCCGCCGATCGCCCTGGCCCCCGGCACCCCCTGGCGCAGCACCATCGCCAGCGCACTGCGCCGCACCACCACGACCGGAACCCCGCGGGTGCTGCCGAGCGGGGTCACCGCCTGCGCCAGATCGTCGTCCGGCAGCACCACGATCGCGCCGCCGAACCTGACCTTCGCGGCCTTCGCCACCTGACGCATCCGGCCGAGCGCCGCCGTCACCGGAGCCCTGGTGCCCAGGCTCGGGCCGGTGATCTCGCCGCGGCGGAAGCCCACCACCCCGCCGAAGTCCTCCGACATGATGCCGTACAGGCCCGAGGGACTGAGCACCACGTGGTCGAGCTTGTCGTCGGGCGTCTGCCCGGCCGCGACGTCGTGCCACACGGTGAAGCCCATCCCGAGGTCGGACACCGTGCGCGCGGTCGCCTCCTCCGCGAGGGCGTCGGCCAGCATGCGCCGCAGCTCCCGCGGCGCGGCCCGCACGAGAGCCGGCGCGTACGGGTCGGGCACCTCCACCCCGTGGCCCGCCCACTCCCGGATGAGCGTGAGGTAGCGCTCGCGGCGCCAGCCGCCGGGCTGTCCGTACGACCGCGCCCGCGGACGGGTGTCGGTGCGCGCGGTCTGCGGTCTCCAGCCGCTCCACTCGGCGCCGTCGTCGGTCACGCCCGTGCGGCGGTCGTAGGCCGCGCGACCCTCCGCCGTGCCGATCAGCTCCCACGCCCGCTGCACCTGGATGAACACCGCCGCGTCGCCGCCCGTGTCGGGGTGCGTCTGGCGGAGGCGGAGGCGGTAGGCCCGGCGCAGCTCCGCGTCGTCGACGGACGGGTCGACCTCGAGGATCTCGTACGGCGAGGCCGAGAGCGGACTGTCGAACATCGCTCTCCTTCCGCGACCGCGGCGTCCAGGATAGCCGCCGCGCGTATGCGCCCGCCGGGAGTGCCGGTCAGGCGGGCACGTCGACCACGCGCTCGACGCCGGTCTCGAGGCGCACGGCTCCGGCCGACGCGGCGGCGAGGTCGTCGGACAGTCGCGGCAGCTCCTCCGCAGGAACCCACAGCTCCAGGCGCGCGGCCTCTCCGTACTGCGGCGTGCCGAGGGTCGCGCCGTGCTGCTGCGCCCACTCCCGCAGCAGGTTGTCGTAGCGCCCGGCGTCGGCGTGGGGCACCTCGACCGTGGTCTGGGTCAACACCCGTCGGTGCACGAGCGCCGCGCGGTCGAGGGTCTCCGACACCGCGGAGCCGTACGCGCGCACGAGCCCGCCCACCCCGAGCTTCACCCCGCCGAAGTAGCGCGTCACGACCGCGACCACGTCGGTCAGTCCCCGCCGGCGCAGCACCTCCAGCATCGGCACTCCCGCGGTGCCCGACGGCTCGCCGTCGTCGGAGGAGCGGGCCTGATCGCCGCGCAGCCCCGTGACCATGGCCGTGCAGTTGTGGTTCGCGTCCCACGCGCGCTTGCGCACGGCCGCGATCACGGTCTCCGCGTCGGCCACCGAGGCCACGGGCGCGACCAGTGTGAGGAAGCGCGACTTGCGGATCACGAGCTCGTGCTCCACCGGGGCCGCGATCGTCGCGGGGTAGGGGTGGGCGGCGGTCACGGCCTCACGATACCGAGGTCGTCCGCCGCCTCCGTCGAACGATGGACGCACGGGCGGGCCGTCGGGGGAAGAATGTGAGCATGTCGTCGCCAGAGCCCGCACCGCGCCCCGGCACCGGTCGGTGGTCGTGGGCGACACTGGTGGGCTCGATCCGCGTGGGTCAGGCGGTCATCACCGCGGTGCTGCTCGCGGTGGGCGTGGTCAGGGCGGCGATCGACGGCGTGCCGCTGCCGTGGGTGCTCGCCCTCGGACTGGTGTTCCTCGGGTGGTACGGCGGCGGGCTGCTGCTCGGCGAGCGCACGGCCGACCGGCGCCTCGCCACCTGGTGGCTGCTCGGCCTCACCCTCATCTGGCTCGGGGCCGTGGTCGTGTCGCCGGAATTCGTGTGGCTGGCGTTCGCGCTGTGGCTGCTCGCCGGGTTCATCCTGCCGCTGCGGTGGGCGGTGCCCCTCAGCGTGCTCGTGCTCGCGGTGGTGATCCTCGCCCCGGTCGTGCACACCGGAGAGACGACGTACGCCAACGTGATCGGTCCTCTCGTGGGCGGGGTCTTCGCGCTCGGCATCTCCCGGGGCTACCTCGTGCTGGTGCGCGACGGCCGGGAGCGACGGCGGCTGATCGCCTCGCTCGTGGCCACGCAGGAGGAGATGGCCGCGGTGCAGGACGAGCTCGCCCGCATGCAGCGCGAGTCGGGGGCGAGCGCCGAACGCACCAGGGTGTCGCGCGACCTGCACGACACCGTCGCGCAGAGCCTGTCGTCGGTGGGGATGCTGTCACGCGCGGCGCTCGCGGGCGACGACCAGGAACAGCGCACCAGGGCGCTCGAGCAGATCGGTGCGCTCGCAGCCGAGGGGCTGGCCGACGCGCGGCGCATCGTGAACGACCTGATGCCCGCGGAGCTGGAGTCCACCGCGCTCGCCGACGCCCTCGCACGGATGCTCGACCGCCTGTCGGACGAGACCGGCATCGACACGACCCTGCACGCCGACGACGAGCTGCCGCCGCTGGGCATCGACGCCGAGATCGCGCTGCTGCGGACGGCGCAGTCGGCCCTCGCGAACGTCCGCACGCACGCCGGCGCCTCCCGCGTCGTGGTGACCCTGGCGGATGCGGGCGACGCCGTGCGGCTCGACATCGTCGACGACGGGGCGGGTTTCGACGCGTCCGGGTGGGATGCGCGCGGCACGACGGGGGCGGGCGGCGGCTACGGGTTGCGCTCGATGCGGGCGCGGCTGCGGGAGCTCGGCGGAGGCCTCGACGTGGAGAGCGCCCCGGGCGACGGGACGGCCCTCTCGGCGCACGTGCCGCTGCGGACCGCGGGCCCCCGGGAGACGGGAGCGCTGCGGTGACCGCGGTGCGGGTGCTGCTCGTCGACGACCACCCCATCGTCCGCGCGGGGGTGCGGTCGCTGTTCGACCACCGCGACGACGTGGAGGTCGTGGGCGAGGCGGCGTCGGGGGAGGAGGCGGTCGCCCTCGCGCGGCACCTGCACCCCGACGTGGTGCTGTGCGACCTACGGCTGGGCGCGGGCATGGACGGCGTGCAGACCACGGCGGCTTTGCGTGCGCAGGACCCCGCCCCCGCCGTGCTCATCCTGACCACGTTCGACCGCGACGCCGAGATCCTCGGAGCCGTCGAGGCGGGCGCCGCGGGCTACCTGCTGAAGGACATCGCCCCGGACGACATCGTGCGTGCGGTGCGTGCGGCCGCGTCGGGCGGGCTCGTCCTCACGCCGGAGCTCAGCGAGCGCGTCGGCCAGGTGCTGCGGGCACCCCGGGTGCGTCTGACCGACCGGGAGCTCGACGTGCTGCGGCTGCTCGCCACGGGCGCCTCGAACCGCGAGATCGCGAAGACCCTGTTCGTGACGGAGGCCACGGTCAAGACCCACCTCGTGCACGTATTCGAGAAGCTCGGCGCGGACAGTCGCGCCAGGGCCGTGGCGATCGCGCGCGAGACGGGCGTGATCTGAGCCCCGCATCTCCACCGTTCGATGGATCCGCGGATTCCCGGCCCGACGGAGGCTGGGGGTGACCCGAAAGGAACACCCATGCGCCGACTCTTCTACGCCGCGTTCGCCTCCATGCTCGCCGGGGTCGCCTCCGGCCTCTTCTATCGCGAGTTCACCAAGCTCAACGACTTCCCCGAGGGCGCCCCGACGCAGCTCGGGCTCGTGCACACCCACCTGCTGGTGCTGGGCTTCGTGGTCTACCTGATCGTGCTGCTGCTGGAGCGGGCGTTCACGCTCTCCGCGAGCCGCCTGTTCGGCTGGTTCTTCTGGCTCTACACCGCCGGACTCGTGCTCACCTCGGCCATGCTGCTGTGGCACGGCTCCCTGACGGTGCTCGGCCTGGAGTCGTCCAAGATGATCGCCGGCATCGCCGGACTGGGCCACATGCTGCTCACGGCCGGGATGGTGCTGCTGTTCCTCGCTCTGCGCAAGCGCCTGCCCGCCGCGCGACCCGTCGCAGCACCCGTGTCCGCCACCGCGAGCGTCTGACCTCGCCGCAACTCCCCAGAACCGCGGCGTCACACGCGAATCGGCGGGCTCCCCTCCCGGGGCCCGCCGATTCTGCGCAGTCGCGTGCGTCTAGTGTGCGTCGATGGTCTCGTCGCGCAGGTAGGCGATGTGCGCCTCGTGCCGGGCGATGTGATGGGGCGACTTGCGCACGAACACCCACGCGACGATGAGGATCGCGAACCAGATCGGCGTGACCAGGAGGGCCGTCAGCGTGTCGGGCTGGGTGGTGAGCGCCCACAGGATGAAGACGAAGAAGGCGAGCACCACGAACACCATGAACACGCCGCCGGGCATCTTGAACGCCGAGGCCGCGGCCTTCTCCGGACGAGTGCGCCGGTACTTCAGGTAGCTGCACAGGAAGATCGTCCACACGAACATGAAGCACACCGCCGACACCGTGGTCACCATGTCGAACGCGGTGCCGATGTCCTTGCCCGCGTAGAGCAGCACCACGCCCGACAGCAGCAGGATGCAGGAGAGGAACAGGGCGTTCTGCGGCACGCGACGCTTCGACAGGCGGGCGAACATTTGCGGCGCATCGCCGTCCTGCGCGAGGCCGAACACCATGCGCGAGGTCGAGTAGATGCCCGAGTTCGCGCTCGACATGGCCGAGGTGAGCACCACGAGGTTGACGACGGTCGCGGCGATGCCGAGGCCGGCGAGGGCGAACATCGCGATGAAGGGGCTCTCCCCGGCCACGTACTCGGTCCACGGGGTGACCGCCATCAGCACGATCAGCGCGCCGACGTAGAACAGCAGCACGCGGATCGGGATCGCGTTGATCGCCTTCGGGAGGTTGCGCTTCGGGTCTTTGGTCTCGGCGGCGGCGGTGCCCACGAGTTCGATCCCGACGAACGCGAACACCGCGATCTGGAAGCCCGCGACGAAGCCCATGAACCCGTGCGGGAACATGCCGCCGTGCTCCCACAGGTTCGAGAAGCTCGCGGTGCCGGCGTCGTGCTGGAAGCCGGTGAACACCATCACCAGACCCGTCGCGATGAGCGCCACGATCGCCACGATCTTGATGAGCGCGAACCAGAACTCCATCTCGCCGAACGCGGCGACGGTCGGCAGGTTCAGCGCGAGCAGGATCACCACGACCAGCAGGCCGGGGATCCACAGCGGGACACCGGGGATGAGCGCATCCGTGTACCCGGCGATCGCGATCACGTCGGCGACGCCCGTCACCACCCAGCAGAACCAGTAGGTCCAGCCCGTGAAGAACCCGGCCCACGGGCCGAGCAGGTCGCTGGCGAAGTCGCTGAACGACTTGTACTTCAGGTTCGACAACAGCAGCTCGCCCATCGCCCGCATGACGAAGAACAGCATGAACCCGATGATCATGTAGACGAAGATCACCGAGGGCCCGGCGACCGAGATCGTCTTGCCGCTTCCCATGAACAGGCCGGTGCCGATGGCGCCGCCGATGGCCAGCAGCTGGATGTGCCGGTTGCTCAGTGCCCGCCGCAGGTGCTGCTCGCTCCCCGCATCGGCGGTGGCCCCCGTGCTGTTGATCGCCCCCGTGTCTTCCTTCGTCACGCTGTCTCCTCCGGTCTTCGTCGACACGCCGCGACACTCGCGTGCCGGCGACTGATGCAGAGTAACCACCGCGGTGCGCTCGCCCGAAATCGGCAGAGAAGCTCCGGCATTCCGCCCCCCCGGTGTTCCCTCGTCCCGAAACGATTCGATAAACTGGTCGCTCCCCGATCCGCCCTTCGTCTTCTGCGAGCCGCTCTTCATGGCCACCACCCTCACCACGGGCCGTCCGTGGCGTGTCATCCTCGCCTTCTCGATCCCCCTCCTGCTCGGCAACGTCGTGCAGCAGCTGTACCAGTTCGCCGACGCGATCGTGGTCGGGCGCCACCTCGGCGTCCAGTCGCTCGCGGCGGTCGGCGCGACCGGCAGCCTCCTGTTCCTGCTGCTCGGGTTCGCGTGGGGCCTGACGAGCGGTTTCGCGATCCCGGTCGCCCAGGCCTTCGGCGCCCGAGACGATGCCGCCGTGCGCCGCTCGGTCGCGACCGGGGTGCTGCTGAGCGGCATCACCAGCGTCATCCTCACCGTGGTCGCGCCGCTCATCGCCGGGCCGATCCTGGCGCTGCTGCAGACCCCGTCCGAGCTCATGCCCGAGGCGACGGTGTTCACGCAGATCAGCTTCCTCGGCGCGGGCGCGACCATGTTCTTCAACTACCTCTCCGCGATCATCCGCGCGATCGGCGACTCCAAGACCCCGCTGGTGTTCCTCACGGTGTCGTGCGCGCTCAACGTGGGGCTCGTCGTCCTGATGGTGGGGCCGCTGGAGTGGGGCGTCGCGGGGGCCGCCCTGGCGACCGTGGTCGCGCAGGCCGTGTCGGTGATCCTGTGCCTGGAGTTCGTGCGGCGCCGGCTGCCGATGCTGCACCTGCGCCGCGCCGACTGGCGCATCACCGGCTCCGACATCGCGGAGCATCTGCGTCTCGGCCTGCCGATGGGCTTCCAGGCGTCGATCATCGCGATCGGGACGCTCACGGTGCAGGTGGCACTGAACACCCTCGGCGCCGACGCGGTGGCGGCGTACACCACGGCCTCGCGCGTGGACAGCCTCGCGGTCGCCCTGCTCTCGTCGCTCGGGCTCGCCGTGTCGATGTATGCGGCGCAGAACCACGGCGGACGGCGGCCCGACCGCATCCGCCGCGGCGTGGTCGAGGCGACGTGGATGGCGGTGGCCGCCGCGATCGTGCTCGGCGGACTGCTCATCGCGTTCGGCGCTCCCATGGTGCGGCTGTTCGTCGGAGAGGGCTCCGACGGCGTGGTCGACATGGCGCACCGGATGCTCATCATCAACGGCTGCGGCTACTGGGCACTGGGCATGCTGTTCGTGCTCCGCGGTGCGCTCCAGGGGCTCGGGCACACGCTCGTGCCGACCGTGACGGGCGTGATCGAGCTGGTGATGCGCGTCGGGGCGGCCGTGGTGCTCGGGGCCATGATCGGCTTCGACGGCGTCGCGCTCAGCAACCCGCTCGCCTGGGTCGGGGCGATCCTGCTGCTGGTGCCCGCGTACGTCCGTGCCCACCGCGGTCTCGCGAAGCTCCCGGTCGCTCCGGCCGAGGCGACCGAGACCTCGGCGATCGCGATCGTCGGGCCCACCGACGGCTCGATGGTCGTCGACGCCGTGGTCACGCAACCGGTGCGGGTCGTGCGCCCTCGGCGCCTGCGCTGGCCCGTTCGCCGCTGACCGCATGCCTCCGGAGCGCCCCGCGGTCCTCGCCAGGGCCGCGGGGCGTTCGTGTGCGTCGCCGATCCAGCCGATATATCCCTCTGGAGGATGATGCGGATCGGACTTGAGACGGATGGCCCGGAGGGGACACACTTCTAGTGTCGAGAATGCGGGAATTCCGCAGACCGGGGGGTCAACATGACGACATTGAGGGTGGCCAGCGAGCTGGCAGCGGTCCTGATTCCGATCGGATACGTGGGCGCGGCGATCGCCGTGATCTGCGCGATCGTCGCCGGGATCGCGATCGCGCGGGGTGCCGGTGGTCTCACCGGCGGGGCCGTCGGGGTCTGGATCGTCGGGGCGCTGCTGAGCGTCACCGCGTCTTTCGGCAGCCAGTGGCTGCCGCTGATCATCTCGGGCTCCGCACTCGTGCTGATGCTCACGATCGGCGGCGTCGTGCGCGGCATGGTGGGTGCCGCGGGGCTGACGCGCCGCAGCGAGGCGCCGGCCGAGGCGCTTCCGGTGGCCGCGGCTCCCGCGAAGACCGGGACGCCGAAGGTCGCCGCGGTCGTCAAGGCGGCGACGTCGTCGACGCCCACGTCGCCCGTCGCCGTCGTCTCCTGAGCGCTCAGCGGTAGTCGCGGTCGCGGTGCTGCCGTGAGTCGTCGCCCGACGCGACGCGCTCGGCCTCGCGCGCCCGCAGCTCCACGCGACGGATCTTGCCCGAGATGGTCTTCGGCAGCTCCGGTACGAACTCGATGATCCGCACCCACAGGTGCGACGACAGGCGCTCGTGCGCGTACGCGAACACGGATCGCGCCGCGGCCGTCTCGTCCGCCGCATCCGCGGTCAGGCACACGTACGCCTTCGGCACCGCGAGCCGCGTCGGGTCGGGGCTGGGGATCACGGCCGCCTCGACCACGAGCTCGTGCTCCAGGAGCACCGACTCGAGCTCGAACGGCGAGATCTTGTAGTCCGAGGCCTTGAACACGTCGTCGGAGCGCCCGATGTAGGTGAGGTAGCCGTCGTCGTCGCGCACCGCGATGTCGCCCGTGTGGTGGTAGCCGCCGGCGCGCGACTCCGCCGTCTTCTCCGGGTCGGCGTAGTACCCCGCCATGAGTCCGAGCGGCGCGCGCGACAGGTCGAGCGCGATCTCGCCCTCCCGCTCGACCACCGCGCCCGTGGCGGGGTCGAGCAGCACCACCGGGTACCCCGGCAACGGGCGGCCCATAGAACCGATCTTCACCGGCTGCCCGGGGGAGTTGCCGATGCACGCCGTCATCTCGGTCTGGCCGAAACCGTCGCGGATGGTGCCGCCCCAGGCCTCCCGCACCCGGTCGATGACCTCGGGGTTCAAGGGCTCGCCGGCGCCCACCAGCTCGCGCGGAGGGTGCGTCAGGCGGCCCAGGTCGGCCTGGATGAGCATGCGCCACACGGTGGGCGGGGCGCAGAAGGTCGACACGTGGTGGGTGTCCATGACCTGCATGAGCGTGTTCGCGTCGAACCGGGCGTAGTCGTAGACGAACACGGTGGCCTCGGCCAGGAACGGCGAGTAGAAGCTCGACCACGCGTGCTTCGCCCACCCGGGCGATGAGATGTTGAGGTGCACGTCGTCGGGGCGGACCCCGAGCCACCACATGGTCGACAGGTGCCCGACCGGATACGAGACGTGGGTGTGCTGCACGAGCTTCGGCCGGTTCGTGGTGCCCGAGGTGAAGTACAGCAGTGCGGTGTCGGACGCGGGGGTCGGGCCGTCCGGCTCGAACGCGGCGGGCGCGGCGGCGGAGTCGGCGTAGCGGGCCCAGGCGGGCGGGGCCTCGCCGACGCCGATGCGGAGGATGTCGGGGCCGAGACCGTCGACCCGTTCGGCGAGAGTCCCGAGGGTGACGACGGCGCTGGCGCGGCCGTGCTCCACGCGATAGGCGAGGTCGGTGGCCGACAGCAGCGTGGACGTCGGGATCGACACCGCCCCGATCTTGGTGATCGCCAGCATCACCTCCCACAGCTCGATCGTGTTGTTGAGCATCACGATCACGTGGTCGCCGCGGCGGATGCCGAGCCCCGCGAGCCAGGACGCGACCTGGTCGGAGCGGGCGGAGAGCTCGCCATACGTCCACGACCGCAGGCGAAGGTCGGCGTCGACGATCTGCACGGCGGGGCGCTGCGGATTCTCGGCGGCCACCACGTCGAACCACTCCAGGGCGAAGTTGAACTCGTCGACCTGCGGCCACGCGAATCCCGCCCGCGCGGCGGCATAGTCCGTGGCGTGCTCGAACAGGAAGTCGCGCATCTCGCGGACGGCGTTCGTGGCGGCGGTGGCGCTGCGGCTCATGGTGCTCCTTTGCTGGCGTGCACTCCATCTTTCCGCGTCGGCCCGCCGGACGGCACGCCCCGCGCCGCTGAGCTAGCGGGGGAGCAGGCCGGTGCCGTCGCGGAGCTCGAACACGAGCTGGGTCTCGGTGCCGCGCACGACCGGGTGGATCGTGATGTGTTCCAGCACGATGTCGCGCAGCGCCGTCGCATCCTCCACCGCGACGTGCACCAGGAAGTCGTCGACGCCCGCGACGTGGAACACCTGCAGCACGCGGGGCACCGCGACGAGGGCGTCGAAGAGCGCCGTCACCTTCGGCCCGGTGTGATTGGCGAGGCGCACCTTGATGATCGCCTGCAGCGGGTATCCGAGCGCCGCGCCGTCGACCCGCACACGGGTGTCGCGGATGATGCCGCGCTCGCGCAGTGCCCGCACGCGGTGCGCGCACGTGGACTCGGCCAACCCCAGCCGATGCGCGAGAGCCTTGTTCGTGATCTCCGCGTCGCGGGTCAGCGCCGCGAGGAGCTCCAGATCGGTCTCGTCGAGTTGCGCTTTCGCCAAGGTACCGCCCTCCCGCCCGCCGGATGTTGCACAGAATATCGGATGAGGCCTCAGTTCCCGCGGATGCTGTCGAATTCCGGCGGTTCTCTCACGTTTCCGGCAACGTGGAGGCATGACCGCACCGCTGCATCCCGACACGATCGCCGTCCACAGCGGCCGCTCCGACCTGGAGGGGCTCGGCGTCCACGCGCTACCGATCGACCTGTCCACCACCAACCCGCTGCCCGATGTCGAGCGCGGGGGCGACTCGTACGAGGCCATGGCCACCGGGGGCCGTCCGCCCGCCGACGGCAGCATGGTCTACGCCCGACTCTGGAACCCCACGGTCGCGCGCTTCGAGGAGGCCCTCGCCGAACTCGAGCACGCGGAGGCCGCGGTCGCGTTCGCGTCGGGCATGGCCGCCATGACCGCGGTGATCCTCGCCCGCACCGGTGCGACGGGCACCCGCCACGTGGTCGCGGTCCGTCCGCTGTACGGCGGCACCGACCACCTGCTGGGCTCGGGGCTGCTCGGCGTCGACACCACGTACTGCCGCCCCGAGGAGGTCGCCGCGTCGATCCGCCCCGACACCGGGCTCGTGGTCGTCGAGACGCCCGCCAACCCCACGCTCGACATCGCCGACATCGCCGACGTCGTGCGCCAGGCCGGCGACGTCCCGGTCGTGGTCGACAACACCTTCGCCACCCCGGTGCTGCAGAACCCGATCGACCTGGGCGCGGCGATGTCGCTGCACAGCGCCACCAAGTACCTCGGCGGCCACGGCGACGTCATCGCCGGTGTCGTCGCCTGCGACGAGGAGACCGCAGAAGCGCTGCGCCGAGTGCGTGCGGTGACCGGGGGGCTGCTGCACCCGCTCGGCGCATATCTCCTCCACCGCGGGCTCACGACGCTGCCCGTGCGCGTGCGGCAGCAGCAGGACACTGCTCGCCGCCTCGTGCAGTGGCTGATCGACCGACCAGAGGTCGCCGAGGTCTTCTACCCGGGGCTCGACGGGGATCCCCGCGGGATCCTCGGCCGGCAGATGCGCGGCACGGGCGCCATGATCGCGATGCGGATGCGGGGCGGGTACGCGGCGGCGTCGGCGGTGGCGTCGGCGACCTCGCTGTTCACGCACGCCGTGTCGCTCGGGGGCGTGGACTCGCTGATCCAGCACCCTGCCGCTCTCACGCACCGTCCGGTGCCCCCGGAGGCACGACCCGCCGCCGACGTGCTGCGGCTGTCGATCGGCCTCGAGAACGCGGACGACCTGATCGCCGACCTGGACCGCGCGTTCGCGGTGCTCGCCGAGCGCTCGACGGGCGAGGGCGCCGGCCCGGTCGCGGTGGCCGGCCGCGGCGCCTCCCTGCCGGGCTAGCGGCGACGGCGCGGGGCGGCGTTCGCGGGGTGGGGGCGCGGACGCCGCTTTGTGCATCCACCACAAGAAACTGAGTCCCGCGTGCGCTGGGACTTGGTATCGTCCGGCAATTCCGGTGCGGCGGGGGACCGGGGCCCTACAGTCGCCCGTGGCAACGACGCCACACACCACCCGGGAGTCCTCAATGACGAGTGCAACACCCCACGCGCACGGCCTCGGCATGCGCATCGCCGTGATCGTGCTCAGCCTGCTGCTGGCCGCCATGATCCTGCTGTTCTTCGCCACCACGAGCAAGATCGCCGCCGGTGCCGCGGAGCTCGCCGACGGCACCACCGCCGCGGAAGACGGGTCGGCGCAGCTCGCGGCCGGTGCCGCCGAACTGTCCGACGGCGCGCAGACCCTCGCCGACGGGACGCAGGACCTCGCCGCGGGTGCCGCGAGCGCCGAGGACGGCTCGCAGAAGCTGAGCGATGGTGCCACCACCGCGGCGGCGGGAGCCACGGCCCTCGCTGCGGGTGCGGGCGACCTCGCCGCGGGCGCCGCGAACGCCGAGGCCGGTGCGAGCCGCCTGAGCGGTGGCGCGCAGACCGCGCTCGCCGGATCGCAGGACCTCGCGGCCGGTGCCGCCGCAGCCGATGCGGGCGCGCAGCAGCTCGTCGCGGGCGCCACCCGGCTGTCGGCGGGCGTGACGGGCGCGCACCAGTACACGACCGGCGTGCTGGCGGGTGCCACCACGCTGAGCGACACCCTCCGCGCCGGAGTGACGACCTCGGTGCAGACGCTCGCCCATCCCGACACGAAGACCGCGCTGCAGAACGCCGCGACGGCCGCCCCCGGTCGATCGCAGCAACTCGCGGACAGCCTCGCCGGGATGCTCGCCGCCGACCCGACCAACGTGCAGTTGCAGCAGCTCGCGCAGCTCGCGGCCGGAGTCGATCAGGCCGTCGACGCCCTCGCGGCCCCGGCCGCCGCCGCACCCTCGCTCGCGCAGGGACTCATCGGCGCGGCCGACGGTGCCGCGCGCGTGACGGCCGGGGTCAACGCCATCGCCAACGGCGACCCCGCACTCGGCTGGCCCGGAACGGTCGCCCTGGTCGCCCCGGAGGGTGCCCCCGCGCTCGTCGCCGGCACGCAGGCGCTCCAGGCCGGAACCGCCCAGCTCAGCGCCGGAGCCACGAAGCTCACGCAGGGCCTCGGCACGCTCTCGACCGGTGCTTCCACGCTGCACGCCGGCACCGTGCGACTCGACGACGGCGCCGGGCGGCTCGACGAGGGCGCCAGCACCCTGGCCACCGGCATCGGCACGCTGCAGTCCGGCGCGAGTGCCCTCCACACGGGCATGGGCGAGCTGAGCGCCGGAGCCGACGCGGTCGCGGACGGATCGGGCGACCTGGCCGCGGGCGGCGGGACGCTCGAAGCGGGCGCGGCCGACCTCGCCTCCGGCAACGGGCGCATCGCCGACGGCTCCGGCACGCTCGCCACCGCCACCGCGGGCGCCGCGCCGTCGATGCTCCCGTGGATCCTCGGGGTCGCGCTCGCCGGGCTCATCGCGATCGGGTTCTGGGTGGGGCACCGGATCACCCACCGCCGCGCGCTCGCCCTGGCCGCCTGACCCCTGACCCCTTCTCTTCTGAGCGGACGCCGTTCCCCCCGGCGGCGTCCGCTCAGAGCTTCGGCAGCCGGACCGTCCCGGTGGCGATGCGCTCCGTGGGCATGCGATCGCGGTTGTAGGTGATCTCGCGATAGCCGTGCGGGGTCGGCATCCCGTCCTCATCCAGGCTCACGAACACGATCTCGTCGATCGTGAGGATGCGCTTGCGGGTGATCATGTTGCGGGCGACCGCGCGCATCGTCAGCGACGTGGTGCCGAACCGCGTCGCCTGCAGGCCGATCTCGATCAGGTCGCCCTGCACCGCCGACGCCTCGAACGTGATCGCGGAGATGTGTTTCGTCACGGCGCGGTAGTTGCCCAGCTGCACGATCGCGTAGATCGCCGCCTCTTCATCGATCCACTTCAGCAGGCTGCCGCCGAACAGCGTGCCGTTCGCGTTGAGGTCTTCGGGGCGCACCCACTTGCGGGTGCGGAAGTTGATCCCGTCTTCCGACCACTGCCATTCCGGTGCCTTCTGTCTCGCCATGTGCTCGAGGCTAGGAGCGTCGTGAGTCGGGGGTGTTACGCGCGGCTTTCGGGCAGCGCACACGCCCTCTGCCCACGGCGGATCCGCCCACGGCGGAGACCGACCCACCGGCTCCCGGAGCGGCGGAGGCTGGGGTCATGAGCGACGAGAAACCCATACCCCAGTTCAGCCAGGAAGCCCGGCGCGCGCTCTTCCACGAGCGCGTGCTCGTGCTCGACGGCGCCCTCGACGACGACAACGGCACGCTGCTGATGACGCAGCTGCTCAGCCTCTCGGCAGAAGACCCCGTCGCCGACATCGCCCTGTGGATCCACTCTCCCGGCGGGTCTGTGCCGTCGATGCTCGCGATCCGCGACCTCATGCGGCTCGTGCCCAACGACGTCTCGACCCTCGCGCTCGGCCTCGCGTGCAGCGCCGGACAGTTCCTGCTGTCGGCGGGCACACCGGGCAAGCGTCGGGCGCTGCCGCACGCGCGCATCCTCATGCATCAGGGTTCGGCGGGCATCGGCGGATCCGCGGTCGAGATCGAAGCGCAGGCGGACGACCTCCGTCATATGCGCGACACCGTGCTCGGCCTCATCGCCGACGACACCGGTCAGCCCGTGGAGCGGATCTTCGAGGACTCCCTGCACGACCGCTGGTACACCGCCACGCAGGCGCAGGAGTACGGCTTCATCGACCGGATCGTGGAGTCGACGGCCGACATCATGCCGCGACGCCGCGCGCGCGTGGGACTGGGGGCGGACGCATGAGCAGCTACACGATCCCCAACGTGATCGCCCAGCACCCCCGCGGCGAGCGGGTCATGGACGTGTACTCGCACCTGCTGGCCGAACGCGTCATCTACCTCGGCACCGGCATCGACGCGGGCGTGGCGAACGCGCTCATCGCACAGCTGCTGCACCTCGACGCCGACAGCCCCGACTCCGCGGTGCAGTTCTACATCAACAGCGAGGGCGGCGATCCCGGGGCGGCGCTCGCGATCTACGACACGATGCAGCACATCCGTCCCCGCATCGCCACGACCTGCGTCGGCCAGGCCATCGGTCCGGCGGCGCTGCTCGTCGCGGCAGGGGCGCCGGGGGAGCGGGCCGCTCTCGCGCACGCGCGCATCGTGCTGCATCAGCCCGCCGGGCAGTCGCGGGGTGCGATCCCCGACCTCATCCTCGCGGCCGACGAGGTGGTGCGGGTGCGGTCCGACATGGAGGCGATCCTGGCCAGGCACAGCGGTCGCACCCTCGAGGAGCTCCGCGTCGACACCGACCGCGACCGGGTGTTCACGGCCGTGGCGGCGAAGGAGTACGGCCTGATCGACACCGTGCTCGGGCCGCGCGACGCGGGGTGACGCCCGGACCCGGGGCCGGCGCTGCGGTGCCGCGTCGGCCCCGGGGCTCCACCGGGCGGCGCGTGCGGGCGGGGCGTGCGGCGGCGCGACGGCGAACCCGGGGCTCCACCGGGGAGGGCACGCGGCGACGAAGCCGGGCGCCGCGTGCGCGGTCAGGCCGCGAGGGCGAACGCGCCGCGCGAGGCCGAGACCGCCGCCGATGCCGGGGCCGCAGTCGCGCGCAGGTCGTCGGCCACGGCGCTGGTCAGCTCGACCAGGCTCGTGTCGAGGGCTCCGGCGATCGCGGCGATCATCTCGCTCGACGGCTCCTTGAGCCCGCGCTCGACCTCGGAGAGGTATTGCGGCGACACCCCGGCCTTCTCGGCGGTGGCGGTGAGGGTCTCCTCGCGGTCGTGCCGCCGACGGCGGAGCTGGTCGCCCAGCAGCTGCCGCCACAGCGGCTCGGGGTCGCTCGGCTGGGGACGGGCGGGACGGGGAGCGCGGGGGAACGGGACGATGTCGGCCATGCCTCACGATAATCCGGGCGCTCGGCGGGGTTCGAGGCGTTCTGCTCAGAGCAGAACGCCTCAGAGCGCCGCGGTCACACCCGGGAGCAGCTTCGTGAGGATCGACTGGAGCTGTTCGCGTTCCGCGGGGGTGAGCGGGTCGAGTACCAGCTCGCGCACCTGCTCCACGTGCACGGGGGCGGCGGTGCGCAGCATCTCCCTGCCCGCGGAGGTGAGCGCGGCCGACAGCGTGCGCTTGTCAGTACTGCACGACGTGCGCTCGACCCAGCCCCGCTCCTCGAGCGAGTCGAGCGCGTGACTCAGCCGCGAACGGCTCAGACCGGCGATGCGTGCGAGTTCCGTCATGGTCACCGCGCCGTCGTCGCGCCCCGCGAGCGTGACCATGATCGCGTAGCGCGCGTGATTCAGGCCCACCTCGTCCTTGAGCGTGCGGTCGAGCACCTGGGGCAGCAGCTGCACGAAGCGGATGACGGGCAGCCACGTCGCCATCTCCGTGTCGTCGAGCCGCCGCTCCGAGCGCTGGGCCGTCATGGTGTCCTCCCCGCCGGTCACGCCGCCGACAGGTCGATCGTGTGCGCGGTGTGGTCGCGCTTGGCCTGCAGGTAGCGCGAGTTCGACTCCGACAGGTGCACGCCGGTGGGCACGCGCTCGGTCACGCGGATGCCCAGCGCCTCGAGCTGCACGGCCTTGTCGGGGTTGTTGCTCAGCAGACGGATGCCGTCGACCCCGACGGCGCGGAGCATCTGGGCGGCGACCGTGTAGTCGCGCTCGTCCTCGCCGTGACCCAGGGCGACGTTCGCCTCGTACGTGTCGAGACCGGCGTCCTGCAGCGCGTAGGCGTCGAGCTTGGCGTAGAGGCCGATGCCGCGACCCTCCTGGCGCAGATACAGCAGGAACCCGCCCTGCTCGGCGATCCGTTCGACCGCTTCGCGCAGCTGGGGGCCGCAGTCGCATCGCTCGGAGCCGAACACGTCGCCGGTGAGGCACTCGCTGTGCGGGCGGACGAGCGGGGCATCGCCGCCCTCGGCCGCGCGGTCGAGCGCCGCGCGCCAGTCGCCGAGGCCGAGCAGCAGGTGCTCCCGTCCGTCGACCAGTCCGTCGAAGGTCACGACGTCGGCCGTGGTGGTGTACCCGTCGCCGAAGCGCAGCGGCACCCGCACGCGGGTCCGTTCGGTGGCAGCCGGCGCGACGGTTGAACTTTCAATCATGCGGGGTGCAACGCCCGCCGCCCGCTTCTATTCCCGACGGGGTCCGCGAATAAACCCGGGCATCTCGCTACTCGAAGGAGAAGCGACGTGACATCATCGGCCCCCGACGGCGGAACCGAGGAGCGGATGGTCGGGGTGGAACGCGGAAGCATCATGCTCGGAGCGGGCACTCTCGCTTCCCGGGTAACCGGTCTCCTGCGGACGGTCGTTCTCGTTGGTGTGGTCGGCTCGAACAGATCGGCGGTCGCCGACGCGTTCTCCGTGGCGAACCAACTTCCTAACAGCATCTTCGGGCTGATCTCCGTCGGTATCCTCACGGCCGTGATCGTGCCCCAGATCGTCCGAGCATCGCGGCGCCAAGACGGCGAGGAGTTTGTATCGAAGCTGGTCACGATGGGCGGAGCTATTTTCCTGCTGATGACGGGCGCGGCCGTCGTTGTGGCACCCTGGCTGGTCTCCTTGCAGTTGCGCCCTGAGAACACCGCTCAGATCGCCCTCGCCACCGCGTTCGCGTATTGGTGTCTCCCGCAGATCTTCTTCTACGGCTTGTATGCGCTGCTCGGTGAGGTGCTGAATGCGAAGGGCATTTTTGGCCCGTTCGCCTGGGCGCCGGTGGCGAACAACATCTTGTCGATCATCGGATTCCTGCTCATCGGTATGGCATTCGGCGAGAACCTTGCGCGAGTGGCGGAATGGAGCCCGGGCATGATCGCGTCACTAGGCGGCGTAGCGACCGGCGGCATTGCCCTGCAAGCGCTGGTCCTCCTTGTCTTCTGGAGGAGAACCGGTATCCGGCTGGAGATCGACTTCCGGTGGCGGGGCGCCCAGCTGGGCGATCTTGGCCGCGTTGCGAGCTGGACTCTTCTTATGGCATTGGTCAGCCTCGGCGCGGGCTTCTATCAGAGCTGGGTCGCAAACGAGGCATCCGGCCAGGGCGCCGCATCGGCCGTGATGAGCAATGCCTGGCTCGTCTTCATGCTGCCGTATTCGATCATCGTGCTGTCGATCGGAACCCCCTATTACACGCGATTGTCCGAGCACGCGTCGCTCGGCGGATATCCCGAGATGAGGCGGGACATTTCGCGGAGCATCAGAACACTGGGGTTCTTCTTGTTCGCAGCACTGTCGGCCTTAGTCGCGGCTGCCGTGCCCGCTTCGCGCGTCTTTACGAATTCACCACACGATGCAGCGGAGGCCTCTCTCGTCCTTTGCTGCTACTTGTTGAGTCTGGTACCGCTCGCCGTTCTATTCATCGTGCAGCGGACCTTTTATGCGCTCGGAGATACACGTACGCCGTTCTGGTTCACGCTCTTCCAGACCGCAGTCGTGATCGCGACCGCCAGCCTCGCGTGGCTGCTCCATGAGCTGCATATCCTCCCGGTCACATCTCTTGCAGCAGCCGTCGCTCTGGGGCAGTCGGTCGCGTCGATCGGCCAGAGCGCAATCGCCGTGGTGTTGCTCCGGCGGAGACTCGGCGGTCTTCACGTCCAAGATTGGGTTCGCCCACTGGCGCGGTGTCTCTTGGCGGCAGTGCCAGCGACACTCGCGGGGTGGGCGTTGTATCTCGCACTCGGCGGTCAGGCTGGTTGGTTCGTCAGTGACAAGCTCCCGGGTGTTCTCGGGACGATCGCGATCGGTCTGCTCAGTGGGGCGGTCTACGTCTCGGCATTGGCGATGTTCCGCGTACCTGAGCTTGCCGCTGCGCTGGCGCTGATTCGTGCGCGCTTCCCGCGACGCTTCTCGGCCGTGTCGTCGGATGACGCGACGAACCGAAGACGCACGGGGAGTCGGTAGCCTCGCAGCATGAGCGACCTCGTCTCCGCGACCGAACTGCACGACCTCCTCGCCGGTGAGGCGCCCGTCCGCGTGATCGATGTGCGCTGGCGTCTCGATCGACCGGAGGCCGGGCACGCCGACTACCTCACCGGTCACATCCCCGGCGCGGTGTTCGCGGCTCTGGACACGGAGCTGTCCACGCACGGCGAGCCGGACGCGGGGCGCCACCCGCTGCCGTCGACCGCCACGCTCCAGGCGGCCGCGCGCCGGTGGGGCGTGCGCGAGGGCGACACGGTCGTGGCGTACGACGACACGAAGGGGCTCGCGGCGGCTCGCGCGTGGTGGCTGCTCCGGCAGGCCGGTGTTCGTGTGCGCGTGCTCGACGGCGGGCTCCGCGCCTGGACGGCCGCCGGGTACGACACCGCGACCGACGACGTGATCCCGGAGCCGGGCGATGTGGTGCTCGACGAGATCGGCGACGACGCCCTCACGATCGACGAGGCCGCTGCGTTCCCGGAGTCGGGCGTGCTCCTCGACGTGCGCGCGCCCGAGCGCTACCGTGGCGAGACCGAGCCGCTCGACCCGGTGGCCGGACACATCCCCGGTGCCATCAACCTCCCGACCGGTCTGCATCTCGATGCGGACGGCCGGGTGCTCGACCGCGACACCGTGCTCGCCACGCTCGAAGGGGTCGGCGTCACCCGCGGCACCCCTGTTGCGGCGTACTGCGGCTCCGGCGTCACCGCGGCGCACACGGCGCTCGTGCTGCACGAGGTCGGCATCGACGCCCGGGTGTTCCCCGGCTCGTGGAGCCAGTGGTCGAACACCCCCGGTCGTCCGGTCGCGACGGGCGATCAGCCCGGCTGAACCTCCGCGTCCGCGGGCCCGTACCCCCAGCGCAGCTGGAGGGCGCCCGGGCCGAACGCGCGCCGCACCTGGTGCACGGAGGTGCCGCGGGTGAGCGGGACGGGCGAGACCGAGCGGCCGTCCGGGGTCTCCACGACCTCTTCGCACCAGTCGGGCACCGCGTCGGGGTGGAATCGCGTCCACACCAGCAGCTCCCGGCACTGGCGGCCCACCGCGTGCCCGGTGTCGCGCGACGGCGGCGACCCCGGCGGGTACTCCACCGACCACTCGACCATCGCCGTGTCGGGCGCCTCGAGCGGCACGTCCAGCTCGAACAGCGCGCCGTGCACCTCGCCGCCCGGGTGCGAGTAGTGGCGGGTGAAACGGCCGCCCGACACCGCCCGCAGGATGGGGGCGGGGGAGGGCAGCCCCGGCATGATCTCCAGGAACGGGATCGCGTGGATGGTGCCGGTCGTGGACTGCACGATGCTCCTGGTGGAGCAGAAGGACACGTTGCCTCGCTCGTCGACATCGGTGACCGAGTGCGTGGTCAGCTCGCGTGACGTGTCGGGGTACGGGCTGCCCATCGCCGTGTAGGCGTCGATCACGGCCTGCTCGATCTCGCGGTGATCGATGGGGAAGCCGCTCACCCCGAGCGGTCCGGTGCGGTTGGGGCGGAGCAGACGGCTGAGTGCGGCGTCCTCCAGCCCGAGCAGGTCCTCGATGTCGGCCAGGGCCGCGAGCGACTGCGCGCCCTCCGGCCGGCGAGACCCGGAGCGCCAGTAGCTCAGCGTGGCCATCGACACCCGGTTGCCGCGTGCCTTGAGCTGGCGTTGCAGCCAGGAGAGCGTCACGGGTCTCGCGTTGATCGCGTCGCGCAGTGCCCTGGCGAAGGCGCTGCGCCCGGGTGGGCGTGGCACGCCACCGTTCGTGTACTCCATCACAACCCCCCGTCCGGTATGTGAAGAACACTTCCCTAGAGTGAGCATAAGACCGCGCGAGCACGCTTCAGGGGACCGAGCGAGCACGTGGGTCACTGGGCTCTGACGTGTGGGGGAGGTGCCCGACCCCGCGACCGTCCGGCCCGACGCAGTGACGCCCCCCGTGCTGCGTATGTCGTGAAGCCCGGCAATCGATCTGGGGAGATCCGCCGGGCTTCACGCGCATCCGCCCGGCGCTGGCGTCTCCCGCCCCCGCGTAGACTGGGGGGAAACCCCGGAGGACTCTGCATGTCTGCCCCTGCTCGCGCGTTCACCATGCGCCACGTGCAACTGCTGCGCGCACTGTTCGCGGCCGTCGCCGCCCTCATGATCACCTTCTCGTCGGATCACTCCGCCCCGGTGGGGCTGTCGGTGTTCAGCGGGTTCGTGCTGGTGACGGCGCTCGTGCACGTGCTCGCCGCCTGGCTGGTGCTGCCCGCGGGTTCGCGCTGGTCCTCCATCCTGCTCGCCGTGGTGAGCGCCCTCGCCGGCATGGCGAGCGGCGTCCCCGCCTGGCGCACGGACGACGTGTTCTTCGTGGTGGTGATCTCGTGGGCGGTGCTCAGCGGCGGGATCGAGCTGCTCGCGGGCATCCGGGCGCGTCGCGTCGGCGGGATGCTCGCCCGCGACGCGATCACGGTCGGCGCGTTGACGCTCCTGCTGGCGGTGGTGATGCTGCTGATCCCGGCCGGGTTCGTGCAGGAGTACACGATCGACGCGGCGGGCACGTTCGTGCTCTCCGGCATCATCCTGGGCGTGGGCATGTTCGGCGGTTACGCGGCGATCGTCGCCGTCTTCCTCGGCATTGCGGGACTGACCCCGAAGCGCGCCGACGCGCCGGAGGTCCCCCACGACGACCAGAGCGAGCCGGTCCAGCACGGAGGAGAGCGATGAGCGACGAGAAGCCCACCCGGCGGGACATCCTGCGTCCGCTCCACCTGCTCGGCATCGCGCTGGGCTGCGGCGTGTTCGCGATGGTGGTCACGCTGGTGTCGACCGGTGCCTTCACCCTGCGCGTGAACACGGCCATCGCGAACGGCACGTACGAAGGGCTCACGCCGCTGGCCCTGAGCCTGGTCGTGGGCGGCTCCGCGTTCATCGTGACCCTGCTGATCCTCGCGATGCTGATCCTCGCGGTCGACCCGGCCGATGTGACCAAGACCATCGACCGGCCGGTGCTGTACGACGCCGAGCCGGGCGAGAAGCCCGACAGCGACGACCAGGCCCCCGGGCGCTCCGGCACCGCGAAGTGACGACCCTCGGCCGCCCGTCCGTCGGAATACTCCGGCGGGCGGGCGGCTTGTGCCTGACGTGAGCACCCCCATCGATCGCGCCTCCGTCGGACTCCGCTCGGAACGCGGACCGGTGCTCGCGGCGCTGATGCTCTCGACGGGTCTCATCGCGATCGACGCCACGATCCTGGCCACCGCCGTGCCCAGCATCGTGCGCGACCTCGGCAGTTACCAGCAGTTCCCGTGGCTCTTCTCGGTGTACCTGCTCGCCCAGGCCGTGAGCGTGCCCATCTACTCGCGCTTCGCGGACACGGTCGGACGCAAGCCCATCATCCTGCTCGGCATCGCCCTGTTCCTGCTCGGCTCGGTTCTCTGCGGTCTCGCGTGGAGCATGCCGGCGCTCATCGCGTTCCGGGTGGTCCAGGGGCTCGGCGCCGGAGCTGTCGCCCCCATGTCGATGACGATCGTCGGCGACATCTACACGGTCGCCGAGCGCGCGAAGGTGCAGGGCTACATCGCCAGCGTGTGGGCGGTGTCGTCGGTGGTCGGACCGGCCCTCGGCGGCGTGTTCGCCCAGCTCGACGCGTGGCGCTGGATCTTCCTGATCAACATCCCCCTGTGCCTGCTCGCCGCGTGGGTGCTGCTGCGGCGGTACACGGAGCAGAAGCAGACGCAACGGCACCGCATCGACTACCTCGGGGCCGTGCTGCTGACGGTCGGCCTGACCGGGGTGATCCTCGGACTCCTCGAGGGCGGCAACGCCTGGGAGTGGCTGTCGGCGCCGAGCGCGCTGTGCTTCGGGGCGGGGATCGCGGCCCTGGTGCTGTTCGCGCTGGTGGAGCGGCGGGCACCGGAGCCGATCGTCGACCTGCGGCTCGTCTCGCGCCGGCTCATCCTCACCACGACCCTGGTGTCGCTCGGCGTGGGGGCGCTCATGATCGGCGTGACCAGCTTCGCGCCCACCTACCTGGAGGGCTCGCTCGGCATCGTGCCGCTGCTGTCGGGCCTCGCCGTGGCCGCGCTCACGCTCGGGTGGCCCATCGCCGCGGCCAACGTGGGGCGGTTGTACCTGCGCATCGGCTTCCGCCGCACCACGCTGATCGGCATGAGCATCGCCTCGGTCGCGGCGATCGTCCTGGCCTCGGTCGCGTCGTGGCCGAACCCGTACGTGCTCGCCGTGATCGCGTTCGTGCTGGGCTTCGGGCTGGGGTGGAGCGCGGCGCCGACCCTGATCGCCGCGCAGTCGTCGGTGGAGTGGGGTGAGCGCGGTGCCGTGACCGGCATGAACGCGTTCGCCCGCTCGGCAGGCAGCGCGGTCGGGGTGGCCGTGTTCGGGGCGATCTCGAACGCGATCATCTCCCAGGGGGCAGGGCCGGACGACCCCGGCACGATCGTGCACGCGTCGGTCGGGGTGTTCATCGCGGTCGCCGTGACCGCGCTGCTCACCCTGCTCGCGGCGTCGTTCATGCCGCGCGACCGCGTGGAGTCGTACTCCGGCTGACCGCGCGCGGGCTCAGCGGGCGAGGCGCTCGGCGATACCCGTGTAGGTCGCGGGGGTCAGGGCGAGCAGGCGCTGCTTGGCGGCGTCGCCGATCTCCAGACTCTCGACGAATGCCGCGAGCTCGGCCGCGCCGACGCGGTGCCCGCGCGTGAGCTCCTTGAGCAGCGCGTACGGGTCGGTGATGGTGGAGCGCCCGGCGACCACCTCGGCCCGGATGACCGTCTGGATCGCCTCGGCCAGCACCTCCCAGTTGCCGTCGAGGTCGGCGAGCAGCACGTCGCGCGAGAGCGAGATCGCGTTGAGTCCCCGGCGCAGGTTGTCGAGCGCGAGCAGCGAGTGCCCGAACGCGACACCGATGTTGCGCTGCGTGGTGGAGTCGGTGAGGTCGCGCTGCAGGCGGCTCGTGACGAGGGTCTGCCCGAGCGACGCGAACAGGGCGCCGGAGATCTCCAGGTTCGCCTCGGCGTTCTCGAAGCGGATCGGGTTGATCTTGTGCGGCATGGTCGACGAGCCCGTGGCACCGGCGACCGGGATCTGCGCGAAGTAGCCGAGCGAGATGTACGTCCAGATGTCGGTGGCGAGGTTGTGCAGGATGCCACCGGCGTGCCGCACGCGGTCGTAGAGCTCGACCTGCCAGTCGTGCGACTCGATCTGCGTCGTCAGGAGGTTGAAGCCGAGCCCCAGGCCCTCGATGTACTCGCGGGCGATGGTGGGCCAGTCGGCGTCGGGGTCGGCGGACAGGTGTGCCGACCAGGTGCCGGTCGCGCCGGAGAACTTCGCGAGGTAGTCGGTGCCGGCGATCTGCGCACGGACGCGCTCCAGCCGCCACGCGAACACCGCGAGCTCCTTGCCCATGGTCGAGGGCGTGGCGGGCTGGCCGTGCGTGCGGGACAGCATCGCGGCGTCGGCGTGCTCGACCGCCAGCTCGCGCAGCTTCGCGATCACGGTGTCGAGGGCCGGGAGCCAGACCTCCTCGACCGCGCGCTTGACGGTGAGGGCGTAGGAGGCGGAGTTGATGTCCTCGCTCGTGCAGGCGAAGTGCGTGAGCTCGGCGATCGCGTCGAGTCCGAGCGTCGAGAGACGGTCGCGCACCAGGTACTCCACGGCCTTCACGTCGTGCTGCGTGACGGCCTCCTTCTCGGCGAGCCAGTCGATCTCGGCCTGGCCGAAGTCGCGGTACAGCGCGCGCAGGCGCTCCTTGTCGGCGTCCGACAGCGGGCTCGTCTCGAAGAGCGAGCGGTCGGTGAGCGCGATCAGCCATTCCACCTCGACCTCGACGCGCGCGCGGTTGAGCCCGGCTTCGGAGAGGAAGTCGGCGAGTCCGGTGACGGCACCGCGGTAGCGACCGTCGAGGGGGCTCAGGGGCTGCGGCGGGAGCGAGGGCTGGAAAGTCAGGGGAGTCCTCCTGATCGGGCCCCTCAGAGTCGGGGCGTGCGGGGCGGGCGCAGAGCGGGTTCGAGCTGGCGGAACAGCCCCCGCGTGGCGGTCTCAATCATACCGAGCACCGAATCGAACATCTCGGCGCCCGCGTAGTAGGGGTCCGGCACGTCGGGGCTCGGCGCGTTCGGGTCGAACGAGAGCAGGAGCGTGACCTTGCCCTCCTCGTCTTCGTCGCGCGCCCACTCCCGCAGGATGCGCTCGTGCGTGCGGTCGAGCGCGACCACGAGGTCGTTCTCCGCGAACGACGCGAACGTGAACTGCTTGGCGCGGTGCTGCGAGCCGTCGTAGCCGCGGCGCGCGAGCGAGTCGATCGTGCGGTGGTCGGCGCGCTCGCCCAGGTGCCAGTCGCCCGTGCCCGCGCTGCGCGAGACGATCCGCGCGCCGAGGCCCTGGCGTTCCGCGAGGTCGCGGAACACGACCTCGGCCATGGGGGAGCGGCAGATGTTGCCCGTGCAGACGAAGATCACGCGGAAGGGATCCTGGGCTGTCACGGTGACCATTCTGCCGGTCGGGGCGCCTCCTGCACAGCGGCGGCCTCGCGGGACCCGCCCTTCCTGCACGTCTGTGCATCCGCGCGATCTCTTCACGGGCGCTGCGAACCGGGTCGGGAGCCATGTCGGCGCTCGCGCAGGGTGGAGCCATGACCGCGTTCACCGCCACCACCTTCGACACTCCACCGCACGTCTGGGCCCGCATCCGCGCCTCGAGCCATCTGGGCGATGCGCTGCACGCGCTGAACGACGCCGTCGGCACGCTGCGCGCGGTGGTCGACGACACGGCGTGGGAGTCCGCAGCGCTCCGGGCGCTGCACGAGGGGATCGAGCGGCAGCACCACGCCGCGTCTGCCGAGGTCGAACGGCTCCGCGGTGTGCGCGACCACTGCCTGGGAGGCGACCGGTGGGCGGGCTGAGCATCGACCACGGCGGAGTGATCGCGGTCGACACCGAGGAGCTGCGGGCCGTGGCTGCGCGGATCGCCGCGGCCGCGGGGGCGTGCGGACGAGCGGCGACGGCGGTCGAGCAGGCCCGAGTCGCGGTGTCGTCCGATCCCGAGGCCTTCGAGGGGGTGCCGCTCCCCGCGCTGCGCGCCGCGGCCCAGGTGCTGCACGAGGTCGCCGCCGAGCTCGCACACGCGGCGGACGGAGCGCGACGCACGGCCGACGTGTTCGAGATCGTGGAGCTGCGGGCGAAGGTCGAGGCGCTCGCTCACACGGATGCGGGCGCGGCCACGGCGGCGCAGGCTCGGCTCGACCGTCTGCTCGCCGCCGACCCGGCTCTCGGCCTCGTCGCGACCGCGCTCGTGCTGCAGTGGACGACCCGTCCGCTCCTCGGCCCCGGGCTGCTCCTCGGCGGGCTCGGGCCGTCGGTGGCTCCGGCGGCGGCGGTGACCCAGTTGCTCGGCTCGACCACCGGTTTCGCGAAGGTGCAGCCGGGGGAGCGCCTCCGGGGTCACGCCGATCCGGTGCGCGTGACGGCGGTCGCCCGGTCCGCGCCGCGGGCTCCTGCCGACCTCACCGCGGCGCTGCGCCGTCTTCCGGAGAGCGGCGGCGCCCAGGTGGCCGTCGAGCGCTACACGATGAAGGACGGTGCGACCCGCTACGTGGCGTATCTCTCCGGCACGCGGTCGGTGTCGCTCGCGCCGACCGGGACGGAGCCGTGGGACATGCGCTCGAACGTGCAGCTGTACGCCGGTACGCGGTCGGCGTCGTACCAGGCGACCCTCGATGCGCTCGCCGCGTCCGGGGCGCAGCCCGGGGATCGTGTGGACGTCGTGGCGTACTCGCAGTCGGGCATGATCGCCGCGCACGTCGCGATGGAGAGCGACTTCGACGTGGAGCTGCAGATCACGGCGGGCAGTCCGTCGGAGCCGACGCTGGACGACGATCAGACGCTCGTGCAGCTGCGCCATGCCGACGATGTGGTCTCCCGGCTCGCGACGGGCGGCTCCGCTGAGGGCACGGGTTCGGCCGACAGCTTCACGGCCAGCAGGCTCGTCGAACCGCTGCCCGGCCCGGACGATCTGGGACTGGGGTCGCACGGGATCGAGGAGTACGAGGAGACCGCCCGCCTGGTGGACGCGTCGTCTGACCCGCGCGCCGAGGCCCTCGGCCGGTACTGGACCGAACTGGGCGAGGCCACCGAGGTGGAGCGTACGGAGTACCGTGCCGAACGCGTCGGATGAACTGCTGCGGTCCGCCACGGTGCGGCTAGGCGAACGCGAACGACTCCACGAGCGCGTACCCCTGGTCGTTCGACACCCGCACGGTGAAGTCCGTCTGCGGGGCGGGGTAGGGCAGGGCGCGCTCCTCGCCGGGCGCCAGCACCACGGTGTCCGTGGACTCGGGGCTGCCGTCGCTGCCCAGGTCGAACGCGACGGTCACGGTCATGGGCGCCGTCGAGTCGTTGCGCACGTGCACGGTCAGCACGCCGGAGCCGTCGTCCGGGTCGATCCGCGCGGTCAGTCCGAGCGGAGCGCAGTCGAGCTCCACGCGCTGCTGGAACCGGAGCCCCCCGTCGGTGCTCGCGCGGATCGTGTACCCGCCGTTGGGCACGAGCCTGAAGCCGAACGGGCGGGTCTCCCCCGGGGAGAGCAGGGGGCCGGGGCCCGCGTCCGGCTGAGCGCCGTCGGCGGTGAGCTCGAGGTACGTCTGGAGGGGATCCGCGGTGTCGTTGCGCAGCATGAGGGTGATGCGGTCGGCGGACTCGCACGCGGTCACGGTCCAGGCCGTCAGCTCCGGGGTCGCGCTCGCCGCGGCGACCGGGGCCGCGGCAACGGCCGCGACCACGGGAACACTCCAGGCCGCGGCGACCACGGCGCGCCGCGTCACGCCCGCCGCCGCATCTCGTCCCTGCCGCTCGCCGAGGGGCTGCGGCTCGAACGGCCCCACGTCAGTCGCGGCGCGAGCGCTTGCTCTGCGGACGCAGGATGGCGCCGAAGATCCCGTTGATGATCGAGATGATCAGGGCGGCCAGCACGCCCCACCAGAATGAGCCGACCGACAGCCCCCAGCCGAAGCTGCTCGTGATCCAGGCCGTCAGCCACAGCAGGAAGCCGTTGATCACGAAGCCGATGAGCCCGAGCGTGAGGATGTACAGCGGGAAGGCCACGACCTTCACGACCGTGCCGATGATGGTGTTCACCAGGGCGAAGATCGCGCCTACCGCGAGCAGCGTGAGCACGAGCTGCAGGGTCTCTCCCGGGGGGAAGGCGGTCACGGTCACCTGAAGGACCGGGATGAGGGTGACGACCCAGATGGCGAAGGCGTTGACGACGACGCGGATGATGAAGCGCATAGTCCGTTCAGTGTCCCACGGCGACCGTGAGCTGTCAGCCTAGACTCGACGCGTGACCGAGCCCATCCTGCCCCGCATCCGTCCCGCCATCGCCGCCCTCGCGCCGTATCGGCAGGGGAAGCAGGCGGGGCCCGAGGCCTTCAAGCTGTCCAGCAACGAGAACCCGTTCGAGCCGCTGCCCTCGGTCGTCGACGCGCTGCAGCGCACCACCCCGATCAACCGCTACCCGGACGCCACGGCCGGGCGGCTGCGGGAGCGTCTGGGGGCGCGCTACGGCGTGCGGCCCGACGAGGTGCACGTCGCCTCGGGGAGCGTGTCGATCCTGCACCAGCTGATCCTCGCGACCGCGTCGGCCGGCGACGAGGTGGTCTACGCGTGGCGGTCGTTCGAGGCGTACCCGAGCCTGCCGCTCGTGGCCGGGGCGACCGGCGTGCAGGTGCCGCTCACGGCCGATGCGCGGCACGACCTCGACGCGATGGCCGCGGCGGTGACCGACCGCACGCGCGCCATCATCCTGTGCACGCCCAACAACCCGACCGGCCCGATCATCACGGCGTCGGAGTTCGACCGCTTCATCGACCGCGTTCCGGCCGACGTGCTCGTGATCCTGGACGAGGCGTACGCCGAGTTCGTGACCGCACCCGACGCCGTCGACGGTCTCGCCGCCCGCGTGTTCGAGCGGCACCCGAACGTGGTCGTGCTCCGCACCTTCTCCAAGGCGTACGGCCTGGCCGGTCTCCGCGTGGGCTACGCGATCGGGCACGAGAAGGTGCTCGACGCGGCACGCACCACGGGTATCCCGCTGTCGGTCACGTCCGCCGCCGAGAGCGCCGCGATCGCCAGCCTCGACGCCGAGGATGAGCTGCTCGAGCGCGTCGCGGTCATCGTGGAGCGCCGTGAGCGCCTGGTGGCCGGGCTCCGCGCGCTCGGCTGGGACGTGCCCGACTCGCAGGCCAACTTCGTGTGGCTGCCCACCGGGGAGCGCACCGACGAGGTGGCCGCCGCTTTCGTGGCCGCCGACCTCATCGTGCGGCCTTTCTCGGGCGACGGGATCCGCATCTCGGTCGGCGAGGAGGAGTCGCTCGACCGCGTGCTGGAGGTCGCCGCAGCCCAGCGCTGACACCCCGGGATCCGCGCAATCTCGGGCTTCCGCGAAGATACGAGGGGGCCCTAGGTATGCGTGACCCGGAATGCCGGCACGGGTAGCGTGGGGCCCGTGAGCACCCCAGAGACCCCCCTCGTACGCGTGCTGGACGAGACCGGAAAGGTCGCGCCCACGGCGGAGGCCGAACAGTATCTGCCGCTCGTCGAGGCGATCCCCGACGCCGAGCTCGAGCAGTTCTACCGCGACATGGTGAGCATCCGGGCCATCGACACCCAGGCGACGAATCTGCAGCGCCAGGGGCAGCTCGCCCTCTGGCCCCCGAGCCGCGGCCAGGAGGCGGCGCAGGTCGGCTCCGGTCGCGCCGCCCGCGCGCAGGACACGATCTTCCCGTCGTACCGTGAGCACGCGGTCACGCGCATCCGCGGCGTCGACCCGCTCGACATCATCAAGCTGATGCGCGGTGTCTCGCACGGCGGCTGGGACCCCACCGACCCGAAGAACGGCAACACGCGGCTGTACACCCTGGTGCTGGGGTCGCAGGTGCTGCACGCGGCGGGCTACGCGATGGGGGTCGCGTTCGACGGACGCTCGGGCACCGGCGACCCCGAGCGGGACGAGGCCGTCATCGTCTACTACGGCGACGGAGCCTCCAGCCAGGGCGACGTGCACGAGGCCATGGTCTTCGCCGCGAGCTACCAGGCTCCGACGGTGTTCTTCCTGCAGAACAACCACTGGGCGATCTCGGTGCCCGTGACCACGCAGTCGCGCGTGCCGCTCGTGCAGCGCAGCGCCGGATACGGCATTCCCAGCGTGCGCGTCGACGGCAACGACGTGCTCGCCAGCTACGCGGTGTCCCGCGTGGCGCTCGACGAGGCACGCGCGGGCGGCGGTCCGCGCGCGATCGAGGCCGTGACCTACCGGCTGGGTGCGCACACCACGAGCGACGACCCCACCAAGTACCGCGGCAACGACGAAGAGCTGATGTGGGAGGGACGCGACCCGATCGTGCGCATGCGCGCGTTCCTGGAGAATCGCGGCGCCTCAGCGCGGTTCTTCGACGAGGTCGACGCGGAGGCGGCCGACGCCGCGGAGGATCTGCGCGCGCGCGCGGTGACCCTCGGCATGCCCGACCCCGACGAGATGTTCGACCACGTGTACAGCGACCCGCACCCGCTGATCGATCAGCAGAAGGCGTGGCGTGCGCAGTACGAGGCCTCGTTCGAAGGAGACGCCCGGTGACCCTGGAGACGATGCCGCTCGGCAAGGCGCTGAACGCGGGGCTGCGCAAGGCGATGGAGGACGACCCGAAGGTCCTCCTGATGGGTGAGGACATCGGGAAGCTCGGGGGCGTGTTCCGCATCACCGAGCACCTGCAGCGCGACTTCGGCGACCGGCGGGTGCTGGACACGCCGCTGGCGGAGTCGGGCATCGTCGGCACCGCGATCGGCCTGGCGATGGCCGGGTTCCGTCCGGTGGTCGAGATCCAGTTCGACGGGTTCGTGTTCCCGGCGTTCGACCAGATCACGACGCAGCTCGCGAAGCTCACTAACCGCCACGCGGGTTCGCTCAGCCTGCCGATCGTGATCCGCATTCCCTACGGCGGCCACATCGGCGCGGTCGAGCACCACCAGGAGAGTCCGGAGGCGTACTTCACGCATACCCCCGGTCTGCGCGTGGTGTCGCCGTCGACCGCGAACGACGCGTACTGGATGATCCAGGAGGCCATCGCGTCGAACGACCCGGTGATCTTCCTCGAACCCAAGAGCCGGTATTGGCCCAAGGGGGAGGTCGAGCTCGACGCGTCGGCCGTGCCGCTGCACTCGTCCCGGGTGGTCCGCACCGGCAGCGACGTCACCCTCGTGGGCCACGGCGCGATGGTCACCACGCTGCTGCAGGCCGCGGCGCTCGCGGAGGCCGAGGGCACGAGCTGCGAGGTCGTCGACGTGCGGTCGCTGTCGCCGGTCGACTACGACCCCATCCTGGGCTCGGTGCGCAAGACCGGCCGCATGGTCTACGCGCAGGAGGCTCCCGGTCACACGAGCCTCGGCAGCGAGATCGCGGCGACCGTGATGGAGCGCGCGTTCTATGCGCTCGAGGCGCCCGTGCTGCGGGTGTCGGGTTACGACACGCCGTTCCCTGCCGCCAAGCTGGAGGGCGCGTACCTGCCGGATGCCGACCGCATCCTCGAGGCCGTCGACCGCTCCCTCGCCTACTGAATCCGGTCCACGAGAGGATCACGCATGAGCACGCAGAACTTCCCCCTTCCCGATGTCGGTGAGGGTCTGACCGAGGCGGAGATCGTCGCGTGGAAGGTGGCACCGGGCGACCGGGTCGCCATCAACGATGTGATCTGCGAGATCGAGACCGCGAAGTCGCTGGTCGAGCTGCCCTCTCCGCACGCGGGCGTCGTGGGTGAGCTGCTCGTCGACGAGGGAGCGACGGTCGAGGTCGGGACCCCCATCATCACGTTCGTGACGGACGCCCGCGATGACGCCGGTCCCGGCGCCGTCGTCACGGCCGAAGCACCCGCTCCCGAGGAGGGTGGCGGCTCGGTGCTGGTCGGCTACGGTTCGGGCGGCGGGGCGACGTCGCGCCGCAAGCGTCCGGCCGAGCGCCCCGTGCGGTCGTCGGTGGGCGTGATCGCGAAGCCGCCCATCCGCAAGCTCGCCCGCGACCTCGGCGTCGACCTCACCACGGTCACCCCGACGGGTGCGGACGGCGAGGTCACCCGGGACGACGTGGTGAAGCACGCCTCGCAGGCCAGCGTGTTCCGCAACATCGAGACGCCCGAGTGGGGGAGTGTGCGCGAGGAGACGGTGCCCGCTCCGTCGGCGGCGCCGTCCGGGTTGGCGCGGGGCCTCACGGCCACCCGGCCCTCGGCGGCGGGCGACGACCGCACCGAATCGATCCCGGTGAAGGGCGTGCGCAAGGCCACGTCGTCGGCGATGGTGCAGAGTGCGTACTCGGCCCCGCACGTGACGGTGTGGAAGGAGGTCGACGCGACCCGCACGATGGAGCTCGTGAAGCGCCTCAAGGCGTCGCCGGACTACGCCGACATCAAGGTCTCGCCGCTGCTGCTCATGGCGCGCGCGGTGATCTGGGCGGTGCGACGCACCCCGATGGTGAACGCCGCGTGGATCGATACGGAGGCCGGGGCCGAGATCGCCGTCCGTCACTACGTGAACCTGGGCATCGCGGCCGCCACGCCGCGCGGCCTGCTCGTGCCGAACATCAAGGACGCCCAGGACCTCAGCATGAAGGAGCTCGCCCGAGCCCTGAACCGGCTGACGCTGACGGCGCGGGAGGGCAAGACGCCTCCGGCCGACCAGCAGGGCGGCACCATCACCATCACGAACATCGGTGTGTTCGGGATGGATGCGGGAACGCCGATCATCAACCCGGGCGAGGCGGGCATCGTGGCGATGGGCACGATCAGTCAGAAGCCGTGGGTCGTCGACGGTGAGGTGCGTCCGCGCTGGGTGACCACGGTCGCCGGCTCGTTCGACCACCGCGTGATCGACGGCGACGGCATGAGCCGCTTCGTCGCCGACGTCGCCTCCGTCCTGGAGGAGCCCGCGCTCCTCGTGGACTGATGTGGTTCGTCGGCCTTGTCATCGAGATCTTTGCGGTGCTCGCGTTCGCTGGAGTGGCGGTCGCTTCGAAGAAGGTGAGCCAGGTCGATGCGTGGAAGTACAGTGCATCGAAGCACGCCGCCCGCAAGGAGTTGCGGGAGCACGTCATTGCCACGCATGCGACCTCACGTACTCGCCGGGGAGCGGTAACTGTGTTCAGAGACGCGTTCGTTATAGCCCACGTGGGACTTATCCCACTTGGCATCGCTCATGTGACGCGATGGGCAACTCCAGTACCGGACGACCCGCCCGTTGTTGTCCGTGCGGTGGTTCCTTAGTCTGTCCGATGTGCCTGCTGGCAGGATCGACGATCTGGACGCTAGGCCCATGTCTTCGGCGCGGGCTACACCGGATCACATAGTTTGACGCTCCCGGCCGAACGGGGTTCTCAGCGACTCCAGTGTTTGCCTGGCTCAGATATGACGAATCTGGATCAGGACAAAGGCTGACCCATAACTGATGTTGGAGCGCCTTCGGAAGGCGACGGGCTCCGGCGCCAGCGCGGAACTCGAGTACGAAGCACGCGAGCTCGCGGACGCGTCTGTCAGTGCCGTCGCTTCTGCGGACGGCAAGGGGCCCCCGCGCGAGACATGCGAGCCTCGAAACACTGTATGGCTGCCGCGCTCAGGGCGTGTCGATCCGAATGTCATCGCAATGACCAACGCCTGGGACCGACTAGAAGAAACCACCCTGGACATCGACGAATGCTCGGGTTCAGCGACAACCACTCACGCAACGTCGCCGCGGTCGTCGAGGCCCTGAGCGAACGGGGCGTGGTGACCACTGAGGTGAGGAGAATTGCTCTCCACTTGCATAACCTGCAGAAGGAGCATCTTGGTCTCGGATGTACTGACGCTCCCTTCGCGCGCAATAGCAGAGAACTTCGTGCACGCCGCGGGCAACCTCTTTGAGCTTCTCGATGAAGTCAGGCAGGGATTGAAGGCGGAGTTGTATCCCGACAGCCAGGCCCCCACGTGTAGGGCCGCATCAGCAGGCAGGGCACGCTGGCCGCTGCACCCATATCGTTATATCAATTCACTGTGAAACGTCTGAGTCCGCCGCTACGTTGAAGGTGCCCGACTGGGCTTTGGGGGTTTCACGGCGGCCGCGGTCCCGCGCCATTCGCGCGCGCCCCCGCGAGAACACAGCCATAGGAGAATCATGACCAACGTCCCGCCCCCGGCCCCCGACCCGCAGCCCGCACCAGTCGCCCCCACGCACGGCCAGGCCCGGCACGATGCGCCAGCATACGTACAGCCCGCACCAGGCGTTGCCTACCCGCCGGCCCCCGTCAATCAGCGCAACGTCCTGGCGCTGATTGCTCTGATTGTGTCGGCCGTCGGCTTCGTCTTCGCCTGCATCCCGGGCGCTCTCATCGTCGGTTGGGTGCTCCTTCCCATCGGTTTCATTTTGGGGATCGTGTCCCTGTTCCTGAAGGGCAAGGTGAAGTGGCAGGGTGTCACTGCCATCATCGTGTCCATCGTGGGTACCATCGTCGGCGTCATCGTCTTCACCGTCGTCGTCGCGACGGCCTTCACGGACGCATTCGGCGGATCCGATGTCCAGGTCGGTGCACCGACCACCGTCACGGAGGAGACGGGTGCCGCGGCGGCTGAGGAAGAGAAGCCGGCCGAGGCTGGCACTCGCGAGAACCCGCTTCCGCTGGGTGTCCCGTTCTCCTCCGACGAATGGACCGTCATCGTGAACTCCGTCACGCTTGGTGCGACGGATCAAATCGTGAACGAGAACATGTTCAACGAGGCGCCCGACGCGGGTACCGAGTACATCCTCATCAACTACACGGTCACGTTCATCGGCGACGACCCCGAAGGCGGGATGCCGACGTTTGTCGGTATGGAGTACGTCACCGCCGCGGGCGTGACGGTGAATCCGTTCGACAAGCTCGTCGTCGCCCCCGACGCCCTCGACACCATGTCCACCCTCTACACGGGTGCTTCCGCGACGGGCAACAACGCCATCCAGGTGCCCACCCCTGCTGACGGCGTCCTCGCCATCAACCCCGGCATGTTCGCCGACACCGTCTTCGTCACGATTAAATGACGCGCGAGCAGGGGAGGGCCGGGTCGCACATGCCGGCACTCCCGCCCCAGCTACCCCTGGACCTAAGGAGCAACGGTGGTGGATGAGTCTTCGGGAGCAGGACCCGACAAGCAGGTACCCAGTGACGATCCGGAAGCACAAGCCACTGAACGCGGCACGCTCTTGCGCCGCATTCGTTCCCGGATCCGTAAGCGCTCGATCCTTATCGGCGGAGTTATCGTCGTAGGAGTGGTCGCGCTCGGGCTCGTCGCGTTAATCATCGTCGACCAAGTCACCCGGGTGTCGGTCCCCGTCGTCGAACAGCAAAGCCTCGCGGACGCGACGGCGGCGCTTGATGGCGTCGCGCTCCGGAGCGTCTTCCACTCGGACTCTTCGTTCTGCGAAGACGACGACCGCGGGCCGACGTTCTGCGTGGTGACTTCTCAAATCCCAGCCGGTGACGAGCGTGTTCATGCGGACCAGGTCATAACACTTGAGGTGGTTCCTTCCGAAGTGTCGATCCCGGACATGGAAGGGATGACCTATGGCGATGCGGTCGACGCAGGCGCCGAAGTCGCACTCGAGGTGCTCCCGTCTGACATCTCCGACACCGTCGTCGACGGACACGAGGACTGGACGGTCCTCACCCAAGCCGAGCGCGGAACCTCGACCGCCGGATCAAACGTTAAGGTCACACTCGAGCGCCCCCGCGTCGACGCCCCCGCGGTTATCGGTACTAACCTGCAGGGAGCGATGGACACGCTCACGGCCGCCGGGTTCCTGGCGGTGGTGACCTCTGACCCTGGCGACCCGTACGACCCCTCCTGGGTCGTGACGGCGACCGAACCGGAGATCATTGACGGCAAGCTTCCCGTGGCCAGTACGGTCACACTGTCCTGGGGGGTGCAGATACCGAGCGTCGTCGGGATGCCGGACCTCGCCGCGACCACTAAACTCTCGAACGCCAAGCTGACCGTGACTGGCTCGAAGTCCAGCTCGCAGGCGGTTGCGGGTCAAGACCCTGCCGCGGGCACCGTCGTCGAACCAGGCAGCACTGTGACCATCACACTCGAGCCACCGTCCACCGTGTACGAAGTTATTTCGAACGGGAGTCGCGGCACAGTCACCTGGGTTCCGCCGAATAGCTTTAGTATCAGCCAGGCGGGTGACACCCCACTTCCGTGGCGGATGTCTTGGCCGACGGCCTCAGGGTACCGAAACTTCAACGCGCAGATCATGGACGGCGACAGCATCACCTGCAACATCTACGTCAATGGCCAACTCGTAAAGACGGCGACGTCAACCGGCCGCTACGCGGTCGTCAGTTGCGGCTAGTCTGAGGCGCTGCTCTGATCGGCGAATGGTCTTCAGTTGCGGCGCCGGACGACGTTACCGCGTCGATCCCCGATTCTACTGTCCTGTTCGAGCTAGCTGAGCTGATGTTATCGGCGAGGCCGGTTGATTCTCACGTGAGGGGAGTGCCCGGCTCTTCTCCGAGAGCGTCGCTGGCCGGTTCGTGTTCGGCGGCTTCGTTGAGCCGCAGGGGCTGAGGGGCGCTTACTGACGAGGCAGAGGATGATGCGATCTCCGCCTGGGCAGCCATCGCGGCGCAGATCGTGACCCTGAGTCTCATCCCGGTAGTGATTCCGGATACCTAAGCGGTGGACTCCAGTGCCCCGAAGCGAGCAGGCGTCGCATCGGATCACTTAGTTTGACGATCCCGCCGACATGGTATTCCTGACGAGCTCAGTTTGCGCCTGGCGCAAATGCGACGGATCTGGATCAGGATTAGGGCCGACTCATAACTGAGTCAGGCCTCGGGTCTCCCGCCGGCGGGAGCGCTTTGCGCAGGAGCGCGGTGAGGAGGCCCTGCTCCTCGTCGGACAGTCGCGCGAGCGCCTCCCGTGCGAACGAGAAGGCACGCCCGAAGTCGCGGTCGAGAGCGTCGCCCTTCGGGGTGCGGGCCACCATCCGGACGCGCTTGTCCTCGGCGGCGGCCTCTCGGTAGGTGAGGCCCGCGCCGTCGAGGCGACGGACGATCTGCGTGATGTTCGATGCGTCGCACTCGAGCTCGACCGCGAGCCCGCCCATCGACCGGGATCGGGAGAGCCGCCCGAGGACGCAAGCCTGGGCAGCGCTGAGTCCGACGGATTCGGCGGCGCGGTCGAACGCCTGCTCGTACGCGTTCACCAGGTCGAGGAGAACCTCTTCTGCCTCCGTGGTCGCGGTCGCGACGCGGTGGGTGACTGCCATGCCCCGATCCTAAACGCTTGAGGTGATCAATCAATCGCGAAGCTCGGGAGCCTCCGCGGGCAGCAGTGGGCGCATGAAGGTGCGCTCGTAGCGGAGGACGCAGCCGCTCTCGTCGCGGATCCGGTCTGCGGCGATGAACTCCGGATCGACGCCGAAGCGCTCGCGGTAGACCTCGTAGGCTGCGAGCGAGGGGAACGTGAACAGCGCCAGCGCCTCGTCGCTCTTCCCCTCCGACGGCAGGAAGTACCCGTGGTGGATGCCGCCGTGGCGAGTCACGAGATCCATCCACGCGCGGGCGAACCTCTCGAATGCCTCGATGCGGGCGGGGTCGACCGTGTACGTCACGACGCAGGTGATCACGGACACACCTTACGGCCGACCCGCGACCGCCGGCGGGAGGAGCCCGTGGTCGCGGATGATCAGCGCCAGTTTGCCGACGTAGTGATCGCGGAGCGCGCGGTGGGCATCCCGCACCTGCGACAGCGGGAATCGCCGGGCGACGTGGGGCGTGAACGACCCCGACTCGATGACGGCGTTGAGGCGGTCGAGCGCGGCTCGCGAGCGGTCGCCGTCGAACGAGAGGATCGGCACGGCAGGCGCGGTGACGGGCAGCGGATGGACCCCGTGCGGCCACGCCACCCGCCCCGACGGCGCGAGGGCCTGCAGGGCGCGCTCCGCCATGGGGCCGCCCGCCGTGACCAGGGCGCCGTCGATGCCGTCCGGGGCGAACTCCTTCGCCGCGACCAGCACGTCCTCCGCGCGACCGTCGACGACCGCGTCGGCACCCTGCTCGCGCGAGAGGGCGACACCATCCGCGCCGGACGACGCCGCGAGCACACGCAGGCCACGCTGGCGTGCCAGCTGCACCGCCATGTGCCCCATGCCGCCGCTGGCGCCGAACACCAGGAGCGTCTGTCCGCGGTCGAGGTCGAGTGCATCGAGGCCGCTCTGCGCGGTGAGGGCGTCCCACGCCACCACGCCCGCCTGCTCGAGGGATAGACGCGCGGGTACGTGCGCGACGTGCTCTTCGTCGACGACGCCGTACTCTGCGTAGAAGCCCCCGCGCGGCACCGGGGTGGATGCCGCATAGACCCGATCGCCGACCGCGAAGCGCGTGACCTCGCTGCCGACCGCCGCCACGGTCCCCGCCGCGTCCCACCCGAGCACGTAGGGAAAGCGCGACGGGATGCCGAAGACTCCGTCGTAATCGCCGCGGCGCTCGAGCGCGTCCCACGAGGCCACGGCGGCGACGTGCACACGGAGGAGCACGTCGCTCGGGCCCATCTCGGGGACGGCGATCTCGCGCGACCGGAGTTCGTCCTCGTCTCCGAACTGGTCGAGCACGATCGCGTTCATGCGCGGGGGAACGGTCGGCGATGCGGGCATGGGTGCTCCTTTACTTGAGTGACTCAACTACATCACAAGTGCTTTAGCCGATCAAGCACTAACGCCGACCCTTCGTGCGGGTCCGCCTGCCGGTGGATGTGCGTGCCCGCAGGCCCTCCCTACGGTGGAAGCACAGCGCACGACCACACGGCAGGGGATGATCGATGCAGCGCAGCGAGGGGTTCGCAGACCCGGCGACGGAGCTGGCGACGCTCGCCGGCTCGGCTGAGGCTTCCGTCGCGGCAGCCCTCCGCGGGAGCTCCGGGGAGTGGACGCAGGTGGCCTATCCGGTGGAGGCGACACGCGCGCGCTTCGAGATCGGCTCGGTGAGCAAGGCGCTCACGGGCTCCCTGTTCGGCGTGCTCCTCGCCGCCGGCGACGTGGACGCGGAGCAGCCGATCGACGACGCGCGCGGTGAGCCCCTTCCGTGGCGAGGGGCCGCGCCCACGCTGCTCGACCTGGCGACCCATCGCTCCGGACTGCCGAACACGCCGCGGCGGCTCGCGCGACGCGAACTCGCCACCGCGCTGGGGTTCAGCGTCAAGGACCCGTGGCGCGGTGTGGACGACGACCACTACCGCGAGCTGCTGTCGGCCAGCGCCGGACGCGCGCGTCGAGACGGCCGCTTCCGCTACTCCAGCATGGGCGTCGGGCTCCTGGGCGACGCACTCGCCGCCGTGACCGGGGTGCCGTTCGCGGAGCTGATGCGCGAGCGGCTCCTCGATCCGCTCGGCATGACCAGGACCGGACTCGATCGGCCGACCGCGGGTCCGGATGTGGTGGAGCGGCCCACGAACGGCAAGGGCGTCGGGCTGCCCTACCTGAAGGACGCGATGCCGGCCGCGGGCATGTACGCCTCCACGCTCGACGACCTGCAGCGGCTGGCGGACGCGTTGCTCGGCCCGGCGCCCGCGGAGGTCGCCGAGGGACTGCGCCTGGCCGTCACCCCGCACCACCGCCTCAAGGACGACCTGCAGCTCGGGCTCTGCTGGTTCCTGGTGGGCTCGGGTCCGGCGCCCGTGATCGAGCACACCGGGGGCACCTGGGGGTCGCAGGCTCAGTTCACGGTGCAGCCGGGCACCGGCCGGGCGGTCGTCGCGCTCACGGCCACCCCTCGCCGCATCGACTCCTTTGCCGCCCGCTACCTGGCCGCCGAGGCGTCGGCGGTCGAGTCGCGCGCGGACGAGACCGCCGAGGCGCACACTCCCGAGCCGCCGGAGGCGACGGCGGCGTCGCCCCGCACCCCGTGACCTGGGCGGTCGCGCTCTAGGCGGTCGTGCGCAGGCGCCGGGCCGCGAGCAGCGGCACGGCGTGCTCCCGGGCGGCGCGGCGGGCGGTCGCGACGGCGCCCACCGACACGACCTCTGCACCGAGCGACGACGCGAGGATCTCGGGCGCCGGCAGGTGCAGTTCCGCGGGGAGGATGCGGCGGGCGGCGGCGAGCACCGGCTCCACGCTCTCGGCCACCGCGCCGCACACGATCACGCGGGCGGGGTCGTACATGCTGCCGAGCACGCCGACCACACGGGCGACCGTGGCGCCCACCCGCTCGGCGACCCGCAGCGCGTCGGGGTCGCCGGAGGCGGCGAGGGTGAGCACGAGCCGTGGCTCCACGGGGCCGTCCGCCACGAGCCGTCCGAGGGAGCCGTCGGTCGCGGCCTCTCCCGACTCGACGGCGGCGCGTGCCTGGTCCTGCAGGGCATAGCGGAGCCCGAACGCCGAGCCGACGCCGACGATGTGGTCGAACACCACGCCCTCGCCCACGCCGCCGTGGGCCCCGTGCAGCACGTGCCCGTCGACGACGACTCCGCCGCCGAAGCGTTCGCTGGCGAGCAGGGCCACGTAGTCGCGGCAGTCCTGCGCGGCGCCGAGCGTGCCCTCGGCGATCGCGGCGAGCTGGGCGTCGTTCTTCACCTCGACCACGGGTGCCCAGTCGTGCAGGGCCGCGGCGAGGCCGGGGTTGGTGCGCTCCCAGAAACCCTGGGGGTGCGGCGGGGAGATGCCGTCGCGGTCGACCGGGGCGGCGACGCCGACGCACACCGCGAGCACGTGGTCCGCGTCGACCCCGGCCTCGCTGCGGGCGGCCTGCATCCGCTCGACGATCGTGGCCCGGCGGGCCTCGGCGCTCTGGGTCGGGTCGAGCTCGGTGCGGTGATGCACGAGCGTGCGGTCGAGCGGGTCGGCGACCGTGACCGCGAGGTGGGTGTCGCCCGCGTCGACGCCGATCACCACGCCGAGGTCGGGGGAGAGGGCGAACCGTCGGGCGGGGCGTCCGGCGCGGTAGTCGCCCGTGGCCCTGGCGTTGGGCAGCTCGCGCAGCACCTCGGCGCCCACGAGGGTGTCGATCGCGTCGATCGCGGTCGAGCGGGTGAGGGAGGTGCCGGCCATGGCCTCGGTGGCGGTGAACTCGCTGGCGGTCCAGGCGAAGTCGAGGACGGCGCCGACGCTCGCGCGCCCGGTGCCCAATCCCGCCGAGACCTCCGCCACTCCCCTTGACCTTTCTGTCGCCCAGATGAGACAGTACCTCCTGACGGACTAGATTCGCTCACTAGATTTAGTCCGCAGATCTACCGACGGAAGGACAACGGTGTCTGCACGACGAACACGCCCGCTGCGCGGGATCGCCGGAGCGCTCGGCCTGGTTCTCGCCGGTGTCGCGCTCACGAGCTGCGCGGCAGGGGACGGGCCGGAGACCATCCGCTTCACCTTCAGCAAGCGCGAGGCCATCCCGTTCATGACCGACCTGGTCGCGGACTACAACGCCTCCCAGAACGACGTCCGCGTCGAGATCGACACCTCGGGCGTCGACGTCGTCTCTGCCAGCTTCGTCCGTGGCAACCCGCCGGACATCATGCTCGCGAACTACAACTACGAGGTCGCCCGGTTCGTGCAGCGCTGCGCGCTCACCGACCTCTCCGACACCGAGACTGCGGCGGGCATCCGCGACGACCTGCAGCCGCTGATGGACCAGTACGGCTCGTGCGAGGGCCGAACGAGTGCCCTGCCGTACTCGGTCATGGCCGCCTCCGTCATCTACAACACGCAGATCTTCGACGAGCAGGGGCTCGAGGTGCCGCAGACCTGGGACGAGCTGATCGCCGTGTGCGACCAGCTGCGCGAGGCGGGCATCGACCCCTTCTACGGCACCTTCAAAGACGACTGGACCGTGGCGCAGGGCTGGTACGACTACGCGGTCGGCGGTTCCCTCGACGTGCTCGAATTCTTCGACGCCCTCGCCGCCGAGGGCACCGACGTCGGTCCCGACTCCGAGGTGTCGTTCCAGAAGGACTTCGCCGAGCCGATGGACAAGATGATGCAGCTCGCGAACGACTACACCAATGACGACGCCGCGAGTCGCGGCTACGGCGACGGCAACCTCGCCTTCGCGAAGGGCGAGGCGGCGATGTACCTGCAGGGGCCGTGGGCGTTCAGCGAGATCGCGAAGACCGCTCCCGATCTGCCCCTGGGCACCTTCCCGCTGCCCATGACCGACGATCCCGACGACCTCGCGGTGCGGGTGAACATGGACCTCGCGGCGATGATCCCCGTGGAGTCCCGGCACCAGGAGGCCGCCCGCGACTTCCTCGAGTACCTCTACCTCCCCGAGAACATCGAGGAGTACAACGCCTCGCAGCTCGGATTCACCCCGACGACCGACGCGGCAGCGCCGGACGACCCGCGCATCGAGGGCATGATCCCGTACTACGACGACGGCAAGATCTACCAGGGCCCGTCCGTGCTCGTTCCGAAGACCCTGCCGATCTTCAACTATGCGCAGGCCATGGTGCTCGGCGCCGCGCCGTCGTCGATCCTCCGCACGATGGACGCCGACTGGGCCCGTATCGCCTTCCGCGCTCCCATCCCGACCTCGCAGGATTCCGCATCGGCCGAGACAGAGGAGTCCGCGCCATGACCACCACCACCGCCACCGACACCGGTGCCAGCACCACCGCGATCGTGACGGGCGGCGAGCGGAAGCTCCGCCGGCACACCCGCCGCGTCGAGCCGATCTACTACCTCTTCCTGCTGCCGACCCTGGTGATCTTCACGCTCGCGATCACCGTCCCCGGCGTGATCGGCATCTTCTTCAGCTTCACCGACTCGATCGGCATCGGTGAATGGAGCTTCAACGGCCTCACCAACTACATCGCCCTGTTCAGCGATCCCGCGATCCTGCAGAGCTACCTGTTCACGTTCGGCTTCTCCATCGCGACCGTGATCGTGGTGAACGTGATCGCGTTCCTCCTCGCGGTCGGGCTCACCTCCCGCATCCGCTTCAAGACCGGGCTGCGGACGATCTTCGTGATCCCGATGGTGATCTCGGGCATCATCATCGCCTACGTCTTCAACTTCCTGTTCTCCAACTCGCTGCCCGCGGCGGGGGCCGCGACGGGGATCGAGTGGCTGCAGACCAGCCTGCTCGCCAACCCCGACCTCGCGTGGGTCGCGATCGTCATCGTCACCGCGTGGCAGGCCGTGCCCGGCACGCTGCTCATCTACATCGCCGGTCTGCTGTCGGTGCCGGGCGAGGTGTACGAGGCGGCCAGCATCGACGGGGCCAGCCGCACGCAGCAGCTCACCCGCATCACCATCCCGCTCGTCGCCGGGTATGTCGTGATCAACGTGATCCTCGGGTTCAAGGGCTTCCTCAACGCCTACGACATCATCGTCGGCCTCACGAACGGCGGACCGGGCACCGCCACCCGCAGCGTGGCCATGACGATCATCGCGGGCTTCAACGGCGGCGACTACGCCTACCAGATGGCCAACGCCACGATCTTCTTCATCGTGGCCGTGCTCATCTCGGTCTTCCAGCTCTCGCTGACCCGCGGAAGGAACACGTTCTGATGACCACGCAGACCCTCACCACGGCCCCGGCCGGCGGCCGGAAGAAGCGCGAGAAGATGGAGCGCGTCAACTGGTCGGGCACCATCATCCTGATCCTCTGCACCGCGACGGTCCTCATCCCGCTGTACGTCACGATCTCGATGGCGTTCAAGACCACCGGTCAGGCCGTCGACGGCAACGCGTTCTCGTTCCCCGCGCCGTTCAGCTTCGACGGATTCGTGCAGGCCTGGAACCTCACGAAGTTCCCCGTCGGTGCCGGCATCTCCCTGCTCGTCACGGCGGGAACGGTCGTCGCCACGATCGTGCTCGCGGCCTTCGCCTCGTACGCGATCGTGCGCAACTGGGACCGCCGGCTGTTCCGGTACTCCTTCTTCTACCTGCTCGCGGCGATGTTCATCCCCTTCCCGGTCGTGGCGCTGCCGCAGATCCAGCTCACCGGACGCGTCGGACTCGACAACCCGTTCGGCGTGATCATCCTCGCCACGATGTTCCAGCTGAGCTTCAGCGTGCTGCTGTTCACGGCGTTCCTGCGGTCGATCCCGATCGAGCTGGAGGAGAGCGCCCGCATCGACGGGGCGACCACGTGGCAGACCTTCTGGCGGCTGATCTTCCCGCTGCTCGCGCCCATGAGCGCGACCGTCGGCATCTTCGCGTTCCTCTACGCCTGGAACGACTTCATGATGCCGTCGCTCATCATCTCCGACCCGGCACTGCAGACGCTGCCGGTGCGGCAGAACCTCTTCCAGAACCAGTTCAGCAACAACTACAACGTCGCCTTCGCCTCGTACCTCATGGCGATGGCCCCCGCGATCGTCGCCTACCTCTTCACTCAGCGCTGGGTGATGGAGGGCGTCACGCAGGGTGCCGTCAAGGGCTGACACCGACCACCGCAAGAAAGCAAGGAGTTCCAACCCCTCATGACCGATTCGCTGCTCACCGAGACCCGCGAAGACGACAAGACCGCGACCTGGTGGCGCCAGGCCGCCGTCTACCAGATCTACCCTCGCAGCTTCGCCGACGCCGACGGCGACGGACTGGGCGACCTCCCCGGCATCGTCTCCCGTGCCGACTACCTCGCCGAGCTCGGCATCGACGCGGTGTGGCTGAGTCCCTTCTACCCGTCCGAACTCGCCGACGGCGGCTACGACGTGGCCGACTACCGCAACGTCGACCCGCGCCTGGGCACGCTGGCCGACTTCGACGCGATGGTGGAGGCGCTGCACGCGCGCGGCATCCGCGTCGTGGTCGACATCGTCCCCAACCACACCTCCGACCAGCATGCGTGGTTCCAGGAGGCGCTCGCCGCGGGGCGTGGGTCGGCCGCGCGGGAGCGCTACATCTTCCGGGAGGGCACGGGGCCCGACGGTGCGGAGCCGCCCACCGACTGGATCTCGATCTTCGGTGGCAGCGCCTGGGAGCGCGTAGCCGACGGTCAGTGGTACCTGCACAACTTCGCGGTCGAGCAGCCCGACCTCAACTGGGACCACCCCGAGGTGCGCGCGGACTTCCTGACGACACTGCGCTTCTGGTCGGACCGCGGCGTCGACGGGTTCCGCATCGACGTCGCCCACATGCTCACGAAGGACCTCACCGAGCCGCTGCCGTCGCGCGCCCAGCTCGACGCGATGGACCGCTCCTCGGGCACCCACCCGATGATCGACCGCGACGACGTGCACGAGATCTACGCCGAGTGGCGTCGGGTGTTCAACGAGTACGACCCGCCGCGCACCGCCGTCGCCGAGGCGTGGGTGGAGACGCCGGAGCGCCGGGCGAAGTACGCCTCCGCGGAGGGGCTGGGCCAGGCGTTCAACTTCGATCTGCTCGTGGCCGACTTCGATGCGGGCGACTTCCAGCGCATCATCGCCGACAACCTCGCCCAGGCGCACGCGGCAGGGTCGTCGACCACCTGGGTGCTGTCCAACCATGACGTGACCCGCCACGCCACGCGGTACGGCCTTCCTCCGCTGCGCGGTCGCGCGGTGAAGCAGGGCACGGAGTGGGTGCGTGCCGGCGGCCCGGAGGACGGACTCGACCGCGAGGGCGGACTGCGCCGGGCGCACGCCGCGACCCTGCTGCTGCTCGGCCTGCCCGGCAGCGCGTACCTGTATCAGGGCGAGGAGCTCGGGCTGCACGAGGTGGCCGACATCGCGCCGGAGCAGCGGCAGGACCCCGGGTTCTTCCGCGGGGCCGACTTCGATGGTCTCGGTCGCGACGGGTGCCGTGTGCCCCTGCCGTGGACGGCGTCGGGCAGCTCGTACGGGTTCGGCGAGGGCGGCGCGCATCTGCCTCAGCCCGCGTGGTTCGCCGCGGCTGCGGTCGAGGTGGAGGATGCCGACCCCGGTTCCACGCTCAACCTCTACCGCGAGGCTCTGCGGCTGCGGCGGTTGCTGCAGACCGGCGAGAGCCTGGAGTGGAGGGAGACGGGTCGTGCGGACGTGCTGCGGTTCCGTCGTCCGAACGGCTGGGAGGTCGTGACGAACTTCGGCACGGAGCCCTTCGAGCTCGGAGCGGCCGCGGAGGACGCGGTGCTGTCGACCGTGGCGCTGGACGGCTCCGCGCTGCCCGCGGAGGCGACCGCATGGATCGCGCCGCGGGGGCTCGTGGGGTGAGTCGGGGGTGACGAAAGGCGGAGGGCGTGGTCGCACGCTCTCCGCCTTTCCCGTCCGCGGAGCGTTCGATTTGATAATGGTTCTCATTAGCGTTTACGCTGGCATCATGAAGAAGCCCGCGCTCGCTCTCGCCCTCGCCTCCGTCGCCGCCCTCTCGCTGGCCGGATGCTCCAGCCCCGCCGCGTCGGGACAAGGCGACGACGGAACGATCACCGTCGTGGCGAGCACCAACGTCTACGGCGACATCGCCGCGCAGATCGGCGGCGACCGCGTCGACGTCGAGTCGATCATCACCTCCGCCTCCCAGGACCCGCACTCCTACGAGGCCAGCGCCCGCGACCGGCTCACGCTCCAGAAAGCCGACCTCGTCGTCGAGAACGGCGGCGGCTACGACGCCTTCATCGACAGCCTGCTGCAGGACGCCCAGGACCCGCACGTCGTCACCGCCGTCGAGTACTCCCACGACTTCCCCGGCAACGAGGGCCATGAGGAGGACGCCCACGCCGACGACGACGCCGCCGCCGAGTCGCACGACCACGAGCATGCCGAGGGCGAGGAGGCTCACGACCACGATGGCCACGACCACATCGAGGGCTTCAACGAGCACGTGTGGTTCGACCCGCACACGATGATCCACGTGGTCGAGGCCATCGCCGACGAGCTGACGGCGCTCGACCCCGACGGCGCGGACACGTTCGCGACCAACGCCGACGAGCTGGTCGCCGAGCTCGAGGGCTTCGAGTCCGACCTCGAGACGCTCAAGGCCTCCGCCGAGGGCAAGACGGTGTTCCTGACCGAGCCGCTGCCCGGCTACCTCGCCGCGGCCGCCGGTCTCACCGACGTGACGCCCGAGGGCTTCGCCGAGTCGGTCGAGGAGGGCAGCGACGTCGCGCCGGCGGTACTGCTCGAGTCGCTCGATGTGATCGCGTCCGGACAGGTGACCGCCCTGCTGACCAACGCCCAGACGGGCGGTGCCGAGACCGAGCGGGTCGAGAAGGCCGCGGACGACGCCCGAGTACCGGTGGTCGCCTTCACGGAGCTGCTGGAGGACGGATCGTCGTACTCTGAGTGGATGCGTGACGCGATCCAGAGCCTCGCCGCCGCCGTCCAGTCGTGAGCGGCGCGGTCGACCGCGCGGCGCCCGTGCTCGAGATCGCCGACGGGGCACTGCACCGCGGAGACCGCGAGCTCTGGTCGGGCCTCGATCTCACGGTGCAGCCGGGGGAGTTCATCGCCGTGCTCGGACCCTCCGGGTCGGGCAAGACGACACTCCTGCGCAGCATCCTCGGCCTCCAGCCCCTCTCCCGCGGCACGATCCGCGTGGCAGGTGAGCCCGTGCACCGCGGCAGCGCCCGCATCGGCTACATCCCGCAGCAGCGCGCGATCGCTCCCGACACCAGCATGCGTGCCAGGGATCTCGTGGCGCTCGGCGTGCAGGGCAGCCGGTTCGGCCTCCCGTTCCCGCACCGCGGCGACCGCGCGAAGGTCGATGCACTGCTCGACGCGGTCGGCGCCGTGCACTACGCCGACCGTCGGGTGGGGTTGCTGTCGGGCGGAGAGCAGCAGCGGCTCCGCGTGGGACAGGCGCTCGCCGACGAACCGGCCCTGCTGCTGTGCGACGAGCCGCTGTCGAACCTCGACCTCGCGAACCAGGTGGGCGTCACCGACATCATCGACCGCCAGCGGCGCGAGCGCGGTGCGGCGGTGCTGTTCGTGACGCACGACATCAACCCGATCCTCGGCCGGGTCGACCGCATCCTCTACATCGCCGGCGGGCGCTTCCTGCTCGGCACCCCGGACGAGGTGCTGCAGACGCGCGTGCTCAGCGACCTGTACGGCACACCCGTGTTCGTGCTCCGAGCGGGCGACCGGCTCGTGGTCGTGGGTGTCCCCGACGCCGAGCCCCACCACCTGCACGACGACCACGACCACGGAGGGACCGCATGACCGCCGCCGCCCTCCTCGTCCCTGCCGTCGGGTGGGACGACATCTTCTCCTTCCAGGACTACGGCGAGCTCGTCGCCCTGCTCGCGAACTCGATCATTGCCGGTGCGGTGCTCGGTATCGTCGGTGGCCTGATCGGCGTGTTCGTGATGCAGCGCGACCTCGCCTTCGCGGTCCACGGGGTCAGCGAGCTCTCCTTCGCCGGTGCCGCGGCCGCGTTGCTCTTCGGCGGCAGCGTGGTGTTCGGCTCACTCGGCGGGGCACTGGTCGCGGCGATCCTCATCGGCGTGCTCGGTGCGAAGGCGCGTGACCGCAACTCGATCGTCGGTGTGCTCATGCCGTTCGGCCTCGGCCTCGGCATCCTCTTCCTGTCGCTGTACGACGGACGCAGCGCCAACCGCTTCAGCCTCCTCACCGGTCAGATCGTGTCGGTGTCGAGCCCTGACCTGGGGTGGCTCATCGGCATCAGCCTCGTCGTGCTGCTCGGGCTGCTGGTGATGTGGAACCCGCTGCGGTTCGATTCGCTCGACCCGGAGTCGGCGGCGGCCCGCGGGGTGCCGACCCGCGCGGTGAGCCTGCTGTTCATGGTGCTGCTGGGCCTGATCGTCGCGGTGAGCGTGCACATCATCGGAGCTCTGCTGGTGATGGCGCTTCTGGTGACACCGGCCGCCGCGGCCATGCGGGTCACGGCGGGTCCGGTCGCGGTGCCGCTGCTGGCCGCGCTGTTCGGCTTCGTCTCGGCGGTCGGCGGCATCCTGCTCGCCCTCGCCGGCACCCTCCCGGTGAGTCCGTACATCACGACGCTGTCGTTCACGATCTACGTCGTCTGCTGGATCGTGCAGAAGACCCGGTCGCGCGTCCGTCGCGTCTCCGCCTGACCTTGCCGGCGAATGGTGCCGGGCCGCCGCCCTGACGGACGACGGCCCGGGGCTGGAGTCACTCGTCGGACGGGGGCCGGTTGCGGCGCACGAGCCACCGTGTGACGTCGAACACGAGGCCACCGGCGAGGAAAGATCCCGCGATCAGCATCATCATGCGCACTCCTTCGTCGGCGGTGGTGACCGCCCCACTGAACGCCATCCAGGTGCCGATGGCGACGAACGCCCACCCAGCGATCATGCGTCCCGAGGGGCGCGAGGCGGAGGGTGTCGAGTGAGCGCTCCTCTTCTCCATCGTCGGCTTCTCCGTCTTGGACTACTCTTCTAGAGTACGCGTATGACCGCTATCCGCTGTCACACGTAGGCAATCATCCCAATATGCGCGCGCGGCACGTGTCGCGATCCGATCCGGAGAGTGACTCCGGTCCCGCCCCCGTCCGCTCCCAGCCCTCGCCAACCCCCTCCGGCCTAGAATCGAAGGCATGGCTCAGCGGAACACCTGGCAGCGCGAACGCGTGCGCGAAGCACTCGCCGACGCCCGCGGTTTCGTCAGCGCACAGAGCCTGCACGCCTCCCTCCGCGACGACAACACCGGCATCGGCCTCGCCACGGTCTACCGCGCACTGGCAGGGCTCGCCGCCTCCGGTGACGCCGACTCGCTGCAGAGCCCCGAGGGCGAGGCGCTGTACCGTGCCTGCTCCACGCAGGGGCACCACCACCACCTGATCTGCCGGTCGTGCGGGCTCACGGTCGAGATCGAGGCGAAGGACGTCGAGCAGTGGGCGCACCGCACCGCCGCTCTGCACGGGTTCACCGACGCCGCGCACGTCGTCGACATCTTCGGGCTGTGCACCCCGTGCGCCAACAAGCGCGAGGCCGGCAGGACAGCGACAGCGTGAGTTCCCCGGCACGAACGGCCTCCCGTCCGGGCCACACGCACCGACACGCGACACCGCCGCGGTCGCCCTGGATCGGCCTCGGTCTCGGCGCCGCGATCGTGGCGGCGCTGTTCCTGATCGACCTGCTGCTCCCGTCGCTGTACCCGGCATCGCTGCCGACCAGGGCGCAGGACGGCCTCACCCTGGCGCTCAGCGTGCTGATCGAAGCACTGCCGTTCGTGATCCTCGGCGTGCTGCTGTCGATCGTCGTGCAGGTGTGGCTGCCCGCCGACGTCATCCACCGCTGGCTGCCACGCCGCGCGTGGGCCCGGCGCGCGGTGCTGTCCCTCCTCGGGATGCTCATCCCGGTGTGCGAGTGCGGCAACGTCCCCTTCGCGCGCGGTCTGATGATGCGCGGCCTCGCCCCGGCGGAGGCCCTCACCTTCCTGATCGCCGCGCCCATCGTCAACCCGATCGTCATCCTCACCACGCACGCGGCCTTCGGTTGGGACGGCGGCATCCTCGTCGCGCGCCTGGTCGGCGGCTACCTGATCGCGAACCTGATCGGCTGGATCTACAGCCTGCACCCGTCGCCGGACTCGCTGCTCACCCAGCGCTTCGTCGACACGTGCGAGCGCGTGACGCACGAGCCGGGCACCCCGATCCGCCGCAGCCTCACGCAGTTCCTGGTCGAGCTGCGGGCGGTGATGCCGGCGCTCGTGATCGGCTCAGCGCTCGCGGGAGCCGTGCAGGTGCTGATCCCGCGCGACGTGCTGCTGGCGATCGGGTCGAACCCGGTGCTGTCGATCGTGGCGATGATGCTGCTCGCGATCGTGGTCGCCATCTGCTCCAACGTCGACGCGTTCTTCGCGCTGTCGTTCGCGTCCACCTTCTCGAGCGGGGCGATCGTGGCGTTCCTGCTGGTCGGACCGCTCGTCGACATCAAGATGCTGGCACTCATGCGTACGACCTTCACGGCGCGCACGCTCGTCGGGATCACCGCGGTCGTGCTGGCCGCGGCCTTCGCGATCGGGATCGGGGTGAACGTCTTTGTCTGAGCAGCAGACACCGCGCGCTCGAGCCGTCGCGACTCGATGGCTGGGCGTCGGACTGGCCTCCGCGGTCGCGGTCGTGACGCTCGGGCTCGCGGTCACCGGGCGCCTGACGCTCTACATCAGCCCCGAGTCGGTCTGGTTCGCGAGTGCGGCCGCCGTGGTCACGCTCGCCGGGGCGGTGTGGTCGTGCACCCTGCCGCTCGGGGCCGAGGACGACCACGGCCACGACCACGGCGACGCCACCGCGGAGCCCGAGCACGCGGACGACGAGGCGTCGCGCACGACCGTGACTCCCCGGCGGACCCTGGCCGGAGTCGGCGCGGTCGCGGGCGGTGTGGTCGCCACCGGGGTCGTGGCCGCAGCGCTCGTGCTGCCGCCCGCCTCGCTGTCGGTCGAGCTCGCGATGTCGCGTGCGGGGGAGCAGGCCACGCTGTTCGCCGGGGCGGACACCGTGGCCCTCGGCGTCGCGGACACCTCGACGTTCGGCATCGGCGACTGGGCCAGTGTCTTCGCTGGGGCCACGAACACCGCGGCGTACGACGGGGCCCCGGTCACGCTCACCGGCTTCGTCACCCCGGCGGGGAAGGGCGACGGCGTGAACCTCACCCGGCTCGTCATCACGCACTGCGTGATCGACGCGCAGACCGCGGCCCTGCCGACCGACGTCGACCCCGGTGAGTATGAGACGGGGCAGTGGGTCGAGGTGACGGGCACGGTGCGCGCCGACGCCGACGGCACGCTGCGCATCGAGCCGACGGACGTCGTCGCGATCGACGAGCCGAAGGACCCCTATGAGTACTGACGACGAGCGCCGCGAGACGCCCGCCGTCCCGCGCACGCGCGCCGAACTGCGCGCCGCGCGGGAGGCGGCGGAGCGTGCGGCAGCCGAGTCGGTCTCCCTGGTCGAGGGGGAGGGCCCCGCCCCCGCCCCCGAGGCCCCTTCCGCCGAGCCGGATGCGCCCGCGTCGCCCGCGTCGACGGAGCCGTCTTCGGTGGTGCCCGCGACTTCCCCCGCCGTGCCTGAGGCGCCCGCCGCTCCTTCCGTCGAGCCGGATGCGCCCGCCGCGGTCCCGTCGACGGGATCCTCCGCGTCCGCCTCCGCGATCCCGTCCGCCGGATCGTCTGTGCCCGCGGTGCCGCTCGCCCCCGAACCCGTGTCCGCCGCCGCCGCGCCGCCCGCGACCCCGACGCCGCCCGCGGCCGAGTCGTCAGAGGGTGCCGCGCCGGGCTGGCGTCCCGCCGATGGCCCGCCCGCGGCGAGCGACCGCGCCGGTGCGGCGGCCGGGCCGCGGATGTCACGCCGGTTCCTGCTGACGATCGGTGCCGTGCTGGGTGTGCTGGTGCTGGTCGGCACCGGCTTCGGCGTCGTGAGCCTGCTGCAGGGTCCGCGCATCTCAGAGGTGCAGGTCGACGCGGCCCAGGCGATCGAATCGTCCGGCAGTCGCCTGATCCTCACCGCGAACCAGCCCCTCGCCGCGATCGAGGCGGACCAGGTGTCGGTCGAGCCGGCGGTGCCGTTCACGGTCGACGCGGCCGGCCGCGGGATCGGTGTGCGCTTCACGGTGCCGCTCGACGACGACACGACGTACACCGTGACGGTGTCCGATGCCGTCGGTGCGAGCGGTGGTCCGTCCGCCGAGCTCACGACGAGCTTCACCACGCCCGCTTCGACGATGTTCCTGCTGCGGCGCGACGTCGACGGCGACGACACGATCTTCCGCACCGACCTCAGCGGCGAGAAGGCGGTGCCGGTGTTCTCGCATCCGCGGATCAACGACTTCCGCGCCACCTCCACGCGCCTCGTGGCCTCGGTCGAGGAGGACGACGGCTCGCACCTGCTGGTGATGGACCGCGACGGTGAGGACCAGCGCGAGCTGACGCTGCCCGGCGACGGCTATGTCCGAGAGATCCAGGTCTCCGAGCGCGGCAACCTCGTCGGCTACAGCTACTCCGACCGCGAGCTCGGCGACAGCGAGGGCCGCGCGAGCGTGCTCGTGACCCAGTCGCTGAGCGGCGACGACGAGCCGCAGATCATCGAGGTCGCGGGCGAGGAGGCGAGCGTCTTCGTGTGGCAGTTCGTGCCGGACAGCGCCGCCGTGCTCTTCATCGACTTCGACGGCGCGCTCGCCCTCGTCGACCGTTCCGCCGACACGGGGGTGCAGTCCCTCGGGCTCGCCACCACCATTCAGGGCATCTCGCGCGGCACCTACACCGCGATCGTGGAGCGACTCGACGGCACCGTGGTCGAGCTGAACCTCACCGACGGCTCGGAGCAGCCGCTCGCGGCCTCGACGCCCGACTACGGCACGGCCACGACGATCACGCCGTTCCCCGGTGGCACGCTGCGGCACGTGGTGTCGCGCGACGACTCGGGACTGCCGATCGGGCAGGCGGTGGTCCGCGTGGACGACGACGGGGTCGCAGAACCCCTGGTCGAGGTGGGGTCGAGCGACGCCATCCTCCAGGCGTGCGCGTCGCCGAGCGGGCAGTACGCGGCCGTCGTGGTCGCCCCCGACATGGCGAACAACCCCTACGACGGCATGCTGCTGCCGCTTCCGGGGCGGCTGGAGACCCACCTGATCGACATGGACTCCGGGAAGGAGCTCGTGGCCCTCACCGGCTTCGACGCCTCCTGGTGCCAGACGGCGCCGCGGTTCTGACGTGTCGGCCGTTCCGCTGCGACGCGTGACCCGCGACGACGTGATGCGCTCCGCCGTCGAGGTGGCGCCCACCCTGCTCGGCGCGGAACTGCGCACCGTGGTGATTGAGGGCGGTGTGCCGGTGGAGGTCCGCGTGCGCGTCACCGAGGTCGAGGCCTATCACGGCCAGGGCACGGGCGACCGCGTCGACCCCGGCTCGCACGCGCGCATGGGTCGCACCGCCCGCAACGCCACGATGTGGGGCGAGCCGGGCCACCTGTACGTCTACCTGAGCCACGGGATCCACTCGTGCGTGAACGTGGCGTGCGGTCCGGAGGGGCAGGGCGACGGCGTGCTGCTGCGCGCCGGAGAGGTGGTGGCCGGTGAGGACGCTGCGGCCGTCCGCCGCGGTGCCCCGCTCCCGCTGGGGCGAACGGCCCGACGCGACCTCGCCAGGGGGCCGGGGCGACTGGGCCAGGCGGTCGGCCTGCGCCACGCGCTGCACGACGGGATCGACGCGGTCACGGGCGCGGAGCACAACGGCGCCCGCGCGGAGCTGTGGCTCGGCGCGCCGGTCGCGGATGTGTCGCAGGGGCCGAGGGTCGGGGTCGCGGGGGTCGCGGGGACGGACGCCTTCCCGTGGCGGTTCTGGATCCCGGACGAGCCGACCGTGTCGGCGTTCCGGTGGGGGCGCGGTGCCGCCGAGGCCGCGGCACTGGGGGCGACCATGCCCGTGCTAGACTGACTCTTTGTCTGCGCACGCTCCTGTGCGTAGTTCGCATGCTTCCCCTTCCGCGGCCGAGAGATCGGCGGGTCGAGGTTGCGTGCAGACAAGGGATCTTGGGTGGGGCCGTCCGGCCTCACGGTAATGAAGGAGTCATCATCATGGCAGCAGTGTGCCAGGTGACCGGAGCTGTTCCCGGCTTCGGTCACAACGTCTCGCACTCGCACCGCCGGACGAAGCGCCGCTTCGACCCGAACGTGCAGAAGAAGACCTATTTCGTGCCCTCGCTCGGTCGTAAGATCACGCTCAACGTGTCCGCCAAGGGCATCAAGGTGATCGACGCGCGCGGCATCGAGAACGTCGTGAAGGACCTCCAGGCGAAGGGTGTGAAGCTCTAATGGCCAAGAAGGCTCAGGACGTCCGTCCGATCATCAAGCTGCGTTCCACGGCGGGTACGGGCTACACGTACGTGACCAAGAAGAACCGCCGCAACACCCCCGACCGCCTCGCGCTGAAGAAGTACGACCCGGTCATCCGTCAGCACGTCGAATTCCGAGAGGAGCGTTGATCCATGGCTAAGAAGAGCAAGATCGCGCGCAACGAGCAGCGCAAGGTCATCGTCGAGCGCTACGCCGAGCGTCGTGCCGAGCTGAAGAAGACCCTGGTCGACCCGAACGCCACCGACGAGGCCCGCGAGGCCGCTCGCGTCGGCCTGCAGAAGCTGCCGCGCAACGCGTCGCCGGCTCGCGTGCGTTCGCGCGACGTCATCGACGGCCGCCCCCGCGGTGTCCTCACGAAGTTCGGCATCTCGCGTGTCCGCTTCCGTGACATGGCACACCGTGGCGAGCTGCCCGGCGTGACCAAGTCGAGCTGGTAAGTCACCGCCGTCGACAGGGGCGAGGATCTTCGGATCCTCGCCCCTTTCGCGTGCCCCTGCGTCTCCGTCGTCTCGCGGCCCGGGTGAGCGCCGACGCGCTCCGGCGATCGCGAGAGTGCCGCGAGATCGGGCAGACCGGCAGGGGTGGGTGGCGCTCGCGGACGCCGATCCCGTGATCGTCGGCGCCGTCCCGCGCGAGGGCATGAGCCTCCCGAATTCTGTGACACGTGTGACCAAAGTGGCGCGACACGCCGGGTAATTGGTCAAAACCCGCGAAATGACGCGGAAATCCGGGTGGTGGTTGGTACATTCAAGGCGGTCACTCGACCAACGGGAGGCACCCGCCTCTCGCACCCACAACGATGCGACGGTCCTTCGTCGCTGGAGGATGACATGGCTGACAAGTCCATCACCAAGACCGAGCTCGTCGCGAGCATCGCTTCCGCCACCGGCCAGAGCCAGGCCACCGTCTCCGGTGTCCTCGACTCGCTGTTCGCCACGGTCTCCGACGCTGTCGCCAAGGGCAGCAAGGTCTCGATCCCGGGCTGGATCTCCTTCGAGCAGGTCGACACCGCTGCTCGCACGGGCCGCAACCCGCAGACCGGCGCCGAGATCAAGATCCCCGCTGGCAAGCGCGTCAAGGTGACCGCCGGCTCCAAGCTCAAGGCTGCCGTCAAGTAAGACCGCACCCGTTCGAAGGCCGCTCCCGATCCGGGAGCGGCCTTCGTGCTTTCCCCCCGTCCAGCGCGCCTAGGCTGGAGGGGTGAGTTCCCGCACCGAGACGCCGAGCACGACGTCGGCGTATCGCGTCGCCGGCGTCGTCATCCTGCTGGCGGCGGGTCTCGTCGCCCTCGTGTGGGCGCTGCTCATCGGCGGCGGCGCCAAGCCGCCCCTGCTGCAGGACCCGGGGCCCGTGGTGCTGTGGGGCACACCGATCGCCAAGCTCGTGATGAACCTCTCGGGCGCGCTCATGCTCGGGTCGCTCGTGCTCGCTCTGTTCGCACTCCGCGCGGGCGAGCGGTCGTTCGACAGGGCACTGAACATCGCGTCGATCGGTGCCGCGGTGTTCACGGTCTCGGCCGGTCTCGCCGGCTTCCTCGCCTTCATGGCGGCGTTCAACCCGAAGCTCAGCATCGAGCGGGAGTTCGGTGCACAGCTCGGACGGTTCCTGCTGGAGCTGCCGCTCGGACAGTCGTGGCTCATCACCACGATCCTCGGCGCCGTGATCACGGTGCTCGCGTTCGCCTGGCGGTCCTGGACGCCCACCCTGATCACGGCCCTGCTCGCCGCGGTGTCGTTCCTGCCGCTGGCGACCCAGGGCCATGCGGGCGACCTCGACGGCCACAACATGGCGGTCAACTCGATCCTGCTGCACACCATCGGGGCCGCGGTGTGGCTGGGCGGCCTGCTGCTGCTGGTGCTGCTGCGCGGAGAGCCCGGCATCGACCGCGCCCGCCTGGTGTCGCGCTACTCCTCGCTCGCCATCGCGGCCTTCGCGGTCGTGGCGCTCTCCGGCTTCACCCGGTCGATCGTCGCGGTGGGGTCCTGGGAGGCGGTGTGGTCGACGCCATACGGCACGATCGTGATCGCGAAGGCCGTGCTGCTGATCGGCATGGGCCTGCTCGGCGCCTGGTACCGCGCCCGACTCATCCCGAAGCTCGACGGTGACCGCGCCAACCGCTGGTTCTGGCTGCTGGTGCTGGGCGAGGTCGCGCTGATGGGGCTCGCCTCGGGCGCCGCGGCGGCCCTCGCGCGCACCCCTCCGCCCACGGGCGAGACCGCCGCTTTCGCGCAGACCCCGGCGCAGATCCTCACCGGCTCCCTGCTTCCCCCCGAGCTCACCCTGGCGCGGTGGTTCACGGCGTGGGACATCGACGTGCTGTGGCTGGTGGCTGCCGGGTTCGGGCTCTTCCTCTACCTCGCGGGCGTGCGGCGGCTGCGCCTGCGCGGCGACCGCTGGCCGATCCACCGCACCGTCTTCTGGGTGCTCGGCATGCTGATGCTGGTGTGGGTGACGGGCGGGCCCATCAACGCGTATCAGGAGTACCTGTTCAGCGTGCACATGCTCGGGCACATGATGCTCTCGATGGCGATCCCGCTGCTGCTCGTCTCGGGTGCACCCATCACCCTGGCGTTGCGCGCGATCCACAAGCGCGACGACGGCACCCGCGGCGGCCGCGAGTGGATCATGTGGGCCGTGCACTCGCCGTTCGCGCGCGTGGTGACCCACCCGTTCGTCGCGGCCGCGATCTTCATCGTGTCGCTGTGGGCGTTCTACTTCACCGACCTGGTGCGCTGGTCGATGTACGAGCACCTCGGGCACGAGTGGATGGTCATCCACTTCCTGATCTCGGGCTACCTGTTCGTGATGAGCCTGATCGGTGCCGACCCCGTGCCGTACCGGCTGCCGTACCCCGGCCGGCTCATCACCCTCATCGCCGTGATGGCCATGCACGCGTTCTTCGGCATGGCGATCATGATGCAGGAGGGGCTGATGGTCGCCGACTGGTTCGGCGCGATGGGCCGCGACTGGGGCGCCGATCCCATGACCGATCAGTACGTGGGCGGCGGCATCGCCTGGTCGATCGGAGAGATCCCGACGCTGATCCTCGCCATCACGGTCGCGATCCAGTGGAGCCGCAGCGACACCAAGCTGCAGAAGCGTCGCGACCGGCATGCCGACCGCACGGGCGACGCCGAGCTGGAGGAGTACAACGCGCGCCTCGCCGAGCTCGCGGCGCGGGACCAGCGCGCGGCGGAGCGCCAGGCCCAGCGCGACCGGCGCTGATCCCCGGCGTCAGTCCTCGGCGGGCTCGTCGGGGGAGCCGACCCTGATCGACGCGGAGCCGTCGGGGAGGATCGCGATGGTGCCGTTCACGCGGAACGGCACGTCTTCCGACACCGGCTCGACCGAGCCGTCGAACAGCGACTGGATCTCGACCTCGACGTGGGCCACCGCATCGGCCGGCGGGATCTGCCACTGACCGTCCTCGGCGGGGACGACCGCGATCTGGGGCTGACTCGTGATCGACCAGGTGGGCGGTGCGGAGATGCGGTTCGTCACGCGCAGGCCGAACGGGCACGCGGTGGGCTGCAGCACCTCCTGGGTCGTGCACTGCGTGAGGAACTCCTCGACGCGCTGCTGCACCACCGACACGAACTCGGGAGTCGGCTCGGTCTGCACGTCGAGCGGCGTGACGGCGAGCGGCTTGTCGGCGAGCACCCCGTGGCCGGACGACGTCGAGATCGCGGTGTCGACCGTGACGGAGTAGACGCCGGGGGTGAAGACGAGCAGCGGCAGGGGGTCGAGCGGCTGGGCCTCGGCCCCCGCGACGGACACCTGCCGACGATCGACCTCGAACCCGTTCACGGCGAAGCGGTCGGAGCCGCGCACGGTGAGCTGGACCACCGCGAGAGGGCTCGTCGTGAACCGCCAGTCGGGGGTGACGCCGGCCCAGCCGTCCTGCTGCACCTGGAAGGTCGTGGTGCCGTGATGGCCACCGGCCGTATAGCCGACGGTGACGGCAGTGCCGTCGCCGGAGGGCCGTTCGGACTTCACCTCGATGTCGGTGAGGGGGCCGAGCGCGGAGCGCCGCAGCATCGCCTCCGAGGCGCGGGGGTCGATGCCGGCCTTCTCGAGCGTCTCGCGGTCGATGGCGACACCGGGCACCCGGAGCGCATCGGCCGCGCGGCCGGATGCGAGCAGGTCGAGGTAGCGGACCACGAACGCCGAGGGGCCGTAGAACTGCTGGTAGAGGGTCGCGCCGCCCGCCCCGATCGCGGCGAACAGCATCACGCCGACGACGGCGAGCATGGTCAGATCCACGCCCAGGCGCGCACGCCGGGGCGTGCTCCTCCCGGCCCGCTCCATGGCGTCAGTCTAGGAGGGAGTCCTGGGGGGACGCCGAGCGTCGGCGCCCCGCGACTCCCGGCGCGACGTAGCATGGGTGGGCGCCCCCGTCCGCCCCTGCAGCCCTGAGAGAACCGTGTCCCTTCCCGCCCTGTCCGAGGAGCAGCAGGAGCTGTTCCGCCTCATCGAGGACACCGGGGAGCACGTGTTCATCACCGGCCGCGCCGGCACCGGCAAGTCGACGCTCCTGCAGCACTTCGCCTGGAACACGAAGAAGCAGATCGCGATCTGCGCGCCCACCGGCGTCGCCGCGCTGAACGTCGAGGGGCAGACGATCCACTCGCTGTTCCGGCTCCCGATCGGGCTGATCGGCGACGCGGACATCGACCAGAACGATGCCACCCGGCGCATCCTGAACGCGATCGAGACCCTCGTGATCGATGAGATCTCGATGGTCAACGCCGACCTCATGGACGCGATCGACCGCTCGCTGCGGCAGGCCCGCGGACGCAGGGGCGAACCGTTCGGCGGTGTGCAGGTGGTGATGTTCGGCGACCCGTACCAGCTCGCGCCGGTCCCGCCGCGCGGCGACGAGGCCCGCTACGTGAAGGACCACTACCGCTCCTTCTGGTTCTTCGACGCGAAGGTGTGGGCGGGCGGCTCCGGGCTCTCCGACCAGGAGGGCCTGTTCCAGGTCGACACCAGGGCCGAGCTGCACGTGCGGGAGCTGGTGCAGATCCACCGGCAGTCCGACGACGGGTTCAAGGCGATGCTCAACGCCGTGCGCTACGGCCGGGTGACCGCGGAGATCGCCGGGGTGCTGAACGCGCAGGGTGCCCGCACGCCGCCCGACCCCGAGCCGGGCGAGGTGCCGATGATCACCCTCGCGACGCGCAACGACATCGTGAACGGCATCAACGGCCGTCACCTCGCCGCCCTCCCCGGCAAGGAGCAGACCGCGCGCGCCGAGATCAACGGCGACTTCGGACGCGGCGAGGCCGCCCTGCCTGCCGAGTCGGAGCTCAAGCTCAAGGTCGGCGCGCAGGTGATGTTTCTCCGCAACGACACCGCCATGTCGGGCGAGCCGCCGCGCTGGGTCAACGGCACCATCGGCACCGTCACCCGCATTCTCGGCGGGGCCGTGCGGGTGGAGATCGACGGCGAGGAGGTGGAGGTCGAGCCGGCCGTGTGGGAACGGTTCCGCTACGCCTACGACCCGAACACGAAGAAGCTGTCGCGCGACGTGGTGGCGGAGTTCACGCAGTTCCCGCTGCGGCTCGCGTGGGCCGTGACCATCCACAAGTCGCAGGGCAAGACCTATGACCGCGCGATCATCGACCTCGGCTCCGGGGCGTTCGCGCCGGGACAGACCTATGTGGCGCTGAGCCGTCTGACCTCGCTCGACGGGCTGTACCTGTCGCGACCGTTGCGGCCGAGCGACATCCGGGTCGACGAGGACGTACGGCGCTTCATGCGCGACGCGTGGCTGGCGGCGTCGACGCCGGAGCTTCCCACGGGCTGAACCGCGGTGGACGCCCTTCGTCTCGCGGGCGCTCGCTCAGGGCCCGGTGAGGGCGCTCAGGCGGCGGCGCGGGCGCGGTCGAGGTCTTCGAACAGCTCCGTGTTGAACCGGTAGGCGAGCAGCACCTCGTCGATCACGCGCTCGCGCTCCGCCTCGTCCCACGGGGCGGCGTCGAGCTGTTCGCGGTACACGTCCTTGAAGGCGGACGGGTCGGCGATGTCGTCGAACAGGTAGAAGCCGACGCCGTTGGTCTCGAAGCCGAAGCGGCGGGACATGACGCGGCCGATGAAGATGCCGCCGGAGAGGTCGCCGAGGTAGCGCGTGTAGTGGTGGGCGACGAAGCCCCCGGCCCAGGTCGCGCCCACCTGGCGGATGCGCTCCACGTAGCGCTGCGTGGTGGGCAGCGGCGTGATCCGGTCGCGCCAGTCCGCGCCGAGCAGGAACTCGAGGTCGGCCTCGAGCGCGGGGAGGCGGGTGAGCTTGTCGCTGAGGAACACGGAGGCGACGGGGTCGGTGCGCATGCGGTCGCCCGCGCTCTCGAGGGCCTCGTAGATGAAGTAGTGCTGCGCGACGAGCGCGATGTAGTCCTCGCGGGAACCCTCGCCCTTGAGCAGGTCGGACATGAAGCCGGCCGTCTCGCTGCGCGAGTGCGACCCGGAGGAGCGCTCGCGGAGGGCGGCGGAGAAGGAGAGGATCTCGGGCATGGCCCCAGTGTAAGGGCAGCCTAACCTTGGACGGAAGTCCGAGTCGGTGCGGAGTCAGTCGTGCGGCCGCGGCTCGACGCCCAGGCGCGCGCACGCCGCGTCGTACAGCGCCACGACCTCGCGCCGCACCTCGGGGCGCTCCGTGATCGGGCCGCCGGGCCACGGCACGCGCAGCGTCGAGGTGGAGCCGCCGCGGGTGACCTCCCACACGCCGGCCTCGCCGTCGAAGCCGGTCATGACGGACGCCGTCGGCTCCTGGTCGGCGGGCTCGGCGAAGGCGCGGGCGATCAGCAGGTTGTCGTCGGTGTGGTCGCCGTTCATGTGGCGGAGCACGGCGGCGATCACGTCGGGAGCGAAGTCGTGGGGCACCCTCACACCCTACGGGCCGCGATCGGCGCGGTCCCGCGAGGCGGACTTCCAGCATCCTCGCTCTAGACTCGGGAGATACGTCCTCGGGGGTTCCTTCACATGCAGCTTCTCTCGTCGCGCCGGTGGCGCGCCGCAGCGGCCACGGCCGTCGTGCTCGGCCTCGTCCTCACCGGTTGTTCGTCCGAGGACTCCTTCAGCTACACGCCGCCCGACCAGGTCGACGCCTCCCTGCCCGACGACACCGTCGCGGCGATGCAGACCGCGGTCGACAACGCGCTCACCGCGTCGGGTGCGTCCGGAGCCATCGTCGGCGTCTGGGTGCCGTGGAGCGGCAGCTGGGTCGCGGCGGCCGGCACGCAGGACAAGGAGGGCGGAGCCGAGCTGACGACGGACATGTCGTTCCGCATCGCCGACGTCACGCGCCTCATGACGTGCGACGTGCTGTACGCGCTCGCCGACGAGGGCACCGTGGAGCTCGACGCGAAGGTGCCCACCTACGTCTCCGGCGTCGCGGACATGACCGACGTGACCCTGCTCGACCTCTGCAACGGCACGAGCGGCGCCGGGTCGTCCGAGGAGACCGCCAAGGCCGCCTGGATCAACACCCCCGAGCGCGTGTGGGCTCCGCTCGAGCTCGCCGGCTACGGCCTCGGCCGCGCCAGGGTGGCCCCGCACACGACCTTCCGCGACTCCGACGCGGGCTACCTGCTGCTCGGCCTCGCGCTCGAGCGCGCCACCGGCATGACCGCGCGCGAGCTCATCGCGGAGTACGTCACCGAGCCCCTCGGCCTCACCCAGACCGAGCTGCCCACGCCGCAGGCCGCCCCGCCGGTGCCCGAGCCCGCCATGAACGGCCACTACATGTCGGCTGTCGAGGGCGGCTTCAACTGCGCGGCCCCGGTCGACATCACCACCCTCTCGTCGAGCTCCGGCTTCACCGACTCCGGCGTCGTGTCGACCATCACCGACCTCGGCCGCTACGCCCAGGCGGAGGCCGCGCAGGCGCTGCGCACGAAGGAGGAGCCCGCGCGCTTCGGCTCGCCGCTGCCCGTGTCCGACACGGCCGCGTCGTGGTTCCAGGCCACCGGCGGTGCCTACCTCGTCGGCTCGATGGTCGGCCAGCACGGCTGGACCCCCGGCTATGCGACCGCCGCCTACTCCGACCCGGCCACCGGGTTCACCGTCGCCGTGGTGCTGAACGACTCCACCGCCGGGGCGCTGTTCGCCCAACAGCTGTCGTGGGAGCTCGCGGCCATCGCGTCGAAGGCCCCCGCCGCGTCCGGGCAGACCGCCCCCGACTTCGGGCTGCCGTTCACCGCGGAGCAGTACCACCAGGCCACCACGGACGCCGCGCTCCCGTGCGTCGCGCCCGCGGAGGAGTGAGCACCGGCTGATCGGAAGGGGTCGTCGTGGCGATCGTCGACAACGCGATCTACGTGGACGGCGTCCGCACGGAGAACCCGCGGACCCTCAGCGAGACGTTCGAGCGCATGCGCGAGCGACGCGGCATGAGCTGGATCGGGCTGTACCGGCCGAGTCCGGAGGAAATCCGCGCCGTGGCCGACGAGTTCGCCCTCCACGAGCTCGTGGTGGAGGACGCGCTGTCCGGCCACCAGCGCTCCAAGCTCGAGCGCTACGGTGACGTGCTGTTCATGGTGCTGCGACCCGCCCGCTACCTCGACGACCTGGAGGAGGTCGAGTTCGGCGAGGTGCACGTGCTCGTCGGGCCGGACTTCGTGGTGACCATCCGCCACGCGGAGGCTCCGGATCTGGCGCGGGTGCGCCGCCGCCTCGAGGCCGACCCCGCGCTGCTCTCCCACGGGCCGGAGGCCGTGCTGTACGCGATCCTCGACGAGGTGGTCGACGAGTACGCCCCCGTGCTCGCCGGCCTCGAGAACGACATCGACGAGATCGAGAGCCAGCTCTTCGAGGAGGATGTGGACGCCACGCAGCGCATCTACGACCTGGGCCGCGAGGTGATCGACTTCCAGCGCGCCACCCAGCCGCTCGTCGGCATGCTCGAGGCGCTCCTGCGCGGTTCCGACAAGGACAGGGTGAGCGAGGAGCTGCAGCGGTACCTGCGCGACGTGCTCGACCACACCCTGCGCGTGAGCGACAGGGCGACCACGTTCCGCACCGTGCTCGACAACGCGCTCACGGTCGAGTCGACCATCGTCGCGCGCCGCCAGAACGAGGAGATGCGGCGCATGACCGAGCTCAGCATCCGGCAGAACGAAGAGGTGAAGAAGATCTCCGGCTGGGCGGCGATCCTGTTCGCCCCGACCCTGGTCGGCACGATCTACGGCATGAACTTCGACCACATGCCCGAGCTGCACTGGCTGCTCGGTTATCCGATGGCGCTCGCGCTCATGGTCGCGATGGGCCTCGGACTCTACGCGGCGTTCAAGAACAAGGGATGGCTCTGACGCCGTGGGATGATCGCAGGATGGAACTCGTGGCGGGAATCGACTCCTCGACCCAGTCCTGCAAGGTCGTCATCGCCGACGCCCTCTCCGGTCGGGTGATCCGCGAGGGGCGTGCGCCGCACCCGCCGGGCACCGAGGTCGACCCGGAGGAGTGGTGGCGGGCGCTGCAGGCCGCGATCGCCGCGGCGGGCGGGTTCGACGACGTGCGGGCCTGGGCGATCAGCGGACAGCAGCACGGCATGGTCGCGCTCGACGGCCGGGGACGGGTCGTGCGACCGGCCCTGCTGTGGAACGACCTGCGCTCGGCAGACGCGGCGGCCGCCCTGATCGCGGAGCACGGCGCCGCCGCCCTCGCCGAGCGCACGGGCCTGGTGCCCGTGCCGTCGTTCACGCTCACCAAGGTGCGGTGGCTGCGCGAGCACGAGCCGGAGCACGCCGCGCAGGTGCGAGCGGTCGCCCTGCCCCACGACTGGCTCACCTGGCGGTTGCGCGGCTTCGGACCGGACGCGCCGCGCGGAGCCGCCCTCGACGAGCTGGTCACCGACCGCTCCGAGGCCTCGGGCACCGGCTACTGGACCGACGCGGGCTACGACCGCGAGCTGTTCGGCGCCGCGCTCGGCCGCGACGCGATCCTGCCCCGCGTGCTCGCGCACGACGCGGCCGTGACCGATGCGGACGGGCGCCGCGTCGGCCCGGGGTCGGGCGACAACGCCGGTGCGGCGCTGGGGCTCGGCGCGGCCGTGGGCGACGTGGTGGTGTCGATCGGCACGAGCGGCACGGTGTTCGCCACGAGTGCCCACCGCACGATCGACCCGTCGGGCATGGTCGCGGGCTTCGCCGACGCGGCCGGGGGCCACCTGCCTCTCGTCGCGACCGTGAACGCGGCACGCGTGCTCGACACGCTGGCCACGCTGCTCGCGGTGGACCACGAGGAGCTCGGGCGGCTCGCGCTCGCCGCCGACCCGGGTGCCGGGGGACTGGTGCTGGAGCCGTACTTCGAGGGGGAGCGCACGCCGAACCTGCCCGACGCCACGGGCACCCTGTTCGGCATGACCCTCGCGGCCACCACGCGCGAGAACCTGGCGCGTTCCGCGTTCGAGGGCGTGCTGGGCGGCCTGCGCTACGGCCTCGACGCGATCCGCGCGCTCGGGGTGCCGACGGCGCGGGGCATCCTGATCGGCGGGGGCGCCCGGTCGGCGGCGGTCAGGGAGATCGCGCCGCTCATCCTCGACATCCCGATGACGGCACCGCCCGCGGGTGAGTTCGTCGCGTGGGGCATGGCGCGTCAGGCCGCCCGCACGCTGGGGCACGAGCTGCCGCCCGCGGCCTGACCCGCCCGGCTCAGACGTCGGCGGCGGGCCGCAGCAGGTCGGACCACGCCGCGGTGCCGTCGAACACGAGGTCGGTGCCCACCACGGCCCAGTCGGCGCCGGCCGCGGCCAGGGCCTCCGCGTGCTCACGGCGCACGCCGCCGTCCACGCCGAGGGGTCGTCCGGGTGCGGCATCGCGGAGGGCCGAGAGCTTCGCCAGCACCCGCTCGTCGAACGTGCTCCCGGCCTGCCCCGGCACGATCGACATGCACAGCACGGGCAGGTCGAGCGGCACGACCGTCGCGGGCGTCTGCGGGGAGACGGCGAGCCCGGCGCGCACGCCCCGGCGTTCGATCCGCGCGACCGCATCCTTCCAGTCGTCGCTCTCGACGTGCACGATCACGAGGTCGCAGAAGTCGGCCCACGCGTTGACCTCGCGCGCGGAGCTGTGCGCCATCACGTGCGCCTCGGCCGTCATGCCCGTCTGCGCGGCCAGCGCGGCGGCGTCGTCCGGAGTGAAGCCCCCGGCCGCGGCGAACCGCCCGTCGGTGGTGTCCCAGTGCAGCCGGCCCAGGCCCGCGTCGCGCAGTCGCAGTGCGGTGTCGAGGCGGTCGTCCGGGGCCACGGACCACAGCGACCCGGCGATCCGCATCACTCGTCGTCCGCCAGCACGGCCTGGGCGAGGGCGTGGTCGGTGAACAGTTCGCTGATCAGTCCCACCCGCGACACGGTGCGGATCGCGTCGGCCTTCGCGGCTCCTCCCGCGACGGCGACCACGCGCGGCACCTTCTGGAGCTGCTCGTACGAGATGTTGATGCAGCGGTCCTGGAACTCCGTGTCGACGGGGGTCCCGTCGCTGCGGATGAGGATGCCGGCGATGTCGGCGACGCACCCCTTGCTGAGCGCGTTGGCGAGGTCGTCGATGGGCAGCACGTCGCGCACCTGCGACACGGGCGGGTCCCATGCTCCGACCGACAGCAGCGCCGTGGTGACGGAGGGGAACAGGTCGATCGCCGAGCGGATGTCGGGGTGCCGGCGCAGGCTCATCGCGGTCTCGCGGTCGTCCACGATGAGCGGCGAGAAGATCGGGTACACCGCGCCTCCCGCGCGACGCGAGGTCTGTCGCACCACCTCGATCGGGGAGGAGGCGAGGTCGCCCGCCACGACACCGGTGAGCTGCACGATCGACAGGCGCGGCAGGTGCGCGAACTGGCTCGCGGTGGCGGTGAGCGTGCGGCCCCAGGTGACGCCGAGCACCTCGTCCTCCTGCAGCGTCTCGCTGAGCGCGCGGGCGGCGGCGGCGCCGATCTGGCGGCGCACGTCATCGTCGTCTCCGTGTGAGCGCACGACGAGGCAGCGCTCCAGGCCGAGCTTGTCCTGCAGGCGCTGGCTCAGCTCCACATCGGGGAGACCCCAGTCGTGGATCTCGATCGTGACGATGCCCTCCTCCTTGGCGCGGCTGAGCAGGCGGGCGACCTTGAAGCGCGAGATCCCGAGGGCGTCGGAGATGTCGACGCGAGAGCGGTCCTCCAGGTAGTGCGCCCGGGCGACGGCCGCCATGAGGGCGCGGTCCTGATCCACGCTCTTCGTCGCATCGCTCATTTGAGCGTTGAAATCACGAAACTGTGACATATGTGACGGCTGCCTTTCCTCCGGCTCGCGACGGTTCCTATGCTCAAACGTACATCCAAGCATCACAGATGAGCGCAGCATGTGCGAGGCGCGATCGAGGGAGAACGTGTTGAACGTCGATGACGACATCCTGGCGGTAGCGCGCGGGCGGCTCCAGGCCGAGGCCGAGGCGGTGCGCGCACTGATCGACACGATCGACGGCACCCTGGTCACCGCGGCCTCGATGATCCTGTCCGCCACGGGCAAGCTGTTCATCGGCGGCTCGGGCACCTCCGGCACGGTCGCCCGGCGCATGGCGCACATCCTGTCCGTCACCGGCACGCCGTCGCTGCCGTTCTCCCCGATGGACGGGCTGCACGGGGCCTCCGGCGCCATCACCGCCGACGACCTCGTGCTGCTGATCTCCAACGGCGGCGCCTCCGACGAGGTCGTGCAGCTCGCCCGCATCGCCCGCGGCCGCGGCGCCCGCGTGATCGCCCTCACCCGCAGCCACGACACCCCCCTCGCGCGGCTCGCCGACCACAGCGTCGCCGTGGCCGTGCACCCCTCGGCCGACATCGGCGGCATCGTGGCCACCGGCATCACGATCGCGCAGTCCGCGTGGGGCGACGCGCTCGCCGAGGTGCTCATGCGCGGTCGCGGCTACACGTGGGCGGAGTTCATGACCACGCACCCCGCGGGCGCCGTCGGACGCCTCGAAGACCTCCCCGCCGACCCGTCCCGCCTCGCCGTCCCCCCGTTCGAGGAGGTCGCGCGATGATCGACGTGGTCGCCGGAGTCGACAGCTCCACCCAGTCGTGCACGGTCGAGCTGCGCGACGCCGCCACCGGGGCGCTCGTCGCCACCGGGCGCGCCCCCCACCCCGTGACCCACCCGCCCGTCAGCGAGCAGGACCCCGAGGCGTGGTGGGCGGCCCTGGTCGCCGCGATGGCCGAGGCCCGCCGCGGCGCCGACGTGCGGATCGTCGCGGTCGGCGTCGGTGCGCAGTGCCACGGCCTCGTCGTGTCGGATGCCGACGGACGCGTCCTGCGCCCCGCGCGACTGTGGAACGACACCACCTCCGCCCCGCAGGCCGCGGCGCTGCTCGCGCGTCACCCCGCCGCCTGGTGGGCGCAGCAGATCGGGATCGTGCCGTCGGCGGCCATCACCGTGTCGAAGCTCGCGCTGCTGGCCGAGACCGAGCCGGAGACCCTCGCCCGCGCGCGTCACCTCTCCGTGCCGCACGACTGGCTGACGTACCGCCTCACCGGGCGCCGCGTGACCGACCGCTCCGACGCCTCGGGCACCGGCTACTACTCCGCCGCGACGGGACGCTGGCGCACCGACATCCTCGACGAGGCGGTGGGCGAGCGCGACTGGGCGCCGCTGCTGCCCGAGGTGCTCGGACCCGACGAGGCCGCCGGGCGCATCCTCCCCGCCGCGGCCGACGCGCTCGGCATCGACCGCGACGCGCAGGTCAGCGCGGGTGGCGGCGACCAGCACCTCGCCGCCCAGGGCATCGGCCTCGGCGAGGGCGACGTGGCGTACAGCCTCGGCACCTCGGGCGTCGTGTTCGCGACCACGCCCGACCCGGTCGCCGACGTGACCGGGGCCGTCGACGGTGTCGCCAACGTGACCGGCGGCTACCTGCCGCTCGTCTGCACGCTCAACGCCACCAAGGTGACCGACACGATCGCGCGGCTGCTCGGCGTCGACCACCGCGAGCTCACCGACCTCGCCCTCGCCGCCCCGCTCGACCCGGAACGACCCGTGCTGGCCGCCTACCTCGACGGGGAGCGCTCGCCCCGGCTCCCGTCCGCCCGGGGCATGCTCGCCGGACTCACCACCGCGACCGGACGCGAGCAGCTCGCCCTCGCCGCGTTCGAGGGCGTCGCGCTCGGACTCGTCCGCGGGGAGCGGGCCCTCGCGGCGCTCGGCATCCCCACCACGGGCCTCACCATCGCGATCGGCGGCGGCGCCCGCTCGCTCGCGTACCGGCAGGTGATCGCCGACCTCACGCAGCGGCCCGTGCACACCGTCGACGCGCCGGAGGGCACCGCGCGCGGCGCCGCGATCCAGGCCGCCGCCGTGCACCGCGGCGAGACGGTCGCCGCCGTGACCGCGGCCTGGCGCCCCGCCACCACCTCGGTGACCGAGCCCGCCGCCGACCGCAGCGACGTGTGGGACCGCTACCTGCACCTCGCCGACCTGCAGGCCGAGCCAGCCGCGGCCCACCCGCTTTCCCCCGAGAGAGAGGACACTCATGTCTGAGATCCCGTCCACGATGACCGCCAGCGTGCTGCGGGGGGTGAAGGACCTGGTGCTCGAGGAGCGCCCCGTCCCCGCGCCCGCCGCAGACGAGGTGCTCGTGGAGGTCGCGAGCGTCGGCGTCTGCGGATCCGACGTGCACTACTACGAGCACGGACGCATCGGACCCTACGTCGTCGAGAGCCCGCTGATCCTCGGCCACGAGGTGAGCGGCCGGATCGTCGCGGTCGGCGCCGACGTCGACCCCGCCCGCGTCGGGCAGCGCGTCGCCATCGAGCCGCAGCGCCCGTGCCGCCGGTGCGACTTCTGCCGCGCCGGCGACTACAACCTCTGCCCGCAGATGGAGTTCTACGCCACCCCGCCGATCGACGGTGCCTTCTGCGACTACGTGCTGATCCAGGACGACTTCGCCTACGAGGTGCCCGACGCCATCAGCGACAACGCCGCCGCGCTCATGGAGCCGCTGTCGGTGGGCATCGCCGCCGCGCAGAAGGGCGGCATCAAGGTGGGCGACACCGTGCTGATCGCCGGCGGCGGCCCCATCGGCATCATCGCCGCGCAGGTCGCGAAGGCGTTCGGCGCGGTCGACGTCGTGGTCGCCGACATCAACCCGGCCCGCCGCGAGCTCGCCGCCTCCTACGGCGCCCGCGTGGTCGACCCCGCCGCGGAGTCCACCGTCGAGCTGGCGGCGAACGTCTTCATCGACGCCTCGGGCGCCACCCCCGCGATCGTCAACGGCATCCGATCCACCCGCGCGGGCGGCACCGTGGTGCTGGTGGGCAGCGCCGACGAGTTCCCGCTCTCGGTGCCCGAGGTCGCGATGCGCGAGCTCAACGTCACCGGCATCTTCCGCTACACCGGCACCTGGCCCATCGCCCGCGCCCTGCTCGAGTCCGGCCAGGTCGAGCTCGACTCGCTCGTCACCCACGTGTACGGCATCGAGCAGGTCGAGGAGGCGCTGTCGGGCGAGGGGTCGATCGACTCGCTCAAGCGCATCGTCCTGCCCCGCACCCGGCGCGTGGACGAGCCGTCGGTCAAGGCGGCGTCATGAGCGAGACGCTGCTGTCGGTCGAGGGGGTGTCGAAGTCGTTCCCCGGGGTGAAGGCCCTCGACGACGTCTCCTTCGACGTGCGCCCCGGCACCGTGCACGCCCTGTGCGGCGAGAACGGCGCCGGCAAGTCGACGCTCATGAAGATCATCAACGGCATCTACCAGCCCGACGCCGGGACGATCCGGGTGCGCGGCGAGGAGGTGCGGATCAAGAACCCCATCGACGCCCGCGCCCGCGGCATCGCGATGATCTCGCAGGAGCTCAACTACGTGCCGGGCATGACGATCGCGGAGAGCTTCTTCCTCGGCCGGCTGCCGATGAAGTACGGCAAGGTCGACTGGCGGTTCATCCGCAGCGAGGCCCGCCGCATCCTCGCCGAGGAGGGCCTGGACTTCTCGATCAACCGACGCCTGGGCACCCTCACCGTGTCGGAGATCCAGACCCTGGAGATCCTGCGCGCGGTCTACCACAGCGCCGACGTGCTGATCATGGACGAGCCGACCTCGGCCATCGCGCACAAGGAGGTCGAGTCGCTGTTCGCGAAGATCCGCGACCTGCGCGCCCAGGGCAAGTCCATCATCTACATCTCGCACAAGATGGACGAGGTCTTCGAGCTCGCCGACGACATCAGCGTGCTGCGCGACGGCACCGTCGTCAGCTCACAGCCCGCCGCGGACATCACCTCCAGTCAGGTGATCGCGCAGATGGTGGGCCGCGACCTCGACCACCAGTCCTACCCCAAGGAGCGGGTCGAGATCGGCGACACCGTGTTCCGCGCCACCGGGCTCTCCGCCGCGCACATGTTCGAGGACATCGACCTGCACATCCGCGCGGGCGAGATCGTCGGGCTCGCGGGGCTCATCGGCGCCGGACGCAGCGAGGTCATCCGTGCGGTGTTCGGGCTCGACAAGCTCGACGCGGGCGAGATCGAGGTCGACACGAAGACCGTGAAGATCAAGAACCCCACCCACGCGATCAAGGCCGGCGTCGCGATGCTCTCGGAGGACCGCCGCCTGGTCGGCATCGTCCCGCAGCTGAGCATCATGAAGAACGCCACGCTGGCGAGCCTGCGCAAGGTCATCCGCGGGGGCTTCGCGCGGCGCCGCGAGGAGGAGAAGCTCGTCACCGAGTACTTCCAGAAGATGAACGTCAAGGCGCCCAGCCTGCAGACGCGCATCGCGAACCTCAGCGGCGGCAACCAGCAGAAGGTGCTCCTCGCCCGCTGGCTGATCGCCGACCCGAAGGTGCTGCTGCTCGACGAGCCCACCCGCGGCATCGACGTCGGCGCGAAGTTCGAGATTTACAAGATCATGACCGAGCTCGCCCGCCAGGGCCGCGGCATCCTCATGATCTCCTCCGAGCTGCCCGAGCTCATCGGGATGTGCGACCGCATCTACGTGATGTCGGCCGGACGCCTCACCGCGGAGCTGACGCCCGATCAGTTCTCGCAGGAAACCATCCTCACCTACGCCATGAATGAAATCGAGGTGGCATGACAATGCTCCAGAACCTGAAGAGACTCGAGGTGAACCGCTTCTCGATCTACATCATCCTGCTGGTGGTGATCGTCGCGGCGAGCTTCCTGAGCCCGAACTTCCTGAGCTCCGACAACATCTTCAACGTGCTCCGCCAGGTCGCCGTGATCACGATCCTCGCGTTCGGCGCGATGACGCTCATCATCGGCGGCATGATCGACCTGTCGGCCGGTGCCGTCATGGCGTTCGCGGGCGTCGTGTCGGTGCTGGTCTACAAGTCGACGGGCAACCTGCTGCTCGCGATCCTCGCCGGCATCCTCATCGGCATGCTCTGCAACCTCGTCAACGCGTTCCTCGTGGCGACGCTGAAGACCCCCGCGTTCATCGTGACCCTCGGCATGATGCTGATGGCGCGCGGCGCGGTGCTCGAACTCACGCAGGGGCAGAACGTGCTGCAGCTGGGCGACTTCATCCTCATCGGCCAGGGCAACCTCGGCTGGCTGCCCATCCCGGTGCTGGTGCTCATCGGCGTCACCATCGTGATCTGGTACCTGATGAACCAGACGCGCTACGGCCGCTCCGTCTACGCGGTCGGCGGCAACGAGGAGGCGGCTCGCGCTGCCGGCATCTCGGTCGAGCGGGTGAAGTACCAGGCGTTCCTCGTCAACGGCGCCCTGGTCGGCATCGCGGGCGTGATCTTCATGTCGCGCGTCAACGCCGGGCTCCCCAACGCGGGCGTCGGCTACGAGCTGCAGGCCATCACCGCCCCGATCATCGGCGGCACCAGCTTCTCGGGCGGCGTCGGCACGGTCATGGGCACCCTCGCGGGCGCGCTGATCGTCGGCATCCTCGGCAACATCATGAACCTCATCGGGATCGGCTCGTACATCCAGCAGATCGTGATGGGCGCCATCATCGTCGTCGCCGTCGCCTACGACGTCTTCAGCAAGCGCGGCAAGGCGAAGACCACCATCCTCAAGTCCGACGCGAAGGGCGACCCCTTCCCCGTCGGAGCCTCCTCGTCCGCATCCGATCCGGGAGGCGGCAGGACCTCGTCCTGACCCCTCCGTCCATCGCTTCACCCACCCACAGAAAACAGGAGAAGACAATGAAGAGTCTTACCCGCAGGATCATCGCGCTCGGCGCCGCTGCCGCCGCGGCGATCAGCCTCGCCGGCTGCGCCGTCACCACCGGGAACCCGGCCGGGAACGGCGGCGGAGGCGCCTCCGAGGACAAGGACGAGTACCGCGTCGCGTACATCGCCCGCGCCCAGGCCGACTCGTTCGCCGCGTGGCTCGCGAACGAGATGAAGCAGGAAGCCGGCAACTACGACGACATCACTCTCGAGGTGTTCGACGGCCAGGCCGACGACGAGATCGAGAACAAGATGATCGAGAACGCGATCGCCAACCGGTTCGACGCGATCATCATCCAGGCGAACAACGCCGACGCGCAGCTGCCGTACATCCAGCAGTCCATCGACGCGGGCATCGTGACCATCACCACGAACCCGCGCGTCGAGGGCCTGAGCGGCGGCAACTCGGTCGACGCCGACCCGTACAAGCAGGGCGCCGTGGTCGCCGAGCTCGCGGTCGAGCAGATCCCCGACGGCGCCAACGTCGTGGTGCTGAACGGCCCGGCGGGCAACTTCCACAGCACGGCCCGCCGTGACGCGTGGCAGAAGGAGTTCTTCGAGAAGCGCACCGACGTGAACATCGTCGCGGAGGACATCGCGAACTGGAACAAGGACGAGGCCATGACCCTCATGGAGGACTGGTCGCTCGCGAACCCGCAGATCGACGCGATCATCTCGATGAACGACAACATGGCGTCGGGTGCGCTCGAGGCCGTGAAGGGCAAGAGCGGCTTCGACGGCATCCTCGCGTTCGGCGTGGACGGCACCCCCGAGGCCACGCTGCTCATCGAGGCGGGGACCATGACGGCGACCTCGCTGCAGAACGCCCGCGAGCTGGCGCAGCTGAACCTCAAGGCCGTGCACGACCTGCTCACGGGCGCCGAGGACGAGGTCAACGTCGACATCGGCAACCCGCTGATCACGAAGGACAACGTGCAGGAGTACATCGACCTGTACAAGGAGGCCGGTCTGCTGGACCAGTGACACCGCGTCGGGGGAGCGGGCGACCGCCCGTTCCCCCGGCCCGTGCCCCCGCCCGTCCCCTTCCCGAAAGACCCCGATGCGCGCACTGACCGCCGCCGACGCTCCCGTCCGGGTGCGCGAGCTCTCCCGCGACGCACGTCCGTTCCTGCTCGGCGTCGTCGGGCCGCCCGGCGCCGGCAAGTCCACGCTCGCCGCCGCCCTGGGGCAGCCGGTGCTGCCGATGGACGGGTTCCACCTCGCCAACGAGCACCTCGACCGTCTCGGACTGCGCGACCGCAAGGGCGCCCCGGAGACCTTCGACGCGCACGGCTTCGCCGCCCTGCTCACCCGACTCCGCGCGGGCGAGGCCGTGCTCGCCCCGCGCTTCGACCGCGACCTCGACGCCGCGGTCGCCGGCGCCCTCCCGCTCTCCGCCTCCGACCGCGTGATCGTGGTCGAGGGCAACTACCTGCTGCACGACGCGGGCGGCTGGGAGCGCGTGCGCCCGCTGCTCGACGAGGTCTGGTACCTCGACGTGCCCGACGGACTGCGCGTGCGCCGCCTCGTCGCCCGTCACGAGGCCCACGGCCGCTCCCACGACGACGCCGTCGCCTGGGCGACCCACGTCGACGGCCCCAACGCCGACCTCATCCGCGCGACCCGCCACCGGGCCGACGCGATCCTCACCCCGACCGAAGGAGACGACGCATGAGCGTCATGGACACATTCGCCCTCACCGACCGCACCGCCCTCGTCACGGGCGCCACGCGCGGCCTCGGACGGGAGTTCGCCCGCGCGCTCGCCGAGGCCGGAGCCGACGTGGTCGTGCACGGCCGCGACGAAGCGGCGGCACGCGAAACCGCGGCGGAGATCGAGGCCGTGGGGCGCCGGGCCTGGGTGGTGCTGGGCGACCTGACCGACCGTGCGTCGGTCGACCGCATCGCCGCCGAGGCCATCGACGCCGCGGGCGGACGCCTCGACATCCTCATCAACAACGCCGGGGCGTGCATCCACCGTCCGGCGCTCGAGGTGACCGACGACGAGTGGTCGCACGTGATCGACACGAACCTCACGGCCCTGTGGCGGATGTCGCAGACCGTCGGCGCGCACATGGTCGCCCGCGGCTCCGGGTCGATCGTGAACGTGGGCTCGATCTCGGCGCAGATCGTGAACCGTCCGCAGTTCCAGCCGGCGTACAACGCCTCCAAGGCCGCGGTGCACCACCTCACCAAGTCGCTCGCGGCGGAGTGGGCCCCGTCCGGCGTGCGGGTCAACGCCGTCGCGCCCGGATACATCAAGACCGACATGTCGCCGGTGGACGAGCCGCGCTTCCGCCGCTTCTGGATCGAGGACTCGGCTCAGCAGCGCTACGCCACGCCGAGTGAGGTCAGCCCGTCCGTCGTGTTCCTCGCCTCCGACGCGGCGAGCTTCATGTCGGGCACCGTGCTCGTGGTCGACGGCGGCTACACGCTGTTCTGATCGCGGCGCACACGCGAACGCCCGCTCCCGGGGGAGGAGAGCGGGCGTTCGTACGTTCGGGGTCAGTCCTCGCCGTCGGCCTCGGGCATGCCGGGGCCGGGGCCCGGGCGCACTTCGGCGTCGTCGCGGATGTCGACGCGCGTGGTGCCGTCGTGCTCGCTCACGTCGATGCGGGGGGCGGCGTCGGCCTCGGTCGCGTCGGGAGCCGAGGTGAGCTGGTCGTGCCGGTTCTCCTCGAAGCTCTCGCGGTCGTCGCCGGTGCGGTCGTGGTCAGGCGTGCTCATGATGCTCCTTCTGGTCGTCGGTCGTCGAACGGGAACGCGTCCAGCGTGCCACGGCGTACAGCACCCCGCCCACCGCGAGCAGGATCGCGCCGAACAGCCACACCTGCGCACGCTGCTGGGTGAGCAGCAGGATGCACGACCCGACGCCCAGCACCGGCACGAAGGTCCACACGCGGAAGTGGTCGTGCTCCACGCGGTCGCGCCGCAGCACCAGCACCGACACGTTCACGCTGAGGAACACGACGAGCAGCAGCAGCACCACGGTCTCGGCCAGAGTGGCCAGGTCGCCGACGAGCGTGAGGCCCATCGCGACGAGGGTCGTGGTGAGGATCGCGACCCACGGGGTCTTCCGCTTCGGCAGCACGCGTCCGAGCACGGACGGCAACAGGTTCTGCTCGGCCATGCCGTACGTGAGGCGGCTGACCATGATCATGGTCAACAGGGCGCCGTTGGCCACGGCGATGAGGGCGATGAGGCTGAACAGCCACGACGGCACGTTCACCCCGGTGGCCTCCACCACGGCGAGCAGCGGGCCGCTGGACTCCTGCAGTTCGGACGACGGGAGGGCGATCGCGCTCGCGAGCCCCACGAGCACGTACACGACGCCGGCGGTGATCAGGGCGGCGAAGAGCGCCCGCGGGTACGTGCGGCGCGGGTCCTTCACCTCTTCGATCATGTTCGCCGAGGTCTCGAACCCGACGAACGAGTAGTACGCGATCACGGCTCCGGAGAGCACGGCGATCGCCACGTTCGACCCCTCGGGCGCGGCCATCGCGCGCGACACGTCGCCACCGCCGCCGCCCACGAAGATCGCGACGACGACGATCACGATCACCAGACCGCTGAGCTCGATCGCGGTCATCACGAGGTTCGCGCCCATCGACTCGCGGATCCCCCGGGCGTTCAGCAGGCCGACGAGTGCGAGGAAGGCGATCGCGACGGGGATGGTCGGCAGGTCGACGAAGGTGCTGAGGTAGTCGCCGGCGAAGGCGATCGCGAGCCCGGCGGCACTGGTCACCCCGGCCGCGAGCATGCTGAAGCCCACCAGGAACGACACCAGCGGGCTGTGGAAGGCACGCTCCGCGAACACCGCGGCGCCGCCCGCGCGCGGGTACTTCGTGACGAGCTCGGCGTAGGAGCCCGCCGTGAGCAGCGCGAGCAGCAGCGCCAGCACCAGGGGTGCCCACAGCAGGCCGCCGACCTTGCCCGACAGCACGCCCATGAGCGCGTAGATGCCCGCGCCCAGCACGTCGCCGAGAATGAAGGCGTAGAGCAGAGGGCCGGTGATGGCGCGCCGCAGCTTGGTGGGCGCCTCGGTCGCGGGCGCAGTCTGGGAGGTCATGCTCGCACGCTAGGGGGAGCGGACGGCCACGGGCGACGGGCTTGACAGAGGCGCGGAACATGCGCGAAGCCTTCGGCCTTGCACCGTCCTCCGGTGCGACAGCGCCCCGTCCAGCGTTTTCCCAGAAAAGACCGCGCGGCTCCGCCTCCCGGCCCACCGCGGCCGCTATCCTCAGTGCCGCAAGGCGGGTCGTCGGCTACGAATTGCCGAGCGGACGGGGTGGCCGCCTTCGGTTCCACAGAAAAGGGCACACTCATGACCGGTACACCGCGGAAGGCCATCGCCGAAGCGATCGCCACCTTCCTCTTCGTCCTCGCGATCATCGCGGCCATCAACAGCGGCAGCCCGCTGACGCCGCTCGCGATCGGCTTCACACTGATGGTGCTCGTGTACTCCACGGGCCACATCTCCGGCGCTCACCTGAACCCCGCCGTCTCGCTCGGCGTCTTCCTCCGCGGCGGCCTGAGCGTCGCCGACTTCATCGCCTACCTGATCGCCCAGTTCGTGGGTGGCGCGCTCGCCGCCCTCGCCGCGCTCGCCGTCTGGCCCGCGGGCGACAAGGCCATGGTGATCGAGGTCGGCCCGGCGTTCCTGGTCGAGGCGCTGTTCACGCTCATCCTCGTGTGGGTCGTGCTGAACTCGGCCACGTCGAAGGACACCGCGGGCAACTCGTTCTACGGCCTCGCGATCGGCGCCACCGTGTTCATCGGCGCCGCGACCGTCGGCTCCATCTCGGGCGGCGGCTTCAACCCCGCCGTGGCCCTCGGCCTCTCGGTCAGCGGCCACTTCGCGTGGAGCTCGCTGTGGCTCTACATCGTGGCCCCGGCCGTCGGCGCGATCATCGCCGCGGTGCTGTTCCGCGTGCTCAACACCGACGACGCGAAGAAGATCGCCGCCGCCGAGTGACACCGTGACACCGGAGCGCCGCATCCCCTCGGGGGTGCGGCGCTTCTGTGTGTCAGGGGTCAGGGGTCAGGGGGGCGACCGTCCGGAGAATAATCAGCGAGCGATCAGGTGGGCTCTCTGACGCCGTGGCATCCTGCGGAGGCCGAGCGGGGGCCGGTCGAACGCGACCGGCGAAGATCGACCCGAGATAGGGGGACCCTCGCATGGGAACCGAAGGAATCAGCAGACGGACTTTCGCCAAGAGCGCGGCCTGGGTGGCCATGGCGGCGCTCGCCTCCACCGCCGCACCGGTCTCCGCGGCCGCGGACTCCGTCCCGGATGGAGTGACCGTGTCGTTCGTCGGCTTCGACTCGCCTCCGGCGGGGAGCGATCGCGACACCGGCGATCCGACATGGCCGGAGAACTACCTGCTGGAGGCGCGCTTCCGTCTGCAGCTGGCGCCCGGGGTCTCGCTTCCTGCGGGATCCCGCCTGTTCATCGGCGCGGACGCCGGGATCTTCCCGTCGGGCTTCGCCTTCTTCCGCGGTCCGGCCGTCGGAGCGAGCACCTCGGACGGCCTCTGGGTGCGAGACCCCGACGAGTACTACACGGAGAACTACAACCCGAACACCGGCTCGCGGAAGTTCGCGTACGCGGTCTACCGCCTCGCGCGCGACCTCGCAGCGCCGGCGGACCTGACGTTCTCGGTGGCGGGGGTGAGCAACGCCGCCGTCCCGACGGGATGGAACGCGCAGACGGTGCTCGTGGCCGACCTGATGTCGGCCAGCTCGTTCAGCGCCGGTGCCGCGCATCACCGGGCGCTCTCATCGCCCTTCCGGATCGTGGACGTGCCCCCGGACCCGAAGGCCGACACGAACGGAACCGGAGTGCCCGGGCTCTACGCGTACCCCCGCGCGACGGCCGCGGGCCGAGTCGCCGAGTTCAGCACGCTGCTGCGGGTGATGCCGACGATGACCGCGAACATCTTCTGGAGCCACCAGTTCGGGATCTCTGGAACGTCGGGCGGCTACACCGGCGTGCAGACCTACGGGAACACGAACGGAAGGCAGTGGCTGTTCTCCCTCTGGGGGGCGACCGACGCCGAGGTCAATCCGAGCCTGCACGGGGTGATGGCCGGCGACACCGACGGTGCGCCCGGCCGATCCGTCCGGGTGTTCCGTCCGTGGACCACCGGTCGGACGTATGTCTTCCGCGTCGCGGAGATCCCCGGACGCCCCGGCTGGTGGAACTCGACGGTGACCGACACGGCCGACGGCACGAGCTTCTCGATCGGCAACTTGTTCGTGCCGCAGCAGGGTGCGCTCATCTCACCCCAGGCGTCGTGGGTCGAGTACTGGAACTGGAACGATTCCACAGCCCAGTGTCTCGATCAGGAGAACAGCGACGCCGTGTATGCACCGCTGAGGCTCGATGGCCTGCTCGTGCCGTACGTGGTGGGCAAGTCCAATCCGCCGTGCTCGGGCGGCTCGGTGACGATCACCCCCGACGGGTCCGCTCGCCTGCGGGCCTACCCCGGCACCTGACGGCACCGACACCGGAGCGCCGCATCCCCTCGGGGTGCGGCGCTTCTGTGTGTCAGGCGGACGCGCGCTGGGTGCTCTCCCGCTCCGCGAGGCGGAAGTCGACGGGGTCGGTACGGGCGTTCTCGCCGCGCACGAGAGCGACCGCTCGCTGCGCGATGCCGCGCTTGTCGGGCGCGATGGTCGTCAGACGAGGAATGGAGTACTGGCCTTCAGTGATGTCGTCGAATCCGGCGAGCGCGATGTCGGCCGGCACCCGCAGCCCGGCGTCGTGCAGCGCGCGGAGCACGCCGATGGCGACCTCGTCGGTCACGCAGAAGACGGCATCGATCTCCTCGCCCCCGGCGATGCGATCGGCGAGAGCCCGCCCGGCGTCGTACCCGTCCCGCGCCGTGAAGTCGGCGGCGTGGGCCTCGCGCACCGCGGGGAGTCCCGCGGTGCGCAGGGCGGCGGTGTACCCGGTCCTGCGCAGCTCGTGGAATCGCGGTGCGGGGCCGGCGACGCCGACGTAGGCGATCCTCGCGCATCCCGAGTGGATGAGGTGGCCGACCACGGCCTCGGAGGCGGCGATGTTGTCCACCGCGATCGAGCCGACGCCCGAGCCGGCGAAGTGCTCTCCGATCAACGCGAGGCCCACGCGGCCGCCGATGCTCCCGATGTCGGCGGAAGTGAGTTCGAGCGGGCTCACGATCAGCCCGTCGGGTTGGAGCGCGATGAGGCGTTCGATCTCGGCCATTTCGCGCTCGCGGATGCCGTGCGTCTGCGCCACGACGGTGCCGATGCCGTGCGCCGCCGCCTCCTCGACGATGAGCGTGCAGAGTTCCCCGAAGTAGCCGACCCCCATCTCCGGGACGACAAGCGCCACCACGCCGCTGTGTCCGGTCCGCAGCTGCTGCGCGGCGCGATTGGGCACGTATCCGAGCTCCGCGATCGCTTGCTGCACACGCGCGCGCACGTCGTCGCTGACGTACGGGAACCCGGTGACGACGTTCGAGACGGTTCGCCTCGCCACGCCCGCGCGGCGGGCGACGTCCATTTGAGTGACCACGGCACCTCCTCCGCCGCCGACAGTAGCAAGTCGCACGCCGACCACGGAAACCGCTATCGTGGCACCGTATTGCCACGTGGCAATACCAACTCCTGCTTCGAGAGGACTGACGATGACGTCACCCCGACCCCTCTCCGCCCCGCGCCCGTCGAGCCCGCGCCCCCAGCGCCTCGGCGTCCGCGTCTGGACCGCCCTCGTGGTCGTCGGCCTGGTCGGCCAGGTCGCGTGGACGGTGGAGAACATGTATCTCAACGTCTTCGTGTACGAGCGCATCACCCAGGACCCGACCGTGATCGCGATGATGGTCGCGCTGAGCGCCGTGGCCGCGACCGTCGCCACCCTTCTGATCGGAGCGTGGTCGGATCGCACGGGTCGTCGTCGCCTCTTCGTCGCCGTCGGATACGTCGCCTGGGGGGCCTGCACCGCGGCCTTCGGTCTGCTCTCACCCTCGGAAGGCGCCGTCGCCGCGCCCTTCGTGCTCCTCGCCGTGGTCGGGATCATCGCCCTCGACTGCGTCATGAGCATGACCGGCTCCGGAGCCAACAATGCGGCCTTCGGTGCCTGGGTCACGGATGTCACCACGCCCCGCACCCGCGGACGCGCGGACGCCGTGCTCGCAGCCCTGCCCCTCCTCGCCATGCTGGTCGTGTTCGGTGCTCTCGACGGACTCACTCGCGCTGGCGAGTGGCGGACCTTCTTCGCCGTCGTCGGGGGAGTGACGGCGGTCTCGGGGCTCCTCGCCTGGATGCTCCTGCGCGATGCGGCACCCGCCGCGACCCTCGATGTCGCACCCGTGGCCGTGCGGCTACTGCGCGGATTCCACCCCTCGACGGTCCGCGCGCACGCGCCGCTCTACCTGTCGCTCGCCATGCTCGCTGTGATCGGCACGGCGGCGCAGGTGTTCCTGCCCTACGTCATCATCTACCTGCAGTACGGGCTGCGCGTGGAGTCCTACGCGCTGATCCTCGGAGTGTCCCTGCTGGCGGCCGCGACCATCAGCGTGGTCGGCGGGATGCTCATGGATCGGCTCGGCAAGCGCCGCCTGCTCCTGCCAGCGACGCTGCTCTTCGCGGTCGGGCTCCTCCTGATGTTCTTCGCGCGGGACACGGTGACCGTGATCGTGGCGGCGGTGCTCGCGCTCGGCGGGATGATGCTGGCGACCGCCTCGGCCTCTGCCACGGCTCGAGACGAGACCCCCGACGGGCAGGCCGGGATGGTCCAAGGTCTCCGGATGGTGACGGGCACGATGATCCCGATGATCGTCGGACCGTTCATCGGCGCCTGGGTGATCGTCGGCGACGGGCGCACCTACCTCGACCTCGGCGTCGAGCGGCCCGTGCCGGGGCCCGCGATGTTCCTCGCGGCCGCCGCGATCCTGGCCCTCGTCCCCGCCCTGGTCGCCTGGCGGACGCGGCGCGAGAGGACGCCCCGGTGACCTCGGACGCCCCGCTCGCCGCGTATCCGCGGCCGCAGCTCCGGCGCGACGGCCACCGGATCCTCAACGGCTGGTGGGAGTGCGCCTTCACCGATGCGGGCGCGGCGCCGACACGGTGGGATCGCCGCATCCTCGTGCCGTTCTCGCCGGAGACCCCGCGCTCGGGAGTCGGCCGCCAGCTTCAGTCGCACGAGTCGCTCTGGTACCGACGCCGCTTCACCCACGCCGCGAGGCCCGGCTACCGCACGATCCTCCACTTCGGGGCGGTCGACCAGTCGTGCCGGGTGCGGATCGACGGCGTCGAGGTCACGACGCACGTGGGCGGCTACCTGCCGTTCGCGGTCGATGTCACCGAGGCCCTGCGCGCCGACGACGACCACGAGATCGAGGTCGAGGTGCGTGATGTGAGCGACGGCTCGCACCACTCCGTCGGCAAGCAGCGCCTGAAGCGCGGAGGCATCTGGTACACCGCGCAGTCCGGCATCTGGCAGACGGTCTGGATGGAGGAGGTCCCACCGACGTACGTGACGGGGTTGCGGCTGAGGACTCCGGACGTGCGGGTCGGGATGGCGACAGCGACGCTGGAGGTGACGGTCGAGGCGTCGGCGCCCGGAGCTCCGGTGACCGTGGCCGTGCGCGCCGGAGAGACGGTCGTCGCGTCCGCGGAGGGGGTCGCCGGCACCGCACTGCCCCTTCGCCTCCCTCGACCGCGGCTGTGGAGTCCGGAGGATCCGTTCCTGTACGACCTCGACATCGCCGTCGGCGACGACCGGGTGGCGAGCTACGTCGGGGTGCGCAGCGTCGACGTCGACCGTGACGCCAGGGGGATGCCGCGGCTGCGCCTCAACGGCGAGCCGTACCCGCACATCGGCGTGCTCGACCAGGGGTACTGGGGAGACGACCTGTACACCGCGCCCGACGATGACGCCCTCGTGGCCGACATCGTCGCGATGAAGGAGCTCGGCTTCACGATGCTCCGCAAGCACATCAAGGTGGAGTCGCTCCGCTGGTATCACCACTGCGACCGGCTCGGCATGCTGGTCTGGCAGGACGCGGTCAACGGCGGGTCGACCTACCGCCCCTGGGTGATCACCGCCCCGGTAGCCTCCCCGCACATCCGCCTCGCCGATCGATGGCACCGGATCTTCGGACGCGCCGAGGCCGCGGGGCGGGAGGAGTTCCTCGACGAGCTCGACGAGATGGTGGACCTGCTGCGCAACTCGCCCTCCGTGGTCACCTGGGTGCCGTTCAACGAGGGCTGGGGGCAGTTCGACGCCGCCCGGGTCGTCGAGCACCTGCGGCGCCGTGACCCCGACCGGGTGATCGACCACGCGAGCGGGTGGCACGATCAGCGCTCGGGCGACCTGCGCAGCCTGCACGTCTACTTTCAGCCGATCCGGCCGGCGCGGTGGTGGGGTCGCGACGGCCGTGCCCTCGTCGTGTCCGAGTTCGGGGGGTACAGCCTGAGGCTCCCCGGCCACCGCTACCCCGCACGTGAGTTCGGCTACCGACGCCTGAGCTCTCGGGAAGACCTCACCCGCGCGTACGAACGACTGCACCGGCGCGAAGTGCTCCCGGCGATCCCGCGGGGGCTGTCGGCCACCGTGTACACCCAGCTCGCCGACGTGGAGGACGAATCGAACGGCCTCCTGACGGCCGATCGCACATCGCTGAAACCGGACGCCGCGACCGTGCGCGCCCTCAACACCGAGTTCCGGCGCGTCTTCGACGCCGCGACTCGAGAACGGAGCCCCGAATGATCGAGCGCGAGATCACCGAGCGTGTCGCCCTGACGACCCCGGACGGCCGCTTCCACCCCGCCGCCCTCGGATGGTCGCGCACCCCGCTGCACGACACGTCCGCACTCGGCAGGCGCGCCTGGGGCCGGAACAAGCGCTGGGAGTACTGGAACGTGATGACTCCGCAGCACATCCTCGCCCTGACCGTGTCCTGCATCGACTACCTGTCGCTGCATTCGATCTGGGTGCTCGACCGGACGACGGGCGTGTCGTCCGACATGACGGTGGTCGTACCCGGCGCCCGGAGCGCGACACTGCCACCGTCGCATGGCGAAGGGCCTGCACGCGCCCGCACGAGAAGACTGTCGCTCGACATCGACGACCTGGGCGCGGCGGGGACGCGCCTGCGCGGCACAGCACCCGGTGTCGAGTTCGACATCACGGCCTCCCGGCCGGACGGGCATGAGTCGCTCGGCGTCGTGGTTCCCTGGCACTCCGCGAAGGGCATCCGGCGCTTCCAGTACACGGTGAAGGACGTCGCCCGACCAGCGCACGGGTCCCTCACGGTGGATGGGGCGACCCACGCGATCGCCGAGAACGCGTGGGCGGTGCTCGACCACGGGCGCGGACGATGGCCGTACGACGTCAGCTGGAACTGGGCGGCCGGGAGCGGCACGGTGGACGGCCGGGTCGTCGGCCTGCAGCTCGGCTCCCAGTGGACCGACGGCTCCGGGGCCACCGAGAACGCGGTGGTGGTCGACGGGCACCTGTCCAAGATCAGCGAGGAGCTCGTGTGGGAGTACGACCGCACCTCCGATCGACGGCCCTGGCGCATCGGGGGCGAGAACGCCGACCTGACCTTCACCCCGTCGTACGCGAAGCGCTCCCGGACCCGCGCGCTGCTCATCTCGAGCCGCACCGATCAGCTGTTCGGGGTCTGGTCGGGGTGGGTGCTCGACGACCGCGGGGAGCGCGTGGTCGTCGACGGGATCGAAGGGTGGGCCGAGGACGTGCGGAACCGGTGGTGAGGCTGCTCCGCTCAGCGTTCGAGGAGCAGCGCCGTGCCCTGACCGACGCCCACACACATGGCCGCGGCGCCTCGGCGGACGTCGTCCGCCACCATCCGCGACAGCAGCGTGACCACAATCCGGGCTCCCGACGAGCCGAGCGGATGCCCGAGAGCGATCGCGCCGCCCCACGCGTTCACGAGGGCCGGGTCCCACTCGAGTCGGTCGCGGCAGGCGAGCGCCTGTGCGGCGAACGCCTCGTTCAGCTCCATCGCGCCCAGATCCTCCGAGCGCCAGCCTGCTCGGCGCAGTGCCGCGGTCGCCGCATCGACCGGGCCCATCCCCATGATCGACGGGTGGAGGGCCGACGCGGCGTGCGCGACGATCCGAGCCCGCGGGGTCAATCCGTGCGTCCGCACCGCGGCCTCGCTCGCGAGCAGTACGGCCGATGCCCCGTCGTTCAGGGTGCTGGCGTTGCCGGCCGTCACGATCCGTCCACCGGCGACCACGGGGCGCAGGCGCGCGAGGGCGGCGGCGTCGGTGTCCCGCCGCGGTCCTTCATCGGCCATGACGGGGCCGGTCGCGGTGTCGACGGCGACGATCTCCCCGTCGAACCGCCCGGCGTCGACCGCTGCGATCGCCCGACGGTGGCTTTCCAGGGCGAAGTCATCGGCCCGTTCGCGTCCGATCCCGAAGCGCTCGGCGACGAGCTCCGCCGTCTCGGGCATGCTCAGGGTGATGTCGTCGTCGTCGCGTTCGAGGTGCGGATTCACGAACCGCCAACCGATCGACGTGTCGAACTGCGCACCCGGGCCGGCGAACGCCCGGTGCGGCTTCGCCTGGACCCACGGCGCCCGCGACATCGACTCGACCCCTCCGGCGACCATCACCTCGGCCGCCCCGGAAGCGATCAGGGCATGCGCGGTGGTGATCGCCGTCATCCCCGACGCGCAGAGCCGGTTGACCGTGAAGGCGGGGAGGGAGACGGGGAGGCCAGCGAGCAGGACGGCCATCCGCGCCACATTGCGGTTGTCCTCGCCGGACTGGTTCGCCGCTCCCAGCACCACCTCGTCGATCGCGGAGGGGTCCACGCCGGACCGCTCGACCACCGCGCCCACCGTCAGGGCGGCGAGATCGTCGGGGCGCACGGATGACAGGCTCCCCCCGTAGCGGCCGACCGGCGTGCGGACGCCATCGACGATGTAGACGGCGGTCATCGCGCACCACCGTTGACGTACACGGTCTGGCCGGAGACATAGGCGGCGTCGTCGCTCGCGAGGAAGGCCACCACGGCGGCGACGTCGTCGGGGCGCCCCACTCGGCGCAGCGGGGTCACGGATGCGGCCTGCTCCTGATGAGCAGCCGCGTCCATCCCCACCCGTTCGGCGGTTCGCGCCGTCATCGGCGTCGCGATGTAGCCGGGCGCGACCGCATTCACGCGGATGCCCAGCGGGCCGAGCTCGATCGCCGCGGTCGCGGTGAGCCCCTGGATCCCCGCCTTCGCTGCGGAGTAGTTCGCCTGTCCCCGGTTGCCCAGGGCCGACCGGCTCGACAGGTTCACGATGGCTCCCGCGCGCGCGGGGACCATCTTCCGCTGCGCGGCGCGGAGGCCGAGAAAGGCCGTCGTGAGGTTCGTGCGGAGGACGAAGTCCCAATCGTCGACCGACATCCGGAACAGCAGGTCGTCGCGCGTGGCACCCGCGTTGTTGACGAACACGTCCAGGCGTCCCTCGGCATCGACGAACCCGTCGACCGCACGGGCGACGAGCTCGGCGTCGGTCATGTCCGCGGCGAGGGCCACGGCGCTCCCGCCGGAGTCCCTCGTCGCCCCGTCGTCGGAGATGGCGGCGGCCGCGTGGAGGGCGTCGCTGTGCACGAGATCGAGCACGCCCACGCGCGCCCCCTCCCGCGCGAGCCGAAGAGCGGTGGCGTGACCGATGCCTCTGGCGCCTCCCGTCACGATCGCCGTACGTCCGATGAACCGCATGCGGAACCTGCTTCCTGTCGTCGTTCTGTTGTGGGGGATGGGGGCGGTCGCGCGTCAGCGGAAGGCGGAGATGCCCGTGATCTCGCGTCCGATGAGCAGCGACTGCACGGTGTCGGTGCCCTCGTAGGTGTAGACGACCTCCATGTCTGTCAGATGGCGGGCGACGTGGTTCTCCAGCAGCAGTCCGTTTCCGCCGAGGATGTCGCGGGCCTCGGAGCACACCCAGCGCCCGCGATCCGCGGTGAACATCTTGGCGATCGACGCCATCGGCCCGGTCAGAGCGGACTCCGCGGACAGCTCGGCGAGGCGGAAGCACATGAGCTGCATGGCCGTGACCTCGGCGAGCATCTTGGCCAGTCGCTGCTGGATGATCTGGTGGGCGGCCAGCGGCTTGCCGAACTGCACCCGGGACCGCGCGTAGTCGACGGCGATGTCGTACGCCGCCATCGCATGTCCCGTCGCCTCCCACGATGCCCCGGAGCGGGTGCGGGCGAGGACCGCTCCGGCGTCGCGGAACGAGGTGGAGCCGGCGAGGAGGTTCGCGGCGGGCACGCGGACCGCATCGAGGGTGATGTCGGGCTGCAGGATCGCCCGCTTGCCGATCTTGCCGGTGATCACCTCGGCGCGATACCCGGCCGGGTGCCGTCCGTCCGCGCCCTTCTCGATGACGAACGCCTTGACCTGGCCGTCCGCGGTGTCCCGCGCCCACAGCACGACGACGTCGGCGCTGTGGCCGTTGCCGATCCAGCGCTTGGCTCCGGTGAGCACGAAGCTGTCGCCGTCCCTCGTCGCGCTCGTCTCGAGCGCGACGGAGTCGGAGCCGTGTCCTGGCTCGGTGAGGGCGAAGGCCCCGATCTTCTCCAGGCGCGCCATCGCGGGCAGCCACCGCTGCTTCTGCTCCTCGGAGCCGAGCAGGTCGATCGTGCCCATGCTCAGTCCCGACTGCACACCGAGGAAGGTGTTGATGCTTCCGTCACCGCGTGACATCTCGAGCGCGACGAGACCCGCCGCGAGCGGACTGAGCCCTGGGCAGCCGTACCCCCGGATGGTGGTGCCGATCACGCCGAGCTCGGCGATGCCGGGGATGAGGTCGGCGGGGAACTCGGCCCGCTCCCAGTGCTCGTTGATCGTGGGGAGCACGCGCTCGCGCACGAAATCCCGCACACGAGCCACGATCGCGCGCTCGTCCGTATCGAGCCGGTCGTACAGGCGGAGGAAGTCGGTTTCGGGGGGAGCGGTGGTCAGGAGGGTCATCGGTGGTTCCTTCGAGCTTGCCTTTTCAGTAGTTCGGTGTAATCCTTACACTAAATACGCCGCACGATTCCCATCCGGACAAATGTGCGCGGACCTGACGACTTCGACGAGGATGCGCATGACCACCACCTACGACGTGACGGCCCTCCCGGGTCTCGTCGGCACGGAGCTCGGCGTCAGCGCGTGGACCACCATCGACCAGGACCGCATCCAGCGCTTTGCCAGCGCGACCGGCGACGAGCAGTGGCTGCACACAGACCCGGCGCGTGCGGCGCGAGGACCGTTCGGACGCACGGTCGCCCACGGCCTCCTGACGCTGTCCCTGCTTCCCGCGCTCGCCGCACAGGCCTACACCTTCTCCGGGGCGGTCGGTCGGGTCAACTACGGATACGAGCGCGTGCGCTTCCCGGCGCCGGTCGCGGCCGGCAGTCGCGTGCGCGACAGGATCGTGCTCGACGCCGTGACCGCCCTCGACGGCGCGGTCCGCGTGCACACCACGCACACCGTGGAGATCGACGACGATGGCGACCGTCCCGCCTGCGTCGCCCGCGCCATCACCCACCTCGTCCTCGGCGGTGCGCGATGACGAACCCCCTCGCCGACGAACGCCCCGGGCCGCTGCAGGGCATCGTCGTCGCAGACCTCTCTCGCATCCTCGCCGGCCCCTACTGCACCATGCTCCTCGCCGACATGGGCGCGACCGTCGTGAAGATCGAGAGCCCGGACGGCGACGACACCCGCCGGTTCGCGCCGCCGGTGCACGAGGGTGTCGCCACCTACTACCAGTCGGCGAACCGCAACAAGCGCTCCCTCGTACTCGATCTCGCCGACGACGGCGACCTCGCGATCGCCCGGGACGTCATCGCCCAGGCCGACGTGGTCGTCGAGAACTTCAAGGCCGGCGGGTTGCGGCGCTTCGGGCTCGACTACGCGACGCTCGCCGTCGATCGACCCGACCTCGTCTACGCCTCGATCACCGGATTCGGCACCGGGGCCGGGGCGCACCTCGCCGGCTACGACCTCATGGTCCAGGCGCTGAGCGGGTTCATGGACACCACTGGCGCGCAGCACGGCGAGCCGTTCCGAGGTGGTTTCGCACTGTTCGACGTGCTGACCGGACTCCACACGGCCGTCGGCATCCTCGCGGCGCTGCGGCATCGCGAGCGAACGGGACTCGGGCAGCTCGTGGAGACGAACCTCCTGTCGGCGGCGCTGTCGTCGATGGTGAACCAGACCCAGGCGTACGCCGCGGCGGGCCACGTGCCCCGCCGCATGGGCAACCAGCACCCCAGCCTCTACCCGTACGAGCCGTTTCCGACCGCTGACCTGCCGCTCGTGATCGCCGTGGGCAACGACGCGCAGTTCGAGCGCCTGTGCGCCGTGATCGGGCGCGACGACCTGGCGACCGACCCGCGCTTCGCCGCACCCCAGCTGCGCAACGCCCACCGCGACGCACTGCGCCCCGAGATCGTGGCCGCGCTTGCCGACCGCGGTGCCGCCGAGTGGTTCGACCTGCTGACCGGGGTCGGTGTGCCCAGCGCGCCGATCCAGACGATCGAAGACGGCATCCGCTTCGCCGAGCGGATCGGACTCGAACCCGTGGGCCTCGCGGGAGACGCCCTGCCGATCGTGCGCAACCCGCTCACGTTCTCGCACACACCCGTGGACTACCCGCTGGCCCCTCCGTCACTCGACGAAGGGGGAAGCGAGCTGCGGGAGCGGCTGTCCGCCGTCACGAGGGAGAAGACCCCATGAACCCATCCGCCTACGCGGCCGTCGACACACTGCTCGGCCTCGAGGAGCGTCTGAGCCCCGAGGACCGCGCCTGGGGTTCGCGCGCGGCCGCCGTCGCCGCAGACGTCGTCCTGCCGACGATCGACGCGGACTTCGAGGAGGCGCGGTTCCGCGCCGAGATCGTGCCCGCCTTCGCGGACGCCGGGCTGTTCGGCATGCACCTGGAGGCACCGGGGTGCGCCGGAGCGAGCCCCACCGCCTACGGCCTGGCGTGCGCGGCGATCGAGGCGGCCGACAGTGGATGGCGGACACTCGTCTCCGTCCAGGGCTCCCTCACGATGACGGCGATCGCGCGGTTCGGCTCCGACCGGCAGCGCGCGTCCCTGCTCCCGGAGATGGCCGCCGGCCGCCTGCTCGGATGCTTCGCGCTGACCGAGCCGCAGGGCGGGAGCGACCCCGGAGCGATGACGACCGTCGCCGAGCGCGACGGCGACGGGTGGGTGCTCTCGGGGGCGAAGCGCTGGATCGGCCTGGCCACCGTCGCCGACATCGCGATCGTGTGGGCCCGCACGTCGGACGGGGTGCGCGGATTCGTGGTCCCCACTGACGCTCCCGGCTTCACCGCGACACCGATCCTGCACAAGCACGCCATGCGCGCCTCGATCCAGTGCGACGTGACCCTGGACGAGGTCCGACTGCCGGGCGACGCGATCCTCGAGCGGGCGACAGGACTCGGCGCGCCGCTGACCTGCCTCAACGAGGCGCGGTTCGGAATCGCGTGGGGCGTCCTCGGCATCGCACGGGAGTGCCTCGCCCTCAGCGTCGACTACGCCGGCCGACGGACCTCGTTCGGCGGGGTGCTCGCCGGCAAGCAGCTCGTGCAGGCGCGACTGGCCGAGATGATGCTGGCCTACCAGGGCGGAATGCTCACCGCGCTGCACCTGGCGTCGCTGAAGTCGGAGGGGCGGATGCAGCCCGCACAGGTCAGCATCGCGAAGCTCGGCAACGTGCGCTCGGCGATCGCGATCGCCCGGTCGGCACGCGAGCTCCTCGGCGGGGACGGCGTCACGGCCGACTACCCCGTGATGCGGCACATGGCCAACCTCGAGGCCGTGCGCACGTACGAGGGCACCGACGACATCCACGCCCTCTCGATCGGGCGGGCGCTCACGGGCGTCTCCGCCTTCTAGGAGGGGCCATGGTCGAGATCGCCGATCGCACCAAGCTGGCGCTGCGCGCCGCCCAGCTCTACTACCTGCGCGACCTGAAGATGAAGGCCATCGCGGACTCGCTCCACATGAGCCGGTCCTCGGTGTCGCGACTGCTGTCCTACGCCAGGGACACCGGGCTGGTCGACATCCGCATCAAGCACCCGACCGACGGCATCTCCCGGCTCCAGCACGAGATCCGCCTGCACGACGGCGTCACCGCCTACATCATCCCCGCATCGACCGGGATGAGCGTGCGCGAACGCAGCGCCCAGGTCGCCCGCCACGCCGGACGCATCCTGTCGGCGATGGTGGAGTCGTCGTCGACTATCGGGGTCGCCTGGGGGAACACCATGGCGGCCGTCAGCCATCACCTCGTCGACCGCCCGCTCACCGACGTGACCGTCGTGCAGTTGAACGGCGCCGCCTACGGCGAGAATTTCGGGCTCGGGTACGTCGGCGACATTCTCCAGCGCTTCGCCGAGGCGTTCAACGCGCACGTCGAACCCCTCCCCGTACCGGCGTTCTTCGACGACCCGCTGACGAAGACCGTCCTCTGGCGCGAGCGGAGCGTGGCACGGATCCTCGCTCTGCAGCAGCGGATCGACATCGCCGTGTTCGGCGTCGGCGACCCGCACTCCACGATCCCCGGTCACGTGTACCGCAACGGCTACCTGAGTGACGCCGACCGCGAGGAGCTCGAGGCCGCCGAGGTCGTCGGGGACGTCGCGACCGTGTTCCTCCGCGGCGACGGCACGCACGCGGGCATCCGCCTCAACGAGCGCTCGAGCGGCCCCGACCTCGACACCCTCCGTCGCGCCCCCCGTCGCGTGTGCGTGGTCAGCGACCCCAGCCGCATCCCCGCTCTGCGCGGCGCGCTGGCCGCCGGCCTCGTGACCGATCTGATCATCGACGAGCACTCCGCCAGAGAGGTCGCCAGCACATATGTGCAGGGCGCTTGACGGTCGGAAGCGGCCGCCGCGAGCATGACCAGGCCTGTGACCACACCCCACAGGTGCCGCCCCCCGAAGGCGGAACCCGAGAGAAAGAGAATGCAATGATGCAACGACGCAGGCTGCGTTCGCGCCGCCCGATCACCCTGGCCGGCGGGGCGATGATCATCACCACGGTCCTCCTCGCCGGCTGCGCCGCCGGTGGCTCGGGGGAGGAGCCTTCCGCCGACGGTGGTGGGCTCGGTACCGATGACGAGCGGATCGATCTCAAGATCCTCGTCAACGACGCCTACGCCAGCCAGTGGCAGGACAACCTGATCCCCGAGTTCGCCAAGGACTACCCGAACATCGACGTCACGATCGACGGTGTGCCGTACAACGATCAGCTGGCCAAGACGATGCTCGAACTGACCAACACCGATGCCACGTACGACATCGTGATGGCGGACGACAACTGGACGCCGCAGCTCGCCTCGACGGGCGGGCTCATGGACCTGCGCGGCGACGAGCTGGAGCAGTGGACCGCCGACGACTACGACTGGGACGACTTCTACCCGGCGGCCCTGGCGGCCGGCGAGTTCGACGGCAAGCAGTACGCGGTACCCGCGCGGTCGAACATCCTCATGATGCTCTACAACAAGAGCCTCTACGAGTCGGCCGGCGTTCCGCTCCCGACCCCGGACCTGACCTGGGACGAGTACCTGGATCAGGCGCCCGACCTGGTGCAGGACACCGACGGCGACGGCACCGACGACGCCTGGGCCGTCGGCACGTACTTCGTGCGCGATGGGCTCACGCCGACCATCTGGCAGACGATCATGAACTCCAACGGCGGCCAGATCCTGAACGAGGACAACACGGAGGCCGTGCTCGGCGACGACGCCGTCGAGGCCATGGACATCCACCGCCAGCTGCTCGACGTCGCCCCTCCCGGGGCGGTGAGCTGGCAGTTCAACGAGCCGCTCGAGGCGTTCCGACAGGGGCGCCTGGCGACCCTGTTCACCTGGGGCTCGGTCTACCGCGGTTCGGCGGTCGACCCGGCCACGACCACGCTCACACCCGAGCAGGTCGGCATCCAGACCCTGCCCGCGGGCAGCGAGGGCCCCGGCGCGCACCGCGGGGTGTGGTCGATGGGCGTCAACTCCAAGACCGACGTCCCGGAGGCCGCCTGGACCTTCGTGCAGTGGCTGACCTCGAAGAAGGGTGAGCAGTGGCAGACCAACACGCTCGGCGTCTTCCCGGCGCGTGCCAGCACCCTGGAGACCACGCCGGAGCAGGAGTGGCTGTCGCCCGTCTACGAGGCCCTCGAGGTGGCGTGGCCCGCGATCGAGGCCGAACAGATGTGGCGCCCGCACATCGTCGAGTCCGACGCCGTGCAGCAAGTCCTGGCAACGGAGACCGGCGAGTTCATCCCCGGCAACATCACGGCGAAAGACGCCGTGAAGCGGATGAACGACGGCATCGACGATCTCCTCGAGTAAGACGGGAAGACGACTGGTGATGACAAGCGCCCGACGACGTATGAGCCGGTACGGTCTCATCGATCTCGCGAACAGGTGGACGTTCGTCCTGCCCGCCGTGATCCTGATGGCTGCCCTGCTCGGCTACCCCATCCTCTACACGCTGCAGATCAGCTTCTCGGAGCTCGATCTCGCCACCTTCACTCCCCGCGAGTGGGTCGGGTGGGAGCACTACGTCGAGGCGTTCACGGACGAGAAGTTCCACAACTCCCTCGTCGTGACGGGGATCTATCTGGTGTTCGCTCTTCCCATCCAGATGATCCTGGGCTTCGGCATCGCCTTCCTCGTCAACGCCGAGTGGAGAGGGCGCGGCCTCATTCGCGCCCTCTTCCTCGTGCCGCTCGCCGTCGCACCGGTCGTCGCGGGCGGCGTGTGGAAGATGCTGCTCGACCCGCTTTGGGGCGTCTTCAACTGGATCGGCGGCCTGTTCGGTCTGCCGGCGGTGGACTGGCTGGGTGACCCGACGATGGCGATGGCCACGGTCATCATCATCGACACCTGGCGCTGGACGCCGTTCATCATCCTGGTGGCGTCGGCCGCGCTGCTCACGCTCCCGAACGACGTGCTGGAGGCCGCCTCGGTCGACGGCGCGAACTGGTGGCACAAGCTGTGGCACGTGTCGCTCCCGCTGCTGGCGCCGATCATCGCCGCGACCTTCGTCGTGCGCTGGCTCGGAGCGATGAAGATGTTCGACATCGCGCTCGTGGCCACCCGCGGCGGCCCCGGCCAGGCGACCAACGTGGTGAACCTCTACATCTACGAGCAGGCGTTCCGCTCGCTGCACTTCGGCGAGTCCGCGGCCATGGCCGTGATCGTGCTGGTGATCACCATGATCCTGATGTTCGTGTTCCTCCGAGGGACCCGCAAGCTGGAGGAGAAGTTTTGAGCTCGTCGACCCTCACCCCCGCCCCGCTCGACACGGCGACCGCGATCGGCGCCGTGCGGCCGACACCCGCACGCCGGTCGCGACGCCGCCTGGGCCACCGCATTCGCATCATCGCCGGCATCGTCATCTGCCTGCTCTTCCTGCTGCCGGTGATCTGGATGATCCTCACGTCGTTCAAGCTTCCGCGCGATATCTTCACCACGCCGCCGACCCTCTTCACCGAGCCGACGCTGGACAACTACCTCAACCTCGCCAACTACGACATCCCGCGGCGGATGCTGAACACGGTGATCGTGTCGCTCGGCGCCGGGCTGCTCGCGGTGTTCGTCGGCTCCATGGCCGGATACGGCATCGCCCGGATGAAGCTCGCCGGCGGCGGGATGATCGGCGCCCTGATCCTCGCCACCCGCGGAGTGCCGCCGATCGCCCTGGCCGTTCCGCTGTTCCTCGTCGCGCGGAACCTGGGGATGACCGACCAGCACCTGACGCTCATCCTGGCCTACTCGACGTTCCTCATCCCGTACGTCATGTGGCTCATGCGCTCGTTCTTCCTCGCCATCCCGAAGGAGCTGGAGGAGTCGGCGATGATCGACGGCACCTCCCGACTCGGCGCGTACTTCCGCATCATCCTGCCGATCCTGACCCCTGCGCTCGTGTCATCGCTCATCTTCAGCGTGATGATGGCGTACGAGGAGCTGCTGTTCGCTCTGGTGCTCACCAACCGGAACGCCTCGACGATCCCGGTCGCGATCCAGGGCATGGCCGTGGATACCGAGAGCGGGGGCATGTGGGGCCTGCTCACCGCGGCGGGGACGGTGACCGTCGTCCCGGTCGTGATCTTCACGCTGCTCCTGCAGAAGTACCTGATCAAGGGTCTCGCCGACGGCGCGACGAAGGGCTGAGACGGTGACGGTGTTCCAGCGAGACGTGCCCAAGTCCGAACGCGAGCTGACCAGGAGGGTCGACCTGTGCCTGCCGGGCGGTCGGCTGAACCCGGCGGCGGTCGGGTGGTCGCGGTACCCGCATCTGCGTGCCAATCTGCGGTGGTGGGGCCGCCGGAAGCGGTTCGAGTACTGGGCGATCTCGACGCCCGAACTCGTCTTCGCGTTCAGCTTCTCGCACGCCGACTACCGTGCCGGGCTCGCGATCTACGCCCTCGACCTCGCGTCGGGCGCCGAGGTCGTCGACGGCGAGGCCGTGTGGTTCCCCGGCCGGGCGGACCTCCCCGAGACGAGCGGGGACACCCCGATGGGGAGGCGCACCGCCAGCACCGCCGTCGCCATCACCCCCACTGCCGAAGGGACCCTCCTCGAGGTGCGCGGCACCCGCGTCACCGCCCGGATCCAGGTGCTCGAGGAGAAGGGGCACGAGTCCATGGGCGTGGTCGTGCCGTGGACCTCGCGCCGATTCCAGTACACCCGCAAGGACAACTGTCTGCGCGCGAGCGGCTGGGTCGAGGTCGACGGCGTGCGACGCACGGTCAACCCGTCCGAGGCGTGGGCGGCGCTCGATCACGGTCGCGGGAAGTGGCCGGCGAAGGTGCTGTGGAACTGGGGGAGCGGTGCCGGGTACACCGACGGCCATGAGATCGGCATCCAGCTCGGTGCGAAGTGGACGAACGGCTCGCCGTCGACCGAGAACGCGCTGCGCGTGGACGGCGTGATCGAGAAGCTCAGCCACGACGTCGAGTGGACGTACGACACGGAGGACTTCCTGAAGCCGTGGACCTTCCGCGGCCCGCAGGTCGACCTCGTCTTCACGCCGGCGCACCACCGTCACTCGCTCACGAAGAAGCTGCTGTTCCTCAGCCGCGAGGATCAGTGCTTCGGCCGCTGGGACGGGGAGATCCGGCTCTCGTCGGGAAGCGTCTACCGTGTCGAGAACGTGTTCGGGTGGGCGGAGGAGGTCCAGCGCCGCTGGTGACACCTCGCGGCGAGGAGTCGTATTGGAACGGTCAGGTCCAGGAGGACGCGCGGATCACCGGCTTGTCGAGGTTGCCGCGCTCTTCGACGATGCGCTCGAACGCCTCGAGGTGGCGGTCCATCGCGCGCGCGGCGCCCTCCCCGTCGCGGGCGAGGATGCGCTGCACCACCTTGGTGTGCGCCGCCTTCGCGAACACGAGGTCGTGGTCGTCCAGACCCTCGTCCGGCGTGTGCCAGCCCGCGATCGAGACCACGATCTTCTGCGCGACGCGGAAGAACTCGTTGCCGGTGCATTCGGCGATGAGGTCGTGGAAGTCGATGACCTCGGAGAGCGGATGCGGTTGCTCCGCCACCGCTTCGCGCAGCCTCTCGCGTTGCGCGTCCGTGGCGTTGGCCGCGGCGAGTCGCGCGCACTCCCGTTCGATCAGGCGGCGGAACGCGAACGCGTCGCCGAGCGTCGCCTCGCTCATCGCGAGGTGTACGGCGATGGTGCGCACGGTCGACTGCAGGTCGAGCTGGCCGACGCGCAGCCCGCCTCCGGGTCCGCGGCGCGACACGATGAGGCCCTCGGCTTCGAGCAGCCGCAGCGCCTCCCGCACGGTCGCGCGGCTCAGGCCGGACGTCTCGATGATCTCGGCCTCGGACGGGAAAGGCGTGCCGGCGGTGAGCTTTCCGCGCACGATCGACGTGCGCAGTTCGTTCGCGAGGATGCTGCTGGCCTTCGGGACGGTCGTACGCGGGAGGTGATGGTCCGCGGAGGACGCTCCGCGTGCCACCGTCATGACAGCTCCGCCGGGAAGCCCGTCACGACCGTCTTCGGGTGCAGGTAGTGCTCGATGCCTTCCGTGCCGTTCTCGGCGCCGAGCCCGCTGAGCCCCACCCCGGAGAACGGCGCGACGGCCGTGCTGACGAGGAAGCTGTTGATGCCGAGCATCCCGGCCCGCACCCGCTCGCTGAGCAGCCGGGCGCGGTCGAGCCGCGTCGTGAAGATGTAGCCGGCCAGCCCATAGTCGGTGGAGTTCGCCACGCGCACCGCCTCGTCGAGGTCGTCGTAGGCGATGACCACGGCGACCGGCCCGAACGGCTCCTCGGTGCGGACCCGGGCGTCCTGCGGAACGTCGCGGAGCACGGTGGGCTCGTAGAAGTGTCCGCCCAGCTCCGGGGCCGAGCGCCCGCCCGTCTCGGCGACAGCGCCGCGAGCGAGCGCATCGTCGATCAGGGCCGCGAAGTCGTCGTGACGTCGACCACTGCACAGCGGCCCGACGTCGGTGCGCTCGTGCGTGCCGTCGCCGAGGGCGAGCTCCCGCGTGGCAGCCGTGAACGCATCGACGAACTCGTCGTGGATGCTCCGCGCCACCAGGAAGCGGGTGGGGGAGATGCACACCTGGCCGGCGTTGCGGAACTTGGTCTGCGCGCAGAGGCGGGCGACGGCGGGCACATCGACGTCGTCGCAGACGACGACCGGACCGTGGCCGCCGAGTTCGAGGGAGACGGCGGCCATGTTCTGGGCAGCGAGGGTCATCAGGTGCTGACCGACGCGCACGGACCCGGTGAGCGAGACCTTGCGGATGATCGGCGAGGCGATCAGGTGCGCGCTGATGGTCGCCGGATCGCCGGTGACCGCGGCGATGACTCCGGCGGGGAAGCCCGCGTCCTGCACGGCCCGCACCATCGCGAGACAGGCGGAGGGCGCCTCTTCGGCGGGCTTCAGGATGATCGGGCACCCGGCCGCCAGCGCCGGAGCGAGCTTGCGTGCGGCGAGCATCACCGGGAAGTTCCAGGGGGTGAAGGCCGCCACGGGGCCGATCGCCTCCTTGCGTACCTCGATGCGGATGGCGGCGGACGTGCCGTCCACGGTCCGGCCGTAGATGCGCCGCGCTTCGTCGGCGTACCACTCGAACTGCTCCGCTGCGGAGAGCACTTCCGCGCGCGACTCGCGCAGCGGTTTCCCCTGTTCGGCCGTCAGGAGCGCGGCGATGTCGTCCACGCGGTCGACGATGGTGCGGGCGGCGGTGCGCAACAGCGCCGAACGCTCCCAGGCCGGGGTGTCCGCCCACGCTTCGCGCGTACGGTCCGCCGCCGCGAGGGCCGCGTCGAGGTCGTCGGCCGTCACCATGGGGGCCGTCGCGACGATCGACAGATCGGCGGGGTTCTCCACCGTGAGCGTGCCGCCGTCGGAAGCGGCGCGCCAGGTGCCGTCGATCAGGATCGACTCGGATCGGATGGTGCTCATCGGACTCTCCTTCGGCCTACCTTCCCATTCAGCCACAGGGACACGGAGAACCGGTGGCCGGCTCCCTGCACGTGTGTGCAAGTCGTGCGCGGAGCCTCTGCGCAACACGGGCCGATTCCTAAACTTGCAGTGGCGTCCGGCCGGGGTCATCGAGAGCGCTGTGGAGGCGATTCCCCGATGTCCTCGTGAGCGGTTTACTGACCTTTCCCGTTCGCATCCGGCCGGACGTCTTCCTCTTTGTACCACCGTCGTGCCGCCGAGGCCGGGTGTGCGTGGTCAGCCGGAGGCCGCGTCGCGGGTGAGGCGGCGGCGCAGCGCGGCGGACACCACGGCGACCACGGTGCCGACCGCAACGCCGATGAGGGTCTCGAGCACGCGGTCGGTCAACAGCGCGTCGACCGGGGTCGGGGCCGCGAGGTGCACCATCAGCAGCGCGAGCGGGGTGACGAACACCATCGCGATGCCGTAGTTGCGGCCGATGAACAGCTCCGCGACTCCCTGCAGCACCACGACCAGGGCGATCACGGCGATCGGCGGAAGGTCGAGCGCCAGCACCCCGGCGGCGACGAGCACCCCGAGCAGTGTGCCGACCAGGCGCTGGATGCCGCGGATGATCCGGGCGTTGAGCTGTGCGCCGCTCACGGCCGCGACCGCACCGACCGCCGCCCAGTACCAGTGCGTGCCGCCGAGCAGAAGCCCCGCGATCCCGGCGCCCACGATGGCGACGGCGACCGAGACCGCCATCTCGACCGCGACGGGACCCACGGTGGGGCGCACCTTCGGCGCTCCCTCTCCCGTGGTCCGCGTGGCGACGGCGACGAGCGCGGTGAGAGCCAGGCCGAACAGCACGCTCGCCCCGCCCACCAGCAGCACGGAGCCGAACGAGCCGGCGGTGGCGGGGATGGTCGCGCACGCCCCGGTCGCGAACACCGTGAACAGCGGCCCTGGTGGGTGCCACTGCATCGTGTACGCCAGCAGGGTGACGGCGGCGGCGACGAGCGCGACCACGACCACGCTGACGACCGTCGGGGCGGCCAGGACCGACAGCGCCGTGCCGATCAGCATCGCCGCGAGCAGCACCCCGCCCGCGCTGGCCTGCATGCGGATGCGGTCGCGGAACCCGTCGTGGCGGCCGTAGAGCGCGGCGAAGGCGCCGAAGCTCGCGTAGATGCTGAGGTCGAGCCGGCCGAGCGCCCAGAGCACGAGCAGCGGGACGGCGACGCTCACGGCGGCTCGGATCGCGACGCGGTGGTCGCCGCGGTGCGGGCCGACGCGCAGGACCCCCGTCCACACCCGCCCCTGCGATTCCGCCACCGATCCAGCCTACGTCCGCGCCCGCGGCCCCCGCGCCGTGGGAGGCTGGACGGGTGACCGCCGCCCCGCCTCCTCACCGCACGCTGCTCGTCGGTTTCGGCAAGCTCGGCGCGCGGCTCGCCCCGCGGCTGGTGGCGGACGGGGGAGAGGTCGTCGCCCTCCGCCGCAGCGACGGGCCCCTGCCCCAGGGGGTGACCGGCGTCGTGGGTGATCTCGCCGCCCCGCTGCCCGAGCCCCTGCCCGCGGTCGATGCCGTGGTGGTCACGCTGCCGCCGGGCACGGGCGCCTCCGCGTACCCGTCCGTGCTCGCGCACCTCGCCGCGGCCCTGCCCTCCCGGCCCGCCCGCACGGTCTTCGTCTCGTCCACCGGGGTGTTCGACGGTGCGGGCAGCCCGACCCCGCTCACCGAGCGCGATGCCCCGGAGTTGGTCACCGACCGCGGTCGCGGGCTGCGGGAGGGTGAGCGCGCTGCGGTCGACCTCTTCGGCGCCGTGGTCGTGCGGCCCGCGGGCATCTACGGTCCGGGGCGCGACTTCCTGGTGCGCCGCGTGCGTGAGCAGGCACCCGTGAACCCCCGGCGCCGCACGAACCGCATCCACGAGACCGACCTCGTGCGCACGCTCGACCTGCTGCTGCGGATGCCCGAGCCGCCGTCGCTCGTGCACGCGGTGGACGCGGCTCCCGCCCCGCTGGGCGACGTCGTGGCGTTCCTCGCCGCGCGCCTCGGGCTGCCGGTGCCGCCCGACGACGGCGGCAGCGTGAGCGGCTTCGTCTACGACGGCGCTCTGCTTCGTTCGCTGCTCGGCCACCTGGACTACCCGTCGTTCGAGGACGGCTACGCCGACATGCTCGAGCGCGGCGCCTGACCCCCGCCACATCGGGGCTCTGGGGTGTGGACCGGCCGGGAGGCCGACCCCAGGACGCGCCAGGGTGACCGTCTGGTGCTAGCACAGAACGGTCACCACCCGCCGTGATCGAGCGATCTCCGTGCGCTCGGATTGACTTGTCTGACGTCTGATATCTAGCGTCGGAGTGTCCGAGCTATGCACCAGCAACAAAGGAGTTCCTCATGGCTTTCCCCTACCCCGATAAGGGAACGCGCGCCCGCCTGCGCACCATGACCCTCGCCGCGGCCACCGCGGTGAGCGTCATGACTCTCGCCTCCTGCGCCGGCACGAGCCCCGACTCCGATACATCAGCAGGAGACGGCGAGCTCAGCGGCGACGTGGTCTTCTGGCACAGCTTCACGCAGGGCCCGCGCGCCGAGTACATGGAGCGGATGGCCGAGGAGTTCGAGGCCGAGCACCCCGACGTCGACATCACCATCGAGACCTTCAGCTGGGGCGAGTTCCAGACCAAGTGGACCACCGGCCTCGCCGCCGGGCAGGTGCCCGACCTGTCGACCGCCCAGCCCAACCAGGTCGTGCAGATGATCGACGTGGGCGCTCTCGCCCCGGTCGACGACGTGATCGACGCGATCGGGCGCGACCGGTTCACCGAGGCGGCGCTCGGCGAAGGCACCCTCGACGGTGTCTCCTACTCGCTGCCGATCTACTCGCACGCCCAGGTCATGTGGTACCGCGCCGACCTGCTCGAAGCGGCCGGCCTCGACGTCCCGGAGACCTGGGACGAGCTGAAGGAGGCGGCCGTCGCGCTCACCACCGGTCCCGACCAGTACGGGCTCGCGGTCCCGATGGGCACGAACGACCTGATGGGCACGCGCTTCCTCAACTTCTACCTGCAGTCGGCGGGCGAGAGCCTGCTGAACGAGGACGGCCGCGCCAACCTCACCTCCGACGCGGCCATCGACGGCATCGAGTACTGGGTCGACATGTACGAGAAGACCTCGCCGGAGGGCAGCGTCAACTACAACGTGCTCGACCAGGCGACGCTGTTCTACCAGGGCAAGACCGCCTTCGACTTCAACTCCGGGTTCCAGATCTCCGGCGTCGTCGGCACCTCGCCGCAGCTGGAGTCGGTGATCAAGGCCGCCCCCCTGCCGCGCCTGAAGGCCGGTGACGAGGTGTACGGCGGAGAGACCTCCAACATCGCCACCGTCGTCTGGGAGAAGAGCGACGTGCAGGAGGAGGCGAAGGCGTTCCTGGAGTTCCTCTACCGCGACGAGGACTACATCGACTTCCTCCACTCGGTGCCGGGCGGCATGCTGCCGTCCCTGCAGGACATCGCGGAGAACGAGGGCTACCTCGACGACGAGACCCTGCAGCGGCACGCCGACAGCGTCGCCGTGATCAGCGAGGCCGTGCCGGCCGGGACCGCCATCGGCATGGAGACGGGTCCGCTCGTGCAGTCCGGCATCCTCACCAGCCAGGCCGTCATCGAGAAGATGCTGCAGGACATCGTCCTCAACGGCACCGACGTCGAGACCGCGGCGAAGGCGGCGGAGGATCAGCTCAACCAGCTGTTCGTCTCGTCCGGTGTTTCGTTCTGAGCCCCGCCCCGGGTCCGGTCGCCCCGCGCGACCGGACCCCGGGTCCTCCGTGATCATGCGCTCCCGCCGCACCGTCCATCTCACCGGCGTGCTGTTCGTCGCGCCGTCGCTGCTGATCGTCGTCCTGCTGCTCTTCTACCCGGTGGTGTCGAGCGTCGTCTACAGCTTCACCAACCGCCACCTGCTGCGCCCCGCCGTCGACTTCGTCGGCATCGACAACTTCGTCGCCGTGCTGCAGAGCGAGCAGTTCTGGAACGCCTTCCGGGTGTCGTTGCTGTGGACCGTCGCGTCGATCGCCGGGCAACTCCTCGTGGGGTTCGTCGCCGCGATCGCCCTCAACCGCATCCGCCACCTCACCGGCCTGTTCCGCACGCTGCTGATCATCCCGTGGGCGTTCCCGGCCATCGTGATCGCGTTCGGCTGGCGCTGGATCCTCAACGACGTGTACGGCTTCCTGCCCAACCTGCTCACGCGGCTCGGCCTCACCGCGCAGAACGTGAGCTTCCTGTCCAACCCCGACGCGGTGATGCTGACCGTGCTCGCCATCAACATCTGGTTCGGGGCGCCCCTGTTCATGGTGAACATCCTCGCGGCGCTCAAGACCGTGCCGGCGGAGCAGTTCGAGGCCGCCACCGTCGACGGCGCGAACGCCTGGCAGCGGTTCGCGTTCATCACCCTCCCGCACGTGAAGAAGGTGGTCGGACTGCTCGTGATCCTCCGCAGCATCTGGGTGTTCAACAACTTCGAGCTGCTGTTCCTGCTCACCGGCGGCGGCCCCGCCGGGCTCACCGAGACCCTGCCGATCTTCGCGTACCGCACCGGCTGGGGGCTGCAGCAGCTCGGCGTCGCCTCCGCCATCACCGTGCTGCTGCTCGTGTTCCTGCTGCTCCTCGGAGGCCTGGCCTTCCGACTGCTCAACCGCTGGGACCGGAAGGACGCCTGATGTCGACGAGAACCCTGCGGCGCCTGTCCGCCGCCCCCGCCTATCTGTTCCTCACCGTGCTCGCGGTCGTGTCGGTGTTCCCGCTCGTGTGGATCATCACATCGAGCTTCAAGAGCTCGGGGGAGCTGGCCACCGACCCGATCGGCTTCTGGCCCGACTCGTTCACGATCGACCACTACACCCGCGTGCTGTTCGACCTGGGCATCCTGAACAACCTCGGCAACAGCCTGTTCATCGCCCTGTCGACCACCGTCGTCACGATCGCGGTGAGCTCGACGTGCGCCTACGGCATCGTGCGCTTCTTCCCGCGCGTCGGGCAGAAGCTCACGCAGATCCTCATCAGCACCTACATGTTCCCGCCGATCCTGCTGGCGGTGCCGTACACGCTGATCATGATCTCGCTCGGCCTGATCAACACGTATGCCGGGCTCGTGCTCGCCTACCTCTCCTTCTCGATCCCGTACGCGGTGTGGATGCTGACCGCGTTCTACCAGACCGTCCCGGTCGAGATCGAGGAGGCCGCGCAGGTCGACGGTGCCGGAAGGTTCCGCGTGTTCGCGACCATCGCCACGCCCATCGTCGCGCCCGGCATCGTCGCCACCGCGATCTACACGTTCATCAACTCGTTCAACGAGTTCCTGTTCGCGCTGCTGTTCATCAACAGCAGCGACCGCATGCCCATCACGGTCGCCCTGTACTCCCTCAGCGGCTCCGAGGTGCTCGACTGGGGCGCCATGCTCGCGGCGTCCGTGGTCGTGGTCGTGCCGTCCGTCGTCTTCTTCCTCGTCATCCAACGCCACATCGCCGCCGGGCTCTCGGAGGGGTCCGTCAAATGAACACATCCGTCGCATCGTCCACCGCCCGCCCCGAGCCCCGCGAGGAGGTGCGCTACGGCCTGGTCGGCTCCGGCTACTTCGGGCTCGCGCTCGGCCGTGGCTTCGACCGCCTCCCGGGCGCCTCGATCACCCGCGTCTTCGACCCGGAGAACGCCGCCGGGGCCGTGCGGGCGTTCGGCGCGGTCGCCACCGCGAGCATCGAGGAGCTGTGCCGCAGCGACGACGTGGACGCGGTGATCGTCGCGTCGCCGAACTGGGCGCACCGCGAGGCCGTGGTCGCGGCGGCGGAGGCCGGCAAGCCGATCTTCTGCGAGAAGCCGATGGCGCTGTCGTTCGAGGACTGCTCGGCGATGGTCGACGCGGCGGACGCGGCCGGCGTGCTGCTCATGTCGGGCCACGTGATGAACTTCATGAACGGCGTGCGCCGGGTCAAGCGGCTCGTCGCCGACGGGGTGCTGGGGGACATCGTGTACTGCCGCGCCGCGCGCAACGGGTGGGAGGAGCCGCAGCCGTCCATCTCGTGGAAGAAGCGGCGCGAGCTGTCGGGCGGACACCTCTACCACCACATCCACGAGCTCGACGTGGTGCAGTTCCTCCTGGGCGTCCCCGAGACGGCGACCATGGTGGGCGGCAACGTGGCGCACCGCGGCGAGCAGTTCGGCGACGAGGACGATCTGCTCCTCATCACGCTCGAGTTCCCCGGCGGCGCGTTCGCCACGCTGGAGTACGGCTCCGCGTTCCGCTGGCCCGAGCACTACCTGCTGGTGCAGGGCACGCTCGGCGCCGCCCGCATCGACATGACCGACACGGGTGTGACGGTGCGGCACTCCGGCCGGGAGGAGCGCTTCCTGCTGCACCGCAGCGAGGAGGAGGACGCACAGCGCACGGCGATCTACGCCTCCAGCTCGACCGACGGCGGCATCATGTACGGCAACCCGGAGACCACGCCGCCGCTGTGGTTGAGCGGCATCGTCGAGGAGGAGACCGCATACTTCCACGGGCTGCTCACCGGTGCCGCACCGGAGCCCGAGTTCGCCGCGCTCACCGACGGCTCCGCGGCGCGGTCGTCGATCGCCACCGCCGACGCCCTCACGCTGTCGCTCGCCCAGGACCGCAAGGTGCGCATCGCCGAGATCCTGGAGGGCGCCCGTGCGCACGCGTGACCTGCCGGCCCGATACGATCGCGACATCGAGGTGGGGTCGGCGGCGTGACGGAGTCGGCCTGGTCGTCGCTCGGAGCGGCTGCCGCGGAAAGGGTGACGGTGGGAGCGATCCGGCTCAGCGTGCTGCACGCCGAGGCGTTCCGTTTCCCCGCTCCCTGGACGTTCCCGCCGTCGGAGCTGCCGTACTCGATCCTGCGGCTGGTCCACTCCGGCACGGGGGAGATCGCGTTCGACGGGGCGCGGCACAGCGTGTCCGCCGGTGACCTGGTGTTCATCCACGAGGGTGCCGTGCTGAGCTGCCGTGCCACGTCGTCGGACTTCGCGTTCGGCTCGATCCGGTTCTCCGCCTCGCTCGACGCGCAGGGCAGCGTCGCGGTCGGCATCGCGGTGCCGGCGGTGTCGGACGCGGGGGCGCACCCCGTCGTGCGCGCGAACTTCGACGCCGTGATCGACGCGTGGGAGGGGGCGTCCGCGGGCCGGGCGCTGCTCGCCTCGGGTCACCTGGCCGTCGTGCTCGGCACCACGGCGGAGCTGATGGCCGACCGGGGCGTGACGGTCGCGCCCCCGTCGCGTCGCCGCGGGGTGCGGGCGCCCGTCCGCGCCAGGGATCCGCGCATCGCCCGCGTGGTCGACCACCTGCTGCTGGACGTGCGCCGCACGCCCGACGTCGCGACCCTGTGCGCGCTGGCCCACATGAGCGAGTCCACGCTGCGCCGCACGTTCAAGGAGCAGACGGGGAAGACGATCGTCGCGTTCCTGCGCGAGGCGCGCATCTCGATCGCCGCGCGGCGGCTCGCGTTCGGCGACGACCCCATCGCGCGCGTCGCGGAAGACGTCGGCCTGCCCGACGCCAACTACTTCTCCCGCAGTTTCCGCGAGGTGCTGCGGGTCACCCCGACCGAGTATCGCCGCCTGACCGCGCAGACCTGATCCCGCCCGCGCGAGGCGAACTAGCCTGGGGTGATGACGAGCTCGAGCGCCCGTGCGGCGGTGGACGTGGTCGACTGGCGGCGGCGGGTGTTCGCCCTGTACGAGGCCGTGCGCCGCGCGGACTCCCCGGAGGAGGCGCACGAGCTGTGGCGCATCGAACGCGATGAGCTCATGCTGCACCACCTGGCCACCCCGCTGCTGCCGGAGGATCGGGTGCTGTTCGAGGGGCTGCCGATCGCGCCGTACGACCCGCAGTGGCGGTTCGCACTGCCGATCCTGGAGGCGGAGCCGGCGGCGTTCGAGTTCGCGACGGGTACCGACGGCCTGGTGCCGTTCGAGCGCGTCGGTGTGGTCGAGGTCCCCGACGCCGGAACCCTCGACGTGTGGCGGCTGCGCTCGTACGGCGGCGGGCTGTTCGTGCCTGTGCGCGATGCATCAGCCGGGCATCCGGGCGGCACGTACGGCGGTGGGCGCTACCTGCTCGACACGATCAAGGGTGCCGACCTGGGCGGGGATGCCGCGCGCGGCACGATCGTGCTCGACTTCAACTTCGCGTACAACCCCTCGTGCGCGTACGACCCGGCGTGGGCCTGCCCGCTCGCACCTCCGGGGAACGTGCTGCCCGTGGCCGTTCCGGTGGGGGAGCGGTACGACGGGGCATAGACCGCGCCCGCGTCAGCCGAGGAACAGCGGCACGAACGAGCCGATCAGCCCGAGCACCCCGACCGCGGTGAACACGATCCCGAGCGTGCGCACGACGCGCCGGGCGTGCGGCGGTTCGCCCACCCGTGCCCTGGCGGGGTTGTGGCTGCTGACGACGCCCGTGGTGAAGCCGTCGTCCGCGGTCGAGGATTCGCCGTGGCGCAGTGGTCGCTCGTGGAAGTCGCCGCCCGCGAACCACCGGGCGATCGTGGCGCCGTCGCGCTCGATGATCGCGATGTCGACCGGGAGCCACGGGCCCTCGGCCAGCCGCATGAGCAGGGCGATCAGCAGCAGCGGCACCCCCACGCCGAGCCCGATCCAGGACAGCACCTCGCCGACGAGGGCGAGGGTGTCGACGGGCGGCATGATCCCATCGTAGGGACGCCGGACCGCGGGAGCGTGCGCGCCGCGGTCAGCTCACGTTGTCCCTGAGCCACGGCAGCGGGTCGATCGCGACCGTGTTGATGTGCACCTCGAAGTGCAGGCACGAGCCGAACACGTAGCCGGTCGAGCCGACGTCGCCGAGGTACTGGCCGGCCTCGACGCAGTCACCGACCTCGACGGCGCGCGTGCCGTTCTTCATGTGCGAGTACACGGTGCTGACCGCCTGGCCGTTCACGATGCTCTCGACCTGGATCGTGACGCCGTAGCCCTGATAGCTCTCCGTGGAGCGCGAGACGCAGCCCTTCATGGCGGCGTTGATGGGGGTGCCGATGCCGGCGGCGAAGTCCTGACCCAGATGCGACCGGCCCGGTCGGGCGGCCCCGAAGCCATCGGTGAACGAGTACGAGCCATCGGCCATCGGCATCACGACCCGGTCGGCGATCGGGATGTCCATCGCGCTGCTGAGCGGCATGCCCGCGGCGATGGCGGCTGCGGCCGCGCGGGCGTGGGTCTCCTTGATCTCCTCCGGCGTGGTCGCCGCGAAGGAGCCGCGCGCGGAGATGGTGGCGCGGATGGCATCGGTGGCCGTGTACGACTGGGCGGCGTCCTTCAGCGCTGCCGCACCGGCGACGGTCGCCACGGCGTGGTCGCCCCCGGGGGCGAGCACCGGAAGGGCGGCCCCGGTGACCATGACGCCGACGGCGAGGACGGCACCGAGCGCCTTGATCTTCGATGCGCCCCGGCCCCGCGGGCGGTCCGTCCGCCGCGGACGCCGCGAGACCCGCGGGATCCGTGGGGTGCGGGCGGTGCGGGATCCGGTCGGTGCGGGGGTGGTCGGCTCGGCGGTGGTGTCAGGCTCGGCGGTGGTGTCAGGCTCGGCGGCCGTGTCAGGCTCGGCGGTCGTGTCAGGCTCGGCGGCGGCGGCGGCGGCGGCGGTCGGCTCGGCGGCGATGGCAGGCTCGGTGGTAGCGGTCGGCTCGGCGGCGGTGGTCGGCTCGCTGGCGACGGAAGTCTCTGCGGGGGAGGCGGGCGCGTCGGCTGCGGCGAGGGTCGGCTCTGCTCCGGCGGCGACCGGAGTCGCTGCTGCGGCGCGGGTGGGGTCTGCGGCAGCAACGGTCCGCGCGGCGGCGGTGGCAACGGTCGGTGCACCCTGCGGCTCGGGACGGAGGGCCCGGGAGCGGATGGCGGCCCGAGTGGCGGGCGGGGACGGGGTCGGCGTCACGGTCGCCGCGGGGGTCGGCTCCTCCGGCGGGGTCGGAGCGGACGTGCGACGTCGGTCGCGGCGCAGCAGGGGCCGGGGGTCGATCGCGGATGCTGCGGGGTCGAGCGGGGCGTTCTCGAGCGAACGTCCGGAGGGCAGAGCAGTCGTGACGGGGTCCTTCCGCGAGCAGATGATCTCGGGTCACGGCCCCTTCGGGAGGACCGTTACCGTCCCGTAACCTACGTTGCCGTTCGGGGAGGCGTCAAATCCTCCGTGCCGGAATTCCTGCTGCGCAGGCTCCCGATGTCGTTGCGCCGCCTGGGCCCGTGGACGAGGGCGGAGTCGTCGCGGAGCATCAGAGTGGCATCGACGAGATCGCACCGGAGGGCGACACCGTGCCGGTGCCGATCGTGCGAAGGGTGGTGGAGGGGCTGACGGGAATCGAACCCGCGCTGTCTGCTTGGGAAGCAGAAGTTCTACCATTGAACTACAGCCCCGAACCCGCCCGAGAGCAGGTGAGGGCAAGCCTACCCGTCTCCGGGGCGATGGCCAAAGCGTGAACCGCGGCGTCAGGCCGTGGCGTCCGCCGTCGCGGGGGTGTCGCGCTGCTGCCCCGCGTACATCGTGCCCCACCGCGTGAGCGCGTCGACGAGCGGGGTCGCGGTCGCACCCAGCTCGCTCAGCCGGTACTCCACCTTGGGCGGGACCTCGCGGTAGACCGTGCGGGTGATCAGGCCGTCCGCCTCCAGCTCGCGCAGCTGCCGGGTGAGCACGCGCGACGTGGGGTCCTGCAGCAGGCGCCCGAGCTCACCGAAGCGCAGCACGCCGTGCTCGGCGAGCAGCGACAGGATGCTCGGCTTCCACGCGCCGCCGAGCACGGCGATCGAAACCTCCGCGTCGCAGGTCTCGGTCCACTCGCGGACGATCCTGGCCGTCTTCTCGCGCATCGTGCCTCCACAGTATCCAAACGGTAAGTACGTAACGACAATGTCGGTACTTGTGGCCTTTGCCTGTACTTTACAGACTGAGTCCGTGACCACCAGCCCCGTCGTCGTCCCCGTCCGCTCCTCTCTCCGGCTCTGGATGGCGATGGTGCCGCTCCTGCTCGGCGTGCTCATCGGCGCCCTCGCCATCAGCAGCGTGTCCACGGCGCTGCCCGCGATCCGCGACGACCTCGCGCTGACTGACACCGAGGGTCTCTGGCTCGTCGACGTCTACGCGCTGTCGCTCGCGGCGACGCTGATCCTGGCGGCGCGGATCGGCGACGCGTTCGGGCGCAAGACCATCGTCGTGATCGGGCTCGTCGGATTCGCGGTGCTCAACGGCATCGGCGGCGTCGCCACCAGTGGCCTGCTGCTCATCGTGATCCGGGCTCTGCTCGGCGTTGCGGAGGCCTTCGTGGTCGCGGGTGTCGTGGCCACGATCGGTGCGACCTTCCAGGCGAGGGAGCGCGTGCTCGCGTACGGGCTCTGGACTGCCACCTTCGGCACGGGCAGCGCCCTCGGACCCGTGCTCGGCGGGCTCCTCGCGGAGGGGCCCGGCTGGCGATGGTTGCTGCTGGGCAGTGTGCCGCTCGCGGTGGCCGCCGCCCTGCTCGCCCTGTGGCTCGTGCCGGACTCGCGCAGCACGCAGCCGCCGTCGTGGGACGTGCCGAGCATCCTGTCGTCGATCGTCGCGCTCGGCGCCCTCGTTTTCGCGCTGCACGAGGTGCTGGCCGCTCCCGTGTCGGCCGCGGTGGCCGCGGTCGTGTCGGTCGCCAGCCTCGTGTTCTTCGTGCGGCGGCAGCGTCGGCTGCCCCTCCCGCTGCTCGACCTGGCGCTGTTCCGGGTGCCGGGATTCAGCCCGGCGATCGTGCGCATCATCGTCAGCAGCGGGGCGTCGTCGGCGTCGGTGCTCCTGGTGAGCCTGCACCTGCAGGATGCGCGGGGACAGAGTGCCGCCGAGGCGGGCATCGCGCTGCTGCCGCAGGCCGCGGCGATCGCGATCGGCGGGGTGCTGGCGCCGCTCGCGCTGCGCTGGCTGTCGGCGAACGCACTCACCGTGCTGGTGCTGCTGCTGCAGGCGCTCGGGCTCGTGTGGCTCGCGTTCGACCCCGGCATCGTGGCGCTGCCCCTCGTGCTGGTCGGGCTCGGGTTCGGCATCGCGGGGACCCTCGCCGCCGCGACGCTGTTCGAGGTGACGACCGAGGATCAGGCGGGACAGGTCGGGGCGGTGCAGGAGGTGGGCTTCGCCCTGGGCGGCGGACTCGGCATCGCGGTGTTCGGCACGATCGCGGCCGTGCTCGTGACGGGCGGCTTCCCGGTGGCGGTGGTCGCGGCGGCGGTGACCGTGACGGCGGCCGCGCTGCTCCCGTTGCTCTCGCGTCGCAGTGCCCCGGCCCTGTGACGCGGATGCCGCAGGTCGCGTGAGGCGCGACCCGTGCGGTGACTAGGCTGAGGCCGTGCTTCTCAGCGATCGCGACATCAGGGCAGAACTCGCGTCGGGCCGTGTCGGCCTGGCTCCGCACGAGCCGGAGATGATCCAGCCGTCCAGCATCGACGTGCGCCTGGACCGCTACTTCCGCCTCTTCGACAACCACAAGTACCCCTTCATCGATCCGTCGGTGGATCAGCCCGAGCTCACCCGGCTCATCGAGGTCGATCCCGACGAGCCGTTCATCCTCCACCCCGGCGAGTTCGCGCTCGGGGCGACGTTCGAGCAGGTGACGCTGCCGGACGACATCGCCGCGCGTCTCGAGGGCAAGTCCTCGCTCGGGCGCCTCGGCCTGATCACGCACTCCACGGCCGGGTTCATCGACCCCGGGTTCACGGGTCATGTGACGCTGGAGCTGGCGAACGTCGCGACCCTGCCGATCAAGCTGTGGCCGGGGATGAAGATCGGGCAGCTGTGCTTCTTCCGGCTCACCTCGCCCGCCGAGAACCCCTACGGCTCCGGCCCCTACGGCAACCGGTACCAGGGGCAGCGCGGGCCCACCGCGTCGCGGTCGTTCCAGAACTTCCACCGCACCGACGTGGGCGTGACCGATGTGGGAGCGATCGGAGGCTGACATGAGCGACGGCGACGGGCGGACCCCGGAGGAGCCCGGAACCCCGGGTGGACCTGTGGCCGCGGACGGCCCGGTGCCGCCCGAGCCCCTGCTGCCTCATGAGCCCGCGGCCCCGGACGAGCCGGTGGCCCCGGATGACCCGGGTGCCGCCGGTGCGGCCGTCCCGACGGAGTCCGCGGCGATCCGCCCGGCCGACGACGTGATCCCCCCGGCCCCGCCGGAGACCCCGATCCCGGACGGCCTGCTCGACCCGCCGCCCGCCGACATCCCGCCCGCGAACGCCGTGCTCCCGCCGCCTCCGCCGCCCACGCGCCGCTCGGAGCGCGAGCGCCCGACGCCCGCGATCCTCGAGGGGGAGCCGCCCGCTGCGGCGGCCGACGACTGGTCGCAGCCGTCGCTCGCTCCGGAGGTGCCGGAGGGCGGCAGCTACCGCGTGCTCGCCGGCCTCATCTTCGTGTTCCTGTTCCTGCTGCTCGTCGCCGCCGTGGTCGCGCTCGTGGTCCTGGTGAATGCCGGGTTCCCGACCCTCGCCGACGCGGCGGCCGCGCTGACTCCGCTGCGGGTCTGACGCCGGATCTTCGGGCTCGCCGCACTCCGGCGCCATCGGATCGGTGTCCCGGTCTGCGTGCGGTCGCCCGCGGTGTCGGTCGAGGGCCTGGACTCAGGCGCGGGCGGCGGACTCCGCGGTCGAGTGTGCGGCGTGCGACGGCTCGGAGGTCGGGTGTGCGGCGTGAGCTGACCCGGGGGTGGGATGTGCGGCGTGCGTGGACTGCGCCGTGGGGCCCGGGGCGTGCGCGGGTTCTGCGTCATCGGCCACGTGCGACCGCGTCGGCGGCGTCGCTGCCGTGGCGGTGCCGAGGGCGTCGACCGCGGGCAGCCCGCCCGTGAGGAGAGCCACGACCGCGTCGAGGGTGGGGTCGGCCGAGAGCACCTTCGTGTGACCGAGGCCCACCGTGCGCAGCATCCGCGAGCGGCCGGGGTGCGCGGCGTGCAGGCACAGGGCGTCACGGTCGGGCAGGCGGCGGTCGCCGCGGTCGTGCACCACGAGCAGCGCGGTGCCGTCGGGCAACGGGTGGCGTCCGGCGTCGAAGCGCTCGGCCGCCGTGGCCTCGTCGATCGCGAGGCGGCGGTGGAACCGCTCGCGGAGGTTCTGCGCGGTGGGCTCGTCGAGGCGCAGGTCGCTGGCGAACTGGGCGAGGAAGGCCTCGGGCGCCGCGGCACCGGCGAGCACGGCCACCGCGGGCACCGGCACGGTCGTGCGGGCGGCGGTGAGGGCGCCCAGCGCGCCGAAGGAGTGACCGATCAGCGCCTCGAACGGGCCGTGCTCGGCCTGCAGTCGCTCGGCGACCGTCACCCAGTCGCGCACGTCGGTCGCGCGGCCGCCGGACGATCCGTGTGCCGGCCCGTCGAAGGCGAGCACGCGGAACCCCTCGGCCACCAGCTCGCGCACGAGCGGCGCGAACTGCGACGCCCGGCCGCGCCAGCCGTGCAGGAGCAGCACGGTGCGCGGCCCGCGACCCCACTCGTACGTGGTGACCTCGATGCCGCGCACCGTGACGGTGCCGCGGCGGGCGTCGCTGTGGGTCGGCGCATCGGCGGGGCGCACGCGCATGCGGGGCCCGGTGGTGAAGAACAGGCGGAGCGCCACGGCGCCCGCCAGCCGTGGCGAGACGCGGGCGAGCAGGGGGACGGTGCGGGCGAGCAGAACGGGCAGGGACGGCATCGTGACTCCTTCGCCGGAACAATACGAACGATCATACGTATACTAGGCGAACGATCGTTCGTATACTAGGGGGATGTCCGAGAGCCCGATCCTGGACGGCCGACGGGTACGGGGTGATGCCTCCCGCCGCGTCGTGCTCCACAGCGCCACGAACCTGGCGTCGGTCGAGGGTCTCGACGGCCTGACGATCGGTCGGCTCGCTGCGGCGTCCGGATCGAGCAAGAGCAGCATCGCCACGCTCTTCCGCAGCAAAGAGGGGTTGCAGCTCGCCACGATCGAAGCCGCCAGGGAGATCTTCCTCGCACGGATCGTCGAGCCCGCCCGTGCCGAGCCCCGCGGCGTGCGACGCCTCGCGGCGCTGCTGCGCCACTCGCTGCTCTATTCGAAGGACCGCGTGTTCACCGGAGGCTGCTTCTTCGCCGCGACGTCCGCCGACGTCGACTCCAAGACCGGGCCGGTGACCGACGCCGTGCGCGCGGCCCTGACCGACTGGCACGGATACATCGAGGCCCAGCTGCGTCACGCCATCGCGGTCGGAGAGATCGCGGTCGACGACGTGGACGTGCTGGCGTTCGAACTCGTCGCGCTGAACGAGGAAGCCAACTCGCGCTCGCTGCTCCTCGACGACGAACGGCCCTATGCCCTCGCCGCGGCGGCGATGCGCGGACGCCTCCGTGCTGTCGGCGCCCCCGACGACGCCGTGGCGCTCCTCGACCTCGAGATGTAGAGCCCCGGCGCGCGACAGGGCGCCTTCCCAGACGGGAAGGCGCCCTGTGGTGCGGCGGTCAGGCGGCGCGACCGCGGCGGAACCCGGCATCGTAGCCGCGCTCGAACGCGTGACGTGCGCGGCGCTCACCCGGGTGGCCGTGACCGCACGGCCCCTCCGGCATCGCGTGGCCGTCGTGGCTGTGGCCGTGGCCGTGGCGGACGTCGTAGCCGTCGTCGTGCCCGTAGAAGCCGTGGCGACCGAAGCCGTGGTGGCCGAACGGGGCGCGGAAACCGTGACCGTGCCGGTGGCCCCGCGGGCCGCGGTGCGTGCGGGGGAGGGGCGTGCCCTCCTCCCACCCGAACGCGCGGGCGATGGCCTCGAGCGATGCGAGCGTCGTGGCGAGGTCGTCCGTGGGGACGGCGTCGACGACCTTGGCGCGGATGTCGTCGACCAGGGCGCCGAGGCGCTCCTTCGCGGCGCGGCCGTCGTCGGTGAGGGACCAGCCCTCGCCGTCGGTGACGACCCACCCGCGGTCGATCAGGCGGCGCAGCTTGTGCGCACGGAGCGGGCGTTCGCGCTCGACCGAGCCGTCGACGACGTTGAGCAGGCGCCAGTCGCGCCGGGTGATGCCCTCGTCGTCGAACGCGGCGGCGAACTCGGCCGCCATGAGGCGGTCGACGGCCTTGAGCCAGTAGCCGAAGGGGCGCGGCGGCTGCGGAGTCTCTGTGGTGTCTGTGGTGGTGTTCATGGGGTTGTCCTCTGTTCAGGGGCGGCTGGTGGGCCGCGGTGGTGGCCGGTGGATGTCAGGTGACATATCCATGTGATCCGGCATGTACATGTAGTGTGACATGCAGATCTAAAGCATGTCAAGTCGCATGTAAAATCGAGGTATGGCCACCCGTTCCCGCGACTCCGAACCGCACGACCCCGCCGAGGCGATCGCCCAGGCGCTGTCTCGTCTCCGCGGGCGTCGGCCCGGTCAGCGCGAGCACGGACCGCGCGGACGCGGCGGACCCCACGGCTGGCCCGGCGGAGGTCACGACGGCCCGCACGCCGACGGTGCCCACGAGCACTTCGGCCATCACCGCGGGCACCCCGGGATGCCGCCGTGGATGGCCGACCCCTCCGGACGCCTCGGCGGCCCCGCCCGCATGCGGATGCTCGAGGCGCTGGCCTCGGCGCCCGAACCGCTGAGCGTGAGCGCGCTCGGCCAGGCGATCGGCGTGGATCAGCCCCGCGCGTCGCGCCTCGTGCAGCAGGGCGTGCAGGGCGGCTTCGTGCGTCGTGAGGCCGACCCGGACGACGCGCGCCGCACCCGGATCGCGCTGACCGACGAGGGCCGCCGGCTCGCGCGTGGTCTGCGCGGGGAGAGGAGGGAGCTGCTCACCCAGGCGCTCGTGCCCTTCACCGACGACGAGCGCACCGAACTCGCGCGTCTGCTCACCAAGCTCGCCGACAACTGGCCGCGCTGACGCCGCGACGATTCCTGCTCCGCCGGTCTCGCTCCGCCGGCCTCGCGCCTCCGACCTCGCTCCGCGGGTCTCGCTCCGCGGGTCTCGCTCCGCGACTCAGGCGCGCGCGAAGTCGAGCGAGGGCTCGTCGTCCACCGAGAGGGACAGCACGACCGCCTCGATCGCGTCGTGCGCCTCGATCCGCCGCTCCACCTCGCGCAGCCGACGCGCCACGTCGTGCTCGCGCGCGTCGCCCGACAGGTCGACCTCGGCCACGAGGAACAGCCGGTTCGGCCCCACGTACTCGATGTGCAGGTAGGTCACCCGTTCGATGTCGTCCAGCCCCAGCAGAGCCGTGCCGACCCGCGAGCGCAGGGTGGGGGAGACGCTCGTGCCGACGAGGAATGCGATGTTGCGTCCGATCAGGATCACCGCGACCACCCCGAGCAGCACGCCCACCAGGATCGAGCCGATCGCGTCCCAGGCGGCCACGCCGGTGAGCTGGTGCAGCAGGATCGAGCCGCCCGCGAGGACCAGGCCGACGAGGGCCGCTGAGTCCTCGAAGAACACGGCGCGGAGGGTCGTGTCGCTCGTCTCCAGCACGAAGTCCCATGTGGAGCTGCCGCGCTCGCGCGCCAGGCGGCGGGAGCGGATCATCGCCTGCGTGAATGAGGCCCCCTCGAGCACGAACGCGATACCGAGGACGACGTAGGCGACGACCGGGCTCTCCACCGGCCCGGTGTCGGACAGCTCCTGGATGCCGTGCATGATCGACACGATCGAGCCCGCGGTGAAGATGCCGAACGCGGCGATCAGCGACCACACGAAGGCGTTGCGGCCGTAGCCGAGCGGATGCCGCGCGTCTTTGGTCTTCGCGCCGCGCCGGTCGGCGATCAGCAGGAACACCTCGTTGCCCGCGTCCGCCCAGGAGTGCGCGGCCTCGGCGACCATCGACGCGGACGAGGTGATGACCGCGGCCACCGTCTTCGCGATCGCGACGAGCACGTTGGCGAGGAAGGCGAGCAGCACGGTCACCCCGGTCACGCTACTCCTGCCCCGCGGGGCGGTCGCGTCCTAGCGCGGAGCCTTCACCGGCAGCAGCAGGAGGAACCCGGCGATCAGCACGATCACGATGCCGAGGATGCCGAACGCCGTCTGCGCGGTCAGGGCGATCAGCACGGTCCAGGCGGCGGAGGCCATCCAGCTCGCCGCCCGTCCCGTCGTCGCGTACAGGCCGAAGATCTCGCCCTCGCGGCCGGCCGGGGTGACGCGGGCCAGGAAGGACCGCGCGGCGGCCTGCGCCGGTCCGACGAACGCGCACAGGATGAGTCCGCCCACCCAGAACACGATCGCGCCGGCGTCGCGCAGCAGGAAGACCGCGAGCCCCGCGACGATCATGGCCGCGATCGAGCCGAGGATGATGCGCTTCGGGCCGAGGCGGTCGTCGAGTCGTCCGGCCAGGATCGTCGACACCCCCGCGACGAGGTTCGCCGCGATGCCGAACACGATGATGTCCTGCGTGCCGAACCGGAACACGGCCGTGCCGATGATCGCGCCGAACGCGAACACCCCGCCCAGGCCGTCGCGGAACACCGCGCTGGCGAGCAGGTACCAGAAGGTCGAGCGGGTCTCCGGGTCGCGGTACAGCCCCACGACGTCCTGCACCAGCAGCACGTACGACCGGAAGAAGCCGACCTTCCGCTCCGGGCGGCCGAGCGACGGTTCCGGCACGTTGAGGAAGATCGGGATGGCGAACACGATCGCCCAGACCGCGCAGCCGACCGCGATCAGGCGGTACGCGAGTCCGTTGTCGGTCGGCATCCCGAACCAGTCGAAGGTGTCGAGCACCACCACGATCACGAGCGCGATGATGCCGCCGAGGTACCCGAAGCCCCAGCCGAGGCCCGAGATGCGTCCGACGTTCTTGGGGTTCGCGATGCCGATCAGCATGGCGTTGGAGTTGACCGCTGCGATCTCGCCGAACACCGACCCGGCGGAGATCAGCGCCACGCCCACCCAGAACAGGGCGGGGACCGGCTCGACGAACCACAGCCCGAACATGCAGAGGATCAGTGCGCCCGTGCCGATGCCCAGCCACAGCTTCTGGCGTCCGGCGGCATCCGCCCGCTGACCGAGCACCGGGGCGAGCAGGAGGATGCCGAAGGCGGCGACCGTGAGGCCGAGACCGAGGCCGGACGCGAGGTCGGCCTCCGCGGCGATCCGTACCGGGTCGTTCTCGTCGAGCGCGGCGACCTCGGGCGGCAGGAACGAGGGGCTAACGAGGTAGAGCGCCGTGAACACGAACGTGAGGATCACCGTGTTGAACGGCTGGGTCGCCCAGTCCCACAGGGCCCACGAGTACACCTGCTTCTTCGGGGCGGGGGTCTCGCCGCGCAGGTCGAGGCCGACCACGGCGACGGCTCCGCTGTTCGCGGTCGCTGCGGGCTCCGGTGCGCCGCTGCGGGATTCGGGTTCGCTCATGCTCGCAGTCTGGCGGGGCCCGGTGAACGCCCGGTGACGGCGCGCCGTGTCCCGCGCGGCACCCCGCCTCGACCCACTCCGCCCGGGTCAGAGGGCGGGGCCGCGGCGGATGCGCACCGGGCCGCGCGCGGAGGCGATGTCGACCGGCTCGCCCTTCTGGGTCACCACGACCTCGTCCCGGTCGGCGAGCGCGGCGGTCACGCGGCGCACCTCGTCCATCCGGTTGCGCCAGGCCTCCCCGCCGACGGCTCTGGCGACGTCGCTCGGGCAGATCGACGACCCCTCCCTCTTGCGGGTGAGAGTGCGGATGGCGGCCGCGATGCGCTCCGCGGACTCCTCGGGCGTCGGCTGCTCCCACCACGGGGCGCCGCGTTCGCCGAGGGCGGTCTTCGCATCGTGCACGCGGCGCCGCGCCTCGGGCTCCGCCGCCTTGACGGCGCGCCGCGCGGCCATCAGCTCGTCGACCAGCTCCTGGCGCAGCTTGTCGGGGATCGCCGGGTCGGTCGCCCGCCACCGGCGTCCGTTCACGACGATGTGGTGGCCATCGGGCGTGCGCTCCGGTGCCGTGGCTGTGTCCGGCTCGTCGGGGTGCTCCATGTCGGCAGTGTGCCGCGGCGGGCCCTCCAACGGCAGACCCTTGACGCGCGGCCCTCCGCGTCGGGTGCGGTCGAAGCGCGACGGACACCGGGTGCGTAGGGTCGAGGGATGGCGGCGAGTGCGGGGCGAGGGGGCGGCACGGTCGTGCTGTTCGAGGGGGCGAGCGACCGGCTCGCGTTCCTCGCCGCGGCGCAGCGCCTCGGCGAGACGCTCGACGACCTCGACCTGGTCGACCTCGACGGCATCACGAACCTCCGTTCCCGGCTCGCGGCCCTCCGCGCGGTCGAGCCTGCCGTGCGGGTGCTCGGCCTCTACGACGCGGCGGAGGGCGCGTACGTGACCCGGGTCCTGCGCGACGACGGCGCGATCGACGCCACGGGCGTGCCCGCCGATGCGGGGTTCTTCGGCTGTGAGCGCGACCTCGAAGACGAGGTGATCCGTGCCGCCGGGGTTCCGCTGGTGGAGCAGGCGCTGGCGGCGCGGGGCGAGCTCGGGCGGTTCCGCGTGTTCCAGGGGCAGCCGGCGCAGCGGGGCAGGGTCGTGGAGGATCAGCTGCATCGCTTCGCCGGGACGGCCGCGGGCCGCAAGGCGCGGTTCGCCGCGGACATCGTCGGCCTGCTCCCGCTCGACCGGATGCCGCCCGCGCTGTCGGCCCTGCTCGACGCGGTCCGCCCCGCCGCCTGACCCGCGCTCGACGCGGTGCATGCCGCGTGACCCCCGACCCGGGCGACTTCGCGCTCACTCCGTGCGGAGCGGGCGGAGCGTGCGGGCGTAGTCCTCCTTGAGCACCGCGAGGTGGAGCCAGGCCTCGATCCGGGTCACTCCGGGCAGCGCGCGCAGGCGCTCCAGGCTCGCGTACAGGGCGCCGGCCGAGGGCTCAACGAGTGTCGCGACCGCGTCGAAGCGGCCGAGCGTGCGGGCGGCGAAGTCGACACCGCGACCGCGTCGCAGCTCCTCGATCACGGCCTCGTCGTCGTCGCCGAGGGTCATGCCCACGCCCATCGACAGCTGCCGGTGCGCGAGGCCGCGTGCCTCGACCGCGCTGATCTTGATGACGCCCGCGTCGATGAGCCGCTGCACCCGGGTCGCGACGGCGCTGGGGGAGAGGCGCACCTCTTCGCCGAGCGCGCGGAAGCTCATGCGGCCATCGGCCTGCAGGTGCTCCACGAGGGCTTCGTCGATCGCGTCGAGCGTGACCCCGCCGTGGTACTCCGACACGAAGAACCCCTTGATCACGGTCGAGTAGATGATGGTGTTGATGTCGAGCACGCCCGCGCTGCCGCGGATGCGGGCGAGCAGGTCGTGCAGTTCCGACATCGACCCGACGCGCACCTCGGTCACGATGTCGTGCGCGCCGCCGACGGCCGACACGAGCACGGTCTCGCTCATGTCGCGCAGGTGCTCGGCCACGACCTCGACGGCGCCGTCGGTGCGGATCGACACGTGCGCCAGGACGTGCTGGCCGAGGAAGACCGGGTCCACCGCGGCGACCACGCGCACGGTGCGGTCGGCCAGCAGCGTGCGCAGTCGTGCGGCCACCGCGGCCCTGGACTGCCCGAGCCGCTCGGCCAGGGCGCGGATGCTCGCGCGCCCGTCCTCCTGGAGCGCGCGGATGAGTTCGGCGTCGAAATCCATGGCTGCGTCCCGATCCGTCAGTTTCCCCGGTCTGCACGACGACGCGCGCAGAACCTCAGCGTAACCCCGTGTGCGACCGGCGGGAAGGCCCGCTTTGCGCGCCCAAGAGACCAGAAGTCCAGTGAATCCCCTTTCTCGCTGGAGTTCTGCCCTTGCCGCCGGGTCGTCGCGTCCCTAGCATCGATCGCTATCCGACACCATCCGCGAAGGAGCGGGTCCATGACCACCACCCCCACCCCCCGAAGCGGCGTCCACAGCCGCGCACGCCGCGCCGGCATCGCCGCCTTCGTCGGCACCACGATCGAGTGGTACGACTTCTACGTCTACGCCACGGCCGCCGCCCTCGTCTTCGGCCCGCTGTTCTTCCCGAGCGACGACCCCCTCGCCGAGACCGCCGCGGCGTTCGCGACGTTCGCGGTCGCCTTCCTCGTCCGTCCCCTCGGCGGCATCGTCTTCGGCCACATCGGCGACAAGCTCGGCCGCCGGGTCTCGCTCGTCATCACACTGCTGCTGATGGGCGCCGCGACCGTCCTCGTCGGCTGCCTCCCCACCTACGAGAACATCGGCATCCTCGCGCCGATCCTCCTGATCCTGCTGCGCGCCATCCAGGGCCTCGCGGTCGGTGGCGAGTGGGGTGGCGCCGTGCTCATGAGCGTCGAGCACGCCCCGGAGAAGTCGAAGACGTTCTACGGCGGCTTCACCCAGCTCGGCAACCCCGCCGGTGCGCTGCTCGCCTCGGGCATCTTCGCGATCATGGCCCGCGGCGGCGACACGTTCATCATCGACGGCGGCTGGCGCATCCCGTTCCTGCTGTCGATCGTGCTGATCGCCGTCGGCCTGTGGGTCCGCTACCGCGTGGAGGAGTCGCCGGTCTTCGAGGAGAAGATCGAGGGCCGCAAGCAGTCCATGCCCCTCGCCTTCGCGCTGCGCGTCAACTGGAAGCCGATCCTGCTCGGCATCGGCATCCTGCCCATCTCCACGGGCGGCTACTACCTGGCCACGACCTTCGCCACCGCCTACGCGACCGGCGAGCCCATCGCGATCAGCGAGCAGGTGATCCTCGACGCCATGACGATCGCCTCGTTCGTGGAGTTCGTGGTCACTCTGCCGGTCGCCTGGCTCGGCGACAAGTGGGGCCGCAAGAACGTGATGTACATCGGCCTGATCACCTCGGTGCTGACGTTCGCGCCGTTCCTGCTGGTGATGCCGGGACGGGTCGAGCCGCTCATCTTCCTGCTCGCCTCGCTGGTGCGCATCGCGATGAGCGCGACCTACGCCCCGATCGCCGCGATCCTCGCGCAGATGTTCCGCCCGCAGGCGCGGTACACCTCGATCGCCCTCTCCTACGGCGTGGGCGCCGCGATCTGGGCCGGCTTCTCGCCCTGGTTCGCGACGCAGCTGATCGCCTGGACCGGCAGCGTCTGGTCGGTGATCGCGATGTTCGTCGGCATGGCCGTGATCGCCGGGATCTGCACGCGCCTCGCGCCGCAGCACTCCGACGAGGCACCGGTCACGGCCTCGTTCACCGCCCGGACCGACACCACGGCGAACCGCCTGCCCTGATCGGCTCCGCCTCCCCACCCGCACGACCCCACCGCGAACAGGCTCCTCATGCGCAAGCTCACCCCCTTCGACCGCTCGGCCCAGGCCGCCCCCGCCCTCGTCACCGCCCGCGCCATCCACACCGCGGACGCGGCGGACACCACCGCGACCGCGATGCTCACCGACCGGGGGCGCATCGTCGCCCTCGGCACGGTCGCGGAGTGCGAGGACGTGGCGGCCAGGGCCGGGCTGACCCCGGAGCGCGTCGAGCTCGGCGACGCGGTCGTGGTGCCCGGGTTCGTCGACGCGCACGCGCACCCGCTCATGTTCGGGCAGATGATGACGTGGGTGGACTGCGGGCCGGAGAAGGCGGGCAGCATCCCCGAGATCGTCGCCCTGCTGAAGGCCGCGGCGGCCGGGCTCCCCGCCGGTCGCCCGGTGCGCGGCTACGGCTACGAGCAGCGCAACCTCGCCGAGAAGCGCCACCCCACCCGGTTCGAGCTCGACGAGGTCGCGTCCGACCGGGAGGTGTACCTCATGAACGCCTCGGGTCACGGCGGCGTCGTGAACTCGTACACGCTCGACATCAACGGCGTGGACCGCGACACCCCGAACCCGGACGGCGGCGAGTTCTTCCGCGACGCCGACGGCGAGCTCACCGGGGAGCTGTCCGACGCGGCGTGCAACATCCTGACGGGCGTGCACGGGGTGAAGATCGGCCACCACGGCCCGAACTTCCACCTGGCCGATGAGCCGGAGGAGCACCTGCGGCAGCTCGACGCCGCGACGCAGCGGTTCCTTGCGGGCGGTGTCACCTCGATCGGCGACTGCCAGGTCACGCGCCGCGAGTTCGACATGTACCTGCGGCTCGCGGAGGCCGGGCGGCTGGAGCTGCGCGTGTCGATGTACCTGCTGTCGCATCTGCTCGACGAGGCGCTTGAGATGGGGCTCGTCGGACAGTTCGGCAACGCGCACCTGAGCTTCGCCGGCATCAAGTTCTACGCCGACGGCACCCTCGGCGGCTGGACCGCGTACTTCCCCGACGGCTACGTGGGCGACCCGTGCCGCACGGGCCAGCTGTACCACGAGCCCGCCGACTACGCCGAGCTGATCCGCAAGGCGCACGCCGCGGGGCTCCAGACGGCGACGCACGCGCAGTCGCCCACGGCGATCGAGATGGTCGTGTCGGCGATCGAGGCCGCGCTCGCCGAACGTCCAGATGCGGACGCCCGGCACCGCATCGAGCACTGCGGCCTGCCCACGCCCGAGCAGATCGCGCGCATGGCGACCGCGGGCATCCGTCCCGTCAACCAGACCCAGCACTACTTCAACTGGGGCGAGGGCGTGGAGGAGGCCATCGGCACCCCGGGCGAGCGGTTCAACCCGCTCGGCGAGTTCGAGCGGGCGGGCGTGCCCATGACGATCTCCTCCGACGCCCCGGTCGCCGAGCCGATCCCGCTGGAGGCCATCCAGACGGCGGTCACCCGCGTCACCCGCCGCGGCCACCGACTCGGGCCCGACGACCTGCGCATCTCCGCGCTCGCCGCTCTGCGCGCCCACACGATCGAGGGGGCCGTGTCGATCGGGCGGGAAGATGACCTGGGCTCGCTGGAAGTGGGCAAGCTCGCCGACTTCGCGGTGCTCTCGGACGACCCGCTGGCCGTGCCCGCCGAGGAGATCGCGGCCATCGAGGTGCGCGAGACCTGGGTCGACGGCGTGCGCCGCCACGTCGCCGCCCGCACCACGGCCGCCGTCTGAACGAGGATACGAGCATGAGCGCCGACGCGAACCCCACCGCCCCGTACGCCGACACGGCGGGCCGCGCGGTGCTGGAGACCATCCGCGGCTACGGGGTGACGGCGGTGTTCGGCATCCCCGGCACCCACAACCTGGAGCTGTACCGCCCCCTGGCCGACCTCGGCATCCGCGCCGTCACCAACCGGCACGAGCAGGGCTCCGGCTACGGCGCCGACGGCTGGGCGCAGCAGACCGGGCTCCCCGGCGTCGTGATCACCACGTCGGGCCCCGGGCTGCAGAACGCCCTGAGCGCGATCGGCACCGCGTTCTGCGAGTCGCGTCCGCTGATCGTGCTGTCGCCCGGGGTGCCGCTCGGCGCGGAGTTCGCCGACGTGGGCACCCTGCACGAGACGAAGGACGCCACGGCCATGGTCGGCGCGATCGCGGAGTGGTCGCGCCGGGTGACCACGGCGGCCGAGGGAGTGGAGGCCGTGCACGACGCCTTCCACCTCTTCCGCACCGGTCGCCCGCGCCCCGTGCACATCGAGATCCCGCTCGACGTGCTGGAGGCCCCGGCCGACGTGCCCGCCGCCGCCCGGGCGCCCCGTCCGATGCCCGAGCGCGTGGCCGGTGACCCGGTCGCGCTCGCCGAGGCCGGGCGACTGCTGTCGGCCGCGCGCACCCCGGTGATCGTCGCCGGCGGGGGAGCCGTGGACGCGGTGCATCAGGTGACCGCGATCGCCGAGCGCCTGGGCGCCCCCGTGCTCACCACCCTGAACGGCAAGGGCGTGCTCGACGAGGGCCACCCGCTGTCGCTCGGCTCGAACCTGCGCCTCGCCGCCGCGCGAGCCGTCGCCGAGGCCGCGGACGTGCTGCTCGTGGTCGGCTCGAAGCTCGGGGAGGCGGAGCTGTGGGCCCCGCGCCTCGAGGCCCGCGGCGCTGTGATCCGCATCGACATCTCCCCGGCGCAGCGCGACAAGAACCTCACCGCGACCGTCGGGATCACGGGTGACGCGGCCGCGGTGACCGATGCCCTGCTGCCGCTGCTGCCCGACACGGCCCCGACGCCGCGCGACCTGTCGGCCGAACGGGCCGCGATCGAGGACGAGTCCCGCGCCACGGCCCCCGAGACGGTGGCGCTCGCGGAGGTGATCGCCGCGGCACTGCCCGACGACGCGATCGTGGCGGGCGACTCGTCGCAGATCGTGTACACGGCGCTGGGCAGCGTGCTGCGACAGGAGCATCCGCACTCCCTGCTCTACACGCCCACCTATGCCACGCTCGGCTACGGGCTGCCGGCCGCGATCGGCGCCGCGGTCGCGCAGACCGAGCGCCCCGTGGTCACGGTGATCGGCGACGGCGCGCTCATGTTCTGCGTGAACGAGCTCGTCACCGCGGTCGAGCAGCGCCTCGACCTCACGGTCGTGTGCGTCGACAACGGCGGCTACGCCGAGATCCGCCAGAACGAGGTCGACCGCGGCATGGCCCCGATCGGCGTGGATCTGGTGCAGCCCGACTGGGCCGCGCTCGCCACCGCGTTCGGCGCGACCGGGCGTCGCGTCGAGAGACGCGACGACATCGCCCCGAGCATCCGCGCCGCCATCGCCGCGGGCGGCGTGCAGCTCGTGCACCTGCCGCAGCACGCCCTCTGAGCCCTCGACACCCCGAACGAACAGGAACGAGAAATGACCGACACCATCGGCCCCGTCGACGCCTCCGTGAACCCGCGGTACTCCGGCATCGCCACCTTCGCCCGCCTGCCCCGCATCGAAGACGTGCCGCGCGCCGACATCGCCGTGGTGGGCATCCCGTTCGACTCCGGTGTGAGCTACCGCCCCGGCACGCGGTTCGGTCCGTCGCACGTGCGGGAGTCGTCGCGTCTGCTGCGCCCGTACAACCCGGCGCAGGACGTGTCGCCCTTCCAGCTCGCGCAGGTCGTCGACGCGGGCGACATCCCCGTGAACCCCTTCGACCTCACCGAGGCCGTGACCGAGGTCGAGCGCGCGGCGACGGCGCTCGGCGAGCAGGTGCAGCGCATCGTGACGATCGGCGGCGACCACACCGTGGCCCTGCCGCTGCTGCGCGCCGTGGCCGCGAAGCACGGGCCGGTCGCGGTGCTGCACTTCGACGCGCACCTCGACACGTGGGACACCTACTTCGGTGCGCCCATCACGCACGGCACGCCCTTCCGCCGCGCGAGCGAGGAGGGGCTGATCGACCTCACCGCCAGCTGCCACGTGGGCACGCGCGGCCCCCTCTACTCCAAGCAGGACCTGGAGGACGACGAGCGCCTGGGGTTCTCGATCGTGTCGAGCGAGTACATCGAGGAGCACGGCGTCGAAGCCGCGATCGACAGGATCCTCACGCGCATCGGCGACAAGCCGCTGTACGTGTCGATCGACATCGACGTGCTCGACCCCGCGCACGCCCCCGGCACCGGGACCCCCGAGGCGGGAGGACTCACGAGCCGCGAGCTGCTGCGCATCCTCCGCGCGCTGCGCGACCGCGACATCGTGGGCGCCGACGTCGTGGAGGTGTCGCCCGCCTACGACCACGCGCAGATGACCGGGATCGCCGCGAGCCACGTGGTGTACGAGCTCGTGACGCTGCTGGCCGCCCGCCTGGCCTCCTGACACGACGGCTCAGTACAGCGCCGCGAGCAGGTCGGCGAACAGCTCCTCGGCGTCGCACTCCACGCGGCGCCGCGCGAACCAGTCGCACACGTTCACGCAGTCGCGGTGCAGCAGGTCGAGCCCCTGCGGGTTCGCGATCACGTCCACGATCTGCGGCAGGTCGATCACCCGCACCCGCCCCTGGTGCACGAGCAGGTTGTACGCGGACAGGTCGCCGTGCGCGAAACCCGCCGCGGCGAACACCCGCATGAGCTCGACCACCTGCGCGTAGTGCTCCTGCAGGGTGTCGCGGTCGGCGCGCACCTGCGCGAGCCGCGGGGCTGCGGTGCCGTCGTCATCGCCGAGGAACTCCATCAGCACCTCGGTCCCGCTCACCTGCACGGGGTAGGGCACCGGGGCGCCGAGCTGCCACAGGCGGCACAGCGCCTCGAACTCCGCGAACGACCACTGCGCCGCAGCCACCGCGCGCCCGTGCTCCGACTTGCGGGCCAGGGCCCTGGTGTCGCGGGTGTTCCGGGTGCTGCGGCCCTCCGTGTACACGGCGGAGCGGTGGAAGCTCCGGTTCTCCTCGCCGCGGTAGCGCTTCGCCGCCAGCAGGGTGCGCTGCGCGGGGTCGTCGGGAACGGCGCGTTCGAGCAGGAACACGTCGGCCTCCTTGCCCGTCTTGAGGATGCCGAGCTCGGTGTCGAGCGCGCCCGCCGAGGTCACGACCCACGCGGGCCGCGGCTCGGGGCCGCGCTCGGTCGGGGTGGCGGACGGCCAGGTGGTCCAGCGCTGCCCGTCACCGGGTTCGACGTCGGCGAAGGACAGGGAGGTCTCGAGGGAATCGAAGGGGGAGGCGTCGAAGGACGCGGCTTCCGGGGAAGCGGAGGGATCGGTCACGGTGTGGCTCCGGGAAGGGAGGCCGCACGGCGATCAGGAGCGGGCGGCCTCGAGGGGAAGGTGGTCGGCGAAGGGCGCGACGACGACGGTGTTCATCTCATCGCCTCCTTCCGCTCGGGCTTCCCGGGCGACTCCCGGTGCGACGACGAGCCTACGGGGGTGCGCGGGCGCGTGTCCAGGGTCGGACGATCGGTCGGACGCGGCGGACGACCGGTCGGGCGCGGACGCACGGGCGCCGGAAGGGTGGAACTATGACCACGACTGCCCCCGTCCCCACCGCGGCGCCCACCCGGGCCGACCGCATCCGCTACGGCGGACTCATCGCGCTCATGATCATGGGCTTCCTGCTCGTGACCGCCGAGTTCCTCCCCAACGGTGTCCTCACCGAGATGGCCGACGGCCTCGGGGTCACCCCGGGTCAGGCGGGGCAGACGGTCACGGTCACGGCGCTGGTGGGACTCGTCGTCGCGCCCACGATCGGGCTGATCTTCCCGCGCCTCGACCGCCGGTCGCTGCTGGTGTGGATGGCGCTCGCCGCGGCCGTGTCGAACCTCGTGGTCGCGATCGCGCCGAACCTGCTGCTCGTGCTCGCCGCCCGGTTCCTCCTGGGCGCGGCGATCAGCGCCTACTGGACCATGTCGATCACGGTCGCCGCACGGCTCGCGGGGCCGGAGCACCTGGGCCGCGGGGTCATGTTCACCTCGGCCGGGGTGTCGCTGGCCACGGTCGCCGGGGTGCCGATCGGCGTGATGCTCAGCGAGGTCGTCGACTGGCGGATGGTGTTCGCGCTCGCCGGCGTGCTGATGGTGGTGCTGGCGGTCGCGCTGCGCTGGGCGCTGCCGTCGGTGCCGGCCGAGCGGGCGTCGAGCCTGCGGCTGCTCGTCGACACGGTCCGCCGCCCCGGTATCGGGCTGGGCATGGTCGGGCATGTCCTCGTGGTGCTCGGGCACTTCCTCGCCTACACGTACGTGCGGCTGGCGCTCGAGCGCATCCCCGACGTCGACGCCTCGACCATCGTGGTGCTGCTGGCGCTGTTCGGCGTCGGCGGTCTCCTCGGCAACATCTCGATCGGGCTGGTGATCGACCGGTCGTTCGCGTTCTTCGCCGTGTTCGCGCCGCTCGTGATCGCCGCCGCGGTCATCTCGATGATCCTCTTCTCCGGGTCGATCGTCGGCGTCGGCGTGGTCGTGCTCGTCTGGGGCTTCGTCTTCTCGTCGTGGCTGATCGTGATCAACACGTGGGTCGGGCACCGCATGCCGGATCGCCTGGAGGCGGGCGGCAGCCTCGTGGTCGTCGGGTTCCAGGGGGCGATCACCCTCGCCGCGGGTCTGGGCGGGCTGCTCGTCGACACGCTGAGCGTGGAGCTCGCCTACGTGATCGGCGCGGTGTCGCTGCTCGCGGGTGCGGTGCTGTTCGGCCTGTCGAACCGGCTGAGCACGCGGGGCTGACGGGCCACAGGGCGGCGCCGCCTCCCGCGCGGTTCACAACTCCGCGGTTTCCCGGCGATGTGTCGCCTGCCCGTAGCCCGAGCAGTCGCATCGCCGCGGATCTGCGGAGTCGTGGGCGGCCCGCCATCGAGATCGGGCTGAGACGCGATCGGTCACCGGGACGTCGGCGGCGGGGTCGGCGCTCAGACCAGGGCGGGAGTGCGGGCGGCGGAACGCCAGGACGACGGGGTCATACCCGTGCGGCGGCGGAACGCGCGGCTGAAGCCCTCGTCGGACGCGTAGCCGAGCTCGCGCGACACGTCCGACACGGAGCGCCCGGCGTCGAGCAGGCGCTTGGCCGCGTCGATGCGCACCTCCGTGACGTAGTCGGCGGGGGAGCGGCCGACCGCGACGCGGAACCGCTCGGCGAAGGTGGAGCGCGACATGGCGCCGATGGCCGCGAGGCGCTCGACCGTCCAGTCGCGTCCTGGCTCCTGGTGGATGGCGTCGACCACGCGGTCGAGGAACGGGTCGTTCGACAGCGAGGGCCAGCCCGCGGGTGCGCAGCCGTTGGCGGCCCAGGCGCGGATGACCGACATCAGCACGGTCTTCGCCATCATGCGGCAGATCACGGGGTCGCCCTGCCGGGCGGGGGAGGCCGCGGGGTCGACGACGCCCATGTTCTCGGCGAGCGCGGCGGCCGCGGGCTCGAGCGCGTCGAATCCGGTGACGGTGAGGAACGGCGGCAGGAGGGCGGGCAGCGGTGAGGTGGCGTCGGCGAACTCGAGGTCGACCACCATGAGCGTGGTGTCGCGGTCGGCCTCCAGCACGAACGCAGTGCGGCCGAGGGTGAGGAACGCGTCACCGGCGACCAGGTGGTCGCGGCGCTCGCGGGTCTCGAGGGTGAGGCGGCGGGAGTCGGGGTCGACGCCGAGGCGGCAGCCGTCGCCGAGGGGCGGATGCCCCTGCACGCTGCCGGATGCGAGGTAGACGAGCGTCGTGGGCCCGGCCGGGATCGGGAGCAGCCCTCCGGCGGCGAGCGGGATGCGCCGCGCCACGCCGACCCGCAGCTCCACGGCGTCGAGCACGTGCGAGAGCGCGTCCGGGTCCACTGTCACCATGCCTTCGGCAACGCCCCTCCCTCGTCCGGTATTCCGGTGGGAGCCGCGATTCGGCGCCCGAGGACGGCGCGGATACTCTGGAGGGGTACCCCACCCGAGGAGTCCCGTGTTCCGCACCCCTGGCCGTCTGTACCGTGTCCTGGCGATCGCGGAGGCGATCACCTGGACGATCCTGATCGCCGCGATCATCGCCAGGGCGGTCGGCGCCCCCGGGGTCGTGGTCACGGTCGGCGGCGGCATCCACGGCTTCGTGTTCCTCGCCTATGCCGCCACGGCCGTGCTGGTGGCGCTCAACCAGCGCTGGCACCCGGGCGTCGGCGTACTGGCGGTGGCGAGCGCCGTGATCCCCTACGCCACCATCCCGATGGAGATCTGGCTGCACCGCTCCGGTCGGCTGCGCGGCGACTGGCGGCTCGACCCCACCGACGACCCCCGCGACCGCCGCTGGTACGACCGGCTGATGCGCTGGTTCCTCCGCCGCCCGTGGGTGCTCGCGGTGCTGCTGGTCGTGGGCATCGTCGCGCTCTACGTGATCCTGCTGCTGATCGGTCCTCCCGGCGGCAAGTGAGCCGGATCCGGACTGGTTCCGGATCCTCTCCCTCCGGCCCCATGGGGGTCCGGACACTCCGTCGACCCCGGCGATACAAAGTTGAGCCGAGCCATATCAAGTTTGTTTGACACGGTCGCGGGCCGGGAGTACACTTGAGCCATCGCGACTCAGGTTTCCCTGATCGCCGCAGGTTTTCCGAACCACAACAGACTTCCCAACAAAGGAGAGAACACATGGCACGTGCTGTCGGTATCGACCTCGGAACCACCAACTCCGTCGTCAGCGTCCTCGAGGGCGGCGAACCCAAGGTCATCGCCAATGCCGAAGGCTTCCGCACGACCCCCTCGGTCGTGGCCTTCACCAAGGACGGGGAGGTGCTCGTCGGCGAGACCGCGAAGCGCCAGGCCGTCACCAACGTCGACCGGACCATCGCCTCGGTCAAGCGCCACATGGGCACCGACTGGACCTTCGACGTCGACGGCAAGAAGTGGACGCCGCAGGAGATCTCCGCGCGCATCCTCCAGAAGCTCAAGCGCGACGCCGAGTCGTACCTGGGCGACACCGTGACCGACGCGGTCATCACCGTCCCCGCGTACTTCAACGACGCCGAGCGCCAGGCCACCAAGGAGGCCGGTGAGATCGCGGGCCTCAACGTGCTCCGCATCATCAACGAGCCGACCGCGGCGGCCCTCGCCTACGGCCTCGACAAGGGCAAGGAAGACGAGCTCATCCTCGTCTTCGACCTCGGTGGCGGAACCTTCGACGTCTCCCTGCTTGAGGTGGGCAAGGACGACGACTTCTCCACCATCCAGGTGCGCGCCACCGCCGGTGACAACCGCCTCGGCGGAGACGACTGGGACCAGCGCCTCGTCGACTACCTGATCAAGCAGTTCAAGGAGACCACGGGCGTCGACGTCTCGGGCGACAAGATCGCGCTGCAGCGCCTCAAGGAGGCCGCGGAGCAGGCCAAGAAGGAGCTCTCCAGCTCCACCTCGACCAGCATCAACCTGCCGTACCTGTCGCTGACCGAGTCCGGCCCGGTGTCGCTGAGCGAGACCATCACCCGCGCGAAGTTCGAGGACCTCACGAAGGACCTGCTCGACCGCACCAAGAAGCCGTTCGAGGACGTGATCCGCGAGGCCGGCATCAAGGTGTCCGACATCGACCACATCGTGCTCGTGGGTGGATCGACCCGCATGCCCGCCGTCGCCGAGCTCGTCAAGCGCGAGACCGGCAAGGAGGCCAACAAGGGCGTGAACCCCGACGAGGTCGTGGCCGTCGGTGCGGCTCTGCAGGCCGGTGTGCTGAAGGGCGAGCGCAAGGACGTCCTGCTCATCGACGTCACCCCGCTCTCCCTCGGCATCGAGACCAAGGGCGGCATGATGACCAAGCTCATCGAGCGCAACACGGCCATCCCGACCAAGCGCAGCGAGACCTTCACCACGGCCGACGACAACCAGCCGTCCGTGGCGATCCAGGTCTTCCAGGGCGAGCGCGACTTCACGCGCGACAACAAGCCGCTCGGCACGTTCGAGCTCACCGGTATCGCCCCGGCTCCGCGCGGCATCCCGCAGATCGAGGTCACGTTCGACATCGACGCCAACGGCATCGTGCACGTGTCCGCGAAGGACAAGGGCACCGGCACCGAGAAGTCGATCGTCATCTCCGGCGGCTCGTCGCTGTCGAAGGAAGACATCGAGCGCATGGTGCGCGAGGCCGAGGAGCACGCCGCCGAGGACAAGGCGCGCCGTGAGGCCGCCGAGACCCGCAACCAGGCCGAGACCCTGGCGTACTCGATCGAGAAGCTGATCTCCGAGAACGAGGACAAGCTCCCCGACGACGTCAAGACCGAGGTCAAGGGCGATGTCGATGCCCTCAAGACGGCCCTGGCCGGCGACGACGACGAGGCCGTGAAGACCGCGTTCGAGAAGCTCAACCAGTCGCAGTCCAAGCTCGGCGAGGCGATCTACGCCTCCTCGCAGGCGGATGCCGCCGCCGGCGCTTCGGCTGACGGCGAGGCCCCGGCCGGTGACGCCCCCTCCTCCGAGGAAGACGTCATCGACGCCGAGGTCGTCGACGACGAGGACGAGAAGAAGTAACCATGACCGACAAGAACTTCGACGAGAACCAGAATCCTGAGTCCGCCGAAGGTCGCAGCGAGGGGTCGGACGCTCAGGCGTCCGGCCCCGCGCCGCAGAACCCGGACTCCCGCGAGGCGCAGGCCGCCGAGGGGTCGGACGAGACGCCGGTCGACGGCGCCCCCGACGACCTGACGGTGGACGACATCCTGGGCGCGACGCAGACCGGCGAGGCCGCGGCGGAAGACGCCGTGCTCGCCGACCTCGAGTCGACGCTGCTGAACGACCTCAAGCGCCTGCAGGCCGAGTACGCCAACTACCGCCGCCGCACCGAGGAACAGCGCCAGATCGAGATCGAGCGCGCCAAGGGCGAGGCCGCCAAGGGCCTCATCCCCGTGCTCGACGACCTGGGCCGCGCCGAACAGCACGGCGACCTGGTGGAGGGCACCCCCTTCGCCGTGATCGCCGACAAGGTGCGCGCCGTGGTGGAGCGTCTCGGAGTCGTGGCCTACGGCGACAAGGGCGAGGAATTCGACCCGCAGCGCCACGAGGCCATCTTCCAGCAGCCGACCCCCGGCGTCGAGAAGGCCACGGTGCTCGAGGTCGTCGAGGTGGGGTACCGCCTGGGCGACGTCGAGCTGCGTCCCGCGAAGGTCGTCGTCGCCGTCCCTGCGGAGTAGGTGATCGATGGCCAGCCAGGATTGGTTCGACAAGGACTTCTACAAGACCCTCGGGGTCACGAAGGACGTCAGCGACGCTGACCTCAAGAAGACGTACCGCAAGCTCGCGCGCAAGTATCACCCCGACTCCAATCAGGGCGATGCGAAGGCCGAGGCCAAGTTCAAGGAGATCAGCGAGGCCTACTCGGTGCTCTCCGACCCCGAGCAGCGCAAGGAGTACGACGAGATCCGCGCCATGGGCTCGGGCGCCCGCTTCACGGCCAGCGGCTCCGGGGCGGGCGGGTTCGAAGACGTCTTCAGCCGGTTCGGACAGCAGGGGCGAGGCCAGAGCGCCGACTTCGAGGACATCTTCGCGATGTTCAACCAGGGGCAGGGCAGCGGCTTCGGCGGCGGCCGGTTCGGTCAGCCGAGCGGCGGGTTCCGCGGCTTCGGCGGACCGCAGCGCGGCGCCGACGTGACCGCCCGCACCACGCTCGACTTCACCACCGCCGTGCAGGGTGAGACCATCACGCTGCAGGGTGAGGACGGCAAGCCGTTCAAGGTGAAGATCCCCGCGGGCGTCGCCGACGGGCAGAAGATCCGGCTGCGCGGCCGGGGTCGTCCGTCGCCGGACGGCGGAGAGAGCGGTGACATCGTGGTGCAGATCACGGTGCGACCGCACCCCGTGTTCACGCGCGACGGCCTCAACCTCCGCGTGGTCGTGCCGGTCACGTTCACCGAGGCCACGCTCGGTGCCACCATCGAGGTGCCGACGCTCGGCGGTGACGTGGTCAAGCTGCGCGTCGCCCCTGGCACTCCGTCCGGGCGCGTGCTGCGCGTCAAGGGCCGCGGTGTCGCGACCTCCAAGGGCACGGGCGACCTGCTCGCCGAGCTCCAGGTCGCGGTGCCGACGCACCTCGACGACGCCGCGCGCGAGGCGCTGGAGAAGTTCCAGCAGCTGGAGCCGCAGGAGAACCCGCGGGCGGAGTTGATGGCGAAGGCCCGCCGATGAGTGCGAACGCCGAGGGACGGGGGTGGAGTGCGTGATGGACGCCGACACCCCCGTCTTCGCGATCGCCGCGGCCGCCGAGCTGTCGGGCCTGCACCCGCAGACCCTCCGCCAGTACGACCGCATCGGGCTCGTGGTGCCCGGCCGCACGCCGGGCGGCTCCCGGCGGTATTCGTCGCGGAACATCGAGCAGCTGCGGGAGGTCGCGCAGCTCTCCTCCGAGGGGATGAGCCTGCCCGCGATCGCCAAGCTCCTCGACCTGGAGGACGAGAACCGGATGCTGCGCGGGCGCGTCGTCGCGCTCGAGGCCGCGCTGCGCGCCGAGCGGGAGAACCGCCCGGGCGTGCGGGTGTTCGCGGCCGGCTCGTCCGGCGTGGTCCCGATGCCCGGTGGACGACGGCTGCGTCGCTCGACCGAGCTGGTGCTGTGGCACCCGCGCGGCTCGGCGTGACCTGCGCCCGACACGTTCAGGGGATGGAAAGCCGCTCTTCCTAGCGTGGGGGCAGGGAACCCCCTGGTCCGCGCCGCGCGCGGGTGTCCTGCCACGACGGAAGAACTCCTCATGACGAACACCACTGCCCACCGCCCCGCCCCCTCGCTGGGACTCCTGATCCTCCGGGTCGTCACCGGTGCGATCTTCACCGCCCACGGCGCCCAGAAGATCTTCGAGTACACGATCCCCGGAACCATCGGCAGCTTCGCGGGCATGGGTGTGCCGTTCGCGGAGATCGCCGCGCCCGTGGTCGCCTTCGTCGAGCTGATCGGCGGCATCCTGCTGATGCTCGGGCTGTTCACCCGCCCGGTCGGCGTGGTGCTCGCGATCGACATGCTGGTCGCGCTCGTGCTCGTGCACCTGCCCGCCGGTCTCTGGGTGGGCGAGGGCGGCTACGAGTTCGTGGCCGTGCTGGGCGCGGCCGCTCTGGCCCTCGCGCTCACCGGTGCCGGGCGCTTCTCGATCGACGGGGCCGTGCTGCGGGGCCGAGCTCCCGCCTGGCTCGCCTGACCGCTCAGCCCTCGCCCCGGTCGACGCCGACCCGCCGCACCAGCACCCACGTGTTTCCGGCGTCGCCCGGCACGTGCCGGAACTCGTCGAGCGCGGCCTGCGACAGCGCCAGGCCGCGCCCGCTCTCGCTGTCCTCGCCCGGCATGGACACGGTGTCCCAGTCGATCGGGGCGGGCGGCGCGGTGTCGCGGATGTAGGCGCGCAGCTCGTCCGCCGAGACACGCACGTCGACGCTGAACACCACGTCGGTGCGCTCGTTGTGCTGCGCGATGTTGGTGGTCACTTCGCTGACGGCCAGCGCGAACAGCACCTGGTCCTCGGCGGGGATCTCCGGACCGTCGGCCCAGAGCCGGTCGAGCGCGTCGAGCGCGCTGTCGACCAGGGCGAGCCCGGCGGGCCCGTCGACGTGGAACGCCCGGACCTCAGCGGCCATCGAACGCCGATTCCGGCGTCGGGTAGTCGCGCAGCACGCGATCCAGGTTGGTCAGGTGGAGCACCGTGCGCACGGCCTCCGGCACGGCCGCGATCCGCAGGTCGCCCCCGGCCACGCGGGCGCTCTTGAGCCCGCCGACGAGGGCGCCGAGGCCCGAGGAGTCGACGAACTCGGTGCCGCTGAGGTCGATCGCGATGCGCGGCTGCCCCGCGGCGACGAGGTCGCTCACGGCGTTGCGCAGCAGGGGTGCGCCAGACGCGGTGAGGCGCCCCGTGATGGCGACGACGGCGTAGCCGTCCCTGGTATCAGTGCTGACGTTCATTCGACTCCTTCTCGAGGATGGCCGCGGCGGGACCGCGGTACCGGGCGGCCTGGATGATGACGCTGAGCACGACGAGGTCGTACAGCACCCAGGCGGTGTTGACGAGGGTGCCCGTGCCGTCGGCCGTTCCGAGGAACACCCGCACCACCCCGATCACGAGCGCGACGGCGAGCACGATCATGGCGGTGAGCTGCGGCCAGATCTCGCCCCACGGCACGCCGCGCGGGTCACGGCCGTCCTTGCGGGTGACGGCGAACGACAGCGGCCGGCCGAGCACGACGTTCGCGAAGGCCGTCCAGCAGGCACGGATCCACACCGGGAACAGGGCGAGCGAATACTGCTGGCCGCGCCAGGTCTTCACGCCCTTCGCGACCACGAGGAACAGCGCCTGGTTGATGAGGAAGTACGGCAGGAACCGCGCGAAGAAGTCCACCGACCACGCGGTCACCGGGAGCACCCCGAACACCAGGTAGATCACGGGCGCGGCGAGGTAGACGATCGCCGCGAAGCCCGACAGGTAGCTCCACATCGTGGCGAAGTACATCAGCCGCTGCCCGACCGAGAGGCCGCGCTTGGCGAGCGGGTTGTCGCGCAGCATCACCTGCAACGTGCCCTGTGCCCACCGCAGGCGCTGCGTGAGCATGGTGCGCAGGTCTTCCGGGGCGAGCCCGTGGGCCAGGATCTCGTGGTGGTAGACGCTGCGCCAGCCGAGGGCGTGCAGCTGCATCGCGGTCGCCATGTCTTCCGTGACCGAGATCGTGGCGAGCGGGAGGATCGGCTGCGCCTCGTCGCCGCGGTCGAGCCGCAGCGTGTCAAGCAGTCCGCGCACGGCCTCCACCGCGGTGATGGGCGACAGGTCCGACGCCGCCAGGGCGTCGAGCCCGGCCTCGTCGACCACGACGAGTCCGAGCTCGGCGTCGTGCTGCATCGGCAGCGCGCCGATCTCGGCCAGGTCGGCGCGGATGCCGTCCAGGTCGTGCGCGACCAGGATGCGGGAGGCGTTGTCGACGGCGTCGCCGACGCGTGCCGCCACCTCGGCGACCGATTCCCCGGCGGCGAGGTCTTTCCGGCCGCGCGAGATCGCGATGCGCAGCGCCCCGAGCTCGGTCGCCAGGGCGGGGTCGGTCGCGGCCTCCGCCTCCTTCGCGATCAGGGTCTCGGAGGTCTTGAGCGCCTTCGCGGCCGACTCCGTCACCTCGCGCACGTAGCCGACGATGCCGAGCTGCATGAGCGCCTCACGTCGCAGCACGGCGTTGGAGCCGCAGAAGAACGCGGCGTTCCAGCCGTCCTTGCCCTGCTGGATGGGGCCGTAGAACAGCGGTGCCTGACTGCCGAGCGGGTCGGCCTCGTCGACGTTCACGAACCACTGCGGCGTCTGCACGAGCGCAACCTCGGGGTCGTCGGCGAAGTAGCCGAGCGCGCGGTGCAGGATCAGCGGGTCGGGCACCTGGTCGGCGTCGAGGATGAGCAGGAACTCGCCGTCGGTCTGGAACAGGGCGCTGTTGAGGTTGCCGGCCTTCGCGTGCCGGGGCTTTCCCGTCCAGTCCTCCGAGCGGGTGAGGTAGGCGACACCGGCGGCGCGGGCCTCGGCTTCGAGCTCGGGGCGCGCCCCGTCGTCGAGGATCCACGTCGTGTGCGGGTAGGCGATGCGCTTCGCCGCCCGCGCGGTGGTCATGACGAGCTCGATCGGCTCGTCGTACGTGGTGATGAACACGTCGACCGTGCCCTGCGGCGGCGACACCGGGGCCGGGCGCTCCTTGGCGCGCCACATCGTCAGGCAGAACAGGAACGTGTCGATGAGGCTGTAGGTCTCGGCGATCACGAGCGGCACGGCGATCCACCACGCCGACCAGTTCACCGACTCCAGCCAGCGCCAGGCGACGTAGTTGACGCCGAGCAGCACCGACAGCAGCGCGAGGATGCGGATGGTCGCGAACCGGGCGGTCACGAGTCCCTCCGCACCACCACGACGGTGATGTCGTCGGTGGCGCGCTCGTCCGAGTTCGCCAGCCGCAGCGCCTCCTGCACCGCGCCGTCGGGGCCGAGTGCGGCGAGCACGCGGTCGACGTGTGCGAAGGGGTCGTCCTCGTCGAGCACGTCGAGCAGGCCGTCGCTGCAGCAGATGAAGGTGTCGCCCGCCTCCAGCGTCGTCGTGAGCGGCTCCCGCGGGTCGGCGACGCCCATGCCCATGCCCAGCGGCAGGTTGGTGGAGCGCAGCGGGGTCCAGGAGCGGTCGGCGCGGATCACGAACGCGAGACTGTGGCCCGCATCGATCACCTGCAGCTCCCCGGTCGAGGGCTGCAGCTCGGCGACCACCGCGGTGACGAACATCGAGGTGTCGGCGAGGTCGTCCTCCAGGAGCCGGTCGACGTCGGCGACGGCCGTGGTGAGCGGACGCTCCGGGGCCGTGCGCAGCGATGCGCGCACCGTGGCCGCCACGAGCGCGGGCCCGGTGCCCTTGCCCATCGCATCGGCCAGGGTCACGCGCAGGGCGTCGCCGTGCCGCGAGAAGTCGAAGTAGTCGCCGGCGAGCATGCCCCGCGGGGCCGCGCCGGCCGCGATCGTGTAGCCCTCGACCTCGGGCAGTACGCGGGGCCGCAACGCCTGCTGCACGACCGCGGCGTGGTCGATGTCGGCGTCCTGCGCGAGCTCGGTCTGCACCCAGAACGCGAGGTCGCGGAGCAGATCCTGCTGCGAGTCGGTGAGCACGTGCGGCTCGGTGTCGAGCACGCACAGGGTGCCGATGGGCTCTCCGCCCGGGGCGTGCAGCGGGTGCCCGGCGTAGAACCGCAGGTGCGGGTCGCCCGTGACGAACGGGTTCTCGGCGAACAGGTCGGTGGCGCTCGCGTCTTCCACCACCACCGTTCGATCCTGCGACACGGTGTAGTCGCAGAACGAGTCCTCGCGCGGGGCCTCGTTCCCCCCGAGGCCGATCTGCGCCTTGCGCCATTGCCTGTCCCGGTCGATCAGCGAGACGCTGACCATCGGTACCCCGAACATTTCTTTCGCCAGTCGCGCCACCCGGTCCACTCGCTCGTCCGGTGGTGTGTCAAGGATCCCCAGTTCCTCGAGCGCTGCCTGGCGCCGTCGCTCGTCGAACATCGCCCGCCCCTCCTACGGTCACTTCCGGTCATCCTAGGCGGAATATCGGTGGCGTGGTGCGGCCGTCGAAGGCGCGTCCAGGTGAACCACAGGAAACGGTTCTGCGCAAGCCCCGTGGCGAAACGCTTCTCCGGTCCTACTGTCCGATTCAAGGCTCGGACCGCCGACTGCACCTCCCCCCGTCGCGCAGCACGGGCGGCCCCGATCCGGCATCGCGCGTGCCCGGCAGCCGGGCACCACGGTCTCTCCGGCGTGCCCCCGCACGCCGGATCATCGCAGGGAAGGAGCGGGTGGATGGCACGGACGCCACGCACGCGCGATCGCTACAACCGCCGCGAGGCCCTCGCGGGGTACCTGTTCATCTCGCCCTGGATCATCGGGTTCCTGGTGTTCACGGCCGGCGCGATGATCTACAGCCTCTACATCTCGTTCAGCAGCTACAACCTGGCCACGAACACCGCCCGCCCGATCGGCATCGACAACTACGCCAACCTGTTCGACGACCCGCGGGTGGGGGTCTCGCTCGCGAACACCCTCTTCTACGTGGTGATGGCCGTGCCGCTGGAGATCGTGTTCGCGCTGGTGCTGGCGATGCTGCTCAACCGGGTCGGCCGGGGCGCCGGGTTCTTCCGGGTGCTGTACTACCTGCCGAAGATGACCCCGGCGGTCGCGACGGCGGCGGTGTTCTTCCTGCTGCTCAACGGCAACTCCGGCGCGGTGAACCAGTTCCTCCGGCTGTTCGGCATCGAGGGGCCGCAGTGGCTCGTCGACCCGGCGTGGGTGAAGCCGAGCATCGTGATGATGACGCTGTGGACGGTCGCGGGGACGATGGTGATCTTCCTCGCGGCGCTGAAGAACGTGCCCGTCGAGCTGTATGAGGTGGCGTCGCTCGACGGCGCGGGGCCCGTCCGCAAGTTCTTCTCGATCACCCTGCCGATGATCTCCGGGGCGATGTTCTTCAACGTGATCGTGCTGTCGATCGCCGCGTTCCAGATCTTCGACCAGGCGTACCTGCTGTTCTGGCGCGACCAGAGCAACTCCTCGCCGGAGGCGTCGCTGTTCTACGCCATCTACCTGTTCCAGCAGGCGTTCCGGCAGTTCAACTTCGGATTCGCGGCGGCGATGGCGTGGCTGCTGTTCGTGATCATCATGCTGATCACCCTGATCCAGGTGAAGGTCGGCAACCGCTTCGTCTACTACGAGGGAGACCGCTGATGTCGCAGACACTGCGCCCGGAACCCGTCGAGGTCGAGCGGGAGAAGAGCCCCGGAACGTTCACCACCACGGTCCCCACGCGCGGGCGCTGGCGCCGCCGGCTCCACCAGCCGAAGAGCCTCGCCGGCCGGATCGTGCTGAACGTGATCCTCGTGCTGTTCGGGCTGCTGTTTCTCTACCCGTTCGTGTGGCTGATCGCGGCGAGCCTCAAGCCGCGCGGCGAGGTGTTCGACAACGCCCTCATCCCGAAGACGTTCGTGCCGGAGAACTACGTCGAGGTGTGGAACCAGCTGCCGCTGCTGAGCTGGATGGGCAACAGCATCGCCATCGCCCTGCTGGCCGCGGGGACCGTGGCGATCTCCAGCTCGATCGTGGCGTTCGGCTTCGCGTACTTCCGCTTCCCCGGCCGCGGCCTGCTGTTCGGCCTTGTGCTCGCGACCATGATGTTGCCCGGCGCGGTGACCATGATCCCGATCTACCTGATCTGGAAGGAGACCGGGCTGCTGGGCACGTGGGTGCCGCTGTGGGGCATGAACCTGTTCGGGTCGGCGTTCTACATCTTCCTGCAACGGCAGTTCTTCCTCGGGCTGCCGCGGGAGCTGTTCGAGGCGGCGCGGCTCGACGGGGCGAGTGCGTGGGGCCTGTTCTGGCGGATCGCGATGCCGCTGTCGATCCCGTCGTTCGTGATCGTGTTCCTGTTCGAGTTCCAGGCCAGCTGGAACAACCTGCAGGCCGCGCTCATCTACCTCAACGCCGGGTCGGTCGACCAGTTCACCGCCCCGCTCGGCATCGCCTACGCCATGACCAAGTACAGCCCCACAGCGGGAGGCCACGGCGACTACCAGTACGTCATGGTCGCGTCGCTGCTGGTGACGCTGCCCATGCTCATCCTCTTCGCCTTCGGGCAGCGCTCCTTCATCGAGGGCGTCGCCACCCAGGGGCGCAAGGGCTGACAACGCACCACCGATCGAAAAGGAGCAGTCATGCGCACACGCATGTGGGGAATCACCGCGGTCACCGCCGCATCCGTCCTCGTCCTCGCCGGCTGCGGCGGGGGAGGAGGGGGAGACCAGGCCGCCGACGCCGACTTCGGTGCGGAGCCGAGCGGCACGCTGAAGGCGTGGGGGTTCGAGAACGCCGACGACGTCGGCACCTCGCGCATGGACTATGCGGCCGAGCAGTTGAGCGACGTGAAGGTCGACCTCGACGCGACGGCCTTCGACGCGCAGAAGTTCACCACCCGCATCGCGAGCGGTGACGTGCCCGACGTGGTGCAGATGGACCGCCGTTACGTCACGACCTACGCCGCGCAAGACCTCATCATGCCGCTCGACGAGTGCTTCGCCGCGCAGGACGTGACGCCGCGCGACCACTGGTACCCGTTCGTGGTCGACGACGTGACCTACGAGGATGCGGTGTGGGCGGTGCCGCAGTTCTACCAGCCGCCGGCGATCCTGCTGAACAAGGCCGTGCTCGACGAGGCCGGGGTGACCGCGGAGGAGATCGACACCTCGCAGCCCGACGTGCTGCTCGGAGCGATCGCGAAGATGTACCAGGAGTCGGGCGGCGTGCCGTCGCGGCTCGGCTTCGACCCGGTCGCCACCGGCCAGGCGGGGCTGTGGATCCTCGGCATGGGCGGTCAGCTCAACGACGCCGACGGCGCCCCCACCCTGGACGACCCGAGCAACGTCGCGGGCATCGAGATGCTCAAGCAGATCACCGACGCGCAGGGCGGCTTCGCGGCGGTGAAGAGCTTCACCGACTCGTTCGACGCGTTCGGCGACCAGAACCAGTTCGTGGCGCAGCAGGTCGGCTCGCAGGTGAACGCCCAGTGGTACCCCAACGTGCTCAGCCCCTACGCCGACCAGATCCAGTTGGAGGCGGTGCCGTTCCTCAACAGCGACGGGGAGCCGTTCTCGGTCGCGTCCGGCACGGCGTTCGTGATCCCCGTCGGGGCGAAGAACCCCGCGGCAGCGTGCGCGTGGATGGTGAACCTCACCTCGGACGACGCGTGGATGGCGGCGGGCGACGCGCGGGCGAAGACCATCGGGGAGGAGGGCGGCATCAATACCGGGCTGTTCACCGGCTCGCCCTCGGCCGACCAGGCCATCCGCGAGAAGTTCGTGACCGAGAGCGGCAACGCGGGCTTCGACCAGGTGATCTCCACGTTCTACGACGTGGTCGACTACGGGAAGTCGTTCGGCTCGTCGCCCGCGGGGCAGGAGATCCAGAACGAGCTGAACAACGCCATCACCGCGGCGCTGCTCGGCGACAAGTCTCCCGAGGACGCGTTGAAGGATGCGCAGGACGCCGCGATGCGCGCCTACGAGAACGCCACGGCGGGCTGAACCCCGGAGGGGCGTGGGTGGGGGCGGCTTCGCCCCCACCCACGGTTGTGTCGGTGATCGCTAGGAGTGCCCGACAACGGTGACGACGATCTGCACGATCCCGAACACGATGAATCCGGCGCCGCCAACGATGATCCCCTTCTCTCCGCGATGCTCGAACGTGTCGGCCACGGGCTGACCGTAGAACCGTCGGAACCACCGCAGGGCGAACCGCAAGAATGCGTGCCTGGCCAGAAGGAGGGCGGCTCCGACCGTCACGATCACGAGCCCGATAACAACGCCGAGGATCATTCGACGGTGAGTCCTTTCACCTATGTTGCCGTGAGTAGCAAATGGATCTTGTGCGGAGGAAGCGTGGCCATCTGCGAAAGGGGAGCGAATCTCCCGCTGCGGACGTCGGAACCAAGGAAGGGGCGAAGGAGTCCTCGAGCGATGACGAGATTGACGTTCGTCTCGTACCAGCAGATCGATTGCCAAAGTGTGGCTCTCTGAAGCCACGAGTGGACGCACAGCCACGAGAGGGCTGCGAAGGGGACGAGGATCCACAGCAGAACCCCGCGAATCGTGAGGAAGAGGAACCACCCGAGCGTGCGCATGGATTCTTACCGATCTCCCGCATCCTCGTTCTTCGTCCTCAACCGTCGACGGAGACGGCTGACAACGACGATAGCCATCAGCAGCCCGACGACGAAGACAGCGATCAACGCGGAGGCACGATCCCCCGGAACGACGAACACGGCGAGAAGGGACCCGACGATGTACCAGAAGAAGAGCCCGGTCTGAACTCCCTCTCGGAAGAACGCGATCACCCACGAGCCGATGGAGTGCTTTTCCGCCACCGTGTCACCATCCATCTGCCGCGTTCTCGCTCCACCGGTCGACGTCATCGTCCCTGCCCAGGGCCAGGACTGAGACCTCGTCGAGGGTGACTCTCCACGCGCGCCATAATCCCGGCGGCGGCGGGGGCCGCGGCCGTCGCCGACACCCGCTCCCACCCATCGATTGAGGGCCTCCGCGATTCGCCGGGCATCAGCGATCCCGCAGACGGTCGCGCGCAACGGTATTCGGGTTCCGTTACGAAGCTCTACCTCGACCATGCCGCTCGCCAACCACCCGGTGTCGCTCGGCCACGCCAGGTAGAAGAACAGTCCGCTGTACTCGACGTGACGAAACCGAAGAATGCTCGCCCGGTCGTACTCTCGTCGTGAGAACCAGGACCGAACAACGACGGACCGCTCCGTCGGAATCACCCCGGTGAAAGGCAGTCGCACCCACAGCCACACGGTCAGCACCATGCTCCCGAGCAGCAGCACGGTCACGGGAAGGGGTGCGTGCAGCGGCATCGGCCCGACCAGAGCGAGAGCGGGGAGAGCCAGCGTGAACACGCTGGCGACCGCGAGTCGACCTGCCCGCCCCGCCCGGCCCGTGGGCGCCTCGTACTCTCGCTCACCGAGCCAGCCCGGCCGCACTCGCGCGACAGGATCGAGCGGCATCACGACGAGGAGTCCTGTCCGCCGGCGGCGCGGTGGTTCGCCTCTGTCGCTCGCGTCGGATACTCCGGGTCGAACGAGAGCAGGTCGCGGTAGCGGCGGTTGGTGAGGAGGCCCGGGTGCCGTCCCTCCACTTTCCGCGCGTAGTCGAGAGAGCATCTGATCCGATGCCTCGACCAGTTCCTGTGCCGAGACGAAGGCCGGCCGTTCGCTGTCGTCGGCGACGATCTCGATCCGAGTGCCTCGCGGGGCGAAGTGGAGGCACCGCTCCGATCCGAGGATCTCCAGCGTGTGCGGTTCACCGCGCTGGATCACGTGGGCCGCGTTCGTCATCTGGAGCGCGAAGCCGAGTATCGGCAACCAGCCCAGCGCATGCTGTGGTCTGCGTCCGTCATGAGCACGATGTCACCGAGGAAACGCCAGTAGCCCAGCGACACGTCGTCGATCCGATCCCACGCCACGTCGTCTGCGCTCGCGTCCCGATGTATCCGGTAGTCGAGGGTCAGCATGGTTCCCTTCCTTTCACGACGGCGAGGCAGTCGGTCATGCGATGGTCGAGAAGAGAAAGAGCACGCCGCCCACGAAGACCACCACGCCGACCAGGAGAAGGCCACTCCCGCCGTAGAGCAGGCGGCGGTCGAGATGCGGAAGCCCTGACAGGCCGCGATCGGTGTGCCACGTCGCGCGGTGCGACCAGCACCGGCTCAACAGGAGTGCGCCAGTGATGCAGGTGGCGAGACCGACGGCGACCACGCCGGCGGTCAATACCTCACCCCACGGCGGCCCTATCTCCACGAGATGCACGAGTGATGCCTCTCCTCGGCCATCGCCCAGCCGTCGAGGCAGAGAGACGGCGAGAAGGAAGCAGCCGATCGCCACGAGGAACTGGATCAGGCTCACGCCCAGACCGACCGTGGATGCAGGCAGCGCGAGCCGCCCCGCCATCCCCGCGGCTTTCACATTCCGCCCCACGCGTTCGCGATGAACTGCGACGACGGTAGCGGAGGCCACCAGAAGCGCACCCATTGTCAGGAAGGCGACCGTCAGGAGCGTGGACATTCGTCCGGCCTGATCATTCGATCGATGGTGAGCACCGGCGCCGAGGATTCTGTCCTCGCGATGTGAATCTCGCCCGGAATCACACCGCGCAGGATGACGGAGCCCGGACGCTGCGTCACGCGGTCCAGCACGATCGTGCCGAGTCCCTCCGGATCGTGGACGTGGAAGTCGGTAGCGCCGGTGATCGTCACGGTGAAGGGAAATCGCTCCCAGCTCGCCCCCCGAAACGAGGGGAATTTGCGGCCGCCAGTCTTCCTCGCTTCGTAGAGAAGCCGTCCGCCCTGAAGATCCACCCAGCCCGTCACCTCGAAGACCCCAGCGCTGATGCGCGCCGTACGCAGGTCGAGGACGGGGTCGTCGACGTCGTCGAGGGTGATTATCTCCACGACCCCATCATTCCCGACCGTGAGGTCGGTCAACCAGTGGCAACGGCCTGCGGGCTTCCGGGAGGGAGAAGCACGCATTCCTTCCCGCGCCAGGGTGTTCGTCTGCCGGCTCACCGCTGAGGTCAATGGATGCTGAGGCCCAGCGCCGCGCGCATCGTCCTCGCGAGCCGGAGGACGCCGTTCCGCCTGCCGATGGTTGAGGGCAGCCAGACGCGCCGACCGCTCGTCAACTCGACCTCGATCATCCGGACGGACCCGACGACAGGCAGCCATCCGACGGAGGCACCGCCCATGCCGAAGTAGGGGACCAGCTCCACAGCCGACACCTCGCCGGCCCTGAAGCGCTGCGTACGGAACCAGGAGACCACCTTCACCGCTCCAGGCGAGACCCAGACGCCGAGCCAGGCGGAACGCACGAGCGCGGCGGCGACGAATGCGTAGACGGGAAGCCCGATCCACCACATGCTGCTCTCGTGCCCCAGCAGCACGAACAGTCCGGTCGCCGTTGCTCCCCACAGAAGTGCCCCGATCCGTGCTCCGGTCGATGCGCTCTGTGCATCAGCCGCCTACGCGGGCGCGGACGAGAACGACGCGATCATCATGACGGCCCGCCCGTCAGTCCAAGGGCGACGGTCGCCCATCGAACGGGCGAGTCGATGGAGTTCTCTGGAGCGTTCCTCGTTGCCCCGCTGCTGCAACAGCACCGCGAGATTGTGGGCCGCTGTGCGCGTCACCGGTGGCGATCCCGCGCCAGTACGCCGCTTCGGCCGCGTCGGTGCTGTCCGGCGTTTCGCTCAGGAGGTTGCCGAGGAGGAGCGCCGCTCCGTATACCTCGGCCTCGCCGGCCCACTCCGTCCATGCCCGCCCCTCCCCGACCAGCCCCTCACTCAGCAGGAGCCGCGCCAACGGAAGCGCGAACTCCGGAGACTCCTGGAGGCCCGCCGTGAGGAGGCGCTCGATCTCTCGTGGATCGCCGGGTTCCGTAGTGAGGACCAGGCTCTCCCCGAGTAGACCCTCCAGCCGTGCGTGACCGTCCGGGCGAAGATCGAGTGCGGCTCGAAGGTGCACCACCGCCTGGTCGTGATCACCCAGCCAGTTCTCGCCCTCGCCGAGAGCAGCGAGGGCATCCCACGACCCGGCGCTCGCGGCCTCACGGAACATCGACAGCGCCAGACGTTCATCGACATCCCAGACGATCGCTGCCAGGTGAAAGAGACCATCCGCGTTGGGGTCGATCCGTTCGGGAAGGTGATCGATACTGAGGTCCGGAATCGGTGCCCGGAGAAGCTCACGATCGACGTCACCGGAAGGGCGCGCGTTGTCGCGAAGGAAAGACAGGAAGCCGCGCTCGCCGAATCCCTGTGCCCCGTACATCCGTCGACGTGTCACAGGACGATGTTCTGGATCGCGCCGGCAACTCCGGCTGCCGTCATCGCCAGTCCGATACAGATGATGCCGACCCCGACCGTGCCCATCATCCACGGCGTCTGCCGACCTGCCGACGCCCGCGCATACCGCTCGCCGAGCATTGACTTCTGCGCGGAGAACATGAACCCGTTGAGACGGGCGCGGTGACGAATCACCACAATGCCCAACACGATCACCAGCACTCCGACCAGCAGATTCGGAACGACGGTATCGACACCGATGTCGGGCATTCTCACCGCTCCTGTCGATGGTGGCGTTTCTTCCGACACTGTGGCATAAATCCGCTCATGCGGGAAAGGTCCGACGGGGAGCATCCAACATCCGCTCCGGTGCGGAATACACCTCGCGGCGTGACGCCACATACCGTTCCCAGTGGCGCATCAGAGCATCGATCCCCACTTCCTCTCCTTCCGGTGGCGGCATCCACCTCACCATTCCGGAGATCTCGGGCGGAAACTCCAGATCTGCGGCCAGAAGTTCGACGATGCCGAGCACGTCGGCGAATCTGTCTCGATTGTCGGAGAGCCACGCCATGAAAAGGTAGGTCCAGATACCCAGGGCACTTCGGTCGCTTTCCTCCGTGGGCGTGGGGACGAGTCGGCTCACCTTCTCCGCGAAGTTCCACTCGTCGGCCGCTGTCAACTCGAAAACCTCGGGTCGCATACGCTGATCCTCGCGAATCGCCTGATCCACGAGCCGTATCCCCTCGGAAGGGCGGACCCACCCCTTCCGCAAGCCGAGATCCAACTCGGGCAGCGTCATCCGCGACCGGCGTGAGATGTCATCGCCATCCAGATCGATGCTGAGGAGGTCCTCGCTCATGGCACTCCAATCAATCTCTGCGGTCATGCCAGCACTCGAAACAACCCCAGGGTCAACAGGGCGCCACCGAAGAGCAGGAACCCGGTCGCGATGACGATGATGGCGCGCATTCGGGGCATTCTCCGGGAGACCTCCCGCGGGGAGAGCTGGTCCTCGCTCAGAACAACGGCGTAGCGTGCGCGTACGAACCTCAGCAGGCGCTTTCGTGCCAGGAGCATGGTGGATCCCGCCAGGAGGATGGCGATGCCACTGGCGATACACGCCACCGCGAACGTGTGCATTCCCTCACACCCGCACGAACACGCCCGCGAGGAGTGCGATGACCCCGAATGCGATCATCGCGATGCCGCACGCGCCCACCCACGCGGCGCTGCCACGTTTGGCGACCTCGCGGCCCGGGGCGCCACCGAGGGCGCGATTGGCGTCCGCGGTGATATCGAAGAGCCTTTGACGGTGGCGCACCACGAGCGGGCCGAAAACAAGGAGGACGACCCCCAATCCGAGCGAGAAGTAGTTATCCGCAGACATCAGGCCCCCTTGCTATCGATGAAGAAGCCGACGTACTCCGGCATCGAGAGAGAGCTTCTACGGCTGATGCCGGTCATGGCGGTGTCGTCCATCGGCATGGCTGCGCCGTCTTGGTACACCAACACTCGCTCATCCAGCGTCTCGCCGGGGCGCAGGCGTGCGTGCAGGAAGGGCTCGAGCTCCTTTCGCGCGTTCGGGAACGACCCGGCCATCAGGCATCCCATGAGCTCACGAACGCGGCCGGTGTGACGGGACGTGAGTGCGGTGCCACGTGCGCGGAGAAGGGCGCGACCGCCTGCCCGTGTCTGGTCATCGAATGCGTAGCCCTTCGGGTGAGGACGCCGCCACGTCGTCGTCGGCGGCCGGGTTCGGACTGAGGTCAAGCGCGGATCCAGGATCGGCGAACCTGGACGGGGAGATTATGTCATGCCCCCGCGGCGGCTGGTGGAGCCGCGACGCCGCTGACCGTGCGTGACGCGGCCGACCTCCACGCAGAGGGCCTGGTGCACTGAAATCGATTTCGGTATCGTCGGCCTCCACGCCCCCTGTCGCTCGCGGAGGAGCCGCATGTCCCGCACCGGTGCACGTCGCTCGACCACCCTGTTCGCCGCTGCCGCCCTGGCCGTCACGGTCACCGCGTGCGCCGGGGGAGGGGCACCGGTGGAACTCGACCCCGACCCCGACAAGCCGTTCGTGCTGACCGGGATCTCCGGGCTCACTGAGGTCGCGCAGCTGACGGGACCGGCGGGCATCAACGACACCGAGGCGGTCGGCGTCGCGGGCACCGATCTGGGCTCGATGACCACCGTGGGCGACCGCACCTGGTTCTTCTTCGGCGACACGTTCGGCGAGCGCGCGCCGGGCACGACCGGCGGTCAGGGCGGGCAGTGGCGCTCCAACGTGGCCGCCTGGACGACCGACGACGACCCGGCCGACGGCATCTTCTTCGACGGCTGGGTGGCCGACGGGATCGGGCTCGCGGCCCCGCTGATCGAGGGTGACCACGGCCCCAACGACGGCTCCGGCGAGGTCACCAAGATCCCCACCGCGGGCTTCGCGATCGGCGACACGATCTACGTCTCCTACATGTCGGTGAGCTACTGGGGCGACCCCGGCGCGTGGGATGCCAACCGCTCCGCCCTCGTCGTCTCGCGGGATGACGGGCAGACCTGGGCTCCCGTCGAGGGCATCGAGTGGCCAGGGGACTCCGGCTTCGTGCAGTTCGCGACAGCCCCCGTCGCCGCCGACGGCGAGGACTGGATCTACCTGTGGGCGATCCCCTCCGGGCGGTTCGGGGAGGTGCGGCTGATGCGGGTGCCGGCCACCGAGGAGGCTGTGGAGGACCAGGGCTCCTACTCCTACTTCGCGGGCCTCGACGGCGACGAACCGGCGTGGTCGGACGACCTGGACGACGCGCAGGTCGTGGTCGAGGGCACGATCGGTGAGCTGTCGGCGATGTGGTCGACGTACCTGGAGCGCTGGATCATGACCTACTCCGACGCCGGCAACGCCTACATCCGCGAGGGCATCACCCCGTGGGGCCCCTGGGGCGACCCGATCGAGCTCGTGCCCGGCGACGACTACCCGGGGCTCTACGGCCCCTACCTCGACCCGCGGTACGTCTCGGACGACGGTCGGCGCATCTACTTCACGCTCTCGCTCTGGGATCCGTACAACGTGTTCTGGTTCGCCGCCGACCTCGACCGCGCCGACGGATGAGCAGCCAGTCGCCGACTATTGCGCATGAAATCGATTTCGCCTAACCTGGCGCATACCCGATCAGAGTGGATCGACGCGAGCTGGTCGGCACCCCCACCCGGCGGCAGCCGGGACACAGCATGACTCGAAGACGAGTGACGTCCTGAGGAGGACCAATGCGCAAGACACGCAGTCGCATGTGGAAGGTCGCAGCATCCGTGGTGGTGGCGGGCATCGCCCTCAGCGGATGCTCCGGGGGCGGCGGCGGGGGCGGAGGCGCCGGAGCCGAGGGGGAGCCCGACAGCGGCGAGCTCAACTTCGTCTACATGGGAGACGCCGACCAGCAGAAGGCGTTCAACGCGCTGTTCGCCGAGTTCAACAAGCAGTACCCCGACATCAAGCTCAAGGCCGTCGGCATCCCCAGCGGCAACTGGGCCACGTTCTCCACCACGGTCGCGACGCGTCTCGCCGGCGGACAGAAGATCGACATCATCCAGGTCGCCACCGAGGGGCAGCGGCTGTTCGCCTCGAAGGGCATCCTCGCCGACCTCGCGCCCTACATCGAGCAGGACCAAGAGGTCGTCGACGACTACTGGGACGACATCAGCCCCAACCTGCAGAAGTTCAACGAGGAGTTCGCGGCGGGCCCCGACGGCGAGACCGTGTTCATCCCCGGCGGGTTCAACACCATGGCCATGTACCTCAACAAGGACGTGTTCGAGAAGGCCGGAGTCGCCATCCCCGAAGACGGCAACTGGACGTGGGACGAGTTCGTCGCGGCCGGGAAGCAGATCAAGGAGAAGACCGGCGCCTACCTCGTCGGCGCGGGCTCCGGCTACTTCGTCGACGTGATGCCGTGGCTCACCACCAACGGCGGCAGCACGTTCAACGCCGACTGGAGCGAGCCCACCTACAACTCCCCGGAGGCGGTCGAGTCGGCCGAGTTCGCCCGCAGCCTCGTCGAGATGGGCCTGGCACCGAAGCCCGGCGGCCAGTTCGACGGCAACACCGCGTTCAAGCAGGGCAAGCTCGCGATCCTCAGCGGCGGACGCTGGCCCGTGCTCGGTGTGCGCGAGCTCGACATGGTCGACAAGACCGTGGTCGTGAACTGGCCCACCAAGACCGGCAACGGCTCGCCGGTCGGCTGGGACGCCTGGAACATCGCCAAGAACAGCGACAACAAGCAGGCCGCGTGGACCTTCATCAAGTTCCTCATGTCGGAGGAGGCCGGCAGCTACTTCGCCGAGATCGGCGGCACCATCGTGCCGGCGCGGGAGTCGGTCGCGAACTCGCCCGCCTTCACCGACAACGCCCCCGAGGGCACCATCCGGCTGAGCGAGGCGATGGACTTCGCCACCCCGATCCCCTCGATCGACCAGGGCGCCGAGGCGCAGAAGGTCATCGAGGAGGCGTGGGGCACGATCATCGCCGGTCAGGGCGAGGCGCAGAAGACCCTCGACGCGGCGCAGGCGGAGCTGGAGCAGCTGGTCGGTGAGTAGCATCGCCGCCGCCCCCACGGTGCGGCGCCCGGGAGCAGAGCTCCTGCGGCGTCGCACCGCGACCGCGGGCTGGATGTTCGTCAGTCCCGCGCTGCTGCTGTTCCTCGTCTTCGTCGCCGGGCCGTTCGTGTTCGCGATCGCGCTGGCGTTCCTGAAGTGGGACATGCTGACCACCCCGGAGTTCGTCGGCGCCGACAACTTCGTGCGCCTGTTCTCCGACCCGATCCTGCCGCAGGTGCTGCTGAACACGTTCGTGTTCGCGTTCGCCTCGATCGTCACCCACCTGGTGTTCGGGCTGCTGCTCGCCCTCGCGGTCAACCGGGTCGCGAGCCGCGTGCTCGGCTACTTCGCCCGCGTCGCGATCTTCTTCCCGTTCCTGATCTCCTGGGCCGCGGTCGCCCTGCTGTGGAAGTACGTGCTCGACCCGACGTTCGGCTACGTGGCGCAGTACGCGGCGACGTTCGGCATCGAGCTGCCCAACTTCTTCGCCGACCCGGCCTGGGCCATGCCCGCGATCATCTTCATCGACCTGTGGCACACGGTCGGCTTCACGTTCATCATCATGCTCGCCGGACTCCAGACCGTGCCCACCGAGCTCGTCGAGGCCGCCCGCACCGACGGCGCGACATCGTGGCAGATCTTCTGGAACGTGACGCTGCCGCTCATGTCGCCCACCATGTTCTTCGCCACGATCATCACCTTCATCGGTGCGTTCCAGATCTTCGACCCGATCCAGATCATCACCAAGGGCGGACCGCAGAACTCCACCACGACGATCATCATGTACCTCTACGAGAAGGGCTTCCAGGCCTTCGACATGGGGTACGCCGCCGCGGTCGCCCTGCTCGTGTTCGTCATCATCATGGGCGTCACCGTGCTGCAGTTCCTCGGCCGTCGGAAGTGGGTGCACGAATCATGACCGTTCTTCCTCCCACCGTGGAGCCGCGGACCGACGTGCTCACCCGCGTCGAGCGGCAGCGCCGCCGCCGCCGCCACCGTCCCACCGTCGGCGGCGTGATCGTCGACGTGGTGCTCGTGGTGTTCGGCATCCTGATGCTGTCGCCGCTGTTCTGGCTGATCGTGCAGAGCTTCACCGAGCCGGAGTTCGCGTTCGCCGACCCGCCGCGCTGGCTGCCGATCCCGTTCACCACGCAGAACTTCGCCGACGTGTTCGAGTACATGCCGTTCTTCCAGCAGTTCGGCAACTCGCTCGCGCTCGCGCTCATCTCCACCGTCGGAGCGCTGTTCTTCTCGGTGCTCGCCGCCTACGCGTTCGCCCGCATCGACTTCCGCGGCAGCCGCGTGCTGCTGGTCGTGATGCTGTCGGCGCTCATGGTGCCGGGACAGCTCGTCATCATCCCGATCTTCATCATGATGCGGCAGCTCGGACTCGTCGACACCCTCGCGTCGCTGTGGCTGCCCGCGCTGATCAACGTGTTCCAGATCTTCTTCCTGTCGCAGTACTTCAAGACGATCCCGCGCGAACTCGACGAGGCCGCGCGGCTCGACGGCGCCGGACACCTGTGGATCCTGTTCCGGATGCTCATCCCGCTCTCGGCCCCCGCGGTCGCGGCCCTCGCGATCCTCGGGTTCGAGGCCTCGTGGAACGGGTACTTCGGGCCGCTCATCTTCCTGTCCAGCCCGGAGAACATGACCCTGCCCCTCGGGCTCGTCACGCTGCAGAACGGCTTCGGCGCCGCACCCGCGGTGATCGTGTTCGCCGCCATCACCATGGTCGTGGTGCCGCTGCTCGTGGTGTTCCTGGCGTTCCAGCGGCAGATCGTGGAGAGCGTCGCATCGACGGGGCTGAAGGGATGAGCAGGGTGCACGCGCGTACTCGCACGGCGGGGTCTGGTGCTGCGGGCTCCGCGGGCGTTGCCGACGCGACGGCGGCCGCCCGTGCCGCCGGTTCCGCTCCCGCTGCGGTCGACCCGGTGCTGCTGCGCCTTCCGGCCGCGGCGTGGCGGGCCCTCGCGCCGCTCGGGGTGACCGGAGCCGCGGCGCTCGCGGCCTGGGCGTTCGGGGCGGCGCTGCTCGGGCCGGCGTCGCCGCTGGTGCCGCTGCTCGTGGTCGCCGCGTGCGCGGTTCCGGCCGCGTGGGCCCTCGGCGCGCTGCACGACCGGATCTTCGACCACGCGGCCGTGCGCCTCCGCCGCCGCGTGCTCGCGGTCGCGGTCGGTGCCGGTGCGCCCGCGGTGCTGCTGGCGTGGTCGCAGGTCACGAGCGCGATCGCCGCGTCCGCCGCGGTGCCCCTGTTCGCCGTGCTCGCATTCGCGGCGCTGCTGCTGTCCGCCGCGGTCGCCCTCGTCGCGGTGGTCGCGGTGCCCGTCGCCGCCCTCCGCGACGACGTGGGGCTGCGCACGGTCGCGGTCGTCTGTGCCGTCGCGGCGGTGCGTCGCCCGCTCGGACCGCTGGCCGCGCTCGCCGCGTCGGCCGCGGTCGCGTGGCTCGGGCTCACCTGGTTCGGTGGGCTGCTGCTGCTCGCGGCACCCCTGCTCGTGCTGCTGTCCGTCGCCGCGGCCTGGCCGGTCGCCGCGGCATCCGGAGTGGCGCTGCCGCCGCTCGTCCCCGGCCGTCGACCCGCACGAGGAGAATCATGACCGACCGCCTGTCCCCGTCCCGTCCCCACACCGAGGCCCCCGCGCTCGCGATGCCCGTGGGTGGCATCGGCACCGGCGGCTTCGCGGTGAACGCCGACGGGTCGCTGCGCCAGTGGCAGCTGCAGGGCATGCCGAACCACCTGGGCGCTCTCCCCGGCACGGGCTTCTGGCTGCGGGTCACGCAGGTCGAGCCGCCGCTCAACGTCATCTCGATGGTGCAGGGCACCCCGGTCCGGGATCCGCAGGCATCGCTCACGACCGACGGCTTCGTGCCCGAGTGGATGACCGCGGCGGCCGAGAGCTTCAGCACCTTCGAGAGCGCCGCGTTCCGGGGCACCTACCCGGTGGCCGAGGTCGAGCTGACCGATCCGCGCCATCCGGTCGAGGTGCGCATGCGCGTGCTCAACCCGATGGCCCCGCGCGACGTCGAGCTCAGCTCGATCCCGACCGGGATGTTCGAGTTCACGCTCACCAACACCGGCCCGATCGGGGTGCACGGCACGCTTGCGGGGTCGCTGCTCAACGCGATCGGGTGGGACGGCATCACGCCCATCGCCGACAGCACCCCGGGGCTGGGCGGCAACGTCAACCGGCTGCGCCGCGGCGCGGGCTGGTCGCGCGTGGTCATGGACAACCCGGGCCTGGACGAGAGCGACCGCCTCGCCGGGCAGCTCGTGCTCGCCGCCGACGACGAGACCGCGGCCGTGCTCACGCGGTGCAGCGGTCTGGAGCACCTCGACGCGTTCCTCCGCTCCCGCGCCGGCAACGACGGACGCTCCCGGCTCGCGCTCGCCCCCACCATCGGCGACCCGCAGCTCAACGCCCCGCAGGGCGGGTCCGGCCCCAGCCCGCAGGGGCGGTCGTGGCTCGGGGTGGTCGGCGTGCCCTTCGCCCTCGCCCCCGGCGCCTCGCGCACGATCCGTTTCTCGATCTCGTGGCACCTGCCCAACCGGTTCGTCGACATCGAGCAGTTCGGGGCGCCGCACCCGGAGTGGGGAGCGTCGACCTTCTACCTCGGCAACGCGTACGGCCGGCGCTACCTCGACGCGCTCGACGTGCAGGCCACGGTCGAGCGCCGGTGGGACGAGCTCGTCGAGCGCACGCTCGGGTGGACCGGCACCCTCGCGGGGTCGAGCCTCGACGCGCGGGAGGTCGAGCACCTGGCCGCCCAGGCCGCGTACGTGCGCAGCCCCACGTGCTTCATCGGCGCCGACGGCCGGTTCTACGGCTACGAGGGCTCGCTCGGCGACTCGACCTGGATGTGGTCGGGCGTCTTCGGCGGCTCCTGCCCGCTCAACTGCACGCACGTGTGGCAGTACGAGGCCGCGCTCGCCGGGCTGTGGCCGAGCCTGGAGCGGAACATGCGCGACACCGAGTTCGACGTGATGCAGGCGGCCGACGGGTCGATCCCGCACCGCCTGCGCGTGCCCACGTATCTGCACCAGATGACGGACGAGTTCATCGGCGGACCGGAGGAGCCCGCGCTCGACGGCATGCTCGCCACGATCCTCAAGTCGCTGCGCGACGTGCAGCGCGGGGCGGGCATGGAGTGGCTCGAACGCCGCTGGCCGCAGCTCGTGCGGTTGTACACGCACATCCGGGAGAAGTGGGACGCGGACGGTGATGGCGTGCTGCGCGGCATCCAGCCCAGCACGCACGACATCGACCTTGCCGGGGTCAACCCGTTCATGGGCACGCTGTGGCTCGCGGCGCTGCGGGCGTACGAGGAGCTCGCGCGGCGGGTGGGCGACACCGACGCCGCGGCGGAGGCGGCCGAGAGGTTCCGCTCCGGCTCGGCGGGGTACGACGAGCTGCTGTTCGACGGCACCCACTACATCCAGGTGCTCGACGAGGGCGACCCGGAGGACTTCCAGTGGCGCACGGGTGTGCTGTCCGACCAGGTGATCGGGCAGTGGTGGGCGCATCAGCTCGGGCTCGGGCCGATCCTGCCGCCCGAGCACGTGCGCAGCGCCCTCCGGCACGTGGTCGCCTCGAACCTGCGGCACGGCTTCGCGGACTTCGCGCACCCGTACCGCGTCTATGCCGACACGGCCGACGACGTCGGGCTGCTGATGTGCACGTGGCCCGAGGGCGGACGACCCGAGGTGCCCACGCGCTACGCCGACGAGGTGTGGACGGGCATCGAGTGGCAGGTCGCGGCGCACTGCTTCTTCGAGGGGCTGGAGGAGGAGGGCCGTGCGGTGCTCGAAGGGCTGTGGGACCGGCACGACGGCCGCCGCCGCAACCCCTACAACGAGATCGAGTGCGGCGATCACTACGCCAGGGCCATGGCGGGGTGGACGCTGCTGCAGGCGCGCTCCGGCGTGCGCGTGGACGAGGGGACGGGCGAGCTGCACGTCGGCGCCGAGGGCCGCTGGCCGTGGGTGAGCGCGGCGGGCTACGGCACCGTCACCGTGGGGGAGCAGGTGGAGGTCGACGTGGTGGAGGGCGACTGCCCGTTCACCGTGGTGCGCGCGGACTGAACGCACCGAAGGGCGCCCGCGGGAAGCAGGCGCCCTTCGTCGTGCTCGGTGTCAGCCCTGCGGCGGGCGCGACGGGGAGGCGCCGATGTCGGGCACGGCCGCGCTGCCCAGGTGCACCTCCAGGTCGTCGGCGCTCGGCGTGCGCGGGCGGCGCGCGGTCGGCCGATCGAGGTAGAACAGCGCGGTGGAGGCGATGTCGTCCCGCAGCGGCAGGTATCGCCAGCCGCTGCGCCAGCCGAGCGCCTGGATGTCGACCCTCGGGATGCCGGTGGTGAAGTGGATCGGGTCGAGCACGTGCCAGCGGTACATGCCGAAGCGCTGCTGCGACACGTAGAGGCCGTCGGGCCGGATCACCTGCGGCATCCCCAGATACGGCGTGGAGAAGGCGGTGTAGCCCTGGCCGGGGATGTCGAAGTTCCACGCGCCGCCGAAGTAGTCCTCGGTGCCGGTGCCGCAGATCGTGGGGTGGTCGGTGTCGTCGTCGAGGTAGAACTTGATCTCGCCCTCACCCCACCAGCCGTTGGATTTCACGCCCCACGCGATGTAGGTGCCGACGTACTGCCCGCGCCCCTCGATGCCCTCCAGCAGGACGTGCGGGGTGCGGTCCTCCAGCGGGTTCGAGCGCCGCCACTGCGCGTGGAAGTAGGCGTCCTCCGAGTGATCACCCCCGACCTCGTAGGTCACCTGGTAGTAGACGCGCACGTCGACGGTCGACGTGTTCTCGAGCGTGAGCCGGGCGCCGTCGCGGAACGGCATCGGCCAGTAGGAGTTGAAGCCGCCGTGCGGGTTCGCGGCGATGGTCTGCGAGTTCACCTGGGCGAACACGCCCCATCCGTTGCAGAAGAAGTCGCCGTAGGGCACCTCGACCGCGGGTTCCGCGGCGCCGTCCCAGTACGCGCGCAGCAGCAGGGTGCGCCAGTTGTCGGTGTGGGTGGTGATCCAGATGTGGGTGATCTTGCCCGGACCGTCGATCGCGGCGAGCTCGAAGGTCTCTCCGGCCGGGATGTCGACGCTGGGGGAGATCTTCCAGCCGGGGCCGAGGTCGCGGGCGCTCGCCGCACCGGTGCCCTCGGTGGCGCGGCCGCCGCCGCCGGGAGAGCCGTCGAAGTTCTCGGGCGAGATGGACCGGGTCTGCACGGTGCGCAGCGCTGCGAGCGTGGACAGAGAGGAGGGGGCAGGGGTCATGGCCGCCAATGTAATCGATTTCAGATCGATGCACCAGAGACCTCGCGAGCGCGCGATACTGTTGCTTCACGTCCGGGGTCACCGGACAGGCAGTGAGGGTGCATGGCCACGATCTACGACGTCGCGGAGCTCGCGGGCGTCTCGCCCGCGACGGTCTCCCGCGTGTTCAACGGCACGAGCGTCTCGGAGGAGAAGGTGGCCGCGGTGCGCGAGGCCGCCGCCCAGCTGCACTTCACGCCGAACCGCGCGGCCCGCACCCTGCGCACCCAGAGCTCCGAGGTCATCGCGCTCGTCATCCCCGACATCGAGAACCCGTACTTCACCGAGATGGCGCGCGGCGTGGAAGACGTCGCCTCCGAGGCCGGGTACTCGGTGGTGCTGTGCAACTCCGACGCCCAGCTGGAGAAGGAGGCCACGTACCTGCGCATCGCGATCGCCGAGCACATGTCGGGCGTCATCATCGCGACCGCCGACGAGCACAGCGATCTGAGCGGCATCCTCGCCACCGGGCGCCCCGTCGTCGCGGTCGACCGCAGCACCACGTACGACATCGACGGCGTGGTGATGGCCAACCGGGCCGCCGGCACCTCCGCCACGCAAAACCTCATCGCCGCGGGCTACCGTCGCATCGCCTACATCGGCGGGCCCGAACACATCGACACCGCGGCCGAGCGCGCGGCCGGCTGGCGCTCCGCGCTCTCCGCCGCAGAGCCCGACCTCGACCTGGACGAGCTCGTGCGCTTCGCGACGTTCCGGGTCGACGGCGGCCGCGCGGCCATGGAGGAGCTGCTGGCGCTGCCCGAGCCGCCCGACGCGGTGGTCGCGGGCAACAACCTCATCGGCGTCGGCGCCCTGCAGGTGCTCACCGAGCGGGGGCTCACGCCGCCCGCGGTCGGGGTCGCGGTGATCGGATCGCTGCCCTTCACCACGCTCTCGCCCACGGCGGTCACCGTCGTCCGGCTCCCGGCGCGGCACATGGGGGTCACGGCGGCGCGCATGCTGCTGGAGCGGATCAAGGGCGACACCCAGCCCGCGCGCACGGTGGTGCTGCGCAACGAGGTGCAGTCCGCGAGCACGCCCCGCGCCTGACGCCCCTGCGGGCGGGCGGGGCTCTTTCGGTGAAAGGCTCACGCGTCGGCTTGCGGCTTGAAATCGATTTCGTTTACCATGGCGAAAGGTCGGATCACCGGCCGCCCTGCGTCGAGGAGGACCATGCGCTGCACCATCGGTGTCGACATCGGCACGTCCAGCAGCAAGGGCGTGCTCGTCGACGAGGCGGGGACGATCCTCGCGACCGCGACGCGCGCGCACGAGGTGAGCCGCCCCCGCACCGGCTGGGTCGAGATGGATGGCGACGTCTGGTGGGACGAGTTCGTCGGCCTGGCCCGTGAGCTCCTGGCCGCAGTGCCGGAGGCCGAGGTGGCCGGGGTCGGCGTCAGCGGCATGGGTCCCTGCATCCTGCTCGCCGACGAGCACGACCACCCCGTCCGTCCCGCCATCCTCTACGGCGTCGACACCCGCTCCACCGCGCAGATCGCACGGATGACCGCGGAGCTGGGCGACGAAGACATCACCCGCGTGGGCGGCTCGACGCTCACGTCGCAGGCGGGCGGTCCCAAGATCGCCTGGGTCGCCGACGAGGAACCGGAGGCGTGGTCGCGCGCCCGCCGCCTCTACATGCCCGCGTCCTGGCTCGCCCGCAGGCTGACCGGCGCCTACGTGCTCGACCACCAGTCCGCCAGCCAGGTGTCGCCCCTGTACGACATCGAGCACGAGCGCTGGCACGAGCCGTGGTGGCAGCGCTATGCGGGCACGATCGAGGCCCCGGAGCTGCGGTGGGCGGGCGACGTGGCGGGCGCCGTGACCGACGCGGCCGCCGCCGCCACCGGCATCCCCGCCGGCACCCCCGTGATCACCGGCACCATCGACGCCTGGACCGAGGCCGTCAGCGTGGGCGCGCACGAGCTCGGCGACCTGATGCTGATGTACGGCACCACGATGTTCCTCGTCGCGACCGGTGCCGAGACCCTGCGCACGCCCTCGATGTGGACGACCGCCGGTGCCTTCGCCGGCACGCGCAACCTCGCCGGCGGACTCTCGACCTCCGGCGCGCTCACCGCCTGGCTGAAGGACCTCACCGGCGCGGACTACCCGGAGCTGCTCGGCGAGGCCGCCACGTCCGGCCCCGGCGCCCGCGGGCTCCTGATGCTGCCGTACTTCGCGGGCGAGCGCACGCCCATCCAGGACCCGGATGCGCGGGGCGTGATCGCCGGCCTCACGCTGGAGCACACCCGCGGCGACCTGTACCGCGCGGCCCTCGAGGCCACGGCACTCGGCGTGCGCCACAACGTCGAGACCATGCGGGCCGCCGGCGCCGACATCCGCCGCATCGTCGCGGTCGGCGGCGGCACCCAGGGGCGCCTGTGGCTCCAGATCGTGTCCGACGTCACGGGACTCGTGCAGGAGGTGCCCGAGACGACCATCGGCGCGAGCTACGGCGCCGCGTTCCTCGCCGCCGGAGCCACCGCGACCCCGGGTGCTGCTCCCGCCATCGACGACTGGAACCCGATCGCCGAGACCGTGCGGCCCGACGCGGCGCTGCGCCCCTTCTACGACGCCCTGTTCGACCGCTACGTCCGGCTGTACGAGGGGACCACATCCGTCGTCCACGACCTCGCCGCGGACCAGCGCGACGCGACCCCGACCACCCCGACCCCGGAGGCACCATGACCACGTACACCCTGCCCGCGCCCGCCGCGCGCCCGACCGCGGCACCGAAGACCGCGTACCTCATCACCTCGGGCGATCTGCGCGAGTCGGCGAACGTCGCCGGGTGGCCGATCCAGGTGGAGCTCGAAGCGGGTGTGACGGGCGTGCTGAACGACCTCGGCTGGGAGGTGATCCGGCCGTTCGGCGTCGACCCCGAGACCGGTCACGGCTTCATCTCCAGCCAGCGCATGGGCCTCGAGGTGTTCCGCGACATCCCGACCGATGCCCCGCTGGTGGTCGCGATCGCCAACTGGCAGTACTCGCACCACGTGCTCGCCGGGCTGCGCACGCACGAGGGCCCGATCCTCACGGTCGCCAACTTCGCCGGTGACTGGCCGGGGCTGGTCGGTCTGCTCGGCCTGAACGCCGGGCTCACGAAGATGGGCAAGCCCTACGCCACCACCTGGTCGGTCGACTACACCGACGACTGGTTCATCGACGGCATCCGCGAGTGGACCGAGACCGGCGCGATCACGCACGACCAGTCGCACGTGCGTCCGCTGCCCGCGCTGCCGGACAGCCCGGAGAAGCAGCTCGGTGAGGCCCTGGCCGCGCAGCTGCGCGCCGACAAGGCCATCATCGGCGTGTTCGACGAGGGCTGCATGGGCATGTACAACGCGATCTTCGACGACGAACTGCTCAACCACACCGGCATCTACAAGGAGCGGCTGTCGCAGTCGGCGCTGTACGCCGAGATGCTGACCGTGACGGAGGACGAGGCCGACGCTGCGTACGACTGGCTGATCGACCACGGCATGACCTTCCGCTACGGTGACGACGCCGCGACCGAGCTCACGCGCGAGCAGGTGCAGTGGCAGCTCAAGATGTACATCGCCGCGCTGCGCATCGCCGACGACTTCGGGCTCGACGCCGTCGGCATCCAGTACCAGCAGGGTCTCAAAGACCTGGTGCCCGCGTCCGACCTCGCCGAGGGCATCCTCAACACCACGGAGCGCCCGCCGGTCACGTCGCGCGACGGCTCCCGCGTGCTGCACGAGGGGCGCGCGTTCCCGCACTTCAACGAGGCCGACGAGGGCGTCGCGGTCGACGCACTCGTGACCGACCGGGTCTGGCGGGCGATGGGCCTCGTGCCAGACAACACGCTGCACGACGTGCGCTGGGGCGAAGACTTCGACGGGCAGTTCGTGTGGGTGTACGAGATCTCCGGGTCCGTGCCCGCCTCGCACCTCGGCGGCTGGGAGCACGCGGAGGGCTGGCGCCAGGGCCATGTGTTCTTCCCCGCGGGCGGCGCCACCATCAACGGCGTCTCGAAGCCCGGCGAGGTCGTGCTGTCGCGCGTGTTCATCGCGGACGGTGTGCTGCAGGCCGACATCTTCCGCGCCTCGGTCGTCGAGCTGCCGGAGGAGGAGACGCAGCGCCGCAAGGACGCCACCAACCCGGAGTGGCCGATCGCCCACGTGGTGCTGCACGGCATCTCGCGCGACCAGTTCATGGCGCGGCACAAGGCCAACCACGCGCAGCTCGTCTATGCGCCCGACGCCGAGACCGCAGACCGGGCCCTCAGCGCGAAGGCCGCCATGTTCGACGGGATGGGGATCCGGGTGAACCTCGTGGGGGACGTGCGCGTCTGAGACGGGCGCGGGGCGTCACTGCGAGCGCCAGAACCGCACGGCGAGGTTCGTGAGCTCCTTGTCGAGGTCTTCCACCTTCGACTCGATCCGACCGAGGCGGGCGTCGATCCCGTCGATGCGGGCCGAGAGGGTGCCTTCGACGCGGTCGATGCGGGCGGAGAGGGTGCCTTCGACGCGACCGACCTCGGAGCGGATGACACGACTGAGCTGCGTCGTCAGGAGGGTCATCCCGCCGAGCATCACGGCGGCGAAGACGCCGAGCAGCGTCCAGATCTGCGGGTCGTTCACGGGCATGCCTCCAGTGTCTGCCAGGACATCCACGGTGTCACGGTATTCCGCAGGCGCCCGCGCGCGAAGACCCCATCGGTGCGGTGACCGTCGCCGGACGGCGTCGTGGAGGAGGGGTGAGCGCGCCGGTCAGCGGCCGGGCGCGGGCGTCGCGGCGACCGCAGGGACCGTGTCCGCACCCGTGCCGTCGGCACCGGGGCGCAGTCCGCTCGGCGGACCGCTCAGGGCGCGGAGGGCGTAGAGGATCGTGGCGAGGTCGACGAGTTCCTGCACGAGCGCCCCGGCGACCGCGGGGATCAGGCCCGTCATCGCCACGACCATGAGTCCGACGCTCAACCCGATGCCGATCCAGATCGCCGTGAGCGCGACGCGCAGGGTGTGCCGGCCGATGGCGACCGCGTCCACGACCTTCGCGAGCGAGTCGACGAGGATCACCACGTCGGCCGCGTCGCCCGCCGCGGTCGCCCCCTTGGCGCCCATCGCGATGCCGATGTCGGCCGCCGCGAGCACCGGGGCGTCGTTCACGCCGTCGCCGACCATCAGCACGGGCCGTGGTTCGAGCTCGGCCGCGAGCCGCACCTTCTCCGGCGGGAGCAGTTCGGCGTGGACCTCCTCGATGCCCAGCTGGTGCGCCACCGACTCCGCCGTCGACCGCACGTCGCCGGTGAGCATCGCGACCCGTTCCACCTCGTGCAGCCGCAGCCACGAGACGACCGCGGCGGCCTCCGGTCGCGCCGCATCGGCGAGCAGGAGCGCTCCGGCGAAGCGTCCGTCCACCGCGACGTAGGCGGCCGCCTCGCCCGTGCCCAGCTCGGCGCGCACGGTGTCGGGCGCCAGCGACGCGACGTAGGCGGGCTTGCCGACCACGACCGTGCGGCCCCGGATCGTCGCGGAGACGCCGTTGGTCGCGGTCTCGCTCGCCTCCGCGGCCGCCTCGAGGGGCAGCCCCCGCGCCTCGGCGGCGGTGCGGATGCCCGCGGCCAGCACGTGCGACGAGTACTGCTCGGCCGAGGCGGCGAGCTGCAGCACCTCGTACGCGTCGAAGCCGGGCGCCGGTCGCACCTCGACCAGCTCCGGGCGGCCCTGCGTGAGCGTGCCGGTCTTGTCGAACGCGGCCGACCGGACGCGCGCGATCTGCTCGACCACGGCCCCGCTCTTCATGATCACGCCCGACTTCGCGGCCCGGGACAGGCCGCCGAGGAACGCCACGGGTGCCGCGATCAGCAGCGGGCACGGGGTGGCGAGCACGAGCACCTCCGCGAAGCGCGTCGCATCGCCCGACAGCGCCCACGCGGTGCCGGCCAGGACGAGCGCGACGGCCGTGAAGGGGATCGCGAACCGGTCGGCGAGACGGACGATGGGCGCGTGCGAGGACTCGGCCTGATGCACGAGGGCGACGATCTGCTGGTACTGGCTGTCGGCTCCGGTGCGCAGGGCGCGGAGGCGGATCGCCCGGCTGCCGTTGATCGCGCCGGACAGCACCTCCTCGCCCGCGTGCCGCGAGACCGGCAGGCTCTCACCGGTGAGCGAGGACTCGTCGAACTCGCCCTCGGTCGTCAGCAGCGTGCCGTCGACCGGCACGATCTCGGCCGGACGCACCAGCAGCACATCACCGACCGCGACCTCGTCGACCGGCACGTCGTGCGCCTCGTCCGACTGCGCGTCGCCGGGGTCGTGCAGCACGTGGGCGATGCGCGGCGACCGGTCGAGCAGGGCCGACAGGTCGCGGCGGGCGCGGCGGCCGGCGAAGTCCTCCAGCGCCTCCCCGCCCGATAGCATCAGCACGATGATGAGCGCCGCGATGTACTCGCCGACGGCGAGCGTCGCGACCATCGCCACGACCGCGAGGATGTCGAGGCCGACGTGGCCGCGGAGCACGTCGCGCACCATCCCGATCAGGGTCCACACCACGACCGCGGCGACGTACACCGTCGCGATCCAGCGCCCGACCTGCTGCTGATCGACCGCGTGCAGCACGCCCACCAGGGCGAACGCCAGCACGGTGAGGGTGATGACCGGATACCGCCACAGCAGGCTGAGCGAACGCATGCCCCCAGCATCCCGCGGAACGGCGGCGGAGGCCAAGGGCGGATCGTCCACTCTTTCACCCGCAGAACTTAAGCGATATAGTCGGCCGCGAGTCGCGCCGATGCGGCTCGCGCTCGACAACGATGCCGAAGGAGACGAACCCCCATGTATCCGTCCTCATCCAGAAGTCACCGCCATCGGCGCGCCTTCACGGCCGCCCTCTCCGCCGCTGCGGTGGCCCTCACCGCGGTCGCCGCGACGGGCCCGGCCGCTGCGGACGCCACCGTCGACGAGGCGAAGCTGGCGGTCTACGTCGAGGTCAACTCGAACGATTTAGCGAACGTCGCCGACTACACCCTGGCCGATTCGGGTCGCCCCGCCGTGGATCTCGCGATGATCTTCGCCGCGAACATCAACTACGACGGCCAGCAGGCGTACCTGCACTTGAACGAGCGGGTGACCGAGACCCTGCAGGATGCGGAGAACCAGATCCGGCCGCTGCAGGCGCAGGGCACGAAGGTGCTGCTGTCCGTGCTCGGCAACCACCAGGGGGCCGGGTTCGCGAACTTCACCTCGTTCGCCGCCGCCGACGCCTTCGCCGCGCAGCTCGCGGACGCGGTGACCACGTACGGCCTCGACGGCATCGACTTCGACGACGAGTGGACGGAGTACGGCGCCAACGGCACACCGCAGCCCAATACCCAGTCGTTCGGGTGGCTGGCGACCGCGCTGCGCGAGCGGCTCGGCCCCGACAAGCTCATCACGCTCTACGCGATCGGCCCGTCGTACACCACCACCGACTTCACGCAGTTCGACGTCGACGGGGTGCTCGACCACGCCTGGAACCCGTACTACCCGACGTATGACGCCCCGACCGTGCCGGGCCTGGACGATCGCGCGCGGCTCGGCGCCGCGGCGATCGACCTGTCGAACACGAGCGCCGCCACCGCGGCAGACTTCGCGCAGCGCACGGTCGCCGACGGGTACGGCGTCTACGTCGCCTACAACCTCACGGCGACCGACCAGTCCGCCTACCTGTCCGGGATCACGCAGGCGTTGAAGGGAGAGGCCACGGTCTTCCAGGCGCCTCCGGCAGACACGACCGCGCCCACCGTGACGTTCAAGAGCGGCGCGCAGTTCACCAAGCAGAAGGACGACGGTTACAAGCGGGTGAGCTTCCGGCTGCACGACGAGGGGCTCATCGACCGGATCGTGCTGAACGGCGTGCCGACTGACCTGGAGAACGGGGAGTCCCGCGACCTCGACGTGCTGAAGCCCGGCGTGCTCGGTGCCGTCCTCGGGGTCAACACGCTGCAGGTGGTCGACGTCGCCGGAAACAGCACCGAGGTGACGTTCACGCTGACGAAGTGACCGGCGCGAGGGCGAACAGCTCGAGCTGACGGATCGTGACCTCGGCGTCCGCGCACAGGCGGATCGCCGGGGTCACGGTCCGTGCGGCCAGGGTGAACGGGGTCGTGCGATCCGGCCGCAGCGCCTCGGCATGGGTCGCGGCCACCCGCTCCCACCCGCCGTCCGCCCGCTCGACCTCCCAGTGCCACCCGGACGCGGGCGTCGCGGTGACCGCGGTCACGCTCACGTCGGTGATGTCGCGCGCCGCGGGGAAGCGCCACCCCACCCACTCGCCCGGCCGCAGGCTCACGCCGTCGGTCCCCGCGGGGTCGCCGTCGTCGAACAGTCGCGCCGCGTGGTCGAGGCCCCGGGAGGCGATCGACTCGCCCGCCTCCGAGGTCAGGTCCGGGTGCCACGGCTCGACGGCGACGTCGGGCCCCGGGGCCTCCAGCGCCTCCGCGGGGTCGAGCGTGAAGGTCAGGTCGAGCACCGCATCGCCGGTCAGTCGTTCCACGGGCAGGTCGGCCGTGGGGAGGGGGTCGCCGTCGAGCAGCGCCGACCGGAGCACGTGGGCGCCCGGCTCGCTCCGCTGCACGCGGATCCGCAGCGTCGACCCGTCACCGCGATCGACGCGGACGTCGTCGAACAGCGGGGAGCCGATGCGCAGCCGCCCGGAGGCGAGCTCGAGCGGATACAGGCCCAGCGCCGCCCACAGCCACCAGGCGCTCATCTCGCCGTTGTCCTCGTCGCCGGGGAAGCCCTGCCCGATGTGCGCGCCGGCGAACAGACGCCCCGCGAGGTCGTGCACGATCGCAGCGCCCGCCCACGGGCGGTCGGTGAACGCATACAGGAAGGGGATGTGGTGGGCGGGCTGGTTCGAGATCGCGCACATGCCGGAGCGCAGCGCGCGGGCCTCCCGCTGCTCGTGGATGACCGTGCCGTAGGCGCCGCCGAAGCGTTCGTCGGCGGTCTCCGGCTCGGCGAACAGCGCGTCGAGGTGGCGGCCGAGCCCGGCCGGGCCGCCGTACAGCGTCGCGAGCGCGGGGCCGTCGTGCACCGCGCCGACCGACATCCCCCACGCGTTGGTCTCCACGTTGTCGCCACCCCACACCCGGGGGTCGAAGCCGGGCGCGAACGCCCCGTGCGCGTCGCGGCCGCGGAAGAATCCCGAGTCGGGATCGAACAGGGTGCGGTACGACCGGGCGCGGTTGGTGAGGTAGCGGGCGAACGCGCGGTAGCGGGCGGCGTCCGTGGCGGTGGCGGCGTCATCGGCGAGCTGCCGCGCGAACCGCCCGAGGGCCGCGTCGCTCACGGCGTTCTCGATGCTCCAGCTCATGCCCTCCGGCACGTCGGAGGAGATGTACCCGGTGAAGCGCCCGCGACCGATGCCCTTGCGGCCGCGACGGGCGTCCGGCCCCGGCTCGCACGCGTGGCGCCAGCCGCTCTCGAACGTGGCCTCCCGGTCGAACGTCACACCCCAGCGCGCGGCGTCGGCGAAGATCTGGTCGCTCGACGTGCCCACCATGCTGTCGACGTACCCCGGGGCGCTCCACCGCGCCATCCACCCGCCCCGCCGGAACTGGGCGAGCTGGCCGTCCAGCAGCTGCCCGGTCAGGGCGGGGTCGAGCAGCGCCAGCGCGGGCCACTCCGTGCGGTAGGTGTCCCAGTAGCCGTTGTTCACCACGAGCTCGCCCTCGGCCACGGGCGCACTGGTCTCGGTCTCCCCGAACGGCGCGCGCGGCGCGAACACGTCGGCGAAGCGGTGGTCGGGCGCGGTGGTGGTGCCCGCGTTCTCGCTCGCCGTGTTCGGGTACAGGTGCATGCGGTGCAGGGCCGCCGCGATCCGGGCGCGATGCTCCTCGTCGGCGAGACCGCGGTACGGCCGCTGCCGCGGGTCGAGCGGAGGGAGAGTCACACGGCCGAGCAGGCGGTCCCACGCGGCGGCTGCGGCGGCGCGCAGCTCCTCGAAGGATCGGGACGGCGGAGCCTCCTGGGCGAGGCTGCGCCGGGCCTGCGCGATCGACAGGAACGACACCGCGATGCGGACCTCCAGGCTGCCGCGCCCGTCGAGGTGCCCGGCGACGCGCCCGCGCCCGTCGTCGTCGAGCCGGCCGCGCGCCTCGGTCGCGCCGACCGTCGCCCCGGCGAAGTAGCAGCGGGGCGCGTTGCCCCAGTCCTCCGCGCCCTCCGGGATCCAGCCCTCGAACTCGCCGTCGTCCGTCCAGGTCAGGCGGCCGTCGTCGGTGAGCTGATCGATCACGAAGCCGACGGTGGCCGTGGGGTCGTCGGCGCTCACCCGGAACGCCGCCGCGTGCGAGGTCGCGGTCATCGCCACGTGCAGTCCGTCGCCGAGGTCGGCGGCGTACTCGTGGGGGCGCGCCCGTTCGCTGCCCGGCACGATCCACCGTCGCCGTGCCGCGCGCTCCGAGCGGGCGCGGCCGAGGAACGGCATGAGCTGCAGCACCGAGCGATCACCGATCCACGGGCTCGGCTGGTGCGAGAACTGCAGGGCCTCCAGGCGGCGGCCCTGCGGATCGTCGTGCACGAACGGGCGGTACGGCCAGCGGGCGTCCGCGGCGTCGGTCGCTGGCGTGACGAACGTGAAGCCGTGCGGCACCGCCACCGCCGGGATCGTGTTGCCGCGCGAGAACCGCGGTCCGGAGTGCGTGCCGCGGCGGGTGTCGACGCGCTCGACCGGCGGCAGGTCGGGGTCCGCCGGTCGGCGTTCCTCCACACGGACCTGCACGAATCCGGTCGCGCGGGCGGGCAGACCCTCCGCGCCCGTGAGCGACGGCGCGCCCAGCACCAGCTCGACCGTGGCCCGCACCGCGCCTCCGGTCGACAGAGGGGCGAGCGCGACCGTATCGGCGTTCCACTGCTCCGGGAGGCTCCAGCGGGCGGCGAACTGCGCCTCGGGCGTGAGCGGCACGTCGTAGCGGTCGCGGACGGCGGTGTGGTCGCTCAGCCGGGTCCCGTCCGCCGTTCGCACGTCCACCGTCACCGCGAGCGCCGCGTGCGGAGCCAGGGTCGCGTCCGGCCCGTCGGCGTAGAACGCCCAGTGCAGCACGGTCTCGGGAGTGACGGTGAGGTCGGAGAGCCCCGGCACGTCCAGCCGCTGCGGCCCCAGGGCGGGATCGAAAGCGAACGCGAACACGTCGCCGGGGAGCACCCCGGCGTGCGGGCGCGACGACGGGGGATCGGCCGGACCGGCGGCCGGGGTCAGCGGCGCCGCGGTCACCCCTTCAGCGCACCCTCCTGCACGCCCTTGAAGAAGAACCGCTGCGTGAAGGAGAACATGATGATGATCGGCACGAGGGCGATCATGGTGCCCGCGGCGATCAGGCGCGGGTCGACCGAGAAGCTGCTGTTCAGGTACGCCATGCCGACCGTGAGCGTGTACTTCGCGGGGTCGGAGAGCACGATCAGCGGCCACAGGTAGTCGTCCCACGCGCCGATGAACGCGAAGATCGCGACGACCGACACCATGCCGCGGATGTTGGGCCACACGATGTGCCGGATGCGCTGCCACGTGGTCGCGCCGTCGACGGTCGCCGCGTCGAGCACGTCCTTCGGGATCATGCGGCACGCGGTGGCCACGAGCAGCACGTTCATGGCGCTGATCGCTCCGGGCAGGAACACGCCCCACAGCGTGTCCGCGAGCCCGAGGGCGCGGATGGTGAGGAAGTTGCTGGTCACGGTCACCTCGCCGGGGAACAGCAGGGTGGAGAGCAGGATGCCCATCACGATCCACTTGCCGCGGAACCGCATGCAGCCCAGCGCGTAGCCCGCGAAGGTCGCCAGGATCACGTTGCTCAGCACCGTGCCGAGCGAGACGAGCAGGGAGTGCCACGCGTACAGGTACACCGGCACGATGTCGGCGACGCGCGTGTAGTTCTGCAGGGTGGGGTCGCGCGGGATCAGCTCCGGCGGGAACGAGTAGATGTTCTCCTGCGGACCCTTGAACGACGTGGACAGCTGCCACACGAACGGCCCGATCACCAGGAAGAGCACCAGGAGCAGCAGCGCGTAGCGGCCGATCAGCCCGCCGAGGGTCGGCTTGCTGAAGTCGCCGGAGCCGCGGTGCCGGAAGATGCGCTCGCGCGCGGGGCGGACCGGGGCGTCGTCGGCGCGGTCGTCGGCGCGCGGTGGAGTGAGCGTGGTCATGCGGAGACCTTCGCCTTCTTCTCGCGGTTCATGAACGCGATCGCGGCCAGGGGCACGAGCGTCAGGAGGAACAGGGCCACGCTGATCGCGGAGGCGTAGCCGATGTTGCCGTTGAGTCCGGAGCCCACCTGGCGGATCAGCATCACGAGCGACATGTCGTAGCCGCCGGGGCCGCCGGTGCTCTTGGAGAGCACGTCGAGCTCGGCGAACACGCGCATGGCCGACACCGCGATCAGCACCGAGATGAGGAGCATGGCGCCGCGCACGGACGGGATCGTCACCGAGAGGAAGCGACGGAACGAGCCGGCACCGTCGAGCATCGCAGCTTCGTGCAGCTCCTTGCCCACGTTCCCCAGCGCCGCGAGGTACACGACCATGTAGTAGCCCAGGCCCTTCCAGACCGTGAGCAGGATGGCGCAGCCCAGCAGCAGCCAGCGGTCGACGAGGAACGCCATCGGCTTGTCGATCAGACCGAGGAACTCCAGGGTCTGGTTGATGATGCCGCGACTGTCGAACAGCCAGGTCCAGATGAGGGCGACCACCACGACCGAGGCGATCACGGGGAAGTAGAAGGTGGTGCGGAAGAACGAGATGCCCGGCAGCTTCTTCTGCACCAGCAGGGCGAGCAGCAGCGGCAGGATCGTGAGCAGCGGCACGCACACGACCACATAGATGAGGCACGTCGTCAGCGCGTTCCAGAACATCTCGTCGCCGAACATGCGCTCGTAGTTCGCGCCGCCCACGAACTCGGGGGTGCGCAGAGGGCGGGCGTTCGTGAAGCTGAGGACGACCGTGTTGAGGAACGGCCACAGCGCGAACACCAGCACCCAGATCACGGCGGGGGCGAGGAGCAGCCACGGGGTGAACCACCGGTGGGACCTCATCGTCGTCCTTCGCTGCCGGGTGCCGGTGCTCGCGCTCATGGTCACTGGTCCACGCGGTTCGCGTTGGCGTACTCGACGATCTTGTCGAGCTGGGCCTTCGGGTCGGCCTCGCCGTTGACCGCGAGCGCGATCTGCTGCGTCATGTAGGTCGCCATGTCCGACGTCCACTGGAACGGCAGGGCCTTGGCGTCCTTCATCGCGCCGAACACCGTGTCGATCGCGGCGAGCTGCTTCTCGTCGGTGACGGAGGAGGCGATGTTCTCCACGACCTGGTCGCCGCCCTCGGCCGTTCCGGGCGCGGTCCCGACCGCGAGCGACGAGAACGCCACCTGGTTCTCCTGGTTCGTCGCGAACTCGGCGAACGCGAGTGCGGCTTCCTTGTTGTCGGAGTCGGCGGAGACGTTCAGGCCCTGCACGTAGAGCGGCGCGATGCCGAGGCGCGGGGTGGCGACGGTGTTCGCCAGCAGCGACGGGGCGTCCTTCTGCAGATCGGTCGTGAAGCCGGTGCCGCCGGTCGTGAAGGCGACCTTCTCCTGGATGTAGGCCTCGGCGTTGCCGCCGTAGTCGCCGGTGAGGGCCTCGGCGGGCATGGCGCCCGCGGCGTACGCGTCGGCGTACTTCTGGATGATCGCGGCGGCCTCGTCGGTGTTGAAGTCGAACTCGCCCTTGTCGTTGATGACCTCCATGCCCGCGGCCGTGAAGGTGTCGAGCGCGGGGATCGAGGAGAGCAGCTGCACCTTGCCGCCCGACTCGGTGGCCACGTCGGTGGCGAGCGTGAGCAGCTCGTCGACCGTGGTCGGCAGGTTCTGCTCCGTGACGCCGTAGGGGGCGAGCTGGGCCAGGTTCCACCACGACGCATCGCTCGACAGGTACCACGGCAGACCGTAGGTGCCGTCGACGCCCGGGTACTGGCTGTAGGCCTCCCACGCGCCCGTGTTGTACGCCGACTTCAGGTCGGGGTCGGCCGTATCGAGGTCGACCAGCTTGCCCGCGGCGACCAGCGGGTAGGCGATGTCGGGCGGCAGGTTGAGCACGTCGGGCAGGGTGTCGGCGTTGGCCTGGCTGAGGATCTTCTCCTGGTAGCCGTCGCCGGGCTGGTCGAGCCACTCGACCTTCACGTCGGGGTGCTCCTTCTCGAACGCGTCGATCAGGTCTTCGAAGTACGGCGTGAACTTCTCGTTCTTGAGCGACCAGGTCTGGAACTGGATCGTGCCGCTCAGGTCGCCGGAGGTGTCGATCGGCCCGGCGTCTCCGGCGCCGGCGCCACCGCCGGTGCAGCCGGCGAGCGCGAGGGCGCCGATCGTGAAGGTTGCCAGTGCAGCCATGCGTGCGGGAACTCTCATCGTGCTTCTTCCTCGAGGCGGGCGATTCGGCGCGGGTCCGACAGGACGGGACTACAGCGCTTTAGCTGATGAAACCATCCGAATCCACCGGTGTCAAGAGAGGGCGCGGGGAGCGCAGGCGGCGAGCGGAATCTCGTGCCGCAGTCTCGCTGCTCAAGCGTTATAGTGGTGCGATCCGCCCTCGTCGGGGGGCTCTGTCCGAAAGGTGCGAACACATGACGCAGCGTGGCGCTCTCGACGCTCCCCTGAGGTTCGGGGCGAACTACACGCCGTCTAAGGACTGGATGCACTCCTGGCTCGACTTCACGCCCGACGACGTGCGCCGCGACTTCGCCGCCCTCGCCGAACTGGGCCTCGACCATGTGCGCGTGTTCCCGCTGTGGACCGTGCTGCAGCCGAACCGCACCCTCATCCGCCCGAAGGCTCTCGACGACGTGCGGGCGATGGTCGACATCGCCGCCGAGTTCGAGCTCGACGCGAGCGTCGACGTGATCCAGGGCCACCTGTCGAGCTTCGACTTCGTGCCCGCCTGGCTGTACACCTGGCACGACCGCAACATGTTCACCGATCCGAGGGCGCTCGACGGGCAGGTCGCCCTGGTGCAGCGGCTCGCGGAGGCGCTGCGCGATGCCCCGAACTTCCTCGGCCTCACGCTCGGCAACGAGGTCAACCAGTTCTCGGCGCACACGCACCCCGCGCCGTGGCCGGTCACGGTCGACGAGGCCGGGGCGTGGATCGAGACCCTGCTCGCGGCCGCGGGGGAGGCCGCTCCCGGACTCCCTCACGTGCACAGCGAGTACGACGCGGTCTGGTACATGGACGAGCACGGGTTCACCCCGGCGCACGCCTCGCGCCTGGGCGACATGACCACGATCCACTCGTGGATCTTCAACGGCACGGCGCAGCGCTACGGCGGTCGCTCCGTCGCCGCCGACCGGCACGCCGAGTATCTGATCGAGCTGTCGCGGGCGTTCGCGACCGACCCGCAGCGCCCGGTGTGGCTGCAGGAGGTGGGGGCGCCGTCGAACTGTCTGGAGGCCGACGAGATGCCCGGGTTCCTGGAGGCGACGCTGCGCTCCTCGGCGCGGACCGAGAACCTCTGGGGCGTCACGTGGTGGTGCTCCCACGACGTGAGCCGCGACCTGGGCGACTTCCCCGACCTGGAGTATTCGCTCGGCCTGGTCGACCAGTCCGGCGCGGCCAAGCCGATCGGCCGGCGGTTCGCGGAGCTGATCCCCGAGCTGCGCGCGCGCACGACTGCCCCGGCGCGGTCGACCGGGATCGTGGTCGAGGTGGACGAGCGCGACGTGCCGGTGAGCCGGGCCGCGCTGAGCCCGGGAGGGGCGGTGTTCCAGGCGTGGGTCGATGCGTGCACAGCCGGACTCGACCCGGCCCTGGTCACCTCGGCCGACGCGGCAGACCCCGCGGTGCTGGAGGCTCGGGGCATCCGGGAGCTGATCCGCCCCGACCTCGCGGGCGACGCGGTCGGCCGCTACGGCTCGGTCAACACCGTCGTCGACGCCTGACACCATCCGTCGGCGCGCGTCAGGACGCGGGCGGCGCCGTGCTCTCGCGCGCCGTGAGGGTGGGGGTGGGACCGGCGACGCTGGGCAGGGTCGCGCCCGCCTCGATCTGCTGCAGCAGGAGCGTGGCCGCCTGCTCGCCGAGCTCGAACGTGTCGCGCGTCATGGCGGTGATGGACGGGTTGATGAGCCCGGCGATCACCGAGTCGTCGAAGGAGGCGAGGGAGACGTCGCGCGGCACGGTGCGCCCCATCTCCTGGGCGACGCGGAGTCCGGCGACCGCCATCACGTCGTTGTCGTAGACGATCGCGGTCGGGCGCTGCTTGCCGGAGAGCAGGGTGCGCGTGACCGCCGAGGCGCGTGCGGGGGAGAAGTCGGTCGCGATGACCTCGCCCGCGATGCCGTCCGCCGCGAGGCGCTCCAGCACCTCGGCGCGCAGGCGCGTGTGCTCGAGCTCGGCGGGTCCGGCGACGTACGCGATGCGGGTGTGCCCGAGGGCCGCGAGGTAGGAGAACAGCGTCTCGGCCACCTCCTCGTCGCCGATCCAGACGCTCGGCACGTCGCCCTCCGCGGACGGCTCCGACCCGATCATCACGGCGCGGGCGTCCAGCGACGCGATGTTCGCCGCGCGCGGGTCGTCGTCGCGCGGATCGATGTAGATGATGCCGTCGACCTGGTTCGACGACCGCCACTGGCGGTGCACCTCCATCTCCTCGTCGATGTCGGCGACCAGGCGCAGCTGCAGGCTGACCTTGCTCTCCGACAGCCGCGATTCGATGCCGGCGATCAGATCGGTGAAGAAGGCCTCGGAGCCCAGCGAGCGGGCGGGGCGGGCGAGTGCGAAGCCGACCGCGTTGGCACGGGCGCCGACCAGGGCGCGTGCCGCGGAACTGGGCTGCCAGTGGTGCTCCTCGATGATCGCGAGGATGCGCTGCCTGGTCTCCTCGCTCACGCCGGGGCGACCGTTCAGGGCGAAGGAGACGGCCCCTGGGGAGACGCCGGCCAGTCGCGCGATGTCCGCGATCGTGACGCGTTTCCCCGAGGCCATAGGCATCACCCTACTTGATCGGTTTAGCCTCGCGGGAGCGTCGTGGATGTGCCGTAGACTCGAATCGCTAGATCGTTTTAGTAAATCGGATAGCATCAGAACGCCCCCTCACCGTCGAGCCCGGAGAACAGCCATGCATGACGACACCTCGCTCACCGTCGGCCGCGTCAAGCGCGTGCTGGAAGAGCGCATCCGTCCCGCGATCCACTCGGCCTCCGTGCCGCTGACCGTCGAGCTGCACGAACTGCCCGGGGAGCCGATTCCGCCGGCCGAGGGGCTGGCGCTCGACTTCGCGCCGGGCGCGGTCGGGTCGCTGTGGGGCCCGGCCTGGGGCACCACGTGGTTCAAGCTCACGGGGCGCGTGCCGGCCGACTGGAAGGGGCGCCGTGTCGAGGCGCTGATCGACCTCGGCTTCGACGTGAACATGACCGGCTTCCAGTGCGAGGCCCTCGCGTACCGCCCCGACGGCACGCCGATCAAGAGCATCAACCCGCGCAACCAGTGGGTGCCGATCGCCGAGAACGCCCACGGCGGCGAGCCCGTCGAGCTGTACCTCGAGGGGGCGTCGAACCCGGTGCTGCTCGACTACCACCCCTTCCTTCCGACGCAGGAGGGCGACATCCTCACCTCGTCGAAGGAGCCGCTGTACCGCCTGCGCCGCATGGACCTCGCGGTGTTCGAGCCCGAGGTGTTCGACCTGTCCCTCGACATCGAGGTGCTGTTCGAGCTGCAGGCCGAGCTGCCGGCGACCTCGCCGCGGCGCATGCGCATCCTCCAGGCGCTCGACGACGCCCTCGACGTGCTCGACCTCCAGCGCCTCGTCGAGACGGCCGCCGACGCCCGCGCCCGACTCGCCGACGTGCTCGCGGCCCCGGCCGAGGCGAGCGCGCACCGCATCTCGGCGGTCGGCCACGCGCACATCGACTCCGCATGGCTGTGGCCCGTGCGCGAGACCATCCGCAAGGTCGCCCGCACCACCTCGTCCATGACCACGCTCATCGACGAGCAGTCCGAGTTCCAGTACGGCATGTCCAGCGCGCAGCAGTACGCCTGGATCAAGGAGCACCGCCCCGAGGTGTGGGAGCGGGTCAGAGCCGCGGTCGCCGCGGGGCGCTTCCTGCCCCTGGGCGGCATGTGGGTCGAGTCCGACACCGTCATGCCCACCGGCGAGTCGCTCGTGCGGCAGTTCTCGCACGGCCAGCGCTTCTTCGAGCGCGAGTTCGGCATCCGGTCGAAGGGCGTGTGGCTGCCCGACAGCTTCGGCTACTCGCCCGCGCTGCCGCAGCTCATGCGCCGCGCCGGGTTCGAGTGGTTCTTCACGCAGAAGATCTCGTGGAACCAGCAGAACGTCTTCCCGCACCACTCGTTCCTGTGGGAGGGCATCGATGGCTCGCAGGTCTTCACGCACTTCCCGTCGATGGACACCTACAACTCGCAGCTCAGCGGCATGGAGGTCGCCAAGGCCGCGCGGCAGTTCAAGGAGAACCGCGTCACGTCGCGGTCGATCGCCCCGGTCGGCTGGGGTGACGGTGGTGGCGGCACGACCCGGGAGATGACGGGCAAGGCCGCGCGCCTGCGCGACCTCGAGGGCAGCGCGCAGGTCGTCTGGGAGCACCCGGACGACTTCTTCGACGCCGCGAAGGCCGAGCTGCCGCACCCCGCCGTGTGGGTGGGCGAGCTGTACCTCGAGCTGCACCGCGGCACCCTCACCAGCCAGCACGCCACGAAGGCGCTGCACCGCTGGGCCGAGCACGCGCTGGTCGAGGCGGAGCTGTGGGCCGCGACCGACGCCGTGCGCACGGGGGCCGCGTATCCGCAGGCGGAGCTCGACCGGCTCTGGCAGGCCGTGCTGCTGCACGAGTTCCACGACATCCTCCCCGGCACCTCGATCGCCTGGGTGCACCGCGAGGCCGTCGCCGTGCTCTCCGACGTGCTGTCGGAGGCGCGCGACATCGCGCAGCGCGCACGCCGGTCGCTCGCGGGGGAAGGGGAGCGTGAGCTGCGGTTCGAGCCGACCTCGGTCGCGGGCGGACGGGCGCTGGGCGCGGCGTTCGTCGGGGAGCCGACCGCGAGCCCGGTGACGCTCACCGAAGCGGACGGCGGCTGGCGCCTGGAGAACGAGCTCGTGTCGGTCGTGGTGTCGGCGGAGGGCCTCATCGTGTCGGCGGTCGACAGGGCGTCCGGCCGCGAGACGGTTGCGCCCGGCAGGGCCGCGAACCTGTTCCAGCTGCACCAGGACTTCCCCAACATGTGGGACGCGTGGGACATCGACCGCTACTACCGCAACAGCGTCGAGGACCTCACCGCGGTGTCGTCGATCGAGGCCTCGGTGGTGCACGGCGTCGCGACGATCGTGGTCGAGCGGCGGTTCTCGGAGTCGACGATCACGCAGACCATCCTCCTCGCTCCCGACTCGCGCACCGTGGTACTGCGCAACGAGGTCGACTGGCACGAGACCGAGAAGCTGCTCAAGCTCGCCTTCCCGCTCGACATCCAGGCGTCGCACACCGAGGCCGAGACCCAGTTCGGCTACCAGGCCCGCGTCACCCACACGAACACGAGCTGGGAGGCCGCGAAGTTCGAGACCTCGATGCACCGCTTCGTGCTGGTGCGCGAGCAGGACTTCGGCGCCGCGCTCGTCAACGACTCGATCTACGGCTACGACACCTCGCGCGAGGTCGGTGACGACGGGGTGACCACGACCGTGCGGCTCTCGCTGCTGCGCGCGCCGCGGTTCCCCGACCCCGACACCGACCACGGGCACCACGCCATCGAGGTCGGCTTCGTGATCGGCGCGGACGCCGCGATCGCCACGGCCGAGGGAATCCGGTTCAACGCGCTGCCCACCGTCGTGCGCGGTGCCCGCGAGGTCGAGCCGCTGGTGAGCGTGTCGGGCGAGGGCATCGTGGTGTCGGCGGTCAAGCTCGCCGACGACGGCTCTGGCGACGTGATCGTGCGCGTGTACGAAGCTCTCGGGCGTCGGACCACGGGCGAGCTGGCGGTCGGCTTCGAGCATCGCGAGGTGCGCGAGGTGAGCCTGATCGAGGACGACCTCGACGACGCGCGGACGGGTGGAGCGCTGCACCTGCGTCCGTTCGAGGTGCGCACCCTCCGCATCGCGCGCTGACCCCGCGCAGGCCCGGGCGTTGTGCGCGGGCGGGGCGTGCGGGAGCATGACGGGATGGCGACGATCGACGACGTGCGGCGGATCGCGCTCGCGCTGCCCGGGGTCACCGAGGCCGTCAACGGTCACACGGGTCTGCCCGGGTGGCGCGTGACGCAGGGGCAGTTCGCGGGGCTGCGCGGCCCGACCGGCGCCGATCTGCGCCAGCTGGCCGAGCTCGGTCGGCAGTGGCCCGACGGCGAGGTGCTGTCGGTGCGCGTGGCGGATCAGGGCGAGAAGGAAGCGCTGCTGGCCGCGGAGCCGGAGGCGCTGTTCTCGATCCCGCACTTCGACGGCTACCCGGCGCTGCTCGTACGCCTGGACGTGGTGGACGCGGACCGGCTGGCGGAGCTCGTCACCGACGCCTGGCTCGTGCGTGTTCCGGCCACTGTCGCGAAGGACTGGCTCGCCGCGCACGGCCTCGCGTGAGTCCTCCCCGCACCCGGCGGTGGACGTCGAGGGTGTCAGGCCGGAGGCAGCCGCAGCACGTCGGGCGACTCGCCGCCGGTGAGGTCGTCGGCGATGCGGATGCTCCGGGCGAGGTCGTCGAGCGCGGTGCCGAGCGTGCCGAAGCGCTCCCGGTCGGCGCACACCGCCGTCAGCGTGATCAGGTGCGTGCCGGTGTCCCACGTGTACGTCGTGAACGGGGGCGTCGCGGGCGAGGGCGGCATCGCGACCACCAGCTTCTCGCCGACCCCGAGCCGCGTCGGGAACGAGGTGGTGTCGTCGTACTCCATGGGCATCGATGCCCGGGCGATGCGCACATCGGGCGTCAGCACCTGGGCGGTCGCCATCGCCACCACCAGCTCGGGCTCGGCCTTCCACGTCCACACCAGCACGCGGCCGTCGGCCTTCTTCATGAGCATCGGGGCGGCCTGGCTCATGGCCCACGCGCCGAAGCGCGATCCAGGGCGCTCGGTCGCCCCCACCGCCGCGTTCACCTGTCCCAGCAGCATGCGGATCGCGGCCTTCCGGTGCCGGCGCCCCTTCCAACCGAGGGAGTCGGTGACGGGGATCCACAGCTGGGGGTCGGCGTCGGCAGTCAGTCGCATGCGCCAACGCTAACGGCTCCGGCTGGGCGGATGCCGGTATGCCTCGGCGGCCCGGCCAGGGCCCTCGGGTAGAGTTGCGTGCGCCCGACCAGGGCTTTCCCTTGGCCGCCCCATCGTAAGGCAGCATGTCTGTGACCCCCTCCGACGATCCGACCGAGGCGTCCCCCGACGCCGCCGAAGCCCCCCGCCCGCTGAAGATCCTGATCGGCTGCGACACCTTCGCGCCCGACATCAACGGTGCCGCCCGCTTCGCCGAGCGTCTCGCGGCCGGCCTCGTCCAGCGCGGACACGACGTGCACGTGGTCGCCCCCAACCAGGCGTACCGTCGCTCGGCGCCTCACACCGAGGTGATCGAGGGCGAGCCGATGACGCTGCACCGGCTGCCGTCCGTGCGCTGGGCCCCGCACGACTGGCTGCGTTTCGTGTGGCCGTGGCGCTCCAAGCACTACGCGCGGAAGGTGCTCGACCGCGTGCAGCCCGACGTCGTGCACATCCAGTCGCACATCGTGATCGGACGCGGCCTCGCGCGCATCGCGAAGCAGCGCGGCATCCCGGTCATCGCGACCAACCACGTGATGGCCGAGAACATCCTCGATCACACGACCATGCCGAAGTTCATCGACGACCTGGTGCTGAAGTTCGCCTGGGCCGATGCGAAGCGCACGTTCGACCTCACCCGCGCCATCACGACCCCGACCCGCCGCGCCGCCGACTTCCTCGAGAAAACGGTCGAGGTGCAGGGCGTCATCCCGGTGAGCTGCGGCATCGACCGCTCGCAGTACACGCCGGTGATCGCGCCGCGCGAGGAGAACCGCCTGGTGTTCGTCGGGCGCCTCACGGCCGAGAAGCAGGTCGAGGTCATCCTCAAGGCGATGACGAAGCTCGACCCCGCGTTGAACACGACGTTCGACATCGTCGGCGGCGGAGATCAGCGCAAGCAGCTCGAGAGCCTCACCGCGCAGCTCGGTCTCGCCGACCGGGTCACGTTCCACGGCCGCACGACCGACGAGGAGCTGCGCGCCCTGCTGTCGCGCGCGAGCCTGTTCGTGATCGCGTCGATCGCCGAGCTGCAGTCGATCGCGACCATGGAGGCCATGGCGTCGGCGCTGCCGATCGTCGCCGCGGACGCGGTGGCACTGCCGCACCTGGTGCACGACGGCGAGAACGGCCACCTGTTCGAGCCGGGCAACGTCGACGAGCTCGCCGCGCGACTGACCGATGTCCTCACCGCCTCGCCTGGCGAGTACGAGCGGATGCAGCACGCCTCGCTCGACGGCGTCGCGATCCACGACATCAACCGCACGCTCGACACCTTCGAGGCGCTGTACCGCGACGAGCCGCTGCCGGAGTAACCGCATGCACATCGTCTTCTTCGGCGATCAGCACCTGGACTCCCTCGGTGGCGCGCAGGTGTCGATGCGGCTGCAGCGGACCTTTCTGGAGAGGGCGGGGCACACCGTGACGGTGGTCGCGCCGCGCATGCACGCGCACCGCGATCCCGAGGGCGACGTGCCGGCCGGTGCCTACGTCGACCTCCCGTCCGTCCCGATCACACTCGACCGCGAGTACGCGATGAGCTGGCCGGGTCGCGCCACCGACCGCGCCCTCGACCGGGCCATGACGCAGCGCCCTCCCGTCGACCTCGTGCACGTGCAGGCCGACTTCTGGGGGGCGTTCATCGGACACCGCTACGCCCAGCGACACGGGCTCCCCGTGGTGCACACCATGCACAACCGCGTCGATGTGGGCCTCGCGGCGGTCACCCCGCTGCACCGTCCCGTGCTCGCGGTGCTCAACGCGTGGCGCCGCCGCGCGTTGCGGGGCATCGGGATCCGCGTGGGGGGCAGTGACGGCTGGTCGTACCTGCGCGGGCTCGCGGCCGGGGCCTCGGCGGTCACCGCGCCCTCCGGTCACTTCGCCCGGCGTCTGGAGCAGAACGGCGTTTTCCCGCACGTCGACGTGATCTGGAACGGCATCGACGACGACGTGCGGGCGAGCACCCTCGCCGCGGCGCCCGCCGAGCGCCGCCCGGGGCGTCCGCGCTTCGTGTGGCTCGGACGGATGAGCCCGGAGAAGCGCCTGCTGCCGTTCCTGGAGGCGTTCGTGGCCTCGGGCGTCGACGCCGACCTGGAGGTCATCGGGGGCGGCGCGCAGCGCGCGGCCGCGGAACGGATCGTCGCCGGTCGCGACGGCGTGACCTTCGCGGGGCGCCTCACCTACGCGCAGACGCTCGCGCGCATCGCCGACGCCGACGCGCTCGTCCAGACCTCCATCGGCTTCGAGACGCAGGGCATGACCCCGTTCGAGGCCGCGACGCTCGGCACGCCCTCGGTGGTGTGCGACCCCGACATCGCGGCCGAGCTCGAGGGCGGGCTGTGGGCCGTACCGGAGGCGGACCCCACCGCGTCGGAGCGCGAGCGCGAGGCGCAGCGGACCGCCGCCCTCGCGGAGACGCTGCGTCGTGCCGCCGCTGACATCGCCGCGGGCGCCGCTCCGTCCCCCGTTCCGGCGGTCGCCGAGGCGTTCCGCCAGTCGTCGCGCACCGCCGCCATGGTCGCGGTGTACGAGCGCGTGCGGGACGGCCGGTGAGCGGGACTCTCGGCGTCGATCAGACGAAGCGGTAGAACATCGAGGCCAGCCAGACGGTGACGATCCCGAGCAGTCCGGCGCCGGAGATGCCGATCGCGATCCCCGCGAACAGCCGGGAGCCGGGGCGGCGCGCGGCGACGATACCGAGCACGAGCGCGACCGCGTAGCCCAGGAAGCCGACGACGGACGACGCGCCCTCGACGAATCCGATCAGCGAGTAGCCGCGGTCGCCCATGTAGAGGAACGGGCGCCCGAGGATCAGGAGCAGGTCGAGGGCGAACACCACGACCGCGACGATGAACGCCACCCGGCCGAGCGAGCTGCCACGGTCGGCGGCGGTGCGGGGCGGGGCGCCGACCGGGAACTGCGGGTACCCGGGGCCTCCCGGCGTGACGGCCGTGGGGTACGCGGGCGGGTAGGGGGTGCCGTCCGGTGCCGCGGACGGGGCGGTGGCGTACGGGTTCGCGGTCGGGCCGGTCGCACCGGGAGCCGCGGTCGTCGAGGCGGGGGCGGCCGGCGATGCGGCGGGGCGGGGGAAGGAGGGCGCGGCGCTCGGGTACCCCGGGGGCGGCGCGGCGGGGTAGCGCGGCTCGGCCGTGAGGGGAGGGGCGGGCGGCGGCGGCACGGGTGCGGACTCGGCGGGCTGCTGGGGGTCGCTCATGCCCCGAGCGTAGCCGCGCCGCCGTGGCGCGACGAGGGGGTTGTGCGACGGTCAGCGGTAGCCGTGACCCGGCTCGGCCTGCTGGTGCACGTCGCGACCGGAGACCCGGCTCCAGTCGGTCGGGGTGGGGCGGTAGCCGTCGCGGCGCAGTTCGACGATCGTGGCGACGACCGCCCACCCGGCGATGGCGAGAAGCGCGATGATGAGTATCATGGCAGAAAAGCTACGCGCAGCGGGTTACGGCCACGAGTGGCAGAAACGACCCTCTACGACAGAAAACTGCCAACCGGGAGAGTGCATGAAGACGGTCGCCTGCGTCATCCAGGACGGATTCGCCCCCTTCGAGTTCGGTGTCGCGTGCGAGGCGTTCGGCCTCGACCGCTCGGACGACGGCGTGCCGAACTTCGACTTCCGCATCGTCGCACCGGAGCCCGGGGTCGTGCGCTCCAAGATCGGCTTCTCGGTCAACGTCGAGCACGACCTGACCTTCGCCGACGAAGCCGACCTCGTGGTGTTCTGCCCCGTGCCCCGCTCGACCTGGGGTCGCATCGACGAGCGTCTGACCGATCTCGCCCGCGCCGCGGTCGACCGGGGCGCCTGGGTCATGAGCGTGTGCAGCGGATCGTTCATCCTCGCGGCGGCCGGGGTGCTCGACGGGCGCCGTGCCACGACCCACTGGATGTACGCGCACACCATGGCCGAGATGTACCCGCGGATCGACATCGACCCCGACGTGCTGTTCGTGCAGGACGACCGCATCATCACCAGCGCCGGGACCGCCGCGGGTATCGACGCGTGCCTGCACCTGCTGCGCCAGGAGCTCGGGGCCGAGATCACCAACCGCATCGCCCGCCGCATGGTCGTGCCGCCGCAGCGCGACGGCGGTCAGGCGCAGTTCATCGACCGCCCCATCCCGGTGGCGCCGTCGGACTCCCTCGCCGCGGTCGCCGACTGGGCCGTGGAGAACCTGCGCGAGGAGCTCAGCGTCGACCACCTCGCCGGCCGGGCGCTCATGTCGCCCCGCACGTTCGCGCGGCGCTTCAAGGCCGAGTACGGTGCGACACCCGCCGCGTGGCTCGCCCGGCAGCGCATCATCCACGCGCAGCGTCTGCTGGAGCGCACCGACCTGCCGCTCGAGCACATCGCCGGCGAGTGCGGCTTCGGCTCGGCGGCCGTGCTGCGGCAGAACTTCGCCAGGGTGCTCGGCGTGACGCCCACGGCCTATCGAGCGCGGTTCTCCTGCGCGGACGACGCGGTGCCCGCGGCCTGAGTCGCGGGCGCGCCGGGTCGGTGCCGGGCGGTGCGGGGTGGATAACGGGCCGGGGGAGGCGCGGGAAGGCGCGGTTTCGATCCGGAAGGCCAGGGCGCCGCGGGCCAGGGCGCCGTGGGTCAGGGCGCCGGGGGTCAGGCGGTCCAGTGCGCGGGGGACGGGAGGGTGACGTCGCGCACCTCGACCCCCGCGGGGGTGACCGCGGCCACGGCGTACAGCAGTGACTGCGTCGGATACCCGTGCGGACGGTTGTCGCGGATGATCGCGCGGTCGTCCTCGGGTGACAGCTCCGCGGAGGCCCCGAGCAGCGCCGTCCACTCCGCGACCCAGTCGGCGCTCGCCGCGGCGGGCCCGAGGGCGCGGAACTCCGGCAGCCACGCGGTGATGCGCGGCGTCTGCTCGTCGTCGAGGTCGTCGTGCGCGATCATGTGGGTTCCGGGCGTCACCGGGGTCTCGCGCAGCGTCGCGCCGTCCCACGACACCACCCGCGCGCCGTCGGGCCCGACCTCGAGCAGGTTGAACCCGTGCATGCGGGGGAGGCCCTGCGGCGAACGGCCCGACACCGATTCGAGCGGCAGCGATCCGCGCGATGCCGCGGGGCCGGGGAGGTCGTTCACGTCGGCACGGTTGAGCAGCACCGCGAGGCGGCGCTCCTGCGGGTTCACCGCGAGCCAGGCCCCGCCCGCCCGGCGGTCGCGGATGCCGATCACCCCCGGATACTGCTCCGGCCACCACGGGCCGAGCGCGTCCCACTCGCGGTGGGGATCCTCGTCTCGCACGGCCAGGAGCCGTGCCGAACCGGCAGTCTCGACATCGATCACGACCGTGCACACCCTCCCGAGTCTAGGTCGCCCGCGCGCGCCGGGGCCCTCCCGGCGCGGCGTCGACGACGTGCGCGGGGCCGGCGTCCCCGGCCCCTCTGCGATCCTGCAGGCCCGGGCGGGGGCGGGCTGGGGCAGAATCGAGACGTGAACATCGTGGTGGGGGTCACGGGCGGCATCGCCGCCTACAAGACGGTGCACCTGGTGCGCCTGCTGACGAAGGCGGGTCACGACGTGACAGTGGTGCCCACGGCGGACGCCCTGCGTTTCGTGGGGCTGCCGACGTGGGAGGCGATCAGCAGGCACCCGGTCACCACGAGCGTGCACGACGATGTGGCGAAGGTGCGCCACGTCGCGCTCGGGCAGGCCGCGGAGCTCGTGGTGGTGGCGCCCGCGACCGCCAACACGCTCGCGAAGATGGCCGCCGGGCTGGCCGACGACCTCCTGGGCACCACCCTGCTCGCGACCGAGGCGCCGGTGCTGGTGGCCCCGGCGATGCACGCGGAGATGTGGCGGCACCCCGCCACGCAGGCGAACATGGGAACGCTCCGTGAGCGCGGCGTGCACGTGGTCGGTCCGGCCGACGGCGAGCTGGCGGGTGGCGACAGCGGTCCGGGGCGGATGGCGGAGCCGGAGGAGGTGTTCGCGGTGGCGCAGACCCTCCTCACGCCGGGCGACCTCGCCGGCGTCCGGGTGGTGGTGTCGGCGGGTGGCACGCGCGAGCCGATCGATCCGGTGCGCTTCCTCGGCAACCGTTCCAGCGGGCGGCAGGGGGTCGCCCTGGCCGCCGAAGCCGCCGCCCGCGGAGCCGAGGTGACCCTGGTGGCGGCGAACGTGTCGGGCGACGTGTGCGAGGCCGCGCGGCATCCGGGCATCCGGGTGGTCACGGTCGGCACGGCCGCGGAGCTGTCCGCCGCGATGGCCGAGGCGGCCGCGGACGCCCAGGTCGTGGTCATGGCGGCGGCGGTGGCCGACTACCGCCCGGTCGAGGTGTCGGCGCGCAAGCTCACGAAGGACACCGGGGGCGTGCCGCCGATCGAGCTCGTGGAGAACGAGGACATCGTCGCCGGGCTCGCGGCCGCTCGGCGCGCGGGGCAGCTCGTGATCGCGTTCGCCGCGGAGACGCCGGAGGACGAGGCCGAGATGCTCGACCGCGCCCGCGCGAAGCAGCAGCGCAAGGGGGTCGACCTGCTGGTGGTGAACGAGGTCGGCTGGGACCGCGGCTTCGAGCGCGCGGAGAACACCGTGCACATCCTCGGTCCTGGCGGTACCGCGGCCGGCACCGCGTCGGGGTCGAAGCGCGAGGTCGCCGCCGCGGTCTGGGATGCCATCGTCCGGGAGGGGTGACGACGGGCTGGAGGCGCGACCCCCGGAATGGTAAACTTGAGTCAACACGGCTCAACTTTTCATCCCGTCCCCGGACTTCGGCGGCGGGGCCGACCAGAAGGAGTACCTCCAGGAGGAGCGCATGACCACCCCGCAGACCGGATCCCCGAACCAGGAACAGCAGTCCGCCCTCGAGCAGTTCGGCATCAACCTGACCGACCGCGCCCGCGAGGGCAAGCTCGACCCCGTCATCGGACGGGACAGCGAGATCCGACGCGTCAGCCAGGTCCTCACGCGTCGCACCAAGAACAACCCGGTGCTGATCGGCGAGCCCGGCGTCGGCAAGACGGCCGTCGTCGAAGGGCTCGCGCAGCGCATCGTCGCGGGCGACGTGGCCGAGTCGCTGAAGGACAAGGAGCTCGTCACCCTCGACATCTCCGCCCTCGTGGCCGGTGCCATGTACCGCGGGCAGTTCGAGGAGCGGCTGAAGCAGGTGCTCAAGGAGATCACCGAATCGGACGGGCGCGTCATCACCTTCATCGACGAGCTGCACGTGCTCATGGGCGCGGGCGGCGGGGAGGGCTCCGTCGCGGCCTCCAACATGCTCAAGCCGATGCTGGCCCGCGGCGAGCTGCGGCTCATCGGCGCGACCACGCTCAACGAGTACCGCGAGTTCATCGAGAAGGACGCGGCCCTGGAGCGCCGGTTCCAGCAGGTGTACGTGGGAGAGCCCTCGGTCGAGGACACGATCGCGATCCTCCGCGGCCTCAAGGGTCGCTACGAGGCGCACCACGGGGTGACGATCTCGGACAGCGCCCTCGTGGCGGCCGCCGCCCTGTCCAACCGGTACCTGCCCGCTCGGCAGCTCCCGGACAAGGCCATCGACCTGATCGACGAGTCGATGTCGCGGCTCAAGATGGAGATCGACTCCTCCCCGGTCGAGATCGACCAGCTCAAGCGTCAGGTCGACCGGCTCAAGCTGGAGGAGCTGGCCCTCAAGCGCGAGAAGGATGCCGCCTCGAAGGAGCGCCTCGGCGCGCTGCGCGAGCACCTGGTCGAGCTGGAGAAGGAGCTCGCCGGCCTCGAGGCCCGCTGGGCGCGCGAGCGTCAGGGGCTCAACCGCGTCGGCGAGCTGAAGAAGCAGCTCGACGACGCCGTCACCCAGCGCGACCTCGCGATGCGCAACGCCGACTACACGAAGGCGTCCAAGCTCGAGTACGAGACCATCAAGCGGCTGGAGCGCGAGATCGCCGAAGCGGAGCAGGCGGAGGCGACCACCTCGACCGAGCCGCGCATGGTGAACGAGCAGGTGACCGAGGAGGACATCGCCGCGGTGATCGCCGCCTGGACGGGCATCCCCGTCGGGCGTCTGCTCCAGGGCGAGAGCGAGAAGCTGCTGCACCTGGAGAACGAGCTCGGCAAGCGGCTGATCGGCCAGAAGGACGCCGTGAAGGCCGTGTCCGACGCGGTGCGCCGCTCCCGTGCGGGCATCAGCGACCCCGGCCGTCCGACCGGATCGTTCCTGTTCCTCGGGCCGACCGGTGTCGGAAAGACCGAGCTGGCCAAGGCGCTCGCCGCGTTCCTCTTCGACGACGAGCACGCCATGGTGCGCATCGACATGTCGGAGTACGGCGAGAAGCACTCGGTCTCCCGGCTCGTCGGCGCCCCTCCCGGGTACGTCGGCTACGAGCAGGGCGGCCAGCTCACCGAGGCCGTGCGGCGGCGCCCGTACAGCGTGGTGCTGCTCGACGAGGTGGAGAAAGCGCACCCCGAGGTGTTCGACGTGCTGCTGCAGGTGCTCGACGACGGCCGCCTCACCGACGGTCAGGGTCGCACGGTCGACTTCTCGAACGTGATCCTGATCCTCACCTCGAACCTCGGCTCGCCGATCCTCATCGACCCCGTGCTCTCGCCCGACGAGAAGCGCGAGCAGGTGATGGCGCTGGTGCGGCAGGCGTTCCGCCCGGAGTTCCTCAACCGGCTCGACGACATCGTGATGTTCAGCGCGCTGAGCGAGGACGACCTCGCGCAGATCGTGGAGCTGTCGGTCGATCAGCTGCACGACCGGCTCAAGGACCGCCGGCTCACGCTCGCCGTCACCCCGGACGCCCGGGCGTGGCTCGCCGAACGCGGCTACGACCCGATGTTCGGTGCGCGGCCGCTGCGCCGGCTCATCCAGACCGAGGTGCAGAACAAGCTGGCCACGGCGCTGCTCTCGGGTGGCGTGCGCGACGGCGACACCGTCCGCGTGGACGTGGCGGCCGACGGCTCGGGACTCGTGCTCACGTCGACGACCCCCGAGCCCGAGCCCGCGGAGGACGACGACGACGTGATCGAGGCCGAGCTGCTCGATGACTGAGACTCCGTCGCCACACGAGAGCCCCGTCCCGGAAACCCGGGGCGGGGCTCTTCGCCGTCAGTCCGACGGCCGGCTGCGGAGGCCGCCGAGGGCGTCGCGCTCCAGCTCCCGGCCGATCAGCGAGTGCCGGCGGGAGTAGGCGAAGTAGATCACCAGGCCCAGCGCGAGCCAGATCGCGAACCGCACCCAGGTCTCGGTGCTGAGGTTCAGCATCAGCCAGAAGCAGGCGATCGCGGAGATCCACGGGAGCCAGGGCGACAGCGGCACCGTGAACGGCCGCTCCAGGTCGGGGCGGCTCTTGCGCAGGATCGGCACCCCGATGCTCACGAGCACGAACGCCGAGAGGGTGCCGATGTTGATCATGTCGCCCAGCACCTGCACGTCGGTGAATCCGGCGATGATCGCGATCACCACCCCGACGATCAGCTGGATGCGGATGGGGGTGCCGCGCTTGGCGTCGGTCACGCTGAGCGAGCGGGGCAGCAGGCCGTCACGGCTCATCGCGAAGACCACGCGCGCCAGACCCATGAGCAGCACCATGACCACCGTGGTGAGCCCCACGAGGCTGCCGATCGCGATCACCTGCGCCGCCCACGTCGCCCCGACCAGCTCGAACGCACTGGACAGCGACGGCTCGTCGAGCTTGGCCAGCTCGGTGTACGACACCATCCCGGTGATGACGATTGCGACCAGCACGTAGAGCACGGTCACGATCACGAGCCCGAGGATGATGCCACGCGGCACGGTGCGCTTGGGGTCCTTCGTCTCCTCGGCGCTGGTGGCGACGACGTCGAACCCGATGAACGCGAAGAACACCAGGGCCGCGCCGCTGAGGATCCCGAACACGCCGTAGATCGACGGGTCGGCGCCGGTCATGAAGGAGAACAGCGACTGCGTCCAGGCGCTCTCCGAGGCGACGCCCTGCTGCGCCGGCGGCACGAACGGGGTGTAGTTGGCGCCGTTGATGAAGAACAGCCCCACGACGATGACGAACAGCACGATCGCGACCTTGATGACCGTGAACACGCTGTTGACGCGGCTGGACAGCCGCGTGCCGAGCGCGAGCAGCACGGTGAAGATCGCCACGATCACGACGGGACCCCAGTCGAAGCTGAGCGGGCCGAGCTGCAGCGTCATCGGGATCTGCAGGTCGAACAGCGACACGGCGTCGCCCAGGTAGACGCCCCAGTACTTGGCGATCACCGCGGAGGCCATCAGCATCTCGAGGATGAGATCCCAGCCGATGATCCAGGCCAGGAACTCGCCCAACGTCGAGTACGTGAACGTGTATGCGGACCCGGCCACCGGGATGGAGGAGGCGAACTCCGCGTAGCAGAGGATCGCGAGACCGCAGACGGCCGCCGCGATGATGAACGAGATGATGACGGCCGGGCCCGCGTGTCGCGCGGAGGCCTCGGCGCCGACGGAGAAGATGCCGGCGCCGACCGCGACCGCGACACCCATGACGGCGAGATCCCACACGCCGAGGGATCGCTTCAGCGATCTCTGCTCGTCGTGGGTCTCGGCGATCGACTGCTCGACGGACTTGACCCTGCGCTGGAATGCCATGCCGACGATTGTAGGTGCGGGGGGTCGTGCCGCACCCCTCACAAAAGGCCGCCCGATACGGCGAGGCCCGGCCCCGTGCGGGGACCGGGCCTTGTCGCGGCGGAGCGCCGGCGTGCGCGCGACTCAGGCGCTGAGGAGCACGGTCTCCGCGATCGGGCGACGCACGCGCGGGGCGACCTCGCGCTCCTGCAGCGGCTCCGGCAGCGCAGCGATGTCGCCCAGCTCGCCGAGCGCGATGACGGTGGTGGGGGTGAAGCGCGGCTCCAGGTCGGCGAACTCGCGCACGACCTCCGGGTCGAAGCCGCTCATCTGGTGCACGACGAGGCCGTCATGGTGCGCCTGCACGGAGAGGTGGGCCACGGCCTGGCCGAGGTCGTACAGGGCGTGGGTGAGCGGGGTGCCGTCGGCGGTCTCGGTCTCGGCGATCGCGACGATCAGCGCCGCGGCGTTGCCGGCCCACGCCTGGTTGAAGCCCATCAGCGCGTCGACGATCTGCGCGTGGAGGGCGGTGCCGCGACGGGCGACTAGGAAGCGCCAGGGCTGGGTGTTGTTGGCGGAGGGGCTCCAGCGGGCGGCCTCCAGGGCGGTGGCGAGCTTGTCCTCGTCGATCGCGTTCTGCGCGTCGTAGGCGCGGGGGCTCCAGCGGCCGGCGAGGACGTCGAGGACGGGGTGCTCGGTCGGGGCGGTGCGGTCGATGACGGGAGTGCTCACGGAAGTGCCTTTCGGACGGTGGGATGGATCGGACGCCGTCGTCCGGGCTACTCCCCACCCAACTCATACATGCGCATGCATATTCCCGCGCGTCAGCGGCGGATGCTCAGCGGCCGAGCGCCCACCGGGCCCGGCGCCGCACCACGCCCGCGAGTCGCCGCGCCCGCACGCCCATCGGCGCCTCCCGTGCGGCCGTCAGCAGCTTCGCGTCGTACGCGGCCCGGAGTTCGCGCGCCCACCGCCGGGTGATCGCCCGGTCGGAGAACTCGGCCGCCCTGGCCCGCGCCTTCCTCCGCATGCCCTCGACCCGCCCGGGCGGCATCGCGGCGAGCCCCGCGATCCGCCGGGCGAGCCCGTCCACGTCGCCCTCGGGGAGCAGGAAGCCGTTCACCCCGTCGCGGATCATGTCGGCCGGGCCGTAGCGGATGTCGTAGGCGAGCGGGATGCACCCGGCCGCCATGCTCTCCACGAGCACGAGGGGCAGCCCCTCCGACGTCGACGTGAGCAGGCTGAACCCGGCGGTCGCGAACTCCTCCCGTGCGTGCGGGTCGAAGCCGCGCAACCGGATCCACTCCTCGGCGCGGAGATCGCGGATGCGCGCCGCGAGCGTCGGCTCGTCCGGACCCTCGCCGATGACGTCGGCCTCGATCCGGGCGTCCGCCGCATGGGCCTTCGCGAGCGCCTCGATCGCGTGGCCCAGGCGCTTGCGCTTGTCCAGCGACGCGACCACCACGCCGCGCGTGGCCGGACGGGGTGCGGAGACCGCGGGCGGCAGCGTCACCTCGTTCGGGATCGTGCGCACGCGGGCCTGCACGCCCAGGGCCGCCAGGTCTTCCACGAGGTCGCTGCGCTGCCGCTCGGTCAGCACCACGATCTCGTCGAAGTCTCCCGCGCGCCGCAGGACGCCCTCCCGGGAGGCGCGGAGCGTCCGCGGGCGTCCGGCCACCCGGTGCGAGGCGTGCACGACGTGCAGGGTCGTCACGTGGTCACGGCGGTATCCCGCGACCGGTCGCGCGGCGGTCTTCGAGTCGACCAGCAGGAAGCTCGCGCGCCCCGCCGTCAGGCGGTCGAACCACCAGCGGTACAGCCCCCAGCTGGTGCGCCAGGAGCGCAGCGGGGTCCCGTCGACGCCGTAGACGACCACGCGCCGCTCCGCCCCCTCGCGCTCGGTCGCCAGGAGGGAGCCGTCGCGGCGGAACCGGTCGACCGACAGGTGTCCGTCCCCGTCTCGGCGTGCGCGGCTGAGCACCACGCCGTCGTGCTCGCGCACGGTGTCGTCGTCTTCCGGGGCCAGCAGCGGCGGCAGCGTCGGGATGACGCCCCGGGGTGCGGGCGGGGTGGCGCGCAGCTCGTCCCACAGGTTGCGGATGCGCAGCCCGTCGATCAGCTCGCCCTTCGCCCGCAGCCGCTCCGAGAGCTCGGGGTAGTCGGGGCCGTCGTCGAGCGTCAGCAGGTCGACGTCGACGCCCCCGATCCGGCGGAACGAGCGGGACCGGCGCAGCATCGCGCTCGTCATCCCCCCGTACTGCTCCGTGATGCCCCAGGTGAGGGCGAAGTGCCGGGCGGCCGGGAGGCGGGGAGGGAAGAGCGACATCTTGCCGAGGATAGCCCGGGGCTCTCCGGGGCGCGTCCTCCTCGCGGATGACCGGGCGGATCAGTCGAGGAGGTTGTGCGAGGCGGCGTCGGCGAGGGCGGCCCGCACGGCGCGGATCGACGGGGCGGCGGCCGACACCCGTCGCGCGGAGGAGAAGATCTCGCGGCGCGGGGAGCGCGGCAGCGGGGAGAGGTCGACGGTCGGGGTGTCGCCCGCCCACACCAGCTCGGGGAGCAGCCCGACGGCCAGCCCGGCGTGGATCAGGCGGATGTGCGCCGTGAGGTCGGCGAGCTCGAAGCGCACGTCCGGTTCGAACCCCGCGGTGCGGCACAGCTGCTCGGCCCAGGCGCGCGAGGCGGTGCCCGCCGGCTCCAGCACCCAGGGGGCCGTGCTGGTCGACCGGAGTGTCGTCGCGGGGTCGCCGTGCGCGGGGGAACCGGGGCGCCGGGCGAGCGCGATCGCGTCGTGCGCGAGCGCCACCCGGTCGAGATCGGCGTGGATCGGACGGCTGTGCCCCGGATACTGCTCGGCGAGGATGAGGTCGTCCTCCCGGCCGGAGACCGCGTCGAGGGCGGACTCCGGGTCGCGCTCGGTCACCTCGACCCGGAGGGCGGGGTGACGTTCCGCGAGCGCGGCGAGGGCGCGGGGCAGGAGCGAGTGGGCGGTGGACTGGAACACGGCCAGACGCACGGTCCCCGTCACCTCGGTGAGCGATTCCGCGACCGCGACCCTGGCGTGCTCGAGCTGGTCGAGGATGCCGATCGCCTCGGTCACCAGCACGGTGCCCTGCGGGGTGAGCTGCACGCCGCGCCCCACCCGGCGCAGCAGGGGGACGCCCACGTCGCGCTCGAGGGCCGCGAGCTGCTGCGACACCGAGGCCTTGCTGTAGGACAGTGCGTCGGCGACCGCGGAGAGCGTGCCACGACGCGACAGCTCCACGAGCATGCGCAGGCGGGTGATGTCGAGCACGGGGCCTCGCGTCCGTTAAGTCTGAGTGAACAGAATCCACTCGAATCGGTTGATAGACGGAGCCTACCGAGCGGCTGGACAATGATCCAGCCGCACACGTCACCCGGGTGTGCGCTGCCGAGGAAGGTAACCCCGCCCATGACCGTCATCGACGACACCACGCCCCGCACGGAAGAGGTCGCCGCACTCGTGCAGCGCTGGCTCGCCGAGAGCGAGACCCACCCCGTCGAGCCCGCCGCTCAGCGCCTCTCCGAGGTGCTCAAAGACCCGAACGGTCTCGACTTCACGGTCGGCTTCGTCGACGGCGTCATGCGTCCGGAAGACCTCCGCGTCGCCGGCCGCAAGCTCGCCGAGCTCAGCGACATCACCCCCACGCTGCTGCCCGGCTACCTGCGTGCCGCGATCAAGGCCGGCGGCTTCTGGGCGCCCAAGCTCCCCGGCGTCGTCGTCCCCATCTCGCGTCGCGTGCTGCGGGCGATGGTGGGCCACCTCGTGCTCGACGCCACCCCGTCGAAGCTCGGGCCCGCGATCGCGAAGCTGCGCAAGACCGGCAACCGCCTGAACCTCAACCTGCTCGGCGAGGCCGTGCTGGGCGAGCGCGAGGCCGGCCGCCGCCTGCAGGGCACGTACGACTTCCTCGCCCGCCCCGACGTCGACTACGTGTCGATCAAGGTGTCGAGCGTCGTCAGCCAGCTGTCGATGTGGTCGTTCGACGAGGCCGTCGCCGACGTGGTCGAGAAGCTCACGCCGCTCTACCGGCTCGCCGCGAAGGCGGAGGCTGCGGGCAAGGCCAAGTTCATCAACCTCGACATGGAGGAGTACCGCGACCTCGACCTGACGATCGCGGCCTTCACGAGCATCCTCGACCAGCCCGGGCTGGAGGACCTCGAGGCCGGCATCGTGCTGCAGGCCTACCTGCCCGACGCGCTCGGTGCCATGCAGCGCCTGCAGGAGTGGGCCACCGCCCGCCGGGCCAAGGGCGGGGCGCCCATCAAGGTCCGCGTCGTCAAGGGCGCCAACCTCGCGATGGAAGAGGTCGACGCGACCGTGCACGGGTGGCCGCTCGCGACCTACGGCACCAAGCAGGACTCCGACACGAACTACAAGCGGGTGCTCGACTGGGCCATGACCCCCGAGCGCCTCGACGCGGTGCGCATCGGCGTCGCCGGACACAACCTGTTCGACATCGCCTACACCTGGCTCCTCGCGAAGGCGCGCGGCGTGACCGACGCGGTCGAGTACGAGATGCTGCTGGGCATGGCGACCGGTCAGGCCGAGGCCGTGCGCAAGGACGTCGGCCGCCTGCTGCTCTACACGCCGGTCGTGAACCCCGCCGAGTTCGACGTCGCGATCGCCTACCTCGTGCGCCGCCTGGAGGAGAACGCGAGCCCGGAGAACTTCATGTCGGCCGTGTTCGAACTCGCGTCGAACCCGACCCTGCTCACGCGTGAGCGCGAGCGGTTCGAGCGCTCCCTCGCCGCCCTCGCCGCCGACGCCGGGCTGCCGGAGTCGCAGCGGGTTCCGGCACCGCACCGCACGCAGAACCGGGCGGACGAGCGCCCCGCCGGCGTGACCGAGGGCTTCGCGAACCAGCCGGACAGCGACCCCGCGCTCGCCGCGAACCGCGCCTGGGGTCGCGACATCCTGCGCCGCTCCGTCTCCACGACGCTGGGGCGTGACGCGATCGCCGCCGCCCGCATCGAGACCGAGGCCGAGCTCGACGCGGTCTTCACCGCCGCGACCGCCGCCGCCGAGCGGTGGGCGGCGCTGCCGGCCGCCGAGCGTGCCGCCGTGCTGCACCGCGCGGGCGACGAGCTCGCCGCGCGCCGGGGACAGCTCATCGAGATCATGGCCAACGAGGCGGGCAAGACCATCGCCGAGGCCGACCCCGAGGTGAGCGAGGCCATCGACTTCGCCCACTACTACGCCGAGCGCGCGAAGGACCTGGAGGCCGTGACGGGCGCGGAGTTCGTGCCGTCGAAGGTCACCGTGGTCACACCGCCCTGGAACTTCCCCGTCGCGATCCCCGCGGGCGGCGTGCTGGCCGGCCTCGCGTCGGGCTCCGGTGTGATCATCAAGCCCGCCAAGCTCACGCAGCGCTGCGGTGCCGTGATGGTGGAGGCGCTGTGGGCCGCTGGTGTGCCGCGCGACCTCCTCGCCCTCGTCGACCTGGCCTCGCGCGACCTCGGCACCCGCCTGGTCGCCAGCCCGCAGGTCGACCGGGTCATCCTCACCGGCGCCTACGAGACCGCGCAGCTGTTCCGCTCGTTCCGGGCCGACCTGCCGCTGCTCGCCGAGACCAGCGGCAAGAACGCGATCATCGTCACACCCTCCGCCGACCTCGACCTGGCCGCCGCCGACGTCGCCCGCAGCGCCTTCGGCCACGCGGGACAGAAGTGCTCCGCCGCCTCCCTCGCGATCCTCGTGGGCTCGGTCGCGGACTCGAAGCGGTTCGAGCGGCAGCTCGTCGACGCCGTGACCTCGATGCGCGTGGGGCTCCCCGACGACCCCGCCACGCAGATGGGCCCGATCATCGAACCCGCGAACGGCAAGCTGCTCACGGCGCTCACCACGCTCGACAAGGGCGAGCGCTGGCTGGTCGAGCCCTGCAAGCTCGACGACGAGGGGAAGCAGTGGACCCCCGGCGTGAAGACCGGTGTGCGCGAGGGCTCGTACTTCCACCTCACGGAGTTCTTCGGCCCCGTGCTCGGCATCATGCACGCGAAGGACCTCGACGAGGCCATCCGCCTGCAGAACGCCGTGGACTACGGCCTCACCGCCGGCCTGCACTCGCTCGACTCCGCCGAGGTCGCCACCTGGCTCGACCGGGTCGAGGCGGGCAACCTGTACGTGAACCGCGGCATCACCGGCGCGATCGTGCAGCGGCAGCCGTTCGGCGGGTGGAAGCGCTCGGCCGTGGGCGCCGGCGCCAAGGCGGGCGGCCCGAACTACCTGTTCGGCCTCGGCGAGTGGCGGGCGGCCGAACTGCCCGCCGCCGCGCCCGGTGCCGCCATGACCCCCGCGGTGTCGGGGCTGCTCGAGGCCGCCGCGCCCGAGCTCGACCCGGCCGCGATCGAGTGGCTGCACCGCGCGGCCGCCTCCGACGAGCGCGCCTGGGTGGACGAGTTCGGGGCGGTCAGCGACAAGTCCGGCCTCGGGGTCGAGCGCAACGTGTTCCGCTACCGCCCGGTCGCCGTCGACGTGCGCCTCGCGGAGGGCGCGACGCTCGTCGACGGTGTGCGTGTGCTCGCGGCCGCCCTGCGCAGCGGCAGCCCGTTCACCGTGTCGGCCGCGGCGCTGCCGTCGCGCGTGGCGAAGGCCCTCTCCGGCGCCGGGGTCGCCGTGAAGACGGAGTCCGACGCGGCCTGGACCAAGCGCTACGCGAAGGGCGCCCGGTCGTGGCAGCGCGTGCGGCTCGTGGGCGGCGACGCCACGGCGCTGTACCAGGCGCTCGAGGGCTCGCCCGATGTGGCCGTGTGGTCGCACGCGGTGACGGGTGCGGGTCGCGTGGAGATCCTGCCGTTCCTGCACGAGCAGGCCGTGTCGATCACCAACCACCGCTTCGGCAACCCGACCTCGCTGTCCGACGGCGTCATCTGACCCGCCGCCGCACACACGCCGAAGCCCCCTGCACCTCCGCGGTGCAGGGGGCTTCCTCGTGCGGGATCAGCCGCGCAGGGCCTCGGAGAGCTTGACGCGCGAGCCCATTCGCAGCAGCGAGTTCTCGTAGATCTTCGCGCCGATCACGATCGCGGCCACGCAGCTCGCGAGCAGGATCACGAGGCTCAGCAGCGGCTCCCACCACTGCGCCTCGCCGACGAACAGCCGCATGGGCATGCCGACCGGGGCGGAGAACGGCACGTACGACATGATCGTCAGCACCAGCGGGTTGTCGTTGAACACGATCACCAGGATGTACGGCGCCATGATCAGCATCGTGATCGGGGTGGTCGTGGAGCCGATGTCCTCCTGGCGCGACACCATCGAGGCCGCCGCGGCGAACATCGCCGCGAGCAGGATGAACCCGAACAGGAAGAACACCGCGAACCAGAGGATCGGGGCACCGAGCGTGGTCAGCACCTCGCGTTGACCCGTGACGATCAGGCCGATCGTCGCCACGGCCGCCAGCGCGAGGATCTGCCCCATCGCCAGCACCGTGTTGCCGACCACCTTGCCGGCCAGCAGGGTGCGCGCGGGGATGGCCGACAGCAGCACCTCCACCACGCGGGTCTGCTTCTCCTCGACGACGCTCTGCGCGATCGTGCCGCCGAACGTCGCCGCGGCCATCATGAACACCAGGCCGAACGCGATCGCGATGAAGTACCGCAGCAGCGGGTTGGTGGTGACCGGTTCCAGGATCACGACCTCGGGCGACAGCGACAGTGCCGACACCAGCGAGCCGGGAGCATCCTGCAGGGCGACGATCGAGTAACCCGTGTGACCCTCGGTGCCGCTCGCCGGGAGCACGGCCGCGTCGACCTTCTCCGCGCGGACCAGTTCCTCCGCCTCGGCCTCGTCGGCGACCGTGGTGACCTCGACGTTCGGGATCGCCGAGACGACCGAGGCGGTGTCGGCCGTCGCCGCGACCGGCATGGTTTCGGTGTTCTTGCTCGCGAAACCGCCGAACAGGACACCCGCGAGGGCGAGCACGAGCAGGATCCCGGTGGAGATCAGGAACGCCTTGCTGCGCAGCTTCGAGCCGATCTCACGCTCCGCGACGAGCCAGATGCCGCTGGGCGTGCGCGTGGGGGAGGGGGTGGGGGCGCTCACTGGATGACCTCCTTGAAGATCTGGGCGAGGGACGGGTGCTTGGGGGCGAAGCTCGCGACGTCGCCCCGGGCGACCGCCGACTGCAGCACGCGCTGCGCCGTCTCCGGACCGTCGGCGTCGAACAGGGCGTAGCCGCCCTCGAAGTCGATCACGGTGACACCCGGCTCGGTGCGCAGCCAGCCCGCGTCACCCGCCGACACCAGCTCGTAGCGGTCGCGGGCGTGCTCGGCGCGCAGGGCGTCACGCGACCCCGCGGCGCGGATCGTGCCACCGGCGAGGATCACGAGGTCGTCGCACAGGCGTTCCACCACGTCGAGCTGATGGGAGGAGAACAGGATCGAGGCGCCCTTCGCGGCGCTCGACTGCAGCACACCGGCGACCACGTCGACCGCGAGCGGGTCGAGCCCGGAGAACGGCTCGTCGAGGATCAGCACCTCGGGGTCGTGCACGAGGGAGGCGGCGATCTGCGCGCGCTGCTGGTTGCCGAGCGACAGCGACTCGATCGTGTCGTTCAGCCGCTCCCCGAGCCCGAGCTCCGTGAGCAGCGCGGTCGCGCGCGCGGTGGCATCCTGCTTGGCGAAGCCGTGCAGTCGCGCGAGATACACGATCTGCTCCAGCACCTTCATCTTCGGGTACAGGCCGCGCTCCTCGGGCATGTAGCCGAAGCGGCGGCGGTCCGCGGTGGTGAGCGGGGCGCCATCGAGGTCGACGCGGCCGCCGTCCGACGACAGCAGTCCGAGGACGATCCGCATGGTGGTGGTCTTGCCGGCGCCGTTGCCGCCGACGAAGCCCGTCAGGCGCCCGGGGGCGACCGTGAAGGAGACGTCGTCGAGCACGCGCCGAGAGCCGTAGCTCTTGGTGATGCCGGAGAGTTCGAGCAGTCCTGTCATGCCCCTCACGCTACGGAGCCCCGTGTTCCAGGGCATCCCCCGTGCGGCGGACCTTCCCTCCTCAGCCGTGGGGCGGAGGGGATCAGCGGTGGAAGGCGTGCAGCACGGTGCGCACCAGGAGGCCGGCGACCAGTGCCCAGAACGCGGCGCTCACACCCAGCACCGCGATGCCCGACGCGGCGACGAGGAACGTGACGACGGCGGGCAGGCGCTCGCCGGGGTCGCCGATCGCCTGCTGCACGGCCGAGCCGAACGCGGCGAACAGCGCCAGCCCGGCCACGGCGGGGATCACGGCCTGGGGGGCCAGCACCACGAGCGTCGCGAAGGCCGCCGAGAACCCGCCGAGCACCAGGTACGACACCCCGGTCGACACCCCGGCGACCCAGCGGCGCCGCGCATCGGGATCGGCATCGGGGGAGGCCGCGAGGGCCGCGCTGATCGCGGCGAGGTTGATCGCGTGTCCGCCCGCGGTGGCGCCGAGCGCCGTGCCGAGCCCGGTCACGAGCATCGCGGGACGCCACGGCACCTCGTACCCGAAGCTGCGCATGATCGCGATGCCCGGCACGTTCTGCGAGGCCATGGTCACGATGAACAGCGGCAGCGCGACGCCCACGAGCGCCCCGACCGTGAACACCGGAGCGGTCAGCTCCACCCGGGGCAGCAGCACCGCGGGGTCGACCGCGTCGCCCTCCGCCACCAGGGTCACCGCGACCACCGCGGCCGCGGCGAGGAACGCGAACGGCACCGCCCAGCGCGGCGCGAGGCGCGCGAACACCAGCCACGTGAGCACGACCGGGACCACGCCCCACGGGTTCGCGACGACGCCCGTGATCGGTGCGAGGCACAGCGGCAGCAGCACCCCGGCGAGCATGGCCTGCGCGATCGACGGAGGGATGCGGGCGATCAGGGCGCCGAGCGCGGGCCACAGCGCCGTGAGCAGGATCAGGGCCGCGGTGACCAGGAACGCCCCGACGGCCGCCGGCCATCCGCCCTCGATCGCCCCGGTGGAGGCCAGCAGCGCGGCGCCGGGGGTCGACCACGCGACCGTGATCGGCATCCGGTAGCGCCACGCCAGCACCACGCACGCGATGCCCATGGTCACCGTCACCGCCAGCAGCCCGCTGGCCGCCTGCGCCGCGGTCGCGCCCATCGCGTCGAGTCCCGCGAGCACCACGGCGAACGAACTCGTGAAACCGACCAGTGCCGTGACCACCCCGGCCAGGATCGGGCGCGACAGGGGAGCGGTTTCCGGCATGGCTCAGAGGCTATCGCGGAGCCCGGTCCCCGGCCGCGTCAGGCGAGCCCGAGCCGGTGCGCGAGCACCACGGCCTGCACCCGGTCGCGCGCGCCGAGCTTCTGCAGGATGCGCGACACGTGCGTCTTCACGGTCGCCTCGCCGATGTACAGCGCCCGCGCGATCTCGCCGTTGCTGCGGGCATCCGCGAGCAGCGCGAGCCCCTCGGCCTCCCGCTCGGTGAGCGGCTCGGCGAGCGCGGGGTTCGTGCGTGCGGAGCTCGGCACCGGCGCGGGCGACGCGGGGGCCGGCGCGGGCACCGCGGAGAACCGGGCGAGCACGCGCCGCGTCACCTCGGGCGCCAGCATGCCGTCACCCGCGGCGAGGGCGCGGACCGCGGCGATCAGGTCCTCCGCCCCGGCGTTCTTCAGCAGGAAGCCGCTGGCCCCGGCATCCAGCGCGCGGTACAGGTAGTCGTCGCGGTCGAACGTCGTGATGATCGCGATGGCCGCGCGGACCGCCGGATCCGCGACGATCCGCTCGGTGGCCTCGATGCCGTCCATGTCGGGCATCTGCACGTCCATCGTGATGACGTCGGGGAGCAGGGCGGACGCCTGGGCCACGGCCTCCGCTCCGGTCGAGGCCTCGCCCACCACCGTGATGTCGGGCTGTGTCTCCAGGATCGTGCGGAACCCGGTGCGCAGCAGCGCATGGTCGTCCACGAGCAGCACGCGGATGGCGCCGGCGCTCATCGGCTCGCTCCCGCCGCGACCGGGGCGAGGGGCACCCGGGCCCGCACGCGCAGCCCGCCGGACGGCCGCGGCGCCACCTCCAGCGTGCCCCCCGAGGCCGTCGCGCGCTCCCGCATCCCGAGCTGCCCGAGGCCCGGTCGCAACTGGGCGATCGCGCGGCCGGTGTTCACGACCTCCACCTCGACGCCGTCGTCGTCGTAGCGCACCCGCACATCGGCCGTGGCTCCCGGTCCTGCGTGACGGCGGGCGTTCGTGAGCGACTCCTGGGCGATGCGGTAGAGGTTCACGGCGACCACCGAGGGCACCGCGGTCGGAG